>JAUIIO010000052.1 GCA_030431715.1 bacterium
AGCAAGACGCTACTACTCAAAACCTTCTGAAGAGAAAAAGCGCAAGCTTAAAGAATCAATGAAAAAGCGCAGAAAAGACGAAGCGCGACGTCAAAAGAACCAAGTTCTCTAGACAACACTCTCTAAAAGTATTCTAAAATTTAAATAGTGCTCTAAAGGCTTGGACCCGAGCTTTTTCTGCGCATGGCTAAAAACAGAGTCCCTCTATCCTCCTTCTAAGAGGGGTTAAGACTTTGTTTACTGAATGGAGCATCTTTTTAACCCAAAGGGCAGGACGCCCGACGGTTAAAAAGCTAAGAGAACGAAGCCATGGATGGCGTAGTGAGCGGCTCCCCCAATCTCCCCTTGGCGAGTGTCAGCAGACTATGTCTATTAAATGGAGCATCTTTTTAGCCCTAAGGGCAGGACGCCCGACGGCTAAAAAGTTGAGAGAACGAAGCCATGGATGGCGCAGTGAACGGCTCCATTTAATAGACATAGTCTGCTGACACTCAGATCTCTCTCTGTAATGTTTCCCTACTCTATGCTTTAATACTCGCGTGAAGATAATCAACCGCTACATATTTAAAGAAGCCACTGCCTACTTCTTTATCTGCCTTATCGCATTTACTGGAATCCTCTTAGTGCTTCGAATGCTGAAGCTCTCTTCACTGATAATCAACAAAGGAGTAGAGCTCTCACAGGTGGTAATGGTCTTTCTCTCAATTATACCTACCTTTCTTGAAATCGCCGTGCCGCTCTCCGCACTTCTTGGAGTGATGCTTGCGTTTGCTCGCTTCTCTGGTGATTCTGAAATCATTGTTATTAGAGCTAGCGGCATAAGCCTCTTTCAGCTCATCTTCCCGGTCGCTGCCTTTGGGCTACTTGCTACAGTCATGTGCTTCTTTATTTCTACGGAACTTAAACCCTGGGGATACCGAAAACTCGAAAGCACCCTCTTTGAGATCGCTCGCAATAAGAGCACTGCTGGACTAAGCGAAGGGATCTTTAACGATCTCGGAAACATCACCCTCTACGCTGACACGATTGAGCACTCGACTGGCCGACTTGAACACGTGCTCATCGATGACCGAAGAGCAGAGGAGAGTCAGATTATTATCGCCCAACGTGGTCGTATCCTTTCAAACCCCGAGAAGAAAACAATCGTCTTTCGGCTCTATGACGGCCGTATCCATGAGCTCTCTAACGGCAAATACGTGATCACCGACTTTGAAAACAACGATCTTGAAACTGATCCAGAGCAGCTTTTTGGGAACCAGAACGAATCGCAACGAAAGCGTTCAAGAGAGCTCTCAAGCGCAAATATACGTAGCGAAATTGCTCTTCGCGGCAGACTCACGGCTGAAGACTTCCTCACCGAAGAAGAAGCTCGTGAACCTCTGGCAGTCGCCAGAGCGAGCACGCTTTCAAACTCTATTGAGCCAAATGAGACCTATAAGGAAAACACAAAGAGAATTAATCGACTCGAGATTGAGCTCTACCAGCGCTGGGCCCTTCCGGTAGCAGCTCTCATTCTTGCACTGATAGCTATGCCGCTCGGAATTCAGCCTCCTCGTACCCAGCGAACGTGGGGTGCAGGGCTCTCTTCTGTAATAGGGCTTCTCGTCTTCGTCATCTACTTTGCCCTTCTTTCAGTAAGCGTTGCTCTCGCTGAGGGCGGAGCGCTTCCACCTGCAGTTGCCGTTTGGATACCAAATCTTATCACCTCGCTTGTCGCCTTCTATATGCTTAAAAAGATGAGCAGCGAGCAGTGGCAGTCTGTCGCACAGGGATTTGATAATCTGATATCGTTCTTTTCTAAAAGGATGGCCCGGGCATGAAGATCATACACCGCTACGTACTAAAGCAATTCCTAAAAAACCTTGCCAGCACACTCATCCTGCTTATTACGCTCTTTATCGTTTTTGATGCGATAGATCGTTTTGATAAGATTCTAGAAAGTGAAGTGGGATTTGCTACTGCGATAAAATACTTTCTTTATAAGATACCACTTACTTTGAATTTAATGCTTCCGGCAGCGGCACTTGTTTCTGTGCTCTTTACAATCGGCATCCTTTCTAAGAATTCTGAAGTTACCGCAATGAGGGCATCCGGGCTTACTATCTTCTGGATTGCTCGCCCTATCCTTGTAGCAAGCTTTCTCTTGAGCTTACTCTCAATTTTTCTTCAGGAAACTATCGTCCCTGACTACACAAGGCGAGTAAGAGAGATCTATAATATTGATATTCGTAAAAAAGATCAGAAAGGTACGTACAGCCAGAAAAACTTCTGGTGGCGCTCCGGCGACACCTTCTACTCTGCAAACATGTTCGACTCAAGAACAGGCTCCCTATTAGACTTTTCGAAGTTCACCCTAAGTAGCGCTTTTTCTATTAAAGACCGCGTAGATGCTGAGGAGGTATCGTACCTCGGACCAAGCCTTGGATGGTCGATGAAGAACGTGACTGAGTACGCCTTTGCGCAAGGCGAGGCGCCAACTATTAAGTCAAGAACATCTCACCCGCTGCCCATACCACAGGTGGCTGAGGACTTTTATCAGGCCAAGACGGACCCCTTTACGATGAGTTACCGTGAGCTCCGCACCTTTATTAAGGCTCAGGAAGCAAACGGCCTCTCCGTAAAGAGCTATATGTCAGATCTCTACGCAAAAATATCCTTTCCTTTTGTGATCTTTATCGTAACGCTCACCGGTCTCCCATTCGCACTCGTGCCAGCAAGAAGCGGTAGCCTAGCTTTTAGTTTCCTGATAGGAACGTGTATTGGGTTTTCGTACTATGCCGTGCATTCTTTTAGCATCTCCCTTGGACGAGCAGAACTGTTTCCGCCGCTCGTTGCAGCATGGACAGCAACGATACTGCTTGGTCTGGTTGGTTTTGTGCTTAACCTAGGAGCGGAGTCCCCCGCCTGATTGAGCCGAGCAGATTCTGAGTATCTGAAGACAAGGATAGATAAGCTCTGAAACAGATGAGCTGATCTCAAAATAAAAATGAAAGATAGAATATCGCGACGAGCCTACTAGAGCACTAGCGTATAATTAACGCTTAGAGAATTGTGGCTTCTTACGAGCTTTGTGACGACCGTACTTTTTACGCTCAACAGCTCTTGCGTCACGCGTTAGGAGACCTTCCTTCTTAAGCACTGGACGATTCTCAGATTCGTGAAGTGTTAGAGCACGTGAAAGACCGTGACGAATTGCGCCGGCCTGACCTGACACTCCGCCACCATTAACGTTTACAAGGATATCAAACTTCTCAAGACCGTCAGTAAGAACAAGCGGCTGATTCACAATCATCTTAAGCGTCTCACGCCCAAAGTAATCTGATACAGGAGTCTTATTTACAACAAACTCCCCTTTACCTTCTCTGAGGTATACACGAGCTACCGACTTCTTTCTTCTACCAATTGCTGTAACGCCTTTGCCTTTCATTGCCATATTTCGAATCTCTATGTGTCTTAAATCTTGCTAAATGATTATTTCTGGTTTCTTAGTGTTATTTTGTGTGGCTCAGGGCTCTGCGCTCCGTGTGGATGCTCTTCCCCGGCATAGACCTTAAGCTTTTTAAAGATCTGATGACCAAGCGCACCGCGCGGTATCATGCCCTTAACAGCTTTCTCAATTACACGCTCAGGAGCTTCTTCACGCATATGTCTTGCAGACTTCTGCTTGATACCACCTACGTACCCTGAGTGGCTGTAGTACATTTTCTGGTCCCACTTCTTGCCTTTAAGCACAACCTTCTCGGCATTGATCACAACAACAAAATCACCACCATTAACGTGCGGAGTGAACGTTGGCTTGTGCTTCCCTCTCATAAGAAGTGCAACTCTACTAGCGAGCCTTCCGAGTGGGATATCTTTTGCGTCTATCAGGTGCCATGCAGCGCTCTTTTCTGCGTCCTGTTTTGTCTGACTGTATGTCGGTTTATTCTTTGTTGTCATCTTTCGTTCTAACGTAAATGCCCGGTGACAGTAAAATAAAATGCCCCAGGCTCATGTTACATAAATGAAATCTGTTACTTGTATGAAATCATTCCCTTTTTAAGGAACAAGCACTCTAACACACTGGAAACTTTTATCAAGATAGGGCAGAGAATTTTTTCCGAACCAGAGAGAGAAGCATAGCACGGCGAAAAACACTAAGCATTTCAGTTATCTATGGCCTCATAGGGGTAGATATTCAATTTTCTAGAAAGTCCCCAGCAGCCCCACTACCACCCTCTGGCGGCTGCTCACCTTTTAAGGATGCAAGTATTCGCTCCACATGCACGTGGCTAGTCTCAATGAACTCCTTTACCCCCCTAAGCTGGGTGCCAGCAACCGCCGTGCCTGCGACATAAACACCGGAGACATTTGTTTCCATCGTCTGCTCATTAAACTCCGGTTTCTTTTCGGCACCATGTAGTTTTACCCCAAGCTGATCGAAAAGACTTCCATCTTGCTCATAACCAGTTAGAAGAAGAACAGAGTCAAACGTGTGTGCTACCGTCTTTCCTCCATTTTGCGCGCTCTTCATCTCTACAGTGCGTTCTAAAATTTTCGTTACAACCGACTCCGGTCGAAATTCAATAACGCCCTTCTTCATGAGAAATTGTATCTCTGGATAGAGCCAATACTTGATACGTTCTTTATCGAGTTCTTTCTGTCGATAACAGAGAGTTACTTGCGCCCCGGCCCGGTAAAGCCGAATAGCGGCTTCAACCGCTGAGTTCTTACCTCCAACAATAAGCACCTTACTGCCATAATACCTGTGTGGATCCTGCAAGTAATGACTCACGTGAGCAAGCCCTTCTCCCGGAACGCCAAGAAGCCGGGGGATATGCATATCACCAATCGATAAAATCACCTTCTTTGCTTTATAGCTTTTCTTTGTTGCCTCGGGATCTGGCAAGTAGCTTTGCTCAGAAGGCCCTCCCACACCGTGAGTGCTCTTAATCGTGGAAAGCATAAAGTCGCCGTTGTCGCTTCTCTTCGCTTCTACTACTCGCTCATGTGTTCTAACTATGAGTTGATGTTGTAGAGCGACTGAGCGCAGATAGGTGAGATATTGCTCTCTCGTAGCCTTTGTTTGATCGACGTTACAGAGCGGAACACCGGCGATAGCAATACGTTCCGGGGATGAAAAAAAGTGCGTGCCCGGCGCATACCAATCAACCGTTGCTCCGAGACATCCCGCTTCGATATGAGAATATGCAAAAGTCTCTTTCTTAAGCGCTACCGCCATTTCTAGACCGATAGGCCCGGCTCCTATCAGCGCAACATCTGTTTCTACTTGTATATCCATGTTTCGATCTGTAACAGCACAGCTCTCACTTCACAACAAAGAACTGAAAATAGTAAGCTCCCCTGCTATCCCTCCGCGTTCTCCGCGCTCTCCCTGTTTATTTTTTCCCCCGGAGCTCGGTAGTATTTCAAACTACGAGATGCTCACTTGATACGTTTAGAACACAGGAGACCGCGGAGAACGCGGAGGGGTGCATAGAGAATTCACTCGGAGATTAGAATGACACTAGAGTGTGAAAGAGCCTCTTAAAGCACTGCTATCTGGGCTGTGGATTGCTTCGGCTTCTTCCTTATCGAGTTCAAGCACTCTCTCAGAGATGCTCTTTGCTAACGTTTTAGCTTTATCAAAATCTCTAACTTTTTCGGTGTCATTTCTATTGGTACGCACAAGCGAAACTGCTGCATCAGATTTTACAATAGAGGACTGTGAGGAAATATTTGATGAGATACTGCGGCCATTAGATCCGGCCTGCTTGCCAGCATTAGAACTCGCGGAGCTTGTTCGCTCTACGTTACTGGAAATGCCTTTTAAAAACTTCACCGTCATTGGTACTTCTCCCCCACAAAACTACATATTGGGGCGTTACATCATTGTCTTATATATGATATCGACAGCGCCACGATCTGGCTTAACGATTTTGTCGGGCGCTAACAGGCTGAAAATACAGGATTTGTGCTTTTTGACCAAAAAAACTAGGCCCCACTACCAGATAAAACAGCTGGAATGGTGCGGATCATGAGCCAGAGATCGCCGCCTAACGACCAATTATCTATATATTCAAGGTCCATCTTCACCCATGAATCAAAGTCGTGGATCTGCTGTCTACCGCTTACTTGCCACGTGCAGGTAAGGCCTGGACGCATGGAGAGACGTCTCCGCTCACGCGGCTCATAGAGGCTCACTTCTCCCGGAACAGGTGGCCTTGGTCCCACAAGGCTCATATCCCCGATAAACACATTCCAGAGCTGAGGCAATTCATCGAGACTATACTTTCTAAGAATGTATCCCAGTGAGGTAACGCGAGGATCTTTTTTTATCTTAAAGACCGGTCCTTGCATTTCATTCTTACTTTTTAACCCGTCAAGTAAAAGCTCTGCATCTTCGACCATCGAACGAAACTTATACAGATCAAATAGTCTTCCGTTTTGTCCAACACGGCGCTGAACAAAAAACACAGGGCCCCGAGAAGTAATTTTTATAAGGAGCGCCAAGACAATGAGAAGTGGGGATAAAAGAATAAGAAGCCCCCCTGATATAAAAACATCAAGAAAACGCTTAAGGGTAAGCTCCCAGCGATCGCCAGGTGGGGTTTCAAAATGGATAAGAGGAGTACTCCCAAAGTAACTCATCTGCGAGCGAACCATACCGATACTAAAGAGATTCGCAGCTACGGTAGTTCGTACCCCCTGCTCGGCACACACAAAGAGAGAGCGCTCAACCTCTGGCATAACACTTGTGATATCGGTAAAGATCACCTCATCAATAGCGTAGTCTTTTACCGCTTTTTGTAGCCCTGAAACACGTGGGATAACGCGTCCGCACCAACGGGTTAATCGACTTTTAAATTCATCATGCGAGTCATCACAGGTCTCCTGAGAGAGATCCACAAAGCCCCTAATGCGTATACCTAACTCAGGACGAGTAAGAATCTCGTCTGCAAGTTTAATAGCCTGCTCCCCTACTCCTGCAATGAGAACATTTCTAAAGTTCTTTCCTCGTTTTCTCCAGTACCTTAAGAACTCAAGCACAATCATCCGCTCTGCGGCGAGAAAGAGAGTGACGAGCACGCAGAAAAGTCCGAGAAAGCTCCGGCTGAGTTCAAGCTTGAGTAAGAAGATAATGGTTGCAAGCGAACCAAACACAACAATCGAGCTCACCAGTGAAATCTTCACAAGCTCAAGACTGCTGCGCATACGCATACTACTGTAGGCACGAAGCATATTGAGCAAAATACTATAGCCCACCAGAGCGACAACAAGAACGATGAAATAATCTTTAATGGGAGCGAGACGAGATCCTGTGAACTCAACGCCAAGGTCATACTGCTCATTCCAAAAAATGAGCGAGGCCCGGCTATAATAGGCAAGGAAAAACGAAATGATAATTATGAAA
>JAUIIO010000002.1 GCA_030431715.1 bacterium
CAGAACTCTCAAATGCTGAAGTAAAAGCACGACTCCTTAATAACGTGAGACCAATTGCGAGCCTGCAAGGATTGATGGTCGCACCAGGCATCTTAGATGTAGCAGCTGCTATAGCTGACTCAAGTGAATACGAGGCGCCGACCCCTACGCCAACTCCTACTGCTACACCCACTGCTACTCCGACTCCGACACCAACACCAACTCCTACTCCAACGCCTACACCAGTACCAACAGCTACTCCTACCCCTGCTCCAACGGCTCCACCAGTACCTACGAGCACACCGACTCCGGCGCCAACAGCAACACCAACACCTATCGAAACTCCGCTACCAGCTCCGACAGCTACTCCTGAGCCTGTAGAAACGCCCACACCAGCACCTACAGCGACTCCTCCCGGAAATGAACAGAACTCCTATCTCGATGATGATTTTGATGGCGATGGAATATCTGATGTTATCGTTACACGTCTAAGTGAGAATGGTGCGAAGTTCGTCACCGAAGCCCTGCTCTCTTCTAATAATAGCGTGATGTTTCTCCATGAGGTGCCTGCAAACAGAGACACTGATATCTTTTACTCTGATTATCTGGGGGACGATACTCCTGAACGCGTGACCATTGAGAATCGAAGAAACAATATCATATGGAATATTGAGTCGATTGGTGAGGGTGACAGGCTACGCTTTCGCTTCGGCAGGTCTAAAGATAGCGTACTTAAACACTGTGACTTTGATGGCGATGGCTTGTCAGAACTTGCCATTTCTAGAAGGAAAAGAGTCTTATATGTCTCCTCTCAAAGTAATTTCCGACAAGTTTCAACCATCAGGCTTAAGGATATCATACCTTCAACTCTCACATGTGTTGACCTAGATAACGATGGTATTGATGAGCTGCTGGGGATTGAGAAAATTAAGAATGGCAAACGACGAGGAAAACGCGGAAAGAGAAGAGCGAAAAAACGAACGACTTATAATTTCGTTCACTATAAGAAGAAACAACGTATTCTTATATCTGAAGAGATAACCTCCCGCTATGCTTTTGTCCTCGCTGCCGATATCGACAACAATGGCAACAATGACCCTGGCGTGCTTTACCCCACTGAAACATCCGGGGCTTTCATTGACTTCTTCCCGGCTCTCGCTGATAGCACTAGTGCGACAATGTCCCTTACAAAAGCACCTTCAAGCATCACAACTGGAACCTATCTTAACAGTGAAGGAAGTGGCAGTTCAGGCATGATCCTAGAGTACGAAGATGGTTCGCTAAGAGAATTCGTATTCTCGGATATGTAGCTCCTTATTTTTGAAGATATCATAGAGGCACAGGGCTACTTTCAGGATAGAAATCGCTGCATTTGCCTGCCCGTAACGTTATTTCTTCATTCAAAGAAACTTTTTCTCAACATACTCGAATAAGACTTTGAAAGGTGATTAAATGGTATTTGTAGTACCGAACTATCTTCCTCGCTGGAGCTTTTATGATTTATCCGGAAACATCAAAAAAAGGCCCTCTAACAATTGGAGTTACGGCCCCTTCCTCTGGTCTTGGCAGGCAAGACTTTAAAGATAAATTTAGGGCCGTGAAAGAGTTTCATGAATCTCATGGCTGCTCAATCGATCTGGGAAACTGCCTTGAGGAAAATGAGCGTCACGTAAGCGCTAGTAGACAGGAGCGCGCAGAAGAGTTCATGGAGATGTGGGCTCGCTCAGATATCGATCTTATTCTTCCACCGTGGGGAGGAGAGTTTTTAATTGATACACTGGAATTACTCGATTTTGACAAGCTCAAAGAATCTCCAAGGTGGGTACAAGGATATTCCGACATATCGACTCTGCTCTTCGCGATTACTACTAGAACTGGAATTGCGACAGCTCACGGTGTGAACTTTATGGACTCAGCTTCCGCTGACGCATTAACCAAACATTCGTTTGACTACCTGCGTGCAAGTACAGAGGAAACCATTGTGCAGCACAGCAGCGAGATGTATCAACAGTCATTTCCTGATGATGTCACAGACCTCAATTACAACTTGAAATGTCAGACAAAATGGAGCTTTCTTAAAGGTGAAGTACCCTCGCTGACTGGAAGGATGATCGGTGGCTGTATAGACGTTTTACAAAATCTTGTCGGTACCCCATTTGGAGATTTACCCGGCTATGTCGAGAGAGAAGCTCCTGAGGGCATACTTCTTTACTTAGAGAACTGCGAGATGAAGCCTACCGATCTTTACCGAGCGCTTTATCAGATGAAGTACGCTGGCTGGTTTGAGCATGTAAACGGTTTTATCTTCGGGCGCAGTGGATTTGAAGCGGCCGCAGGTGAGAGCTTTGAGGTTACAGAAAACGAGGTCATCCTTGATGTACTGGCCGATTTAGATATCCCGATCGTTATCGATGCCGATATCGGACACAAACCGCCAAATATGCTTATTGTTAATGGCGCGTTTGGGGAGCTAACGAAAGAAAATGACAGCTTTGTGCTCAAGCAAACGCTAAGCTAGACCACTACTCTACAACTATCTTATTCTCTATTAGAGCGAGTGATTTTAAAGCCAGTCGCTTTCTCTTCTTAAATGCTTTCTTCTTTTTACTGGCAAAGAGCTTAAGCTTACGAGAAGCTTTCTTTGAAGCTTTGGTCAGATTAAATTTGGCACTTGTTGTAGTAATATCTGCGCTGCTTTGTGAGATAAGGTCCAAAAGATACTGAGCCAATTCGCGAAGACTAGCTCTCAGCGATAATTGCTCTTCCCTATTCTTTTTTTGAATTTTCTTCTTTACCTGAGAAATAAGTATCTTTGAATTGGCAATAGTGTCTAGAAGATCCTGAGAGGCACTGATTACGGTATCCGCTGGGGTCGGACTTGGATCTGGTTGAATCGGGCTCGCGGTCGGCATCGGTGTTGGAGTCGGTTCCTCCTCAACATCTGACTTAAGTATCACCACATGGTTATCATATGTAACACGGCCCTGCTGGATTACGGTCTCGCCTTTTGTAAATTTAAGATTCCATGGCAGATCTACTCCAGTTGGTGCGCCAAAAAATATCTGGAAAATTTCCACAGGACCTAAGTTACCATTGCCATCTTCACGTTGAATTTCAGGACCAATCTTAATACGAAATGTTCCAAGATGAGTTTCAGAACGTCCAGTAATACCGGAATTGTCAACCTCAGTCGGGACACCTCCAACGTTTCGCTCGTTATAGAGGGATTGCTCAGCTTGCATATCCAAGTTCCCGCCTAACTTATCAGGTGCTATGTAGATTCGAGAGTCATCATTGTCGTATTCCTCTCGAGGCGTAAAGGAGATGACCTCTGATGGTCCTGTCTTATAAATCGCATAGAAAGCATAAATTCGGCCGCCCTCCCAAAGACTTGGTTCATCAGCGTTTCTGTTTTCTACCATGTAAAGTGGTATATCTAAGATCGCTCCCGGGGCTATCGACTTTGGGTCTACTTTGACATCAAAGTTATAGAGGGGTCTAGCATTTGCAGAGATGGCGAGAATGACAGAGCTCAGAAAGGTAAGTAGTGTAGACGCGAGCAATCTTTTCATTTAGACGGACCTCATAGATATTTGCCGTTAACCATAGCATTATTATGCTAGTAATTGAACTGTTGTGACCTATCAGTCGAGGATATTCTCTGTAAAGTCCTTAATAAACTGGAGATTTGAAGCCGAGGTCACGTTAGCCCAGCGTGAGATGTCCTGTTTCTCATATCCGGACATGGCGCAGTTTGCAGCGTCGCCATTTGACACAACACCAGCAAGCACCCAGTATCCGTCTCGTTTCACAACGAGAGGTCCGCCCGAGTCCCCATAACACGTATTCCCTTCGTCCTCTAGCTCAGTGAGATATTCGATCTCTAGACTCTCTTCATCCACTGAACTAATGGTGTTACTGGTGGCTCTAAAGTGAGTAGTGTCATCTGATTCACTAACGCCATATCCAGCAAAGAGTACTTCTTCACCGACCTCAATATCGTTTTCGGTATATATTGGAAAAATTTCAGTCTCAATACTCTCTCCAAGATAGAGCAGAGCAATATCGTGTTTTTCACCACCGGTGTATTCAGGATGCACAACACACCCGAGTACGTCACGCCTCAGATCATCACCATTTCGTACAGATAACTGCTCACATGGAATACTATTTACGCAGTGCGCTGCTGTGAGTATCACCGTGTCCGCAATTACATTACCTGTACAGTATTGAGAGCCGCGGTAATCAACAGGTACAACAGGAGATTGGCTAAAGCTACAGGCAGAACCGTTTACGATCCGATTATGTGCTCTCTCCTTTGAGTGGTAATCATATATGATTATATTTTCTTCTTCAGGTTCATAGAGTGAGCTTCCAAAAGCTTCACAAGCTTCGCCAAAGTTATCATTACTGTAATAACTTGTATCGAGCTTACACCGATTCGCACGATATTGACGGCAGCTATAGAGCCCTCCCCTAACTTGCCTTAGTGTTCCGACATCTGCGATAGCACGAAGTACCGTCTTTCTATCGCCGCGTCGCTTGGCCCTCTTCCTTCTTGTCTTGGCTTTACGTATCAGACGTCGGACATTACTCTGTGCACGCCTAAATCTCGTCTCCCTTCCATCAGCGTCAAGCAGTGTCCCTCGACACTCAGAACGGGTCTGTTCCTGCTCACATGAATAGAGCAAACCGCGAGGCCCTAGTGGTATATATGGAATTTCAGCATGAAGTGTGCTCGGGGCGGAGAGCGCACAAAAAAGGATAGTAACTACCCAGAATTTTTGAATTTGATTTAGGAAAGAGTTTCTCTGGTGTCTCATAATATGCTCTGCCTCTTATAAATAATGCGTAATAAGCAACATGCCTTTTAAAGTTAAATGCATTTTAGGCCAGAACCCTCGCCAGACTATGAGCCGTATCATGAAAGATTGTTAACAGGGTGAGACGTCGAGCTAACTAGCTGAAAGAAAGCTCACTTAAGACTCATGAGTATGATCCAGCTTACATCTCTGTATGAACTGTTCTAAGATGGAAAGGCTTCAATCATGACCTGAGGAAACTTTGACGTAACTAGACTCTCTCATTTGTCAGCGTATTAATCTGCATCTTGAGACAGTAGATAGGCTTTTTGGTCCAGCGTTTGATTTCAAAACGGCATTCTCTCCCATATCAGATTGTTACATCCTAAAGCCACAAACATTCATCATTATTAAGGCTGAAAATTACTCAGCTCCGGGTTTGTTACGTTAAAGCCACTATGTATAGGGGACACTATGAATTACCCAAAATCAAAACCTTCTGTTCTACTCATCTGTGCAGCTCTTATCACCATACTAACGGGCTGTAACGGGAGCTCTTCAAGCAATACCGAATCATTGCGAGAGTACACAGAAAAAACCCAAAATCTTAAGATTACATCAGTTGCGGCGAAAGAGAGCGGAGCGACACTCTATGTCGATCACACTTTCGACTTTATCGTTGGAATACACTCAGATGAGACGGCTAACGTTATTCCTGTAACATTCACTGCCACTCCAGCAGACGGAAGCGGAGAGGAAGAAGAGATCGCCTACGGTCATATCGATCAGATAAATCCCGGCGAGAACCTCTACGACGTAAGTGTCTACGTAGAAGACATCGTATTCACGGGTAGCACTGAGAATTACACTATCCATGCCCACATCGATAGAGATGAACAGATTGAAGAGGTAAACGAGGAGGATAACCACTCAGCTCTTTTAGATGCAGCGCCACTGGTACTGCCGGTCATGCGCGAAGCTCAGGACACACAACGCATCGCGCTTCATCACCTCTCTCTTGCAAGAGACGCCCTTATCGTCGGAGAAGATCATGAACAAGAGAGCCCCTCTGAAGTGCATGGATCAATTACTCTTGCGTCCTACGGAGAAGCCGGTTCGGGAATAACCCTATCATCATGCCTGCTAGTAGCAGCAGATGACTGTCGTGAGCTTGTTCTTTCTGCCGATGGCACAGCATATACCTCAACAATTGGGTTTCCCACGGTTCCAGAAGATGATCCAACAACGTACGAATTTGACATTGAAGTCCCTGAAGCACTTAATGCATATCTTACTTCGATACTGCCAGAAACTGGCGAGCAACTCCCAATACGATTTACTATATCTCACCAAAACGGAAGTATCTTTGACCAAACAATCACCGAAGAGTACCCAGTAGGAGTCATTGCCCGAACTCATGGTGTTAACGTAGCTGAGCACGTGAGTACCTTTGAACTTGAACAAGTGCAGCAAGCTGTATTTAGAGACTTCTGCGAGGGGGCGGAATGTGAACAAGAAGTAAACACAAGAAGCTGGAGCGGGATTATCGCTGCGATACTAAACCAACCCAAAGATTCTGACGGCTATGTTCCTGCCGATACCGTAATACACGAAGGGGGAATTAGAAATTACCACTATTCCGTTCCTGAATTAAGTGTCTCTCCAAGTCTCGGCGGTTCGCTGGCCGTAGTTATGCCATCAGCGGGAACTCCAGAAGACCTACGAGCTGAGGGAAGTTTTGGTCTCGATATACCAATTAAAATCTTCTCAAAGAATTTTGAAGTGCTCGATCTTGATGGAAATGTCGTTATGGCTCCAAACTCAATTGATGCGAATGAAGCAAAGATCGAAATTAAAACTCTCGGACATACAATTGCTGAATATAGCGACAGCGCGAAGGAACAACTCTCTAAAAGTATTAACTTCGCAATCATTCCTCTCTTCGGTGGTAGCGCTAGTAAAAGCATAGGTTGGTGGAAATTTCGTGTGAGCGTAAAAGCATCTGCTGGTGGCTTGCTCTTTATGCACGGCAAAGCCGGGATCGATGATTCAGGGCTTTACATCTCAGGTGGTCCTAAACTTTCCGTAGGAGCCTCGGCTTCTGGCGGTGTCAGCATAGGAGTTGGTTCTGCATCTGCAGGAGGAGACGTCGATCTCGTGTCAGACTCACTCAGTGTCTCACAAAAGCTATCCCCTACTCTTAACTTTTCTGAGAAAAAAGTAAGTGCCAAGATTGGCCAGAAGGTCACAAATAATATTAAGGGGCCAAACGGGAGGCTCTACATTAAAGGTAAAGTAGGCTATAGTATCTTTAGTGTCTCAAAGTCTTTTACTATCGCGTCATTTTCAACTTATAGCAGAAATGACACGCTTTACAGTACAAGCAAAACTATTGCTGACGTTGACTTCTAGTAGCTAACTGCTGGCGTATCGTTTCCTTAACCTGCGGGTCTCGTTCACGTGGCAAGAGGGTCTTAAGAATCACCGCGTTTGAGGAATATGTACCTTTGTGCTTGCCGAGATGAACAACGAGCGCCTTTCGTATTGTTGGGTCTGGTTCTTCAAATAAGATCTCTTGAGAGATACGCATAGCCTGTTTGTCCTGACGCTCAATGAGTCCCTGTACCATTTTATATCTACTAGACGTATTCGTCTCATCACGAATGCTACTAGTAAGAAGCTCTAAAGATCCGCCATCATCAAGGCGCCCCAGAGCTTTTGCCGCCTGCCCTCGCACGGCTGGATCAGGATCGTCAAGATAAGGCTCTGCGACTTGCCCAAGGAGCGGATGTCGGGTATTCCCAAGTGCCAGCATACTGGTACGAAACTGATCTTTATCATTATTCTGATACGCTTCGTGAACCCGGTCTCCCAGACGCTGCACACGTTCTGTGGCTGAGAGCATATTTACACCGAGATAGCTATCAAGAGCAGCACCATAATTAAGAAGGGCCACGCTAGCAAAATCTTTATCAGGAGAGACGCTATTATCCTCAAGCGACTGCAGGACCTCTTCAGTCGGATGTTCGAGCTGACCAGCTGTCATGAGTGCCGACTCGCGGTAATGCCTAGGGATCTGATCATTATTGATAAGATTAACAAGACTTATCTGCGCTTCAGGCGTATCTGTAGAATGAAGAGCGTGTAAAATCGCACCAATAGTATCAACATCATCACTACGAGTAGCTTCGATAAAGTGATTTTCCACCTCTGGCAACGCATCAGGGTTATCGCGGAGTGTCTTTGCCAGCTCTAAGCTCCACGTTACTTTAGCACCAGGCCGCTCAGGGACCTTCTTAACTAGGGCGTCAATATCAACTCTCCCTCTGGCCTCTGAGGACAAGGCACTCTGTGCCACTTCAATTTGTGGCTGATACGAGAGATAGCGACTCCTGAAGTCATCGGCACTTAAGAGAGACGCAATCTGAACATCAGGAACTCGCGTGCGTTTCTTCAGACTCATTGAAAAAGAATAATGTACTCTTATTTCTCCCGAGCTTACCTCCGCCTCTGTCGAACTCCTAAGTGATTTTAACCAAGAAGCAGAGCGCGAAGGCACAGCATAGAGCGATGCAGCAAGAATTTTTCCCTTTGCGCTATCGCCACTATCAAACGTCCGTATTGAGTCATAAGCTGATAGCGTACGCTTAATCCCCTGCCCATCCGGCACTACCACATACTCTGCAACAACTGCACCGATTGGGTCTTTGTCTATAACATTCCAGTCAGGAGCGCCGTCTTCATTAAACGTTACCTGCAACCCATAATAGAACGAGCGTAGCTCCTGTGCATTTTGTTCAGAGATACGATCTGTGAATGTAACTTTCTGGACCTCTCCTCTGCGACTAAAAGACAGGAGTACTGGTGTTTCGTAAAGCCGGGCTTGAGCTCTCGTTTCTTCACGATCCACAAATTGTCTGGCCTTGGTAAGCTGAGCTACGGCTTCAATCACGTCTGGCTCAGTAGCCAGAACCTTCATCACCAAAACTCCCTCAAGTTTAGTGTGAGACCTTTTGTTGTCGGAAATAAGAGGTGATTTCTGCAGGTATGTTTTGATATCGCTTTGATATGTATACGCTAGGAGATCTCCCTTCTCCCATTTTAGGCGAGGCCAACTGCTTCTATCTCCCTCTATAAAGGAGAGATAAGAGAAAAGGACAAGAAGGCTCAGACAAACGAGCCCAATTAAATGATATCTATACTTACTATTTCGCATAGCGACTCAAGAAAAAACGCATGGGAAATAATATCGCGTTCTCTCAGGATGAGCCAGATACTGAATGAAGCAGGGGTAGCGTTCGGCTATTCGATTCCATGTAGCTTAACGTCGGCTACAGCGCCGAAATACCAGTGCACCAGTTTGGGAAGAATCCTCACTATCAGTGAAGCTTCCGGCAATTGATTTCTTACTGACCACTAAGGAAATGCTTCCACGGTCTCCAAACGTATTTGAAAAAGAGCCGACAAGGTTTTTATCTTTAAGAACGAGGATTAAGTTTGCAGAACCTCCGTCCATTTTGATCTTGATGTTCACACTAGAACCACTGTGAGTGATAATAGATGGTCCAAAGTTCGACCTACACTTAGCATTTAAGTTGATAGTCGTCGCAGTCTCCTCTTTCGCTTCAAGGACTGACACTTTCTGTTGAAGCTTGTTAACCGATTCTTGTAGTTTTGCAATTTGCTTGAGCATTTTTGCATTGGCTTCACCGTTATTCTTAGCAATACGCTTCTCAAGCTGCCGTGCCTTTCGCCTTTTTGCTTTTAGCTGTGCAGTTACTTTCGCCGCTTGCTTTTCGGCCAACCTTACTTCTTTTGTGAATGGACTCGTAGCCGCTTTTGCTATAATTCGTATAGCTGAGCTAGCGGTCTTAACGAGAGCATGGAGAACAGTGGCCATAACAACCACCTGAGCGATGACAGAACGGTTGTGAATACTACGAGTCGTTTGGCTCGAAGTCGCACAGGAGAGTCTGGACCTCATTTCGTCACTGAGCCACTCCATGTACTCCTTATCCGGCGCAACACTTACCTCTTCCTGACGGTATGACTCTGCAAGGGCCACGAGCTCATCATAACAATCCTGATTCTCTGATTGTGACTGCGCGAAGCAATAACTAGGAATAAGAGTGAAAATGACGGTAAGAAGAAGGAGTCTCATGAGTTATCCTCAATGGTATAAAAATCTATATCAATGTTAGTATAATCACACAGATAAATCACTAATCAATCTCGGGCACTGTGGTTTTGCCCACCCTAGTATTATGGAGAGCTGACGCTAAACGTGAGGTATTTACGCTGTTAAGCAGTCTGTTATTCACTCAGGCCAGTTCGTTTTGTATTGAGAAATTGCACTAATATCCACTACTTAATCTGAGAGTCGTGCGTGACACCTGTGTATGATTAACCGCTAGGCTGTGCTAGTATAACACTCTCATACAACCTGCCAATTAATGGAACATTCTATGTGTAAGTATCGCCTCATAATTTTATCATTACTCATTGTATTTTCAGCAGTACACCCCGCCTTTGGGCAAACCTACTCTAAGCTTAGCCCAAACAGTGACCTGTATTGTGTATACCTACCGAACGGGAAGACAAGGATTGCCGTTGGTAAGGGGGATACCTATAAGACCATGGGTTTTAAACGGGCGCAGAAGCGTACGGCTAAAAACAGTTCTCGGAACCGTGTCAAAGCCAGAAAGATTACTAGGCTCATTAAGAAGCTTCAAAGACAACAAAACAGTGGAAGTCTTTCAATTAACCTTAATCCTAAAGACGTAAAAGCTGTGCAAAAGTTTTACCTGCAAGGCGATCTTGATATTGAAGTATCACCAAGCATCTCTGAGAACATTGCCAAGCTAGAAAGCATCCGCTCTACTTTCTACAACAACGTTGATTTTAATAGAGAGATTATCAAGCTTATTAAAAAGTGTAAGCGTCGAGAAGTACCTTCACCGGGAACACTCCCTACCATGTTTATTAATGTCATGACCTCAAAATGGAATGCAGAGCACGATTCGTCTGGAAGTGGATATGTGATCGTAGCCGCTGTTGTACCAGCATATATTGCCCTTCAATATCCTTATCTCTGCTACGACCATCCTACCCAAAGCACAAGATACGACAAAGCAACCACCGATCCGTGCTACGCCGAAGGGATCAAGAACTTTCTGACTGAAGACTGCGCTAACATCGTGGATAGAGATTCTAAAGGAAGACCTGAATTCTACCTAGCGGCGCTAGACAAACGAAACTTCTATTTTAAAAACCGCCCTGGCGCTGCATCGTTTACTGAGGCTGCCGCCGCTGCTGAAGTAAAGCTTAGAACTGACGATATTTATGGATGGGGAGACTCTGTTCCATATGTAACCGTACCAAATATTGATGCTTGCAAGTCGAGCGCATTCTAGAGATTTCTCAGGAGTGCTTCCGAGGAGGAAATCTCCACTTAAAAAGAACAAGAGAAGCTGCAAAGAGTGGTACCCACGCTACTCGCAGCTGATATCTGCCGTCTAGTCCTGATAGGCCTCCACAAATGAGTGCATTGGCAAGGATTCCTACCAAGAGCATACATAAGAAAAACTGCTGCTCAGGTGAGGTACTGATACGGATTAAGAGAACGAGAAGTAACAATCCAATATAATACGCTGCGGTATATAGCACTGTAAGCTCCTTCATCGGAAATTTTTGCTGATATTGTTTAGAACTTTTAAATCGAGCGATGTCAGACTTACTAAACACAGCTTCTACTAGGTGATTGTGCATATGGAGCGGCTCTCTTCCGAATCCGAAAGCATCACTGAGCGAAATGCGCCAGAGCTGCTCCCAGCCTCCTTTTAGAAATGCATATGCAAATGCGCCCGGGGATCTTACGACCGCAGCCTCTAGAATGGGAGACACCTGCGTCCGCAAATCTCTCCAGCTAAGATACCTCTCATCAGAAGTTTCTCTAAAGGCAGCAAACGGGGAATCTCCGTGCCAGAGAAGAAGCTGAGCATCCCAATCTTCTGGTATTTTTGTGTGTGCATCGCAGAAGTAAGTTAGAGATGGAGCTACATCTTTTTGTGCGCACCCTTCTTGAATGTACTCCTTTACTGGCCCCAGCTCATAGAAGCGCGCAAAGGCAAAGAGCTTCCCTGCAGGCGCAGGCGAAGAGATCTTTAGATCCTGAACATTTCTCAGATTTATCGATAAAGTAATGCCAATGGCTAATACGGTCAGAACAATGACGGCTTCCCAGCTCTTTTCACAGACGCCTCTACTAAAGAGGATTGAGAACGAAGCCGCTATGAGTAGAAAAACTAACAAAGGGATATTTGATATATGAAAGCTCAAGAAGAGAACTGTGAAAGAACACAAAAGAAACTTAATCTTAAATGTGGTATTTGACCAGAATGCCAAGGTTGCCGCTGCTGTTAGTAACATTAACCCACCTGAGAAATCAGGCATAAGGTATGAAGATTCAAAACCAAGAGGAGTAAAGAGTACAAATGCGCTAAGTATCAGTGCACGACGAACAGCACCTTCGAAAAGCCTTGAGGGGATAAGACTCCAGACAAGGTGTAAGACAATAGCCTGAAAAAGGGACTGAAGAACAAGCCAGTAAAACGGACGAGGGCCGACAAGCCACTTAAAAACGTCCACGTAATAGGAAGGACGCACGTGGCTGACCATGCCATGTTTTAATGTATTGAAATACCCCATGGAATCGTCAAAGACGATCGGAGAGCCGTTATAGAAAGCAATTGTAACACCAGCCAAAGTTACAGAAAGCAGCGAAAGAGCGTATAATAATACGTTCAAAGTAAAATAAGAGTATTTGCTCGCTGCCATAACAATAAATTACTACTTTGAATTCGTGTGATCATAGCAGCTGTGTGCACATCCAGATAGCCTCAGGATCACTTCTGAGTGCTAGATTGTCCGTTAATAGCTGTGTGCTTGGCAGTGCACGTTCCTGACTATAGCTAGAATAATGCGGCAAAGAGTGCTATCATCTGGCAGTGATATACAAACTATGCGTAACCGGAGACTCCTCCCAATGATACTATGTCGTAGGCTATTTACATTTTTGCTGCTCTCTTCTACTTTTTTGGCGATACAATCACTTCAGGCACAGTTTTACGTACCTATAGCCGGAGAAGATGACACGCATTCACAGTACACTTGCGTCAGGATTCCAAATGGACCTTCTAGTGTTTTAGAAATCAAAAAAAATGGATCCACAAAAACGATCTCAACGAAGGCGGCACAGCGCCGAATAGCGAGATCAGTACGACGTTCAGGAAGTAGAGTCCGATCGTTAAAACAGCTTATTCGCCGAGCAAATAAGAAACAGAAGAAGAAACTCCGCAAAAAATTACGTGTAGCTCAAGCAAAATTAAGAAGCATACGGTATATTCAGGAACGTATGCGAGAGTGTGCCAAGGGTGAGCTTCTCATTGGAGCTGGGGGAAGTCCCGTCTTTCTTTCCACAACATTTGAGGATCCGAATGACTCATCAAAGAGACTTAGTGGCTTCAACTACGGATTCCTCTTTACGCCGCCAAAGCAATATAAAGGTGATGACTACTGCGTGATCATATCCGGCGCTGAGGAGACACTCACAGGAATCGGCGGAATATCATACAATACCGAGTTTGAGTCTTCTACATCGAGTGTTCCGCAATGCAGAAGCCGAAGTGGGATCTCATTCTGCGTAGAAGGGATGCAAAGCGATGAAGTTATGGTACTCATCACTGGCGGGATCATCACTGAAGATGCAGGCAACTGTTCACCCGAATATCGATGTTCAATAACCGAATTGGCCGGGGCACTTTCAAACCACTATAGCAGCGCGATCTTAAATTCCATCAGGGCAAATCCCGGTGGCGGAGCGTGTAACTAGAGTACCCTAACTTCATATTTATCCCAGCGTTTTGAACCTTATTGTCGTACGTCGCTTTGTATGATTATTTTTTGACTTTGATGTTCTAAATCCATACAATCCCCTGCTAACAGTTCAGGTTATTTCGTTTTTTTCAAAGCTTCATTTAAGGAACACCTCACATGCAAAGAATCATTTCTTTCTCACGCCAAGCGATCATAGCCCTAGTACTACTTTGCTGTCTGCATAATACGCATGCTCTTGAGCCTGAACTTGTGTTAGATCTCAACACAATCCCCGGTAGTTCAACCGCCAGTAGCCTCTTCCCATTTAAGGATGGCTACCTCTTTACTAACAATGTTGACGGTGAAGGAGTTGAGCTCTGGATCACTGATGGTACCGAAGCGGGCACACAACTTCTCAAAGATATTCGTCCCGGCAGCGGAGCTTCTTTCCCGAGTGGATTTGTTGCAGGAAGTATAGATGGTAGTGAGATCGTTTTTTTCTCAGCAACTACTGATGCTGAGGGACAAGAACTCTGGATTACCGATGGAACAGAGGTCGGGACCAAACTCGTTAAAGACATCCAGCCCGGCAGTCTTGGTTTTATTTCTACGAGTGACGCCGTTTTTGATCCCGTACTGGAGGTGCTTCTCTTTAGAGCAAATGACGGTACTCACGGTACAGAATTATGGAAGTCTGATGGAACTGCCGAAGGCACTGTGCTTGTTGAAGATATCTACACCGGATCTTCTTCGGCTAACCCGCGTAATATCGTCCTTACCTCTACAGGTATTGCTTTTTCAGCTTCAAAGTCTGGCGAAGGTGACGAATTAAGAAAATCTGATGCCCCTTACACCAGCGTAAGCTTGGTTAAAGATCTCCGTACTGGCGGCTCTAGTTCTGGACCAACATTCTTTGCATGGAACTCGAGTCTTAATTTACTTTTCTTTTCATGCAATCTCTTAAATGTTGGTAGAGAACTTTGCTCAAGCGATCTTACCGAAGGTGGAACAGGACTACACACTGATATTAATAGTGGTGGCTCATGGTCTAACCCGCAGTTTCTTATCAGTGTTGGTAGTAAAGTATTTTTTCAGGCAGAAGACGGCAGTAGCGGGAAAGAGCTTTTCAGCGCAGATGACAATCCTGCTAATACCGCCCTGTTTGCCGACATAGAGAGCGGGAGTGGCGACTCAAACCCAACCCTCTTTGAACCATATGGCACTGACATAATCTTTCGCGCAACAACTTCGGCTCACGGTAGTGAGCTCTGGAGAACAAGCGGGTCAGGTGTTTTACGCCTCTCTGATATAAATCCAGGTCCTGAGAATAGCTCCATACTTAATGTTACTGTAGCTGGCTCTCGAATCTTTTTTCGCTCAAGTGATTCTGGAACAGTAGGAGAAGAACTCTTTGTCTCAGATGGGACCCCGGGTGGTACCGGGCTCTTCTTTGATGGCTTTCCAGCCGATGGCGCTTCTTCACAACCAACGACTGTTGTGAACAATGGAAACGAAGTCGCCTTCATCACAAATCTGCCTTCAAATATTCTTTACACTATAGCAAACGGTGCAACAACTCCTACTGAAGTTTATGACTTTGCAATTCCTGGAACATCTGCTCCTTCTACCCCAAAAGTTCTCGCCAAAATAGGTGACAATCTCATCGTCGCAGCGAACGATGGTATCTCCGGTCAGGAGCTCTGGTCTCTATCACCAGCTGGTGAAGCTACACTCATCGTAGATATCGCACCGGGAGCTCTCTCAGCGGGCTTAAGTAAAGAAAAATCTCTCTTCGCAAACGGTAAGTTATATTTTACTGCAGACGACTCTACAGCCGGCGATGAACTCTGGGTAACAGACGGCACTGCAGCTGGTACAATGATGATTAAAGACATCAATCCCGGCTCCGACGGAAGCGACATACGGAACCTTACTTATGCAGGAGGAAATCTTATCTTCACAGCTGACACGCTCGCTGAACAAAGAGAGCTCTGGGTTTCAGACGGGACTACAACAGGTACAAAGCTTTTGTTTGATATAAACGGACAGACCGGTGTTGGTTCAGAACCTGATGAGCTCACCGCATATAACGACATGGTCTATTTCACCGGCGAGGATAGCGGTGGTGATTCTGAGCTCTGGGTAACTGATGGTACTACTGGTGGCACGATACGTTTACTGGACATCGAACCGATTTTCGGTTCGTACCCAGCAAACTTTACCCCAATGGGAGGGCTCCTTTACTTTACGGCTGAAACAAACCTTGAAGGTGAAGAGCTCTGGGTCACTGATGGTACCGTGGCTGGCACAATGATGGTGAAAGACATCAACCCCGGTGGTGGCGGTTCTCGTCCAAGAGATCTCGTGGCTGTTGGTGATATGCTCTTTTTCAGGGCCCGTGATGAGAACCTCGGAGAAGAGCTCTGGGTTTCAGACGGGACTGCTGCCGGCACAACGATGGTCAAAGACATTAACCCCGGTAACCCTTCATCAAACATTAATCATATCCTTGCCGGGTTTGACCGAGTCTATTTTGAAGCAAATGATGAAACACACGGTGATGAGGCATGGGTAAGTGATGGAACTGAATCCGGCACAATCCTTTTAACTGATATCAAGCCCGGCTCAGACGGCTCTAATGTCGAGTTCTTTGTGACAACTGATAATAGAGCCTTTTTTAAAGGCCAATCTGAGGAAGAAGACGACGAGGTATGGGTGACAGACGGAACTCCGGATTCAACTCAAATGCTCGGTCCAATTAGGCGCGGTGATTTTAGCGCCTTCCCGAATGACTTTAGCGTTTTCGATGGTATTGTCTACTTTAGGGCCGACAACGGACTCATCGGGAGCGAACTGTGGATGATAAACGCTGATGAGTGTCCAGAGGACACGGCCAAGCTTGAAGCAGGTATCTGTGGTTGTGGCCTCACTGAGGACGACAGTGACAGCGATGGCACGCTTGATTGTAACGACGAGTGTTCATTTGACCCTGCCAAGGTAATCAGCGAGATATGCGGTTGCGGAGTTGCAGAAACTGATACTGACGGTGACGGCACTCCGGACTGTATCGATGAATGTTCAGCTGATTCACTTAAAGCCACTGCTGGTTCGTGTGGTTGCGGTACACCTGACGAAGATCTTGATGCAAGTGGCGTTGCTGATTGCTTAATTACTGAGGAGATACAGGTGAGAAGTGATCTTCTTGCGAATCTCCTCAATGAATTTAAGCGAAAGCCAAAGAAAGGTCGTAAAGCAAGACTTAAAAGCATCTTTCTGGCGTACAAGGAGCTCAACCGTTACTCGCTTACGCAACTTGATGCATTCGTGCAAAGTACGACAAAAAAGACGAAGAAACGTCTTAAGATCTTGCGTAGAAACGTAAAGAAATTTCGCAAAAAGGCAACGAATAAAAATAAACGCAAAAGTCTTAAGGCCCTTGCAAGATTTCTCGCAATCGCGCCTTAAAATAAGTAGATAACTCTCTTAGAGAAGAGAAACCTTGTGCCTTTCTAATAGCTTATCGCACCTTGGAACTGGCCTGCTATAGGACCGGCGTTTAATCTACGTCCGCTCGAATTTCAAGAGGAGAGATCAAGCCTATAAGGCCAATTAGAATCATTGAATTAATGAGTCTTAAAAACTAAAGGTAACTCCCCCACCCCACTCATAGTCAGAGTGCCATTGTGCTTGGAGTGCTATATCCCTACTGAGCTGATACTGGCTTCCCCAGCGGAGTTCCCACTCTTCACGTGAATCGTATTCCGCCTCATAATAGACATGAAGACGTGGTGTAAGTTCAAATGACTTTCCAAGCGCGAGCTGATATCCGAGATCTGAATCTATCCAGTGTCTTGTTTCGATATTTAGGGGTAGTAAATAGCGAAAACCGGCAACGCCGTGTTCCCTTTCAAACTCCTCATCATCACCCTCGAGGTTTGCTCCAACAAAAACGTTCCAGAAGCGATTAATATAGTATTCATAAAGCGGGGTTGCTTCCCATTCATAATCATCTACATGCGCCCAACCGATCTGCCATTCTGTAGAAAAAATATTCTTGGCATTTGCAAGAGCAAAATTTCCCTGCGCCATATTACTTAAGGCTGATACATTACCCATATAGTAAAAGTCATCGTGCATGATTTTGTTCTGATCGATATCATTCGGCGGGACAAAACTATTGTAGTGTACCATGCGAGCCATACCAGACATCATATGGTAAAGAAGATGGCAGTGAAAAAACCAGTCTCCATCCTCTACGGCATCAAACTCAATAACCGTGGTCGCCATAGGAGCAACCACTACCGTGTGCTTCAGTGGAGAGTACTCACCATGTTTATTTACGACGCGGAAAAAATGGCCATGAAGATGCATCGGATGATACATCATGGTTCTATTCACCATGACGAAACGCACGACCTCCCCATGTTCAATCTTTATGGTGCTCTCTTCAGACATGACTTTATTGTTGAGCATCCAAACGTAACGCTCCATATCACCATCTAAAGTAAGCTTTACCTCTCTTACTTTTTTATCAGAGTCAAAGGTGGTTTTGTGCAAAGATTTTAATTTTTCATATGGGGGATTTGGACGTCTTCCCTGTCCGTTCACAACGATATCACGGTGAATACTTACATCTTCTGAGAGCGCGCCCAAAAAGCTGTTCGGCTGATACGGCTTATCTTCGTCAGAAACGCCCTTCATCTGATGATTGTGGTGCGAATGCATACTGTGTTTCATATGCTTATCGTGAGACATGCCGTGCATGGAATGAGACATCTCCTTATCATCAGACGAAGACATCCCCATGGCTCCCCAAGGAGTTATCGCCAAGACGCTCTCCATGCTCGGTCCGTGCATAGCCTTATAGAGATTTGGCCATGGAACAGTCGGTGCTTCTTCTCTCTCTCCATCTCCGATCCAGAGAGAAGCACGGCCAGAATTGTCATGAGAAGTGGCTCGAAACTCCTGTGAAACATCGCCTTTGAGGTCAACAATTACATCATACGTCTCAGCTACCCCCAATAACAAACGCTTAATGTCGAAA
The DNA here is from genome assembly GCA_030431715.1 of bacterium. Classification (GTDB taxonomy): domain Bacteria; phylum Bdellovibrionota_C; class UBA2361; order UBA2361; family RFPC01; genus JAUIIO01. The sequence goes on from JAUIIO010000002.1 coordinate 18,700, forward strand.
GGTTCTACTGGCAATCCATCTGCTGTAACAACTCGCATCGGACCACCAGAGAATTCGGTGTAGAAGAATGAACTTGCCGAGCCGTTAATAATTCGAAGTCGCATCTTTTGACCTTGTAGATCATTAAGCTGCGAAGTGGATGCGCCATTAATAAGAAAGGCATCATATGCAACGTCCGAGAGATCCATCGGTGGCATCCGTCCCAGCTCACGGCTAAAGTAATCACCTAACATTCCAAGCTGTGCAGCCCCCAAGAGACTCTGTGCACTTTTCTTTCTGATTGAATACCATTCACTTCCTCGTTTTAGAGTGTGAAGTACTTCTGACGGATGCTCGTTCGTCCAATCCGAAAGAACCACGACATGATCTGGGATTTCATCAATTGAGGTCTTCTCTTTAGGTTCAATAATAAATGCTCCGTAAAGACCTCTTTGTTCTTGCAAACCACTATGGCTGTGGTACCAGTACGTGCCGGATTGCCGGAGAGTAAATTTGTAAGTAAATGTTTCTCCCGGCTTAATTGGCGGATAGGTCATGTTTGGAACTCCATCCATTCGATTTGGAAGTAGCAGTCCGTGCCAGTGGATTGAGCTATTTTCCTCTAACTCATTCGTAACGTGGATGATGACGGTGTCTCCCTCAGTAAATCTCAGGACCGGTGCAGGGATGCTGTCATTTACGGCCAGCGCTTGGACATCTTCTCCTCCAAGATTTACTGTCTTAGAAGAGATCGTAAGATGCCGCTCAACAGTTTCTGCTAGAGCTGGAGCAACACCGAGCACAACAGTAAAAGAGAGCGATAAGAGGAAAAATCTGGAAAGTTGATTAAATTTCACTATTTGAAACATACCAAATGGTAACACAACAAGCAGAGACAGACACAACACTCAAATCATACAAATATCTGCCAATTGCCGGATAGGAACAGAATCGTCTATCCTATTATTCGATATCCTTCATTCAAAGAGAGTTACGACTATGAACATACTTCGCTCACTTCTCCTTTTCTCATCCCTGCTCGCTCTAGGCTGCGCCTCAATGGATGGTACAACGATGAATACTAAAAGAAATGTAACTTCTTTTGATACGGCCGATGAGGCATTGGCGGAACTCAAATCAGCGCTGGCTTCAGAGGATCCCGAACGGCTTGTCGAGATCTTTGGAAAGCAATCACGACCCGTTTTTATTACCGGGGATCCAGTCGGCGATAAGGCGATGATGAGACGTTTTCATAAGAAATTTCAAGAACGAGCAGAGCTCGTAGATGTGATTAGCCCTGAATACATTAAAGAGCAGTGGCTTAAGGTCCGCTACGGTGCTGAAGGATGGGATATGTATATCCCGCTCGCTTATCGTCAGGGCAAGTGGGTGTATGCAACAGAGATTGCGCTTGAAGCTGCGAAACGCACACGCAGATCCATTAATGAGGTAGCTACTCTTGATACACTTTCAGCTCTTGTAGCCGCTCAGCATAAATATAAAGAAGAGGATTTGAATCAGAATGGCGTCGCCGACTTCGCGCAAAAGATTATCAGCTCTCCCGGCAAACGAGACGGACTGTACTGGGACGCAGAGATGGAAGGCTCTTTTAGCCCTCTTGAGGGACTTGTAATGCAGGCACTTGCTGACGGATATACTCATGAAGAGGGACAGGCCCCGACATATGAAGGATATGTCTACCGCCAACTTAAAGCTCAGGGTCGAGGGGCTAAGGGAGGCGCTAAGCCATACATGAAAAACGGCCTGATGGTAAACGGCTTTGGCTATGTAGCGTATCCTGTGAAATGGGGAGCAAGTGGGACAAATACTTATATCGTGAGTAACAGTGGCCGGATCTGGAAGAAAGACCTTGGGTTTCGCACAACTTCAATTGCCGAGGATATGAAGACCCTAAACAGAGATTACACATGGGTACGAGTTGAGTACACTCATACCGGGGAAGACAAAACTCGCCGGAACCTTGCGCCTGTAACCTATTCTCCGTATTCATCAAGCTCTTCCCGCCATTGATCTGAGCCTGAAGGCGTTTCTTTAGGCAAGGATCCTTGCTATACTACTGTGCACTATCTTTTAACCAAGTAACGTTTGTATCTACGGAACTCTCATGAAAAAATCCCTTATCTTCGTGATTTTACTTCTTGCCCTTCCCTTCTCTTCTGCATCATCTCAGCAGCGGCTTGTCGCGCAACTCGATACGGATTCTGATTGGGGATGTGTGTTAAGTGAAGATGGGAATACGCTTGAGCGCAAAGGAAAGCTTGGGGTCACATCGGAACTTGAACTCAAAAAAGGCCTTAGGAAAATAAATAGACGTCGCAGCAAGATTCTCAAGAAGGTTTCCACCCTTCAAGACTTCAGCTCTCTAACAAAAAAGCAGAAAAGTAAACTTAGGAAGTTTAGAAAAAATGCAAAAAAAGCCAATAAGCTAAGGAAAGCAATTCATAAGTGTAGAAACAGCACGATCGAAACACCTTCACCAGACCAAAGAACATTCGCCTTCACATGCGAACACGCATTTAAATTTCCAGCATACGCTGACGGTGATAATAGTTGTGGGTTAAACTTGCTTCAGCTAAAGAAAAGCGGACGCTCATTTAGCAAAGTCTCTCTCGCTGCTGCCATCCGTATTATCGACAAATCACTCCTTGAAGAGTGTGAGAACGATGGTGGAACGTACTACAGACCAACCGATCTACGCCCTTTTCTTCCACTCTATCACGGTGTTTGCCATATGGGTGAGGAAGAGCTTACGAGCTCTAATCGACCATCCATTGATGTGTTTCGCGGAGAGCTAAATATGGAAACGGTGAACGAAGACTGTTTTGGTCCTGTTCCTGCTCCAGGCGTTGAAGATCCTTGCGACGGATATGATCCTGATGCTCCTCGCGGTGGAGGTGGAACGACCACTGATGACGATAAGAAAGAGACTCCCGAGGAGGAAGAAGACTGCTTTATCCTCGCGATGGAAACAGTGAACGAAGACTGCTAGTTAACTCTAGGCCTAATGTTACTGTTTCGCGTGGACCGGCCATAACATGCCAGTACTAAGATATTTGTAATTACGTATGGCGGACCAAACACTTCAATCATTTGTTATTGACACAATAGAGCTTGAGGCACATGAAATGCCTTCAGCTGTAGAAGCAATAGTCTCAGATCATGAAGGCTCGCACAGCACTTCTCAGGAAATAAGTAGCAAACTGGAAGCTATCAATACCCTTCTAGGTGATAGATTTGATTCTCCGCAAGAGCTCCTCACCCATCTCTCAGAAGAGGTCTTTTTCCCATACCCGGTAGATGGTGAAATTATCCAAGCTGTTCATAGCGTACTTCAGGATGCAGGCAATCTTGCTCACTCTTTCTTCGAATTCTCTCTAACACGTTCAGCTGTTGTTCAAGGGGGTGACTTTTCTCCTATCGGACTTGCAGCTTTTAGAGAGAATTGCAAAGCACAGCTTTTAGTAACAGAGAAGCTCCTTGAACTGAAAGAGAAAGAAGAGTGGCATGAAAATATAACACTATCCAGCGGAAATAATTTTATCATCAAAGTCCCTCGCACGAGACTTACGGAACATCATTTCTTGGCTTACTTCCCGGGCTGTCAGGGGGAACCGACACGGAGTGAAAAACTTGAAATGACGGCGATAGTTTCAGAAAGAAATTGGGACTACGCTGAATCTCTTCTAGGCGATAGCGAAGCATACACACTGCTCCACAATGGCCGAAAAACGGTTTCTTTTCCTGATACCCATTTTCATATTTTTATCATGCCAGACGGCGCTGAAAAAACTGAAGTGTATCGAAAGCTTTACGAGAAAAACTCTGGCTCTAAAGCCAAATAAGATGGAGCAAGTTGCTTAAAATCTCCAATTTCTTAAAATAATGCTTTGATTGTAGTTTAATCCAACTCATGCACGAACCAGACCCCTCCTATAGCCAACGCTCGTGGCGCAGTCTTCTTAATGAACCACTCAAGGTTCCTTCAGCTGACGCGAAAGTAGTCAGCTTTGCCGGCGCCTATGAGATTAATGCTATCGCTGTCGTTAACAGGCACGTGGCTGAAGAATCAGCCAAACTGATCAAAATGAAACAAAAAGAGTATTTCGACAACGAAGAGAGGCTCAATAATTACATTCTTTCCTTTGAAGAATACTGTAATGAATATCAGAAATCAGCAGTCATTGTGCGTCGTCCTGTGCAGTTCACACCTGATCCCTCAGAGCTCACTCAAGATCCTGAGCTAAAAGATGTTCCCGATCAGGCACTTCTCACCTACGTAGAGAAAAGAAATGCCCTTTTCTCAAAGTTAGTGGAAGAAATTGATGGAATTATCGTTCAAGTACTCAGGGAGACAAAGACAATTAAGACATTCAAGGACGCTCTAGAGACAACAAAGAAAGACATCCTTCAGGCAGAAACAGCGGTTAGAGACCAGCAAAATAGAATTCAGGCCAGCGACGAGAAGCTTCATGGTCAGACGGAACCTGATGAGAAAATCCTATCTGAGATTGCACATAATAAGGATGTGCTTGCACGAAAAGAAAAAAAGGTTACTGGTCTTAATAATCTCCTTAATGAACTTCAAGATCAGCTCAAGGAACAACAAGAAGCTCTCTCTCTTCTTCTTGGGCGTCTCTTACCGCAGATTGAGACTCACATAGCCTCTTATGAACGCGAAGCGAAACCTACTCCCCTTACCCAAGCACAGGTCACAGAAAGCGTTAACCGTCAGTGTCGAATACCAGCGCTAGATTTTCGTACAGAAGCACAACAACGAACGATTGAAAGTATTTGCGAGCAGGCTCTTTCAAAATCTATTCGAGAGGCTGATTCTATGCTTGAGAATTTACCGTTTGCTCATAGTAGCTGCGCTCAGCTTAGAACAGCGCTGGATGTAGTCATTACTCTGGATAATATTTCCCCAGACTTTAAGCAGGCCCTTGAGGATCTTACTCAAACACACCGTCAGGAACTTGGTGGACTTATCCGAATACGTGCACGCGGCAGTGATCCTCACTTAAGGGTTAAAGCTCTTAAGGAAGCAGCAGCAGATTATGCACTCTCAAGTAAACGTTTAGATGATGCCTCTCGCGAACCGTCCTTTAACAACAATCAGAAAAAGGTCTTACTTATTCAGGCTATGCAGTTCCAGTTTCTCTCTCATTGCTGCTCTAATGATGCAGCCATACATAAGAAAGATCAGAAACAAGGGAGAACCCAGCGCAAGAAAAAAAGGTTTTGAGCCTTTTTTACAAAAATAATGCCTAGAGCTACTAATGTGCTTCTGGAAGTGGAGGCAGGCCGGCTGATATCGCGGTAATTTCAAGAGTATCTCCGATACTTAGAGACTGTCCTGCTGTGCCAGTTCCTATTGCCTGAACACCAAACATTGCTCTTTTCTTTCCGTCATTGTTTGCGAACCTACGGTGTTTTCCAAGTAAAGAGAGGTTACTTGATTTGGGATCTTCACGTAATGCTGTTTCTTGGTCAACATTTGTGATGGGACACCTACTACAGCTCCTTACGAGATCAAACTGAGCGTCTTTACCGGGAAGGGATAAAGCCTGTATTGTATGCTCTGCAAATGCACCCGCACCAGAGATAACAATATTAGGACGAAATCGATTCATACGAGATGGAGCAAGTCCATCTTGACGTCTAAATTCATTTAAAGCTTCTAGCGATTCAGTGGCTGTAATCAGATAAGGTAACATGTCGGCAAAGCCAGTATGAGCTCCACTTTTTCCTGCATAGTCAGAATCAACCGCTCGAAAATGTCCGGGATCAAAACGTACAAGCCTTACCTCTTTTTGAAGGACTGAAGAAAGCCACGCTGCGGCATCTTTGCCTTCGTCCAGCGCCATACATTTGTGTCCCCAAATATCAACATGAATCGCATCAGCAGGCTCTCTTTCAAGGCTAATAGAGAGTGGTGACTGTTGTTCACCGTGCTGAAGGATAAGATGCTCATCAGTAAGCTCTGTATGTATGAGAGCCATTTCAGGTATCTCGCGCTGAGTAAGCTTGGTACCATCAGGCTCTACGATCATCCAATTCCTATCATAAGCAAACCCGCGGTCTTCCATCTGAGCCGTGGTCAGATCAATACCTCCACAGGATTTTATAGGATAAACATGAATGCTCTGAACTTCGATATTCTGTGACATATTCTCTTACTCTCTAAGGGGGGATGTATGGCTATGAAAGAGTATATTGCGGCAGGATGATTTCTTAGTCAATTAGGCCCCGACTCTACCTAATACAAGATTCAGCTTGTGCTCAGCGCCGTAAGGTTTTACTAATAAATATTAGCCCATAGGGTTCAAACCCTATTTATAGGATACAGTGAGATGAAAGCACATACCCAAGAAACGCAATCTACGATGACTCCGCAAAAGGCCTTGCAATTTCTTAAAGAAGGCAATGTGCGTTTTGTAAATAATCTCAGACTTAATCGAAATCTCTTACAACAAGTCAATGAAACACGTGATGGACAGTGGCCTTTTGCTACTATTTTGAGCTGCATCGATAGCCGTATAAGCGCCGAGCTCGTTTTTGACCAAGGGCTTGGTGATATATTTAGTATTAGAATTGCAGGAAATGTTATCAACGACGATATCCTCGGCAGTCTCGAATTCGCCTGCCAGATTGCAAATTCCAAGCTTATTGCCGTAGTTGGACATACCAAGTGTGGCGCCATTACTGGGGCTTGTAAGGGGGTTGAACTCGACCACCTTACATCTCTTCTTGGAAAAGTGGATCCGGCCATTAAGGAGGTTAAGGAGCAGATGCCCGACCTCGATCAAACTGGAACAGACTTTATAGAAGCTGTTGCTCAAGCGAATATCCACAATAGCATTCGTGAGATTCGAGAGAAAAGTAGCGTACTAAACACCTTGCTTGAGCAAGGGAAGATAGGAATCGCCGGGGGCGTCTACAGTGTTGATAGCGGTGTGGTTGATTTTTTCGAGGAGATTTTCAACTCTTAATACGTTCACAAAGTGACTCTAGCCATAAATATCTATCTTTTTAGCGCCTCAATGCTGCAGGCCGGCCGATAGTACCCATAAGAGTAGAGTGCTAAGTTTTCACCTTACATTCTATCAATCGTATGAGCTCATTTGAACATAAAATAAGGAGAGATCACTCTCCTGAAGGGCAAGATATTTTTCAACCTCGTAGTATTGAGGCTTCCTTTGAGATGCTTGCAACCGAATACGTATTGACGTTATACCAGCAAATAGTTCGCCTGAGTCTTAGCCAAAACGAAGAATTTAATAACGAGGATATCGACGACGCCCTTGAAGAGTGGAACTACATGACTTTATGTCTGGAGAGTCTTCCTGTGCCAGAAGATAATCTTGTACATGCAAAGGTCCTAAGTGATATGAGAGCAGGCTATATCATTAAACATAAGCTCCCAGAAGATGCTCCATGGGGTGAGATTATAGCCAGTGAAATTTCAAAATTCGATCAACCAATTCAGATAGGATTAGAGAACAATTGGCCATGGGAAAAGGTTCAACAGCTTTACGCTGATAACGAACATATTGAATCATGTTTAAAGCACGGGGCGGATCCTTCAATGAGCATCGGAGCGCTTACAGATCTCATCAAAGAAGCCGGATGGGAGGCAGAAATGACTTCGAAATGGGAAGAGGCTCGAGCCTCTGAGGGGGCAAAATTTATGTCTAAGCTCTTAGGCCTTCCTGAAGACAGCTCAATGACTGAAGTAGTGAGAATACTGACGCTTCGAGTCAAGGTACATCTCGCAAAAGTCTGGAACAGACCTCCTGACGATATTACGGACGAGGAGGTTGAAAACTTCCTTGATAATCCATTTTAAACCCAACTTTAAGAATACAATACAGCTACTGCCTAAAGTTGACCGAAGATAGGGAAAAAGCTTTGCTATGTAAATTCTATTTTTCTCTGCTTCACAATCTCAGCTCGGAGCTGCTCTACTATTTTCTCCACCCATTCACGACTCTCATTTCTGTCATATCCCATAGTCTTTTCGATCTGAACATACGAGAGCCCTCCTAAACGTAGGCGTAAGGCAAAAAGCGAGGCCTGTTCAAACATTTTCTTGCGTCTCACTTCCTCAAGAGCTTGTGTGACTTCACGAACGTTCTTTTTATATCCGTGGTTCATAAGATCAGTGCCAATGATTTTCCTCAGGTAGATTCGATGAATGACTGCCTTTGACTCCGTACGACGCACCTGCTGAAAGAGATGTTTCTTACGAACATAGTTCTTACTTAAGCCGAGCTGCCTAGCGCATCCTGATACAATGTCACGTAAAGTTGAGCGAGGCAGCGAGTGGTCTTTATTTCGCCTAAAATCTTTAAAGGTCCACCCTTGCATATAACGCTGAAAGATCTCCCGATGCTTGCGATTGCTGATCTGCATCCAATCAAGTGGTTTGAGGCGTGTAATTGGGGAAGTAAATGAGGAAGCATCTTCAACGAGTTCCTTTACTCGTCTCTTGCCTCTCTCAAAAAGCTTTGGAGGATCTGAGCGGTGAAGCTTTAATGTCCGCCCTATCTGCCCTTGAGAGACATTTTGTAAATAGAGATTAAGAACATCTTTTTCCCGCTTAGGTAACAAAGCGACAATGCTTCGCAAATGCTCTGCTAGCTTCTCCCCATCTAGCTCACATATTTCTTCTAAGGAATCTGTCGTATCTTCAAAAACGAGAGCGGCAATTCTGGCAATGTAGATGGCCGGAGAATCAAGGCTCCGCTCCTGAATAGTGGCTTTGAGATCCTTATACTCAGAAAGAGAGAGCTCTAGCTTCTTGCGTGCAACTGAGATCGCATTTGAGACCGTATCAGTCGTTACATCCATGGACTTCGCTATATACTTCCTAGGAAGCCCCTTGAGATCGAGCTCTAGGTAGTCTCCCTCTCTCTCCGTGAGAGTATAAGCATACATCAGCTTGTCTTTAGGCAAGAGACTATAGAGTGGAGCCTGAGCAACGCTTAACTCCTCCCATCCACGGTCTGAGTCACTTTCTGGAGCATGAGTAAGACTATTACTTTGAGACATAGATACTACTATTGCAATTCTACTCAGCTATTATGCTGGAACTGTTCTGTGGCGTGCCATAAGACCATCGAGACGTGGTATCTTAAAATCCATAGTTATGACCTCAATGGAGCTCACTTAAAATACTGCTACCGCTATTAGACCATCACATGTAACTCAAAGTCAGTTCGTACAGTTGCTACGCATAAAGATAGGATGAGGAATCTCCATGAGCAAACAGCTTGTCATAGAATGCACGCCGTCTTTAAAAATGCCCATCTCAGGGTAGTGAGATAGGTTTTGGTACTGAGAAACTATAAATATGAACATTCATAGGCTGTTTCAATGAAAACTGCTGACAACAGCTCCGCTCAAACGTGGTTCTATGAGGGTGTGTGTTCACAAAATTTACTGTCAATAATGCCATTTGGTATTACAATGCCGAAGCCTAGCTCATTTAAACGACAGGACAATTATGACCACTCGCACCAAGTCTCAATTCATTGTACTTCTCTCTATCCTTTTCATCACCATTATAAACGTTCAAGCACAGGGAATACTTCCCGATGTGGATTACAGCGGTTCCCTTGCTGAGCGAAGTACACTTACTGGAGACTGGAATGGACACCGGAATGAATGGTCTAAAGACGGTATACAACTCGACAACTCGCTTACTCACGTTGCCGGATTTGTCTTAGATGGCGGAACAAAAGGCCCCCTCGTATCAAGGTTCTTTGACGGTGGCGACGAAGAAACACATGCTACTTGGGACAATGTGCTTATGCTTGACACCGAAAAGCTTGGTCTTTGGTCTGGCGGTTTGTTGAAGATTCGTGGCGAAGGAAGAGTTGGTGAGGGAGTGAACCACGCAGCGGGAGCTATATCTCCGGTTGATGTTGATATGCTCTTTCCACTTGAAGGTTACGGGGATGCCATCTACGACCTTACAGAAGCAACGTATATGCACTCTTTCACAAGTAAGTTCGCGCTTGTCGGTGGGATCCTCAATACTTTAGACGGCGATGCTCTTTCTCTTTCCGGCTCTACTCGTGGAACAGGGCAATTTTTTAATCAGGTCTTTGTGTTTAACCCGGTACAGGCTAAAACGGTTCCTTATAAGACACTTGGCGCTGGCGCTGTTTTTACCCCAACAGGTAATCCGACGGATCTCATCATAGCCACTAATGTGATGAATACCGAAGATTCCTCGGGATATAATCCATTTAGTCGTGATGAAGGGACAACTGGCGTAGTTGAAGTGAATGCCGGCTCTCGCTTCTTTGATATGCCGGGAAAACATATTTTTGGTTATTCGTACGGTGATGCCACATACAACAATTTTGATGACCCGAGAATTATCCTACCCGGCCCAGGGGGAACTAGTAAAAACCGCAGCTATGCAGCATGGTATTCATTTGAACAATATTTCCACGTTGAAAGTGAAGAAAACGGGAAGACAACCGGAATCGGACTTTTTGGACGCTTCGGTTTTTCAGATGGAAACCCCAATCCTATAGAGAAGAGCTACAGTATTGGAATTGGCGGAAACGCTCCGTGGCGAGCACGAGATACCTTTGGAGTTGGGCTCTATTATCTTGATATGTCAGACGCCATGGTCGTAAACACCCTCGGAGTTGAAGATGAAAAAGGGTTAGAGCTCTTTTATAATGCCGAGATAACGCCTTGGTTACACTTCACACCCGACTTTCAAATCATAAATCAAGGACTGCCGGGAACAGATACAGCCTATGTGCTGGGCATGAGAACCCACGTCATTTTTTAGTCTCACATATTGAGAATGTCGAAATAAACGAGGTTGATACTCGCTGGAGACTTTAATCAGGACAGTAGAAATGCTACCTTAGCGCTCTTATTCCCTAAATCATGGAGGTAGAGAATGGGACGTGATGAAAAGTCCGCAGGAAACGCTTCTGCTGTCCTTCGAAATACAAACATCAGGGCGAAACTCGAGTTGCCCACCCCTGAAGACATAAAAGCGAAGCTGCAACTGACCAGTGATATAAAAGAGCTAGTATTAGATACCAGAAAAACGGTAAGTGACATCATCCACGGAGTAGACTCACGTTATCTTGTAGTAGTTGGCCCTTGCTCGATCCATGATCCAGATGCAGCGCTCGACTACGCAGAGAGACTCAAAAAAGTAATCGAGCAAACATCTGAAACCCTCTGTATTGTTATGAGAGCATATTTTGAAAAGCCTCGGACATCAGTTGGTTGGAAAGGCTTTATTAATGACCCCCATCTTGATGACTCCTTTGAGATTGCGGAGGGGTTATACCGCGCTAGAAAACTTTTACTCGAGATTAATGAGCTGGGAGTCCCTGTTGGCACAGAAGCGCTTGATCCGATCACCCCTCAGTACCTTGATGACCTCATCTCTTGGTACGCCATCGGTGCCAGAACAGTCGAATCTCAAACTCACCGTGAAATGGCCAGTGGACTCTCTGCTCCTGTTGGTATTAAGAATGGAACAGATGGAAATCTTGAGGTCATGAAAAATGCCCTCTTAGCAGTATCAAACCCCCATCACTTTCTTGGCATCTCTGAAAATGGTCGGTGTACGGTGTATGAAACACGTGGCAACAGTGCTGCTCATGGAATACTACGTGGGGGAAAAACTCCAAACTTTGATCCAGAAAGCATGCTTGAAGCTGAGCAGTGTCTTTCTCAGGTTGATGTGAGCTCTCGGCTCCTAGTTGACTGCAGTCACGGAAACTCCAATAAGCAGCCCGAAAAACAACCTGAAGTGATTCAAAGTCTTCTTGATCAAATAGAGAACGGGGACAAAAATATCGCGGGCTTTATGATTGAAAGTAATATTTATGGCGGCAATCAGCCACTTCCAGAAGACCTCTCAACACTAAAGTACGGAGTTTCAATAACGGATGGTTGCCTTGGCTGGGAAGAAAGTGAACAGCTGCTCTACAATATCCAAGAATGCCTGAGGGGCACTACTCAAAAGTAGCACCCCATTTCATTTTAGGCACGGTTGCTCTTAGCTCTTATCTTTGAGATCAAAGCGTCCAAGTTGCATTACTTTTACCCACGCTCTCACGAAATCGTTCACAAACTTCTCTTTCCCATCGTCCATAGCATATACTTCAGCAACGGCTCTGAGTTCAGAGTTGGAACCGAATATGAGATCAACCGGAGTGGCCGAGTATTTGACCTCTCCTGTCTCGCGATCAACGCCTTGAAACAAGTTTTGATCTTTAGTCTTCTTCCATTCAGTAGACATATCAAGCAGGTTCACAAAATAATCATTTGTGAGCGTACCGGGCTTATCAGTGAAAACACCTTTTACGCTTCCATCAGCATTAGCACCTAGGACACGCATCCCACCGACAAGAACTGTCATTTCAGGAACCGTTAATGTAAGAAGGTCTGCTTTATCGACGAGCATCTCTGTAGGAGAGCGGTAGCTCTTGTCCATGCTATAATAGTTTCTGAATGCATCAGCGTTAGGCTCAAGAAGAGCAAATGAAGCAACATCAGTTTGCTCCTGAGTGGCATCGGCACGACCCGGCTCAAAAGGCACATCAATGTCATATCCAGCGTCTTTTGCTGCTTTTTCAATAGCAGCAGCTCCGCCTAGAACGATCATGTCAGCAAGAGAAACCTTTGAACGATTAAAGAACGAATCATTATAATCTTCCTGAATTTCACGAAGCTTTGATAACACCTTTGCCAATTCCTCCGGATTATTTACTTCCCAATCTTTTTGAGGAGCTAGAGCAAGACGTCCACCATTGGAACCACCTCGCATATCAGAAGCACGGTACGTAGATGCCGCAGCCCACGCTGTGCGAATAAGCTCTGGTACGGTGAGGCCGCTGTCCAGAATTTCATCCTTAAGACTTGAAGCCCCCCAAGAACCGATAAGAGTATAGTCAACTTCTGGTACAGGATCTTGCCAGATGAGCTCCTCATCCGGAACTTCACTTCCGAGATACCGAACAGCTGGTCCCATATCGCGGTGCGTGAGCTTGTACCAAGCTTTTGCAAAGGCTTTCTGATACTCTTCTGGATTTGCAAGGAAACGCTCTGCAATCTTTCGATACTCTGGATCAAACTTAAGCGCGAGGTCAGCAGTAGTCATTACTGGTGAGTTAAACTTCCCGCTCACATGCGCATCAGGTACCGACTTGTGAAGTGAGGTATCCTTTGGGATCCAGATGATTGCCCCAGCAGGGCTTCTGGTCTGCCTCCACTCATTGTTTAAGAGATTTTGTAAGTACAGCGTACTCCATGTTGTTGGAGCCTGAGTCCACGCGCCTTCAAGTCCACTCGTTATAGTGTCCTCTGAGTGGCCCTTGCCACACTTATTCTTCCAGCCAAGGCCCTGCTCTTCAGTCGGAGCAGCGCCAGGCTCTGGTCCAAGACATCCGGCTGGTTTATGAGCCCCATGCATCTTTCCGAATGTGTGACCACCGGCAACAAGTGCAACAGTCTCTTCGTCGTTCATCGCCATGCGTCCGAAAGCAGTGCGAATATTTTTAGCAGATCCAACTGGGTCGGGCTTCCCCATTGGTCCTTCCGGGTTAACGTAAATTAGACCCATGTGTGTGGCTCCGAGAGGACGCTGCAACTTACCACTCTTATCGTGGCGGCTACTGCCCATCATCTTGATTTCTGGTCCCCAGTAAACAAGATCTGGCTCCCAATCATCATCTCTACCACCTGCAAAGCCATAGGGCTCAAAGCCCATGTTCTCAAGAGCAACTGTTCCGGCAAGAATCATAAGATCTCCCCAAGAAAGCTTTCGCCCATATTTTTGCTTTACCGGCCAGAGTAAACGTCGGGCCTTATCGAGGTTTCCATTATCAGGCCAGCTATTAAGAGGATCGAAACGTTGCTGCCCTCCTCCGCCGCCACCACGACCATCTATGGTGCGGTAGGTTCCAGCACTGTGCCATGACATCCGTATAAAGAATGGACCATAATTCCCAAAGTCAGCAGGCCACCAATCTTGGGAAGTCGTAAGCAGCTCATTGATATCTTTCTTAACGGCATCGAGATCAAGTTTTTTAAACTCTTCAGCATAATCAAAGCCCTCGCCGTATGGGTTCGATCGACTATCATGATCGCGAAGTGGCTGAAGATCGAGCTGGTCAGGCCACCAAAATTTATTCGACCGCGGCTGCCCAGGATTTTCATCAGGCATCGCAAATACACTCTTTGGTATTTGAGTTAGAGCTACTATCCCTGCTACGAGGAGCACCCTGCCTATCCTCGTTCTTTTCATTACATTCATACTTTTTATCCCTTTTAACAGTACATCTCTTAAGGTTCTGCACGTATATACTATCCGCCTCAAGCTATATGTAAAAGTGATTATATATATAGAATCGATAGGCCTCACCTATTGGTCAGCACGAGACAATGTATCAGGTTTAAACACCGGTCTATTTACCGCGGTAAAGAGATGATGAAATTGAGTGCGATAAAAAGATTCATTAGTAGAGAGTTCAACATTAAAATGCCCTGCAAGTCATATTTGATATTGATGATAGAAGGAGTTGATAATACGTTCTCAAATAGAGTTATACAGGGCAAATATGACAAAACGCAAAAGAATGCTCGCTTGGTCAGATTCCGGCACTATCTTTACCGGGTTTGGAAAGATTACGAACTATGTGCTTCAAGCACTCATAAAAGAGCTGGATTTCGAAGTAGATCAGGTCGGAGTGAGCTACTTTGGGGAATTCTATGACCCTGAGGAGTATCCGTGGAGAATTTCAAGTGCGAACTCTCGGGATCCTCGCGATCCAAGCGGGAAAGGCCTTTTTCTTCATTCATTAAAAACGGGCAACTACGATTATGTCTGGATTCAGATGGATATCCAACATGTCGTTACAATTGAGAAGCGTCTCCTAGAAATAAAAGAAGAGCTCATTAAGAACGGAAAAACATTTCCAGTAATACTCTATTACGTTCCGATTGATTTCGAACCGCTTGAAGATGTCGCAGAGAAATTTAAGTTCTGCGACCACATCATTCCCTACACTCAGTATGCTAAAGAAAAGATTCTTGAGAGCTGCCCCGATCTTTCCGCTCGAATTCATGTAATAGAATGCGGATATGATTCTAAAAGTGTTTTACGCTTAAGTCCTGAGTCGCGAAAAATCTACCGCAAGAGCCATTTTGGAATTCAAGATGACAGCACGTTCTTAGTATTAAATGTGAATAGGAATTCGACTCGAAAGATGCTTCCCCATGTGCTTAGAGTCTACCAAGAATTCAGAGAGAAAGCTCCCAACTCAAAACTTTATTTACATACCGACCCTCAGGACAAAGCTACTGACATTGATCTCCTGACGGCTTCAAAAGCGTTGAATCTGAAAGTGGGGACTGATGTTCTTTTCCCTGAGAACTTCGCAGTTGGAAAACCAAAGTCACAGGCTACGCTCACAGCTATCTACAATGCGTCAGACTGTTTTTTTACAACTGCTTTCGGTGAAGGATGGGGGCTTACTCACACAGATGCAATGGCTACTCAAGTTCCCGTCATTGCCCCGAATAATACCGTATTTCCTGAGCATTTGGGGGACGGAAAGCGCGGCTATCTCTATCCATGCAAGGAGAGTCTGTGGTTTCCCGGCATCGGCTACCGTCCGGTCCCCAGAATTGAAGACTGCTTGAGCGCACTTCTGGAAGCATACGCTGACTTTGAACAGATGCACACGAAAGGAACATGCCAGAATCTGGAAGATAAAATCAGATTCGCCAAGGAGTGGATAGAAGAGCGGAGTATCCAGAATATCACTCAGCAGTGGGTGCAGTACTTCCATGAGCGAGTCTTCAACTCGTAGCCCCAAGCACTTTAGCGCATATCACAGCCCCTGAACGGCGTATTGGATAACCCCTGAAAGTATGGTAAACTAGAAAAAAGCGATTTGATGATAATACTGAGACTATCGCTTAGGAAACGTGTAGATTTGCCCTGAAACTCTCCTTAAAAGAGGCAAAGGTTCGAAGCGAGTTACTCAAAAACCCCCTTCTGCATTGACACACATTATTAATTGATTTTGCTAAGAATGACTGTGTCGGGATGCTTGAACACTCCCACAGCTCTTATACGTGAGCATCTTCCATAAGGTATAATATATATGACTACTCAATCATTTGAGGACCTAGCCCTCGACAAACGAATACTTTCTGCACTTGATGAAGCCGGATACCAAGAACCTACAGAGATTCAATCACGTGCCATCCCTGAGGTCCTTAATGGACACGATCTCATGGCCACTGCCAGAACTGGAACTGGAAAAACGGCAGCCTTCACCCTCCCCCTCCTTCAGCTTATGATTGCGAAAACAGGGATCGACAAAAAACAAGCTGCCGAAGAGCAAACCGAAAGTGACCAAGATAGTAATGGCCGCAAGCCAGGGAGAAGAATAAAGCTGCTAACGCTTATACTCAGCCCAACGAGAGAGCTCGCGCAGCAGATTGAGTCAAACCTTGAAGCGTACGCAGCAAATCTTCCCTTTAAAACAATGTCAGTAGTTGGTGGTCTCCCCATCGGTAAGCAGATTCGCAAATTACAGAAGGGGGTAGATATCCTTGTGGCCACACCGGGAAGATTGCTCGATCTGATGCAACGTCGAGCTGTACGACTTCGGGATGTGAGTTTTTTCGTTCTTGATGAAGCCGACCGTATGCTTGATATGGGCTTTATTCATGACGTACAGGATATTGCTCGTGAGCTGCGAAAAGAGCGCCAAACACTCCTCTTTTCAGCCACGGCCTCTCCTGAGATTCAACAGCTTTCTCGCACCCTCTTAAAAGATCCCAAGCATCTCTCCGTGAGCCCGCCACAATCAGTTGCTGAAAATATCACGCAAAAACTCATGTTTGTTGAGCTAAAAAACAAGAGAGCTTTAATGCTAGAGCTTCTTTCAGATCCGGATATTAAAAGCGCTCTGGTCTTTACCGAAACAAAATCAAACGCGAACGTGCTTGCATCCATGCTCTCTCAGGCGGGGATTGATGCTGATGCAATCCATTCAGATAAAAATCAACGAGTAAGACAACAGGTCCTCTCTGATTTTGAAGATGGAAAAATTAAAGTTCTTGTTGCAACCGATGTTATGGCCCGAGGAATAGATGTAGACGGCATCACACATGTTTTTAATTATGAGCTTCCTGGCGATCCTGAAAATTTTGTACACCGAATTGGGCGCACAGCCCGTGCAGGTGCTAGCGGGGTTGCCATATCACTTTGCGACCTCTCTGAAGTGAGCAATCTCAAATCGATCGAAAGTTTCTCTAAGATCGAACTCCCGGTAGATAGAGAGCATAAATACCACTCTCCATTTGTTGAAACGATGAAGAATCAGAAGGAATCGCCTTTTGCGAAACGTGGTCGGCGCTAGCGCCAACTGAAGCGGAGGCCAATAACTTCTTAGCCCCCTCTAGGTGTTAAGAGCGAACCCACTAATAGAAGCAAAATGATTGGCATACGTCCAAACAAAGTCAGAACAAGACTTCCATGAGAGCGAATTCAGAAATAAATAAGTCGGGGTCGAGAATGTGAGAGAAGATTACAAAACCTCTAGGAGCTACGCCCCCGGTTTCTTTTCACCCAATCCTTTCATGCGCTCTTCTACAAGTAACTGTAGCCCTTCCATCGCATCTGAAATGGCATCTTCTCGAGAATCACAGATATCAGAGATCTTTATAGTACCAGTTGCACGGTGAAGAGCACGGACCTGATAGGTTCCATCACTTCGGTGGTCAACTGCAAGCTCTACCTGATCTTCGTCCATATCATTCATCCCGCTTATAATACGAGATTTTAACGATCATGAACAGGGGCGCCTTCACAGCAAACTCGAATAAATATTTATTCTGAATAGAAATCAGGCTAGGATGACCACACATATATTTTGTGGTGAATCGAACCGATGAAAAAGATACATTTCCTACGAACTACTCTCTTTGGCGGACTTGTCTTTCTCGTACCCTTCATCGTACTCGTTGTGATTCTCTCAAAAGCAGTACGGTTAATGCATGCTATTGCCAAACCTATTGGAAAATTTGTCCCCCTTGAAACATTCGGGGGTATTGCCATCGTTGATATCATAGCTCTTCTTGTCATTATTTTGCTCTGTTTTGTCGCCGGCCTCCTTGCCCGAAGCTATCCCGGAAAAGCTGTATTTCGAGTAGCTGATAATACCCTGATGGCGCTTATGCCGGGGTATGCGCTCATGAAAGAGCGGGTCATGATTCATATCGCTGATTCTTCCGAGATCAATATGCTAAAACCGGTGCTGGTAACTTTTGATGACCATCGACTGATTGCATTTGAGGTGGAGCGTGATGCGAGCCAGCACGCGGTGGTATTTCTCCCCGGGGCTCCTGATCCGTGGAGCGGCTCAACGGTTATTGTCGAGCAGTCGAGAGTTGAGCCCTTAGATGCAAATAATAACAAGTCTATCGTGGAATCTCTTAAGAAAATGGGTATAGGAACGCTTTCTCTTGCAAGCTCCTGATCTCTATAATCCCCCTATCCTTCCATCTTTATAGAGGATTTTGAGTAAAATCATCGAATCTTGTATAATTATCGCCGTAGTATTTGATCAAAAGTTGTAACCCATGCCCCACTCCGATCCCCACCACCAGCACCTTCTAAATCTCAACGATGCCCCCTCGCTTCCCGCACACACTGGACCACTCGAGGTACGCGTAGAAGGTAAGACAGTAGCTGATGGTACAGCTATGGCAAAGGCTCTGCTTATTCACGACATGGGATCAGATCTACAGGTCGATCGTAGCACTATTACGAGTGAGCAGGTTCAGCCAGAGCTTGAATTATTCGAAAAGACCCTTCAGGAGGCACTTAACAATATCGAAAACGACCCCTGCTTTTGTGACCCTGAAAAGGCTGCAGAAAGGGATGGTCACAAACGCATGAAAAAAACCATGATAATGGCGGCCAGAAGGAATGAAAAAATTAAGGAACTTATCCGCTCTCACCACAATATTTGTGACGCAATTGACACCGTGTATTCCGACACGATTGCACTCGCAAAGGATGAAAATCCTACTTTCGTAACAGATCTTCAGCAAGTCCGTAATGAGCTTATCCTTGCACTTCAAGGAACAAAGTGTCAGGTCTTACAGCTTCTTGAACGAACCCAAGAAAAATATATCCTCTGTGCTCAGCGGCTCTCTTCTGAATCGGTTTATGCTGGCTTACGTGGTGGCGGTCTCTGCGGCATAGTTACTGGTGACTATACTCCAGGAGCCCATGCTCCGATTGTCGCTGGGGCACATAGCATACCTGTCCTCGCTCTGGACAAAAGCGATATACGACAGATTATCACTGAAGGTGATAGTCTTATACTCGATGGTCATACAGGCACACTCTACGTTAACCCTGATAATAACACTGCAGATCGATTTGGGCACGGGATTGTAAACCTTACTCAACCCGAGAAAGTCTCCATCACTTCTCCCATACTCACACCTGACGGGATTCAACTGCACATATATTCAAGCATAAGTAGCTTTGAAGACGAGGCGGCAGAGTCGGTTGAATACGGATCAGGAGGACTCGGGCTTATTCGTTCTGAGATCGCTTACTTCCACTCCTTTTCCTGCTCAGCGAAAGAGTGTGAAGCAGAACTGACTGAGGCATACCGCAATCTCTTTGCAACCTATCAGGGGCTACCAGCTCAAATACGCACCTTTGATTTCGCAGCTGATAAATCCCGTTCCATCGTAAGAGAAATACTTCAAAAAGAACTGCCACCTGCGACCCTTGGAAAATTCAGCACTAGTGAGCTTATCCGAGATTATTTCATAGCTCCTCAGATCCGCGCCATCCTACGTGCTTCTGTAGCGCACCACAATCCTCGTATCTATTTCGCAAATATTGGAACAAGTGAACGTTTTCGAAAATACTCTGGATTTATTGAACATCAGAAAGGAATCTTACAAGGCCTTGGACACAACTTTAGTGATCGGCTAGAAGTGGGAGCCATGATTGAGAGCGTAGATGGCATAAGAAATGTCGATAGGATCGCAAAAGCTGGCGCCAAGTTTATCTGTATCGGCAGTAATGATCTCTTAAGCAGCGTTACAGGCGCTGACAGACAGAGTGACACTATGATGCCGTGTAATCCCACGGTCCTTGAACAACTCAAAGATCTTAAACTCGAAGATCTCAAAAGGCGCCACAACATCGATGTTCACGTTTGTGGGAATCTGGCGAAACCTGCCTATGTTCCCCTTCTCCTTGCCTTAGGATTCGATAGGCTAGCCGCCCTAACAAAAGAATTTGGCATGATGCAGGAAGTGGCCTCATCAATTCCTGCAGAAGATCGAGAATCGCTCTTACGTGATGTCCTCAACGAAGAGTCTGGAGATGTTGTCCGTAATATACTGGTTGACTTTTATCAGAAGAGAAACATTGACATAAGCTGGTAAAGTCATGCTTTTGCATCTCTTCCCTTATCAAATATAAGGACGACAAATCGTCTTTTCTTTAGACTGCACTGGAGCTTTCTTTTGATCAATGAGCTTTTGCAGCTCAGGGTCTTCTGGAGCAAACGATTTCGTATTGGGATGATGTAGAGATTCTAAAAGAAAGAGATTGGCCTCGGCTGTTAGCGAAAAATGTGTATAGCCTCTCGTGATTGCGATTGACTCAACAGGATACGTAGCCCCTCTATCTCTTAGTGAGTAAAGATATTGGCCACTGGTATTGTAAAGATGGCTGAAGGTCGACGACGGAAGATTAAGAAATTTCTGATACAGGATGAAGCCCTTCTCATGAGGCTGACAAGATGCTAGGAATGCACCTATCTTTTCATTGCCCGCACAGTGATACACAGCTTCGCTGCTCGCACACCTCTTTAGGCACTCCCCACTATCATTTTTACTGAGCTGCAAGACTCTAATTCCAGCACCAGAAGCTGCGCCCACGAAAAGACTCAGCGCTCCAACTGAGAGCTGGGACAGCATCCTTCTCCGGCTCTCTACAAATGACTCTGAATCAGTCCCCGGGGAGGAGGGGAAAGCCATACTGGCAAAGGCCTCATCCCGAGCAACGAGTGGCTCTGTCTGGCGTGAAACGGCACTACACATAGCAAGTATACTGCCCGCCAATGAAAATGCCCGGTTTAAATGCTGGCGTAGCTTGCTGGAAATCAACCGATTCAGAACCACTTCTCCCGGAAAAAGCTGGTCGCTTTTGCAGTTTTTCTGCGGGCAGTATTTGTTGTCCCTCCGGGGGACTTACGGACATTTTCAATGTCCTCCAGTATAGTATATTGGGTCGTCTGAGCTATGCAATCCTACTCATTTTGAGCCCTCTCCTGCCCCGGAAACCACCCGAGACTTGCTAAATGGACAGGAGTTTCATATCCTTCAAGCTCATATTTAGCCCACCATGCTTTTGCTACCCTTCAGCTCTGTTTAGTTTGCGATGCGTAGCCTTTGATGGCGAGCGTATTTATGACAATTCAGCACCTGCAAATTGGTGCGCTTGTTGACTGGAGAACTATTAAAAAATGAACATTTATGTTGGAAACATTGCTCATGCAATGAAAGAAGAAGACGTTCGTGAAGTATTTGAAGAATTTCGTGAAGTTACTTCTGCTAGAATAATCACTGACAAATTTTCTGGAAGATCTCGTGGCTTCGGTTTTGTTGAGATGGCAGACCAAGCTGATGGAGAGAAAGCGATAGCTGAACTGAATGGAGCAGAAGTTCAAGGACGCCCGCTAACCGTAAACGAAGCAAGACCTAAGACTGAAGGCGGTGGCGGCGGCGGAAACCGTGGCCGTGGCGGCTATGGTGGCGGTGGTCGCGGTGGATACGGCGGAGGCGGCGGTGGTCGCGGACGCGGTGGTAACGACCGTGGTGGTAACGACCGTGGTGGTAACGACCGTGGCGGAAATGACCGTGGGCCAAGAGGTGGTGGCGGTGGATACGGCGGAGATCGTAAGAAGTACTAGGTTAGAGCTTCTTCCATTCCTCTTCCTTAAAACCAACCCGACCGTCCTTATCTGTTAAGAGAAAAGGACGCTTCACTAACATTCCGTTAGATGCCAATAATTTCAAAGCTTCCCCGGTAGTCATATCGGGGAGCTTTTTGGAAATACCAAGCTCCCTGTAGAGCTTTCCTGATGTATTAAAAAGCTTTTTTAATTGACCATCATAAATGGCGAGCATTTTCTTTAACTCGGCTTGCGATGGCGCCTTCTCGCTTATATCAATAGCTTTGTAGGTAGCTTTCTTTTTCTCCAGAAAAGCTAGCGCTTTCTTACACGAATTACACGCCGGATAGTGATACAGCTTCATCATCTCTAAATCTCCAGAAATTCATTTCCAAAAGGTTTATATACCCGTCGACTCACAAGAACAAGGATGAGAAAAAGAGCGGTTAGAAAAACTCTTCATCAGAATAGCAGACATTGTAATACTTCATTTCCGCCTCACGAAGCTGCTCATTCTCAAAACAGAAATCCATATTTCTGAGTGTATTGGCCTCACACGAAGCGATGATTCCCTGCATATCAGGGTGACTAAAATCAATTGTTAGGACAATATCTGCCTCAGTCGTACAATCAAACTGTTCATCATCAAAAGTACCAGTATCCGGGGTGTAAAAGGCATCTGTCTGCAGATTTACCTCTTCCAGAAGCTCCACGAACTCTCCCTCCGGAGCTGAAAGATATCGGTCCTCCCGAAATTCCACACCAACAGTATAATCATCGAATTCAGAATCGTCTGAGGTTTCTTTATATGCCCCCTGCCGAAACGCCATATCTCCAGCACCTGTCCCACTAAACTCAAGCACTGAATAGGTGCTTCGCCTTGTAAGTTGCTGATCAAACAGATCCGTCAGGTAGATCTTACTTCGGATAATATTATTCTTGCCGATCAAAAGATGAGCCTTCTCACTAAAGGTGTCATTTAGCATCCGAAAACTTATTCTCGCCTCACGTGGTAAATTTGTATTATAGAGAATCGAGTTTGTTCCGTCCTCATTCTTCATGAGATAGCCGGTAACATCCGTGTTGTAGACCTCATCTTCACCACTGCCACTGCTCTCTATGCGAATTTTGCCTTCTCTACCGATAGTTCCAACCTCAACCCCTTCCAGTCCCCTATCTGCATTGCAGAAAAAGAGGTCATACCCATACTGGCCGCGATCTCCCTGTTTTTTTATCTTTTTCCTGTTATGTGGACGTACATAGATATATTGTTCAATCTCATCTGAGTTGAGCGCTTCTTGTTCAGGAATCTCGTCAGGAAACCCTTTGACCTGCATCACCACGGTTCGTCGTTCATCGGCCTGAGGAGCACTAAAGATCTTTGAAAACTTTCCTTTTGGCAGGAGCCCTTCCCCTTTATCTATGGTTACTGCTCGCCCAATGGTCAGAGTGGGAATACTACGCAGGTAGCAAACGCTTATTGCTGAGCTAAGAAGAGACTCAATGGCTCGCCCTGACTCTTGAGCCAAGTAGCAACCAGCAAAACCTGAAGAGCCACCATCGATCTCACTCTGATAGAACTCTTCGCAATCTTCCTCTGTTGCGGTTTCGTTAATGATTCTCTCGATAACCCCTTCTCTCCAGAAAAGATTTTCGATGCTACTTTCCTGAATCTCTATCAGGGTTGGTGGAGTTCCACTTGCGTCACGTCCGAAAAAAGAAGGGCGTGACTTAAGGAAGGTATAGAGTGGTGGAATTTTATTAAGCTCGTTGACCGTACCGGGAGGAACAAGTGTTTTACACGTCTGATTAGCCTTTTTAGAAAAACTCGTGGTGCTTACTCGTCGGTTTGCATCCTCTCGCTTTTTTCGCCTTCCGGCACGCTGCCAGCTCTTCTTGTCCTTGTTGTATTCACACTTTGCTGAGCGCTTACTCGTGATAGGCACTCTTGTTTTCGGGCCTGCATCAGCAATGTTGGGGAGACAGGTAGCGAGTAACATAAGTGCGGCACTTATCTTACCAATGAATGAAAGGGGGTATCTGCTCATACTACTCTATCGGCACCTACGGCTCTGTACCAAAGAAACTCCTACACTTAGAGGCTACTCCCCTATTTAGAGTGTGTTTTCAGTACGTTACTTGCGCCAGCTTGGGTGTATTGTAGGCGTTCAGAGTTTGTTCGGTGTCGAGGAAGGAGACGCTTTAGCGATAAAACGCTTTAAGTGGCCGGATAAATTTGATGAAGATGGGATATATTTGAGGAGGATCTCTTCACGCTCAGAAAATGATAAACGTTCTGATTCTTCCCAGAGATCTTCAAAGATTAACTTTGAAGCACCAACCATAAGTGACGGAAAACCTCCCTCATCAGCCTCACCACACCCCACGATAAGGAGTTTTGACCAGAGCTCACGGAGCGCTTTCTGGAAACGTGACTCAAAGAATTTTCCAGTGAGACCGGTGACGTCTCTTAATGCTTTCGTTGCAAGTGGAGAATCGTCTTCAAGCGCAGAAAGCACTTCTTTAGAAGCTTCGTGTAGAGATAAACTTGGTTGTTGTGACACATACGAAACAAGAGCCGTAAATAGATCTCTAGAGAGAAATGTTGCACGACCAGATATCCACTTTGTGTAGACGACCTCTTGGCTGAGCGCAATATCAGTCCTGAGGTGCCAGAGATAAGCTACCTTATCACTTCCTTCTGCAGACCAGTCCCAGATCATCTCTGTTCTTGGATAGAAGCACTTCCACAAAGAAGGGAGATTCGGCCGATTCTTAATTGGATAGACCAGCAATGCCCCATGCTCGTTAATGTGCTCTATGGCTGCAGAAAGTGTTACTTGCATACCAAAGAGTATATCACGATGGCTCGCAAGAGGAGAATCCTTATTGCTCGCAGTTTGATATTCTGTCAGGTAGCTTAGAAATCGCTAGAAGAAGATCATCACGATAATCTTCCGTCACTGGCCTTGTATCATTCGGATCAGGCTTATGCTCAATATTACACTCTTTAATTGCACTAAGCTTCGCATCTTTTGCATGACGATAGAGCTTACGTGTCATTCTTCGAAGTCTTCGGCGAACGGTTACCGTTGTGCGCTGTATACATGTACCGTCAGGACAGATCATAATACGTTCTTGGATATTAAACCGTAGTACTCTTTTTGCACGTTTCATCAGGAGGTGTGATTCCCTTACCATTTCAGGGTGCACCTTTCCTGTACAATCCTTGGCCACATCAGTAAATCGGTCAACACGCTCAACAAGTGCCAATGCTGCCTTCTTCACACGACGCGTTTTGCGGCTTGTCGTCCGCACCTCACACTTACAGCTCGAACCATCACCGTTACATACCCCGCAGGCATCTACGATAGCTTCACCACCTGCAATTCCCTGACAATCAAGACAATCAGTTTCCGAAACGCCGCATCCACAAATTCCAGAAACGATCTTTAGGGGATCCAGTGCACATTCATCCTTGCAGTCCGGTGTTCCATCTCCATCAGTATCTACATCACTCGTTCCACAGCCACATGCACCACTTTCAATCTTTGCACTATCTGTCGGGCAGCTATCATCACAATCGAGCACGCTATCACCATCAGCATCTCTGTCTGGCGTACCACACCCACAGATACCAGCCACAAGCTTATCCGGATCCTCTGGACAGCTGTCATTACAATTCGGAGTACCATCACCATCAGAGTCCGTATCTGCGACTCCACAGCCACAGATCCCTGGTGCGCTCTTTTCAGCATCATCAGGACAGGCATCGTTACAGTCTGCAGAACCATCTCCATCCATATCCTGATCCGTTACACCACAACCACATATACCGGGAACTGTTTTAAGTGGATCAGATGGGCACTGCTCATTACAGTCCAGCGTTCCATCGTTATCACTGTCAACATCGGCAACACCGCAACCGCATACCCCCGGAACCAGCTTGTTCGCATCAGATGGACAACTATCATTGCAATCAGCAGTCCCATCACCATCGGTATCAGTGTCAGCTACTGCGCAGCCACACTGTCCGGGAGTACTTTTGTTCGGATTATCCTTACAGAGCTCCTTACAATCTAGCTCACCATCACCGTCGCTGTCTGTATCGGCTACGCCGCAGCCGCACTGCCCCTGTATCGTTTTATTCGGATCTGCAGGACAAAGATCTTGACAGTCAGCAGTCCCATCACCGTCACTATCAGTATCAGGACTTCCACAACCACATGTGCCAGCACTCAATTTGTTTGGATCATCAGGGCAACCATCATTACAATCTGCTGTCCCGTCGCTATCTCTGTCACCATCACTCACTCCGCAGCCACAGATACCACTCTGTACCTTTTGAGGATCATTTACACACACATCATTACAGTCAAGTGTACCATCACCGTCTGAGTCTGCATCTGTCACGTCACAGCCACATATACCCGGTGTTGTTTTTTGAGCATCTGTTGGACAACCATCATTACAATCCGCCGTGCCATCTCCATCACTATCGGTATCAGGATATCCACAACCACAGGCACCCGGTGTTGACTTTGTTACATCATTTGGACACCCATCGTTACAGTCAGCCGTTCCATCCCCATCACTATCAGTGTCAGGGATTCCACAACCACAGATTCCAGGCGCGTTCTTTTCTGGATCATTTGCGCAGAGGTCGTTACAGTCCGCGCTACCGTCACCATCATTATCAAGATCTGGAATACCGCAACCACAAACACCCGGGGTCAACTTGTCAGGATCTGCCGGACATTGCTCCTGACAATCTGGTGTACCGTCACCATCACTATCTGCATCTGAAACGCCACAGCCACATATACCAAGCTCAGTCTTTAACGGATCGTTATCACAACTCTCTTGGCAGTCTACCGTCCCATCCCCATCACTATCTCTATCGGAAACCCCACAGCCACATAAACCTGGTACTGTTTTTTCAGGGTCATTCATACACTGATCGTTGCAGTCTGCTATGCCATCTCCATCACTATCTGCATCAGACATGCCACAGCCGCACATTCCAGGTCCCGTTTTTTGTGGATCTTGAGGACACTGGTCATTACAATCCGGTACTCCATCTCCATCGGTATCAGAATCTACCACTCCACATCCGCAAACGCCCTGTTTTGTCTTTGTCCCATCTGACGGACATTCATCTCGACAATCTACGCTCCCATCACCATCAGAGTCAGCATCAGCAACACCGCAGCCACATATACCTGCTGTAGTCTTATTGCTATCAGCAGGACAGCTATCCTGACAATCTACTGTGCCATCACCATCACTGTCCTGATCGTTTACCCCACATCCACAGATCCCAGGTTCAGTCTTTTGACCATCGGTTGGACAATTATCCTGACAATCTACTGTGCCGTCTCCGTCTCCATCCGAGTCAGAGACGCCACAACCACATACGCCTCCCTCAGTTTTTAAACCATCCGCAGGACAAGCGTCATTACAATCAGGCGTCCCATCGCTATCTGTATCAGTATCAGCGACACCACATCCGCAGATAAGCGGCGCTACTTTTTGAGAATCATCTTTACAGAGGTCAGTACAGTCAGGAGTGCCATCACCATCACTGTCTGTCTCAGGAGTTCCACAACCACATTCACCTGTCTCAGTCTTTGTGGGATCTGATGGGCAGCTATCCTGACAATCTGCGGTACCGTCTCCATCGCTGTCAGTCTCAGGATTCCCACAGCCACATACACCCGGAGAATTCTTGTTGCCGTCAGCTGGGCAAAGATCCTGACAATCCGGTGTGCCGTCAGTATCTGAATCATCATCTGCTATCCCACAACCACATAGTCCGGGATCAATCTTTTGAGAATCATCCTTACACTTATCTTCGCAATCTTTTGTTCCATCTCCATCACTATCAAGCTCAGATCTTCCACAACCACAGACTCCTGGCTCAGATTTCTCTGGGTCTCCTGGACATTCCTCATCACAATCTGGATGACCATCTCCGTCAGTATCAGCTCCATCCGGGCAAAGTGCTAGAAAACGCATAGTGAGGTCTATAGCGTAGTGCGGGCCTCCATCAATCTCTAGTATGATAGCCCCGATGTTCGATATATCTGCAGTTCCCGCACTCCCTGCTGGTAAGAAACTCGTATAAAGCACATCAACCGCCTCTCTGTAATAAACGCGGTTGAGCACTATTTGTGATCGCGAAGCTTTCGTTGCAGACTCATAGAGGATAATTTTAAGGGTAACAGATTTATTAAATGGATAATCATAAGAATCAATATAGAGTCTGAATGCGTTTGCCCCACCCGCGGTGAGATCAATTCCACCGAGGCCACTATAGTTAATATTGTCCGGATCGCTATCCCCATCCCAGATGACACGGCTCTTACCTGCACTTAAGGGAAATGCCTGATGAGCAAAAAGTCCATTCGTAGTAAATGCACCAACGGTAATTCCATCGGTTACCGTCGCAACGATATCACGAGTTCCTCCAATTGAATTTGGGTTAGCTACTGATTGACTACTCACATTTCCAGCACCAGTAGCAGTGACGATCTGCTCTGTTTCAAAATCGTCAATCGGTGCAGCAATAAGTTCCCGTGCAAATACAACAGCCACCAGAAAGACTAATGTGAGGAATATTGGAGCAAGAAAACGATGACACGTGGGAAGCTTTTGAGTGTTAAATATCATTTAAGGGTCTCTGCGAATAATTATAAGAGATACTCGTAGAAAATATCGGCGGACCGCCGGATAGAGTGAAGAGATTTCTCGCTCACACATATCACTGTAATTACAGCACTTTATCCTCTAATCCTCTCATTTTCATCCAATCCTTAGAAGCAACAGTGGCGTAATGAAGGATACAGAAAGAGAGCATGTACATTAAGGAGATCTAAAATGATCAAAAGTTTTAAAACACTCATTCTTGCCGGAGCACTACTATTTATAGCTCATAGCCCTGACAGTGCGGCTGCTGCCACCACGACTTCTCAGCCAACTCTCAGTGAACAACTGCAAATGCTTGTGATAGATGTTCAAAATATCGCTCTTAATGATTTTCTGAAGAATGTCAAAGCAGATAAAAACACATTAAGCGCTCTTGAAGACCGAACATACACGTTAATAGAAGTTCTTAAAGAAGATACTACTGAGCTCACGGAAGAAGAAAAGCAAATATCCGCCGACAAAGTAGCTCAATGTCTTCAAGTACTAAAGATGTACGAAGAAAAGTAGTAGTTAGAAAAGCTTTTTCAACACGAAAACTTTAAAATAGTTTCATAGAGAGAATCTCTATCGACTGGCTTGCAAAGAAACCCATTCATCCCAGCCTCAATACATCGTTCTCGATCAGAGGCTCCCGTATCTCCAGTAAGCGCGATAATTGGCAAAAAGCGTCCTGACTGTTTTTCGAACTCTCGAATTACCCGAGTTGCTTCGATTCCGCCCATTTCTGGCATCTGGCAGTCCATGAGCACAATGTCAATCTCTGGATCAGATGAATCACTACATAAAACATCACAGGCAAGCTTACCGTTTTCAACAACTTGGACGGTACATCCAAAGTTCTCAAGGAGACTTTTCATAAGCTTCTGATTAATAACATTGTCCTCTGCTAGGAGTACCCTTGACTCACAAACTTTCTGACGAGGAATTTTCGTTTGAATCTCTTGATCTTGTGCAGCATGTGCTTCAATTGCAACTTGTCCATACGGCAACTCAAAAGTAAAGGTTGTTCCCTTTCCTTCTACACTCTGCAATGAGATCTTACCTTCCATAAGCTCTACAAGTTTTTTGACTATAGAGAGCCCCAGCCCAAAGCCACCATACTGTCTTGTAATGCTTGTATCTGCTTGTGAAAAAGAATTAAAAATCTCGTCCTGTTTCGCAACCGGAATACCAATGCCAGTATCTACAACTGTTCCGAGTAAAATATCAGCATCAGGCTTTTTATCTATACTTACAGAGACACGGCTTTTTTCTTCAGAAAACTTTATAGCGTTGTTAATGAGATTAATTAATATCTGACCTACGCGAACCTCATCAAGCATAAGCACTTCTGGTAGGTCCTCACTAAGACTCATCTGAATCTTGACTGCTTTCTCCGCTGCCTTAGATTTGGTAAGAGTCAGAACACGCTCAAGCAGGGCAGAAAGAGATATCATACTTGGGTCAATCTTAAACGTACCGACTTCGATCTTAGAGAAATTGATAATATCATCAAGCAGGGTCATTAAATCCCCGGCGCACTTCATAGAGTCATTGAGATACCCGCGCTGATCTTCACTAAGTTCAGTATCAAGGGTCAGTTGCGTTAATCCCAACACCGCATTTAGTGGTGTACGTATCTCATGGCAGACATTCGCCATGAGCTGACTCTTCATCTGATTTAACGTATCAGCTTCCATACGAGCATGCTCTAATTCCTTCTCTCTTTCGTAAGCTTCTGTAATGTCTTGAAACGTACCATAAACCCTAACGACCTCTCCGTCTTTCTCTTCTGCTTGTCCTTGGGAACGGACCCACTTCTCATTACCGAGAGCTGTAATGAGAGGAGCGCGAAATGAAAACGCTTCCTTTTTCTTGATTGCGTTTTCAACATTCTCTTGCACCAGCGCATCGTACGGCTCAGGATAGAAAGCGATAGCACGCTCTAAGCTCACTTCTTCATTCGGTGAGAGTTCATGAATACGATAGACTTCCTCTGTCCAGCTCAAAGTCGTTGTCTGAATGTTAAATTCCCAGCCACCTACACTGGCTAGTCGACCTGTCTTCTGTAAAAGATCCTCACTTCTTCGTAGGTCATCTTCCACGTGCTTCATAGCTGTAATATCTTCGGCAAAGATGACTATACCTCCAATCCCACCATTTTTGTGATGCCAAGGCCTCACCTCCCATTTCAACCACATTGGAGAGGAAGAGTCTCTGTCGTAATAGTCCTCAACACTTTGAAGGGTTTCA
This sequence comes from bacterium, assembly GCA_030431715.1. Lineage (GTDB taxonomy): Bacteria > Bdellovibrionota_C > UBA2361 > UBA2361 > RFPC01 > JAUIIO01. The sequence goes on from JAUIIO010000002.1 coordinate 49,638, forward strand.
CCAGAGAGCGCACGCTCATGCACGTTCTTCCAACGCTCTGGAAGATCCGGGTGAACTTCATAGTGGTTTTTTCCAATCACATCAGATAACTGGAAGTCCTCAAGCCACCGCTTTGAGGCCATAATATAATTCATATTCCGATCAAAGAATGCGAGCGCCGCAGGAGCCGAGCTTAAGAAGATCTCAAGAAATTCTGTCTCTGAAATATCAGGGATATTTTTGTAGAATGTATGATCCATTGTTATGATCGTCCGATCCGTCGATTTATCGTATTTTTCGACATGAAGTGGAAAACTATTGAACTTTATTATTATGTATTTGTAGTGTGTCTATAACAATAAGAAATGCTGTTTTACCCAGCCGCCTGTTATGCCAAGAGGACAGTTATCCTCGTACTTTAACACTGCACTCAAGATTGCCAAGAGTAAGTACGGTATCTGCCAATACTTGAACGATATCCAGACGATGAGTTGAGATAAGCAAGCCTGTCTCATCTGCATGAGCATACATCTGCTCTATCAACTTTTCAGACTGGCAAGCATCCAGTCCATCAAATGGCTCATCAAGGAGAAACAATTTTGGCTGAATAATAAATCCTAGGGCAGCTTGAAGCCTACGACGTTGCCCCTTAGAAAGCTCTCTTCCCTTTTTCTGCAGTAGTGTACTGAGGTCAAAGTCCTCCAGATATATTATTCCTTCTTCCCTGTAGTAGTAAGGATTAGAAAGTTTTAGTCGACACCACAGCTGGAGATAGTCCTCTACGGTGATGTCCGAGAATATTGCATTTTCTTCCGGGGAATAGGCAACATCGCGCTCTGGAATGAGGAGCTTCTGCGCACTAAGCTCATCTCTAAGGTACCACGCACGCAGTTCTCCTCGTTGAGGGATGAGAAGGTTGAGTAGCGTTTTCATAAATGTTGATTTACCAGAGCCGTTTGGCCCTACTAAAGCAATGATATTCCCCTCACACTGTAAGCTTTTAATATTTAGAGCAACCTTACTATCATACCCGACGAGGAGATCCCGGGCCAATAATTTAATTTTCTTATGCTCAGACAAAATCATTAAAACTCTCCTAAATGTGCTGAAAACCAGTCTGTGTTCTTTTTAAATAGAATCAAGATGCAAACGAGGCAGAGCGATGCATGAATTACTAGAAAGATTGGATTCATCTTTACAAGCGGATAAAGAATAATCGGGCTAACACCTGCAATCGGTAAAGAAATGATTACGTGTTGAAGTATGACACTTATCGTACCTGTTATAAAAAGCGTTCCTAACCAGAGCAATGTTCCAAAGAAAGCAAAAGACAAAGGTAAGAATGTATATAAAAAACTAAACGCACTATGTCTTACCTTTAGTTCCATAAGCGATCCTATAAGAGCGGCAAGAGTGATAGTGGCTAAAAGAGCTATTACCCAAAGCACAAAACACAACGGCTCTTCAACGATATCGACAAGATAAATCTCTCTCGTTCCAAATAAGATAAAGGCCAGAGAAGCCGGCACTGATGCGAGTAAAAAGCAAAGAACACGAAAAAATGTTAAGTACCAAAGTGCCCGGTAGAATGCTTGTTTGCCACACGCTGCCACAAGTGGCAAGAGTGCACCATTGGCTGAGAAGTAATGTAGAATCTTTTTATGTGCTTTAAGTGTCAGCCAAATAGTAATGAGCATGATGAGAGCAATATTCATTACAAAGACAAACGTTTTTTCAGAGTCTGTTATCTTAATAGGTCGGTATGAGTTGCGAGGAAATAAGAAGATATCTCCCACGAGCTCTTCTGACGCCTCTATCTCTTGGCGGGCAGAGTACTCATGCCTTTTGACCTCTTTTTGTTTTTTCGCTTGTGCGAGATGGTAAATACCGAGAGCGCTGAGTGTTGATACATGAGAGATCGCCTCTTTCTCATCATGCACTTCTACGCAAAGGTCTGTCTTACAGGTATGCCCAACGTGGATTGTATTAACGAGCGAAGAGAAAAAGCTGCTATATTTCTCAATATCCAGATTTGCACTTTCTGTAACGCTCAATGAAAGATCTAGTGGATTTACAGCACATGTATCCTGCTCCGTACATATACGGGGACTATCCGTATTGATGGTACTCCCCAATAAGATTGAGCGTAAGACCTGGTCCTCTTTGTTGTCTTTTGTTGCACGCTCCATATACTCATCCGCGGTCTCTTCAAGAGCAGAGAGAAACATTACTGAGACTGATATCTGAAAGAAGGCTATTCCAAGTCCTATAAGGAGCGGCCAGAGAAATAGTGATGCAAACAACTTGCGAACCCGCAGGAAGGCAAGCGCAATAGACAGCGAACTCATATAGTGGTTATGTAGTCGCACCTCACAAGTGCTCTATAGCATTAAATTATTTTCTAAGAAAATTTCTTAGAAATAGAGAACACTCTGCCCCCCTCGCCTCATAAGGCTTTTGAACATGGGACAGGAATGGTTCTTCGGAACATTCTCTGTCGTAAAAGAACTACGTCTCTTTCCAGCAGTGGTTTCAAAAGTGATTCCATCGCGGGAGGATAAATATACATTTTGCATAAACGAAGGAGAAAAATCTGACATTTCTATATATGCCCTTTTGAGAGCGTGGATCGTTATTGAAACCACTGCTGCGGATAGGATTATACATAAGGAAATGTCATGAACCATAAAGTAAGGAAACTTTATACATACAAACATACGCTCCTGCTCATAGGGATAGGAACGCTGCTTATTCTGGATACAAATGTGCTATATGCTCAGAATCTTCCAGGTGCATCAACTCCCACCTATGATCCCGACAGACTGATACTCGCTGTCCATACGGTACTTGCTTATCTTGAAGGGCCCCTTGGGGCGCTGATCATGGTTGCAGCTGGTCTCGGAGCAATTGCGAGTGCAGCTTTTGGTCAGTACAGCGCTGCCATAAGTCTGTTTGTCGTAGGAGTAGGATCCTTTGTATTGCGAAATTTTGTTGAACTTTTCTTCAACATCGAAAGGTAACACCTACCGCGATTCACTCTTAGCGGGAGGAGCTCAGGACGGGCTCCTCCCCTTTTCCTGTAAGTGTATTCTTCATTACCTTCCCCTCTGTGCTCTCTGTGAGCTCTGTGTTTTATTTGATCGTGGCGCTGATGCTAACTGTATTGATTGCCGGTGCATTATTGAGAAATGAAACACAGAGAGCACAGAGCCTCCTCACTCCACAGAGCACTAGCTACTGATTCCTGGAGTGCCTACGATATCATCCACATGCAGATTCATGCTGTCGATAATTGAGGTGGTATCTGCTTCACTCAGATGAAACTCCTTGAGCGAATCAAATAGGTGCTCGACATACTTCTGAAAATGCTTCCGTTGTATTCCACGAGTAGAGTGTGCATGGCTAAGCTCAGGACCGGTGTACTTTGCGTCTCCCCCCAGCGCGACACTAAAAAATTCATACTGCATGGCTTTTAGAGTCTCAAGAGAGGTGTTTGAGAAAAAAGGGCTAAGCTCTTCATCACGCATTATTCTTTCATAGAGATCATCAACGAGATTCTCTACTGCCTTACGACCTCCAATCTTATCATACAAAGATTCTGACATAACTCTTACACCCTATGACGTTTTAAGTATTCAATACGCATCATAGTCTCCGATTCTTGCTCTCATTGCAAAGGACACAAGAGCTCTCTCTCTTCAGAAACTGAACACCTGAGCATGAAACCAGAAGATAGTTTTTCGAATATGACAAGGGATTACTCCCTTAAACATTTCACATAAAATACTAAATATAGTGTTGCATCTCTGCCCTAGGCACAATATATTGCTATCGATCGACTTTCCCAGTCCAGCATACGAAAGCCAGTTCATCATCAATATTTTAACTCGCTTACCTTCTCTCAGGAGACTTTCGCTATGCAGAACGCTCTACCCGCTATTCACCCTATTCCAGAATTTGTACTCAAAAGAAATGGAAAACTTGAGCCCTTTACTCAAGATAAGATTACACGTGCTATCTTCAAAGCGGCCAAAGCCGTCGGTGGAAAGAATCAGGAGCTCGCTGAAAGCCTGTCTCGGCAGGTCATTGAGGAACTCTCCCTCGTGACGGGAGCGAATCCACCTGAGGTTGAGCAGATTCAAGACTGTGTTGAACGAGTGCTGATTAAGGCCGGGCACTCTCGAACAGCTCGAACCTATATTCTCTACCGCGAAAAACGTTCTCAAGCACGTAACTATAACGCTTTGGCAGGTGCAATCGTTGAGCTTTTTTCTTCTTATCTTTCTGATACAGACTGGCGGATAAATGAGAATGCAAATGTCCAAAGAAGTATTAATGGTCTAAACAACTATGTTCGTGAGATCTTTACCAAGCACTTTTGGCTTGAAAGTATCTATCCTCAGGATATTCGAGATGCTCACGAGAAAGGAGAGATTCACATACACGATCTTGGCTTTTTAGGGCCATACTGTAGCGGCTGGGATCTCGAGCAGATTTTAAGAGAGGGGTTCGGTGGGATTCCTGGAAAAGTTGCCAGTCGACCCGCGAAACATCTACGAAGTTTTCTTGGTCAGGTAGCAAATGCCACGTTTACAGCTCAAGGCGAGTGTGCAGGAGCGCAAGCTTGGAGTAGTTTTGACACGTATTGCGCCCCATTTATTCGAAAAGATAACCTCACGTATGAACAAGTAAAGCAAGCACTACAAGAATTTATCTTTAATCTCAATGTTCCCACTCGTGTTGGGTTTCAGTGTCCTTTTTCAAATCTCACCTTCGATCTACGTCCACCAGCAACGCTTGCCGGGAGAGCTGTTATAATTGGAGGGGAACAACAGGAGAGCTGTTACGGTGAGTATGCTCCCGAAATGGAGATGTTTAACAGTGCATTTTGTGAAGTAATGTTAGAAGGCGATGCGGATGGGCGAGTTTTTACCTTCCCAATTCCAACACTCAATGTCACTAGTGATTTCCCATGGGAATCGGCAGCAGTTCAAGCATTTCTTCAGATCACCTGTAAATACGGCATCCCGTACTTTGCAAATTATGTAAATAGCGATCTCTCTCCTGAGGATGCTGTTTCGATGTGTTGTCGCCTCCGACTTGATACCAGCGAACTCAGGAAACGTGGTGGTGGGCTCTTTGGAAGCAATCCAATGACTGGCTCTCTTGGTGTAGTAACTCTTAATCTTGCTCGAATCGGCTATCTCGCCACAGATAAAAATGATTTCTTTGTAAGACTTGGAAGAATGGCAGACATTGCGAGGAATTCTCTCGAAATAAAGCGAAAAGAAGTCGAGCGCCTTACAGAATCAGGACTCTATCCTTATGCAAAGCATCTCTTAAGGAACGTATTTGCTCGCTCAGGTGAATATTGGAAAAACCACTTCTCAACAATAGGCATCATTGGAATGCATGAAGCACTCTTAAATTACAATGGAAGTGCTATTTACAGTCAAAGTGGCCAAGAATTCGCACAAGACGTGCTTCTCTTCTTACGTGAAAAACTTAAGACCTATCAAACTGAGACCGGAAATGTCTACAACCTCGAAGCAACACCTGCAGAAGGGACCAGTTACCGACTCGCAGAACGCGATAAGTCGAGATACCCTGATATCGTAACATCAGGAGAGAAGACTCCTTACTATACCAACTCCACACAGCTCCCGGCTTCATTTACTGACGATCTCTTTGAAGCCGTAGAGTTGCAGTCGGATCTTCAATCTCTCTATACCGGGGGAACAGTTTTTCATGCGTATCTTGGTGAGCAGATCGAGGATACAGCTCTGTGTGCCGAAGTCATACAATGCGTATTTCAAAAAACAAAGCTTCCGTATCTCTCTATTACTCCAACATTTAGTATCTGTAAGAATCATGGATATTTAAAAGGCAAGAGGCCTGTTTGTCCTGAATGTCAGGAGGAAACTGAGGTCTACTCAAGGGTGGTTGGTTATCTTCGGCCAATGAAGCATTACAATTGCGGGAAAAAGGAAGAGTTTGGTGAGAGGATTATGTTTGAGACTCCTCAAGAATATTCTGATAGGAGATAGTTATGTTTTTTTCTGGAATCGAACTGACCTCTTCCATCGATTTTCCGGGGCATCTTGCTACAGTGCTTTTTGCCTCGGGATGTAATTACAGGTGTGAGTACTGCTATAACCTTGACAAGATTGATACCAAAGCTTTCTCGGGTGAAGAGATCCTCCCTCGACTGCTGAAACGGAAAAAATACATTACCTCTGTCGTCATAAGTGGAGGGGAACCAACGATTCAACCAGATCTTCCTCTGTGGCTTGAGACATTGAGAGAACACGAGTTTGAGATAAAGCTTGATACCAATGGAAGCAATCCCCAAATGATCAAGGAACTCCTAAAGCGTAAACTGCTCACTTACATCGCTATGGATCTCAAATCCCCGGTACAATACTACAGAAGCGTAACGTGTTGTAGCTCTAACCAAAAAGCGCTTCTACAAAGCATTCGTCTTATAAAAGAAAGCGAGATCTCTCATGAATTTCGAACAACAGTGCTTCCTGGATTTTCAGCACAGACTCTTCTAAAGACTGCATGGCCTGCATATGGAGCAGCACGATATGCCCTTCAACCATTTTATCCATTTAAAAAGAAGTACACTCATCCTTCACTGAAAGGACCTGCTACGGTTGCAAACGTAATCAATTCTACAGTACCAGAACTCAAAGAGCATTTTGGCGAAGTCCTCATTCGTGGACAAGAGGCTCTCACCGCCCACGCTTAGGAGAGCAAATTCCCCTTTAGGAAATTTGCGAACTGAAAACTGGCGTGAACCTCCGCTGCGATGTGTTCAAACATCCGTAGCGGAGAACGTAAGGTATGCCACGTTTTTCTTGTTACTCTAATCTGATTTGTTTGTGATTCGAATCTCAAGGCACTCACATGAGACAATCGCCACGTACGATAACGTTTCAAAATCTGCAGACGATCCAGATATCTTGAAAAAAGAAACGTGTTGGCTGCTCCACGTGTGGATGTCTTTAACCATTCCTGCAGAGCATCATTTGTACTCCCCGAGCGCTTTCTTAGGCTTCGCATAGTAACTTGGACCCCCTTCCATAGAGAGAAGAACTGCTGCGCTTCGTGCGGCGAGCGTATGACAGATTGCGTCTTCTCGTAAAATGTCTGAAACATCTTTCTTGTCTGTTCAGGGAGATCTTCACGAACACGGAGGTAGCCTCGCTGCCACTCTTCGATACGTAGCTTATTCCAGAGTGATGACTGTAGAGCCTGAAGACTTGAGAGATAGCGCAGTTCCTTCTGACGAGGTCGCCTTGAACGGACCCAGACATCCTTCATCTCCATAAAGAGTTTTCCCCATGAATAAAGTGTCCTTATCAGCTCAGCACTCCGTTTTACGCGGTGAGTTAGGATTCCATCGACACGGTACCCTGGCCTACGGCTCTTTCTATCCTTAAGGCGGAAAAAACCTCCTATCATAGGATGTTCACCCTCAATCTCTACGGAATTCTTATACCAGAAATAGATCGAGAGGAGTCCCCAATAGGTCTTCGGATCGCAGTTCCATCTACGCAGGTTGCGAATCATATTTTCTCGCTCATAGAAGGTTTTCCATGCATGCTTATAACTTGTAACCCACTGCTCTGAGCTCATATGTGGGTGATCTATAGTGGGGTGAAATGAATCACGTTTATTGAGATCGGGATCAATGTACTTCCCCTCCCTTTTCATTTCGAGATGATCCATCGAACCAGGTAAAGGAGTAAGCATAAAAAAGGAAGCTTGATCTGGAGAGACTTCATCTCGCAGATATGCAATATCTTTCTTTACTTGCTCTTCAGTATCAAAGGGAAATCCAATTATATATGCTGCATGTACAGCGATCCCTGCGCTGCGCCAGCGCCTAATAATCTCAGCATACTCATTTGTATCATTCTGTTTTTTCCCTTCTGCATTTAAGTTATCTGGATTCACACTTTCCATTCCCAAAAACACCTGAGTACAACCTGCTCGCGAAGCCAGCTCAACAAACTCGGCTGGTTTTCTGGCAAGATCTACCTGCATCATAAAAGTAATGGGAATATCCTCCACTTCCCGAAGAGCAATAATTGCCTCAAAAGTCTCTTTCCAAAAGCGCTTACGAGAGAAATTATCGTCAGTGAAGAAATAGAAATCTACTCTATTCTTTAAGTAGTTCTCTCTGAGGAAAACCTTTACCTTTTCTGGATCTCGTTCTCTCAGTTTTCTTCCTTGCACATTAATTACGGTGCAAAAGCTACAGCCAAACGGGCACCCTCTTGAGGTATCAAGAGTACCAAAGGAAGAATAGGCAAATTTACGCATATATCCCTCAGGAACGACAGGCATAGGCGCGCACGAAAGCGCAGGAAGGTTCTTTAGATCAGAGCCTGCTCTATATACCGGTTTTAACGATCCAGCGAGCACATCCTTAAGTACATCAACCCAACGCTCTTCAGCTTCACCTATAAAGTAAGAGATGCCTGCGTCACGCAGAGCTTGAATCTCCGGTTCTTCCTCACCGAGCACATTCACACTGCCACTTACATGAAAGCCACCGATAATGACCTCAACCTCTTCTTTTCTAAAGGACCGGGCCAAATCAAAGGCTCTAGGAAACTGGTTGGTTTGCACACCGACTAGGCAAACTAAAACCTGAACATCCTTCTGTCTGCTCCATCGTACAATCTTACCGACAGGGATCTTATCCACCATCTCGTCAAAAGCTACATACTCAATTTGAGCATCAGGGACGACACGGTTCTCTATTAATGCCTGAGTAAGGCCACAAAGAACTGAGAGTGTATTGTTCGGCAATACTCCTTTCCAATATCGAATAACATAACCATCATCGTCATATTTAGATGGTTTAACGAATACAAGTTTTAGTCTTCTTCGTGTTGAAGTCATACAAGCCCTCTATACAGGAATGAAACATGAACATTGATCCCTCACGGCGAAACAGTGACGGTCCTTAAGTTAATCACATCTGCGCAGAGAGAGAAACGTGTAACCGACTGAATAGTTTAGTGTTTTGTTAAACTATTCGCAATTCATCTCGACAAATTCAGAGAGTGGAAAGCTATGAGGCTGGTAATTACAATATGGCTCTTCGGCGTAAAGATCTGACGTGATTGCATAGGCTCGAGATCGTGACCCAGAACAAACGCTTAAATACTCACACTCCCTACAACGTCCCTTTAGCATACTCTTATCTCTTAGTGAGGTGAACAGTGGCGACTTTTGGTACACATCAACCAGAGACTCCTTTCGAACACTGCCAGCATTCACCGGTAGAAATCCACTTGGATAGACCTCTCCTGTATGCGAGACAAAAACAAAGCCCTCTGCAGCATTAATATGCATTGGGGTTCTTTTCATTTTTGGTGCCGGTGACATCTCTCTCATATTTACAATTGCTCGTAACTCCGCAAGAAGATCAAAATAAAGTGGATGTAGGTCAAAGACATCAGAAAGAGCAACTCCAGCTCTCTCAACAGCCTGTCTCTGAAGAACGATACGCTTAAAATGATGTCCCTCTGTTGTTTTAACTGATACATACTTTGAGCAATCATAGAGAAAATGCATTACGGCTTCGTACTCTTCAGGAGAGATCTCCTCCTCCTCCACACCACGCCCTATAGGAACCAGAAAGAAGATGCTCCAATTAAGAACGCCACGTTCTGCTACAAGCTCGAAGATACCAGGAAGTTCATAGAGGGTTCGTCTCGTAACTGTGGTGTTAAGCTGAACTTTAAGGCCCAACTCGCGCGCCGATCTCCACCCATCACAGGTAAGCTTAAAAGAACCCGGCACACGTCGGAAAGAATCGTGAGTAGAGGCACTGGCACCATCAAGACTAAGAGAGATCACTCGAATTCCTGCTTGTTTTACCCGCTCAAGGTTTTCCTTATTGAGTGAGGGAGTGCCAGAAGGAGAGAGCGCCATCATGAGCGAAGATCGATGGCCGTAATCAATAAGCTCCTGCAAATCCTCACGCTTGAAAGGATCTCCCCCCGTAAAAATCAGAAGTGGTGACGGTCGACCAAAGGCAGCAATATCATCCAGAAGTTTCTTACCTTCTTGCAGATTGAGCATCTGTGGATGATGCTCTGGCATTGCGCTGGCGCGGCAATGGCGACAATTCAGATCGCACGCTTGCGTAACCTCCCATATTATCATGAAAGGGCGCTTTTGTAGATCATATCCAGGATTACGTATACTCTTGCTCTTTTTCATGATCATCCCCTCGCAAAAAAGAACCATCTATACTATATAGCACCAGTAGCATAACTACTAGTGCTCTGAGCATTAAGTTTTTTCATCAGGGGCGCTCAGATTTGGTTCAGATTGATTGACCTCGGACTGAGCGAAACCGCAGGAATACTGTAGTATTTTGAGGATTTCGTGAAGGAGAAGGCAATCAAGATGAGCCGAAGATGAGTGAACAGGGTGAAAAAACTTAATGGTCAGAGCACTAGCGTTCACCATCATTAGCGCTCTTTTTTTAAAGTTGATAAAGTTATTCAACTATGTGTTCGAAAGATAAAATACAAATCGTTGTAGCCGGAGGTGGAATTAGTGGGCTTGTCTATTGCTGGAAACTTGAGCAGCAGTTATCAAAACACGGCATCTCCTTCGAAATCACCCTTCTTGAGAAAAACGCTCGATTGGGAGGAAAAATTGAAACGGAGCGCTATAAAGGAATAGCGGTAGAGAGAGGCCCTGACGCGCTGCACATGAAGGGACCAGAATTTATTTCACTTCTTGATGAGCTTGAACTTAAAGAGGAGATGATACGTCCTTCAGCTGGAGGGTTTTTCATCTACCAAAACGGCGAGTTCCAAAAAGTTCACGAGGGACTCCTTAGACCTTTTCCTCATAATCTAAGAGCTATTTTCTTAAATAAAGACTTTAGTCTCTTTCAAAAGATACGTGCACTTGTTGGTGGCTGCCTCCCCTTTCCTTCGCTTCAAAAAGATGCCCCACTTTCTCGTTTTTTGCGATATCGATTCGGCAAAAGACTTTCACAATCTCTTTTTGAACCGCTTGTTGGTGGTATCTATGGTGCATCTCCGGATAAGCTTAGCACTGCTTATTTTTATTCAGATCTCTGGAAACACCGCTTCGCTCTCCCATTGCTCGTCTTACGTATCTGGCTGCGCAGCCTTTTCGGCAAGAGAAAAGGGCGCCCAAACTTTATAGGTATGGCTACTCTAAGAGATGGGCTTGCATCCATTACCTCTCAAATTGAGCAGAAGCTTACACAAACAAAAATTTGCACAGAGAGTAAAATCGATAGTGTTGTTTATCACGATTCAAAATACTTCTTGAAGCTCAGTGACAAGAGTACTCTCGTAGCAGACATCCTTTGCCTTGCTCTCCCCGCCAGAGAAAGCTTCCAATTTGTATCGCAACTGGCCCCAGAACTTCGTTCCAATCTTACTGACATTCCCTATACCTCTTCTGCCGTCTGTACCATTACGCTTCGAGATGCCAACTTCACAAAAGATTTTCTTGGCACCGGGTTTATCATTCCAGAAGAAGAATGTAGTGCCGTCGCTGCCTGCACATTCACATCAAAAAAGTGGCCCGGACGAGAAATCGAAAATGAAGATATTCTCAGAGTTTTTCTCAAAGAGCGGGGAGACTTTCGACTGACTGGAACTCCTGATGAGACAATTGGGCATATTGCCCTTTCAACACTTGAAAAACTCTTTAAGGAGAAATTGAATTGTACTTCTATTCATATTAAACGCTGGGAGAAAACCCAACCACTCTACTTCCCAGGCTATCCAGATCTCGTTTCTCAAGTTACGAACACATGTCAATTGCAATTTGGTGATTCACTCATTCTACTAGGAGAGATCCAATCTTCAGGGATACCAGCCAATGCCCTTACCGCCAGCAAGTCAGCAACTCTCACTGCAAACTCAATAATCAAAAGAAACATTTTGTCTCACTCTCTTCCCTCAACTCCGGAAGATATAGAGAAAAAAGCCGTTGGTGCCTGAGGAGAGCAGACATTCCTCCTCCGCGTTCTCCGTGTGCTCCTGTGTTTTTATACTGCCCGTCATTCAAGATGCCCGGTTCAGATGCTGACGAAGAGTTATGGCAATCAACCAGGTCTTCGCCACTTCCTCCGGTAAAAGCTGACCGCTTTTGCAGTTTCCTACGGGCAGTATTTATTGTCCCTCCGGGGGACTTACGGACATTTTCAATGTCCTCCAGTATAACTCATACCTTACGAAGGAGATCGGGTGGGCAAACAAAAAGAGAGCCAAGATTTGCTAAAATGAAATGTGTAGAGTGCGAAGCTAGTGTCTCATCAAGTTAATTTTTCCCGGTAGGGCGAGCAGATTTGGTTCAGATTGCTCGTCCCCGGACTGAGCGAAACCGCAGGAATACTCAAGTATTTTGAGGATTTCGGGAGGGAGGAGACGAACAAGATGGGCCAAAGATGTTTGACAAAACGGTAAAAATTAACTTGATGAGACACTAACTCACAGACATACCAGTCTCTGTACTGGGTTCGTATCTGATTAAAGCATCCTGTAGCGAAATGATACGGCTATTTTGAGCAACCATTACATCTGGAACTATATGCATCATCTCAGGATGAAGAACTACTCCCAGAACTCTTTTTTTCATGGCATAGGCAACAGTGAGCTGCCAAAGGACGGCATTATCGATAAAGGTTGACTCTCCGATAAGACACATTACCATTGCTGACTGACGAATTCTGTCTTTTACCCTCAGAAACCACGTTGACGTAAAGGGCTCATCACTAACAGATCGCAGAAATGAAAAGCTTTCAACCTGACGAGTTAGAGTTTCTTCTAAAGTATCCCTGTAGTAACCGTGGCGCATATTGTGAGCACAATATATCTTCTGGCTCATCATCATCGGTGTCTTACTTGTCTCATGTGTCATATCTGCTCCTTGTGGCAACTTACCCTAAATGTCATCCTCTCCTACCCATATCCGCAATCAGGCCCGCAATGCTCCACCTGCCCCATAAGCGCTGTATATTCAAGTACTTAGCCGAACGCCCTGCCACCAATTGAAACTCTTAAAATCAATACCTTGCAAGTTTCTAAAGTCACGGCAAAATAGCTAGGGCAATACTAAAGAAGTTAAGATTTTAATATGAAAGCAGAGCTCATCACACCATTTGTAGACGCGACTTTGAACGTAATTCAGACTATGGCTCAAATACGTGCTGAGCCTGGTAAGCCATCACAGAAAAAAGATGACAAAACGCGAGGTGAGGTTACTGGGCTGATTGGTATGGGCGGAGATGAGTTGAGCGGAAATATGATACTCAGCTTTGAAAAGGCAGCTATCTTACCAATTGTTTCGGCTATGCTCATGGAAGAATTTACTGAAATCAACCAAGATGTGATTGACGCCGTTGGTGAGCTTACAAATATGATCACAGGTGGTGCTAAGAAACTCCTTGCGGAAAAAGGATACACCTTTGCAATGGCAACTCCGGTCATGCTTTCAGGGAGTGAGGTCGTCTTAACACAGTTAAGCCCTGCCCCCATCGTCTCTATTCCGTTTACTACTCCCTCAGGAACCTTTTGGATTGAAGCGAACCTTGCACCAGTTACAAATAGTTCGCCATCGTAATAAAAATACGCTACTTTAAGGTATCGTACTGTTCCTCTGCTGAGGATATTTGATTTCTAATTTCGCAGGATACGTGTGGCTGACTCGTCGAAAAACCCCATACACAGGGCAACTATACGAATTGAATCACCCATTGATACCGATCAAGAGTTGTCTGCTCCCATTGCTGAAACGGAGATAGAGCCCAGTGCTTTAGGTGAACAGCCACAGCGCCCCACTCAAGAAGCACTCGTTATATCTGAGAAAGATGACACTTACGAATTCACTTTCCCAGACTGCTCAACTCGAACCGCACTTGATGAAGTCCTGATAGGACTTGATGATTTTTTTAGTAATACAACGGTTAGGCAACCATGCTTGTTGTCCTTTGCCTTGGTTTCAAAAATCAGTGTGAGTGTCATAGGAGCGCTTCACGAGCATACCAAAGATATCAGACAAAACGGAATAGATATTATCTTTGAGATCCCAATTGAAATACTGGAGAAACAGAAAGGGCTGGAAGCACTTCTCTTAAAACACTTTCAAGTGAAAAAAATCTGAGCATTAGGGCAGCTCTATTTTACAGTCATAGATACTCACACACATCTTCTGTCCACCACTATTCTTATAAAATCGGCGACAGACAAGAGCTCCTTCCTGCACACCACTATGGGTACCTACTTGGTGAATAGTTTTGGGAGGGCTGAGAATCTGCGAATCTTCACTCAAAGACTTAATGTTGCCGCCTATCATGTTTGCCAACTCCCGAATCGTATCGTCAATCTGCTCTCGTTCTAAGAGATCTGGCGCCGTATCAAACATTTTAGCTGCTACGCTTTTACCAAAGGGGACATCACAGTGCACCACAACAGAACGGAAGCCTGACCCAACGAGATGAACGACTCCACCATATTCAAACTCATGCACAGTAACGTCTTCAGTTTCAGATGGCGCAATAGGAATCTCTATCATGTCGAAAAACATGCTATGGACTACTTGGTCTAACTGTTCCTCAAAGATTCCTTGCATAGTATCTGATCTATCATAAGGCTATGGCATCTGCATAGCTAACATATGGAAAACATGTAATATCAGTATCAGGGCTACAATTATACACCCTGACGCCTAGCTCTTCTACGATCTTTGCTCCACTGGAGAGCATTCTTTTCATCTTGGGGAATTCTGTATCCTCATGATTTCTGGAATGGAAATCCTGGCCAAAGAAATGGGTGTTTCCTGACCGATGTTTTAAATCCAAACCAAGATAAAAAATCTCTGAGAAACCCATATATACAGCTATCTGTAACGCGAGATAAGAGATGGTGTACCCAGAGTAGATGCCCTCTGTAAGATCGTGACTGTACCCTTCACTACCAAGAAGCTTCATTGGTATGCCGTAAGGTCGGTTTTCAAGAGTAAAGAGGAAACGGGTTTTTTTCATTTCCTCACTATGGAGATCAAAGAGCCGGTGATCCATGCAGCAATGATAATGCGTCTCCGGGTAAACGAGAAATGATCTGTTAAGCCCCATTACAAGCCTGCGCTGCAGGAGGCTCAGATCGAGATCACCAAGACTCGGGCCAGACGCCAGTATAAAAAGACGCTTACCGGCATGTATCCCTTTAAAATCCTCAATCTTGTCCATAATATTCGATAAGTTCATCCAATGATGATTTCATATACTTAATCATTCTTCGATTATAGGAATATACTCCGTGCACAATTCCATCCTTGTCTACTCGAAAGTCAGGGTAAGACACCTCATGTTGAGAATTATCCAATGCTATTGGCTCACTCCAACCTACCCCACCATCACATGAATATGATAGACTCAGTGGATAGCGCTTATCAGATGAGTCATTGTGGATAACCACGAGCCTTTCCTGTAAATAAAATGCCGCTATGCCTGAAAGAGGACATTTGAGCGTAGTCTGAATCGGATCAGACCACGATCTTCCACCATCACTGCTCCCCGCTCTCCAGACAACACGTGGCTCTGTGGAAGGACGAAAGAACATGTACATGTCATCTCCGTCTCCACGCACGAGAACAGGTTGAATAAGCGGCAAGGTCGCAAACTCTCTCACAAGGAGAGAGTTCTCCATGTGCCAATTCTTCATAAGAGATGAGGAGAGCGTCTCTTCATGATAAATAGGCAAAAGATAGGATGAATCCTGATTATAGACTGCCCCGTGGCGGACCATAAAACCGGGCTCCTGCGTAAGGGTTATAGGCGCAGTCCATGTCCTGCCATCATCATCAGATTTACAGTAGTATACGATTGAATCATTCCAATACTTTCCCTTCAGGAGCACATAATAGAGTACGATCTCTCCTGTTTGAGGATTTTGAAGGAGTAGCGGATTCCCTGCTGAGTACTGGAATGGCCCTACAAGCTCCTTACTCTTCTGCCACGTGTCACTTCCTTTAGACTTCCTAGCACATATTATACGTCCTTGTTGATAATCGTGATCGCCCGGATAGGCGTACCAGACGACTAAGGTATCTCCAGAACGTAAATTGAGGAGAACCGGACAATGAGCATGTACTCCAACCCCATCTGGATTATACAGAAATTCTGTTTGCATATTTTGCACCCAAGAAATTAACTTTCAGAAGAAATTTCGTAGCATCCTCCACGGTTGTAGCTTCGTCTCTTAAAACTGGTATCAATATTAAGAGTGGTTTCTGCAGCACCGAGGAAGAGTTTACTGTGCGGGTACATATGCTTGCGCATATTTGCAAGGATTGTTTTCTTAACGTCTACATCAAAATAAATAAGTACGTTACGAATAAAGATAATATCAAAAACGGGCATACCAATCCAAGGCTGGATCAGATTGAGCTCACGAAATTCAACCATGTCTCGGATTTCTTTTGAGATCTGCCAATCTGTGCCCTCTCTTGTGAAATACTTCACAAGCATGGTTGCAGGGAGTCCACGGTTGACTTCTATCTGGGAGTAGAGTCCATTCTTTGCTTTATCAAGTGTCTCAGTAGAGATATCAGTAGCAACAAGTTTCAAATCCCAACTTAAGAGCTGCGGGAAGTGTTCCTTGATAAGGAAGCACAGAGAGTAGATCTCCTGACCTGTTGATGCCGCCGCCGACCAGATTGATAGCTTTCTTTCATTTTTCTTCTGCTCAATAAGTTCAGGAAGAATCTCCTCACGCATCATCTCAAATGGCTCAATGTCTCTAAAGAAAGAGGTTTCATTCGTTGTCATTGCCTCTACGACTTTACGCTTAAGTAGCATATTTGTGTTCGCACGGAGTTTATCAACGAGCTCTACGATTGACTCAAAACCATCTTTAACGGCAATAGGACCAAGCCTCGATTCAACGAGATATTCTTTCCCCTTCTCAAGAGATATTGCTGACTCCTTTCTTACAAGATCACTAATAAACTGAAAATCTCTTTCTGAAATAGCCATATCACACCCTTTGTTCTAATTTAGTAGACGATGAAAGTACGCGTCGGTTAATTTCTCTTGCGATGTCTTTCAGAGGATAAACTCGATCAGCCAACCCAGCCTCTGCAACATAACCGGGCATTCCCCAAACAACACTTGATGGCTTATCTTGCACAAATACTGTACCACCTTGCTCCTTTATATCCTCACAACCTCGAAGACCATCCTGTCCCATTCCGGTAAGAACGACCCCGAGCACTTGAGAGCCAAACTCTCTCGCTACAGAGCGAAAAAGTGGATCAACTGCTGGTCGACAGGAATTTTCAGGCTGCTCCTGATTCAGATTCAATACATACCCTGCCCCGGAACGCTTAACGATCATGTGATAGTCACCTGGTGCGATATACATATGATTCGGCTCGACAGGCATTCCATCTTGGCCCTCTAGCACTGTGAGGGTACTGTTACTGTTGAGCCTCTCAGCTAGCATTCGTGTAAACACCGGTGGCATATGCTGTACACACACAATAGGTACATTTAATTCAGTACTAAGTTCCGGAACGACGTCAGCGAGAGCATTGGGGCCTCCTGTCGAAACTCCAATAGCAATCATCCTTATTGTTTCAGAAGAGGTAGCAGGTTTTATCGTTGGCTTTGAGCGCGATGGCAAGCTCGTGGTAATCGTAGCAGACTGCGGAGTGTTCTGAAGTACAGGCTGCGGACGTCCGCAAAGGGCAAAAATCTTCTGTAAGAGTTCCGTCCGCACTCTCTCTCTTGCATCAGCGACACTCCCCACATTTGCGGGCTTAGTACAGTAGTCGCTGGCTCCATTCTGTAACGCTTCCATGGTAGTCTCCGCCCCTCGCTCGGTGAGAGTACTAAACATGATAACAGGAAGTTTGGGATAGCTTTCACGGATCTTGAGAAGCGTTTCCAGTCCATTCAGCTCCGGCATCTCTACATCGAGTGTGATAATATCAGGATTTACCTGTGGTATTTTTTGCAGAGCAATATTGCCATTAGCGGCTACCCCTGCAATTTCGATATCTGGATGCGTAGAAAGAGAATCAGTAACAATCTTACGAACAACGACGGCATCATCGACGACGAGTACACGAACTTTGCTCATAACTATGCATCCTGCTCAACTTCAGAAACATCTACTCCGAGAATTTTAAACTTATCAATCACAATCTCTTTCGTGAACGGCTTCATAACGTATTCATTAGCTCCTGCTTCGAGAGCTTTTACTACCTGTTCCATCTCCGTCTCGGTAGTGACCATCATGATTTTTAATTCATCGTATGAATTGTCTTTTCGTATGTTCTGAATTAACTCGTAGCCATTCATTACTGGCATGTTCCAGTCTACAAGAGCGACCTGACAATCTTTATTTTCATCAAGCACAGAAAGTGCTGTAGATCCGTTATCCGCTTCAACAACGTCACAGCCTATTCCCTTCATCATCTTTGACAAGATGAATCGCGTAGCTGTTGAATCATCAACTATGAGCACTTTCATACATTCCTCCTAGTAGAATGTGTAATACCCGTGCTGCTCCATCTCATGGGAGCAGCACGGTTAGCAACGTCGGTTTAGTAAGTGAACTTTTCAACAAGTTCTTGCAGCGCAGCAGCCATACGAGCAAGCTCACCAGCAGCTTCTCTTGTGCTACTAACACCTTCCATCGTATTTTGCGCAGCACTGGCAACACTTCCAATGTTCGCTGCAATCTCATTACTTCCTCTTGCAGCTTCAGCTACGTTTCTACTCATTTCGTTCGTAGTCGCTGTCTGTTCTTCAACCGCGCTTGCTATAGTGTTTGAGATATCATTTATCTGATTGATAATCCCGCTGATATTTCCGATTGCGCCTACGGCACTCTCTGTATCAGACTGGATAGCAGCAATCTTCTGGCTGATATCTTCTGTCGCTTTTGCAGTCTCTTTTGCGAGCTCTTTTACTTCATTCGCCACAACCGCAAAGCCCTTACCAGCTTCACCTGCTCTAGCCGCCTCAATAGTGGCGTTAAGAGCTAGGAGGTTCGTTTGCTCCGCGATAGAAGTAATAACTTTAATCACCGCACCAATCTCGTTACTGCTCGTACCGAGCTTGGCAACGATATTGTTCGTATCCGCTGCAATTCCAACGGCTTCTGTTGCAACGCGTGCTGCATCATTTGCATTGGTAGCGATTTCTCGAATACTTGCAGTCATCTCTTCTGTTCCAGTTGCAACAGTTTGAACATTCTTACTCACCTGTTCAGCCGCTGCAGAAACAACTCCTGCCTGCTGAGAAGTCTCATCAGCGTTTCGAGCCATTTCTTCACTTACAGAAGTTAGTTCTTCTGAAGATGCAGCAAGGTTTTGTGAATTATCACCAATGTTACTCATGCTCTCACGGAGAGATCCAAGAAGTTGCTTAAGTCCTTCTCCCATCTGTCCAATGGCATCTTCACCTGAAACCGATACTTCCTTTGTAAGATCTCCAGTAGAAGCAGCGCTTACAACACCGAGCATTTCGTTGACTTTGCCACGAAGCTCTTCTGCCGCTTGTCGCTCACGCTCTTCTTGCTCTTTTTGAGCTTCTTGAAGACGTATCTGCTCGGTGATATCTGAGGCATATTTAACAACTTTATAAACTTTGCCTTCAGCATCAACGAGTGGGCTATAGCGAGCTTGGATCCAGACGGAACTGCCATCCTTCCCAAATCGCTCAAATTGTCCGGCCTGAGGCTCTCCTCTACCGAGCGCTGCCCAAAATTGCTTGTACTCAATGCTCTGACCGTACTCTTTCTCAACAAACATACGGTGATGTTGCCCCTGAATCTCAGAGAGCTTGTACCCAAGAGCGTTAAGGAAGTTGTCATTCGCCTTAATGATGGTTCCATCAACGTTAAATTCGATAACAGCCTGAGCCGCGCTGATAGCAGAGATCTGATTCGCATAATCAAGGTTTCTCTCTTCCATCTTCTTCTGTTCAGTAATAACATTCCACGTAACCATTGGTCCCGTGTAATTGCCCTGTGCATCGTAGATGGCGCTTACCTGAAGGTTCGCCATTTCGGGCCCAATCTGAATATCAGCACTCATTGGAAGAAGAGAAGGATTGCTAAGAATTTTTCTCTGCTTAGAAGGATCTTTGTGGAAGATATCTACGTTAGATCCCACGACATCATCAATTTTAACTGGAAGATACTGCGCAAGAGTCTCAAGTGTCTTGCGAGATGCCGGGTTAATGTAAGTAATGTTTAAATCGAGATCCGCCATCATGATATTGATTGGCGCGTTCTCAACCATTGCTTGAATGCGGGCTTGATCTCTCTCAAGCTTTTCTTGCTGCGTGACAACACTCCAAGTAACCATAGGCCCGATGTACTGATTGTCAGCATCATAAAGTGGGCTTACTAAGAGATTTGCCGTCTCAGGGCCAATTTGGATCTTAGTCTCAAGTGGAAGATTCTTTGGATCACTTAGGATCTTACGTTGATAGGAAGGATCCTTATGAAAGACATCAACACTAGAACCCACAACCTCATCAGGAGCAACTGGCAGGTACTGAGCGAGTGTCTCCAGAGTTTTTCTTGAGGCCGGATTGATATACGTTATGACAAGATCCTTGTCAGCTTTCATAATATTTATTGGCGCATTCTCTACGAGCTCCATTCCAGACTCTGAGTATCCCGCCGACTTTTCAGTATCAGTCGATTTTGCGCTTCCATTTACTGATTGTCCCTGTACCATTCTCATTCTCTCCTATAGATATGATTTCTTAAACTTTACAAATTCCATTAAACTTTATTGTAGTGTCTTCACATTCACAGCCGCCGCAATATCTAGTACAAGCATGAGATCATCTTCAAGCTTGTACACTCCCTTCACCAAACTACGAACATCACGATCCAGTGACTCGGGAGTCGACTCAAATTGTGCTGCTTCTACTTCCAATACATCACCAATCTGATCTACCAATACGCTTACAACTTCTGCTTCACTCCGGATTACTACGTTCATTGGTAGTAATTCTTCATCAGCGGGTTTAAGCCCGAGTCTACGTCGAAGATCAATTGCTGTGATGATCTGTCCTCTCAAATTTATGAGCCCTTCGATCAC
The DNA here is from genome assembly GCA_030431715.1 of bacterium. Classification (GTDB taxonomy): domain Bacteria; phylum Bdellovibrionota_C; class UBA2361; order UBA2361; family RFPC01; genus JAUIIO01. The sequence goes on from JAUIIO010000002.1 coordinate 70,764, forward strand.
AGGTGGTGCCAGCGGTACTGGGGTAAGCGTCTGATAGCGAATAATCTCCTGAACCTGCATTACATCGATGCCAAAGAGAAGCCCATCGACATAAAACGTTGCGTACTGCTCCTGCAGCCCTTTGCTCTTACCGTCTGAATCCAGTTCTCTTTCTATTAACCCGCTCATACAATCTCCATAGAACTCATCTCTTCTTCTTGAAGGAAGTTTGGCTCACGCTTCTTTAATATCTCCTGTACGTCCAATAGATCGGTGATACTCTTCTGTATGATGGCCGATCCCTGTATTCCGGAGCACCCTTTTGAGTAGTCCACCGTGAGACGTTCTTCAACGATATCAAGTATTTGCTCTACTACTACGCCTATGCTTCTGTGTTCGTTACTAAAAACTACTACATGTTTAACGGCATTTTCGACGCGTGGCTCAAGGTTAAAAAACTCTTGCAGGTTAATAAGGGGCAAAATGCCACCTCTATACTGTACAACGTCTCTGCCACTGGCTCTTTCGATTTGAGCAGCTTCAAATTCTTCCAATCGGTTAACATCATTTAGTGGTATTGCAAAACGGTAGTCTGAACCGACCTGAACAAGCAGAAGTGACTGCTTCTCGCTTCCTTCAATCTCAAGAGCCGCCGCTTCACTCATACGCTCAAGTTCTTGAGATACATCAGCGGCAACATTTGCTCCGCGTGCTATTCCGAGCACATCCAAGATAAGCGCCACACGTCCATCACCCATTATGGTAGCACCAGAAAATGTTTCGAGTTCTTTTAATTGTCTACCTAGGGGCTTCACAACAATCTCTTCTGTGTCGTGAACACGATCAACTATTAGCCCAAAATCTGTATTCTCAGCACGAACCACAACAATATTGATATCACCGGTGAGCTCTTTTTCCGTGCTCTCAAGTTTTAACTGCTCAGAGAGCTGCACGAGAGGGAGAAGATTTCCGCGTAAGCGGTAAAATTTTGAATTCCCTATCGTTTCGACATTCGTCGCAACATCATCCTTCTCAACTCTTAAGAGCTCAAGAAGACTCACTTGAGGAATCGCAAAGCGGTCATCGTTACAGGTCACAATAAGCGCTGGCACGATAGCAAGCGTAAGTGGAATTTTAATGAAAAGTGTCGTGCCCGATCCTTTCTGGCTCTGCAAATCTACAGTACCCCCAATCCGTTCGATGTTCGATCGAACGACATCCATTCCTACTCCGCGACCTGAAACATTAGTAACCTTCTCAGCAGTAGAGAATCCAGGAGCGAAGATTAACTTTTGAAGATCACTCTCTCCCATCTTCTTCGCCTGCTCAGCCGTAATGACTCCTTTCTCGATTGCTTTATCTCTTACCCTTTCAGCATCAATTCCAGCTCCATCATCACGAATTTCAATAATGACATGACCACCTTCGTGGTAGGCGCTGAGATGGAGTGTTCCTGCTCGTGGTTTACCTGCCTGTTCTCTGACTTCTGGAGACTCGATTCCATGATCTGCAGAGTTCCTGACAATATGAGTAAGTGGATCCTTTATCGCTTCAAGAATTGTTTTATCGAGATCCGTGTCTTTCCCTTCCATCTCGATCTTAATATCCTTTCCGCAGCCACGCGCGATATCTCGGATGATACGAGGGAATTTATTCCAGACATTTGCAATCGGTTGCATGCGCGTCTTCATGACTCCCTCTTGGAGCTCAGACGTAATCAGATTGAGACGCTGACAGGTATTTACAAGCGCTGTATCAGTAGAACTTTTTGTGAACTGAAGTATTTGATTTCGTGCTAGTACGAGTTCGCCAACAAGGTTCATCAGAGAGTCAAGGAGAGTCACGTTAACTCTTAAACTCGTGTCAGCAAGCTTAGATCCTCCGCCAGCTCCTCCTTCTCTTTCGAACGATGGAGAGCTTGAAGGCACGGGGGCCTTGCTTGTTAGAGGAGCTTGTTCTTCCTTATCTGCAACCGAAAGAGATTGTGTTTCCTCCACTACATCTTCTACTACGGCTACAGGCTCTTCCTGTTTCTCTGGCTGAGCGACTTTCTCAGTAACTGGAGTCTCTTCTTTTTGCACTGGTGCCGGCTCTACAGGTTTCGCAGGTTCTGCGGCCTTTTGCTCTTCTTCAAGTTTAGCCTTCTCTTCAGGTAGTGGTTCATCACTCATCAACTCAGCGAGAAGATCCATATTAGCAACGTCGGGATCAAATTCTGTGTCACCAGCTGGTTCAGAAGCTTCGGCATCAGAAACACTCAGCGACTCCTCCGGGGCAACTTCAGTAACGGAACTCTCCTCTTCGGATGCACTACGGTGCTGATCAAGATTCTTGTCGAGCTCTTCAAGCATTTGATCAAATTTATCATCTGAAGGAGTAAGCGCGACTTCTTGCTCCACAACCTCAGCATTCTCTTCCGTATCTGATGAGAGAACTTCTTCTGCTGCGGTTTCTTCTTCAACATTTTCTACTGACGCAGATGCTTGCTCTTCAACCGGAGTGGGTTCTTCAGAAGCTTCCGGTTTTTCTCCCTTGTTAAGTGCCACAAGCGTATTTATGAGTTCAGAGAAATCCTCACTTGATTCATTCCCAGTCTCTTCAATACAAGTCAGCGTATGGCGAATAGCATCAACCGATTTTAGAAGCGCAGTGGCAATATCGGAATCATACGAAACTCTTCCTGAACGCAGACTATCTAGAAGTGTTTCAGCGACATGGGTAAAAGATTCAAGCTTTGAAAAGCCCAAAAATCCGCAAGTCCCCTTGATCGTATGCGCCGCACGAAAGATCTTATTAATCGTATCGATATCTTGAGGATTCTCTTCGAGCTCAACAAAGTCCTGATCAAGACTATCTAAGCTTTCAAAGCTCTCAACCAGAAACTCCTGAACGATCTCCTGGAACTCGTCACTCATTACGTATTTCTTATTTGAATTGTGTTCTTTTAAATAGCTTCCCGGTCACTTCTCCACAGGGCATTCATAACCAAAGGGAAATGTCCCTCTGCATTTGATGCCACACAACGGAGATAAGGATCTGGGTTCCGATATTGCTATCGCCCTTAAATCAAAAGAACTTTATAAGAATGCGCCAGAATTAATATTGTTAAGATAATGCAGGGGTTACTCGATCTTCTCGATGACAGCCTCAATATCGGCGTCCCCTTCTGAGCCAGTAGCTTCTATCGAGTTGAGTATAGTTCTAGTAAGATCAACAGCTTCAAGTAAGTAACTCGTTCTCTCCGGGGTAAGAGAAAGTTGCCCAGAACGAAGTTTGTCGAGGAGTGTTTCTGAACGATGACAGAGCTGCTCAAGCTTCTGGAAAGCTAAAAAACCCGCGTTTCCCTTAATAGTATGCACTGAGCGAAATACATCATTAAGAATCTCAGCATTAGAAGGGTCATTCTCTAAGTCAACGAGATGTGACTCTACTGAGTCTAAATTCTCATAGGCCTCAAGTAAAAATAACCTCGTTTCTTCATCAAGATTTGATTCTTCAGTCATATTACCCCCGAAAAGCTCTCCTAAATGTAGCTGCCCTTAAAGAATTCTGCAATATGCAGATGCCCAATAAGGATTGCCTTATTCACATTTCCTTAATCAGTATTCTCTTTTTTCGAACTTCTGCCCTAAAATCCTCATCTTAAAAGAGTACTCTACCGTCACGAAATTATGTCTCTATTTGAGCAACTCTCCAGAAATCTCGAATTGGCTAAACTCGGCCTCCAGCTCAGTCAGAATCGGGCAGAGTCTGAACTGCCCGAGCACGTACTGGACGCCATGGCGAGTTTAAAAGGGTTACCGCAAAAATTTGCCCAAGTCCTTAGCATTAAGGGTATGAATAGCGATTCAAATCCTTACCTCGAACTCACAGAGAGTCGTCGCATCGCTCCATTTGAGCAGTATCTCGAGTGGCTACACTCAGCACTCGGTGAAGAAGCAATGGCGAAGTTTGAATCTCTATCTCCAGAAGGTTCAGCCGCCTCAATAGGTCAAGTTCATAGCGCAATTCTTAAAAGCGGCGAAAAAGTCGCTGTGAAGGTGCAATATCCAAAGGTTAAATCAGCCATTGAATCAGATCTTAACGCTATAGGATGGCTATCGGCTCCTATTGCAGGTAGAGCTCACAAGTTCTCTCTGGAGGCATACAAAAGCGAACTACGAAGATCCCTACTCCTTGAGACAGATTACAGGAACGAGCTCAAGACTCTATTGCGCTTCTCCAGATATCTCAAAAACATGGATTCCGTCGTTGTTCCAAAACCAATCGAAGAGCTCTCATCAGATAGAGTTCTTACAATGAGCTGGATACAAGGAGCGCACATTAATGAAGTACGAAACTGGTCTGAAGAGGCCCGTACCCAGGTGGCGAAGACACTTCTCTCACTCTATCTACATTCATGGCTTGTCTGGGGAGAAGGACATGCGGATCCTCATCCCGGCAACTACCGGTTTCGAAAACTTCCAAGCGGCATCCAAATCGGGGTACTTGATTTTGGATGTACGCTCACGTTAGCCGACTCTGCACGTAGTGCTTTATATAGGCTCATCGAACCAGATATCACTCTGAATGAAGTTGATGCCGTTGAGACATTTAAGGCACTCGGATTTAACGCAGAAATACTCAATCCACTGTCTAAGAAACTCTTGGGTGTCGCAAAAATCCTTCGGATGCCATTTGCGGCCAGTGGCAGTTTTGATATCAGCACTTGGAGGCTCTCTGAACGCATAAGTGAGCATCTGGGGGAAGAAAAGTGGAATTTTCGTTATGCTGGGCCCGCCCAACTCATCGGCTTTATCAGGGCAACAGTAGGCCTTATTCAGTACTTAAAAGGTCTAGAGATGAACATTTCTTGGGCTGATATTTTAAAACAGGTCTCTGATAATGCTTCTAATTATGAAAGCATAAAGCACCACGGGGAGCAGCAAACTCAAATTTTAGAAACCAACCACAACTTCTCTCGGGATGCTTCTCACCTAAAGATTCAGGTAACGCAGGATAATAAAACGAAGGTTCAAATTACCCTTCCTGCCTCCGCAGCTTACGAACTGTACGAAATAATACCAGAGGAAGTTGCTGCATCAATTCTAAAGCAGGGCAATAATCTTGACGAAATAATTCTAGGGATAAAAAAAGAAGGTTTGCGAAAGCGGCTACTCTTTCAGTCGGAATATACTGACAAGAGGGTGAGTATTGAGCTCATATAACGCAAATTCAGGCTAAACACAGGGGCTAATCATGAAAATGCTAATCGTCGAAGACGACCAGATATCACAAAAAATGTTGCAGGATATTCTCAAGCAGTTGGGAGAATGCGAGCTTGCCTCAGACGGAAAGGAAGCTATCTCTAAATTTGATGAAGCTCTTAAAGCGAGCTCTCCATTTGATATGGTCTTTCTCGACATTATGATGCCAGAGGTTTCGGGAATGGATGCACTCGAGAAGATACGCTCTCTCGAAGAAGAAAATGGTATCATGGGCCTTGATGGCACAAAGATTATTATGATTTCTGCTCTTTCAGACAAAGAGCACGTTCTTGGGTCATTTAAGAAAGGCTGTGAAGCATATATCAACAAGCCTTACAACCGCGATGAAATCCTAAAGAAAGTAAACGACATCGTTGCTCAGTACCAGAAAGCAGACTAACCAGTACTTATTCTATTTCCCTCCGCGCCCTCCGCGTTCTCCTGTGTTATATCCTTTATTTGGATAGAACATCCCCTCATACCGCCGAAGCAGCTATAGAAATTATGTCGGTCTAAAAAACAAAACACTGGAGCCCGCGGAGAACGAGGAGGGCGATCACACTCTTAGTCTGCTCGCACTGATAGTACGGTTGTGCTCAATCAGTCCCGAGAGAGACAAAATGTCAGTAGCTCTATCTGAGATGATTGCCGTGCCAGTAATGTGTGGAGCTTCGTCTCCTATTTTCTGAGTATCGACACGGTCTTCTACGATATCAAGAATACTATCGACCACGATTCCTACAGGCTTTCCATCACACTCAGATACCACAACTTGAAGCATTTCTCGCTTCTGGAGTTCTTCCAATGATTGTTTCGTCACAGGAAAGAGCGGCATAATTGTTTCACGGTACTGTACTGCTGGTCTCCCATTCGAAAGTTCAAGACTTTCTCCAGTTATTTTTTCAAGACGATGGACATCCGCTAGAGGAATAGCTGCAGAGCGACCTCCATCAATTTCAACGAGGACAAGCGATTGAAGCTCTCCTGTTTTCTCTATTCCATCACTATTGGATTGATTTCCATTCTCATCACGAGTAATCACTTTTGCTCTATTTGCCAAGTTATTCACATCATACCCATCACAGAACTTATCGGCATCTAATATAAGAGCGATCTGACCATCTCCAATGAGGGCACCACCGGTAAAGACATCTCCGTCGACACTAAGATGTGAGATGCCCTTATGCACAACCTGCTGCACCGCCACGACCTCATCTACAAGAAGCGCCATGTCACGCTTACATGCCTTCACGGTAAGGACGTGCTGTGCGTCACATTTGTCTTTCCTTTCTGCATCCAATGAAAGGATGCTGTACGCTGGTACGATAGGAAGTATCTTATCATTACGGCAAACATACCTGTCTGAGCCCGTTGCCGAGAAGATATCAACTGGGTCACAAGAAAAGACCTCTCGAACTCTATCGATTGGGAGGACAAAGAAACGATCTTCTACACGGAACACGAAACCTTCTACGATATCTGTGGTCACAGACTTCATGAGATGAACTTGGAAAGTAGTTCCATTTCCTGCCGTACTCTCTACCTGAATAGATCCGCCATTTTGCTCGATCGCTTTTTTTACAACATCCATTCCAACACCACGGCCAGATACGTCTGTCACCTTTTCAGCTGTAGAAACACCTGCCTGAAAGAGGAGGTCTACGAGTTGATCTTTTGATAGTTTTTCACCGGGTCTTATGATATTAAGTGATTCTGCCTTCCCACGGATAGCGTCGTAGTTCAGCCCCGCACCATCATCAGTGACGGTAAGAACAATGAACTTATCCTCTTCCCGTACAGAGATAGATATATTTCCAGCCTCACTTTTACCATTTTCTACACGTTTCTCTGGTGTTTCTATCCCGTGGTCAGCCGCGTTTCGGACCATATGTGTTAGAGGCGCATCGATAAGTTCGATAAGGCTCTTATCTACCTCTACGTCCTCTCCTTCAATATGAACTTGTATGTCTTTTCCTCGAGCAGAAGCGATATCACGGACCAAACGCGGAGCCTTCTGAAGCGTACTCTTCACAGCTACTTTACGCACAGACATTAAGCTCTTCTTAAGATTATGTGAGAGGATACTAAAGGATTCAATCAGGCGGTGAAATTCAAACTCGATCTCGTTGGAACCAAGGGTTCCGGTAACTCGTCTTTCAAGATAAGACAACATCTCCCCAAATATAAAAAGCTCACCTACATATGATAGAAATGTGTCAATATGCTCTTCTGACACACGCATCGATTTGTGAGACTCCTGACGTCGGCTCTCACTCTCCTTGCCTGTTTTCTGCTTAGAAGTCTCCTGCTCTGGCTCTGAGACCGTTTCTGACGATGACGCCTCAGCGCTCTCAGCTACAGGTTCCTCACCAAATGGATTCTTTAATTCCATAAAATCAGCAATTGCTTTATCCACCGTTTCAAGGAGGAGCTGATCAAATCCAATGCTCACGATAAATGGCCCTACATCCTCTTGAAGCTTTGAGGCAAGTGATTCTGCGTCTTGTCCCTGCGCAGCTTCTTCGATTTCGACCAGTGATTTTTCAACAAGCTCAACAAGGCTCTCATCTTCGGGTTTCTCAATACCCGCAACGACTACGTCTCGAAGTTTCTTTAGTGGTGCAGGATACGCTTCTACATCTTCCTCTTCTCCACTTGGTGCGAGAACTTCAAGAAGCTCTTTTAGCTCTCTGTAAGAAGTTACCGCTTCCTCTTCTCCAGAGGAGATATATTCAGAGAGGGTCGCCATAAGTTTCTTGACTTTCGACCAAGCTTCTTTCTGATCACCTGCTGTGTCCGATTGAAAATCAACAACTTTTTGCAAAAGTTGATTAAATTTTTGCTCATCAATAAGTTCAGGCTGATTGTTCGAGGCACGATCGAGAATTGCCCGAATCTCATCAATCCCCTCAAGAAGAAGCGTCGTAAGACTTTTATCAACACGTCTCGTACCATCACGCACCTGAGCAAGGATGGTTTCTAACTCATGAGCGAGGTTTCTAAGCTTTGTATATCCAAAGAATGGGGCATTTCCCTTGATGGAATGAACAGGCCTAAAAATCGCATTGATAATATCTTGATCTGTAGGATTACTCTCGAGCTCGACAAGAGCCGCATCAACTTCTCCTAAAAGCTCTCTTGACTCATCAAGGAATCCAAAGAGCAGATCGTCATCAACTCCAATATCTTCAATATCAGACATTACCAGACCTCCCGCCGCTCTTCATCTTACGTAAATCTGACAGCACTTCTATCCATCGCTTAATAGTACCAAGCGAATTCTCTACGGCCCGATCGAGCTCAGTAAGATCATTAAGTGGTTTAAAAAGACAGTTATCGGCTCCACGTCTTAAGCAAGCCAGTGCATTTTCCAGCGTAACAAATCCACTGATCATGATAACCCGTGTCATCGGGAAATCTTTTTTGATCTGCTTACAGAGATCGGTCCCATCCATTACTGGCATCCGTATGTCAGAGACGACAATATCTGTTTTTTTATCCTGCATCTTTTTGAGAGCATCCTCACCATTCTCAGCAGTCTCAACTGAGTAGCCCTTAAATTGAAAGTGCCGTGATAGCATCTCTCGGATCTCTTCTTCATCATCGACTACCAGAATATGTGGCTTCATTTCTCTTCTCCATGGTCAGTCAGCGGTTCAATCTGGGACTCTTCACTTACAGGTAATTTGATGGTGAAGCAGGCTCCTCCCTCATCAGTATTTGATGCTGAGATCTTCCCATCATGTTCTTCGACAATATTCCTACAAATATAAAGGCCTAGTCCGGTACCTTTTCCAACTTCTTTCGTAGTAAAGAACGGCGTCCAGAGCCTTGAGAGCATTTTGTCCGGTATTCCCGGGCCATTATCCTGAATATCTATAGTAACCCCCTGTTCCATGGCTCGTGCGGCTACCTTGAGAACTGGTTCTTTTACGTCCTCCATAGCGTGAGAGGCATTTACGAGGATATTTACTATAACCTGTTCAAGCTTCAGAAAGTCTCCCGCTGGCTCTGGGAGCTGGTCCTCAAGTTCAACGAGAATAGTGATATCTTTGCGCATATTCGTTTTTGAGAGCTCTAGAGAGTCTTGAATGAGCTTCTCTATGTTGCAACGCTCCTGCTTATTCCCCTTTACATGAGAGTAAGTCTTAAGGCTCTTCACGATCTTAGATATTCGCTCTACTCCCTTCTGAATGCCTGCAATCGCTTTAGGCGCTCCTTCCATGACAAAATCAAACTTCTCCTTATCTGTAATCTCGTCTGGTGGGAGAGAACGAAGCTGCGGCTCTAGATACTCCCAATAGGTTTCAAGGTTTTGAACATTGCCTGAGATAAATGCTGTTGGATTATTAATCTCATGCGCGATTCCAGCAGACATTGTACCGAGCGTTACCATACGATCAGCATCTACGAGCTGCTTTGCTTGCTCCTGTACGAGCGATTCCATCTGCGAGGCATGAAGACTTAGATAATTCTGCTCAACTATAAGTTCTAATTCTCTCTGCATAAATCGTTCAGCGCTCTTCATACGACAGCGCAACAGTTCAGGAACTACAGGTTTTTCGAGAAAATCATCAACGCCGGCATCAAAGGCCTCAACCGTATTCTCTATGGTAGCGTGAGAGGTGATCATAATCAGGTAACTGTAAAAGTGTTCACTCCTTGATTTGATAAGTTTCGTGAGCTTAATGCCGTCTAACACCGGCATGCTCCAATCAAGAAATATAACAGCTGGAGTCTTTTGCTTTTCAAGGGCGAGCCAAGCTTCCTTTGAGTCAAGAAATGTATCTGCACAAAAATTGTCTTTCGAAAGAAGGCTCTCAATAAGCTTCAGCGTCACACGATCATCATCGATGACGTAAATGTCAAAACTTTCATTATGACACTGTGCTGAAAAATTCATTAGCTGCTACCCAAAGAATGCGATTATGACCCTGAGTATCTATCGGAATTTACTTAAAAAGCATTGAGTTATTCTTTGCGGAAAAATGCTAAAAACCACAATCTTTCAGCACGGAGTCTACATCTCCCTGATCAAGCTTATTCTCATCTAACGCTTGCTCGCTCTCCTGCGCAACCTGTACCGGAGGGAGATCTTCAGCTCCAAAAATCTCGATGAGTGCTGAAATATTATCTTTCATTCCCTGAACGAGCTTAATGACCTTCTTAAGAGCTTGGCCTGTTAAGTCTTGAAATTCTTGAGTCATCATAATTTCGTTGTTTATGGCAAGAGAACGCTCAACTCTCTCCCTCTCGGCCTCTAGCATCTCTTTAAGTGTGGTTCGAACCGTTTCATCAGGAATATTATCAGGCTTAAGTGTCTCAAGCGCTTCACCTAACGCTTCATAGCTTGAAGAGAGTATTGTATTCTGCTCCTCTACGGAATTTAGTGTTTTATCTGCAGCCTGGAATGTGACTTTCAGTACCTCCTCAAGCTTATCAACGGCATCTGGAAGAGTCGTTGAATGCATAGTAACGTTTTCTGAAGACATGCTCTGATTAAATTCGAGCAGAGTGCGGTGAAGCTCACGAGCCATTGTACCAATACGCTCATAAACATTGCTGTGTGACTTAATTTCGAGTTGATTGAGAAGTTCTTGGATGCGCCCTTCGTCACCTTTTCCGAGGGCATCTACCAACTCTTGCAGGGCGTGTTCTTTGTCCGGACTCATAGAGAGCTATACCAGTTTCTTAAAAATAGCTTCCATCTTTGTCGTTAAGGTATCACTATCGAAAGGCTTGATAATGTAATTTGAAACACCAGCCTGAGCAGCTGCTATAATGTTTTCTTTCTGCGCCTCGGCTGTAACCATAAGAAATGGGATAGTCTTTAATTCTTCATCTGCACGAACAGCTTTAAGGAGATCAATTCCCATCATATTTGGCATATTCCAGTCAGAAACAATAAAATCGAATTTTTCTTGCTTTAAAGTGTCGTAAGCCTGAGCCCCGTCCACCGCTTCTTTTACATTCGTAAAGCCAAGCTGCTTAAGGCAGTTTCTCACAATACGGCGCATGGTTGAAAAGTCATCAACTACCAGAATACGCATATTTTTGTCTACTTTTGAGAGCGCTGACATGGCTTCTCCCCTTATCTCTTAATTATATTCCCCTACATCTCATTATGCATTCGGCGCATACGCAAAAAAACTAAAGGAGATACCCCTTCTTTCGTGCTCCTCATGACTCAAGACCATCATTTGGTTCAGTAAACTCAAGAACACACTGTCGCCCTTCAACAAGAGCTTTCCACTTCTCTTCATCAGTAAGTGGTTTGCCAGCTTCCTCTTTATGCATCCAGTAAAGTGGAAGCTCACTAGAGTTCTTCGGATGAAGCGGTGTGCGGCAAAGAGCATCTCCGACTTCAGCGATATACGTGAGCCAGTACTTGGCCTTCTTCATATCATCTGATACAAAAACGGCTTCCAGCTTTCCATTCTCAACAATACGGTATACGCAAAATGGCTTATTCCAATCCATCCTCTACATATCTCCTCATTCTATTCTTCCTTACGAATCTTGTTATCGGTGTATTGGCTTAATGAACTTTAGTGCCAGTTACAAAAAATGATTATTCCACATAAAATCAAACGCTTAGGGCAATCTGAGCTGCATTTAGAAGACCACTTATCTTTCGCCCGGTAAGTCACACAATCTCCTAAGGAGTAATAATGAGAGTGTGGGGAATAATTGAGGGATGGTAGAGTCCAAGAATAGGGACATAATTAGAAAAAAGTCCTTTTATTTTGCGTACCTTACCCCACCTGTGTATAATCCTCTCACCTTCTGATATGAGGTTTGATCTCAGCAACTGCAGCCCAATCTGCGGTCTTTCGCCAGGAATTTTTACCATATTCGGGTTTTAGCAGGTTCTTCTGAATCAGAAGTGCATGAAATCCTGATATATCTCAGAGGGGAGATATTGTAATTACAGGTAGTACAAAAATAATGCGGTATCATAAACTTTCTAATCCTCAAAACTTTTTTTGCTCGCTTACACTCGCTGCTAGCCTCATCCTTTTTTCGCCTTATAGCGCTCTCTCTCAAAAACGTCCGGACGGGCTCAAGCTCAGAAGTGCTGAAATAGATGCGGCTCTTAATGCCGCTGAGATTCTGGAAAGCGAAGAACCTCCCACCGTCAACACACGACGAAGAAGACTCACTGGAAGAAGGATTTCAAAACGATCAAAACGCTTACGTAAGATGCTTGGGAGAAAAGGAAGAAAGTTTTCCCGTGAATATCCGTCCATTGATGGATCAAACAACAATCTTCAACATGCAACTTGGGGAAAAGCGTTTACTCCATTTAAGAGACTGGCTCAGGCAACATATGCTGACGGCATCTCTGCAATGAATGACTCAGAATTGCCATCTCCCCGAGAAATTAGCAATCTGTGTTTCGATCAATCTGATGACAATCCAAATCACTATAGCGCCACTGACTTTCTCTGGCAGTGGGGACAATTTTTAGACCACGACATTACCCTAACCCCGGTGCTTGAGCCTGCGGAGACAGCAAAGATTGCTATACCATCGGGAGATATGTTTTTTGACCCATTTGCTACCGGCGCAAAAGAGATGGGATTCTCTCGCTCCGCGCATGTACTGGTGGGTGGTGTGAGACAACAGATGAATGCCATTACGGCATTTGTTGATGCTTCACAAGTATATGGCTCTGACAGGCACAGACAACTAGAGCTTCGTACGCTCGATGGTACCGGAAGGCTTAAGGAAAGCGCTGGCCGGCTCCTTCCGTTTAACACCAATCTTATCGAGAATGATAACCCTGGAGATGATCTCGACCCCACATTTTTCTTGGCAGGTGATATCCGTGCAAATGAGCAAGTAGGTCTTACCACCATGCATGTCCTATTTGTCAGAGAACATAATTTCTGGGCTGACTACCTTGCACAAGCGTTTCCTAGAGCTGACGGAGAGCGTATCTATCAGATGGCTCGAGGGATTGTTGCAGGAGAGATGCAGGCAATCACCTACAATGAATACCTTCCTTTTCTCCTCGGGCAAGATGCTATCCCCCCATATCAGGGATATGACCGCAATGTGGACCCATCGATCTCAAATGAGTTTGCTACCGCCGCTTATCGCGTTGGCCATACAATGCTTTCATCATTTATTCCGCGTTTGAATGCCAATCAGCAAATAGTGGCGGAAGGTCACCTCCTCCTCCGAGATGCCTTCTTTAAACCAGAACGGCTGATAAATGAGGGCGGCATAGAACCTGTCCTTCGTGGATTGGCCTCTCGCCGCTCTCAATCAATTGACAATAAACTCGTTGATGATATCAGAAACTTTCTATTCGGCCCTCCGGGTGCAGGCGGATTTGATCTTGCATCGCTCAATATCCAACGAGGACGTGATCACGGACTCCCCTCCTACAACGATGTGCGCAGAGCCATGGGGCTTACTCCTGCTAGCTCATTTAGTGACATTACATCAAACCCTGAGGTCGCCTCTGGCTTAAGCTCAGTATATAACTCAATTGAAGATGTTGAACTCTGGGTGGGAGGACTTCACGAAGATCATGTAGATGGGGCTATGGTAGGAGAAACGTTCCGAGCCATTCTCCTTGATCAATTTGTCCGCCTTCGTGACGGAGATAGATTTTGGTATGAACGGCATCTTCCTGGAAGACTGCGTAATATGGTTTCAAAACAAACACTCTCAAAAGTCATTCGAAGAAACACATCTATTAAAAAGCAAGAGATACAAGCAAATGTTTTCAAGCTACGTGCGATCACCCCGCCATAAGCCGTAGTTCGCCCCCCTTGCCCTACAGAGACAGAGCTCATACCAGACTGGCGATTGCTTGCGAGATATTCTAGTCTTTTATACTGGAGGACATTGAAAAATGTCCGTAAGTCCCCCGGAGGGACAATAAATACTGCCCGTAGGAAACTGCAAAAGCGATCAGCTTTTACCGGAGGAAGTGGCAAAGAACTGGTTGATTGCCATAACTCTTCGTCAGCATCTGAACGGGGCATCTTGAATGACGGACAGTATAATATGACGGATACATCTCCTCAAAGAGACTTTCTAAAAACTCTCACCGAGCATCACTGCGATCTTAAGCGTACGACACCATCTACCTTACAGATCAACGTGGGAAAATACTGCAATCAAGCGTGTCTTCACTGTCACGTTGAAGCGGGCCCCAAACGTACAGAGAAAATGTCTCATGACACGGCATCAAAAATAATAGCACTCCTTCACAAGACCCCATCAATCCAAACGGTTGACATTACTGGTGGAGCGCCAGAGTTACATGCTGAATTCAAGTATCTTGTCAAAGAAGCTCATGCAGCAGGCAAAGAGATTATCGATCGCTGTAACTTGACAGTGTTTTTTGAAGCGAACCAAGAAGAGACCCCTCGCTTCTTAGCAGATCATGGTGTTCGCGTTATTGCTTCACTTCCATGTTATTCAAAAGAAAATGTCGAGAAGCAGCGAGGTGGCGGTGTTTTTGGAAAAAGTATCAAAGCTCTTCAAATCCTAAACGATCTCGGTTACGCACGCAAAGGTTCGGGGCTTACACTCGACCTCGTTTTTAATCCTCTTGGGGCATCACTTCCTCCGAATCAATCTTCACTTGAGCACGACTACAAGATAAGACTCAGAGAAGATTTCCGGATAGAGTTCAATCAACTTCTAACCATAACGAACATGCCAATCAAACGCTTTTTACACGATCTCCAAAAGCAAAATCGATATGAGGAATATATGAATCTTCTCGTGCAAAGCTTTAATCCAGGAGCCGTAAGTCAGCTGATGTGTCGAGATACCATCTCTATTGGCTGGGACGGTAAACTGTATGACTGCGATTTTAATCAGATGCTTGATATCCCTATGAACTGGAAGTTACGAACCATCCATGATATAGACTCCTTTGATGAGTTGGCTTCAGGAGATATCGCTTTCGGGGACCACTGCTATGGCTGTACCGCGGGCTCTGGTAGCTCCTGTACTGGAGCATTAACATGATGGGCAGGACAATATGACAAAAGTAGGAATTATTGGTGGAACTGGACTTTACGAGTTAGATGGCCTGAGCAACGTTCAAGAGCAAACTCCCGATACCCCATTTGGACCCCCATCTTCACCAATCATTACAGCTGAGCTCGGAGATACACCTGTCGTATTTCTTGCAAGACACGGAAAGAGTCATGAACTCCTCCCATCTGAAGTGCCATACCGCGCTAATATCTATGCTCTTAAGCAGGCCGGCGCACGTTCGATACTTACGGTAAATGCCGTAGGTAGCTTACGAGAAGAGCTTGAGCCCGGAGATATTGTGTGTCCCAGACAATTTATTGACCTTACCAAAGGGATACGGGAACACACCTTTTTTGGCGCAGGGCTCAGTGCGCATATAAGCTCTGCAGACCCCGTATGTTCTGAGTTACACCAGACCTTACCCAAAGCTTCTTCACGAATTGGTATCACCGTAAAAAATGAAGCAACATACATATGTGTAGAAGGACCGAGGTTGGGCACCAGAGCTGAGAGCCATATGCTACGCGGATTTGGTGGTGACATTGTTGGCATGACAGCTATTCCTGAGGTCTTCCTAGCACGCGAAGCAAGCCTTTGCTACAGCAGCCTCTGTGTAGTGACTGATTATGATTGTTGGAAGGAAGGTCTTTCAACTGATACCTTTGATGTTCTTGAAAACTATAAAAAGAGCATGGATAAGGTAAAGCAGCTCCTCAGTGTTGTCATACAAGAGGGACTTGCTTTAAGAGATTGTGAATGCGCCAATGCGCTTGACAGGGCACTTCTTGGTGACCCCGGCTCACACTCAGCCGAGCAACAGGAACTCCTCGCCTTTCTTCGCTCTTGAATTTGATTAGACAGCTATTCTCTGCGATGCTTGTAAAGTAGGAGAACTCAGATCATGGCTTTTGTAGCAAATCATTTAGAACTCTCAACCAAGCAGGGACAAGACAGAGCGTGTATGCCTCTTACGACTCTTAAAGAGGAGCTCATGTCATCTGACCCTCGCGTGTCTTCTCAGGCCTACAGCACTATGCTAGATCGGGTTACAAAAACTACAGAAGAGATCTTGAGCAAGGAGCCACTTGATGGTGGCAAGTTTATGGATCAAAGGCTTTCAGAGATCATTAAGGCTGCGAGAACAGTTCGTGACAACGCACATCCAACTGGCACTGTCGACTGGCAGAAGATGAACACTCAGATTATCTCCCTAACATGTCATATTGCTAGCCTCCCCTACCATCACACCTGGCGTAATGTCTCATAGCGTAATGTCACATAAGAACATCCTCACGTTACAGAAGTGAGAAGCCTACACACCTAGACATACTAAGGAAACTGCCTCCAAGACAGCTCTTCCTCTTTCATGCTATCCTGTGCGTCAGCGCTTATGACTACTCGCAATCAAACCATATCCGAGATTGGCAATCTTTACCGGAGTGTCCTTTTTGAATGTCAGCAGATCTCTCCAAAAGATTTTGATCATGCAATCTCTCTCTTTGAAAATACTGCACAAGAACTTCAGATACCCGGGCTTTCTTTTGCCGCAAAGAGAATGAAACATTTTCGCTCTTCAGGGATCTCAAGTATCAATATCGGCGGAACCATGGGCTCTGGAAAGTCTTCGCTCGGAGAACGTATAGCGAATGAACTTGGATTTCAGTTTCGAGATTCTGACAGCTTTCACTCTGATGCGAACAAGTCCAAGATGGCAAAGGGCCATCCTCTTAACGATAACGATCGGTTTAGCTTCTTAAAGGGCGTACAGGAATATCTGAGACATAGAAGTTGTTTAAGTACATGCTCTGCGCTAACAGATCTTTACCGTGCCATTCTTGCCGGACAAGATGCAAGTTGCTTAAAGACGCCGACGCACCTTGCTCATACTTCACCTTGGAGTATCGAGCAACCAAACTACGGCCTCTTGCAAGTCATGATCATTAAGCCTTATGAACAAGCTCTTGATGAACTCGACCACGCTAACTCCGGAGGAGCTCCAAGGATGCTTGACAACGAACAACACTTTATAACGGTTACGAGAAAGAGTGAGGAAGACGCTATACAAAGCGGTAAGACCCCCCTTCTGCGCAATCAATATGACCTTTTTAATGCGCACCCTCCAATGCCATGGGATGCACTTCTACTTGAATCAGAAACTTTTCGAACGGATAACGGATACGAACTGGAGATTCTACTTGAAGACGTTCGCAAACTTCCTTTCTCAGGAAGTAGCGTCAGTTAATTACAGATGCAACCTTAGAAAAGGTTATTGAAGTCCCCGCGTCTCCTCACTATGATCCTCGTGTATAGACCTTAAGGAGTGTTGCTTGACATGACATACGTAGTCGTCTCTCTTTTCATAATTATTGTGCTCATCTCTTCCTTTTCGAAGGCTCACACACGAAAGCAAAAAGATATCCGAAGCAGATTCCTCATAAATGAGGATGAACCAACAGATGACGATATAAAAAGAGTCCTTGATGCAGGTCACAAGATCTATGCTATTAAACTTTATAGAACAAAACATGGCTGTGGCTTAAAGGAGGCGAAAGAAGCCGTGGAGAGGATTGGGTAGAGCGATTGGGTTGGAGAGGAAGGCAGGAGAAAGTGCAAGTGCAAGAGGAAGAGGAAGAGGATGAGGATGAGGATGAGTTTACTGTAATTGGGGTATGTAAATAAAAAAAGACGGATGCAGGTAGATACTCTACATCCGTCTCGTTAAGAATGGTGGTGTCTTTTATTCACCCGGTAGGATTCTCGCCCTCAGGAATATATCCTGATTGGCTACCACCATGGAGTTACTACAGCTCTTAGATGACTCCGTGAGGAGAAACAATCGCTGCAAAAACATCCAATTTATCACTACCTAGTATATCGGAATTATCGTTCATGAGCTGATCACCTCCTTAAGAAAATGGTTTATAGGCTTTGATAGGACTAATTCCCTGCGAGGCCATTAGCGTTTCTTACCGAAGGAGTCCGCACCCCAAAAAAAGAAACGGCAATAAAGCGTCATCAAGAGAACTCTCCCTGTGCGAATATGTTTAGTTTAGCATCCATAGAGCAAAGGCAAAAGCAAAATATGAGCACAACAGATCGTGACCTCTCCAGCACCCGCCTCTCCTAGGTACACATATCTCAAACTGAAGTCTTTTTTCTGCGCTCACAGACTGATAGAGTAACGAGGATAAATGAAAGGTGATACTGTTATGAAGATTATTAAGATTCTACTTGGAATTGGGGTAGCCATCGCACTCTTTGTTGGTGGGATTTTCTACCTGACAAGTGGCTTAGCCGAGAGTGCCGATACGTTCTTCACACAAGTACGAGAGGGACATATCCAAAAAGCCTATGACAATCTCTCTCAGGCTTTCAAAAACAACACCAGCCTTGATGGACTCAAGAGATTTCTCGAAGCAAACTCTCTACAAGATATTACGGAAACTTCCTGGACCTCGCGCTCTTTTGAGAATAACTCAGGAGAACTCATAGGATCGGTAACTACGAAAGATGGAGCGACTGTCCCCCTCGAAATTGCACTCGTTAAAGAAGCTGGCTCATGGAAGATTCTTGGGATTACTACTCCTCGTAAAGGTATAAGTGACACACAAGAAAAGTCTGCTCCGCTCCCACCTATGGAGATACCATCTAATGATCAACTCGTAGAACTTGTTCGAGAAACAACGGCTGCTTTCGGCAAAGCAGTTGATGGAAAAGACATGTCTGTCTTTCACCGTTACATTTCTAAGCTCTGGCAAAATCAGTACTCGGTCCAACAACTTGAAGACGCCTATTCCAGCCTATATAAACTTGACGCGAAATGGGCCTCGCTTGAGAACTTAAGCCCAATCTTCCATCAGGCACCTCTAAAAAACGAGGATGGAGTTCTGATTATTCAGGGACACTACCCTACAAAACCCGATCTCTTAACATTTCAGTACAAATATATACCTGAGGGACTCGCATGGAAACTCTTGGGACTCAGTGTCAAATTGGTAAAGCCTGAAAAGCTGCAACAAGCTATGACGGCTAGCTCCTCTTAAGACCATAAGTGAGTTAGATCTGTCAGACTCGCGCGGCAGATTGATTTATGATATGAATTCACATATTATAAGACTTTAAGTTAACATCTCTCCCATCGCGGTGCATTGTGTCAGAACGTAAAATTGTTGCTCAAGAACTCGGTAAGCTTTTTTCTGTACTCTCTAACCCCGATAGAATACGAATCATTGAGGAGCTCAGACGTGAAGAGCTCGATGTGCAGTCCCTTTCTGAGCTCTTAGAAATTTCACCTTCCCGTGTATCACAACACCTAGGGCAACTTCGCGCCATGCGCTTGGTGGAAGATGTTCGTGATGGCAAGCGTCACATATACCATCTTGTAAAAGAAGATGTTGCTGCATGGATACTTGATGGTCTTCATTTCACAGAGATAGGACTTGTTGACACAAGTAATTTCAATAAAGCCGTTCGCAAGGCAAGAAAAATCTGGGAAACACGCGAAGATTAAGTCTCGAGAGTAAGGGCTCCCCTTAGCCGTTACACTTTACATCTCTATCAAGAGTATGCTTAAAGCTCCCAGAAGCGACTAAAAGATCGTTGTAAGCAATGTTATTCTCTAACATTCCCTCAAGCACCTCAACCTGAGCCTGTCCTCGGTTAGACTCGCGAAGAGCTAGAAAGAGCAGATTACTATCACCTGAATCAAATTTCACGTGCTCCGCACTCTCAACGTCTCTTGCTGCCTGAACTTCCTGACGAGAGGCCTCTATCCGGTGCGAAGACCTGAGTAGCCTTGCATATGCCTTATCAACGTCTGTCTGTATCCGTTGTTTAAGGAATCTCCTTTGATCTTTAAGTCGCTTTTTCTTGAGTTCTATCTGGGTTAAAGCTCCTCTCTGCTCTCTAAGACGAAGTGGAACTTTTACCTCCATCATCACCTTCCACTCCGTTTCATCTCGACTGGCTGTTCCGCGGCCATAGTCTTGGGAGAGTGTCGAGTTCAGATCAAGTACGGGTAAAATCTGATTCTCGGCTAGAGCAATCTCGGCTTCTAGCTTCTTCTTGTGGTAATTTAAAATACAAAGCTCCGGGCGGCCGTGCAGCGCCCGATCCTTGTATTCCTTTCGTGACACACGTGGAACTTTGACTTCAGGAAGATCTTTAAGAAAGTGAGTTTTTTGGGGCTCTTTAGGCTCCCCATCCTGATCGTAGTAAAAGAGACTGAGCTCATAAGAGGCAACATCAAATTCAGCTTGCTGCTGCTGAAGCAAGGCTTTCCTGCGCATAAGTGCTCTCTCGTTATCTCTAAGCTCTACAGCTGCAAGGTCCCCAGCCTCAACCTGACGTTTCATAACGCCCTGCCTTTTCTCTGAGAGGTCGAGTAGATCTTCATAGACAAGAAGTTTTTGCCCAGCAATAACCCACTTCCAATAGGCGCGCGCTGCCTGCTGCATCATGTATTGTTGCTGTTTCACAATTTCCGGAGCAGCCGCATCCTGAAGGAGCTCGGCAACAGCAAGCTCTTGGCGACGAGCGTCAATCGATCTGCCTCGCAAAAGAGAAATCTTAAATCCTCCTAAGAGCTCTCCCCCATCCTGTGTAACATACTCATCTTCATAGACAGGAAATGTTCCTTCACCAAGACGATAACCACCGTATATTTCTGCACCAAGTGGCCCAAGTGGTTGCCTTATTTTTGTGTCTGTTACACTTCCGGTATAGTACCCTTCCGCGTACGTGGAGTTCTTGCTAACAAGTTCGGGGTCAAATCCGCCCTCTTTTTCTAACACATAGGCATCCGCCATCTTCGCTTCAGTAAGTTTTACCTGATAGAGAGGGTGATGCTCAAAGAGCGAGTCCAACACTTCTTGCAATTCGAGCTCTTGTTCACTGGCCAACAGCGGAAGAGTTCCCGCGAGGAGGTAAAGGCAAAGGGGCAGAATTTTTAAAAGTACTGAAATCATAATGAATGACCAGAGAAATCCTTCTGTTTCTTTTGCTGCTCACTCACTGTAGGAGGAAATCCATTTAAACGCCGCCAAAATTCCCATCCAAGTGGCACAGTATCAAGGAGGACCCAACCGACAACACGAACTCCCTGCCTCAAATAGTTACCAGACGGCCATGGGTTTGGCTCATCCGGATCTGGGAATACGATAATACGATAATTCCCATGACCATCATCTACCGCATCCACAAATCTAACAACACCTCCGAACGTACCAACAGCTACTGAAGGCCAACCAGAAAATTGGACCGCCGGCCACCCCTCAAACTGCAGTCTCACCTTTCGTCCCGGAGTGATGAGAGGGAGATCGTTTCCTGGAATAAGAAGCTCAACCACACGGTCTTCCGTGTCAGGTACAAGCGTAGCAAGAGCGTCACCAGCCTTAACGAGAACTCCACCTTCTGGTGCCAGAATGCGAACCACTACCCCATCCTGATCGGCGGTGATGGTCTGAGAGGACTGCCTAGCGAGTTTGGTTTGAATCTCAGCTTCTTTCGCTTGCGCAGAAGAGAGCTCAGACTGGTGCTTGCTCACTTCAATTTGAGCAAGCTCATACTTTCGCTGTGAGCTTAATCCCTTATTGGCAAGCCTCTCCTGACGCTCAAGGTTTTTCTGAGAATACTCCAGTGCTTTCTCTGCAGCTTTTACAGCATATATAGCGGCCTGCATCTGATTTTCCAGACGATTCATAATCTGTGGATCAATATCAGCAATTTCAACAAGCGCTTCACCCTTCTTCACTGGTTGTCCTTCACGTACATTCCAGCGCTTAATCCTTCCTGCTATCGGTGCTTCAATCGACTGTTGTCGATTCGTAGGAGAGTATGCTGCTACTTTTCCACTCCCCACACTGGTCTGCTGCCAAGGAACAAAAATGAGCGCGAAAAAAAAGAGCATTAATAGAAATATGACCGATTTCGTAAAGGTTCTTACCAAACCAGGGGTCGCTGTCTCCTCAAGCGTCGCACAACACCCTGCTGTTGAAGTTAGCCTAAGCGAGGAAAGCGAAGGGAGTTCAGTTTCTGACATAGGGCTCTCCTGATTCTGTTGTCTGATGTGACGAATAGTTTTGTATACGTCCTCCTGATAGGCCATACACGTTACTAAAGAAAGGAAGATGAGATCTATCGTGCGTTAGCAGAATAAAGGTGAAGCGACGATCTGAGGAGGAGAGAAGACTTATAATTGCCTGAAGTGACTCATCATCGATACCATCAAGACTTTGATCAAGTATCAGGAGCCGAGGTTCCTTCAGGAGCCCACGAGCGAGAGCAAACCTGACCTGCTCCCCTTTTGAGAAGAAGGTATTTCCTGGCCCAACAAGAGTAGCAAGCTCATCAGGCAATGAGCTTACTTTTTCCTCGAGTCCTACAGTTGAAAGAACTTCACGTAACCTCTTTAAGCTCACTTCCTCCCTTCCGAGCCTAAGATTCTCTTCTATTGTACCGTGAAAAAAGTCAGCCTCTCCGATCAGGACAACATCACGTCTGAGAGAACCCCGGCGTATATCCTGCACAGAATAGCCATCGAGTCTTATACTACCTGCGCTACACGGAATAAGCCCATAAAGGCAATACGCGATGAGACTCTTCCCCGCTCCGTTAGGGCCGTAAATAGCGACCGATTCTCCCGGCGATATCTTGAGATTAACGCCCTCCATCAGACACGATCCGTCTGCACGCTCGCCGAGGGAAACATTCTTCATCTCGATCTCCATTGGAGCAGAAGAAGGAGGAATGTCATCCCCCCACTCATCATCAAGCTCAACTTGCAGCATCTTTTGAACTTTGCCTGCTGAAGCAACAAAGTCATAGACACTTGAAAGGTACTTACCAAACTTCGTAAGACCAGTAAGCGCCGAGTTCATCACTAATTCAGCCGCCACAAGCTGCCCCAATGTGAGCTGATTCTGTATTACAAGGTATCCGCCGAGACCAAGAAGCAATCCACTTCCAAGGGCATGCATCACAAAGGATGCTATATTTTGACGAAAAACAATTGCGAAATGAGTTTTTCTTTTTCGCAACCACTCTCTTGTTACCTCGTCTGCCTTCTGAACACCGTACTGCAGCCCCTGCTGCGTTCTAAAAACAAGCGGCATTCGTGCCATGTCTTCTAGCCAAATAAGAACATCGTACTTGGCTGAACACTCTTCATCCGCTGATTGTATTGACCCCATTCCGAGAACGAAAAAAATAATAAAAATTGCGGCTAGAAGCACCATTGAGGCTGCTAGCAACAGAGGATGATAAAACGCAAGAAGGAGTAACCCAACGAGAACCTGAAAGAAGAGACCTATCCCCCCGAGAAGGATACTCCAGAGAGTGCTGTGTAAGCTTGAGATTTCTAGAAACGGATTGAGAAACTCAGGTCCATATCGATTTCTCGTTGAATGGGTCGTATACCTCGGTATCCGCTCTGCCAAAGAGAGCGAAAGCCGAATAAAGAGCCTTCGCTGCAATAACTCAACCGTGTAAATAAGTAATGCATTGAGCAGAGATGAAAAGCTTAGCACCGCAATGACGATTAACGTCAAAATTACTAACTGCTGCCCAAGCCCACCGAGCGCCACTGAGTTCACAAGAGACTGCACCGTAACCGGCACAACAAGGGATAAGAGTGAAACGAGCACTGAATAAAGGATAACGGCGTAGAGATCCGTGCGTTCACCGCTCAGCAGGAAGCGTGTCCTTTTTAAAATCTCTGCTAACTCTGAACGCGTCAGGCTTATCATAGCACTCCTCATACACTATGACGCAGGCTCAGAAGTGAACTTACATCACACATTCACATATAATGATATATTAATATATGCAGGTATTGTCAAGTTTTTTCACACTTCACAAGCCACATCAAGTACTTACATATTACTTAATCTGGCCACATGCACAACGTAAACCGCCTCGAAAGAGCATCAGGAGGTTTGCGAGACGTCCTGACTGCGAGAGTGGCAGCGGTTCGCACCCTGCATTTCGGTAACACTTCTCCGCTAAACCATCGAGTTGTGGAATCCCGTAAGGGAGGTAAAGCACTGAGGGCGTATCAGCTACCCTCGCTGGAAGAACGTTACAATAGATAAAGTCAAGATTTCTGGTACTAAAGAGATTATCCTGAGGATCTATTCTCAGATCGGGAACTTCAAAGATAGAATATCCACAAGAACGGAGCGTACTGTTATACCGTTCCAGCTTTGCTATGCGCTCTTCGGCATAAGACTTGTATTCAAATTCAATGACACGTCTTGCCTCTTCTTCACTTAGATAATGTTCAGCCGTAAGCTTTTTTGTACTGAGAATTTGAGAGAGCACAGAAAAGGCAACTGAAGGCGAGGCAAGCATCGCCACTGGATCTGCTTCATTATGAATCTTGCCGGGCAATGAAAGATCGAGATCAATATGAAATGAAGCTTGCCCGGAGTCAAAGCCCCTAAAGTCGTCCGTTACAAAAGAAGATGTAAGCACTTCGCCGAGCACGTTTACCTCTTGCCCGAACTCAGCACAAAAGAGCTCTTCAACTTGCAGCCGGGTTAATCCCAGTCGAACCATATTCTCATGTATTGAATCAGCTCCTACGAAGAGATTGGTACCATCATGTAAAATATTACCTCCCTCCCAGAACAGTTGAGAACGAAAAATTGGCACTCCACAGACGTTATCTAGCCCCTGCCTTAGGAGATCATCCCTTGAGCGTCCTCGTTCTTGGCGAAAGCCACGCGGTACGTGTAGCACCGGGCTGCCCGTCTGCAAACATTTCGCTCCGCGGGCATTGTCCTGCGCAAAGAGTGAAGACGTTTCAAGCTCATATACCTGTACCCTCTCCCGCGCATTGTCATGAAGCCCAAAGATAAGATCTGAAATCGCCTCCACATTTCCACCAGGCTCCACCGCAACTTGGAAATGCGTAGCTGACCCAAGCGTCTCTAGAAGGCGACGAAGTAACAGTAAGGCAGCGCTTAACGTGGCAGAAAAAGGCGATAGCTGTAATCGTAGGATCTGAATCTCAGTATTTGCACCAATTGCAGAGAGCGTTAGGTTACTCTGCTTAGGTTGAAAGCCTTCCTGTGAGGCTACTTTCCAAGCCGGAAAAGAGGACAAGATATCTACAGGCACTTCAAGAAGCGACATCTCCTCAAGGGAGATAGCGTACTGATTGTTGAGAACGGAAGCGACTTCCACAAGATGTGCAGCCTGAAGAGCAGACTTTGTCCACTGATGGATGTCGCTGATAAATCGAGCGTGCTCTAAGAGCTCAGAGAAGCGAGTTCCTTTGCCAGCACCTTCAGTTATGCTTTTTAGCTGTTGAGCGAGTTGATTGTCCAGATGTCCTCAAAGATAGATAGGGTACCAGACAACATTTAAATCAAAATCCATCTTTAGAACAGACAAAATAATCGGAGAGTCCCAATACTATATCCGACTCGGAGGTTCTGGTATCTCATAGGCCAGCTTGTAGAGCTCTCGAAGCTCAAGCTTTACATCATCTGGCAAAGATGTTCCGGCACTTCCTGAGAACTGTACCACCATATTACGCTGATAAAGGTTATAGCACCTTCTCGCATCCTTGGTTCCGGGATACTCGCGAATACACTCTTGGAGAAATTGTCCGGGAAGTTCATGAGCAAGCATTTGTGGGAGATTACTATACGCCTTACCAAGTAAATACGTCACGTGACCACGCTCCTCTTTGGGCAAAGTGGCGTTCTGGAGAAGAGCGTGCAGCATCGAAGTCGCTCGCAGAAGTTCTACGAGGCCACTACCGTCACTCTTAGAATCTTCCATCTGAAGCCCCTGATTTATGAGGTTTTCAGCACGACGCACATTGCTCTGCTTTCGCACAGAGCTCCCTTCGTTCTTCCAGCGGCGTAGCGACTGAATCCAACCGTAGATCTCCTCATCTTCATAAGGTGCCAGATCAATGTCCTTACGTATTTTATTGAGCTCACGAAGCGCACCTGAAGGATCAGGATAGACTCTTGTGTAGATTAAGAGCCATTTTCTGAGAGAGAGAATACGGTCTGAAGCAGCATCCTCAGCCCTAGCGACTTTCATAAACTGCTCGCTGGCCTTTTGGAACTGGCGGGTAGCAAAATAAAACTCAGCCTGTTCAAGCGGCGTAAGGCTTTTATCTTTTATAGTTACTCCAGTAAAATCAGAAGAAACCTTAAAACGAGAGTGACAGCTAATACAATAATCAGGCAACGCTCTCATCCTCCAGAGAGCATATCTTTTGTTTCCTGAATTAAAACGATATTGAATATCATCTAGAAGATCCTTAACCAGATCGAGTGTAGCACTATAGCCGGGATCAGATTCATATTTGGAATCAATTAGGTTTTCACCGTTAAAATGGACCCGAAGCTCTGTAAGAAGCTGCTTAATGTCGCGATCGTTTTTCTTACTTAAAAAATCCTCTTCGTTTGTGGCGTACTCAAAGAGCTGCTGATAAGCAACGTAGACTTTATCCATCTGCTGCTTCACCGTGAGCTTCTCTGCAGACACTGACAACACCGGTACCATGAGCGAAGCCGCGCAAAGAACCAAAAACTGAATGATATAAACCAAAGGTGACTTCATTTCTTTCCCCTACAATACGTATCAGGAATTTAACAAAAAAAAGGACAGAGGTCGATGATCATGATCATCCTGTTCGAAGAAATTGCATCCCCGGCAGTCTTTTAATGAAGCCACCCAGCTCAAGCTCCAAAAGACACTGTCCGAGCACTTCCTCATCAGAGACTATGTTCTGCAATTCCTCATAGCTTAACTGACCGCTCCTCTTAAATGCCTCATAGAGTCCCCTGAACCTGACATCTTCTAATCCTTGCTGACTCCCAGAGATATCCCCACTGCCAGAAACGTCGGGATAGATCTCTCTGAGCTCTTGGAGAAGCTGCATCGGAGTAGTAATCAGTGAAGCGCCCTGCCTGATGAGTTCATGCGAGCCCTCATAGAGCGTTGAATCAAATGGGCCTGGGACAACAAAAACCTCCCTGCCCTCATCTCTAGCGTGCCGGGCAGTTGAGAGTGAACCACTACGCGATGTGGCCTGAACAATAAGCGTGACCATGCTTAAGCCTGCTACGATCCTGTTCCTGTTTAGGAAGTTAGACGGAAAAGCTGGAGTATCAGGTAAAAAATGACTGAGCAAGCATCCTCCCTGCTCAAGAATATTATTGGCGAGCTTCCTGTTTGAGGCCGGATACACCGGCTGTGCTAGGCCATGCCCGAGAACGGCAATTGTCGGCAGCAAGCTTCCAGCTCCTCCTTGCAAAGCCCCGGTGTGTGCCGCCGCATCTATGCCGTAGGCCAGACCACTCACCACGACTGCTCCTGCCGCTGCTGAAAGAGAAGCAAGCTGGGAGGCCAAAGCACGACCAGCCCTATCAGCCTTACGTGATCCGACCACTGATAGCGCAGCTCTTGTACTTATTTCGCCAGGATGTGTGCCACGGTAGAAGAGAATCTCAGGCGCGAGAGCAATTCTGCTTAAAAGAGGCGGATAATTTGTTTCCTCTTTCAAGCAGACTAAAATCCCCTCGCGACAACACTGTTCGAGTATACGCTCTGCCTGAGATAGAGCGTAATCTGGAATACGCTCATCCTGCTCCTTGTCCGTCTCTGACAGCTGAACCAACGTATTTTTACGTCGCTTTCCATCACTTTTTTTTATACACAAGCGCGCAAGAACCTCTAACGCCTTCATTTCCCTGTCATTTCCATATGTTATAGCCATATTCTGTCTCTCCATATCGACTTCTTCGAAAAGAAAAGGGAAAAGTTGCTCACGTATTCTGTCGATACTCATGATGGGAAGCAAAACATTGAACACCGCCGGAAAACCTTTGTATGGAACATCAACCGTATCGACTCGTATTTGAAGGGCCAGCTGACGAGAAAGAAGAAACTCTCAGAAACCTTAAGGCAACATTCATAGCTGAACTCGATTATTCGATATCTGAGGTACAGGAGGCTCTTCTAAATGCACCTGTTACCCTTAGAAGTGCAGATGGTGAAGAAGAACTTGAGCACTGCTACCAAGCATTAAAGGGAGCCGGCGCAAGTGTTCTTATTGTTAGGCCAGAATCAGAAGATGTTGAGCTTGAACCAGAGGAAGAACAATCAGACGAGATAGCTGCTTCAGACACGGTACAAGAATCACCATCAGAAAAAGAAGAGGATTCTGAAGACGACCTCATCTTTGAACTTGAAGTCGATGATCTTCTCGAAGAACCTTCCCCTGAAAAGAAACAACCAAAGAACACCACTTATAGTCTCGATTTTAACCCCGATGATGCCACCGCACTTCAAGAGGAGATGAGCAGCTCAAACTCAAATGGAATATCACCATCAGAAACAATCACTGAAGACTCTGAGCTATCATTTGAAACAGAGGATGTTGAACCACCTCTAGTAGCTGAAGAGAAAAGTGAAGAGCCAGCAGAGACTGTAGAAGAACCTGAACTTGACCTCTCTTTTGATGAACCAGATATAACAAACGAAGACGAAGAGGATAAGGATTTCTTACCTGAAACCGAAGAAGTTTTACCTGATAGTGATCAGGAATCTGATGACGAACTCTCGCTAAGCTTTGAGGACACAACACCTGATCCCGAGGCACACGAAGAACCAGTAGCGGAAAAGACAACGTACGAGGATCTGAGTGTCCCAGATGAACCACTTTTTGCCTTTGATGAAGATAGTGAAGAGCAGAAAGTCGACAAGGAAGAGGCAAAAGGCTCTGAGCAAGACACCGAAGTAGATCTCTCCATACCAGATGAACCACTCTTTGCCTTCGATGAGGAGGACACTCATACTGAGAAGCTTGAGGAACAAGATACAGCGCCTGCCGAACCAGAGCATGCGGTACAGGAAGAGCCTACAAGCTCATTGTTATTTGAAGAAGAAGAGGAGCAAGGCGAAGACGAAGAAAGTCTTGAAGCAGCATCAGAATTGCATCCCGCAGAGGGAATTGAAGACTCCTCTGATGAAAGTCACGTGGATGAAGAACAAATACTTGAAGCCCTCGGGTCAATAGATCAGGCCTTTGAGGATTCGATAAGAGAAGAGAGCGAGATTCCAGAAACTGAAACGTCAACTTCTGAACCAATAGCTGCTAACGACGTCACAGAGGAAGCACCACTTACCGTAGAAGAGAAAGATACTGAAGAACCTCATTATGCGGATACGCCTCCAGCACCGAAAGCGAATAACAGTTCTCAAGCGCATAACCCATTAGCTATTGTGCTACTGGTAATCATCTTCTCCGCTTCGGCTTTTCTCATCTACTTAAACTTTCTAAGGGACCCAGCTCAAAATGGGCTTACTGAAGAAGCAATTGCTAAAGCTATTCAATCTAGTGCTTTGGCAGCAAAAAAGCAGCTAAAAGAAGAGAAGGTTGCTGAAAAGAAGGCAAAGGAGCAAGCAGCAAAAGCTCAGAATCTTACATTTCGAAAGCTTGAATCGCACGTTGAGAGCGAGCAGATAGATACCGCTTGGTCACTTACCGCTAGAGGGCCACGAATCATATCGGGTTCAATGAAAATCGAAACACCTAAGCCACCAGAACTAACTCCTGAAGAGATCGTTCGTGGCACACAAGAACGGGTGTGGCTGCGCAAAGTAGATCTCTTTAGTCTCAATTTTTCATCGACTGACGGCAAGACCTACACCGAGTCAACACAAGCAAGGGCCTATATAGAGCAGGGAGAATTAAGAAGAAGGGTTGTTGCTCATGCTGATATTACTCTTGAATTTGACCCAGAAAAGGATCTCCTCACGGGGGCAATCGAACTTAAATATCCAGAAGACTTATCTGAGAAAACGGGACCACTGTCTCTTGAGCGAACGAAAGGAAAGTTCGAGCTTTATTTAAAATATGAGTTTAGCGGAACAGCTGGTGGCAAAGTCCCTGAGGAATAGTCTATACTTCCTCCATGCTGACCCCTTCTTCGATCAATGACTTTACCCTGCTTACGGGAAAAACCGGAATCCTTGGCGGCACTTTCGATCCCATTCAGAATGCACATATTCAAATAGCAAAGCGCGCACAAGAACACCTCTCCCTTGATCAAGTAATCTTTGTACCTGCTTACATGAATCCTCTAAAGGATAAATCCTGTGCTACGCCGGAGCAGAGGCTTGAGATGACCCAAATTGCACTTGAAGATAATCCCGAATTTCTTGTTAGCAATCGAGAACTCATACAGCCTGAACCTTCATACACTTGGAACACTATTGAGTTCATACAGTCTCAGACTCAGGTTCCGCTCTATTTCATTTGTGGCGCCGATTGCCTCACCTCACTCCACCGGTGGTACCGAATACATGACCTGCTTGAAGCCATACCATTCTGCGTTACGGCGCGCGATACTGAGCTAACGGCTGAAACATTTCAGAGCTTGGAAAATCACTTCTCTCAGGAAGAAATTCAGAAACTTCTTTCTCATATGATACCTGGCGAACCGATTCCCGGATCTGCAACTGAAGCCCGAAAGAAATTCATGTCTGGCGAAAAACCCGAAGGACTCGTGCCCGCAAAAGTTCTAGATTACATTGAAAAGCATCGAATCTATCAGTGATTGTTCGTTGATAATTGTAAGGTGCAGGGCATAAGTTCGTGGCGCTGAGCGCTCGACCGGGCGTGCGCGCACCCAGAAGGCTTGTCCGACCATAGCTTAAGCGACGGCTGATACGCAGCAGCGGAGGCGATCCCACTCCACCACTGTGTTGGCTACGAAGTCATGATTTTTTTCACTCCACCAGTAGCTGGTGCGTGATCTTAAGTACTCTGATGGAGAAGCCAACAGGAGAATTAGAGCGGCAAGGCTTTATCTTAAAAGACCAGAGGTGTGTGAACTTCTTAAAAGAAGAGAGGTCTCGCTTTGTACACTGAGTGAGATCCTTGATGAGCCTGAGATGCTGTCATTGCGAGGAGCTGAGGCGTTAGCCGAACGACGAAGCAATCTCCTCACTCCGGTATATGTGGCTGAGCAATGAGATTGCTTCGTCACTCATCTTGCGGCTTTGCGCTCCTCGCAATGACATCTTAGTAGTGATTTGTTGTTGTGAAAAAAGGCTGTAGACTAGAAAAGACTATTTTCCACTCCACCCCGGTAACGTTCTGTGTCTCTGCGTATTTAGCGGATTCTGCGGCTAATACTTTTTTCAGAAGGAATTAAGCGCGCTTCTTAGACTTAGACTTGGATTTTGCTTTCGTCTTGGCTTTAGACTTTGCAGCTGAAGTTGGGCGCTTCTTCGGCGTTGCTGTCGCCTTCTTGGCTTTAGTCTTTTTCGCAGTAGCCTTCTTTGGAGTTGATTTCTTAGCGGCTGTTTTCTTTTTCGCTGCGGTCTTTTTCTTTGCAGGAGCTTTTTCCTTGCTTGTTGCCTTCTTCTTCGTCTCAGTTTTCTTTTGAGGCTTAGAGGCTTTTTTCTCTGCAACTTGCTTCTGCTCAGTTTCTTGCTTTTTCTCAGCTTCGCGTTTTTTACGAGCAGCATCTCGCTTCTCTTTAAGCTTCTTGCGCTTACTACTATCGACTGTTCCGGACTTAATTTCACCAAAAGTCACGCGATTGGCATCATGGCGTTCTTGTATATCTTCGAGCTCATCCTTGCGTGATGACCAAGTAGCGCCATCCAAGCTGTAGAGCTCAAGCTCTTTTCCGTTGAACTTGACCGTTTTTTTTATATATTTTGGGCGTTTAGCGTTCATTTTTGCTATCTGTGTGTTTACTTCACTCCATAATATGATGTACCTAATGGTAACCTGGTTTCTAAAAACTCATCGTAAAAACCAGTGAGATAACCATTATTTAGCAGTGGTAGCCCTTATGACCAAGATTGACCCTAAAAAACTGGAAAGCTGGAATGCAATTAAGTGGCCGGAAGCAGCAACGGAGCTTCACGTACACCTCGGTGGTTCAGTGCCACTACACCGACTGTGGGAGATAGCCATCGCTCGCGGTATCCGCGGCATGGGAAATGGCTATGAAGAATTTGTGAATCTCGTTAAACGTGAAGGAGACAAGATTACCGATCTGGATAGCTATCTTGAGATCTATGATCGGATCGAACTTATTCAATCAGGTCCTGATGCAGTACGCGAAAGTGTTATCATTGCTATTCACCGCGCCTTTCTTACCGGCGGACATATCCAATCAGGTCCAGGGATTGAAGAACACTCTGAAGCTCCCCTCTTTCGTATCGGCTCACTTGAGCTCCGATTTAATCCCCTAAAACGCACCGGTGCAGTATTTCTTAAGGGAGAGCATGCTGGGCTCTATGATGTCGATAGAGTTATTCGCGCCGCTTGTAACGCTGTAGAAGATGTAGCTATAGGGTTTAAAAACCGAATCCGAGCAGGTCTTATCATTTGCTTTGGTAGAGATATGACATTTGATGCCAATATGATTCTCGCCAATAAGGTGAGAGAGTGGCTTGACCTCGGACTCGATGTAGTAGGTCTTGATCTTGCAGGTTCAGAGAAAACCAACCCCCTCTCCGATCCCCAAAAGCTCAAAGAGATGAAAGAGGTCTTTGATACGGTTGGAACTGACATAGGTAGAACAATACATGTAGGTGAAACACCATATATTGATGTAGACACTTTTGTTAATACGGTAGAGGCTCTTAATCCAGTACGTGTCGCCCACCCGATAGCAGCCCTTAGAGCTTATTGGGAGAAAAATGACGACCGTGGGCTTAAAGTGCTTAAAGAACGTAATATCGCTTGTGAGCTTTGTGTTAAATCAAACTTACTTACTGGTGCCGTAAAAGATCTGGATGAATATGGGAAGGTTATTTCAACTTTTGATGACTTCGAGATCCCATATACGTTTTCCACAGACGCTCCAAGCCTTCAAGGAACAAGCCTCGCCAGCGAGCTTCAATTGTTGTATCTTCATGGCAGCATCCAAGAAGAACAGATTCTCAGGGCCCTACAGGTCGCCGAAGATGTGACCTTTCTTAATCAGAAGTAGGCTTTTTGCAGCGCTTGAGATAAATAAGAAAACGAGGAACTATGACTACCAGAAAAACAAAAATAGTCGCGACTGTTGGACCGGCTTCACGTTCACCTGAAACGCTCCGTCGCCTTATTAAGGCTGGCGTGAATGTATTTAGACTCAACTTCTCACACGGTAGCCACGAAGAACATACTGAGAACTTCAACAATATACGCGAAGCTTCGAGCGAGCTCGGAATGCCGGTGGCTATTCTTCAAGATCTCTCAGGTCCTAAGATACGAATATCTGAGGTCGTAGACACCTATCAAAACATTCAAGACGGGGAATTTCTCTATCTCAAAAAGTCAGATGGTGGCATGAGTACACCACAGGAGATTCTCGTAGAGCTTCTCGATCCAGCCGCCTTTGTAAAACCGGGCGAGACGGTACTTATGGCCGATGGCATAATTACGCTTGAAGTTAGTGCCATTGAAGGTGACCGGGTGAAGTGTCAAATCATGAAGGGGGGGCGAATTCGCTCACGTGTTGGAATTGCATTTCCTGATAGTGATTACGACCTTCCGGCTACTACTGAAAAAGATTTTAAGGATATCGCATGGGGGATTAAAAACGGCGTAGATTATGCTGCTATATCTTTCGTTAACGATGCAAATGATATTGAACGTCTCCGTGACGAGCTAAAGAAGTCTGACAGCCATATTCAGATCATCTCTAAGATCGAACGCAAGAGTGCGATTAAAAATATAGACGAAATAGTTGAGGCCAGTGATGGGCTGATGGTTGCTCGAGGAGATCTCGGACTTGAGTTTCCTCTTGAGAAGCTCCCACGTATACAAAAACAACTCATTGAGAAAGCAAACTTTAAAGGTATACCGGTGATCGTAGCAACTCAGATGCTTCATTCCATGATCACCTCCGTTCGCCCTACCAGAGCCGAAGTCTCCGACATTGCCACTGCCGTCATGAGTGGTGCTGACGCTGTTATGTTGTCTGAAGAGACTGCAATAGGTGAACACCCAATCTTTGCGGTTGAATATTTGGGGAAAGTTGCTGCTGAAGCTGAGCGCGAATTTGACTTTGAAGAGTATCGACCGAGGCTAAAAAAAGCAGACAGCGCTTCAGTCCCAGATGCTGTTTCGTATGCCGCCGCAGCTGCTTCTATCAAGGTTCAAGCCGTGGCTGTCATTGCGTGCACTGAAACCGGGAACTCAGCTCGACTTGTCGCCAAGTATCGTCCTCAACTTCCGCTCTTTGGAGCATCGAGTCGTGAAGAAGCTCTACGCAGAATGTGTCTCTTTTGGGGCATACAACCTCTTCCATTTAATGCACCTAAAGATCACGCTGATGAGCTTGAAACCGCACTCGCCAACGTTAAAGAAGTTGGAGGATTTCAAACCGGAGACTCCGTTGTTATCACAGCAGGACTCAGCGTGAGAACTCCCGGGGCAACCAGCGTTATGCAGATACGCACCCTGTAGCCCCCCTCTAGCGGAAGGTACTCATCTCCAGAGCATCACTCAGCTACTCTCCCAAGAACACTAGGGATCCCCTACTCGTTTTCGCTAACTCGCGAATAGCCAAACCGCGTTTTCCTAATTCCTAGAATCAAACCCGCCGTCTCGATTCAGTACTTTGCACTCAGATGCGATTTCACGGCATCAAATTAGATTGTAACCCTTCGTATATACTCAAGTACGCGAAGTGAAAGATACACTTTAAAAAGGAACAAACAATGAAACGGGTATCAACTCACCTCCTCATAGTCTTAGCTCTTACTGTGATCACCCTTTCAGCAACCGAAGCACAAGAAGTTGCTAAAATATATTCACTGCAGGGGAGCGTCGAAGTAAAACCACACGGGCAGTCGTCGTGGAAGCAAGGCGCAAAAGGCCTCACATTAGGCTTAAAGGACGAGATTCGTACAGGATTAAAGTCGCGAGCTGGTATTCGCTTTAGCGCAGGAAAACTTTTACGACTACGTGAAAACTCACATCTTGTAATTGAAGAACCAAAGCGTGGACAGAAAGAGAGTGGCAGCCTGAGTCTCACAAAAGGCGCACTCCACCTTTTCTCTAGAAAGTCTCAAGACTTTCCAAATGTACATACTCCAGAGGTCAGCGCTTCGATTCGTGGTACAGAATTCGTTGTTGCAACTGAAATGAATAATACTACCATCACAGTCCTGCAAGGTATCGTTCAAATGGAAAACTCACACGGCAGTATTACCCTTGCAAAAAATGATGAAGGGCAAGCAAGTAAGAACTCAGCTCCCATCAAGCGCGTTCTGGTAGATACGGAAGATGCCGTACAGTGGACCTTTCGTATTCCACAAGTTCTCTCTAGAAAGGACCTTGGGACACTCACACAAAATGAAGAAAAGGCTTATTCAAAGCTGGGTTTTAGCAATGTAACCGGCGCTCAAAAGTTATTAAGCTCCGAAAAGAGCCCTTCTGTTGGCGGTAACTATTTAAAAGCCTATACTGCTCTTCTTTCAGGGCAGTTCGAAGAAGGGAAAAAGATATTGAGCTCTCTTGAGAAATCAAGCTCACCGTCAGAAAGAGAGCGTAGTCTTTACGCCGCAACAAGAGCGCTTCTTGAACTTGCTTCAAATGATACCTCTTCAGCAAAAGAACTTGCTGAGCAAGCTACAGCGAGTAACGAGCCTGCTACTGCTGCATACCTCATACAATCGCTTACAGCACAGAGCAGCGGTGACCTTGAAACTGCCCTAGAGTCAACGTTTCTAGCGGTAAAGGAAGACCCTCAAAACAGCTATGCTCAAGCAAGACTCGCAGAGCTTCATCTCGGTAAGGGGGACACGAAGAAAGCGCTCGAACTCGCTCAAAAGGCAGTGGCGCTCTCCCCTCACGATGCATACGCTCGTGGAGTATTAGGATTTGCCTATCTTTCACGGCTTAAGTCTAAGGAAGCGATTAAGACGTTTGAAGACGGACTCAAACTTGAAGATCACAACGGTTTACTTCATCTCGGTCTTGGCCTCGGTATGATCAACCAAGGCTCTCTTCAGGAAGGACGAGAAGAGATTGAGAAAGCCGTCCACCTAGAACCAAACATATCACTGTACAGAAGTTATTTAGGGAAAGCGTTTTTTGAAGAAGAGGATGAAGACCTTGCTTCAAATGAATACGAGATGGCGATTGCTCTCGATCCAGAGGATCCAACACCCTATTTATACCGCGCTTTTAATAAACTTTCACAAAACAGAGTCCCTGGAGCTCTTAAGGATGTTGAAGAGTCAATTAAACGTAATGATGCCAGAGCTGTATACCGATCTAAGCTGCTTCTTGATCAAGATACCTCAGTTCGAACAACAAGCCTTGCGGAAGTCTTTAATCAACTGGGATTCTCACAAGTTGCACGTCTAGAAGCTATAAAGTCTATAAATTCAGACTACACAAACTTTGCGGCACACAGACTCTATGCAGACAGTTTAGAAGGCTCGTTCCTCTCGGATGCTCGATTTACTCAAAATGTTATTGCGGACCTTCTATCACCTGTGAGTTTTAACGTCTTTCAGAGTTTTAATGGATTTTCAAACGATCCATCGCTCAATGACTATGCAGCACTCTTTGATCGCCCAGGACACCGCGGTGAGTATACCTTCTCAGGCACGAATCAGGATGACCTCTATAAGGGAAGCACTGTTCAAACCGGAAAGATTGGCGATCTGGGATATCTTGCGAGTTACGCTACTGACTATGCTCGTGGTCATAAGTCCGGGGGAGACTACCTGCGAGCACATCGCTTTCAGCTCGGTGGGAATTATCAACTCAGCCCGGATGATAGAGTTATCGTACAATCAGCCTATATTCGGAGAGAAGATAACAATCAAGAATACGGTGCACTCCTTGAGGATTTTGAAGCAAGCATAGGTTCCTACCACAAACTCTCAGCGCAATCAGAACTTGTTACCCGTTTTGAGTACCTAAACAGAAATTTTGATAATTTTGACAATGGCATTTATGAGGATGCTCATCAGGAGATCATTGCTGATGGAGTTATTTTTCCATTCGATGATACTGAGCTCTTTCTTAACCAGATGACAGATGAGGATCAAAGAACTCTGAGAGGAAGTTTGCAGCATATCTTTCAATCAGAATCGTTCAACCTTGTTACCGGTGGTCAGTACCTGTACTCACGTGGTGATGGAGACGAAGAGAGTGTTATCCTTGAAGATAGCCTTGATTATTTTACTGGCCTTGACCGCGAAAGAAACTCAGAAGCTGGGTTCAACTCGGATTCGTATTCACTTTATTCTTACTCAACTGTCCATTTGAGTGAGTATGCTGATTTTAATGCTGGACTTAATTTTACAGAAATTCAACTACCAGGCTACGATGTTCTAGCTCCATTTGTAGATGGAGAAAGAAGTGAGCATAAACTCCTTCCGAAGATAGGACTAACTCTCTATCCTGAGGAACATACTATTATTCGTAGTGCCTATTTTCAGACACTTGGGATATCAAACGTAAGTGATATCGGAACTATTGAACCTACTCTTGTAGGGAGCTTTAATCAGGTATTTGGCGATCTCCCAGGGGCGAAAGCTGAGAACTTTGGAATAGGTATCGATAGAAAAGACCCGTCCAATATCTATTACGGAGCGCAATATATCTACCGTGACATAGACCGAATGGGCCTGACAACTGAATCTCTTTTTACCTTCGATGCAGACACACTGGCCGATACACAGTCATTTGTCACCAGCGAAGCTCCTGAGAGCGAGATAGAGCATATCTTCAACACATATTTTTATGCGCTTTTAAGTGACTCTTCGAGTGCAACATTTGATTACGAGCGAATCATGTTAGAGGCAGGAGATATTGATGAGACGAATGAAACAGATCGTGTGCGAGCACGTTTAAATTACTTCTCACCGCAGCGCTGGTTCGCTTTCGGTCAGGCTTCTTTTTATAATCAATATCTTAAAAATGTTGATGGGTATACTGATGGAAGCAACGATTTCTGGTTGATAGATATAGGCCTCGGATATCGACTGCCGAAGCGGCATGGGGCGGTTCAGTTCGTACTTAAAAATCTACTCGATCAGGATTTTGAGTTCGCAGATCGTGGACGAATAGATCCTATAACGAATGAACTCACTGGAGTTCTTGAATTCTCCGTTAACTTCTAAGAGGAGTTTTATAGCAGGATTAACTCTCGTAGTAGGAACCTGATATGGCAAGTTATGAAAAAGCGCATTTTTCTCATTATCGCTGCTCTTTGTATCACGTTCCTCCACGCCACGTTCTATAACTCCAAGTGGGGAGAGCAGTTTGAGGTAGGTGCTCTGGACCTTTGGTTTCATTTTAGAGGGCCTATTGACCCACCCGAAGATGTCATCTTGGTCGCAATCGACGAAGATAGCTATCAGGAACTCGGCGTTCCAATGGATAAGGCGTGGCCTAGAAGCTTACACGCTCAGTTACTTCAACGACTGAGTAGAGCTGGAGTTCGGCGTGCAATCTTTGATGTTCTTTTTCTGGGCCCAAGTGATAGTAGTGAGGCAGATCAAGAATTGGCAGAGGCGCTTCATTCGCTCCCTACCGTTATCGGGGCTGACTACGGTGTTTCATTGGGCGCTTTTGAAACTCATCAACTGCTTCTCCCGTATGAGCCTTTCCGAGAGCAGGTTGAATCTGTCGCTCTTGTTGGCTTTCCTGAAGATGCTGGCGTAGTGAGACGATTTAAGACTCTTCGCTCTGAACTCTCTGAAGGTTACCCCTCTCTGGCAGAGAGTGGTGCCGGCTACTCAACACCAGTGTATCCCCCTGCCTCTCAGGATTTTATCTCTTTCTACGGTCCGGCAGGTGCCATTCCAACCTACTCATACTTTGAGGTCCTTGATGAGGAGCTCGTTTGGGACGAAGAGCTCCAAGGCAAAACTGTCTACATAGGACTCATTATGAGAACAGCACTTGGCCCAGCTCAGAAAGATAGTTTTGTAACCCCATACTGGCGTCAAGGAAGAACCTTCGGAGTCGAGATTCACGCAACAGCAGCAGCGAATCTTATGAGTGGGAATTGGATTACTAGGAGCGATCGCAGGCGTGAGCTCCTCTACCTGAGCCTTTTTGTATTTCTCAGTAGCTATCTCGTGCTCTCTCTATCACCACTTGTCGGATTTGGACTCATTCTCTTCATGATTCCTGCTTGGGGAGTAATTTCTTATTATGCATTTCTTAACCACTCGTTTTTTGTTCCTGGAGTACTTCTTCACACAATCATAATTCCGAGTGTATTCTTGGTATCTACCCTCATCTATTATTTTGTTACCTATCGCTCGCAAAAGCGCACACAGAAAGCATTTGAGCACTATCTTTCCCCACACATGGCTCGTGAAGCTGCGCAAAATCCTGAACTTCTACAACTTGGTGGTAAGAAGATGCATGCCACAGCACTCTTTACCGACATCGCAAATTTCACCTCTATATCTGAGTCTATGAGCGCTGAAGAGGTCTCACGAATGCTCAATACGTATTTTACAGAAGTCATGGACGTTGTGTTTGAAAATGGTGGAACGCTCATTAAGTTTATTGGAGATGCGATCTTTGCGGTATGGGGAGCCCCAAAGATTATACCTGATCACCCCGAACAAGCTCTCAAAAGTGCTATCCAGATTGCAAAACAGGTTGAAATCTTTAATGCCAGTGGTGATTTTCCACCACTACACACACGTATCGGTCTTCATAGCGGTGATATGCTCATAGGAAATCTTGGTTCTGCCAGACGATTCGATTACACCGCAGTCGGAGATTCCGTAAACCTCGCAGCTCGACTTGAAAGTTTAAACAAATACTTCGGCACAACAATACTCTTTAGTGAAAGTGTCAGATCAGAACTTCAAGAGCAATACCGAAGCCTCTGTATCGGGGCGGTAAAAGTTGTAGGGAAAAATGATAGCGTCCAGATCTTTACAATCCTTTCTGATAACCTGGATAGTATCTGGGATAAAACATGGGAATGGGCACGTGAAGCCTTCGTTGCAAAAGACTGGTCAAATGCTAAGGAGCTCTTTACACAAATCGCTGAATCTGAGAACCAGCTTTCAACCGCTGCAAGATTCTACCTTGAGCAAATTGCGGAAAAGGAACGAAATGCGCCACTCCAGGACTGGAACGGGGAAATATCTTTTTTGACCAAGTAAACTTTTAACTATATAGTTACGACACGATAGAATATGAATACAGCACATATTATAACTGGAACACCTGCCGCAGGGAAAACGACATTTGCCAAGCGTTATGGCACGCAGCACGCTCTCCCTCTTATTGACATCGACACCGTCACCGGGCGGCTCATACAACGATCCTTGAAAGTCACGGGGAAGGACCCAAACGATAGAGATAGTAAAGAATTTAAAGATACCTTCCGGGAAGATATCTACGAGACACTTTTTGATGTGGCGCGAGAAAATCTCGAATGGATGGATGTCATTATCGTCGGGCCGTTCACACGTGAGATCCGTGATCCGGAGTGGCCAGCTAAGCTTCAGAAGAGACTTCATGCCAATATTGAGGTCTATTATATGTATTGTCCCCCCGAACTGCGTGTCCAACGTATGAAAGAGCGAGCAAGCCCGAGAGATATTTTGAAATTTCAAAACTGGGAAGAGATTAATGCTACCTACGGTGATGAAGCACCACCACCATTTGAGCACAATTTTATCGATACCTCCAAAGAGGAAAATATCGCTACATACTTGCAACGCTAGTTGGTAGCGGCTCAAGGCACTTTCGTGCATATTCTTCGAGGCGATCTTCGTTCATTGGAAGGGTGAGATAGTAGTCTATAGCACTGTGCACTCGTTCCACACTGTCCTCAGAGAGCACAATGAATGAAACACCTACTCCATCATCATCTATTCCCTTCTCAAGGAATGCTTTCATGGTAGAATCCTTAAATTCACAATCAGTGATAACGAGTTTTATATCTCGATTTTCAGCCAGAAGTGAAGGAGCACACTCAATGTCATCAACTGAAAAGGTAGGATAGCCGTATGACTCCATCTTGAGCTTGATATCTTGCCGACACCCTGCATCTTTACAGCTCACAAGAACTTTCGGACGTTGATAGTCACATACATACATTGGTAATATTCCTCCACTGAACACACTTATAAGTCTGATGTCGACAGAGAGGCACTAATGCTAAAGTGCTTATTTGATTTTTAGAGGAAGTGAATCATTATCTTGGCCATCTTTCACTCTTGCCCGCCAGCAATACTTCCCGCTTCGAACTTTCCGAGTAAGTTTAGGGCCTACGACTTCATACGTTTTGGCCTTCTCCCAAGCCTCATCCGATTTTTTCTTACATTTTCGTCGATTCACTTTTTTACGAGATTTTAGGAGATCAACTTCATACTTCGTAATATCAGTAGCGCTTTCTGGCGCATCCCATGTGAAGCGTACACGCTTTTTCTTCTGCCTACTGGATTTTTTCTTGCGATCTCGAACTTTGCGCGATTTAAAGCTTGTACAAAGTGACTCTCGCGCTTCTTTAATATAATCAACAATACTTCCCCATATTGAGAAGTGTCTGATACTCGAAGTACATACTGACACAGTGCCATCATCAGCGCGCCTGACCGTGGTATCAACTTCTTCTTTAGACCACGTTCCGGTTTCCTCATTATAGCTGGCTATATAAATAGAGTCCGCATCCGTACCATACTTGCTTTGAATATCATCTTCATCTACTGGGAAGCAGATCGATGCGCCTGAATCAAGTTCCTCGACGTTTTCTCCGTTTACGATAAATGATATATCCATCGCCTGTACTACTTTTGCGTTCGTAGGGGATCGATATCCTTTTGCTGTTCCAGACTTGATGAGAGCAGTAGATGACTGAGGGAGAGCTCCTTTAGGGATCCCTAACTCTACACCACCAGCAATTCTAATCTCAGCATCAGTTGTTGAGTTAAACGTCTTAGACTCCTCTTCATAAAAAGCTCCTTCATCAATGAGCGTTAGATCTAGAGTTCCAGACGTAGCTTGTCTCTTTGGTCGATGTATCGTCTCACCAAAATAGAAACGGTACTCATCATCTTCTAAAATGATGCCATGACAGTGAATATTCCATTTTTCAGGCTTCTTTGGTTTCGCAACTAAGAGCTTCAGTGCAACACTTTCTGTGCCATAACCATGAGCAAACTGGTCATTCGCATTATTCGCGTAGCAATAGACTTCCTGAGTACTCAGTACTCCAGCACCATCTCCTTCAGCTATAACCGGAAGGACGGTAAGAGTGTAGTTTGGTGGAACTACTGAAAAGTTTAAGGAAACTGTTTCCCCGGTTGCAGGAGTAACCGTCTGCGGTGCAGGTGGAAATTCTTCTCCTGTATCACTCGTATAAGGAAAAACGCGTACTTCATATTTTTTATCACCTATCACCGAAACGCGAGCTGAGCCATTCACAATATCAGCTCCGTAATAAAGATCTTCAATAGGGCCATTTTCTGCGCCAACAATTGGGGAAGCAGGAGTAGGAGCCGCAGAAGCTGACGGGCTCGGTGAAGGAGCTGTTTCTGCTTCCTTATTAAATGAGTAATGTTCTACTGACACCCATCCGGCAGTAACAGGATTCCCATTCTTATCTTTCGCTGAAATATTTAGAAACGTAGTAAGTGGCACAAGTTCAATCTCAATGGTCTGTGAGCCACTTTCACTGGCTGTGAATTCTACAAAGTTTCTTTTTACCCCATAGTCTATTCCATCAGCGGTAATGAATCCATCGCGAGCAAAGTCTGCAGCTGAACCAGCGCCTTCATCACCCAGGATGTAGAGTGAAGCGGTATAATCGAGATTTCCTATAAGAGAAAAGGTTGCCTCCCCAGTGCTGTTGGTAGAAAAACGGTAATCACTTTGCCCACTAGGGCTGATTGATGACACATTGTACTCAATGCTCACTCCTGAAACCCTCTGCCCAGTAGTCGTATCAACCGCTCTAATGGTTACTGAGGTATCTCTGACTGGCTGATAGTAGTTCAATGTCTTCGTCTGACTGGCAGCAATGGTAATGCGCTGATCGGCACCTATGCTCGCGCCCTGCGAAATCATACAATCATACGTACCGGGAGCAACTCTCAGTGTCGCTGAGGAGAAATTAGGCTTAAATTCCTTATAGGAAGGCTCCCCA
This sequence comes from bacterium, assembly GCA_030431715.1. Lineage (GTDB taxonomy): Bacteria > Bdellovibrionota_C > UBA2361 > UBA2361 > RFPC01 > JAUIIO01. Next base: position 114,127 of record JAUIIO010000002.1, read on the forward strand.
CTTACCGTATTGTAACAGTTAATAGCAGCATATTCACCGCTCTGAAGTGGAGTAGCGGTGCCACTGCTATTTCGTAGAGTAGCTACAATGTTAGCGGATCTGTTTACTACCGTGTAGCTCACTGTACTCGTACTATTTGCCGCTACGGTAATATACTCGAGGTAGCCTCCCATTCCGTCATAGGTTACGAAACAGTAGTATGAGCCAGCCGCTACTTCCATTGATGTAGAGCTATATCCAGGATGAATCACTTTCTCGTAGTGCCGCGTGTAATTGACGTCATCACAGGTGAGGTGCGCTGTTTCACCTGCTTGCAGCGAATACGCCGCATTACTGCTGTTAACCAATGCCCCTCGAATAGTCGCGTCAGTAGGTACTACTGTAAAATCGAAGCTCTCAGTGGAGCTACCATATACATATATATACTGATCAAAACCACGAGTATTTTTATACTTTACATGACATTCAAATGAACCCTCGCCAACATCTAGCGTTGCTGATGATGTTCCTGAGACAAAGACTTTTGTATAAGTGGTATCTTCATAAGAGCTATAGCATTCAAGAGCTGCATACTCATTTGGCTGTAAGTAGTAAACTGCACCATTTGAATCTTTCAGATTGGCTGTAATTTGTGAATTCAGATCTGGAACAGTTTCAGATATTGCTCCTGTACCAGAAGCAGGCACACTTATAAAGTAAGGGTATCCTGCGAGACCATTTATAGTATAAGTACAATCATAATCACTCGCCACAACGTTGAGGTACACATAATCGTATCCTTCCTCAATTATGCCTGTGTATTGCGTGGTAGAATATCGGTCTTCACACTTCACAGAGATCGTATCGTCATCAGTTGCGAAGTAAGGATTCCCATACTGGTCATAGAGAGATGCCGATATATATGCATCCGTTTGACCTAGTGATACGGTTACTACGGTAGAAGTACTTCCGGCACTGGCTGAAACAACATTATAATACGAATCATAGTAGCCGCTCATATCCCACGCAGAGATATCCATCGGATCATTGTCGCCCAGCTCCAATCCTATATACGCTTCCCCTATTGAATTTGTAGATGTGTAAACAAAGAAATCAGGGTTTGTATCTCGATACGCATTTACTATATATCCACTAATCGGGGAAACACCATCATCAACAATCACTTTAATATATCTTGCAAAAACAGTAAGGCGGTACTGCGAGACCACATACTCATCTCCACCGCCATCATACTCAGAATCTGTCTTGAAAGGAGTAAACTTAATGAGTTTGTTTCTGTAGAGCCCTCCGTCTTCCAGATCCGGACTTCTACGAGGAATAAGTTCTAGAGTATATTCTATTCCTTCTTGAATACCGTAGTCATATTCGATCTCCCCGGCACTATCAGTAGTCTCAAATCCGATATAATTGCCACCTTCATATATGTTGATCTCTAATCCTTCCGCAGGCGTTGTATTATCCGGATGAACAACATTAAACTTAAGCTTTGAAATTGTATCTGCTACCACCATGGTTGGCAGGAGAAGCAAAAGACACAGTACTAGATTGAAAAGTTGCACAGATCTTTTAGAAACTGAGCTCTCTGATTTACATGACTTCATGAACGTATCACACACGCGAAAAATTAAAGGCCGTACGATTCTCTCGTATAGTGTAATACGGCTGATCCTCATCAGAGCTTAATGATAAAAAGCCGGTAATTTCCGTGATTTATCTCACAATAATGACATAACTAGCTGTATTCACAGCGCTTTTATTAAGAACTCCTCCCTCCTTTCAGCGCATCTTTATAAGAGAAGATAAATGGCGCATAGAGGAACAATAAAATGCTACGCACAGGATTAACGCTCTTACTCTTATCCACACTTTCCCTAGCTGGTTGCGGCAGCAGCGGATCTGATACTGCAACAACTCGGTCATTCAACGGCCTCTGGGAAGTCTTTTACAATATCGTGGTAGACGATTGTGGGCTACTTGAACAGGACGAGATCTCATTTGAAGACGAGCATCAGATTACTGAAAACGCTAATACTATTATGCTAGATACTACTCAACTTCTGAGCGCTAGTTATGAAGGTGCATTGCGTTCTGAGGATTCCTTCACTGCAAGCTCAAGTATCGATGGTGACATATTCGGTGTAGGCATCAACTGCACCCTAACTGAAGACGTCGCGTATAACGATCTCAAAGATGACACCGCCTCAACTATCTACAACGTTAGAATCAAGTGTGATGATGGCACTGTATGCGACAGCTTTACTCGCGGAACAGCAGTGAAAGTTGCAGAATAGTAAAGAAAACGTGAGGGAACGCAGCACCCAGTGGCGCTGAGCGCTCGACCGGGCCTGCGAGCATCCAGAAGGCTTGTCCGGCCATAGCTTAAGCGACGGCTGATACGCAGCAGCGTTTCTCTCCTAATTACCGAATAAGCCCCGCATCTCTAGCCATAAGCTGATTGTGATTCCGACAAAGCAGCCTCAAATTCTCAACCGAACTCACTCCACCAACCGCCACAGGCTTAATATGATCAAACTCAACACTCCACCGGGAGCCACACACAGAACCATCCTTATTCCTATAAGTACAACAGCCCCCATCTCTCTCAAGCACTTCTTTCTTAACTTTCGGTGAAATATACCGCCTGTTCTTACTCCCTCTCTCCTTACGAGTTCCCATCTTCTCTTTCTTAGACCCCTCAGCTGCCAGTATTTGCTCAATCCCCTCAAGAAAGAGCTCCTCAATACTCACTCCCTTACCGGAGTACTTACGTGACAGTATCTCTCGAGCCTGTTCAATCTTCGCACTCTTTTCTCTGGAGTAAGAAAAGGTAACCTTGAGCCGCTCCTCAAGCACCACTTCCTGACGAATCACCACCGGTGGTGGAGTGACACGATTCTCACCTGCTGGTGGAGTAGGAAAACTCGCGACTCAAATGTCATTGCGAGGAGCGCAAAGCCGCAGGCTGAGTGACGAAGCAATCTCACTGCTCAACCACATATAGCCGGGGCAAGGAGATTGCTTCGTCGTTCGGCTAACGCCTCAGCTCCTCGCAATGACAGCATCTCAGGCTCATCAAGGATCTCACTCAGTGTACAGAGCGATACCTCTCTTCTCCTAAGAAGCTCACACACCTCTGGTCTTTTAAGATAAAGCCTTGCCGCTCTAATTCTCCTGTTGGCTGCTCCATCAGAATACTTAAGCCCACGCACCAGATAATGGTGGAGTGAGGAAATCATTATACCGTAGCCACCAAGGTGGTGGAGTGCTACCGCTGCTGCGTACCAACTGGATGCTCGCACATGTCTTGCGTAGCCTTGGCGAAGGGGGAAGTCGCTTGTACGCTCAGCGCCACAAACTCATTTACTCCATAACTTTCACTACTAACAATACTAGCTGGTGTTTTTCGCAGTTTCCTACTTAATAGCGCCTAAAGCGCTCCCTCTAAGATGAGAGTGGAACAGTCTCCTGTTTCACTAATTCCTATAGCAGATACTTCATCAAGATCGCTATTTATCAACACAAGTTGAGACATCTCATTCTTCAAAGCTTCGCTGTCGGTAAACTCAAGTAAACCAAAGGATCCCGTTTCATCAGTTTCTATTACGAGTTTCGTAGCGATAGCCTCATTATCGAGACAAACTGTATATTCACCGTCGCTCAGGTCTTTCACTCGGACACTACCAAAGGTAAATCCACCAGATCGAGGCTCAATACAACCAGTACCCTCACCACTATCTCCGCTTAGAGCCACACACTTTCTTGAGGTCTCACCAATATTTGCAGCATCCCCACAAACAAGTCTCCCATACGCCTTGGTTGACACATCTCCCTTACAGGTATCTGAGATATAAAGAGAGGTTGAGGACTGTGGATCAAAGCTTAACCACTTAAATACATCTTCATTCACATTAGCTGTAGCGCTCACATCAGCTGCAGCCATCAATAATGATCTTCTACTTGCTCCTTCTCGTTTATCTCTCCTTCTTTTTCTTCTCCTCTTTCGGTTCCCTTTCTTCGTTGCCTTGCTCGCAGATTGTCCTCCGATACCAAGGTTTACCTGAGAAAGGTTTGGCACAAATGAAATATTCGAATCAAAAGCAGTATCACCAATAGTGAGGTCTCTTAGCAGATCATAACTGTAATCGATCTTCTTATCATCAAACTCTCCCTGCTCAGCTTCATCTAAATCACCATAAATTTCGGCATCAGTAGTATTCGCGTCATAAGAACGGAATTGAAGCATCTGTCGATACCTTCCTACCCCACTTAAGGCGCAGGCACGTAAGGTACGATCGGTGGGTAATCCTGTAAAACTCATATGAAAGTGCGCATCCCCTTCGGTACCATATCCTTCGGGATTAAAATGTCCTTTTCCTGTCACCTCAGAAGTCTCTTCGGCAGGTATAAAATTACAAAGTGTTCGTACAGATCTACTGTTTCTCGCAAGACTCTCCTCGTCATTGATAAACTTTCCAAGGCAGTAGTCTTTTCCCTCCTTGCCTCTTCTTAGAGAGATGTTGATTACCTGTTGTTCGAAATTAAAGATTTGCTTGATTTTAGAGTAGCGACTGGTTTCTTCCTGTTCTTCTCCCAAGGGGTTCTTGAAGATCTTGAGCTCACCTTCGCAAACTTCACTACCTTCTGTGAGAGTCCCGGGGCACTGTATATTGGTGACCTTTCTTTCTGTAACTGTCCCCTTCTCTACCAGTCCATCAACAAAGAAGAGACTCATCTTCTTGGCAGGGCTCTGCCCATCAAACGTTATGGTAAATCCCATCTGAAAATTTTCAGATATGCCAATTCGCATAGAGGCTGTAAGCCCACTATCACAATAGAGCGGGAAAAAGGTCTCCTCTATCTTGTCCTGGCAAAGAGCTGTGGTAGCAGATAGAGTCAGAAAAATGAGAATTGATAGAAATCGCACGCACAACCTTATGTCAAAGTTTACGTCCAAAAGAATCGTCAAGTGATGGGAAATACTAAAGAGGTTGCTGGGCAATGACGGCAGAATCTAAGGAGACTCACCTGCAAATAGTTCTAAATACTCTGTTTTGTATTTAAGCGACGTGAGCGCAGAGTGGGAAAGTCCCCTTTAAAAGTGTGACTTTTCTCACTTTTTTCCATGATCAATAGAGTTTGATCTCGCAACTGGCTCCTTTTGCGGCTCTACAAATCCTAACCATTCAAGAGTCGCTCTCACCGGGGAACGCTTCTCATGAGTAATGAGCTGACGTAGCGTCTGTGTTTCAGCAAGTAGGAGCAGCTGGTCTCTCTCTGCCTTTTGCTCAAGTCGCTCTACACGTTCACGCAACCAGTCCCGTTCTTTGCGAACTTCTTTCAGCTGCTCATCACGCATATCAAGGATTTTCTCTTGGATATCAATGATGTTTTGCATACGCGCTAGCTCTCCATCTAGCACTGGCGTATCCCCTGTAGCATTTTTTTCAGCTTGAATATCTTGTCCTTGAACTGGCTCCTCAAGGCCTTCTTCGAAGGACTCTGACTCTACCTGTTCCACCGGGGCAGGCTTTTGAATGATATCCGCATCCTCTTTTTTTGAAGGAAATTGAATGACGGAGCTCTGTGAGGAGACAACTTCAGGGGCGTCATGTGATTCCTCAACTTTTCTGGCCAGAGACCCCTCAGAAATCCCAAAAACTGAAGTTATATCGTCACGCGAGTAGCTTCTCTCACCTTCTGAAGACGTCTCAACGGTGAGGTATCCAGCCTCCGCGAATCTGCTAAGGGTTTGAACAGAGACGCCAGAGAATGTTGCGGCTTCAGGCTCAGTTAAGAAGGATTTATTGGACATAGACATCAGCTCAAAAATTGAAGTTCAAACAGAGTTTAACCTGCTGTCACTATTCTTTAAAGACCATAGCGTGCGATAAACGAGTTTTCCCAGTGCGATCCTTAATTTCAGCCCGGAGTGACACCTGAGATGGTAAGTATCTGACTGTAACTACAGCATAATTGTGGTGACCAAGAAATATCCCCTGTCGATTGTTCTCCTCCACCACTTTGGACTTCGGAGCCACCTCTGAGCTCAAAGGAGATGACGTCACCTCCAGAATCGGCCACTTTCCACCGGCCTCCCAGAGAAGAATCTCAGCATAGTGAGTATCCCCACTCAAGATCACGGTGGGCACCTCTACAGCCTGAAGCACGTGGCGGAGAACTTCAAAATCGCGGCTATACTGCCTAGCATGCTCATAGTTGGGGTTAGATGATGTTACCTGATTCCCACTTACTAAGAATTGGATCTTCCCTTTCTTACTGCTCAGAGCATCGGAAATCCAAGAGAGCTGCTTAGCACCAAACAGAGTGGGGTTCTTCTTATCGGGATTCTCCCGGAACGTTCGGTTATCCGTCAGCACGAAAAGAGCATCTTTGAGTAATAACTCTTGATGTACCCCTTGCGTAAACCCGTGCGGCCTTTCCGGTATCGGCAAATGACTTCTAAAAATCTTCTCAGACTCTTTCGCAAAAACAAAGCTTGAATCGGCATCCTGTGGTCCAAAATCGTGATCATCCCATATGAAAGAAACGGGCATTGTCTTGAGAAACGCAGTGAGACCATTAGACTTCATACGCGTTGCGAAGGCAGCTTTCATTGTCTCGACACTCTTGAAATCGGAGTTCTGGTAATAGATAGCATCTCCTAGAATCAAGAAATGATCGAGATCCTCTCGCACTATGGATTGAAACATCTCAGGATCTGACTTCGAGATACACGAGCCGAATCCAAACCTGAGACGTTTTGAGCGCTCCTCTGCGAGCCCTGAATGAGGGGAGAGGAGGAATGCAAAGAACACCCATACGAAAATTAATGAAAAGGCATAGGAATATATGGCTTTTTGCGAAGAGTGTGACTCAAAACCTATTGGTAAAAAGAATACTCGTCGATGAAATACTCGGGTCATAGCAGTTACACACAGGGGAACACTTGGACGAACACAACGAAATAAATACTACGCAACTTCCTATAGACAAGCAAACCTGCTCAAAAGTACTGGGGTTACTAGAGGATGAGTCTGTAAGTGTAAACGTACTTGAAGCAGCCATCTCAAAAGATCCTGCAATTGTACTGGCAATCTTTCAAGAAGGGATACAGTCTCAAACACTTACCAGCAGCAAGGGCAGCCTCGATATTAAAGACGCCATTGTTTCTATCGGCCAGACAAGGCTCAAAGAACTCCTAGAGGAATTCACCGTCTCACTTTCTCCTGTACCTGATGAGTATGAGACGTGGGTAAAGATCATTAAGCACAAGTGTGGAAAGTGCTCGGATGTTGCTCAAATCATCGCTATGCGTTGTAATCGCTCTGTTACCACACAAGTTAAGGCAATAGGCTTGCTGGCTTATACACCTGAGCTTCACGCCCTTATTAAGCTCAAAGACCGATACACTGCGCTACTTGAAAACGGCTATGGCAAGGCTAAGCTCCGATACAAACTTTCTCAAGAGCACAAATTTGATTTCGATCATGAAGCTAAGAAATTCTATAAAAGTGTTGGACTCGGTGAAAAAACGATCTCTCTTCTTGACTACGACTCCTCCCTCTCTGATGAGGAGCTCTTACTAAAGAAAGCGATACTCCTCTCAGCAATAGAGTTTGTAGATGCTTTTCTAGAGGACAGAATCGAAAACCTCTCTGCTGAGAAGGCTATCCCCCCAAAAAGCTCACGTCGTCTCCTTGGACTTACCAAAGAAAATTATCGTGGACTTTATGAGGCTGTATCAGATTACTTAAAAAGTGGAAAGCTGGAAGAGTTTTCCCTGAGCGAAGAAGAAGTAGTAGAAGAAGAAGCTGAGGAAGATACTGTTGAGACTGTAAAAGAGGGAGCTTCAAGCACCGAGTCTGAAATCGACAAGACTGTGCCCATCGCCCCACAAGAACCTCAAGTAGCGCCCCCCGCTCTCAGGCAGAAGAAAACAAAGGTCACTGAACAAACGCTTAATAAGATCATCGGGCTCTTTGAAGGAGCTGAAGAAGTACAGGAACTCCTTCTCTCTCTACTCGATATGCTCATTAAAGATGGACCCTTTAAGAGAACAGCTCTTCTTGTAGTTTCTCCTGAAGAGCGAAGGGCAGCACCACTATTGTTCCGAGGAGAGGAAACCGAAGTCATTACGGAACTCACTATTGATAACCCTCTCTCTCCCCTACTTAATCTCCAAAGCAAGGTGGTATCGTGCTCTCGAAAAAAGAGTGATATTTCACCGTTTGGATGTGGAACCTATGCAATGGCACCACTTGAAGTAAATTACGATAGTCCCGTTGTCCTGTACGCAGATTGTGGAGATGGGACGGTGATAAACTTTGAAGCGAGAAGACTCTTTCGTCGATCGGTAACACTTCTTAATCAGATGCTACCGGATATGGACGGTACAATTTCGGCTGAGGGAAGAACCACGAAAAATACTGAACCAGAAACGACAAACGGGGCAGCAGGATGACTCCTTACTGCCCCGTTACGAGGTTTACTGTATCAGTAAGCTAGTCTTACTGAACACCTTCTGGCATTACGGCTTCAGTGTTTGAATCAAGATGAATTTGAACACGCCTGTTAACCGCACGAGCCCAATCTGCTTCCTGCGGAAGGAGGGGCTGTGATTTACCGAATGTTACCGTAGATAATCTATCTGGCGAAATACCTAGGGCGATGAGTTCTTTACGAACTGCCTCTGCTCTGGTCATCCCTAGCTTCTCATTATACTTATCATCACCGATGTAATCCGCGTGACCTTCAAGAACGATTCTCATACCAGGCTCTTGCTCAAGAAGTTTGGCTATCTGATAAGAACGGCCTTTTCCAAGATCAGTAAGCTTTCCTTTGTCAAAATCAAAGTTTACGTCAGGAAAATATACCTGACGGACTGGAGCTTCTCCCATTTCTTCAGCCACAACTTCCTCTACTTCAAGAGGAGCAGCAACAGCACCGTAGTTAAAAGGCGCTACGGAACGACAATCCGGAACACTGTCATCAGCAGAAAAGCACTCTGGCTGACGATAGTCATACGGTTCACGGTAACCGAAAACACTTTTTCTTGTTTCACTTGAAGATACGAAATAACTAAATGGGCGGAAAAGCACTTCCCTTGCTACCCATCCTATTGGGTGAACAATATACCCTAGTATTCTGAGTGGATGAGTCTCACTATCACGGTAACGCGGTGAAGTGTGATACGTGGCAAGCCCGTTATCATTCGGCAACACGTCTTGGGCGACTGCCGATTGAACAGTTGCAACAACGAGAAGAGCTGCGACTAAAACTGTTAAAATATTTCTCATGTCTAAGTAACCCTCGTTAAAAAACAAAATAAAATCTTAAATAACCAAATAGTAAGGGAACACCCTTATAGCACTGTATAACACAGGCTTTGAAACAGGTGCTATACCAATTATTTGGACGTTCTACAGGGTAAATCGATTCATAGAATCTCTTACTTGAGCAAATCCTCACCTTACCTGATGAAGTCCGGCAGACCGCCAGCTTAAGTACCTGCAATAAATAGGCAATTTTAATGTATACCTGCTTACCCCTCAGATCATATCAAAAACATCTCGCCAAGCCCTAAATATAACGACGTTTCCGCTCCTTTGTGCAAAAAGCTGCATCTACTACTCTAGAGCTACGATTTCCGTTTAAACGGGCGCATATATGGGCAACACACAGAAAACATTCATCTCCGCTATCGCACTTGGAACGTGTGCGCTCTTTATGAGTATGTTTTTCACATACTATGTCCCGGCATCAGCAGCCCAACTTTCATATGTGTTTCTCTTTATCGCAGCGAACACATGCTCTGTTCCTGGCACACTGCTGGCATCAATGGTTGCAATCTTACCTGAGGCTTTCATCAGTGGAGATTACATTAACGCCGCTCAGATGATCTCGTTTTTCTCTGTGGTCTGTGCGTTCTCAAGACGTTACCCCAAAATGCCTTCACATATATTCGTTTTTCTTCTCTGGATGATCGTCATTCTCCCGGCTGCTTTTATCTTGCAGGGAGAGACTGCCTTCTTAAGCACCCTTATGGTACGCGCTACTGGAAATATGTTTGTGTGTGCGCTAAGCGAAGCACTACTCTTACACACCACACTCTGGAATCTCTTTACTGGAAGAACACGAGTCGTATCAAATCATCAGGCTCTTTCACCTATCTTTATTGCCGTTGCCAGTGGAGCCGTTCTCCTCTCTCTTGCCCCTCTCCTCAGCAACAATGAACATGGACTTCTCTCCTCGATGTCCCTCGATCATCTTTTTATGATCTTTGTGGCAGTCACCATTGTCCCCAGCTACATCTCATGGAGACTTGCTGTTTATTTCCGAGACCTTCCTGAACAAGGCATTCTCAGACGAAACTACCATCAGCCGGAAAAAGAGGAAGAAAGCAACGAAGCTGCAGAGTCAGAGCTCGCCCCGCGTGATAGTGGCGCGGTTCAGGTACGACACGAAGAGGGCTTCTGTACCTTAAATGCTCAGCATCAAATCATTCATATGAATAAGTCTTTTCGTACCTTTGCTGAAGTGCGAGACGGTGACTTTACTAATAAAACACTCGCTACCATCTGCATGGATCCAGATCTACGTGAACAACTCAAAATACTTGATGAGCAGGTACCCTCCGGAGATCAACACAACTCAGAGTATGGAAGAATGCGCGATGACAAAGTCAGTCGCTTCTTCCGTATCGGAATCAATAAGCGAAGTAAAGATCGTTTCACCACCATCACTCTCAAAGACATCACCGATCAGAGGCGTGTTGAAAGTCATCTTCTTCAAGCGCAGAAAATGAAGTCGCTCGGATCTATTGTTCGTGGAGTTGCCCATTCTTTTAACAACGCACTTACTACAATTATTGGGAATGCAAGTCTTGTGAAAGGCTCGGGGAATTCTGACAAATATGAGGAAGCTCTGGAGGAAATAATCACGGTCGCAACAAGCGCAGGTGAACTCGCTTGGTCCCTCCTCGATTATGCTCAGAAAAAACCATCTCTCATGAGAGATCAGGATCTTAATAGACTCATCGATTCAAATATCCCTCTTTTGCGAAACATGATTGGGGAAAACTACGAGCTTACCTATAAGGAAGACGACCAGCCACTCGGAGTTTTAGCTGACGGAAATCTCCTTACACAACTCCTCTCTAATTTAATTATCAATGCGAGCGAATCGTATAATGGTAAGCCAGGAAAGATTATTCTTTCAACAGCAACAGAGGAGATGGACGAACAGATCGCAAGACTCCATCCTGGAGCACGTCCCGGAACGTTTGCACGTATACAGGTACAAGATTTCGGATGTGGTATGTCTCCCGATACTCTGGCAAGGGCATTTGATCCCCTTTTTACGACGAAGAAAAAGGAGGGGCATTCAGGGCTTGGACTCTCGATTGTTTTCGCTATCTTGAGAGCACACGATGGGTTCCTTACGGTGGATAGCTTTCCTGAAAAAGGAACAACCTTTTCACTCTACATCCCTCTTCGGCCTAGCGACGGAGCCCGCTCTTCATCTGAGGAAGAGGTAGAAGAAGAACTGAAACCGTCCGCTCCTGAAAGTGAGGATCGATCAATACTTGTGGTAGATGATGAGCCCGGTATACGTAGCCTGCTTGAGAGAATGCTTTCTCAGCTCGGATACTCTGTCCAGTGCTGCGCTGATGGCGAGGCTGCCCTTAAACTCTATGAAACAAGTACATTCGATCTCATAGTCACGGATCAAACCATGCCTTCTATGAGTGGCTCTGATCTGGCAGAAGAAATTCGCAAAAAAGATGCTACGGCTAAAATACTCGTTATGACTGGCGCCGCCCCGGATGAACAGAGCCCGGAAAAATCTCTCTTACTCACAAAGCCGTTTGACATCGAAACACTTTCAACGCAAATACAAAGAGCGCTGTCTTAGAAAGCACAAGTCTTCGTCCAGTGTCATTGTGAGGAGCTGACATATGACTGAAGAATGGCTAAATTCTTTCAATTAATGTCGTCTTCTTGCTTACGGGATCGAGCACAGCGTGGATCCCCTGAAGCTCACCTTTCCCGCCAGCAGCTTTATATCCAGCCGCCATCCCGGTTACGAGCCTCTCGATGGCAATACTACTCTCAAGACCAATAACCCCGTCCTGGCTACCACACATTCCGAGATCTGATACATAACCCGTGCCTCCGGGAAGAATGCGCGTATCTGCTGTTGGTACGTGTGTATGTGTTCCTACGACAAGGCTCATCCTTCCGTCGAAATAGCGACCAAAAGCAATCTTCTCAGACGTCGCTTCAGCATGAAAATCACAAAAAATCAGATCACAATCAGCCAGCGGTCCTTCTACAAGCTCAGTTGCAATCTGAAATGGACAATCCACGGAGATATTCATAAAAACCCGTCCTAAGAGGTTACACACGCCCAGTCTAAGACCGTTATGCTCCACAATAAAGAAACGCTTGCCCGGTGTACCGGGAGGATAATTCGCAGGTCGAACGAGTGGAAATGACTCGTCTTCCAAGAGCTTGTGGATTGAGTGATAACGCCACGTATGATCACCCAGAGTAAGAAACGTAACTCCGGCGTTGATCAGCGCTTTAGCCTCCTTGGCCTCAAGCCCTGTCCCGCCAGAGGCATTTTCAGCATTGGCGTGTACAAGATCAACTTTATGAGTGGATATGAGAGATGGTAAATCTTGAACCATCGCCTCCCTTCCGGGACGCGAAACCACATCACCCAAGCTCAGCAATGATAGCTGTTGTTGTTCGTTAACTGCATTCATAGTGTTAATAGTTTAAATCAGCAGAGTCCGTGTCATCTAATCCCGTGTGCAGCACCCGGTCTTCGCTGCAGAGCCAATCCATTGGGATATCATGTGCCTCAGCGGGAATGCTTTCAAGAAACTGTATTTCCCACATAATTCCAATGCGAATCGCCCCTTTGAGCCCACTCTGAGCAAGGAATCTATCATAGTACCCCTTACCTCTACCAATACGGTTTCCCATTCGGTCAAATGCGAGACCAGGTACTAAAACAAGAACTCTTGATGGATCTTCTGGCTGAAAGATCTTCCCTGAAGAGAGGCGCGGCTCAGGGATACCGTAACGTCCCTGCTCTACTTGTTCCAGCCAATCTTTCCCAATCGAAACAAAGGTCATCTTAAAATCAGCAGAGGATCGTGGTAAATACACCTCCCTCTTTTCTATCTGATTGCTGATAAACTGAGAGAGATCGACTTCCCCATCAAAAAATGAAGTCCATGCGAGAACCGTATCAATACGGTCTGGCAGTCGGGACTCGACAAACTCATCAAGCTGCTTACATAGACCAGAGCTGGCGGCTCGTACCCACCTTTTGTCGAGATTACCAAGCACCTTCTTCATGTCTGAACGGATATTTTTTCTACTTCTTGCCGGCATGTACGAAATCCCCCTCCCCCGGTTCGCAGTATATACTGTCAGCCTGATTCAAAAGCCACAAGCAGAACTGTAAAAAAGATTCTCTCTGTATTTCAAGTACATTAGGGGATTTTCAAAGGTGAATTATCAAGTATTGCCCCCGCTGTGTCGATCTTTTTAGACATGGTCGAACAAGGATTCAGCTCTGCGAGTACGGACGAAACGTTTTCCCCGCTCTGCGAATCTAAATAAATGAAAAGGATTGTTTAAGGTTTACTCACTTGAGATACAGATTTTTGTACAGGTTTTTAAGATATAGCATAATCATTGCTCTGCTCTCTCCATTGTGTGCATACGCCTCCAGCGCTACGCCGGAGAGTATGCCGGAAGGCCCGGCTTGGCGGCAAACCTGTAAGACTATTCTTCATAAGTTAGCTGGAGACGACATCGTAGCCTATTTCGGTTTCTTGCCATCGCTTGAAATTTATCAAAATTCGCTACCAGAGGTCTCACTACACTCAAACACTCATATTCGGATCTCTTCAGCCATGCTCAAGCAGATTACTACTGAAGATGAGCTTGCCTTCATCGTTTTCCATGAAATTTCACACTCTCTTCTCGGACATAATAGCTACGAGACATCATCAAAAGACAACTTCGGGCTCGATATTGAGCGTGAAGCAGATCAAATGGCATTTCGCTTTATGAAGAGCGCCGGATACAATCTGAGTGCTCCCCATCATCTCATAAAAAGGCTTGGAGAATACGAATTTGAGAACACTGGCCTCACCGTAGCTGAGCTCCACCCCACGCTTTTGAAACGACAGAGCCTCTTACAATCCTACGCTTCCGAGGAGCCACGGCTTACTTCCTCCTAATTTCGCGTAGAAACACGAACTCTGAGCACTTCCGTAACACTTGCGTATCGCCCTTATCGCAATATAACGACGTCAAAATACAGGGGAAAAAAAACAAAAAAACCCGCGAAGAAGGATCAAGGAAATGCTCAGAGCTCCCGATACATATACTGGGAAGAATTTTAACCGGGCAATATAACTAAAGAATACGTAGAGATCTATGGCTGAACAAGACGACAATTCAACACTTACGCCAAAAGAAAGAGCCAACGCAACCGTTCTCATAGTAGAGACAGATCGAAATGAGAGGCAAAATTTACGAGCAGCTCTAAAATCACTCGGCTACGGCGGAATCACCGATGTACCAACGCATCACGCCGCTATTGAGAAAATGCAAGAACGTAAGATTACCCATATTATTTTTGATGCGAAGAAAACGAACATGCCAACCACTGAGTTCGTTGAGAAGGTTCTTGAGTTTGACGAAGAGGTTACTCTCATTCCTACCTCATTTGAGCCAAATGTGGATGACGTTTTTGAGCTTCTCTGTCTTGGTGCCAAGGGGTATCTCTGTAAACCGTTTACTACTGAAACAGTTGATGCGGCTATCATTTCAGCCTCAAAAGGTGAACCCATTGCAGAGTCAGTGAAACAAGCGAAAGACCGCAATGAGGCGCTCGTAGCCATCATGATGTCGAGCCTTGATAAAGCAGCAACAGTCATGCGTCAGGCTCAACAATTTGATACGGCAAAACGTGAGATCCCCAAAGTCGTACAAACCTTTAGAACCTCTGCCGAGCTGGCAAGAACATTTGCGAAAGATGGCGATGATGGTCTCATTAAAGCCATGGAAGAGTTTTGTATCGAGAGAAGCAAAGGACCAGCAACAAGGCTTGGGCGCCTTCGGAAGCGACTTAAAACCAAGAAAGTACCTGCTGAAGCCTGATAGCTTTCGCTCTTGTCTTACTCATTGTAAAATAGACACTATGAGGTTTTTTTCTTACCTTACTCTACTCTCTATCCTCGTATTATCAGGAACTCTCTGTTTCTCAGGAATTCTTCATGCCGAAGATCTTGACTCTATTATGGATAAGGAGAAAAAAAGAGAATTGCTTGAAAATCAGGGGACGGCACTTCTTAAGATGCCCGATCCGGCGTCGACCTACGGCCAAATGCTTGAAGAAGAATTTGATCTCAAGCAGCTTATTTCTTGGGTTACAACCGGCTACGAAGAGCAAGAGCTTGTTAACATCAGAGCCTCTCACGATGAAGATGATTTCCTTTTTGCCGAAGCCGATATTCGAAGAAGCGATCTAGAGCCCGCTCATATGCTTCTCGTGATTCCGAGACCACAGCACCAGATAGCTGCGCAGTATGGGCTGCTTAAACCCTATATCCGAGCTCGTCCTATAAAAAAAGATATTCTGACTATGAAGAAATTCACGGTCTCAGGTCACACTGCGGAACTCTATCATCTACGGCGTAATGAGTGCCGTATGATCGTTAATCTCCCTCATCAGGGAATGCTCAAGATTGATGCCGAAAAATGCAAAAGTCCGGGCGCGTTTTTTCTTTATGAGAAAGAGTTAACCCTTGAGCGTCTAATTCGAAAGCTCCTTTCCTAACCTACACGCATTCACTACAGAGCAAACTTCATTGTCTCTAGCTCTTGAGCCAGAATAGTGTACGTGCGCGATACGAGTAACTTTCTTCGCCCCTCTTTCACCCCTTCACCAGATTGCTCTGCAAGTTGAGTATACTGCTTCGCCAGTTCGCCAATAGCAGGTCGTGCTGTAAATCCTGCATGCGCTGTGAGCTCGTAAAGCTTCTCAGCAAGTTCGCGAGACGAATCTCCCACCTCGCGAGCCTCAAGGATATTATCAAGATAAGAGGCTACAAGTGAGAGATCGCCCTTCACCCTAGGATCGACATCACCTCCGAGCGCTGCCTCGTAACGTTTTACCGAAGACTCTAAGATCTCGTCCATGGTCTGGGTCTCACCCCTTGGAGCACACGAGGAGAGCACAACTACGAAGAGAGAACAGAAAAGATAGTTTAATACGCGCATATGAATACCATTCAAGAATATAACCTAGGTTGCCCTATATTAAACAGGAGACCCCGAAATGTCGAGAGTCAAGGTTGCGCTAATCGAGACAGAAAAGCTCTCCTCGCTCATTTACTGGCGGATGAAGCGGGAAATAGATTTTAAATGTTGTCCCTGCGCCCACTTTACTTAGTACCTCTATCTGCCCCCCGTGGGCATCAACTATACTACGCACCACAAAGAGCCCAATACCTGTACCATGCGTCTCCTGATGCTTTTCAAGACGTGAGAATCGCTCAAACACCATCTTAACTTCGGAAGGCTCCATTCCGGTTCCAGTATCAGTGACAGTAAGAATAACATCGTCCTCTTCTTGCTCAAGTTTGACGTCAACCTTCCCCTCTCGCCCAGTGAACTTTATGGCATTGCTCAAAAGATTGCCGAGGACTCGTTCAAAACCTATTTTGTCAACGTTAATGATGAGATCCTCTGGCATACTACAGCTCAGCGCAATAGATCTCGCTTCGGCAATTGTTTCAAAATTAAGCCGGACATTTTCAACCAGTTCTTGAGCCGAGAATGGCTTGGGTTTAAGGACAAAACTTCCCTCCTCAATCCTTCTCGCACTGAGGAACTCATCAATGAGATTCACAACCCCTTGGGTAGCTGATTGAATTCGTATCACTAACTGCTTCGCACGCTCAGTCTCTACCATCGAGCTCAGTAGCTCTGACCCTGTGAGCACCGCTCCGAGAGGCCCCTTAAGATCGTGTGTTGTAGTAGACAGCATCTCTCTTTGAAATTTCTCCCTACGTCGTTGCTCGGTAATATCTCTTACCCAAATAATAACTTCTTTGGCATCAACATTTCTTTTTTCGATACCGGAAACGCTGAGGTCAAACGACTTTGAATCTTCACCTGTTAGCGAAAACTCAAAGTGCCTTACTTCTCCAGGCGATATCTCAAGAAGAGCAGTTTCTACTCTTTTCTTAAGTTGATCAGATTTAGAAACGCGTTCCGTAAGTAATGAAAAGAAGTCAGGAGCCTCTCCACCACACATCCTTACAAAACGCTCAAATGCCGAGTTTGAGTAACGGATAATACCAGTAGCACTGACCACAGCGAGCCCGTCATCACTGTTCTGCACGGCGGTCTCAAGCTTACGACGCTCCTGCTCAAGCTGTGTGGTGGCGTATACCCGGTTAAGAGAAAGCGATATGACCTCGCGAAAATTCTTACTAAAATCTTTTACGATAAAGTCCCTCGCCCCGGTTTTCATCGCCTCAACTGCTTCGCTTAGATTCGTTGAAGAGGTAAGAACAATTACAGGGACTCCATCACTAAGCTCAGAGAGTCTCTCAATATGCGACACTCCCGACGAATCAGGAAGATGAAGATCTGATATGATAAGCTCAGGAGTAGAGTCCTTAAGGAGCTCATAGGCAGAAGCAAGATCGCTTACATGGATAATAGAGCTCCCTAACCCTGTAAGCACCCTCTTTATAAGGAGCGTGTGACTGGGATCATCTTCAATGAGCAGAATCTCATGAAAAAGTGATGAAGGAGGTGTATTCATAACAAGATGTAACCACACCCCCTACTCATTGTCAGCTCCCAGAATCTCCTCCTCCTTATCCACAGTCTTAAAGCTCACCCACAAACAAGGGCACTAAGACTTGAATTCTACGGCCGGGAAGAATATCATCTCCCAACTATGATCAAACCAGACCACTGGATTAGAGCCTTCGCTGAAGCCGGAGGAATTAGCCCCTACAACCCTGAGCGTGTAAACCCCGCCAGTTACGACGTAACGCTTGGCAACCACTGGATATGCCCGACAAGGGATCCTGAAGAGACAAAGTCTGACGTTTTTACCCTTTTTCCGGGTGAAGTCATTCTTGCGACCACGGCCGAGTATATCCACCTACCACGTGATGTCGTATGCGACCTCAAGCTTAAAAGCTCACTCGGACGCCTGTGGCTCAACCACAGCCTAAGTGGTTGGATTGACTGCAATTTCCAAGGCCAAGTCACTCTTGAGCTTCAAAATCTGGGGCCATACCCCAGAAAGCTCTCAGCTGGCATGCCTGTGGCTCAGCTCGTCTTTCTTGGGATGGAGTCTGCCCCGGACGTTGCATACGGCGAGGGTGGCAAAGGCCACTATCAGGGTCAGAGCGGCACTACGCCGGCTTGGGATGAGGGGCTATTTCCGCGGGTAAAAGAGCAAAAATAACACGCTAAGACCGAGATTTCTTACCCCATCCTATTGAGTTTCATTGCAAATATGCGTAATATCACGTGATTAAACCATTTTTTGTTGGAAGAATTGGAAGAACATGGCGAACCATAAGTCAGCTAAAAAACGTATCAGACAAAACGAAAAGAAGCGTGAGCAGAACAGCAAAGTAAAAGCACGCGTTAGAACAGTAATCAAAAAGACTCGCGCTGCAATCGAAAACAACGATCTCGACGAAGCAAAAGCGTATTTTCAACGTGCAGAGAAGCAGATAGCTATCGCTGCAGGTCATGGCCTTATGCATAGCAAGAATGCTAGCCGGAAGATTTCGCGGCTCGCGCAGGCCTTATCCAAAGCATCAAAGAAGTAATCACCACTCCTGATATCACCCCACCCGCATGAGCGGCAAAGCTCACCTGTGGGGTGGTAAGATCAAAGCCAGTTTGTATCAGCAGTATGAGCGCTACACTCTTAAGTTGTTGCAGTGCGCCAACATGTTTGTGCTTGAGGTAGGCATATATCAAGATTGCCGCTGTTGAACCAACAAGACTGAGAACAGCCCCTGATGCCCCAATCGAAAATGCATCAGGGATTAAACCTTCAAGAGTAAGTAATACAATAAAAAGTGAAGATCCTAGACCTGAGGCGAAATAGCCAAAAAGGTATCGAGAAGCACCAAGACTACGCTCCACAAAGGGGCCGAGCACATACAAGCCGAACATGTTGCTGGCGAAATGAATAAAGCCTGCATGCAAAAAGATGCTACTGGCCATTCGCCAGTACTCTTCTCCAACTATCATCAGAGAAGTGGATAGCCCACCGTAGTATATGGAGAATTGCTCACCAGCCGCTGCATCGAGTCCCTGTTGAAGCACAAAGGCTACAGCATGTATCCCAATGAGAACATATGTTAGTGAAATGCTCCGCCACTTCCTCTGCTCAGAGATATGTGTAGGAGCTCTCCCCCTTAAGTGCTCCTCAAGGAAGGGATGACGAGCGAGAAAGGCCGCACTCAACCGAACGCCGCGAAGCTGTTCCTCAGCTAGATTACGATCTCCTTTTTGCACTTCAGTGTGAGCTGAAACAAGCTTTCCAACAGCAAGCCATTCGTCACTCGGATAGAGCGATGAGAGAACTTGTGTACAAAGAGCTGCAAGACTCCAATCTTCTGATACAAATGAACGCCGCAACTGCCACAGTGCCACACGTGGTAAGAGCAACACCCCGAACCAGATCGGCGCGATGAAATAGATAGCCACTTCTCCAAAGAATGCGACACATATAATCGTAACAGCGATAAAGAACGCAGATAAGCGCCGCCATACGATCCCTTCAGCTCTGGTAAAGGTAAAGAAAAGGGATAACGCGACAAACCAGATGAGAAATCTATCAGATGCCACGAACAGAACTTGGACTAAAATTCAGGAAGAACAGCTTCAGTATAAACTCGAGTAGCGACCTGTTCGGTAAGTTCTTCGAGCGCTTGCTTCTGCTGCCCTCTTGTTACCTCAAGAGCATCAAGTGAGCTCAAGGTTGAAGAATCAATCCCACCAGTAGCAAAATCAGCTGAGGAAGCAACAACAGCAGAGCTATCAAGACCAAAGACTTTTGTTACCAGTATCGTCGGATTTTTCCAGAGAAGTGGTCCGCTTTTTCTTCTGAGCTCAGCGCTTACAATCATCACGGTCGCCTGTTGTAATGCGTTATCAGTATTTGAGGTACTGGTACGAGTTTCCTGATTAATAGATTGAATCGTTGCTTCCAAGACAGCATCTGCCCCGCCCCTGCTTTCAGTTACCTGAAGCACCCCGTAGCGCTCAAACTCATCACGAAGAGCCTCGGTTAAGATAATATCAATACCGGGTTCGGTTGTAGCGTTACGAACAATGGGAACAAAGATAGTCTTTACATCTGGAGGAAGAACACTTTCTCCTCCACGAAACGTATAGCCACAAGCAGAAAAGTTAATGATAGCGAGGATTAGTAAGGATATTTTTCTCATGAGTCTTATAATCCCTTAATCAGAGCCAGAGGTACAGCGTCTTTTTCACGCTAGGCTCCCCTATCCCTTACGAGGACGCCTGCGGCTTATTGATTTCGGTAGGGTATCAATATAGGACTTAAGGCCCTTGCCTCGCTTTCTGAGGTGTACCATATCACTTGAGGTTGACTGCTTATAATTATGAGCCTTTCGAAGAACAGCCGTATGAAGATCTTGAAGAATCTCTAACTGCTCTGGATCGAGATCGTTCGGTAGCTCTCCTGTCTCCGGATTCTGCAGGGCAGCAAAAGCTTCGGTATAATCTTCAATGAGAGATACCCCCTCTTCGATCTCCGGGGTCTTTTCAAGTGCCCGACGGGCCAGATCAATAAGTTGTTCGACTGTAGGAGTCATAAAGCGTCATTCACCACCATCGGGGGCTTCAGGCAGAGAAGAATCAAGTTCCTGTTATACTATAACCGCAATCCACGTACGTCACTTCCCCAGTGACACCACTACTCAAGTCGCTAAGAAAGTAGAGCGCTGTTTTGGCAACATCTCCCTGCTCAACATTTCTCTTCAAAGGAGCCTTTTCGGCAAAAGCTGCGAGGAGTTGCTTAAACTGTGGAATACCTGAGGCCGCCAGAGTTTTAATCGGACCAGCTGAGATCGCATTTACTCTGATATTTGAGGCGCCGAGATCCGCTGCGAGATATCTAACACTGGACTCAAGAGCTGCCTTGGCAACACCCATAACGTTATAGTTCTCAATAGCGCGGAGAGCCCCAAGGTAGGTCATAGTTATGATGGAACCACCCTCTGGCATAAGCTTCTTTGCGCGCCCGGCCACTGCGACTAGCGAATATGCGGAGATATCGAGCGCGAGCTGAAAACCGGCCCGGCTGGTTTCTGAAAATGGACGCTGTAAGTCTTCACGATCAGCAAATGCTACGGAATGAACGATACAATCGATAGTTCCCCACCGTGACTCAAGCTCAGCAAAAAGATTATCAAGCTCTTCATCTGACTGCACATCACAAGGAAGAACATCTGTACATCCAATGCTCTCAGCAAGCGGCCGTACTCTCTTTTCAAGCGCTTCGTTAAGGTACGTGAGGCAGACAGTAGCCCCTTCTTTGCTCAGGCTCTCAGTAATGGCCCAAGCGATACTCTTATTGTTTGCAACTCCAAGAACAAGGACTTTCTTGCCAGCAAACATTCCATTACCGTACATGCTACCTTCAGTGGAAGTACTCATCGTGTGGCTCCTTACTTATGATAAAGATTAGCCAGCTTACTTCTCTTCGGTGCTGGCTTCTGTAGTTTCTGATACTTCTTCAGACTTTGTTTCAGCAGCTTTCTCTTCCTTTTTAGGTTCAGGTTTTGCTGCTGCCTTCTTCGCTGTAGAACGCGTCTTAGAGGCTTTCTTTTTCTTAGGCTTGTAATCTTCAGTCACGAGCTCAATGATCGCCATCTCAGCGGCATCTCCAGCTCTTCTACGGCTACGGATAACGCGAGTATAACCACCCGGGCGTTCCTTAAACTGTGGTCCGATTTCAGTAAAGAGCTTATGTACTGTCTTCTTTACTGGAAGAAAGCTATATGCTTGTCTGCGACGGTGGAGTGTATCATCTCCCGCAAGAGTGATGAGCTTTTCAGCAACTCTTCGCAGATCTTTTGCCTTGTGTAGCGTTGTTTCAATCTTTCCGTGCTCAAAGAGTGAATTCGCCATGTTTTTAAACATAGCTTTTCTATGGGCCGGAGTTCTTCCAAACTTTCTAAACGCTTTATTGTGTCGCATGGTACCTCTGTACGTTAACTCTGTACTTTAACTTTGTACGTATTCTCTAAATTGCTACCGCTTAAGACTCAACTGTCTCACGGTGCATCTTCTCAAGCTCTTCGCGAGCAGGAAAATCTTCAAGCTTCATTCCAAGAGAAAGTCCCATCTCTCCGAGAATCTCTTTAATCTCGTTAAGTGACTTTCTTCCAAAGTTCTTGGTACGAAGCATCTCGGCTTCTGATCTCTGCACAAGCTCTCCGATATACTTAATATCAGCGTTCTCAAGACAGTTCGCGCTTCTAACACTAAGCTCAATCTCTTCAATACGACGGAAGAGGTTCTCGTTAAGCTGAGACTTCGGCTCTTCTTCAACTGGCTCTTCTTCCTCCACAACGAGTCCTTCGCCTACGAAGATTGAAAGCTGATCAACAAGGATATGAGCTGCCTGAGCTACTGCAGAACGGGCATCGATGCTACCATCAGTCCAGATCTCCATAGTAAGCTTGTCGTAGTCAGTGCGCTGTCCAACACGAGCGTTCGTAACAACATGGTTCACACGACGAATTGGCGAGAAGATAGAATCGATAAAGATTGTTCCTGTCGGCGCGCCTTCAACTCTGTTTCTATCAGCAGAAACATATCCACGTCCTACACGGATAGTAACGCTCATGTTAAGCTTCGCGCCCTCACCAAGAGTAGCGATCTTAAGCTCAGGGTTAAGAATCTTAACAGCCGGGTCACCTGTGAGCATTCCAGCAGTAACTTCACCAGCTGAGTTTGTCTCGATACGAAGGTGCGCTTCGTCTTTATCTTCAAGAACTGGAACAACTTCCTTAAGGTTCAAGATAATCTGAGTTACGTCCTCCATAACACCATCAATGGTTGAGAACTCGTGCATTACGTCTTCGATATGCACTGCCGTAACAGCTGCTCCCTGAAGCGATGAAAGGAGAATTCTTCTTAAGCTGTTTCCGATAGTTAGACCAAAGCCACGCTCAAGAGGTTCCGCAACGAATTTTCCGTAGCGGTCGTCACTGGTACCGAGCTCAACTTCAACTCTTTTTGGCTTCATAAGGTCTCTAAGTGTTATCCGTTTCATACTTCTCCTAAAGTCATCCTAAAATTGCATACTTCTCTTGAAATACCACCACACACGATCCGAACCTTCGTCGGCGTGCATGCCTCCCTATCTCATACTACTTCGAGTAAAGCTCCACTATGAGCTGCTCTTGATACGATTGCGGCATTTGCTCACGTACAGGCATAGACATAACTGTACCGCGATAAGCCTCACGCTCAAGAGTTAGCCATTCTGGAACACGACTTTCACCAGAAGCCATAGCAGCAGTTATGGTTACATCTTTTCTGCTCTTTTCTCGAATCTCAATAACATCTCCGACTGATACTGCGAACGAAGGAATGTTTACACGCTTTCCGTTAACACGGATATGGCCGTGACTTACAACTTGGCGAGCTTGGGCACGTGATGAGCCGAAGCCAAGACGATGAACAACGTTATCAAGGCGTCTTTCAAGATTTACAAGAAGCTCTGTACCAGTAACCCCTTTTGTCTTGGCCGCTTTCTTAAAGTACTCACGGAACTTTCTCTCCATGATACCGTAAGATCTTCTTACCTTCTGCTTGGCACGAAGCTGAACTTTATAGTCAGAGAAAGACTGACGTCCTCTACCGTGCTGTCCCGGGCCGCCTTCACGACGCTCAACAGAACACTTACTGGTGAAGCAACGCTCTCCCTTAAGAAAGAGCTTCTCACCTTCTCTTCGACACATTCTACAAACTGGACCGCGATATCTTGCCATAATTACGTATACCTTTAACGAAATTCTCTCTTTCTAACTCTTATACCCTTCTACTCTTACGAGGCCGACATCCGTTGTGCGGCACTGGAGTAACATCTTTAATTACTGAAATCTGTAAACCGCTTGAAGCGAGAGCTCTGAGTGCTGACTCGCGACCAGCTCCCGGTCCCTTTACAAGCACGCTTACTGTTCTCATACCTGAATCAACAGCTTTCTGAGCAGCAATCTCGCCAGCAACCTGAGCCGCAAATGGAGTTGACTTCCGCGAGCCCTTAAACCCATTACAGCCTGAGCTTGACCATGAGACCACACCACCACTTGGGTCAGTAATAGTAACGATTGTGTTGTTAAAAGTCGCCTGAATGTGAGCCACTCCAACTGGCACATTCTTTTTAACTTTTTTCTTCTTACTAGAAGCCTTTGATTTTCCCTTAGATGGTGCTGCCACTCTCTACTCCTTATACCGTTACTTCTTCGTTGCCTTCTTCTTACCAGCAATAGCCATTTTCTTCTTACCTTTACGTGTCCTTGCGTTGGTCTGTGTTCTCTGACCACGACAAGGAAGGCCACGTCTGTGACGTAAACCACGGTAACTACCGAGATCCATAAGGCGCTTGATGTTCATCTGAACCTCACGCCGAAGGTCACCTTCTACCTTTTCACGATTCTCAATAATGTTACGAATACGAGCTGTTTGCTCTGCTGAAAGATCATCAGCACGAATGCTCTCATCAACACCTGCTTCAGCTAGAATGTGACGAGACTTGGTTAAACCAATTCCGTAAATATACGTAAGGGCTCGTATTACTCTTTTCTTTTTTGGTAAATCAACACCTGCGATACGTGGCATAGTTATTATCCTGTTTAATTCTCTTGATATCTGCGATTAATGCGTTATCCCTGCCTTTGTTTGTGCTTGGGAGTTCTCTTACAAATCACATATACTCTGCCCTTGCGCTTAATCACGCGACAGTGTGCGCACATGGGCTTAACTGAGGCTCGTACTTTCATAAGACATCCTTTTCGTTTTACCTGTAATTTCAGGCATATGGCATCGTTCACGACGAGGTCGCTGCCAGAATGCGCAATACTACAATGATTTCAAATTATTCTCAACCTTTCCGCTATATTTTCTCTTGACATTATTAGAGAAACACTCGAGCTAGAACCACCCACAAGCGCTAGCGCATAACCATCTGATATTACAGGGCTTTTGTCCTGCTGCACGTATTGCGTGGCACTATGCCTGCTCGATACCCCCTCGCCAAACTAGGTGGCCCCGTATTAAGGGGCGGATCCGTGGGAGGGAAAAAGCTCATCAAAAAGCCCACGAAGCTCTTTTTCGCCGGACTGGCTATCACCAAAGTAACCTATCCTTTGCGGATCTGGTTCATTGGTTTCTCTGGAAAGATACGTACCTGTCGGCAATGCCCAGACATTACAGTTCAGGCACAAAAGTAAGCTTATAGGCGCCTCAGCGTTTATGCCATGGACTGCGCTCGTATCTGGCACTGACTCAGGATAGAAACTAAACTTTATCCCCGGTTTAAACTTACACTTCTTAAAACGGCCCCTGTCATCTAACTCCTTTGAAGTTAACAGATGCTTAAGCAGAATCTTTCTCTGCGCGCTCGATAGCGCTTTTCCCTTTCCCCCGGAGGAATGTGGGGGCATAAAGATTGGAGACTCGATCATCGGCCCTAACTCAATCGCTAAAATAGTCTCCGACTCAGAAATCATCTCTCTGGCTGTCTCTGATAACAAAGAGCGCGGCACCCGTGTCTGAGCATAGAGTAGAGAACTCAATAAAAAAAACTTCGCAAACGTCAAAAAAATAGCTCTCTTCATAAGCCCCGCCCTTGATACTACTTACTCTTTGTACCACACAGAGCAGTCGCGCAGCCAAAGAACAGATCTTTAAGTTCAACTCGTAAACCGGCCTGTTCAAGCAGACTCTTCATAAGCCGACAATCTTTGAACCTCTCAGTATACACTCCAAGCATTCGGTAGTTGTCTGGGTTTCCCATAAAGAGCTTCCCAGTTAGTGGAATACAGTACTTAAGGTACGTCATATAGGGAGGGCGAAGGAGTGGTTGCTTCGGCACAGAAATCTCTAGCAGCGAGAAGCTTCCACCCGGCTTTAAGATCCTAGCGATCTGTTCAGCAACCACAACCTTTTGGTCATCTGAAAATGTCTTGATACCAAAGGAAGAAATGACACAATGTGCTGAATTATCTGAAAGAGAATTGTTTAAAAAGTCCTCATTTAAGAGGCTCACATCAAGAGCCGGTACTTGTTCTCTCTGACGTGAAGCTTGAGAGCACATCACTTCCGAAATATCGAGCGCCACCAACTTCCCTTCGTTCTTTAATTTTTGGTTAATAAGATTCCAACACTCCCCCATACCAGTCATAAGGTCGTATACGATCATTCCTGGAGCCAGTGGGGCCAGCTCAATACACTGACGGCGCCACCGCTCACAAAAGCCAAATGAGGATATATAGTTTGTTATGCCATAAGTCTTTGACATCTCGTTAAAGAGGCCCTTAACAAAGTTCGGATCGTAAATGTCTTCAGTCATAGCAAAAGAGTAAACTCCAGCCCCGTCCATATTGGGCTTACCTGAGTAAGTTTCCCAGCGAAGCCACTTAAGATCAATCGCTAATATCCTACACGCCCCGATTTGGAAGCTGCGGCACGCCGTGAGACAGAGCGGCAGAGCTCTCGCTCATGTACCCGAGCATTTGAGAGGCTTCATTTACATGCCCCATCTGCTGGAGTCGTATGAGAGCGGAGGTAAGAAAAGGAATTGGCGCTTCGCGCTGCCCACCGATCTGAGACAGAGCTAGCTGATCGCCAGCCTCTCTAAACCGTTCTATAACTCTTAAATAAAGTCGAGCACTCTCCACCACGTTATCAGGGTTTATAGTGGACTCGGAAAAAGTTAGAGGATGCGTACAAGCGGTCTGATGTAAAACTTCCCTTGCTCCCTCTGCGAGATGAAGAAGTTGAGATCTGCTCAGATCCATTCTGCTCATCTGAAAAAGCAAAGCATCAGAGGAGCGCTCATCTGACAATGAGGCAAATGCTTTAAACCAGTCCTGCGCTGACTTCATTGTGTCAAATGTTTTCGGATTTACGGTAAGTGATGCTGTAAGTTCTGCTCTGCTCATATTGAATAAAACGCCACATATGGCCTTTCACTTAATCTATAGTGTTACTCCATATTATGATATCATTGTCAGGCAATGTAACTTTTGAGGTCAATTATGAGCGGGCAGAGCCTTGAAGAAAGCTGGAAAAATGAACACTTATTCATGATAGGAGACCCTATCCTTCGCCAGAACTGTGAAGAAGTTAAGGATATTACAGAAGCCCAAGATCTCTGTACCCAGATGGTAGAACTCTTAAGAGAGTTAAACGGTGCCGGACTCGCGGCTCCACAGATCGGTGATGCGAGAAGGGTGATAGTAGTAGAATTAAGAAAAAATGATTTCTTCCCCAACCGCAAAGAATCCCCTCTCTATGTAATGATTAACCCCGAGTTAGAAGAAGTTCGTGGCGAGGTCGAAGTAAATTGGGAGAGCTGTTTTAGCATCCCCGGCCTTATAGGCGAGGTCCCGAGACAATTGCAGATCAAAGTAAGATATATAGATCCTCAGGGAGACGAGCACCTTGAGAACTTTGAAGGCCATATCGCACGTATAATACAACACGAAATAGATCATCTAAATGGTGTGCTCTTTCTTGATCGAATGACAGATATGTCGGGGCTTTCTACTATTGAAAACTACAAAAAGAAACTTAGCGCATAACAACCTTCTCTCTACGTCAGGGAAGCGTTGCATTCTCTCTTGTTCTCTTTAACCACTCCCTAAACTCAGGAGAAGCGCTCTGATGCAGAGCTTTATAAACTCTTAGCGCTAAAGCATCTACGTCATAAGCTACATTAAGCCATAAGTACGCTGCTTCTCTTTCAGGTGTATGCAAGCTAGCACCATAGCTATTGTCCCCTCTCTTATTCCCTACTGAATCCTGCGCCCATACATCTAAACACCTCTTCACGCAGTGACGGAGAAGCACTCCCTCTGAAGTACTTAACTCCTCAACACCAAAATCTTGTTTCAAGATCTCAGCAGCCTTCACCTGAAATTTTGAGGCTAACTCTTGTTCATCAAGTTCAGAGCCAAACCACTCGTTAATGTAAGATAGGTTTTCGTTAAGTAGATTGGACATATTCAAACTTCAATATGATTTTAAGAGAGATTGAGACTATAAAACTTCAAGCTTATTTCTCTCTCCTCTCATATCTAGTCAGACCTAGAATTATAGTCAATGACAACCACCCGTGATGGAACATTACCATCCTCTTGAAACTTAAACTTTCCAAATGTAACGGTATCAAGAGTGTGATTAGTCAAAAAATCTTGGATTTCTAAAGCTGTATTTTTGCCCGCCTTTCTTGCCTGAAGAACTGCGTTTAACGCATCATAGGCATTTGACGCTGTTAACATAGGTTTATATCCAAATCGCTTATTGAAACGCTCATCAAAGGTGCTATCGGCTAACTCGAATTTGCTATAGGTAAGTTGAGGAAGCGCTGACTGAAATGACGGCTTATCAAGCCACCCCTCACCATCATGCACCGTAGCTAGTGAGACCTCAGGAAGTAACGCTCGGATCTGCTTTAAAAGAGACAGGAGCGAATTTTCATCCCATACAAAAATAAGCAAAACATCAGGCTTTTTTGTAGCTAGCTTGGTAAGCGCGGCTCGAAAGTCAGCCTCCCCTGCCTGCACTCCTATATCTGCAATTGGTTCTTCCACCTTTTGAAGTATGAGCCTTCTAATCATTTCAGCAAAAGGCTCCTGCTCATAGATCAGGGCAAAACGTTTGTGCCCTTGTTCACGGAGATTTGAAACAAGGACTTCCGTTTCAAGCGTTGAATTATGATAAAAAGTCACAGGCCAATCTTTATTTTCAGTGGCGAAGGCCTCACGAGCTGCACTTGGAGTAACAAGAAGTATGGCTTTCCTTCTCGCGACAGGAATAACCGCTTGAAAACCATCTAACCATGTAGGGCCTAGCATTACTGGCGGGTTATTTAAAGCCAGACGATGAAACGCTGTGATGATTTGTTTCTGATCTGTTTGAGTATCTTCAACCTGAAGTTTTACTTTTTTTCCGTTTACGCCTCCCCGTTCATTCCATTCCTCTACGGCGAGCACATACGCATCGATCTCGCCCTTGCCAAATGTTGAAGATGCGCCCGTCTGACCCACCATAACTGGAATAACTAACTCTTTATCTGCAGCTGAAGAAACCCCGGAAAAAGAAAAAAGAAAGAGGCAGGATAAAAGTATATTAGAAAATAGGCTCATTAGATATTGTGGTGATAACGTTAGAATTCACTATCCCCATAATACACGAGCAAGTTGCTTGTTCAATAATTAACGCACTAAACAGACCTGCAGGATGCTTAAAGGTCTAAGCAGATTGTAACCCGATTTCAGCATATTCGCTTTACACTGCGGAGGAGCTAACTGAAATCATTCATCCCAGAACAAAACACCCACTCAAGATATCAAATGAGCCGTTCTCTATGCCTTTAATGACTTCGTTCGGATTAAGACCCTCATGATACGTATGATAATGATCTGTATGTCTAAAGCAAATCTGGCCATCTTTCTCCGCAAGTGCCGGAATGTTTAAACGAGTAGACTTTCTTGGTAACACATCTTCAATAAACTCATGGAGCACAGAGGGCTCTCGGTAGCTCATCGCACAACCTTTCCTTAGGAAATACGAATCTTTGTCGTCTAATACCTGTTGCTTAAATGCCGCAGCCACCTCCGCAAGCTTGTCGGCTTGTTCCTGACCGGTCGCCACTAGGAGTTTTCTCTGGAACTTATTGTGCTCGTAAAAATCTGGAAATTCATAAAACAATAATGTACGACATGAGATTTCTGCACTCCGAGCAGCGGCTTCAAGTACCGTTCTAACTCTTAGTACAGGCAACTCATAAACAAGCTTGTCGTTATTACGGCCACCAAAAACATCAAAGCCTATACGGTAAAAGGCTCCTTCGGTACTAAAAACCGGCCGTGGTCTGGCACTAGCAGCATCCTCTATCCTGGCATTTTGAAACTCATGTAAATCAAGATCGCGGTCACATTCTGACCAAGTACGATCGATCAGACCTTTATCTGCTAAATTATCCAGATGTTCTTTGGTTACTATCGGCCACATTGTTACTTATCACTGGCTAGCTGAATATTCAGAATATCCGTGGCCTCATTCCTAAGCAACTTCGATATGCCCCTCTTGAAAAGGAGCATGGAACGTTACTATAGAGCACACAAAAATACTGCAGATGCTAAACTTATAATGCACATTGTTGCACATGTAGCCAAACGCATTACAGCATAACTATTCGCAAGTGCCATATAGCCCATTGGTACTATTGCAAAAGCAATATACCGAAAATTCTGGCTGGGCACATATGGCGAAAGGTAACGAAAACATACTATAGCCGCAAAAGAGAGTAAGAGGACAAGAGCTTCAGGATATGCCGTTCTCTTCTCATCAAGGAGGGCATAAAACATATTCCAAACAATGAAAGCAAGTAATACAAGACCGGAACACAAGAGCACCACTGCGGGCCACCTCATCGCAATATCATGTGTAAACTCACCAAAGAAAAAAGATTTATAGAGGACTTCAGGGAAATAATGACGACGGTATGTATCATCCCATGTGCTGTTATAGAGAGTTTCTAACACCTTCCAAAAATTAAATGTGGTAAAATTTGCCAATGTATTTGGCGCGCTTGCTATTTGAGCAAGGTGATGCACGTTTCCAACGATATGACTTTGTCCTTCATAAACAAAACGTACGACATAAAACCATCCTGAGAGAACCACCATAAGAGCAGCACTCTGGCATAAGAGAACAAGTCTCTTAGAAAGAGACACTGAACATTTCAAAAACATTAAGCAAAAGCCAGTAGCAATAAGCACCACTGAGTTAAAGCGAACAAGAAGACTCATTGCACTCGCAAGGGAGAAACTATACCACCACCTAAGCGATTCGGATCCCCACCACACGATAAGCGATAAATAGATAGTAAGACAAAAAGTGAGAAAAAGAGAATCTGTGCCGACCTGAGCTGACATAAAAACTACGGCAGGATTTGTTGCGACAAACAGTAAGAAGACATTCTTGTGAAAGAGTCTAATTGGAGCCTGAAATTTACTACTCTCAATACAAGCCCAGACCAGAAGCAAACAGAAAATACTCATACAAAAGGAGAAAGCTTGAATAATGAGGTGATGAGTAATTGCGGTCGGCGAGAAGTAAGAATAGAGACCTACCAGACCTGCGGCTAGGGCATGATAGATAGGAGGATGATACGTCTGCCATCCGTGATCAAAACCCGGCAGGGTCCAGTGCTCATAGAGGTATCGGACATACTCCAAATGCCCCATAGCATCAGCCCCCCGTATATTTATATCTGTCTTAAGTACATACGTACTTCGGAGAACAATCATAGCTAGCATAATAAGCAGAGTACTCAAGTGAAGCCTATAATCGTCACCTGCAAATGCTTTAAAGAAAGAAGAGAGAGAGAGGAAAAACGTGAGGCCTATGAGCACGAGGAATGCAAACTGACGCGATTCATTTTCAAGAGGAAGGATACTTAGGTGTGAGCTATACTCCTTGTTCTCTAGAGTTATGCTCAAGACATTCTCTCCGAGGCGGAGTTGACCGCTCAGATCTAGATCCACCCTCTTATAAAAAGAACAAAGGGGAAGCGTCCCCGGGTAATCCTCTCCATTAATCGTAAATGAGGTAATACAGTCATCAAAGTACAGCCCTACACGTTGTCGTTCTTTTCGCTTCACATTTAAGAATAGCTTAACGGTATCTACCCCCGGATGGTGCGATATATTCACAGGTGGCACATCAAACTTTTCGTAGCCCCCATTTTCGGCTACATACTTCAGACATTTTGAAACCGTAAACCAAGTACTCGCGTAGAATTGCAAGCAAACCGCACTAAGGAGTAAATATACTATGGCGATAGATACATTCTTTATACTCTTCAACGGCAGGTATCCATATTCAATCTACTTATCGTTCTCAAGCTCTTCACTATAACTTTGTTCAGTATTAACTTTCCACACTCTTTCAGGAGCTCTCTGGTTACTTAAAAGTTGATCTACTGATTCAAGAGCAGTAAGCATAGAATGATCCTGATTATTATATCGGTGCATCCCATTTCTACCGACCGGGTAGATGCCGGGGAACTTCGCTAGCTCCTCAACAATCTCTCCGATTCGAGCATAGTTTCCAGAATATACTGGGTATGCCTTAGCGACTCGGAC
This sequence comes from bacterium, assembly GCA_030431715.1. Taxonomy (GTDB): domain Bacteria; phylum Bdellovibrionota_C; class UBA2361; order UBA2361; family RFPC01; genus JAUIIO01. The sequence continues at coordinate 146,624 of JAUIIO010000002.1, forward strand.
CACTCGAGAAGAGATACACTCTGATGAATCTGCAAAACCAAGTTGTTCGAACTCCCTAGTCGCAAATGCCGTCAGTTCGCTATCAGAGAGTTGCCAAAGCTCATCTCCTTTATTCACAAAATACTCGAGGCCTACCCACGCTAACTTTGAATCAGCTACTAGATGTGGACTCCAGTTGTTAAAAAGCTGAATTCGTCCAACCTTGTATCCGGGCTCCTGCACATAGAGCCAAGTATCATTCAGGTAGAGCGGAGCTTCTGCATTCCGATAAATATGCTTTGGTGTCAAATGAGGATAGAGCAAACCAATGGTTATAAAATCTCGGTATTTCAGGCCCTGCGCTAATATTCGAATACTCTCTCGCACATTTGTCCCAAGGGCGTCAATGAGACGTGGAATTGGCATAGAGGAGATAATTGCATCTGCGCTCTCTACAAGATCTTCTTTTAAAAGCTCACCTCGGCTCACACGCACAGAGAAGGCTCCTTCATGTGCATTGATACTGCAAACATTATGCTCGAGATGAATCTCTCCCCCTAAACGTACAAACTCTTTTTGCACCTCTTGCCAGAATTGTCCTGGTCCACGAGCTGGATAGAGAAACTTTTCGATGAGACTTGTCTCTTTTCTTTGCTCCGCGGCAAGGCCCTTTTTCTTGAATTGGAATTTTGAAAAGATCATATTCGACAGGATCTTTCTAACAGATAGACCTTTTATCCGCTGTGCTCCCCAGTCAGCACTCAGTGAACGACAACTCTCCCCCCAAACTTTTTCCGTATATTCTTTAAAGAAGTTTTCATAGAGCGTGTCTCCAAAGCGATTTATAAAAAAATCTTCAAGACTTTCTTCGGGGTACTTTGGAAAGAGCTGACGCTTAAAATACGTAACGCCTGAGAGGAGTGCTCGTCTCAAACCAAGTGATTTAAAAACAGCCCATTCAAGTTTTATTGGATATGAAAGAAAATGCCTATTGAAAAGAATACGCGAATATCTTTCACGAATGAGAAAATGACTCTTGTCTGCCGATTTGCTTGATTCCTCAAGATTCTTAACGCTCTGTGAGTCAATTGTGGCAGTCTGATTCTGGTAACTTATCGTAAAATTTTCTTCCTTTTCGACTGCACGAATTGGGAGGACTGAAAACCACCAATTCTGCACACGACTATTCTTTGTAAAAAATCTATGCCCTCCAAGATCCATGAGATTTCCTTCATGCTCTATCGTGGCAGAGATTCCTCCCACATAGTCATTTTGTTCATAAATGACTACGTGGTACTCCTTAGCTCGTCTCAGGAGCTCTAGCCCGGCAGTCAGGCCAGCGGGGCCTGCTCCGATGATGATAACTTTCTTTTTCATTCCCTTGGCATTCTGCCAGCTACAACCGATCGGGAAAACCCGTATTCGTTCATCTTGGAAGAGAGCAGAGCTTGGGCTGCTTTATTTTATGTTGAACAGAGCACAAAGCTCTTGTGGAGAATCGATGATAAAATCTGGACTTTCCAACATGAGGTTTTCTCTCGATTGATATCCCCATGTGACTGCTATTGTTTTTACGCCTGCCCTTTTTCCCTCACGAATATCACTACGCGCATCTCCAATCATATATGCTTCATCACGCGCTATGCTAAACTGCTCAAGCATATTAATGATCTTGTCAGATTTAGATCCGGGCATTTTCCCGTCGCAAATGCTAGATACCGTATCCTCTAAATTGTTTTGCCTCAGTATCTCGCGCACCTGTGATTCTACACTCGAAGTAATAATCACAACCGAATGTGCATGTGCTAGGGAACGGAGCAGATCTGGCATGGCGGGAAACAGGTCGGGACTTTCGGTCGTATCATTCTGAAGCTCAAATACTCTCTCTGTAAACAGTGCAGGATCTACCTCAATTGCCTCAGCAAGATCTGGAAATGTTAAGTTCTCAAGAGTACGGAGATCGTCCCTTGTAGGCGCCCGTCCCCCTCCAATTTCAGATTGAGCGCGTCTTGTCAGCTCAAGTACAGAATCTGCTGAATCAGCTATAACACCATCAAAGTCAAAATTAACAAGCATAGGGCGAATATATACTACTTTAAGATCCCAGTCATCTTAAGCGTATTGAGACAATCTCATGAAAAAAACAGCCAGCGCAGGTCGTATGAGCTCAGCTTAACTCTGTATACTTTGAGATCCATCTCCTCTTTACTATTGGCAAAGAGAGTGTTGAGAGAAAATATCCTACCGTAGGAATAAAGGCGTTCATTAATGGACGCGGAACTGAGATGAGCCAAAAAACAAGTGAGGTTATAAAATATGTAAATATGACGATGGAAATCTTACGCGTCGAGGATAGTTCCCAAGCTTTCTCCCCTTCGACCATCGCATTTCGTTCTTTAATCCTACTTAAATCTTCCTCGAGCTCGGATAAACGTGCCAACATATCTTGGTGATTACAAGGATCAGTCATTTCTACTATTAGTCGATTGTCATAGCATTAAGTGGGCCATATGAGCTGTATATGCTTGGCTCGTATAGGTCGCACGTTCAATGGTTAAATCATTATGTGTCGGGATGGCTTCAGTTACTGTCAGCATATGCAGTACCGTCTGTATTGAATATTTGGGCGACAGGTTAACACGCCTATCAGCCTTATGGAAACAAATTAGTAACTATCGGTAAGAGCCTCATTTTCAAAACTTCAAAGCTACACCGGCACAAGCCCTGAAATAAATTGGTTTGCCGCATTTTGCCATGTGAAGCGAGTGCTAAACTCATGGCAAAAGCTAGACTCTCCAGATTTAAGAGCAGCATCTACCGCTATTTGCAAACTCTCGTCAACAGCCCCCAGACGCGTATCCTGACTAACGAGCTCAAGCGCTCCAGCTAGTGGAAATGCCGCAACAGGAACTCCGCATGCAAGCGCTTCAAGAACCACATTGCCAAAGGTATCTGTCTTACTCGGGAATACAAATACATCTGCACTACTAAAGTGCGCCGCAAGATCGTGCCCCTTCTTGTACCCGACAAAGGTAGCCTGCGGATATTTTGACTCGAGTTGAGCACGAATCGGGCCATCTCCCACGACGTACTTATCACTCTCAGTCTCAAGTCTTAAAAATTCTTCGATATTCTTCTCTCTCGAAACTCGTCCAACATAGAGCAGGATGGGCTTCCCCCCCTTGCGTGACAACACCGGTTCATGCGGATAAAAGATCTCTCTATCAATCCCACGTGACCAGACATTTAAATTGGTAAATCCGCGGGCTGAAAGTAAATCCTTAATAAAATGAGTGGGCACCATCGTGCTCTTTGCCGCAGAATGAAACCACCTAAAAAATCTCCATGTGATTGAAGGAGGTACCCCAGCCAGCGCCTTTAGATAGTCAGGAAAAAGCGTATGAAAGGAAGTACTAAATGAGTAATTGTTTTTTACGCAAAACTTGCGAACGCGCTGACCGATAGGACCTTCAGTTGCTATGTGAATATGATCAGGCTGAAAATCTCTAATCTTTCGCGCAACCGTCTTTTGACGCGGAAATGCCAGCTTAATTTCAGGATAGAGCGGAGCCGGGAAATTATTAAAGAGTTCGGGATGAATAACTTCATACTCATAGCCCTGCGCAGAGAGCTGAGTAAGTGTATTCTCAATAGTACGCACCACCCCGTTTACTTGAGGACGCCATGCATCAGTTGCGAGAAGAAGGCGAGGCATTCGTGAGCTCACTGAAATGTTCACACAGGCGATAAATCACTTGCGCGAAAACAGTTTCACAACACAAAATATGCTACAGTGCCGTGAGGCGATACGCTCGTTAGTATTCTATGAGGGAATGATATGAATAAGCACGGAGTTGGTTCTCTAACGCGTCTTAAAAACGCGTGTAAGTACTCGCTAGAAGGTTTTATTACCTGCTATAAAACTGAGGAAGCCTTTCGGCAAGAGCTCTGGCTCTGTATCGTACTGGCACCTGTCCCCTTTTTTCTCACCATTAGCCCTGTCTCACGGGCTCTTATGTTTCTGTGTCTTTTTTTAGTTCTTATCGTTGAACTTTTAAACTCAGGAATTGAGGCACTTGCTGATGAGGTTACTACTGAGCGAAGGGACCTGATCAAAAAAGCCAAGGATGTTTCGAGCACTGCTGTATCGTTTTCGTTAATTACTACGACAGTTGTATGGGGGACTCTAATTTTTTCCGCTTAAATTGTGCGCTAGCTGAAATAGGTAAAATTAACACTGGAGAACGCGGACGCCAAGGCAACGACTTCGAACTTTTGCTGAGATTTCTTATGAGATCACGCTTAAATCTAAAATATGAAAAAACTCATGACAATCACAACTGGACGGTCTGATTTTCTGGAGCAATTAGAGCGTTAACAAGAGTAAGAATCGTCATATTCTCATTCTTTTATATCAATCTTCACGTAGGAATTAAGTGCTACATTCTATACTCAGCCTTAACTTGCAGGTTGTAAATCAATAACAACTTTCTCAATCGAACCAGTAAATTTAAATGGTGGTTGATAATCTGGCGTCACCGGTTGGCCGCTGTCTTCACCAATACCAAATGTATCAATGCCGAAACGCCCCGCAACTGTTTTATCACAGTGACCACGCCCAATCTCTTTTCCATTGAGGGCAATGACAATGTCCCCCCCCTTACCCGGTCCACCACCTTCGTAGACAAATTTATACTGAAGTGTGGCTTTGCCTTTTGGGAGAGTTGTGTTGCCCTTAACAACGGTATGGTCTTCGAAATAATTGTAGTCAAACATCGGGACACCATCTTTCACATAGGCAACCATACCGGCTGCTACTCCACCAAAGCCAAGGATCGCGCCCTGAGTATTCGCGCCATCGGCATCAAGTGTGGCAGTCAAAGTCCAGCTCCTGTTCTTCATCGGAGGAGCCGCACTTTCAGCGAGTCGGGTTGCTCCTGAAAAAAAAGTAAACCTAGTTGCCTGTGGATTAGAACCCGGTGCAGGAGGTTTGGGGGAAGCGAGACGGGCAGCACCACGATCATCTAAAGGATACACATGATATTTCCTTGCTGCTTCGTCAAAGCTTGCTTTCATTTGAGCTAGTTTTTCAGGTTTCTCCTTTGCGAGATCGTTAGCTTCAGAGAAATCCTCGTCTAAATGGTAAAGTTCCCACCTGTCCTTATCCCAATTACCAGGTGCCAAGTCCTGACGCCACGGTAGAGTGTGTTGAGCATTCGCTTTCCAACCATCCTCATAGATGGAGCGATTACTGAGCACTTCAAAGTACTGTTCATTTCGGCCTTCAAAATCTGAATCTGAAAAACTCGAAGCAAAAGACTTTCCTGCAAGTGGAAGCTGTTCAATGCCATTTACTTTCTCGGGCATCGTGACTTGACTCACTTCTAGAATGGTGGGCATGACGTCAACAAGATGCAGGAAGGCATCGCGTGGCTTATCGTCGTGCTTGATCTTAGCAGGCCAGCTAACAATCATAGGGTTTCTAGAACCACCAAGGTGCGAAGCGACCTGCTTCACCCATTGAAAAGGTGTATTACCAGCCCATGCCCAGCCAACTGGATAGTGAGGTTCTGATTCGGGACCACCCAAGCGATCAAGCCCTGCAAGGGTCTCTTCAATTGCAGTAGGTATGCCATTTAGATTTTTAATTTCATTGAGTGTTCCATCAGGCCCACCTTCTGAGGAAGCACCGTTATCGCCAACGATGTAAAAGACAAGTGTATTATCCGCATCTGGAAGTTCTTTGATGGCATCCAGTAATCGTCCCACCTCATGGTCAGTAAATGCAAAGTATCCAGCGAAGTTTTCAAAAAGTGCTGTGTACAATTTTTTCTGCTCCTCAGAGAGGCTGTCCCATGGTGGCACCCAGTCAGGGCGATCCGTGAGTTTGGTATCTGGCGGAATGATGCCCATTTTTAGCTGGTTTTTATAGACGATCTCCCGGTACTTCTCCCAGCCCATATCAAATTTGCCTTTAAACTTATCACGCCACTCTTTTGTAACATGGTGTGGCGCGTGCATAGCACCAGGAGCAAAGTACATAAAGAACGGTTTTTCTGGCGCAACAGATTTCCCATAACGCATCTTTGCAATCGCGCGATCCGTCATATCAGTCATAAAGTGGTAGCCTTCCTCAGGACTTTTGTCAGGCTCTACTGCAGTCGTGTTCTCAAAAATTACGGGATAAAACTGATGAGTCTCTCCGGCGTTAAATCCATAGAAGTAGTCAAAGCCCATGCCAGTTGGCCAGCGATCGTAGGGGCCAGTCGGACCGGTTTCCCAGTCTGGAGTATTGTGATTCTTCCCGAACCACCAGGTTGTATAGCCGTTGTTTTTGAGTACTTCAGCAACAGTGGCGGTACTTCGCGGAATCATAGTCGTATAACTCGGAAATCCTGTTGCCCACTCCATAAGAAATCCGTTTCCGGCATCATGATGATTTCGTCCGGTAAGCAGCGCTGCACGAGAGGGGCCGCAGATCGCTGTTGTATGAAAGCGGTTGTAGCGCAGCCCCTCAGACGCCAGCTGATCGAGATTAGGAGTAGGTATAAGCCCACCGAAAGTAGAAGTCTGACCGAAGCCTACGTCATCCAATAAAATCACAACCACGTTCGGCGCGTCCGGTGCCGCAGTGGGAACTCTAGGCCAAGCCGATTCTGACTCTTTATACGTTTTTCCAACCTTGCCCTCAAAGGCTGACTCTGGGTAAGGGATCTGCGTTTGCGCACTGGCAGAAGCAGCAAGGATGAATAGTAAGAAGACGTGTAATATTTTTCTCTTCATTTCTTTTCTCTAAGCATTAGGCTTTAGTCGCACATGAGTATACAGCAATGCTAGTGAGTTTATTACTTAATCCTTTGATAGTTTTGTTCAAATTCCCACTTTGTCAGTATAAAAATGTTCTAAACTGCAAAAATTACGCTAATACATTACCTGCACAATGCCTTCTATAACCACATTGTATATAGAGGTATGCCATTACCTTTATAATAATATTTGGACTTTTCTCTATACTGAATCCATGAGTGGCTCGTCATACGAAGCCCCGCCAAGGGCGAAGTATGGAGAGGTTAGGAATTTATGATGTTTAGAATTCTTGTTGAGACCTCTTCTACAGAACCTGTTCCGTCTACTTCGCTCAGGTTCCCTGCTTCTTTGTAGTGGGCGCTTACGGGGGCAGTTTGCTCGTGATAGACCTTCAAGCGGTTGGCAGCTACTTCAGCATTATCATCGGAGCGGCCAGAGCCTTCTTGAGCTCTTCCTGCGATACGCTCAATGAGAATCTCATCAGAAACGTCGATATCAACAACATGTGTTAATGGTCTTGAGATCTCTTCAAGGAGCTTATCAAGAGCAACTGCCTGATCAATCGTACGCGGAAAGCCGTCGAGTAAGAAACCTGACTTCTCACAGTCTTCTTTCGTTAATCGCTCACGAATAAGGTCAATCACTAAATCATCGGGCACGAGATTTCCGGCATCCATAAAGGTTTTGGCCTTAACACCTAGTGGCGTTTTATTAGATACGGCTTCTCTTAATATATTGCCGGTCGAAACATGAGGAACACTATACTTTTCGCAGATGACATCAGCCTGAGTACCTTTTCCAGCACCAGGAGGCCCGAGGAGTACAATACGTTTCATAAAAGAACCTCTCTCTCTGTTTGGGGTTTGAGGTTAACGTTTTAACAGACGACTACGAGAATAACTCATTGAGCCCATACCACCACGTTTTTTCGTTGTACGGCTCATAAACGCCTCGTAATTTTTAGAGACTACGAAAGACTCGATCTGAGAAGCGGTATCAAGTGTTACCCCGACCACAATAAGAATAGCTGTTCCACCAAAAACGTAGGCGAAGCTCTCCGCGCCAAGCTCAAAGTACACAAGCTGTGGGATGATACACACGAGTGCTATGTAAATGGATCCCCACAGGGTTAGACGGTTAAGGATCATAAAGAGGTAATCGGTAGTTGGTTTTCCAGGACGTACTGTCGGGATAAATCCACCATTCTTCTTTAAGTTCTCAGAAACTTCTTCCGGGTTAAAGATTATTGGAACATAGAAAAAGGTAAACGCAATGATAAGCACCACGAATATAAGCGTATAGCTCCACGTCCCTGGCGTAAGGTACGACATAACTTCCTGAAGTACCGCGTTATCACTAAAAGAGGCAACTGTTGCCGGCACAACCATAAAGGCTGAGGCAAAAATTGGAGGAATTACCCCGGCCATATTGACCTTAAGCGGCATGTACTGAGTCTGTGCTTGAGCGAGGTTATTCCCTACCATCCTTCTCGGATACTGAATAGGAATCCTCCTGTGGGCTCGCTCAACATAAACGATAAGACCAATAGTAAGAACACAGAACGCCAAGAGCAGAAGAACTGTTAGAGGTTGCATCTCTCCCGTCTGCGCCAGAGCAAGTGTTCCAACAAGTACGCTCGGCATACTGGCTATAATACCGGCGAAGATAATAATACTAATCCCATTACCGATCCCTTTCTCAGTAATCTGCTCACCGAGCCACATGATAAATGCCGTACCGGCAGTAAGGGTGATAACAGTAGAGAGACGGAAAGCCCAACCCGGTTCAAGAACAAGGCCCTGCTTTTCAAGACCAAGTGAGATAAAGAACGACTGAAAAAGGGCGAGTATGACAGTTCCCTGACGGGTATATCTTGTAAGTATCCTTCTCCCTGACTCCCCTTCCTTCTTTAATGCTTCAAGGGTTGGAATAGCAGGAGTGAGCACCTGAATGATAATGGAGACACTGATGTACGGCATAATCCCTAGGGTAAAGATTGAGAAGTTCTCAAAAGACCCCCCAGAGAACATGTTAATCATACCAAAGAGCGTACCATCGTCTGTGTTGAAGAGCTCACGGAGTGCCGCCACATCGATACCCGGAGTAGATACATAAACACCGAGGCGATAAACAGCGAGCATTAATATCGTAAAAAGGATCCTATTCCTTAGTTCAGGAATTTTACCGACATCTCCCAATCCGCCTATCATATCTCTCCCCTTCTAAACCTAATACATATCGCATAGGTGACTTTGATAGAATTAAAACACAGGAGCTCGCGGAGAGCACGGAGAATTTAAGACTCATTCTCTCCGCGTGCTCCGCGAGCTCCTGTGTGTGAAGTGCTATTCTTTAGCCGTAGTAGTAATCAGCTCAACGCTTCCGCCAGCTTTCTCGATGGCTTCCTTTGCAGAAGCAGTAAAAGCATGCGCCTTTACTGTAAGCTTCTTCTTAAGCTCACCACTGGCAACGATCTTAACACCGGCTTTTTGTGAGCTCTTTGGTGAGTAGCCAACAGACTTAAGCGCCTCGATATCGACTGTTGCGCCATCTTCAAACTTCTCAAGTACGTTCAGGCTTACTGGAAGATACTGGTTGATACCCTGTCTCTTCTTTCTGGAACGAAATCCGATCTTTCCTACTCTACGATAGAGAGGCATCTGACCACCTTCGAACCATCCCGGAATGCTTACACCCGCACGAGCACGTTGTCCCTTGTGCCCCTTCCCTGAAGTCTTACCCTTTCCTGAGCCATCTCCACGTCCAATGCGTTTGCTAACTTTACGAGCACCCTTATTTGGACCAAGCGTTGAAAGCTCAAGCGCTGTTTCTTCTTTTACTTGTTCTTCACTCATTGTTTTGCACTCTCCTAACAGGCTTCAACATCAATAAGATGTCGCACCTTTTTGACCATGCCGATTACTGCCGGGTTCGCTGGTAGCTCTTTAACCTTTCCAGGACGTCCCAGACCAAGAGCCGCAAGAGTGTCTTTGGTACGCTGCGTGCGTCCACAAGTTCCTCTTACCTGCTTCACTCGTATTTTTTTAATTTCATCAGCCATAACTTGCTCCGTTAAATTATCGATCTCTTCTGCGAGAGAACATGCTACCCCTAATATGGCGCGTAGACCATTTCATCAATACTCAGGTTACGCTCCTTCGCTACCTGCTCAGGATCCTTGAGTGAAAGAAGGCCCATAATAGTGCTCTGAATAACGTTCTGAGCACGGTTTGAACCGATACACTTTGTACGGATATCGTGAATACCAGCAGATTCTACAACAGCACGCACAACAGAACCGGCGATAACTCCAGTCCCCGGAGGCGCTGGCTTAAGCACAACATCAGACGGCCCGAATTTTCCGATAACGTCATGAGGAATCGTTGAACCCTTCATAGGTATTTTAACGAGATTCTTATGAGCCATCTCAGAAGCCTTACGTATAGCGTCAGGAACTTCGTTAGCTTTTCCAAGTCCAAATCCAACGTGGCCTTGTCCATCTCCGCTCACAACAAGGGCGCTAAAGCTAAAACGACGTCCACCTTTTACCACCTTGGCAACACGGTTGATAAATACCGTCTTATCAGTAAGCTCACCGCAATGCTCGGGGGCTACACGTCTGGAATGAATTAAACTTTTAAGATCCATATTCTTTCTCTCTTCCTTACGTTAAATCTTTAAACCTGCTTCAAGAGCACCATCAGCGATTGCTTTTACACGTCCGTGGAAAAGGAACCCGTTTCTATCAAAGATAACGCTCTTAATCCCCTTCTCTTCGCACTTCTTCGCGATAACGTTCCCCAGAGCCTTAGCTGAGAGAACGCTCTTTGAGCTTTTTACCGTAGCGTGAAGCCCTTCTTGCTTGACACTTTCAATCGCTCCTTGAACATCCTTGTCTTTCGTTGAAGCTCCCACAAGAGTCTTGCCGTCAACATCAGAGATAACCTGAACATAGGTGTGCTTTGTTCCCTTATAAACTGAAAGCCTCGGACGCTCAGCAGTACCACTCGCTTTTTTGCGGAAACGAAACTTTCTTCGCTGCCTCGGTGTTATTTTTACTTTCTTAGGTTTAATAGCCATTGTTTTATGCTCCTAACTTTAAACTGAAGTCTTAATACGTTACTTACCGCCTGCTTTACCAGCCTTGCGACGCACAACTTCGTCGCTGTACTTAATCCCTTTTCCGAGATATGGCTCTGGAGGGCATACTCGTCTTACCGTTGCTGCAAACTCCCCTACAACTTGCTTATCGCAAGACTCAAGGTGAATCGCTTGCTTCTCAACCTTGCATGTTACTCCCTGAGGAATAGTAAGATTCGTCTTATGAGAGTACCCGGTAGCAAGCACGAGTTCCTTGCCGCTCATAGTGGCGGTGAATCCTACCCCTGAGAGCTCAAGTGATTTCGACCAGCCATCAACAACACCCTTAACCATGTTCGCCACAATAGCGCGAGCGGTGCCCCAATTTGACAACGCTTGCTTACGTTGTGTTGCTGGTGCAACCACAACATTGCCGTCTTCCACCGTAAGGGTAACGTAACCACTAAATTCTTTCTGAAGCTTCCCTTTAGGTCCCTCAACGGAGATGGTTGAACCATCAACTGATGCTTTGACCCCTGAAGGTATCTCTACTGGTACTTTTCCTACTCGCGACATATTCTCACCTGCTCATCAAAACTATCTGGCACTAACAAATGTTAGCCAGAACTTCTCCACCAATTTTCTTCTGTCTTGCAACACGGTCAGAGATTACTCCCTGAGATGTTGAAATGATCGAAATCCCAAGACCGTGATGTACTTGTTGTATCTGATCACTCTTAGCGTAAATTCTACGTCCCGGGCTGCTCACTCGCTTTGCCTGAGAGATCATAGGCTCTCCATCAGAGTGATACTTAAGAGCAACTTCGTACTCATCAAACTTCTCTTCCTTATCCTTCTTCTGCTCAAAGGATTCGATAAATCCCTCTTCCTTAAGCACTGTAAGGATACGCTCTGCCATGCTTGAAGCACTGATTCGCACAGTATAGTGCTTAGCACGTTGTGCGTTACGAATTCTTGTAAGTAGGTCTGCTACTGGATCCGTTACCATATCTCTGTTCCTTTCTCTCTCTTACTACCAGCTTGCTTTAGTCACTCCTGGAATCAGCCCACTGTGAGCGTGCTCACGGAAGCAGATTCTGCAGAGTAAAAATTTCTTATACACAGAACGAGGTCTGCCACAGACCTGACATCTTGTGTAATCTCTCACACCAAAGCGTTTCTTGCGGGCACATTTTGCTAATTGTGATTTCTTCGCCACGTCTCTCTCTTCTCCTTATTAAGCTGCTTTTCTGAAAGGGATTCCAAGCTCATCAAGAAGAGCTCTTCCTTCATCATCAGAGTTAGCAGTTGTAACAAAAGTAATATCTAACCCACGGATCTTATCAAGTTTATCAAGATCCACTTCCGGGAAAACAATTTGTTCTTTCACGCCAAGCGTGTAGTTTCCTTTCCCGTCAAACCCACGCGTTGGTGTACCACGAAAATCACGCACTCGTGGAAGAGCCACACTAATAAGCCTGTCAAGAAAGTCATACATACGGTGACCACGAAGCGTTACCTTACATCCGATAGGCATACCTTCACGAAGCTTAAACGATGCTATCGACTTCTTCGCTCTGGTAACCACTGGCTTCTGTCCACTCATCTGTCTGAGGGCATATTCAGCAAACTCAACAGCCTTACTATTGGCTACAGCTTCACCAACACCACAGTTAAGAACGATCTTCTCAAGCTTTGGCACCTGCATAACAGAAGAGTACTGAAACTTCTCTTTGAGTTTCCCTACTACTTCATCCTGATATTTTTTTGCTATACGATTCATCTCTCTCGACTCCTATCACTCAGAATCTATTGCTCAATCTGCACAAACTTTTTACTTTCCGGATCGAGGTACCCTCTCACCTTTGTCCCATCATCAAGATAGTCATGGCGAAGTCGCACAGGCTTCTTGAGTTTTTCAACGTAATACATAACGTTTGAAACATGTATTCCAGCTTCCTGCTCGATAATTCCCGATGGCTTTCCAGGAGCAGTCTGACGCTGATGACGCTTAACCATGTTAAGCCCTTCAACGATAACTTTGTCGTTTTTCTTGCCGGTAAACTCTCGAATAGTACCTACCTGACCCTTGTTTGGACGCTTATCTTTGTTTCCTCCAGCGATGACCATTACTTTGTCACCCGCTTTAAGACTTGTGTGAAGCGTCTCTGGTTTCTGATCTTTCTTTTTCCGTTTCATCTCATCCTCTACCGTTCAAATTCTGCTCGTTAAAGCACCTCAGGTGCTAAAGAAACAATTTTCATAAAACGCTGAGCTCGAAGCTCACGCGCAACAGGACCAAAAATACGTGTTCCTACGGGCTCTTTCTGGTTGTTAATGAGCACTGCGCTGTTATCGTCAAAGCGGATGTATGAACCATCTTCTCTCGCGATCTCTTTTGCCGTACGAACAATAACTGCCTTATGGATTGAGCCCTTAGTGATTTTCGAATTCGGAAGCGCTTCACGCACCGCAACAACAACGACATCACCAACGCTGGCATATCGTCGCTTCGAACCACCGAGCACCTTTACACAGACTACCTTCTTCGCGCCTGAATTATCAGCAATGTTTAGTTTCGATTTAACAAGTATCATCTTTTGCGTCCTTTCTAAAAACTCTTCGCAGTCCTTAAACCGCTCTGGTAATTACCTCTTGTAGTCTCCATCTCTTCGTCTTACTGAGAGGCCTAGTCTCTACGATTCTAACAGTATCACCCTCTTTAGCGGTCTGTTGCTCATCGTGCGCGACACACTTTTTTGTCACACGTACATATTTCCCAACAGCAGGGTGTTTCATGAGGCGTACAATAGATACCACTATCGTCTTATCCATTTTGTTGCTCACAACGATACCTTCTCGTACCTTTGCGTTTCCCCGTGTCTTTTCTTGCGTCTGTTCTGCCATCCGTATTTTCCCTTAAAAATCTCTTCCTAAAAAGCTACGCTGCTACATGAGCTCGTGAAGAAAGCTCAGTCTTTGCACGTGCAAGCTCCTTCTTCACTTCAGCAATGCGGTGTTGCTGCTCAAGCTGTCCAGTTGCCTGACGAAAACGAAGCTTCATAAGCTCTTCGCTTTGTTGCTTCACCTTTTCACGCAGGTCCCCAATCTCAAGCGATTTTAACTCTGCTAAGTAATCTTTCCGTTTCATAATACCTGTTTCCTCTCGTTACTAAAGCACGTCCACTAAAAACTGCCCTACAGGAGCGTGTCTGTACGCTCAACGATAGTGCATTTAAAAGGCATCTTCGCCGCTGCAAGCTCAAGAGCTCTTCGTGCGGTTGTCTTTTCAACACCAGTGATTTCGTACAAAATACGTCCCTCTCGAACCTCAGCTACCCAGTCTTCTGGAGAACCTTTTCCTTTCCCCATCCGAGTCTCGGCTGGCTTTGATGTTCGCGGCTTGTGTGGAAAAACGCGGATCCATACCTTCCCACCTCTCTTAGCATGCCTTGTCATGGCGACCCTGCCTGCCTCGATGTGACGTGAAGTCATCCATCCGCTTTCCTCAGCTTTAAGACCGAAGTCTCCGAAATCAAGCTGACATCCGCGAGTTTCAACACCACGAAGATGTTTTACCATCTTCATCTGCTTTCTATATTTTGGCTTACGTGGAGATTGCATCTTATTATACCTCTAGTCGTAAATTTCTTCCTAACTCTGCGTTATTAAATTTGCATTGCATCAACTGGGATATATTCGCCTGGCTCAAACTTCTCGCCTTTAAATATCCACGTCTTAACACCGATGATTCCATATGTAGTCGCCGCACGAGCAACACCGTAATCAATCTCAGCACGGAGAGTATGAAGAGGAATACGTCCCTCCTTGTACTGTTCCGTTCTCGCAATTTCTGCTCCGTTGAGTCTTCCAGAAACGCTCACTTTGATACCTTCAGCACCAACTCTAAGCGCTCTTCCAACAGCATCCTTCATCGCTCTACGGAAATTCACCCGTCGTGAGAGTTGGAAAGCGATGCTCTCAGCAACGAGCTGAGCATCCATATCGGCCTTTCTGGCCTCCACGATGTTCAAGCTCACTTCACGCTTAACAAGCTGACGAAGTTTTGCGCGAAGCTCTTCAATGTCCTTACCCTTTTTTCCGATAACGATACCTGGTTTAGCCGTATAAATATTGATACGTACCTTTGCAGCAGCTCGCTCAATCTCAACCTTGGATATCCCGGCCGTGTGAAGCTTTTGCTTTACATACTCACGGATCTTACGATCTTCATGAAGATATCTAGCTACGTGTCCTTTTATGCCAAACCATCTTGAGCGCCATGTCTCAATAATTCCAACTCTTAGACCGTAGGGGTTAACTTTTTGACCCATAGTAATTTCCTTACCTAATTTCTCTTATCGTGTTCCAAGTTCAATAGTTATATGTGAAGCGCGCTTGCGTATCGGGGTAGCTCGTCCTTGAGCTCTAGGACGAAACCGCTTCATCGTTCTTCCCATGTTTACATATCCCGCTGTTACCCAGAGATCATCAACATCAACTGAAGAATGCTCACGAGCATTCGCAATAGCTGATTGAAGTAACTTATGAGTCACAGAGGCAGCCTTTGTCGGGCTAAACTTCAAGATCTGAAGTGCCGGCTCAACCTGCTTTCCCTTGATCATCTCAAGTATAATTCTTGCTTTCTGAGGCGATACGCGAACTTGACCTAGGGTCGCTTTCGCTACCGAATTCTTAGCAACGTATTTACTCTTTTCCTTCGCCACTTTCTTATTCCTCTCTAGTTAATCTCTCTACTTCTTCGTTGAGTGACCGTGATAATTTCTTGTTGGTGAAAATTCACCAAGCTTGTGTCCAACCATGTTGTCAGTCACGTACACTGGTACGAATTTCTTTCCATTGTGCACCGCAAATGTCAGGCCGATCATATCGGGGCTGATCATGGAGCGACGCGACCATGTTTTAATTGGCCCTTTATGCTGGCCGTTTTTAGCACGCTCCACCCATTTAAGGAGGTGCCCATCAATAAAAGGTCCTTTTTTCAGCGAACGAGGCATACTCTTCTATCTCCCTCTAACAATCCAAATCTACTATTACTTACGCTTCTTATTACTTCTTCTACGTACGATAAACTTATCAGTACGCTTATTGTGTCTGGTTTTGTACCCTTTGGTTGGCTTACCATTTGGAGTACACGGGTGTCTTCCACCTGCAGACTTTCCTTCACCACCACCCATCGGATGGTCAACCGGGTTCTTAGCCACACCGCGAGTGTGTGGTCTACGGTTGAGCCAACGAGAACGACCAGCCTTACCAAGGGTAAGGTTCTGGTGCTCAGCATTCCCTACAGATCCAATCGTTGCAGAACATGCAAGGAGTACTTTTCTCATCTCACCAGAAGGCATCTTAAGGAGGGCATACTTTCCTTCCTTCGCAGCTAGCTGAGCAGAAGCTCCTGCTGAACGAATAAGTTGAGCGCCGTGCCCGACCTTAAGTTCAACACAGTGTACTGCCTGACCAGTTGGAATTTTTGCAAGAGGCATGGAGTTTCCGACGCGTATCTCAGCATTTGGTCCATTCTCAATAGTAGCTCCTACGGTAAGTCCTTGCGGCGCAAGAATGTAACACTTCTCACCATCTGCATAGGTGATAAGGGCAATACGAGCTGTCCTATTTGGATCATACTCAATAGTGGTAACCCGACCCGGGACACCGTACTTATTTCTCTTAAAATCAATAACCCGGTAACGTCTCTTATGACCGCCACCTTTATTGATGTTTGTCATACGACCGTGACTGTTTCGTCCACCAGTCTTGGAGTGCTTCTCAATAAGCGACTTCTCAGGTCCCTTCTTGGATAGCCCACTAAAGTCGGCGACCGTATAAAAACGTCTGGACGGCGTTATTGGTTTAAATTTCTTAAGTGCCATAGTTTCCTTCTCGCTCTTTACTTACTTTCCTCTACAGACCATCAACCAGATCAATTGTTTGTCCAGCTGCAAGAGTCACATACGCTTTCTTAAAAGATGCAGAGCGACCAACCTCACGGCCTCTTCTTTTAATCTTTCCAAGAAGGTTCATTGTACGAACTTTGCTCACATCTACTTTGTAAATGCGCTCAACAGCCTGCTTAATATCTTCCTTCGTAGCTCTCTTAGAGACTTCAAAGACCACACAGCTTCCTGCACCGCCAACAATTGAGCTCTTCTCAGTTACGACAGGCTGGACAATAGCGGTATAATCCTTAGCTACCGGTGCCTCTTTTTCTTGCTTCTTAGCCATTGCTTCCTCTTTGCCTCAATTTGCGTTTATGATTCGTCTTTTGTTTTCGTTAGTCGCTGCTGCAGTCCTTCTAAGGCTTCTTTCGTAGCCACGATGCACTGTGCATTAAGCAGGTCGTAAACATTCGCTCCAGCAACTGAGAGTGGCAGAAGTCTCTGAATGTTCTTACCAGAACGCCAGATCATCTCATCCTTCTCAGCAGTTAACACGACAACTTTCTTTCCAGTAAGTCCGAGATTCTTCATAACCTCACTGAGCTCTCTGGTCTTTCCTTCCTTCACTTCTAACTTATCAAGTACTACCACCTGCTGGCTTCCTACCTTGCTAGTAAGAACTGAGCAGAGCGCCTGACGGCGGGTACGGCTGGGAAGTCTGAAATCATAAGAACGTGGAGATGGTCCGTGTGTTACAGCTCCGCCAACCCAAAGCGGCGAGTTTCTAGAACCGGCACGTGCTCGTCCTGTTCCCTTCTGCTTAAATGGCTTCTGTCCTCCGCCTTTCATCTTAGCGCGATTAAGAACAGAGTGAGTTCCAGCACGTCTCTTCGCGCGTTGCCACCGCACCGTTTGATACACGAGATCTCTGTTCACTTTGGCAGCAAATACTGCGGGAGAAAGCTCAACATCACCTGAGCTCTTTCCTTTCATGTTCACCATATCTAATTTAATTACGTCACCCATATCACTCACCATGTTTGCTTACGTGTCGTTATGCAGCCTGCTCTTCCTGTTGCTCGGGCGCTGGCGCTGTAGCACCGGTATAAGAGTTACGTGCTTTCTTAACAAACACGACTCCACCCTTCGCTCCGGGTACACTTCCCTTAATGAGAAGAACGTTATCTTCAGGTCTGACACCTACAACTTTCATATTTTGAGTTGTAACGTTCTTATTTCCCATATGGCCTGGCATCTTCTGGTTCTTCCATACACGGCCAGGAGACTTACAGTTACCAATAGAACCGATATTACGGAACTTTTCATGAGTTCCACGTGAAGCAGGTTGTCCACGCACGTCATAGCGTTTCACTACTCCAGCAAAACCACGTCCTTTTGAGACCCCAGTCACGTCAACGACATCACCCTGTGCGAATACCTGTCCAACACTAAGTTCTTTGCCCTGCTCGTTCCAACCAAGGGTGTCGATATCACACCGTACCTCACGTACGTGATAAAACGCCCCTTTTCCAGCCTTGCTAAAGTGTCCAAGAGCAGGCTTACTTACTCGCTGCTGCTTCTTCTCAACAAAGCCGATCTGAACTGCACTATAACCGTGCTTACCGGTCTCTTTTACCTCAAGCACATAGCACGGCCCAACTTCAACAGCTGTTACCGGAATGCATTTTCCCTCTTCCGTGAAAATTTGGGTCATCCCAACTTTTCTTCCGAGGAGGCCTTCTGGATAAACTTTTTTATCACTCATGTTACTTGCTCTCTACGTAGCTAAAAAAATTGCTCTTCTACTGCAGTTTAAGTTCAACGTCGATTCCTGTGGACAGCTCAAGCTTCCCAAGCTCATCGATCGTTTGTTGTGTTGGTTCCAAGATATCGAGTAAGCGCTTATGAGTTCGAATCTCGAACTGCTCACGCGACTTCTTATCAACGAAAGTAGAACGGTTTACGGTGTATCGCTCAACACGTGTCGGTAGAGGAATTGGCCCTGCCACTCTTCCACCTGTACGTCTCACGGTTTGAACAATCTCGGTTACCGCCGTGTCAATGAGCTTATGGTCGTAAGCTTTCAATCGAATTCGTATAAGTTGACCACCAAGCATAATATTTCCGTCCTTTCTATCTTACATTGTGTCCGGCGGTGGCTGCTATCATACAGCCCCGCCGGCAACATAATCGTTTCTTACTCAATAACTTCAGTCACAACACCGGAACCAACCGTACGTCCACCCTCACGGATTGCGAAACGCACCTGTTTTTCCATCGCGATTGGTTGAATAAGCTCAACCTCAACAGTGATGTTGTCACCCGGCATCGCCATTTCAACACCTTCAGGAAGCTTAATGTTTCCAGTAACGTCAGTAGTTCTGAAGTAGAACTGTGGGCGGTATCCGGTAAAGAATGGCTTATGACGTCCACCCTCTTCTTTCTTAAGGATGTAAGCCTCACCTTTAAACTTCGTGTGCGGAGTGATACTGCCTGGCTTAGCAATAACCTGACCACGCTCAACATCGTTACGCTTAAGACCACGAAGGAGAAGTCCAACGTTGTCACCAGCCTGACCTTCATCAAGAAGCTTGCGGAACATCTCAACACCTGTACAAGTTGTCTTTTGAGTTTCCTTAAGTCCTACAATTTCGATCTCTTCGTTCACCTTGATGATACCACGCTCGATACGTCCAGTAGCAACGGTACCACGACCTTCGATTGAGAATACGTCCTCAACAGGCATAAGGAATGCTTTATCAACATCACGCTCTGGTACTGGAATGTACTCATCGATAGTTGCAAGTAGCTTATCAAATGCTTGCTTACCAAGCTCAGTATCTTCTCCGTTAAGAGCTTGAAGCGCGCTTCCTTTAACGATTGGAGTATCGTCTCCTGGGAAACCATACTCGTTAAGAAGGTCACGTACTTCCATTTCAACTAGCTCAAGAAGCTCTGGATCATCAACAAGGTCAACCTTGTTAAGGAAAACGATAATCTTTGGAACACCAACCTGACGTGCAAGAAGGATGTGCTCACGAGTCTGAGGCATAGGACCATCAGCAGCGCTCACAACAAGAATCGCTCCGTCCATCTGAGCAGCACCAGTGATCATGTTCTTTACGTAGTCAGCGTGGCCCGGACAGTCAACGTGTGCGTAGTGACGATTCTCAGTTTCGTACTCTACGTGCGCACTCGCAATAGTAACGGTTTTCGTTTCATCACGCTCTGTACCACCTTTCGCGATATCCTTATAAGATATCACCTGAGCAAGCCCTTTGTCCGCTTGGTTGCGCACGAGAGCTGCAGTAGTGGTTGTTTTACCATGGTCAACGTGGCCAATCGTACCAACGTTTACGTGATCCTTGGTTCTTTCGAATTTTTTCTTAGCCATAACAAGTTTCCTTATTAGCAATTAACGTTAAAATCTTACTAGCCGTTACTCAGAGTTTCCGCGATATGCGAAGGTACCTCTTCATAATGGTCGTACTCCATCGCGAAAGCTGCTCTTCCCTGTGTGTTTGAACGCAAATCTGTTGCGTATCCAAACATTTCAGAAAGTGGCACCTCTGACGCAATTACCTGTCCGCCTGCTCGAGCATCCATCCCCTGGATTTTGGCACGACGACGGTTTAGATCACCAACAACGTTGCTGGTGAATTCTTCAGGACATGACACCTCAACTTTCATTACTGGTTCAAGAAGCCTCGGTTCAGCTTTTCTACAGCCTTCCTTCGCACACATTGAACCGGCAATTTTGAATGCCATTTCACTTGAATCCACTTCGTGAAAACTACCGAAGTAGAGTGTTACCCGAATATCTATGAGAGGGTATCCTGCGAGAACTCCCCCTTTCAGGGCTTCTTCAACACCGTTCTTAACCGCAGGAATATATTCCTTAGGAATAACCCCCCCCTTAATTTCATCTACAAACTCAAAACCACTACCAGCTTCAAGCGGCTCAAAACGAAGATGAACATGCCCAAACTGACCACGGCCACCCGTCTGCTTTGCGTACTTGAGCTCATGTTCCGTCTTAGGAGCCGTAATCGTCTCCCGATACGCAACTTGAGGTTTACCGACAGTAGTGTGTACACCAAATTCTCTTTCTAAGCGACTCTTAATAACATCAAGATGAAGCTCACCCATTCCACGTATAATTGTCTGACCACTCTCTTCGTCCGTGGCAACTCGTAGCGATGGGTCTTCCTTAGCGAGTTTCATGAGCGCCATCCCCATCTTTTCCTCATCCGATTTGGACTTAGGCTCGATGGCAACACCAATCACTGGATCAGGAGCTGTAATACTTTCGAGGACGATTGGGTGCTCTGCGGCACACAACGTATCACCTGTGTAAGTCTCCTTGAGTCCTACAGCAGCTCCGATATCACCTACACCGATCTCCTTTACTTCTTCACGCTTATCGGCGTGCATTAAAACAATGCGGCCTATACGCTCTTTTTGATCACGGGTAGAGTTATAAATTCCTGTTCCCGCTTGTAGCTTACCAGAGTAAACCCGGAAAAATGTAAGAACACCAACATACGGGTCCGTTATAATCTTAAAAGCCAGCGCGCTAAATGGCTCGCTCTCTTTCGCTTGACGCGTAAGTACCGTCTCCTCATCACCTAACTTAAAGCCTGAAACTGGCGGCACATCTAGTGGCGAGGGAAGGTAAAAGAGAACGGCATCAAGAAGTGGCTGCACACCCTTGTTCTTGAAAGCCGAACCACCTATTACCGGATAAATCTCTCTTTTAAGCACAGCCGCTCTGAGCGCAGACCGAATCTCATCAACAGAGACACCACCTCCGTTCAGGTATTTCTCCATGAACTTCTCATCAGTCTCAGCAATAGCCTCAAGGAGATGCTCTCGCGTCTCCGCTACTTTATCTTTATATTCTGGTGGAACCTCTTCAACATCATACTTGGCTCCCTTCGTATCATCGTTAAATACGAGTGCCTTCTCAGAGATGACATCAATCACTCCCTTAAGATTCTCTTCAGCACCCATCATTACCTGAATAGGAACGGCATTCGCTCCAAGTCGGTCACGAATGGTGCTAATAGCGTAATCGAAGTCTGCTCCCGTTTTATCCATCTTATTGATGAAACAAAAACGAGGAACGTTAAACTTCGTAGCCTGACGCCACACGGTCTCAGACTGTGGCTCAACACCGTTAACAGCATCAAAAACGGCAACAGCACCATCAAGAACACGAAGACTACGCTCCACCTCGATGGTAAAATCAACGTGGCCCGGAGTATCAATTATATTGATCTTGTGCTCTGGAAGAGTCCCTTCACCACCGCTCCATGTACACGTGGTAGCAGCAGAAGTGATGGTAATGCCACGCTCTTGCTCAAGCTCCATGTAATCCATGGTAGCAGCGCCTTCGTGCACTTCACCGATCTTATAATTTATTCCAGTATAGAAAAGGATCCTCTCGGTAGTAGTGGTCTTACCGGCATCAATGTGGGCCATGATGCCAATATTCCGTACCTTTTCTAACTCAAACTTCTTAGCCACTGTTCTATCTTTAGTACTGTTCTATCTTTAGTGTTATTAGCTACTAATTAAGCTTCCTATTCGCCTTACCACCTGAAATGGCTAAATGCTTTGTTCGCATCTGCCATCTTATGGGTATCTTCACGCTTCTTAACAGCTGATCCACGGTTCTGGTACGCATCCATAAGCTCACCAGAAAGCCTCTCCGCGAGTGTTCTTTCAGAGCGAGACTTCGCAGCTGAGTTTAACCAGCGTAGTGCCAGCGCCTGTGCACGGCTATCACTGACTTCAGTTGGAACCTGATACGTCGCTCCACCAACACGTCTTGAACGTACTTCAACAACAGGCTTAATGTTTCCAAGCGCCTTGTGAAATACTTCAAGGGAATCTTCCTTTGTTTTCTCAGCAAGCGTATCAAGAGCAATATAAAGAGCCTTTTCAACGACGCTCTTCTTCCCGTCCTTCATCAGAACGTTCATTGTCTTTGTAAGGACCACGTCTCCGTATTTAGGATCCGGAAGCACTTCTCTTGAGAAATCTTTTTTCTTACGTGTCATATCAGTCTCAACTTAATAAAATTTAAAAATTACTTAGGCCTCTTGGCACCGTACTTAGAACGCCCTTGCTTTCTATCTTGTACGCCGTGCGCTTCAAGCTTTCCGCGAATAATGTGGTAACGAACTCCCGGAAGGTCTTTCACCCTACCGCCACGGATAAGTACCACTGAGTGTTCTTGCAGATTGTGCCCAACACCCGGGATATAGCTTGTTACTTCAGCACCAGTCGTAAGCCGAACACGAGCAACCTTACGGAGGGCAGAGTTTGGCTTTTTAGGCGTCTGCGTATAAACCCTCGTGCATACTCCACGTCTTTGCGGGCAACGCTGAAGCGCAGGACATTTTGTCCGCGACTTTTTTGTCTCTCTTCGTTTTCTTACTAGTTGGTTAATAGTTGGCATTTCGCCTATTTCTCACTAACGGTTCTATACACTCATTAAATACAGCCCTTGATTTCCTGAATTTCTCAGACAATAAGCTTCTCTGCGAACTCCTCCTCAGGAAAAGATTTTATACTTCCCCTTACAGAGTGCCCCCATGTCACTTCTTGTATCTCTCCGGTTACATCAACTGGAAAAGAATCATTGACTGTGCATCTAAATTTAAATCCTGGTGAAAGACGATCTTTTCAAATCTTCTTTCGAACATGCTGCAGTAGCTTTGTTTCAAAATGATACCACCCCAGGCGGTGAGCATTGCATTTTGCCAGTGACTTGTTCAGTCCAGAAACTGAAAAAGCTCTTGACACCACAAAAAACTGTAGCAGGTAGAACTTGATAGCATGTATTGAGCTCCTGAGTCAAACTCCCACCAGAAAATTTTCGGTATAATTTCAATGATTTGTAGGACTTTTACGGCTATTATGCCGCGGCTTGCCGGCCATCTTCTAAGCCACTGTAATCACTAGGAAAAACTCGCTTGCTTGCCCCCTGCCCATAAAAAAAGGGCCTCATAAGAGACCCTTTTTTGGCGCCCCCGGTCAGCACATCAGCCAACCGGGGAAATAATGCCAACTCAGTATGCTATTCACACACCGTATTGCTCGCAGGCACGGCTTCTGTTGAGAGTAGGGCAGATTCTAATATCAAAGCATTTCTCTTAACAAAGCGTCTACGAAGCTTCTTACCAAGCCCCTCTTTGCGGAGCTTACGAATAAGCTGTTTAATGGCGTCATACATCTCATTTGCATTCGAGATATACTCACCAAGCGCATCTTGGTTGCTCACCTCAACACAGCTCGTGGTAGCTCCTGTGCAATTCGTTTGAATTACAGAAGGGATACTCCAAGCAAAGTTCCAGTTCGCATTTCGGAGGTCACTAACAAGTGACACAAGCTTACTTCCGGCATTACGCTTACCAGTCTTTCTCTTAAGCTTACGACGGAGTCGTTTGGCAAGCTTGAGCTGCTCATCAGCAGATCCATCAAGGGCGAATTGAGTCTCAGTGATGTCAACTTCTTCACACTGAACCTCATCTGGAGGAGCACAGCTTGATCCGTCTCCACCACACACTCCACACTCGTCTTCAACCGAAGAACCGCCATCAACACCAGCACAGTCGAATTGTACTTCGTACGCTCCGATGTCACAGGTAGCAGTTCCATCAAGGTCGCCGTCTATTGGACGTGGCTGGCTACGCTGATCGTCAGCTTCGCAAGCAAATGATGCATCAACAGCTGATGCTGCGATTTCACCAGTTGAGTTCCCCATATCGATAGCCGGGCTATCAGCAAGGAGAGCGTGAGTAGCTGTTGGGCCACCGTTATCTGCTAATGGGCCAAGGAGGGGATCGATCGGGCTTTCTTCCGTACCAATCTTATCCTGATTCTCATTAGACACACTCTCAAATGGAACACATCCAGTGTTATCACCAATGATGTTGTGTTGCTCAGAGATTATCTTTGGCAGGTAATCTTCGCACTCGCCTTCCTCCATCATACAAAATGATTGCTTCGGCTCTACCCAACAATCCGGTGCATAAGCAGGAACCATATCAACTGGATCCATCTCCGGAGTTGGCGTAGCTACAACTACAATATCACCAGAAACATACGGACCAAAGTCAGAGTAGTTATCAGCCTCATCAAAGTTTCCAGCAACGATAGTATTTCTTACGCGAATAGTTCCGTATCTTGTAGAGATACCACCACCATTACTTGCGTATACTGATCCGTAGTACATAGTTGGATTGATGTTCTCTTTCTCCTCTTGTGGAAGAGCCAGAACAGTATTCGCTGTAACCGTAACGTTGCGAAGGTCAGTTCCTGGCAGCGGAAGTGGTTCCATCACAAAATTATCGTAGTCATCATCATCGTCGTCATCATCATCGTCATCATCAATAACGCCTGTTGGTGACGGGCTTGCAATTGGATCTTCTTCTTGGTTCGTCATCTGGTAGAAGTAGTAGTAACGCTCAGAGAGGTTGTTACCTACACCAGCACCAATACCATAGGTTTCATTGCCACTAACAGTAGAGTTCGTCATAACAAGCGAACCAGAGTTAGCAACACCGCCACCACCACCAAACGAAGTAACGTAAACCTCAGGCACATCCTCAGCTTGTACCAGCGGTCGCTCCATCAGCTTTGTCAGAGGCAGAGCTGTAGCGTTATTATTGATAGTACTCTTATCAATAGTCATCGCCCAATCGTTAAAGACACCACCACCAGCATAACCACCGGTATTATCAGAAATAGTAGTCTCAATGATTGAGAACTCTCCAGTATAGTAAGAGTTATATACTCCAGCTCCTGAAGACTCATAAGGTGATTGTACTGTGTTACCAGATACAGTTGATCCAGTAAGTACAAACGTACTATTTGGAATAACTATCGGCTCATCAGGTTGTGGCTCTTCGTCCGCTGCCTGACCTACACATATGTCTGCAGAGATATCACTTGCAACACTACTATCATCACAGAAGAACTCTGGGGTAGCGTTCATGATACCACCACCAGCGTACATTGCGATGTTGTTCATGATCTCAGTTCCAGAAACAGTAACATCAGATGTAAGAAATGCTACTTCTGAAAGTTCCTTTCCTCTTAGTGCGAAATCCTGAACAGAGTTATAGATACCTCCACCAGCGATTACACCAGGGACGTACTCATCATCCTCAGTGACACAAAGATCATTACCAAAACCACATGTGAGTAGGTATTCATATCCAGAGTTACCAGACACACTTCCGCCCGTTACGTTCAGGTCAGAGAGCTCATTGTAAATACCACCACCAGCATACGACGCTTGGTTGTCATCAACTACCGTGTTAAGGATGTCGAGATTAGACATGTAGACGTTGAAAATACCACCACCGTAGCCTCTTGCTGCTGTGTTTTCACTAACAGTTGAGTTTGAAATAGTGCTCGTAAACTGTCCGGCACAAAGAGACTCAGGCCCAAGCACTGCAACTCCACCACCTTGGCCATAGCCATAGTAATACATGTCATCGCTTCCAGCGAGGTTCTGGGTGATCTCACTATCTGTCATAGTAAGCTGCCCGTACGCTGCGATAGCACCACCTCGGTTATAGGCAGTGTTTTCTGTAGCCGTTACACCATCAACCACGAGGCTGTTGTACCCACATGTGTAGTAAGAGGCGGCATTTAAACGGATGGCACCACCATCAGCAGCGCTTCCTCCGGAAATAGCCATGTCCTTAAATGTAACTTCAAGGCTCACTTCACATGTGTCGTCACATGCTTCAACATTTGAAACAAGCTCGTCCTGATAGTCGTCGATATCAAAAGCACGGTAATCTTCTTCATAATAATCGTCAGCTGCTACTTCATCCATGATGTACTCAGGTGCAACAGTAATAATTGTTAACTCTTGTCCAGCACCTTGAATAACGACATCTTCTTCGATGTCGAGGTCTCCACACTCAACTCCACCGTAAAAGAGAAGATCAGTACTGAGTTCATTGTACCCACCACATGTGCGAGTGAGCATGTAAGTCCCCGCCGGAATAACGATGGTATCGACAACTCCAGATTCACCAGCAGTACAGTCGCCGTGAACACTAATGTTGTCGTTTGCAGCAAGCACTGCTTCACGCAGTGAACACTGTCCGTTACCAACCTCGTTGTAGTAGTCAAACTCATCATCGGTGGTTGTAACGTTAATAGTTGCAGCAAAGGCAACTGAGTGTGCGAAAAGAAAAGCTATGCTGAAAAGAAACGGCATAACGCGAAATGGTGAAGGTACCATATGGTTCATCTCCTTATATTTGAACTTCCAATTTTTTAAAAACGTATGGGAAGCGCGTAGCACCATCCACAAAGACCTGAGAAAAAACCGAGTAGTGACGCCTTTACATTTAAAAAATAAACGCGCCAACATTCGCGCCTGAATTATAGTGAAACGCAGCCATTAATCAACTTAAGGGTTCTGTGGAAACATTCAGTAACCTATTGAAATATCAATAAATGCGGGGTTAGTATCTCGAAGATTTTTTTTTAATCCTTATATTTCAGTAAGTTATCCAACAAACTTCATTAGCCTCAAAAATTGTGATAATGTGCTATCTGCTAAATTTACCCTTAAGACACCTTAATGCGACTCCGCCAATTGACAGCTATCCCTAATACTATCAGATGTTTAGCTGCGCTAGTGGTAATCCTTCACCCTATTCATCTGAGTTATGCTGATAAGACAGAGCCACTATCTATTGTTACGCTACACCCTGAAAGCAGAGCAGAAGGCACTTATGGAAATACACCCAGTGGTAAATACCGATTTTCAAACAGAACTTGCTCTGAAATTCTAAAAGATGATGCTGAAGTCATTGGGTGCATTCCCAACAGTGCAATTTTCGCCGCTGATCTTCCAAACGACCCTTACATTGAGGTCTGTAACGCTCAAGGGTGTTCCTGCCCACTATTTGATAACGAAACTAACGAGATTATAGAGGATTCAGAACAGGATTGTCAGTGGAGCCACCGCGGAGAAGAGGTTAGTGGTATCGATACACTTAGAGCGTGGGAAACTACCACCGGGGACAACAACATTATAGTAGCAGTCCTCGACAGTGGAGTTGATTACACGCACCCCGATATCGCTTCTAATATGTGGGTGAACCCAGGAGAGATCGCGGGCAATGGAATCGATGACGACAACAATGGGTACATAGATGATATTCACGGCATAAATACACATGCGACACTTCCTCTGGAAAGAGGTGATCCCATGGATACCAACGGGCATGGTACTCATGTGTCAGGCATTATCGGAGCCGTATCAGATAATAACATTGGTATCGCTGGCGTAGCGCCACAGGTGAAAATTATGGCTGTTAGGATCTTAAATTCTAGCGGTGGAGGATCGCTCAGTAACGCCATAGAAGGACTTGAATACGTTCTTAATATAGCGCAGAACTACAACCAGAACATCCTAGTAATGAACAACTCGTGGGGTGGTAACAGCGGTGCTCTTGGAATAACAAATCCAAATCAGCCAATAGGCGACAACCCTCTTTCCAATGCTTTTGTTCAGGCCGATAACTTGCAGATTTTGTCAGCCTCAGCTGCTGGTAACGATGGTGAAGACAACGATCTTTCTTTTCTGAGACAATTTCCCGCGGGACTTACAACTCCCAACAATATTGCCGTCGCATCCACAAATGTTTACGGGAAGATCTCTTCATTCTCTAATTACGGTGCAAATACTATTCATCTCGCCGCCCCTGGCGAATCTATTAGAAGTCTCTATCTTCCGGGAAGTAACTTCGCGAAGCAACGCGGGCTTGAAAACGGTACCGTTGTAGCATCTGGGACTTCAATGGCAACGCCTCAGGTTGCCGGAATACTTGTACTACTCAAAGCGGCGTTCCCGGACTTTAGCTACCTTGAGCTTAAAGACAGGTTATTAAATAGAGTTGTGCCGCTACGTGATCTCCCTGATAGAGAGAGCCTCATTACCGGCGGCAAAGCCAGCGCTTATTACGCTCTAAACGATGAGGAGATACCTGTACCAACTCCTACTCCAACACCGGTGCCTACCCCCACACCTATCCCAACGCCAACACCGGTAGCAACGCCGACTCCTACATCAACAGCCGCTCCCGATTCCGGCACGAACGATCCTAGCGCATCGCCCACCGCAACAGCTCCGAGTCAAGACCTCCCGAAGTTGTCCTACCTTGTAACTATTCGTGGTGTAAAAACGAAAGCGAAGAGAAAACGTTTTCATAAACTTGCCAGTGGAAAAGTCTTTCCGTCAAAAAGATTTGAGATTCAGTTTTCGACCGTAGGTCTTACCTTCCAAAGTGAAGAATTGTCCCTACAATTTTCCTTCAATGGCGAGCAATGCGATATCTCACCGGCAAAGATTCAGACGTCCGAAGATGGCAATCTAATCCTTAAGGGAAGAATGAAACGGTTAATGAAAAGCACCAAGCTCTTTAGGGTCGAAGCTCTCGACTCCAATAACGACATACGAGGAAGTGCTACCGCTACCGTACGTCATACAAAGCGCTCGAAAAGACGCGGCTTTAAGATCGAGAGAGCGTGCAAGAGAATCAAGCTCTTCCAATAAAACAAATAAAATAGAACTAATAGAGAATGTGACTAAAGGGCAACACACTTCCTCATACACACAGTACGAGGAAGTGTTCTTGATGCTATGAGGAGAGCTTCTTTACAGAAGACCGGCTAGAGACTCAAGCGAAGTCTGGCCAATCTTAAATTCTTGGCTTTCTTCCTCTTCTTCCTCTTCACCTTCGACCTTAATCTCTTGCTCTTGGTAAACGTCAACACCAGATCCAGCTGGAATAAGCCGGCCCATAATAACGTTCTCTTTTAGGCCTCGTAGACCATCGACAGAACCAGAGATCGCCGCCTCAGTAAGAACCTTGGTGGTCTCTTGGAAACTTGCTGCAGAGATAAAAGAGTCTGTAGCAAGTGCCGCCTTGGTAATACCAAGAAGGAGCGGCTCATACGTTGCTGGCTTTCCACCTTCTGCCACGATTCGCTCGTTCTCAGCAAGAACATTAAAGCGTTCCTCGTGAGTCGACGGTAGGAAGTGTGTATCACCAAAGTCAGTGATAAGTACTCGGCGAAGCATTTGTCTAACGATAACTTCAATGTGCTTATCATTAATACGCACACCCTGAAGCCGGTAGATCTCCTGCACTTCGTTAACGAGATATGCCGCTAACGACTTGATACCTTCAATACGTAAGATATCGTGCGGATTTACAGGTCCATCAGTAAGCGCTTCACCTGCTTTCACGCTATCACCCTTGGCAACAGCAATGTGTTTGGTCTTCGGGATGAGATACTCGATTGGATCTCCGTATTCAGGAGTAAGAATGAGACGTCTCTTTCCTCGAGAGTCTTCACCAAAATCAATCGTGCCATCCACATCAGCGATAACAGATGGGTCTTTCGGCTTACGTGCTTCAAAAAGCTCAACCACACGTGGAAGACCACCCGTAATATCCTTAGTTTTCGTTGTTGCACGCTCACGCTTAGCGATAACGTCACCGGCATCAATGTCTTGATTGTGCTCAACAACGAGACGTACCCCTACCGGGAGGTTATAAACACGAGTCTCACCATTGTCACCGTATATGATAACACGTGGTCGAAGATCACTAGTTTTTTCCTTGGCTTGAACGATCTCACGCTCAGCAAACCCGGTGCGCTCATCAGTACGCTCTTCCATAGTTTGCTCGTTAAGATCTTGCCACTCAACACGTCCTGCAACTTCACTGAGTACAGGAATAGTGAACGGATCCCATTCCGCTAGGAGCTCGCCAGATTTCACTGACTGGTCTTCTTGAACACGGATACGTGCACCAT
Source organism: bacterium (assembly GCA_030431715.1). Classification (GTDB taxonomy): domain Bacteria; phylum Bdellovibrionota_C; class UBA2361; order UBA2361; family RFPC01; genus JAUIIO01. Next base: position 177,253 of record JAUIIO010000002.1, read on the forward strand.
ACACAATCTGGTGGCGCTCTCGCTCACGGCCATCTTGCTCATCAACAATAGTAAGATGTCCCTTTCTGCTCATAACAACAGAAGTTCCATCACGTCGCTTAACAAGTCTTGCCTCTTCAAGTCGAACCTTACCGGCATATCTTGCTTCAAGTGAAGATTGCTCAGCACGCCCCGAGGCCGCACCACCGATGTGGAACGTTCTCATCGTAAGCTGCGTACCCGGCTCACCAATTGATTGAGCAGCAATAACACCTACAGCTTCACCGATATTCACCACATGTCCTCTCGCGAGGTCACGTCCGTAACACTTCACACATACGCCACGCTCTGACTCACAGGTAAGTGGCGAACGAATAAGTAAGGTATCAAGGCCAGCTTCATCGATGGCGATACACTTATCTTCATCAATCTCTTCATTACGGTGAACAAGCACTTCGTTCGTGATCGGATCAAGAATTTCTTCTGCCGCAACACGACCAAGAATACGGTTAGAAAGTGATTCAATCTCTTCCCCACCCTCGACAAGTGCAGAAATTTCAATCCCCTCTGTAGTCTCACAGTCATCGATTGTTACAATACAGTCCTGAGAAACGTCTACGAGACGTCTGGTAAGGTAACCAGAGTTCGCTGTTTTAAGAGCTGTATCAGCGAGACCTTTTCGCGCACCGTGAGTAGACACGAAGTACTGAAGTACCGTTAGTCCCTCTCTCAAGTTCGCCTTAATCGGCTGCTCAATAATAGAACCATCTGGTCGAGCCATAAGTCCTCTCATTCCACCAAGCTGCCTGATCTGTTGCTGAGAACCCCGAGCTCCAGAGTCAGCCATGATATAAATCGGGTTAAAAGACTCCGCTCGTCTCGACTCAGCTCCATCATCAGATGTGAAGTTCTGGGTAGAGATATTCTGCATGAGATCTTCAGTGATTCTATCACCGACCTCAGACCAAATATCGATCACTTTGTTATAGCGCTCACCAGAAGTAATCAGACCTTCCTGATACTGGTTATCGATCTCTGCAACCTTAGCATCAGCTTCATCAAGAAGGGTGATTTTAGTGGCAGGAATCTCCATGTCTTTTACGCCAATTGAGATACCAGCAATTGTTGCAAACTTGTAACCAACGTCTTTTAAGCGGTCAGCTAAAATAACAGTGGCTTTGTTTCCAGCAATACGGAAGCTAGTGTCGATAAGAGAAGATATCTCTTTCTTCTTCATGACCTTGTTGTAGTACTTAAACGGTAGAGCATCCGGCATCATACCGAAAAGGATTACACGTCCTACAGTCGTATCAACAACTTCACCGCTCACACGAGCTTTGATCTTAGCTTGAAGTGCTACCTCTCCTGACTCCCAAGCAAGATGCACTTCTTCGAAGCCAGTGAAGATCTTTCCTTCACCTTTTGCGAATGGGCGCTCTCTTGTCATGTAGTAGAGACCAAGAACGATATCCTGAGACGGAACGATAATTGGCTTACCGTTTGCCGGGCTAAGGATGTTGTTCGTAGACATCATAAGCACACGCGCTTCAACCTGAGCTTCAATTGAAAGTGGTACGTGAACCGCCATCTGGTCACCATCAAAGTCAGCGTTAAATGCTGTACAAACAAGTGGGTGAAGTTGAATAGCTTTCCCCTCTACGAGAGTAGGTTCAAATCCCTGAATACCAAGGCGGTGAAGCGTGGGCGCTCGGTTAAGAAGGACCGGGTGCTCCTTAATAACTTCATCGAGAATATCCCATACAACAGCCTTTTGCTTCTCAACCATCTTCTTTGCGCTCTTGATGGTTGTAACGTATCCACGCTCTTCAAGCTTGTTGTAAATAAACGGCTTAAAGAGTTCGAGTGCCATTTTCTTCGGAAGACCACACTGGTGGAGACGGAGCTCGGGTCCGATAACGATTACCGAACGTCCTGAGTAATCCACACGCTTACCGAGAAGGTTCTGACGGAAACGCCCGCCCTTTCCTTTAAGCATATCACTGAGCGACTTAAGAGGTCTTTTGTTAGGACCAGTTATCGTACGCCCACGACGGCCGTTATCAAAAAGTGCATCAACAGACTCTTGAAGCATGCGCTTCTCGTTGCGAATAATGATATCAGGAGCAGAAAGCTCAAGAAGCCTCTTCAGACGATTGTTTCTGTTAATAACGCGACGATAGAGATCGTTCAGGTCACTTGTGGCGAATCTTCCACCATCAAGTGGAACAAGCGGTCTAAGATCCGGTGGAATAACTGGGATAACCCCAAGGATCATCCATTCCGGACGGTTCGGGCTCTTACGGAAAGAACCAACAACCTTAAGTCGCTTAGCAAGTTTCTTACGCTTTGCTTCACTGGTTACATCAAGGATATCTGCACGAAGCTCTTCGTAAAGTTCTTCGATGTTAATCTCTTTAAGCATCTTAAGTACGGTGTCAGCACCCATACCAGCTTCGAACTCAGTTCCGTGCTCTTCTCTCGCAGCGCGGTATTCTTTCTCTGTGAGAAGTTCAGCATAATCTAGATCGGTTTCGCCCGGCTCAATAACGATGTAGCTCTCGAAATAAAGCACCTTCTCAAGGTCACGAAGAGTGATATCAAGAATAGTTGCGATACGACTTGGCAAACTCTTAAGGAACCAGATATGAGCGACTGGGCTAGCAAGCTCGATGTGACCGATCCGCTCACGACGGACCTTAGATTGAATGACTTCAACGCCACACTTTTCGCATACGACACCACGGTGACGAAGACGCTTATACTTTCCACAGATACACTCATAGTCTTTTACTGGACCAAAAATTCTGGCACAGAAAAGTCCATCACGCTCAGGCTTAAGCGTACGGTAGTTGATTGTCTCTGGCTTGGTAACTTCACCGTGTGACCAACTCCGAATCTTCTCAGGGCTGGCAAGAGAGATACGTAGAGCATTAAACTTCACCGGGTTCTTTGGCTTTTCAAACAGGCTGAACAAATCGTCCATAAGTCTTATGTATCCTAAATATTAAATCACTCAGTTAAATTCTTCCCAGGGGTATTGAATCCGCTAGCGCTTACGCACTTGCAGATTCGCTGGGAGCACTTTCGAGCACTGTTGTGTTCGCATCAGAAGAAGTCTCTGCCATATCATCATCTTCCTCTTCTTCATCAGCGCCTTCCTCAATAAGCTCTACATCAAGCCCAAGAGATTGAAGCTCCTTAATCATTACGTTAAATGACTCAGGTAGCCCCGGCTCAAGCACGTGTTCACCTTTAACGATCGACTCATACATCCGAGTACGACCATTGACGTCATCAGACTTCACAGTGAGAAATTCTTGCAGGCTGTATGCAGCACCGTATGCTTCAAGTGCCCACACCTCCATCTCACCGAGCCGTTGTCCACCGAACTGCGCCTTACCGCCAAGTGGTTGCTGAGTAACAAGAGAGTATGGCCCAATCGAGCGTGCATGAATCTTGTCATCAACAAGGTGGTGAAGCTTCAGAATGTACATAACTCCAACGGTAACTTTCTCAGAGAAAGGCTCTCCGGAACGTCCATCGTAGAGTTGAACCTGTCCATTCTCCTGCTGTTCAGCAAGGGTTAACATCGTACCGATATCATCCTCAGAGGCAGCATCAAACACAGGTGTTGCAAAGTGCACTCCTGATATCTCACGTCGGCCGAGCTCAACAACTTCCGCATCAGAAAGCTTCTCAATAAACTTCACTCTCTCTTCAGAAGTAAATGTCGCTTTAAGAAGGTTTCTGACCGCGCCAATAACTTCAGTCCTCATCTCAGGAGTCGCATCAGGACGCGGAGCTCCACTTATTGGATCGATAATCGTATCTAGCTGACGCCTAATTATCTTACCGATATTATGAGCAGCCCATCCGAGGTGCGTTTCGAGAATCTGACCGATGTTCATACGAGACGGTACCCCAAGAGGGTTAAGAACCATATCAACAGGCGTTCCATCTTCAAGGTATGGCATGTCTTCTTGAGGTACGATCTTAGAAAGTACCCCTTTGTTACCGTGGCGTCCTGCAAGCTTATCACCCACTTGGAGCTTACGCTTAATTGCAACAAACACCTTAACCATTTTGATCACACCAGGAGAAAGCTCATCACCTTCTTTTACGCGGTTTTTCTTTTCGCTAAGAAGAGCGCGCTTGCTGTTTATCAGCTGCCCCGTACGTACAACGATCTGGTTAACTTTCTCTTGAATAGCATCATCACCAACCTGAAGATCTCGGAGATACTCAAAAGGAATCTCGTTGAGTGAATCAGCGCTTAGTGGAGTGCCTTTAGCGATAAGCTCCTTACGGTTCTCATCGAGAAGACGAGCCGTAGTAGTCTTACCAGCCAGAAGTTCGTTTACTTCTTTAAGAGCAGCATCGCGAATAATGTTAATCTCATCACGGTAATCCTGCTCTAGTCTCGCAAGTTCACGCTTCTCTATTTCAAGAGCACGCTCATCTTTCTCAATACCCTTACGAGAGAATACTTGAGTATGGATGATAGTACCTTCTACCCCTGGAGGAAGCTTCAGGCTTGTATCACGCACCTCACCAGCCTTCTCACCGAAGATAGCTCTTAAAAGCTTTTCTTCTGGGCTAAGCTGAGTCTCACTCTTAGGTGTGATTTTACCAACCAGAATATCACCCGGTGCTACTTCAGCCCCTATGCGAATAATACCTGATTCATCAAGATCCTTGAGTGCCTCATCTCCAACGTTTGGAATGTCGCGAGTAATCTCTTCTTTCCCGAGTTTGGTGTCACGAGCGATACATTCAAACTCCTCAATGTGAATAGAGGTAAAAATATCATCCTTTACCATGTTCTCATTGATGAGTATTGAATCCTCAAAGTTGTACCCGTTCCACGGCATGAATGCGACAACCACATTCTGACCAAGAGCTAACTCTCCCATTTCAGTACTTGGACCATCTGCGAGAATTTCGCGTGCGGCAACTTTTTCACCAGGAGTTACAATAGGCTTCTGAGTAATACAGGTGTCTTGGTTTGAACGTCTGTACTTCACAAGGTTGTAGATATCAACACCAGTATCGAGTGGGTCGTCTGATGTTTTGTCAGCACGTACCACAACACGGTTAGAATCTACTGAGACAACCTTCCCAGGGCGTTTCGCTACAACCGTCGCACCAGAGTCTCTCGCAACAACTTGCTCCATCCCAGTTCCAACAAGTGGAGCCTGAGACTTAAGACACGGCACAGCCTGACGTTGCATGTTCGATCCCATCAGAGCTCGGTTCGCATCGTCATTCTCTAGGAATGGGATAAGAGCTGCCGCGACACTCACGATCTGTTTCGGACTAACATCCATTTTTGAAACATTATCGGGGCTTGTTAGTACGTACTCACCGCGATCCCTAGCCTGAACAGCTGGATTTGCGAATGCGCCCTTCTCGTCGAGCTCCGCACTTGCTTGGGCAATTGTTTCACGCTCTTCTTCAAGTGCTGAAAGGTAGACAACATCATCAGTCACCTTACCGCTGTTATCTACAACCCGGTATGGCGTCTCAAGAAAGCCGTACTCATTCACACGCGCATAAACCGCAAGAGATGAGATAAGACCAATGTTTGGACCTTCAGGAGTCTCAATCGGACAAATACGCCCGTAGTGAGTCGTGTTTACGTCACGCACCTCAAAGCCAGCACGGTCACGTGTAAGACCACCAGGCCCAAGAGCAGAAAGTCGACGCTTGTGCGTAATCTCTGAAAGTGGGTTTGTTTGGTCCATAAATTGTGAAAGCTGAGATGAACCAAAGAACTCCTTAACTACTGCCGCAACGGGCTTGTAATTGATAAGATCCTGAGGAACAAGCGTATCAACATCCTGCATCCCCATACGCTCTTTAACAGCACGCTCCATGCGAACAAGACCGATACGGAACTGGTTCTCAATAAGCTCACCAACCGCACGGATACGTCTGTTACCAAGATGATCGATGTCATCAATTGTGTATCGAACAGGGTCAGTTGAGTTTCTAAGGTTGAGAAGATATCTCACGGTCTGCACGATATCGTCATCAGAGAGAACTCCCTGATCAAGCCCGGGGGCTTCTTTCCCCTGAGAAACATAGAGCTTGTGGTTCATCTTGTAGCGACCAATCTCAGATAGGTCGTAACGGTCTGAATTAAAGAACAAGTTCTTAAACGTAGCTGCTGCAGTCTCAGGTCGTGGTGGATCTCCCGGACGAAGTCTGCGGTAGATCTCGATTAAACTCTCAGTAGTTGGGTATCCTGCAATTCTACCATAAAGATCAGCTCTTTCAGGATCCATCTTATCAGTAAGAAGAGTCTTAAGAAGCGAATCTCCGATGTGGTTATCTTCAAGATAAAGAGTGCGAACTCTTTCAATGCCCTGGCTTTGGAGGAGAGAGATTGTACCCTCTTCTACAACTTCACCCTTAGCATTTATCTTATCAGCTGTAAGCTCTTCACCTGCGTAGATGAGAACTTCAATATCTTCAAAGAGCTCACGTCCATCAGTCTCATTAAGCTCTTCAATGACTTCAGTGAAACGATCCTTAATGACGTCCCAACCGATAAGCAGCTCACCAGCTTCAGCTATAATTTCACCAGACTTAGGATGTACAACATCTTCTTCGCACTGAACAATTGTATCGGCACAAACCAGACCAGAGATCGATTCAGGATCAATCTCAATACTGCTAACACCAGCCTCTTTCATTCTTCGGATAACAGCTCGGTTAAACTTCCCGGCTTTTTTACAAAGAACTTTTGAACCAGATTTAATCTCACGGAAGGCCTTTTGCCCTTCAAGCTGATCAGGAACGAACTCTTTCGTTATCATTCCACGCTTTCCGAAATTAATTGTATCGTGCTTGTAGAAATCCGTTAGGATTTCGTCTGAGCTCAGGCCAAGAGCCCTGAGAAGTACAGTAGCGTTAAGCTTTCTTCTTCTGTCGATTCGAACGTGAAGAATGTCTTTAATGTCGAATTCAAGATCAATCCATGAACCACGGTAAGGTATTACTCGAGCTGAGTAGAGGAGCTTACCTGAAACATGGCTCTTTCCGTCATCGTGCGAGAAGAACACACCGGGCGAACGGTGAAGTTGGCTGACGATAACACGTTCAGTACCATTAATAAGGAAGGTCCCCTTCTCCGTCATGAGTGGGATCTCACCGAAGTATACTTGGTCTTCTTTAAGAGCGCTTAAGGTTCTGGCACCTGTATCAGGATCAACGTCCCAGAGAACGAGCTGAATAGTCACTCGTAATGGTGCTGCCCATGTCATGCCACGATCACGACACTCATCTACATCATACTTAGGAGTTCCTAGCGTGTAGGAAACGTATTCCATTGTGGCAGTGTTGTTGTAATCTGAAATTGGAAATACAGATTTAAAAACTTTTTCCAGACCGATTTCTTCTCGCTTGTCTGGATCAGCCTCAGCTTGTAAGAATCTTTCATAAGAGCGCTTCTGTATCGCAATCAGGTGCGGTATCTCAGCAACTTCATTGATATCTGCATAGGATTTGCGTAGACGGAGGTTCGATTTAATCTTCGATGCCATATATACCTGCTAAAAGTATGTCGTTATGAACCGCTAACTTGTCGTGCAATTTGTTGTGTTACAACAAGCAGTACGCGACTCTTTATTTGTACGCAGCTCTCACAAGCTGAACTTGCTTCCCTACCCTAGGAGATGAACTTCGCTCTACTCACAAAAACAGTCGACCAGTTCGCGGTCTTCAAAAGTTTGAAGACACAACGAATTGGATTCGCGTGTATGATGCGAGTTAAACGTTGGATACGATCTCGTTTGAAGGGTGAGAATATTAATCACTGACCCGTAAATTATAAGCTCAATTGTGAGAATTACAAGTGGGCGTGCCTGAGAGCGGCCATATTGGCCCCTCTGCAGGCATGCACCCACCAAGTTTCGTGTACTCGTCCTGAGGGCCACTACAGAGAATAGCCACCGAACGAGACCCTACACGTGGGGTTTGCTCTACTTAAGGCTAGCCTTAGCGCCGACCTCTTCAAGCTTCTTCTTGAAGTCTTCAGCTTCTTCCTTAGAGACGCCTTCTTTAAGGACTTTTGGAGTTGCATCCACCATGTCCTTGGCTTCTTTAAGACCTAAGCCTGTGATTTCTCTCACAACTTTGATGACTTTTACGCGCTCAGAACCTGCATCATCAAGACTAATGTCAAACTCAGTCTTTTCTTCAGCAGCTTCACCACCAGCAGCGCCTGGAACACCAGCAGCCATCATAGCCATTGGAGCAGCAGCAGTAACTCCGAGCTCGTCTTCAAGCTCTTTAACCATTTTCGCTGCATCCATTAGAGACATTCCTTTAATGTACTCTATTACGTCTTCATAAGTAGCACTCATTTTCTACTCCTCTATTATATCCACAAACTCACACTCGTGGGGTTATTATTCCTGACTCTCGAGCTTTTGCCGTTGGGCTTCCAAAGTTTGTACCAACTTGGACCCAGGAGCTTGAAGAAGCTGAACAACCTTAGTCGCAGGTGCGCTAAGAATGCTAAGCAGCTTCGCGTAAAGCTCGTCTCGACTTGGCAGATCGGAGAGTTCTTTAATCCCGTCTATTTCAAGACAGTTTCCCTCAAACCATCCGCCCTTTATCTCAAGATTTTCATGCTCTTTTGCAAATTTGGTCATTACCTTTGCAGGTCCGGCAGGGTCTTCTTCAGAGAAGACAACAAAACTAGGACCACTAAAGAGCTCTTTAAATTTCTCAACCTGTTCTGGCGACCCATCAGTAAGAGCTTGGTCAATAGACACCTTCGCAAGTGTGTTCTTTACCACACGACCGAAAGCACCGCTCTCAGTAAGGGCAGCCCTTAGTTGAGTGATCTCGTCTACTGTCAGCCCCCGGTAGTCAGCACACATAGCCAAAACTGACTTCTTAAGGTGCCCACCAATAAGCTCTACTTCTTTTTCCTTTCCAGCCTTATCCATAATCTCATCTCTCCAGAATCAAACTTGTTCTCTCTTCTCTTACATAGTCCTTAACGGAGCTACGTCGAACTTGACGACAGGCCCCATTGTTAAAGACAGAGCAGCTGATTTTAGATAGAACCCTTTGCTCGTAGAAGGCTTAACTTTGTTAAGCGCAGAAATAAGAGCTGAAAGGTTTTGCTCAATCTTCTCACCACCGAATGAAGCTTTACCAATTGATGCGTGAACAATTCCCGCTTTCTCAACACGGTACTCTGCACGCCCAGCCTTGATACCTTTAACCGCCTCACCAACGTCGAACGTTACTGTACCAACTTTAGGTGATGGCATAAGACCGCGTGGGCCAAGCACTTTACCGAGCTTACCAACTTGAGCCATCATATCTGGTGTAGCTACAACACTATCGAAGTCCATAAAGCCACCTTGAATTTCTTCAGCAAGATCTTCAGCGCCAACTTTATCAGCACCAGCGTCAAGCGCCTCCTTGGCTTTATCGCCCTTAGCAAAGACAACGACACGAACATCCTTACCAAGGCCGTTTGGTAGTGCGACACTTCCTCTTACGTTCTGATCTGCCTTTCTCGGGTCAACTCCGAGGTGAATCGCAACGTCTACAGACTCGTCAAACTTTGCTGAAGCAGTACTGCAAACTATCTGACATGCCTCTGACACTGGGTAAAGCTCATCGACATTTACTTTCTCAGCGGCTTGCTTATATCTTTTTCCAACTTTTGCCATCTTATTCCTCTGCGAAAAATTCTATTTTGCGTCCTCTAAACAACATCAATTCCCATACTACGTGCTGTTCCCATTACGGAGCGCATAGCAGACTCTTCGTTGTTAGTGTTTAAATCTTGAAGCTTCTTTTGAGCAATCTCTTTGACCTGATCCATTGAAACACGACCAACTTTCTTCGTATTCGGCTCTCCAGATCCCTTCTTAAGCTTTGCTGCTTGCATGAGGAGGTAAGACACTGGTGGAGATTTAAGCTCAAAAGTAAATGAGCGATCTTTGTAAACCGTAAGAACAACTGGAGTAACCTCTCCTTGCTGCTTCTGTGTCTTAGCATTAAAAGCCTTACAGAAATCCATAATGTTCACGCCGTGCTGACCGAGAACAGGACCGATAGGTGGCGCAGGGTTAGCCTGTCCCCCTTTAATCTGTAGCTTCACTATTGATTGAACTTCTTTTGCCATTTCTTATCTCCTGTGACTTGCGAAAACCTCGCTAGCTCTTTTCTACCTGTATAAAATCAAGCTCAACCGGGGTGGCTCGACCAAAAATACTGATAAGGACTTTTAACTTGCCCTTCTCCGGCTTCACTTCTTCAACTGTTCCACTAAAATCAGTAAACGGCCCATCAATAACCTTAACCGTTTCACCCTCAGAGAAGTTGAGCTTAGCCTTCGGTGAAGCTGCTCCCTCTTCAACTTGCTGCAATATCTTATTAACTTCATCTGGGCCTAGAGGCTCAGGTTGAGACTCATCACCACCGATAAATCCAGTGATTTTCGGAGTCTCTTTAACGAGGTGCCAAGTGTCTTGGTTCATCACCATGTTAACGAGCATATAACCGGGAAAGAACTTTCGCTTTGAAGTTTTCTTCTCGCCACGCACAAGCTCAACAACAGTCTCCTCAGGAACTCTTACCTCACCAAAAAGATCCTCCATCTCATGCGTACGCACTCGATCTTCAAGGGCCATCTTCGCTTTCTGCTCAAAGCCTGAATACGCATTAACCACGTACCATTTAAGATCTGGATGAGGCTCTTTTTCCGCAGCAACTTCTTCAACTTGTTCTTCTGATTGCGGAGCCTCCTCTTGAGCATCAACTGCTGTCGCTGGTTCAGGCTCATGCTGCGGCGCGGCGGTGAGCGGAGTCGCTCCCTCGGCAGAACTTTCAGGAGATCCTGCTGCTTCCGCTTCGGCTACTGAGTCAGCCGCCCCTTCAGGAGCTACGCTATCAGCCTGCACTTCTTCTTCTGTGGTTTTTTTCTCACCAACCACTTCTGTATTTTCACTGCTCACTGCTTCTTCTGAACTCATATCTTCTCTCGAAAAGTCATCCAAGAAATTAATCTCTTAGCGTTCTTAATCTCTACTGATTCGTGAGCACCGCACCCATCAAGTTGCTAAACAGGATATCAAGGAGAAAGAGACACACAGCAACAAAGATCATAATGACAAGCGTCACTAGAGTTGCTTGAATAGTCTCCTGACGCGTTGGTGTTGTTACCTTCTTCAGTTCATCCACGCTTTCAGCCAAAAAGCCTCTTGCAGATGATACAGAAGAGCCTGTATTCTGTGCCTTGCTCATAAAACTCTTATAATATTCCTGTCGCAGACCAGCGGTGGTTTGTTTGATGTAGAAGGTATGCAGATACCTTAAGCAATTATCCTGACATCGAACTAACAAACAATTGAACAATGCAATTGGTCAGTTCATACTCTCAGAATAATGTGCCTTCAGGAAAACATCTGGAAAAGATTCCAAAACGTTCAGAGTGTAAGACTTAAATTGAAGCTAGCCTTAAACTCATCCTGCTATCACATCAAACTTTTTCACGTTTATGTATGAACTCTTACCAGCCCGTAAGAGTGTGCACCCATACTAAAACGCCTAGGGGTCCCCTGATCACGAAAAAGTAGACGGGAACATTAGCAAAATTCGATCTTCAGCGCAAACCCGTGACAGCTTTTTTTAACTTTTGCAAGAGAAAAGTTGCTGGGGTATTTTTCTTGCGAAAAACCACATTAAATTCAAACACTTAATCAGGGGCTTGTAAAATGGCGCTTAATTCGGGTAAAAGAATGCTTCATTATTTGCTGGCGTAGCTTCCTCCTTCGCGTAAAGCTTCGGAGGACAGGCAATTGGTAGAGCGCTTGGTTGAAATAACCTGCTGCTTTGGCTAATTAATACGTTGGACACAATTATGCTGGCGTAGCTCAATTGGTAGAGCAACTGATTTGTAATCAGTAGGTTGCGGGTTCAAGTCCCATCGCCAGCTATTTTTTTCGCTCGCCGCTCGGGCCAAGGACCTGCAAGTCCCTCTCCGGTTAATCACCGGCTCACCCTAGCGGATATACGAGTGAAGAAAAAAAGAGCTGGTGATGGGGCTTGAACCCTGCCCCGCAGGGATAATACTGCAAGTCTCTCCATACGTAGTATGGAGGTACCATCGCCAGCTTGGCGTTTTCTACTTTTAAGTAAGTAGAAAAGTTAGCAATATCAACACATTGATGTAGTTATGCTAACATAAGCGGGAGTAGCTCCAGCCGTCGCACCTAACGGTGCTATGGCTGACAGGCAGCTGGCTAGCCACGTCCTCCGTAGCTTTGTGCGTAGGAGGAAGCATTAGCCTTCCAAGCTAAGGGACAGAACGCGAGCTAGCGCAGCGTTTTGTGTGAGAACTCCCAAAATAACAATGCGAGATTCGAACTCGCGACCCGATTGTGGTAAAGGGTATAAATTTCCACCGTAAGCGGGAGTAGCTCAGCTGGCTAGAGCATTAGCCTTCCAAGCTAAGGGTCGCGAGTTCGAATCTCGTCTCCCGCTTATCTTTTTTTCTCTCTCAACCCGCCTCCGCAAACGCTATGGCGGACAAATTAAAAAGTAGCTGCGGGCTACTTTTTAATTTGGTGGGATGTCCGAGTGGCTAAAGGAGGCAGACTGTAAATCTGCTAGCGCAAGCTTACACAGGTTCGAATCCTGTTCCCACCAGGTTTTCCGCTTGGCGCTCGGCTTGTCGGACGAAGCCTACTGGCGAAGGCCGGGCCCACGCGCTGCCGCGCTTTTATTATTACCACTCAGGATTCGAACCTTGAAACAATACTGCGAATCCTAAGCCGTATAACGGCTTAATCCTGTTCCCACCAGGTTTATCTCTCCGAGGGGCGTTTCGAGAGTAAACTCTCTGCAACTCCAAATCTTTTTCCTAGTCACCACAATTGACTATCTCCAGTCAGACAATACTATACAGCACAAGGCGACAGTCACTTTACGGTTACGTTCGCCTCTGATTTGGGAGCCAATGGTCCCTGGCTGAAAAACGTTGGCCACAACGTTAGGGAACTTTAGCCGCAGTGTGCAGGGATTGCCTCTGCGTGTTAAGGTCATTTTCCTCCCGCCATTGGGAGCGCTTAGTAGTGATGAGGTGCGAAGTACAACCACTCGCCCCGCACTCCTCAGCCACGCTCCCCCCAAATCAGAGGCATTTTCATAGAGGCTTTTTACTGTTCAGCACAGTACTGTCGCCTCATTCCTCCTCTTGCACATCTATGGCACCGGCCGACACATATGATGTTCATACCTTGGCGCAATTCTCTTGTTATTCCAGCCACATAGGCTTCTTAGTAGCTCGTTATTTCACAACGTTCCAGTACCATGCTTATTACACCAATCAAGAACTCATACGAAAAATCGCTAAAGAAAATTCGTAGATACCGCCGAGTTCCTCACTTGGAACAAAAATACACGCTTAAAGATGACTCGCCCAATATTTAAAGTCGCAGGTGTAAAGCACGCAAGAGAACTCACAGTAGCATTGCTGCTCATAGTGGGAATGTGTCTTGTGATTGGGCTTCCAACAGGTAGCTCTAGTATAAGCTGTCGGAACATTTCAAATGACTCTCTTCCAAGCGCAAACAATAACGCGCCAAGTCTCTATGGAATACTTCAAGGCGGCACCACAAGTTCTTCTATACTGCGCGTTACAAATTTTGACACTTCTTCATCACGTGCTGCGCGTGCTGTTTTCTTTGATGCCTCTGGATATCCACAAGCAGAGTGTTCTATCGAAGTAGCTGCCGGAGGTAATGTGTCACAGTCTCTTAATGGGATATCCGCGCTAAATCATATCACATCAGGAACGGTTCGAGTCGATAGGAATATTCATGGTCTTACTGCTCAAATTGAAACAGTAACAGTTGACCAGTCTGCTCCTATCTCAAATGTATCAATTCACGGTCACGATCTTACCCCTGTTCACTCTCAGCCGATCTTCTCTGTTATGAACGATACCTATGACTCTCAAGAAGAGCGAACGCTTTTACTCTTTCAACATGAGCCGGGAGTAATACGACGATTCCACGTACACAGAATGAGTCACGGAGCTATTGTCGCAAGCTCCCATTACGATCTGGCTTACGGAGCATTGCGAAGCATTCCGATATCTCCTATTCGCAGGGAAAAAATTACTGCTCTTATGGTTACCCCGGGGGAGATTATTGGGTACACCTCTTCAGCGGATAAAAAAGGAAGTCTATCTGGAGACTACTCTAAAGAAATCGACAGCGCGACATCCGGCGAAGGTGATCGCACCGGAGCACGAGACGGTAGTAGACCGGCGGGGGAATCTGTTGGAACGGGCCCTGCCTATAGAGCTCTCCTTTTAAGAAAGAACAAGCAAAATGCCCCGGTGGCGTCAACACTACTCCCCTTAACTGAAGGCGACGCAGCAAATGGTGACTTCTTTCTACCACTCACTCAAGAATCTTACGACAAGGCTAACCTTGTTCACATAGTAGAACTCTTAAACCCACACAAAAATACATCTATTACCTTTTCGCTAAGTGCTCATAGCTACTCTGGTAACGAGATTTCTGCATCAGATGCCTATAACTGCGTCACTCCACCGAACGATGATGGGCATTTTGTATTAGATTCTTATCAAACACTTTTCTGTGTAGTTTCAGTAGCGAACGATGAGCTGGCACTACTTAAAGCACACATTGAAACCTCTTCCTCTAGCAAAGCGGCCCTAGTGGGTCAGACAACACACTATGCAGTGGCTTCTGACGACCCCTCCTTTCCAATAACTGCACTCGCACATTCTGAACTCAGAAAACTCTCAATCGGGAGAGCGTCTCATCTCTCGAACTTTTATATATTTACCGGGATTCAAGTCACAAATGGACTTCAAGCCGAGATTGAGTACCGATTTGGTCCCTCAAGACCAAAAATTTCAAAATCCTTTCTTCCATACGCATCTGAGACTTTCCCGTATATGGAACCTCCTCTTGAAGGAAGCACTATTGTTAAAATTCCTATCGGTACACATGCTCAAGAATTCTTTACACTTGGTTCTGGCGAACATATTCAGATTCTCCACTCACACCTACCACATTATGCATATCCTGAGGGCATACTTGCAGAAGAAAATGAGGCTCTTGATTTAAACGGTGATGGTCTCATAAACGACGAAGACCTTGCTCTCTTAAACGCTGCCATTTTAAACGGTGTAACTCCAAATACTGGGGAACGGTACAGCAAAATGGATTTAAACGGCGACGGAAAGATTGATGCTGAAGATTTCACGATTCTGCTGGGTGGTGCGGGCGTGGCGAATGGATCCATAGCTACGCCTTCACATCCATCTCCATCAGCTTCCGAATCACCTACCGCTTCAGCCAGTCCGTCTTCAGGAAATGAATCACTTGAGCTTATTGATTCAGGGGTCGTTCTAAGTACGGCTGAAGAGCTTCAAAATGCAGAAAAAGTAAACCTTTTGCTGCCAACTACAATGCATTATGGCGGAGAATATTTCATCCGCGCCCTCGCCCTGATGCCTGACAATACCCTTGCTACTATTTCACCAGAACTGCTGGTCTTTCACACCACCCGTTCAGATATCTTCTCATACGACTCAGAACGATCTGTTTTAAAAGTGATTGAAGAGCCCGAACCGAATAGTGGGCAAGTTGCAAGCCTTGACCTTGAAACTCAGGACGTTCGGGCTCAGTTCGAAAATGAGCAGATCTGTGGAACTAATTCATTTACGATTGGCGAGGAGACATTTTCAGAGAATATCTGTCTCACTGATGAAAGTAGCGCACATAGTCTAAACTTAACTGCGGATTTCGGTATTTCTGCTTGCTGTCCATCTTCTTCGAATAGCAGCTGTGATTTTGAACAAGACTCTACCTGCCCATCTGACCTAAAATATCCTGGAAACTGTGGAAGGTGCGTTGACTGCAGTCTTATTGGAAAGGGATATGATATGCAATTACGAGATTGCGTCGATTGTAGTATCTATCATGAACGTGCAGTTGCCAGAGCAATGATTCACGACAATAATGGTCCAAAACCATATTCCTCTAAAGACGAGGAAGATAGACTGCTTGCTGGCCTTACGTACTTTGACGATGGTGGAGTGGGTTACAATGTCGGCCCCGGATGTGTCGTAAAATGTAATCCTGGTCAGGAGTGGGATCCTGTAGCAAAAGACTGTGTTTGCAGGGATCCCTACACCGTGGAACAGACGTATCACTCAAAAGAGCTTGTTCAAGAGCAACAAGGAACATGTAATGGTAATGTGACTGATATCTTGATTTACGGGGACATATCAATTGCAGACTACCTTGCGCGTCTACAATCAGCCCATGATCAAAGTGGTAAATCAGGCTCCGTACTTGATACATTTTGTCAGAGACAATGGAGCTTCTTCGGAGGATATACTGGTCCACCTCTTGAGGTAAGCGATGATTTCTCTCCACCGATATATCGCACGTGGTATGAGAGAGATTATACTGAATGCGAAGATGGCAGAACCACACCATGTGACAGGGAGTGTCAGAACCCCTGTGAGTATGTCAATCAAAACCGAGTTATTCCTGAAGGACACGAGAGTGTTCGAGGAAGAGAGTATTGTGAATGCAAAGGTGAATCGTGCTGTCGAGGAGATTGGAACGCTTCCT
Organism: bacterium; assembly: GCA_030431715.1. Taxonomy (GTDB): domain Bacteria; phylum Bdellovibrionota_C; class UBA2361; order UBA2361; family RFPC01; genus JAUIIO01. Next base: position 193,887 of record JAUIIO010000002.1, read on the forward strand.
TCTGTTCCTGTAACTGCCAAGAATTTAAAAAAGTTGCTGAACCAACCTGCGCAACTGGGGAACTCACTGATAGTTGCTGGTGTGCTGTAGCAAACGACTGCGGATATGACACTGAGCACTATGTTCCGACATGTCCTCAGGGAACACTCGATGTTACTACTTGCGAATGCAAGAAATTACCGGGGACACCGCAGAGCATTCAACAACTCATTAGCATTGGTGGTTGGTATGACGATTCAGCGGGGGGTATCCCTAAAGACAACGCAGCACCGTGCGACGTGAAATGTCAGTGTGCCGCTGAGATTTCAGAGTTTAAAGGCGCGAAAGAGACCTATCAGATCGAACTCGCTGTACCTTCGAAGAAATGGGAAGTTAGAAATACCACGGAGCATAATGATACTTATGATGTAACCTGCCCTTCAGATCCGGCAGGAGTCAACCGTGAGGTGGTACCATGGACACGAGTTGCAGAATGTATAGATGATCGTACGGCTGAATATAAGAATCTGTGTAATGAAATGGAAAATCGTATCTCTGCGTACCTCGCAGACCCTGTATATAGAGGCCATGTCGGTCCATTCTGGTGTAAGAACGCTACGTTCTTTGGCGCATGTCTTGAGTATGGCGATGACTGCACATACGAGTGGACAGTTGAGAAAAAATTTATTGACGTTTCAAGAGCGACTCTTCTCGATAATACCGCATGTAGTATTCCTTTAACATCTACCTATGATGAAGACGAACTCCTTACTCAATGTAATGCGGATGATATCTACTTCTTTAATAACTGGCCGAATAGTTTATATAGAAACAGCTTTTTAGGCGATAGTACTCTATCTTCAATTTCTTGCCTAAGCAGAGTCAGCGAACAAGCGGGGGGTAATAGTGAATAATCTCATAAAACTCATTATCTTACTTTTAATATCTTTAACGGCTCAAGCACAGGTTTCCGATCCAGGAACCCCTGAAGCATATAGCGTAGTCGAAGAGAACATTCGCGATCTTACTATTCCCTGCCATAAGCTCAATCTTCGATATTATGATGGATACCCTGCTAGCACGACACTTACTGATGATCAGTCAAATGCAAGTATTAAGAACGGGAAAGTGACTTCGGATAAATACAAGAAGGCTGCGTTTAAAGCGCTGAATCAATATAAGAATGGTGAGACGAAGATATATTACAAAAAGTACCATGAATTTAATTTTGATGATGTTGATGAGGCAACATTTAACGGAGATGTAGATTCAAAGTTTATTGGGCACGTGAGAATAGATGCTAGGGTGGTTCATGAAGTATTTGATCTGGAAAAACATGGGAAATGGACTCGTGATGACTATAATTCGGTCTCTCGAAGGCCCGGCAATGCGCGAGTCCTTCCTTACCTTTTTAGTATCGTACAAGTAAATCCTGCTAAAAAGTCATGGGAGTTCTGGAAAGCTTCGCTTACAACTCAAGTTATTGCATACGAAGTTTGTCGAATCAGATGGTTTATTGATGCTCGATATAACGAAGCGGATTTTAATGTCGCGAAAAGCGAATACTCCACATTTCCATACGAATGGGAAGATGGGCTCATGTATCAAGAAGACGATACTCCAACTTTTTGGGGATATCGTTGGGAACAACGAAACAACAGAAGCGACATCTCTCCGGAGGGAGAATTAGCAAGAATCTTCCTTATTGCCGGGCAGGCCGTTCCTATCTTGGGAACAACAATCTCGCTTGCAGAGTGTCTTGAAAAGAGCGACGCCCTCTGCTGGGCAAGCTTTGGGCTTGATGCTGCATCAGATGTACTCTTCTTTGCAAAATGGTTTAAGGCGGCAAACATTGCTTCGAAGGTAGGCCTTGCCTCTGGTAGTGGGCAGGATCTTTGTAAGATCAACCGTTATCTTGAACTTGCCGAGGCACGAAACATTGATCTCTACGCCATAGGTGCAGGAAACCTCACACTGGGGGGCCTGTATGCAATGAGAGGTGAATATATTGCAGGTCTTGGAAGAGCCGCTGCGGGCTTGGGAGATCTTGTAACCGGTGTGCTCTTAACACCACGAGGATTCGTTGGAGGCAAAATAGGACTTCTCTCAGATGCCAATAAGGCATGCAAAGAAGACGAGGTTATTGAACTCACCGTCGACCTCCTTACCAACCCAGCACTGGATGCAGGTGATCTCAAGAAAATTACTGAAATAGTTCAACAAAGATACCCTGATGTTCCGAATGCCGCGGAGCGCGCGAAAGAATTAGTTACCCGAGTCTACAAAAGAGCTTTACTTGCACGCATAAGTTCCGCTGTAAACGATCCAGCTATGCCATCAGCCGTTGCTGGTGTGCGTTCCGTTGGCGATGTAAATATTTACACTGGTACGTCCGGATGGAAGGAGGGAGGGTATTTAAATTTTTGGAATAATCTGCATCCAGATTTAAAAGAAAGGATCATACAAAATTCTGTACTCAATGCGGAACAAATAAAGGTTTTGCATAAGAGCATGGATGAAAAGTATGCTGAATTGACGGCTAAGGGTGTGGTTTGTCCTAACACAAATGGTGATTTCAACATGTACAATATGTTAGCCGATGTCCCTGTTGGGGATAAGGGTAAAACAGCTTCAAAACAAGTTTCAATCCTCGTTGATGGAGAAACCATTCTCGTCTCAAAGGAGAGTTGGAGCGTTATAAACTGCGCTGAAGTTGAAGCAATGGATAAATGGTTAAAGGCAGACCTCACGCGTACACTACAAGATCCGAAAATGATGTATACTATGAATGCTCAAATGAAATACAAGCCAGATAAATATGGTAGCCCTACTAATATTGTGATGACAAAAGAGTTTACTCCTAAGGCTCGGTGTGCTAACTGCACAGATAATTTTCCAGAGGACGAAACTCTCATTATAAGCGATGGTGTTTGTCCATAATAAAAGTGGAGAAGATACAAATGGATACACTACTTACTAAAGTTAACGAAGTTATAGACCTCGTAGATAGCTCATTTGACTCTGAAACTCAGCGTAGCTTGCGAGAACACTCAATCATAAGCCAGCACAGCGGATCTGAGCAGTTGTATGAGAAACTTGTGATCCTCGAGCAATATCTTGCGAATAAGTACACCAACGCTGAGGGGTTAATTCATATTGTCGGCAATAAAATAGCCGTTGAAGCTGTTGTGCGTCCTCTTCTTGAAATTATTGCTGAAGACTTTAGTGGTTTAGATGTTCTCAGTGGTCAGCGAGCCAAGGCTTACAGAGCACAGTATGAATCCTGTATCTGCTTGCAACTTCTTCCTTATGACAATTTGCCAAACTTAAAGAGAGAGATAATCAAAGAACTTGACGCGTTGGTCCTAAGGACAAACGAGGAAAGCCTCGTTGAAGTTGCAAACAGCGTATCGCTCTATTTGGAAACTCATTAATCGAGCCTTTCATTCCAAAATGCTAAATTTCTGTTAATACGCTTAAGAAAAAAATCATTATGATTATGACAATGAAGCTCCAAGCCATGCGCCTACTTACGTCATAATCAAGATGTTTTCACTGCTAATTTAACTTATGCAATACTGCAAGGCTCCCCTAGCTGAAGATGAATACCTTAATGCGCCGCAGTAGTTCACTATTGCCGTCTTACTTTTTCTTCCCCTGAGGTCCTCGTCGCATTCACTACTTGAACAACTATTACAACAACTTAGCCCATCTCGGTTCCCTTAATGTGCTATATTGCACTTACCCATCGGCACAGACCTTGCAGTCACTTAGCGTGCTCTCACAAAATCTCCTAAAGGATTTTCCTAGAGTCTGCCGAATTAACACTCTGGAACAAACGACGGTTATCACATGTCTCTTCGCTCATTAATCGTACAAAACAAAAGACGTGCTTTGGAGGTCGGTATATCAGCACTCTGTGCTCTACTGATACTCTTTGCGGTTGGAGCTCCTGATGATAGTACGTATGTAAACTGCTACTCCATATCAAGCGACTCACTTTCTACCTTAAACAAAAACGCAACAAGTATCTTTGGAGTATGGAGCCAGAGCGGCACAGAGTTCTCAACTCTTAAACTCAATAATTTTGATACCGTACAACCACGTGCAGCACGTGCTGTATTTTATAACACTATCGGAAGAGCATTTGCGGAGTGCGCCGTTAATGTTGCAGCCGGGGAAAGTGTCACAAAAGATCTTCATAGCATATCTGGAATGACTCGTATGGGATCGGGAACAGTTCGAGTCGATAGAAACTTCCACGGACTCACAGCAAGGCTTGAAACATTCTCTCTCAAATCAGATGCCCCGGACTCAACACTTGCCTTACACAGCCATGAACTCACGGTACCAGCCTCAAAGACCATATCGACCGTGTTTAATAATTCTTTTGCGGAAAATGAACAGCGTACTCTCTACCTTTCACAGCACGAACCGGGAGTTCTTCGCCTGTTCAACGTGCAGAAACTTCATAACGGTAAGGTTCTGGAAACGACCTCGTATCAACTCTCTTATGGAGAGCTTCGACGTATTCCCATAAATCTCGAATCAGGACTGGTTACCGCTGTGATGGTGACTCCCGGTAGTGTCATTCAGGAAGAACCTTCCTATGATAGCTCAGGAACCGGTCAGGATTTTACTGGTAGTCGCGCCACAGATGAAAGCGGAAGCCGCGCGAGTGATGAAATGGATTTATCAGATGGCCCAGCATTTAGAGCGCTTCTTTTAAGAGAAAACAAAGACGGAGCTCCTCATGCCTCTACGCTTGTTTCTCTTTCAGATGGTATCACTTCCAACGGGGACTTCTTCTTCCCTCTTACACAAGTTTCCGCTGACAATTCACATCTTTTACATGTTGTAGAGCTTTTTAATCCACTTCGCCGCTCTTCTCTCGGCTTTTCCCTAACTGCTTATGACGGTGACGGTGAAGAGGTAACGACTCCAGGGGCATTTTTCTGCTCTGCTCGCTTTGATCAGGACGGTGTCTATACGGTAGGAGCAAATCGTTCTCTATTTTGTTATGTATCGTTTAACAATCCTGAGATTGTACTGATTCGTGGGAGAGTTAAAAGCTCAACAGCTTTAAATGGCTCGCTAGTCGGACAAGCTACGCATTATGCATTAACATCAAAAAATATTTCAGCACCTTATACTTCTCTGGCACACTCTGAGATCAATAAGCTTTCTATCGGCAGAGCTGCACATGTCGCAAACTTCCTTAATTTTTCTCACTTAGGACTTTACAATGCTCTACAGCTTGAGCTCGACTATCGCTTTGGTCCGCTAAGGAGACGCCCAATTACCTTGGCGCTTATGCCTTATGGCTCTAAGGATTTTCCAAACCTTGAATCTCCACTTACCCAAACTTCCATACTTAAAATCCCAACAGGAACGATTGGACAGGAATTCTTGACGCACGAACAGAACGGCTATGTTCAGCTTCTTAACTCACACCAACCAGCATATGCATTCCCAGAGGGGATGCTTGCAAAGGATGACGATCCGCTAGATCTAAACGATGATGGGCTTGTAAACGACCAAGATATCGCCCTCATTGAAGCAGCTATTACCGGTAGTGTCTCCCCTACTGATGACCCTGCTTTTAGCGAGCTTGATACTGATGGAGATGGCGATATTGATTCGGATGACCTGAGTCACTTTATGTCCGATGCCGGTGAAGCCGAGGGGACAATTACATCACCATTACCCGATTCTTCCCCTGTTGCCTCGCCCAGTGTCTCCCCAAGTGTATCACCATCACCAGCCGTAAAAAGTCTCGTGCTTAACTTTCCGGCGCAAGTTTCAATTGACTCGCTCCTCTACCTTCAGAAGTCAATGGTTGAGCTCCGTCAACCTTCTGGAGAAGTGAGGTATCTTGCGCCTTCTGATATTAATGTATCTGTCGGCAATACCGGTGTGTTGACCTATAATAACGGCACCTTCATCCCTAAATCCCAAGGCATTACACAGGTCACTATCTCTTTTGAAGATCTTGTCAAAAGTGTTGATCTTCAGATTACACCATCAGCGAATGGACCTTTTCAAGGATACCCGGAAGTTACATTTGAAAGCGAAAAGGTATCTTTTCCGCTTGAGCCAGCATGTGAACATCCGGCTGAATACTATACCGTCTCAGGGAACTCTAATAAGGAAAAACATGTTGTTCGGCGACCTCTAACGGTCTTTCACGATTATGATGACACGAAAACGGATGAAACTTGGAGTGAGCCTCTTCCTATTGTTCAGGCAACAAAAGAACATCCCAAACTAGCGGCTCTATCATTTTTTGACTCACAAATTGACCGCACGAGAACAACTCTCTGGCTAGCATTAACCTATAAGCCTATCAAATCCATAATCTTACCTGATGATGAGGAAGGTGAAACAGAATACGAATGGGGAATCGGAGCTGACTCTTGGGGATCCCATGGAGCAAATGAAGAGCTGGGCGAACTGGATTCCAGCTCAATTTTCTGCGGATTCGCTAAAATTAATATAGCAAATCCAAACGAGCCGGTCTTCGCTGGGCATTATATTATTCCGGGTTGTGGTCAGATGCCTTACTTTGAACCTGATGAGGATAAGCCATATCTGAGCATTGATTTTGGAGATGAGAATAGAGTCTTCGGAAGACATTCAAACTATTTCTACGTTGATGATGAAAATGTTTATGCAATGGGTGCAGTTCACGAACTGTATGAGAGTAAAGTTTGCCCCGGTGGAGTGATTGGACAAGGTCCTGTAGCCTGCGATACACATAAGTTTAATCGCGTTATTTACACACTCCAAAACTCGCCAGAGATCAAGTGGACCAAAAAGGTATTGGATCCTGAGTGGTATGGGCCTGATCCTAATCCTCCGTACTTCGTTTACGTTCCATTTTTCTATTCATTCATGCAGGGGCCTAGTACGGGAGGATGGGAAATACTTAAAATTCATCGTGATACGTTCCCATATGTTCTCCTTGGTCGAGACAAGAGAGAGAATGTTGATCCCTTCCCTCCTAGTAACGCCACCGGTGCTTGTGGCTCAAACATTTCTAAACAAACACATGAATATAACCTAGGAAAAATCACGGAAGACGGGATAGAAGTTCTCGATAGTTTTAAAACATTTAATTATACGATGAATCCTTACAAAGCCTATCAGTGCTCAAGAGCCTTAGAAACCACCTGTGGTGGTTGTGGGTTTATGGGTGGTGCGCATGTCGAGTACGATCATTACGCATCATTTAAGGCTCCTAGTACTCTCGGTTTTCCATCTGATCTCTACGGCTTTGGTGCTATTGATTTTGACTATATCGAAGAGACATCAAGCTTTGTTCTCAAAACCTATCCTTCTTATAGCGTAGATGTTGATGTAGAATATGAAACTACGAACACAGGCTCTACTTTTGGAAACACCACCAGTATAGTGGCCAAGAGTGTAGTAGTTGATATTACTTTTGAGGAAGAACTTCCTGACAAATCAAAGAGTGCCAGATGCACACTTGAAATTGGCGGCACAGCCGAATGTAACGGGGAACCATTCACATTCTTATTCGCCTCTCCCGATCTGTTTGTGAACCACTCGATCACAAGAGTCGTGCCACTCCTAACCTATCTGAGCATACCGATAGAGGGCGAAAAAACACACTTCGCCGATAGTGATATAGGGAGCATATATCGACTCGCGCCACTTCGAAATGGGCAGTATGCTGCTGTCAAAAAGTTACCAAGTGGCACGCTGAAAAGAGCGCTGTCCTTTTATTCAGGTGGAGGACAGCAACTCTCATCTGATTTACGTTATTATCCAGCAGGAAAAGCATCCGATCACGAAAATAACACGATGGGAAGAGTGCGCATTGTAAGCGCAGACTACGGATTTATCTTTTCCTCAGATATGGCGTTCTCCAAATCGTCAGTGCTTACAGTCCCTCCTTCTCCGGTAGAAGGATACTATAGCCGAAATTTAAATTCTTATCTTTGTGGTCTTATAACAGATAGAGATCATACGATAAGAGTTCCTTTCTCTAAAGAGAAACAAATTGATGAGTTCAATTCACGTTACGAGTCTCAAGACTGTTTATCATCCACAGGTGGCAGATATAGAAATGATTTCATGACGATGTCAATTGAAACGCGACACAATGAACTTACGTATAAATCTACAAAAGAACACCATCTTTATATCAAAGGAACGTGTGAGGGGGAGTTATGTTACGCAAACAACTAAGTGGCTCTCTTAGTAGTTATGCTACTGCTTCAAACCGGAGGCAGCGATCCATAGTATGGAGGAATATTGTAATGTTCATAAACGTTCGATACATAAGCCTGCTACTCTTACTATTTGGATGGGCAAATACCACACTTGCTCAAGAGGATCCCTTTGAGCAAAGGGCAAAAGACATTGAATTTTACCTTGAGCAAGAGCCCGCGGTAGCCCCCTGCTATACAAAGCAGCTAAGGTACTACAACTCATTTCCAGCTTGGGTCACAGGAGCGCGTGATAGGGATACAGAGTATGAAACAAATGGCAAGGTAACGCCTGAATACTACCGAACACTTCGACACTCTTCCGTACATAAACAGCGCTATCCTAAAGGAGGCAAGACGTATATCAAACCAGCTTTTGTGAAGCGTCTTGATCCGGAGCATCCAGAGAAAGAACCGGAAGAGCGATTCATCGGTTTTGTAGAATACCGCGTAGCTCAGGTTATTGAGACCTATGATCCTAAAAAGCATGACAGACTTACACTTGTAACCTATCCAGATGTGGTTCCGGGAATTACCACCGTAAGGCCCCTTTACTTCTATAAGCGAGTTCATACACGACCCCGCAAATGGAAGACTAAAAAGTTCGTTGTGTATGAAAACTGTTACGCTCCTAAAATAAAACTTGCTGATGCCAGTTCTAGCTATATTAATGCTCTGCGTACGGAATTTGGAGCTACGCATTACAATAAGTTTTTCTCAGGCCATCCACCTTTGCCTATCTTCCCGGTTAATAATTACGGAAGGATAGATCTTTATGGTCCAGAGGATATTCCAACTCTTCTTGGATACCGGGGACACGTCTATAGCAAACTCAAAGCTGACATGAACCTAGATGGGTACGACAAGTTAATTGATGGAATGGTTATAGTAAGAAATGTTGGCTTGAGTGTTATTCCAGGGGTTGGCTCTGGAATGTCAGTTTACAACTGTGCAACACAAGGAGATGTCGCCTGCTGGGACGCTGCAGTAGACATTGCCGCAGATGCAGCCTTCTTCTTAAAAATCGGAAAAGTGGCAAATATGGTTTCAAAGATTGCCTCTCGAGCAAAAGATACTGAGAAAGCCGCCAAAGTAGTTGCTGGATTAGAATCAGTCGGTAATACCACTCTCCGATTTATGGCGGGCACGGATGTAGCGCTCGGGATATACTACACCGCAAACGGAAAACCTCTTGAAGGTGTTATGAGGATTGTCTCCTCAGCTCAGGACGTAGCCTACATCAAGTATACTGGCGGTAAAAATATTGCTGGCGACCTTGAGGTGAAAGCAACTAAGTGTGACGATGAGCCACTTGAATTCGATTATAATAAGTTCGATGCTGATCCTCCTTCAGTTCATCGTCAAGAGAGAGGAGTTCACCGTGACCTTGATCCACCGGCGCATGTGCGAACACGAGCGCAGCTTGAGGCAGCAGTTGCTCATCACAATAAAGAAGCTCATCTGGATGTGAATGACCCGATAGAATTTGATGAGGTGAAAGTACAAACTGTAAGGCGCCATGATTCAAGAGACCTTGATGAAATTATCGAAGAAGGTGGATGTTACCCGTGGGATGAACATCCATCTGGAACTATTCGTGATCAGATAGATTCTCCTACAAGTGATTGGCTATCAACTACTTACGCTGATAATATCGAACACCTCGTAAAACATCCTGCGTTCTTTAGTAAAAATAAGCGGCTAAATTATGACGTTGGTAGCCCGGAGCGGGAGTCACTTCTCAGAAAAATCATGGAAGTAAATGAAGGTAATGCGATGCTGGGCGATGACTTTATTGACAATCCCAGTAAGTATGGGCTTATTTTCCGAGAAGACGGACTCATCAGAATGGAAAAAGATCTATTTATTTACTGGCCAGATGATGTGCCTCTACCAGACCCAGTACACTACAGAGCATTTGAGTACATCTCAGAAAGTCCTGCTGCTCGCGTCAAATACACGAAATACGGCGAAGAGTTAGAAGCTGTTACAACAGCTATGAGAATAGACGAGATGACCGGCGCAAGGGAGTTAGATGTCTATCTCGACTTTTACGTGGAAGGCACTCAACTACGACTTAAGCCAAGGGAAGAAGCGCGAGTTGTTACCGGGGAGACCATAGACATCTACGAAAGATGGCTTGGGGTACCAGAGTAATAATTTTAGCTGTGAAATGGTGACACAGGACTCTATCCTGCAACAAATTCAACAGCTTATACTCCTGAAAAAATAATCATCGCAAGAACACCCAAAACGTATCCTACCGATGTTTCAACACAAATAATTATATGATACTACATACCCTACTTTTTCGCCCACGTAGCTCAGTTGGTAGAGCACTGCCTTGGTAAGGTAGAGGTCACGGATTCGAGTTCCGTCGTGGGCTATCGTAGACCACGATGTGACTCGAATCCGTGAGATTCGAAATTATAACACGAGCCAGCGCAGTGTTATGGTAAAAGTCGTCGTGGGCTAAGTAATATACGCCTGTGGCTTCCTCCTTCGCATAAAGCTTCGGAGGACGAGCAATTGGTAGAGCAACTCAAATGCTTTGTTTTTACCCCTTGCTAACACATGCACTTTATACGCCTGTGGCTCAATTGGTAGCGAGTCCCCCATAGCTTTAGCGACGGGGGAAGCATCGGATTCCAAATCTGACGGGTCACATTGCAGCAGCGCAAGCTGTAAAGAGCAATGTGAAAAATTGCTGGCGAGAGCTAGCGAGCGCCAGATTCGTTTTCCAACCCTCGGTCTGCTATATTGAATACATCTGGCACCACATACGCCTGTGGCTCAATTGGTAGAGCATCGGATTCCAAATCCGAGGGTTGGGGGTTCGAGTCCCTCCGGGCGTGTTTTCTTACTCTTACTATATACAAACTGGTGTTCGCACGTCCCCAACTCTCGGATGTAATCCGATTGGGTCAATTTGCAGTAGCGACAGCTACAAAGAGCAAATTGAAAATGGCAAGGCCGAGCTGGCGAGGGCTTGATTCCGCTGAATGGGGGTTCGAGTCCCTCCGGGCGTGCTTTTTTCTTCTATACATTCACTATTTTCATTTAGGCACATCCCCAACCCTCGGATGCAATCCGATCGGGTCAAATTGCAGTGCCAACGGCACAAAGAGCAATTTGAAAACTGCTGACGGGAGCTAGCGAGCGTCAGACTCCTTTGAATGGGGGTTCGAGCCTGTCGGACGAAGCCTCGGCGAAGGCCGGTCCCTCCGGGCGTGTTTACTATTTCTCTTGCCTACTGAACTGTCATAAATTTTTCTGCATGCATAAGCTCGTCGTCATTGCGAGGAGCTGAGGTCGCAGACCGAACGACGCGGCAATCCCCAATACTTTAGCCACCTATCAGGAGATTGCCGCGTCGTTCGGCATAAATGCCTCATCTCCTCGCAATGACTGACGCTGCTAAAAGTCTCTCTGTCTCGAAGCCAAAGAATCTGGATAATTACGTAAAAAAAATACATACTATCCAGATGAAAAAGTTTGCAGTGACACTGCTTCTTCTGGTTCTTTTAACTGGAGGATATTTTACCTACCTCTTTTTAAACTCACTGCAATCTCTAGAAGAGAGGCAGACAAGGCTTATTAAGCGATTTGAAGACGCAAAGCTCGACACCAAAAGTGTACCTCAGAAAGCTCCTGTATTTAGTAAATCACGTGGTCCTCTGAGACATCAGTCGAGTTCTGCAACTGCCGGTGTGTCATTAAATCCGAATGGCATACTCGATGCCACAAATGCCATGCGTACCGGTTACGGCGCACCTCCTCTGAAACTCAACCCTGCCCTCTCTGCAGCTGCAATTGAACGTGCCAGACATATGTTTCGTGACGGATATTTTGATCATGAGGATCCAGAAGGTAAGAGCTTTGATCTCCCAATCAAGATGACGGGATACCAAATTCTTCTTTCGGGAGAAAATATTGCTCTCGGCAATTTCCCCAATAGCAAGGCACTTGTGAAGGCGTGGTACAATAGTCCTGGACACAAAAAGAATCTTCTCTTTCCCGGATTTTCTGAAATCGGGATAGCTGCTGTAGAAGGCAAGTACCAGGGGACACAAACTTGGATCTCTGTTCAACTCTTTGCAACTCCTCGCGCCAGCTGTACAACTCCAGACCTCGATATGAAAAGTAATATTGAAGTTCTTCGCTCAAACAACCTGAGACGCCTTGAGATACTAGAGGTCTATAAGGAGTCTCTAGAAGCACCTGATATCACCAGCCAGAGGTTTGAAGAGCTACAGGAGAAATTTCAGGCAGAACTTGAGCGATTCCAAGAAGGCCAAGGGCTTCTAAATGAGGACGTGGCTAAATTTAACCAGCAGGTCGCAAAGTATAATGAATGTATTGAAACCCTTTCTAAGAGCTATCAAGAATTCAAACCATACGGATAAGCTCTGGATTTAACTGTAAATATCTAAAATTGGGCCACCATAATACCTCGTCGCGTCGTATTCTCCGAACTCTGGACATATTCTGTCTGGTAATGTATCAATTACGTTCACTTTATGGGCAGTACTTGTCCTCAAATTATATCGGGGTGTAGCTCAGCCTGGCTAGAGCGCTAGTTTTGGGAACTAGAAGTCGGAGGTTCAAATCCTCTCACCCCGATATTTTTTTCTGTCCTCTTCCCAGACGCATCCCTACCCTACTATACTCATAAAATCTTGATTCACCCCAAGGGGGGAGAGGATTTGAACAAACAATACTGCAAATCCGACAGATTGCAGCTCTGCAGTCTCTCACCCCGATATTTGTTTTCCCACTTCCTCCTCCACGTTCTCCGCGAGCTCCTGTGTTTCAATACTTTTTTCCCCTCACTATGATCCTAACACTATTAAACGCCGTTCTGCTCTATTTCCGCACCCTCAGTTGCGCAACGCTCATCTTCGTATATATGACTCCGTCCATCTCTATGGTAGGTAATTACTAGGCGAAATTATTCTCATTTAGTTTTATGGCTTCATCTAAACTCTCAGGTAATTTAAAAATTGGTATTGGCGTTGGCATCATTGCCCTCATTGTGCTGGTCGTTCTTTATCTTACCAAAGATCCACCACAAGGTATCCGTGAAGTCATTGACCAACAGCTCGCGGCCGAGAAGACTATTGATTCCAACAGAAAGAGCCAGCTCAAGGTTCAACTCGCAGTGAATGATTTTCAGATGAAAAATGATGGTCGACTTCCGAAAACACTCTCTGAGCTTGTACCGACCTACTTCGACACCATTCCTGTAAATTCCAATACTGGAAAGCCTTGGGAGTATAGAGTTGTCAACGGTATGCCTCGTGTTGGAACACCTGAAACGGTTGTAGCAAAGAACACCTCAACATCGAAACAAACATCTGTAAGTTCTTCTGCTGAAGAGATGACTCAGGACGAGGAACAGGCACTCATAGCCTCCATAGAAGATAGCGAAGCAAAAGCTGCGTTCGTGTACGATCCAACGGGGAAACGTGACCCATTTATGCCTTACAGTGCAGCCCCTGAAATAGAAGACGACGAAAACAAAACTGAACTCGAAAAATTTGCGATTGGCCAGCTTCGCCTGACCGCTATTCTTGATGGGTTTGAAGAGCCGCGTGCTCTTGTGGAAACAAGTACCGGTAAGGGTTATACCATCATGAAGGGAACTAAAATTGGAACGAACTCTGGTGAAGTTATTGAGATCGTTGGCGACAAGGTATTAATTCTTGAGACAACTATAGATTTCACTGGCGAAAAGAAAACAAAAACTATCGAGCTTCAGTTACCAACAAGAGATAACTAATTCGTCTCTATCTCAAGTTCAAAATTCATAATGTCATCAACTGTTGACTCTACGATGTAGTCAATAACGTCTTTTACGGAGATGATACCGGTTGCCATATCTCCGGATTCATCAACCACGGGAAGGTGCCGAAAGCCTCCCTGCGACATTAAGCTTAAGGCATGTGCTATCGACTCCGTCATTGAAATAGTAATTGGACTCGGGGTCATATATTCACTTATCGGCGTATCTCCCTCACCAACGACCTCGTAAACTTTCACAACGTAGTCTCGCTCACTAAAGATACCCACAAGATTCCCCTGCTCATCCTCAACAGTGAGACACCCCATCTTATATTCCTTCATCCGGCTCATAACATCCCTAACTGGAGCAGTTGCCTTCACCGAGACGGGAGTCGGAGGATTCAAGAGTGATACACTCTTCGAAAGAAAGTCAGAATCTAACACTCCAAACTGTGAGCTTGCTGAAGCTCGCAAGGCAGCATTTAACTGTTCCGAATCAAGTACTTTGTGTTTCTTTTCCACTTTCATTCTCCTTTTCTCTAAAACTACATTCAATCGGCAAAAATTCCTTTGTGGCAAGCGTTCCTTCTTCATGGAGATATTCGATGGTTATGGGACCATCAAGCGTCTTTGTTACTTCATGAAGATTCTCTCCTCCATAGACAACAACTCCTTCAAAGATCTTACCGGTCGCACTTACCCGTGCGGTCTCATTTACCCTTGCGCTAGAAAGAAGACTCTCTTGACGTTTCTTAAGCACGGCCAAACTTGCTTCGATTGATTCGCGTTTCTGCTGAAGCTTCTCAAGCTTGGCTCGAAGTGGCTGGCTCAGTAAGATAAGACGAGACGGGTTTTTAGCATATGGACCAAGATGAGAGGTGATGACAACAATAGCTTTCTCATGGTTCTCTATTTTTATGAGGAGCTCTTGGTATTCTTGGCCGGCCTCTACCGTATTACAAAGCGTAATCTCTGTCCGAACACCCTCCTCACTTCCAACTTCTTTCGCTTCAATTCCACATACACTATAGAGTTTACCGCTTAGAATCCTGCCATTTGGAATACTCACGTAGCTCTCAGACCGTATTTTGCTTTCGCGAATCTCTGTATCAACCGTCAGGACCCCCTGAACCTCAACAACCCCCTGAGATAGACCTTTAAGCTTCACATCTTTTGAACAAAGGATTCTTCCTTTATGTCCGCCAAGAAAATAACCGTTTACCACGATGTCGCCCTCATGACATACGAGTTCAGCCATGTTGACGTTTCCCGAAATATGTATTCCCTTTTGCGCCTTCACGCGAAACCCCGGGAGCACATCTCCCTGTATGGTAACCCTACCGATAAAATCTATACTGCCAAAACTGTAGTCCAGCTCACCACGAATTTGCAGTTCTTCGTTCATCGTAAGCTTTCCCTGTTCATCAGAGAGATAGCCATCTACGAGCGATTCAAGAGTAGAATAGGCATTTCCTTCTTCAGGATCGTTTTGTTTAATAGTCGAATCAAATTGAATGGCAACTTCTGTTCCGGCTTCAGCTTCAATAGCATTTCCGAAAGCATCCTCTCCCGGAATTCCTTCTTTCGGAGGATATATACGGGCTACTTTTTCTCCGGTAGAAACGTTATCGAAGAGATGCATCTCTCGTGGATCTAAAAAAAGAGCCTCTTGTTCCATCACCATTGTGTCTACCCCAATGCGCTTTACAAGATACAAAACCTTGCCATCTAGGCCCTTCTGAGGTGGCGTCCCCTGTGCAATCTTTCTTTTCTCTACGGGAGACTCTTCTTTAAGCTTTTCAGAAATACTCTTAAGGACCCCGCGGTCTACTCGCTCTTCAGAGATATGTTGGGTAACGAGTTTTAGAAGGAGCGCTTCGGTAATTTCACCTTCTTTCACGCGGTGCACATCAATAAAGAGTTTGAGCTTGTCATCGGAGAGATAACCCTTGATTTTTACCAGCTCATCTTCGACATTGAATCCCTGAGACATGTGACCACCTGATGTGAGTGCACAGAGTCTATCACAGACCTCTGTGCACTCGCAGATCTAAGTTGTCTTTTAGTGGAATTGATGTGGCTCCTGAGTCTCGGACTCACTATCAGCATCTTCCTCAGCATCAGATTCTGCGTCAGCCTCTGCAGATCCATAAACAGGTTCTGGAATAGCGTCAACTTCAAGAATCTTAGTCTCACTGCTACCAACTTCAGCAGCCATAGCCAGATCGTACTCACTACGTACTCTCAGAAGCTTCCCAGTGAGTATCGCAAGTGGAGCAACAAAAGCTGAGAAGAGTGCACCCATCTTAGCCGCACCTTGTAGCGTCGCATCGGTGAACGCAACACCTGATACGAAAAGTGCCACTGTTAGACCAAGACCAGCGACCATACCTGCCGTGAATAGGCTTCTTACCCCCATTCCCTTCGGTAATGAGAATCCAAGGAGATGCCCAACATATGAGAATCCAAAGATACCTATTGTTTTACCAAGAACAAGTCCGAGTAGAACACCGACAGTGGCATTTCCCATTGATGAAAATTCTACACCTGCATTCGCCAACCCAAATCCAAAGAGACCAAGATCAACTGGTAGTTTAAAATCATGCTCAAACTTGTTCAGAGCATCTGCATGCGGAGAATCATCTTCTACAAAGAGTCCCTCATCATGAGAAGCATGAGGTAAGAATGGTACGATTGCTACAAGCGCAAGAGCTGGGTGAAGATGAGCAAGATAGAGCCCCATCCAGCTAAGTACACCCGGCCCAGCTAGGTACGGCCAGTAACTTTTCACGCCTTTCTTGCGCATGAAATAAGCAGCTGCACAGGCAAGGCCTACGAGTGCAAGATAAATCGGTTGTACTGGATGATGTGGATCAGGATAGAAAACAGCAATAATACCTAACCCGATACCATCATCAGCTACAGCAAGTAAGAGTAAGAAACTTACCGCCGGATGGCCGTTACCAAAGATAAGACGTGCTACAAGCCAAGCCAAAGCAATATCAGTCGCTGTGGGGATTCCCCATCCATTTGCAATCGTGTTGTCACCGGTGAGAGCGACATAAGCAAAATAGACACCCACTGGACCAATCACTCCACCTAGGGTACCTAAAAGTGGGTTAATGGCTTTCTTCATCGGATTGAGTGCTCCGCCCGGAAGGACACTTTCCGTGATCTCCTTTGCCGCGAGACCAAAGAAGATCGCCATGAAAAGATCATTCATTAAAAAATGAAAATTATAATGGCTGTGCTCACCGAAAGGTGAATAGTGAATAAAATGGTGATACGCATGAGGGGCAATATTTGCCCATATTACTGCTACGACAACCCCTGCAATAAGTGGAATTGAAAATTCCTGCAATAGGACTATCGCCTTATTTTTTGAACTAGCTGACATCTTGTACAACCTCCCACAACTGTTACAACACCGATTCGGCATAATGCACCGAACCGAAACATCAATTTGTCTAAAAAAGACACAATTTCTTCCTTAGCTAGTACAGATGTCGGCTCGCTCTCAGGAAAGTATGAGCTGTTTTGCCAAAAAATTTCGAATAGCTCGATTTGAATTTAAGTTACTGAATATATTTAAAACACTCGAGAGCGCGGAGAAGGCTGGAGACTCTCCTCCGCGTTCTTCGCGCTCTCCAGTGTGAAATTATCCTATTGAAATCAGACATTCTTTTGACCTCATCCTCAGCCCTTCACTAATAGAAAATCGTACTAAAGTCTTTCCTGCGATCCGACGATCTTACATATGAAGTTATAGAAACAAAAAGGGATTTAAGAGGGAGAAAACTCGTGGATATAGCCACCTTACTGGGTATGCTGGGTACACTGGGATGTATCGCTTTCGCCGTTCTACTCGGGGGAAGTGTGGTACTCTTTATCAACGTTCCCTCCGTTCTTATTGTATTCGGTGGTACAGCTGCCGTTACCATGATTAAATACCCCCTATCTCACTCACTCGCTACATTTGGTATTGCGATGAAAGCGTTCTTTCACAAGTCTGAGACCCCGGCTGAACTCATTAAACTCGGAATTGAACTTGCAACTATAGCCAGACGAGATGGGCTTCTCGGTCTTGAGGGTGTTGATATCAATAATGAGTTTCTTGCGAAGGGAATTCAACTTGCTGTTGACGGTCATGATGAAGAGTATGTCGCAAAGATTCTAGCAACTGATATTAACCAGACAATCGAGCGCCACGATCGCGGCCAACATATTTTTAAAGGTATTGGTGAAGCTGCACCGGCGATGGGTATGATCGGTACTCTTATCGGACTAGTACAGATGATGTCAAACATGTCAGATCCAAAATCAATTGGTCCTGCGATGGCTGTTGCACTTCTGACGACTCTTTACGGTGCTGTGCTCGCGAACGCCATTGCTCTTCCTATTGCTGATAAGCTGGCTCATAGAAGCGCTGAAGAGCGAAATAATAAAATGCTTATACTTGAGGCCGTAAGCGGTGTTCAAAAAGGTATGAGTCCAAAAGTACTTGAAGAAATGCTTGTAATGTATGTTCCGGGTAACGTCCGAGAGAAGCTTGACTTCTCTAAGAAATAAAAGACCGGCACTCAGTAGTGAGACCTAATATCAAATGGAAGCAGAACTCGAACAAGATAGCGGTGGTGATGATGGTGGCGGTGGTGCCCCGGGATGGATGGCGACGTTCGCCGACCTTATGTCACTGCTACTCGCCTTTTTCGTACTCCTCTTTTCATTCGCCAGCGTAGACGACAAAGTCTATAAAGAGGTTGGTGGTTCACTCTCAGAAGCATTTGGAGTACAACGACGTGAATACGTGATGGATAAAGTCCTTGGTATTAACCATATTGCACAGGAGTATAGTTCAGGACGGCCCGATCCCAATATTCTTAACATTGTCCCTCAAGAACATCTCCACGTTGATAAACCAAATGAAGTCCCGATGGAGATGAGTGAAAACGAGGTCGAGAAGAAAGATAGTCGAGCTGAAAAAGATTATAAGGGTGACGATCAAAGCGATATCGTTAGTAACGTAACGAAAGCGAAGAAGGAAGAAGAATACAAGCGCCCTGTAAAGCTCAAAAACTCTGTTTCTGAGAAAAAAGATCAGAGCGAATCACAGGCCCAAGCTCAAGCTCTCGCTAAACAAATGGCTGAAGAAAAGCAGGATGAACAATCTGTTGCTCTCATGGGGAAAGCCCTTGCGACTTCAAAAGGCGACGCCCTCGGTGCAGCAGAAAAAAGTGCAAAAAATATCGCCAACAAAAATATCGCAAAAGAAGATGCAAAAGATGTTGCTAAAGGCGGCAAGCAAGAGCTCTTAAAGAGAGCGATGACAGCTCTCGCTGAGCAGCGTGTAGCTGAAGTTCGAAGGAGATCACTTGAGACAACAGCAACTTTCAAAGCCAAAAAGCTCGGGGAGCAAATGGCTCAGGAAATTGCAAACGGAAAGCTCAGCATTGAGACCGAAGGAAATAAAGTCATTATTCGCATAAGCGAAGAAGCATCTTTTGCTCCGGGCTCTGTTGAAGCACTTGGACCATTTACTGAAATTGTGAATAAAATTGGAAAGGCAATTAAAGATCAGCCGGGTACCGTTACCGTAGCTGGACATACTGATAACATGCCACTCACAGGTGGAGCCTATAGATCAAACTGGGAATTATCTGCAGCAAGAGCAATCTCAGTTGTTGATGGATTAGTACGCGGTAGTAATATTCCACGAAACACACTTAAGGTCGAAGCATTTGCAGACACAAAACCAATAGCAACGAATGTTACGCCTGAAGGAAGATCGAAAAACCGCCGTGTTGAGGTTATTCTTGAATACGACAAGCTTGACCTTGTGCCACCTGACATGAAAGATGATATTCTCAACCTTTCAGACTTCGAAGAAGAAGAGGAAGAAGCAGCACCTGTTGTAGAAGAAGAGGTTGAACAAGAGCCACTGACTGGATTTGAAGAGTCACTACTTGAACTCACAGGACCAGAGAGCACGAGTGAGAAGTACGATCTTATTTTTAAAGACGACTTCTTTCAATAGAGAGAGTCAGTAACCTTTCTGAAAGTTTATTGTATAAAGTAAGGCCCTTCCCTCTAGAAATCGCATATAGTTTTCAGAAAAGATCTCAAACACTCGGTCGGTTAATACATATCCTGATACATGCGGCGTCAGGTAGAGATTTTGGATATCCCACAATTTACTCTGCTCTGGTAGAGGTTCTTCGCGAAAGACATCAAGGACGGCTGCACGGATCCTCTTTTCATGTAGCGCTTCTATAAGCGCTTGCTCATCTACGGCATTTCCACGTCCGACATTCATAAAGACCGCATCGTCTTTCATATCAATAAATGCTTGTTTGCTGAAAAAATGATTCGTAGCTTCTGTCTTTGGGAGTACTGAAATGACATAGTCGGCAAAACGAAGGAAATGTGACGTCTCGTTGGTAGTATATATCTCATCAAAGTGTTCGACAGCTCCTTTCTCAGTTCTTAGGCCAATAGTTTTCATTCCAAATGCTTTTGCGATTCGGGCGATATCACTCCCAATTGATCCAGCACCAGCTACAGCCAAAACCTTGCCTTGCACCGTACCGTAAGGTTTTTGTTTCCAGACGTGATCCTTTTGAAGCGAGAGGTAATGAAAGGTGTCACGCTCAAATGCAAGCAAATACGAGAACACATACTCCGTCATAGCCTCGCCGTAAGTATCCTTTACATTTGTAAGGGTATAGTCACTTCGCATGCCTTCTTCCGTCAGCACTTCAACGCCGGCAAATATGGACTGTACCCACTGCAGCTTCTCAGCATTCTTAAGATAAGGCTTAATAAAGAGCGGAAGAGCAAGGAATATGTTTGCTTCTCGGGCATAGCTATCAGTTAGTTCCCTATCTTTTGTAGATAAAATTTCAAGATCGGGTAAGTCTAATTCTTGGACCTTTCGGGTAAAGTATTCTTGATCTCGTGATACAATGAGGAGTTTGTTCTTCATGCGCTTTCCTTATTCTTTACAGGATAGATATAGTGCATGCTACAAAAAACGTCCAACAGCTCAGCCACAATACTCCTGAAGTGTATCAAGTGCGCGGTAGCTAAGCGCCTCCATCATATGTTCCTTCTTAATAGACTCCGATTCAGCAAGATCAGCGATCGTTCTGGCTACTTTAATAATCCGAAAATAACTACGTGCACTAAGAGCCTTCTGCTCCGCATACCGCTCAAGATACCTTCGAGCATCATCACAAAACTCAGCGTGCTTCGTAATGGCATTATTTTTTAGTGCCGCATTGGGCTTCCCTTGACGCTTCGCAGCTATCTCTTGAGCATTTTGAACCTGCTCTTTAAGCGCACGGTCCCTGTCTCTATCTCTTGTACGTTCTGTTGACTTGGAGAGCTCTCTTAAATCTACTGGGCGTAGCTCAATTTGTAGATCAATGCGATCTAGTATTGGACCGGATATCTTTGATAAATATCTCGAAATTGCGTTTTGCGTACAAAGGCAGGCATTTTCACTTATGCCGAGCCGCCCACAGGGACAAGGATTCATGGCAGCAATAAGTTGAAAGGTAGATGGAAACTGTACCGCAGCCCTCGCTCTTGAGATATGAACACTACCCCTTTCTAGCGGATCTCTCATGGATTCAAGCGCTGCTCTCTTAAATTCAGGAAACTCATCAAGAAAGAGCACGCCGTTATGAGCTAGGCTTATCTCTCCAGGACGTGGGTTCGTTCCTCCTCCAATAAGCCCCTGTGGTGATATGTTATGGTGTGGACTCCGATAGGGACGTAACCCCGAAAGAAAACTCGAAACAGGTAGAGATGCGGCGCTATGAATTTTTATAACCTCTCGCATTTCCTGCTCAGACAGATCCGCAAGAAGCAAAGGGAATCGCTCAGCAAGCATACTCTTACCAGAGCCTGGAGTACCGACCATGAGTACGTTATGATTTCCGGCTGCAGCTATGACAAGGGCACGGATAGCTGCTTCCTGACCGATCACTTCAGAAAAACTTCCACAATCAGGTATTTCAGCGACTTCCCTTTCAATATATTCAGAGCCAGAGAGCTCAGCGTTGTCAAACTCAGAGCCGGTGAGCTGGCACGCAACATGAGCCAACGACATGCATCCATTTACCTGAACATCTCTGACAACACTCGCCTCAGCAACGTTACCCTGTGGCACATAAAAGTCCGTTATACCTGACTCTGATGCCACGATGGCTTGCGCTAATGTGCCACCGACAGGTTTTAATCTCCCATCAAGCGAGAGCTCACCTGAGAAAGTACACCGTTCAAGATCAACATTCTTTAGATATCCGCTCGCGGCCAGTATCCCAATAGCTATAGGCAGATCATAGGAGGCTCCCTCCTTTCGAAGTTCTGCTGGCGCAAGATTTACAAGTACCTGATCAGGCAACTTATAACCGGCACACTTCAGTGCAGATAAAACTCTATCCTTCGCCTCGCGTACTGCGTTATCGCCAAGGCCAATAATTACGAATCGAGGAATGCCTCGTCTGATTGAAACTTCAACATCAACACTCTCTGCATCAACACCTGTAAGTGCTGAGGTTCTGATTCTAGCTAAGCTCATAGCTCTGACCCCTTTCATTCATTTCTCGAAATACGCTTTACTTGCTGAAGTACTTCGAGAGGGCCGCAAAAAAGTTTCGTAGTAAAAGTGGCTTGATACCTGCAATGATTAAGAAAGCGCTGAAGCATAGAGGGCTATAATCCCTCTAAATAGCTGAAACTACGTACCACAGGAGGGCAAGTTTTGCCGATGGAAGACATTATTGCAACTGAAAGCTGGAGACAAATTCCTCCTGAAGAAAAGCTTGAAATGATGACACAGGCTCACACTACTGGGGTAAGCAGCGCTCTCTGCCTCATCATTATGGGTGCAACGTTCTCAATTGGATATCAAGTCCCTGAACTTTTCTGGATTAGTATTCTTGCAAGTCCTATCGTTTTTCAGTTTGCGGCAATGCGAAAATGGCGTTCTGTTCGCCCCGTACTTATGCTCATGTATCTGGCGGCTCGTTCGGCGTCACGAAGATATGCTTATGCCGTAAAATCAGTTGATATGAGTATTCGACTCATCTTTCGCGGAACCATGAAGCGAATACCTACCGATGACAGCGTCATAGGACAAATGGATGCCGAAGTACTTGGCGCGGTAGAGATTCCAGTATGGATCGTGCTCTTTGCCGACTGCGTTATTGTCATGAGCGAAGCAAAGGGGGGAGCCAAGCTCGAGTTTGGAAGGCTTGTATGTGATCGGATGTCAGTACGGCTTCCTAATCCAGAAGTAGATGTAGATCGATCTATCACTATTACCTACACAGACCGTCACGAAGGAAAAGAAATCATAAGCCTCAATAGCTATCAACCTGCAGCACTCTCTGTTTTCGGCTCTAAACTTAATGAGTTCCTCAGCGAGCCTGCTGTTACAAGATTTGATACTGAACTACTAGAAGATCAGGCTGCATAAGCGAATTGTGACTTTGACAAGAAGTTGCTCTTGGGGCAAAGTTTAGGGGTGCGAATACTCCCTTATCATACTCTCCTCATTCTTTTCTCTTGCTACTTTTTGGTAACGCATCCTTCACCCTCGTTTGCAGAATCAGTTTTACAAGAATACTCTTATAAATCTTTTAAACTCAGTGTCTCAGAAGACGATAGACAGAACATCGTACTGAAAGTTAAGGACCCTACCTTAAAAGATAGCTCTTATTTTACCATTACAGATCCCACACGATTCGTACTTGATATCGTTGGCTCAAATCACGTACTTAACAAAGCCCTCACTGTTAATCATCCGTATCTTGTAAAGGTACGAATGGGGTCACATCCAGATAAGAACAGAATAGTTCTGGATATGGCTGGTAACAAATCGCCACATATCTCTTTTGAAAAACAAGCCGGCTCATCCAGCGAACTGGTTTTCCATATCTCCTTTGACTCACAGCAGGCAGAAACAAATAGCTTTGCTCCCCTAAAGCAGCCAACCGAGCAACCTTCGTCTCTGTCCCGGGAAGAAGATTCTTTACCTGAGAGAATCGAAGTAGCTTCGCCAACCCCTCAGCAGACGTCCGATCCTTCTGAACTTGTAGCAACACGGCGTCTTCCAGATCCGACTCCGTCACCGATGCCGGTCACGCCATCTCCAGAACCAACCGCGGAGCAGGCCACCACCACAGCAATTATAGTCGCTGAAAGCCCACAGCCGGAACCATCTCTGCCTGAAGGTAGGGCCCTAATGAAAATTGTGTTTCGTAGTGAAAAGCCGGCAACTGTTGAGTTCCTTCTTTCTAAGAAAGCCAGATTTACATTCGTAAAAAAGTCTCTTAAAGAGTATCAGCTGACGCTTCATGGATGTGGAGCGGTCGAAGAACATCTCCTTCTTCCCTATTTCCCTCCACATACATTTCCTGGTGTGAGTTTTGTGCAAGCGAAAAAGCAGGGAGATTCACTCGTGCTCTCTCTACAGACGGATCACGGCACACGCCTTTCACCACGCTTAAACGGTGAAAGTGTCCTCGTTGAAGTTTCCGAATCAGGCAGTCTTTAGATACCTACCTTAGATATCTAAAAATAGAGACTAGTACGTATCTTTCTGCTGTTGGCGCTTAAGCTCTTCGATCTCTCTTTGCTGACGGCGAATATCCTCTTCTTGTCTGCGAAGTCGCTCATCACGATCTCTCTCTCGGGCATCATCTTTATCCATCTCATGCCCGATGAAGCCACCACTCACAGCACCAATACCACCACCAATGGCAGTACCAACTCCTGCGTTACCAGTTGCAGCACCTATAATCGCGCCAAGCCCTGCACCAGCCGCAGCTCCACCTACGACTCCCTTGTCGCGGTTAGACATATCACTACATCCAAAGGCAAAGATGCTAAGTACGAAAAGGGTAAGAATCTTATATCTCTTCATGATTAATCCTCCAAGGGTGTAAACTAGTTATGGTGAACTTCAGACTCAGTGTGCGCCATGTCATCATCTGACGCCTCAGGGTGTAGCGGAGCAGCGTAAAGGCCTGTCAGGCGCTCATCAATCGCCTGATCTCCCTCTATGGTGAACTGAGCCACTCGAATGGTTCGTAAAGTCTCCGCCAGCTCCTTCTCAGCATTAGAATTAGAACGCAACTCATCCACCGAATAAAGAAAGAAACACAGCCCAATCGCCAGTAAACCAGCCCCAAAGAACCATTTCCAGCTATCTCTTATTTCTTGATCATTTAATTCCACAGCTACCCCTTTCTTTTATGCTGTTTATCAGCCAGGATACCTATTTCTTAGACGAGTGTAAATCGTGGATTCTTCAAACATGCACACTTCTCTAAGTACTTGCAAAGTAGCACCTATTCATTATAAAACAGCGTGCTACATTTTAACAATAGCACAGGAATGACCTATGATGCTTTCAAATAGAGACATACTTAACTGCATTAAGGAAGGAGAGCTGACTATATCTCCTTTCTCCGAAGAAATAGTAAAGACTGCCGGAATTACTCTACACCTCGGCGAGAAGCTTCTAAAACCCTTACCGGGGCGCGATGTAGATGTAAAAAACAAAATAATCCCTGAGTACAAGGAGATAACCATCACTGACGATGAGCCGTACCGCCTTGAGCACGGAGAATTCCTTCTTGGACACACCTACGAACACGTCTCCGTTGGTAAGTCTCTTGGCTTCTTTATTGAGGGACGTAGTACTCTTGCTCGCGTTGGCTTGACTATTGTCCAGACCGCTATGCTTGTGTATCCCGGTCATAAAGAAAGGACCGTTACGCTAGAATTCGCCAACCACGGTCCAAATCCTATCCTACTGTATCCAAAGATGAAGATAGCTCGTGTGGCCCTCTTTGAGCTCAAAAGCCCAAGCACCGAAGAGTATGACACGAAAGGCAAGTACCGGAATCAGGAGCTCGTAGGCCGACCTATTTTTGAGAATGAATTCTTAAAATAGTCTAAAACAAGAAATCCTATAAAAGTTGCTCTTGCTTGATCTGTACAAGCTGTTGGGGTGTACCAAGCGGATACTCACCAGAAAAACAGGCATCGCACATCTTTGACTGCTCTACTCCAACTGCTTTATAGAGCCCCTCAAGGCTTAGATAGGCCAGTGAATCAACACCGATGTAGCTTCCTATTTCAGGGATGGACTTCTGAGCAGCGATGAGCTGATCTTTTTCAGGAGTGTCTATTCCGTAATAGCATGGCCCCATAGTGGGAGGCGAAGAGATGCGCATATGTACCTCTTTAGCGCCTGCGTCTCGGAGCATAGAAACAAGCTTTCGACTTGTAGTACCACGAACAATCGAATCATCAACGACAACAATTCGCTTTCCTTTAAGCACTTCCGGGTTCGCATTATGTTTTATCTTGACCCCAAAATCGCGAATAGATTGCATCGGCTCAATAAAAGTGCGGCCAACATAATGGTTTCGAATCAAACCGAGCTCAAGCGGAATACGTGCCTGTTCTGAATATCCAAGCGCCGCAGTAACACCTGAGTCCGGCACAGGCACGACGATATCCGCCTCAATATGGCTTTCTCTCGCGAGTTCAACTCCCATCTGACGACGCACAGAGTATACATTCTGCTCAAACACACGCGAGTCAGGACGCGCAAAATAAACATGTTCAAAGATACACGGGGCAGATTTCTCTTTCTTAAACGGGAAGTAACTTTTCGCTTTTCCGTCCATCGGTATCACAACGAGCTCTCCTGGCAGAACATCACGTTCGTACTCTGCTCCTAGAAGGTCAAACGCACAGGTTTCAGACGCAGCAACCAGACTTTCTCCAAGTTTTCCAAGAGCCAGCGGCCTGAGGCCTGCCGGATCCCTTACGACCATAAGACGATCTGAAAAGAGTATTAGAAGAGAATAAGCTCCCTGAACCTGTTGTAGGGCGCTAATTACCGCTTCTTCTAGTGGAATATCAGAAGGAGTCCGTGCGATAAGATGAAGAATAACTTCCGTATCAGACGAAGTGCCAAAGATAGCCCCGTCTTGAATAAGCTCACGGCGTAGCTTGTCCGCATTAATCAGATTACCGTTATGCGCAATAGCAACCCTGCCCTTCGAAATCTCGGCAAATATCGGCTGTACGTTATCAAGACTGCTACCACCCGCTGTTGTGTACCGAACATGTCCGACAGAGGTCCGGCCCGGTAGTTTCGAAAAATCATAATCGCGGAACACATCACTGACGAGCGCCTTTCCTTTTTTTAAAGAGAAGGTGCGATCGTCATTTAGGCAGACAATTCCAACGCCTTCTTGGCCACGATGCTGCTGGGCGTAAAGACCAAGATAGGTCAAATTGGCTGCTTCAGGGTGATCGACAACTGCCATTAAACCGCACATACTAGACAATCTCCTCAAAAAGTCTCTCAACACCGCCGGCCCAAAGCTCACGAAGCTCTTTGAGATCAAGCTCGCCTACACCTTCTATGGTGAAGCTCTTACCTCCAACAACACCAGAAGCAGAGACAAGTAAGCCTGCCTGCGCTATCTGATTCATAACCGCCTCTTCTGATGAAGACGGAAACGAAACAATATATCTTGCGCCAGTCTCAGAAAAGAGCTGCGTATCCAATCTTGTATTTTCTTGTAAAGAGGAAACTCTTACTCCTAGAGACTCATACGGATGGAAACAACACTCTGCAAGAGCTACTGCAAATCCACCAGATGATATGTCATGACAAGAGGACAGAAGCCTTTGCCTAATCAAACTTCGAATAAGCTCATTCGTTTTTAATTCCAGATCATAATGTAAGGCCGGGGGAGCCCCCTTCTCTACACCATAGACCTCAGCTATATACTCCGATCCTGAAAGCCCTTGGTCTGACACTTCACCA
Source organism: bacterium (assembly GCA_030431715.1). Taxonomy (GTDB): domain Bacteria; phylum Bdellovibrionota_C; class UBA2361; order UBA2361; family RFPC01; genus JAUIIO01. The sequence goes on from JAUIIO010000002.1 coordinate 221,748, forward strand.
ACAACAACAAATAGATCCCCTTCACTCTTAAAGTGAGCAGGAACACAAAGAGAGGCATCCTCAATAAGACCAACCATAGCTATAGTTGGCGTTGGCAAAATAGCCTTTCCTGAAGTCTCGTTATACAGACTCACATTTCCACTCACAACAGGGGCGTGAAACGCGCGTGAAGCATCACCAAGCCCACGTATACCCTCTGCTATCTGCCACATACTACCGGGCTTTTCAGGGCTGCCGTAGTTTAAGCAGTCAGAGAGCGCTATTGGTGTTGCCCCCACGGCTGTAATATTACGGCAAGATTCAGCTACCGCAAGCGCCGCTCCAAGATACGGATCAAGCTCACAGTACCTAGAATTACAATCCAGAGTCATGGCAACACCTTTCTCAACGCCCCCCTCATTCTTAATACGTATTACTGCGGCATCTCCTCCCGGATGAATTACGGTATTTGAACGCACCGTTGAATCGTACTGTTCATATACTGGGCGTCGTGAGGCAAGGTTCGGTGAAGCAAGAAGCTTTTGTATCGAGGCGAGGAGCTCATCAGGCTCCGGTGATGTCTCGATGAGGTCTGATACATTGAAGGCTTGATTTTGTTCGAATTCAGCCGGTACTTCATATGGCCAGTTGTATTTTGGAACGGCGCTTGTAACAACAGCAACAGGCATTGAAGAAATAAGCTCACCGTGCCAGTAAAGTTTTACATCCGTTCCGTCAGTCACTTCCCCAATCTTTACCGCATCAAGTTCCCACCTGCGAAAGATCTCCTTAATGACATCCTCTTCCCCCGAGCGTACCACAACGAGCATCCGCTCTTGCGATTCCGAAAGCATAATTTCATAAGGGTTCATCTCCGTCTCGCGCTGCGGAACAAGATCGAGATCCATGCGAATACCAGTACCACCGCGCTCGGCCATCTCGTAAGTAGAGCTTGTCATACCCGCAGCGCCCATATCCTGAATGCCAACGACGGCGCCCGACTTCATAGCTTCAAGACACGCTTCTAGAAGAAGCTTCTCCTGATACGGATCGCCTACCTGCACCGTTGGTCGTTTCTCTTCCGAGGAGGCAGTCCCAAACTCTTCTGAGGCCATGGTAGCACCGTGGATACCGTCACGCCCGGTTTTAGATCCTACATACATCACCGAGTTTCCTACCCCACTGGCCTCTCCTAGGAACACGTCGTCATGCTTTACAAGACCAAGCGCAAAGGCATTTACCAGGCAGTTCCCATTATAGGCTTTGTGAAAGAAGAGCTCACCTCCTACAGTAGGTATGCCCATACAATTCCCATATGTACCGATGCCCTTGACCGATTGTCTCAGCAGGTTCCGGGTTTTACTCAGATCTGTTTCGCCGAAACGAAGTGAATTCATGCAAGCAAGTGGTCTCGCGCCCATTGTGAAAATATCCCGGAGGATACCTCCTACTCCGGTCGCTGCTCCCTGAAAAGGCTCAATAAAGCTAGGATGATTGTGGCTTTCAACTTTAAAGACTACGGCTTCGTTATCACCTATATCTACAACGCCCGCATTCTCACCCGGTCCCTGCAGGACTCTCTCGCCAGTTGATGGAAGATTTTTAAGGTGTACCCGGGTGCTCTTGTACGAACAGTGCTCGGAAAAAAGTGCGGCACAGATACCGAGCTCAACCATGTTAAGCTCGCGTCCAAGGCTTTCTAAGAGGCCGGTATACTCTGCCTCCTTTAAGCCGTGCTCAAGAGCATCACTCATACGAGCGTCTCTTAGCCACCATGCGGAATTTTCGTTACGATCTGCGACTGCGTTTGAATCTGAACTTGGCTCTGGCATGTGCCATAGAATAGCTATTCCCAGCAGAAAAACCAATATTTTGCAGCAATTAAGTCAGAATAATTCGGGGGTAGGCTGATTGGTGTTTGAAATTAATTTGGCTCACTATCATTTCAGGGTTATACTTAATAATATTGGTTATTTTCACCAGAGAGTAGTCCGGTTTTGTAGTAAATATTGCGTTTACATTTAGTGTTTTTTGTCAGCCCCATACATCTCCATGGTGTTTCATCCATGGGTATGGTGACGAAATGAAAATTTCATAGAGTCTGGTTCATAGAGTCTGGTTCATAGAGTCTGGTTCATAGAGTCTGGCACAAAGCATCTTGCAGTTAGAAAGTGGCGTTGGGTCTGCATTGTTGTTTGCAACCCTATAGAAGGTAGAGAGCTATGAAAAATGAAGGTAGAACGCTAGAAAGAACTGTTGTTGCCCAATCTGAAGGGGTCACCTACATCGTCCCTCGAAAATCCCTCGCCGAAGAGCTCGCCGCAAGCGCTGAGTATACCGTACAGAGTAGCTATCCGTACTGTGAAATCCCCCCTTATTTCTTTGAAAGAGCTGCGAGTAAACAGAAGGCTGCTTCTGAGGTTACTCAGGAAGAAGAAACATCGCTCTTTACCGTAGAGCGCTGGGACGGCTCAAACGTCTTCTCCCTCCGCCGAAGCGAAGCAAACTAAAACGGCAACCTGCTGAGAAGAACACCTTATTCTAGCTAGAGAGCTAACTTGCTGTATACAGGCAGATGAGACCTAAAGATTAAGGCTTTCTCAACTTTTTTATATAACCTGTACCCCGAAACCCCGTTTTAACATCTTAATTATACAAAGGATAGCCAGGCAGCACCCTCAGCAGCCTGCGCTTGGAGCTTGTGGAAAAACTTCGCGGTTCGTTAAGTTGTTTGTAAGACGAAACGACTAATTAAGAGAGGCCCTATGGCAGAAGACTTTCAAAAAATAATTAAAGCGGATCGAGAAAAGAGAAAAAAAGAAGTATGGCGCGGCACAATGCTTGAGTACCTTGAGCTTGTCCGAGAGAATCCTGATATAGCCAAGCTTTCCCACAAGCGTCTTTACGACATGATTCTGGATCAGGGCGTAGAAGAGATCGCACTTGAGGACGACCCGAAACTTCAGCGTCTCTACAAGAAAGATAAAATTAAAGAGTATAAATTCTTCTCTGAAGATTTCTACGGCATGAATCAGACAATTAGCGAAATCGTTCGCTACTTTCATTCCGCTTCTTTAAAAGGGGAAGAAAGCCGACAGGTACTCTACCTCGTAGGTCCCGTAGGATCAGGGAAAAGCTCTCTCGTAGAAAGACTTAAGAGAGGATTAGAACCTCTTGCTCCTTTTTACTCTATTGAAGATGACCCAATGTACGGTGAACCACTTCACCTTATCCCGAGACACCTTCGTAAAGAGTTTAGTAAGATGCTAGGCATTCAGATCGAGGGAGACCTAAACCCGATCACGCGCCACCGACTCAAAGAGGAATTTCAGGGACGATGGGAAGAGATGCCCATTCGCACCTATGAGTTCAGTGTAAGAGCCCGCAGAGGTGTAGGTGTTGTTCCCCCAGTGGATCCAAACAATCAGGACACAAGCGTTCTTATTGGTGGCGAAGACATATCCAAGCTTGATCTTTACTCTGAAGGAGACCCTAGAGTACTTGACCTTTCTGGAGCGTTAAACGTCGGTAACCGTGGTATGGTCGAATTTATCGAGGTTTTTAAGAACGAAACTGAATACCTCCATGCGATGATCACCGCCACTCAGGAAAAACATATTCCTGCACCAGGGCGACACGGTATGATCTATGTGGATACCTGTATTCTTGCTCACTCAAACGAAGCAGAGTGGAAAAAGTTTAAAAGCGACCACACAAACGAAGCGATCCTCGACCGGATTGTAACAGTGAAGGTGCCGTATAACTTGAGACTTTCTGAAGAGGTGAAAATCTATAAAAAGATGATACGGCAGTCTCGCTTCACAGCGGATATTGCTCCTCATACTTTGGAAGTTGCTTCGATGTTTGCAATCTTATCACGATTGCAGCCAACGAATAAGTGTGACCTACTCACCAAACTTAAGCTCTACAATGGCGAAGAGGTTGTTGAGAAAGGGAAAACGAAAAAGATTGACGTACTTGAGCTTAAAGAAGAAGCGAAAGACGAAGGTATGACCGGTATATCTACTCGCTTTATTATGAAAGCGTTAGATAATGCACTCTCTGACAACATCACCGAGAACTGCATCCACCCGCTAAATGTTCGAGAAGCGCTCGTCGCCATGGTTAAGGCAGCTGACTTCCCCGAAGACAGCCGCAAGCAATACCTTGAGTTCCTACAAGATACTCTTCACAAAGAGTACCTTGAAATTCTTGAGCGCGAGATCACGAAAGCATTTGTTTACTCCTATCAGGAGCAGGCAGAATCTCTCTTCCAAAACTATCTGGATCATGCCGAGGCTTATGTAAATAAATCTCGACTAAAAGATCGCAACACAGGAGAAGAGCTTGAGCCAGATGAAGCTTTTATGAAGTCCATTGAGGAACAGATCGCCATTATTGGTACTGCCAGCGATGGTTTCCGCCAAGAAGTTATCTCCTACCTCTGGTCAGTGAGCCGAAAAGGAGAGACCATTTCTTACGAATGTTACGAGCCGCTTAAAGAAGCTATCGAGAAAAAGCTTATGTCGAGCGTCAGAGATGTTTCTCGTATCATTACCAAGGCGAGAACTCGGGATCAGGAACAATCTGAGAAGTATGGTCGCATGGTTGAACAGCTTATTAAAAACGGCTATCCAGCAGCCTGTGTCGACACCATCCTGAAGTACGCCGCGAATAACCTCTGGAAAGATTAATGAGGACATGACCTATGTCCACTATCTTTCGAGACTACACTCCGGGCAGTAGCAGATCAGACCGTAGCGCTAAAGATCGCATTCGTCACCGGCAAAAGATCAAGGACTCTATCCGTGATAATATCGCTGATATTATCGCGGAGGAATCAATCATCGGACATGACAAGAACAAGGTCATTAAGATCCCGATCCGTTCGGTTAAAGAATATAGATTTATTTACGGGGAAAACGCACCAGGGGTAGCCCAGGGAAATGGCAATCAAAAGCCTGGTGATGTCGTCGGTCAGTCCGAAGAAGGTTCACCAGACGTCGGTCGAGGTGGTGGAGACCAACCCGGAATAGACGCTATTGAAACAGATGTTACCCTAGAAGAGCTCATTAACTTGATGTTTGATGACCTCGAGCTTCCTGAGATGGATAAAAAGTCACTTCGCCAAGTCATGTCAGATGATGCGAGAAAAAGGAAGGGACTGCGAACAGCAGGTATTCGACCTCGCTTAAATAAAAAAGCAAGCGCGCGTAATCGAATTCGTCGCAAACTCGCTGTCACAGGATCTCGTGGTATTGACTTTGATGACGAAGAGAATCGCTTTCCTTTTCACAAAGACGACCTTCGTTATTTTCACATCGTTCCTACCACACGTGAGGTATCTAATGCCGTTATCTTTTGTATCATGGATACATCAGGTTCAATGGGAACCGTTAAGAAATATCTGGCCAGAAGTTTTTACTTCTTACTGTATCAATTCGTAAGACAAAAGTATCAAAATGTAGAAGTCGTTTTCATTTCGCATCATACCGAAGCAAAAGAGGTCTCTGAGACTGACTTTTTCCATAAGGTTGAATCAGGTGGTACCTATATATCTTCCGGGTATAAAAAAGCTCTCGATCTCATAGAAGATCGTTACCACCCAAGTCTCTGGAACGTGTACGCCTTCCACTGCTCAGATGGTGACAACTTTTACTCTGATAATGAGCGGGCTGTAGAAGCAGCGAATCAGCTCTGCGAAGTTTGTAATGTGTTTGGTTACGGAGAAATCAAGCCTTCTGGGAGCGCTTACTACTCAGGAAGCATGGTTGAGGTTTTTAGTCAGATTAAGCATGAAAACTTTCAGATGCTGCTCATTGAGAAGAAAGAGGATCTGTGGCCAGCGTTTAAGAGCTTTCTTACACGAGACAAGGACAGTCCACTCAATGCAACTCCTCAAAGTACACCGGAGGGGGCTGCATCAGCAACGTAAAGGATTTCCATGGCACTATCTATTAAAGACCTCAGGGAATGGGATGATAAAATACTAGAGCTCGTAGAGCGCTACGGGCTGAATTGTTACCCTCAGGAGTATGAGATCTGCGATCATAACGAGATGATCGGATACATGGCATATTCTGGAATGCCTTCACGCTACGCTCACTGGTCATTTGGAAAAACGTTCGAGCGTCAAAAAACAATGTACGATTACGGAGTTTCAGGCCTTCCCTATGAGATGGTGATAAATTCAAATCCATGTCTCGCCTATCTCATGAGGGATAATACCGATCTCCTTCAAATCCTCACTATGGCTCACGTTTACGGCCATAATGATTTTTTTGCGAATAACTTCACGTTCACTTCAAACATTGACGCAAAATACACACTCGAAATGTTTAAGGGACATGCCAAGCGCATTGATATGTATATCGAAGACCCATCAATTGGTCTTGAGGCAGTTGAAACGATGCTCGACCATGCCCACGCAATTAGCTTTCAACGCACTCGAAACATGGGGATAAAGAAACTCAGCCAAGCGGAACTTCGTATGCGTCGCTGGGAAAACGCGCAGGAGAAAGAGGATCCATGGCGCGAAATTCACCCAAAGCATGAGTACGAAGCACCAGAGCTTTCAAAAATCCCGCTTGAACCTGAAGAAAACATTCTGGATTTCATCGCAAGGTATAACCCCTTCCTCGCTGATTGGCAGCGCGATATCTTACACATCGTAGATGTGGAAGCGAGCTATTTTATTCCTCAGATGGAAACAAAGATCATGAATGAGGGATGGGCAAGCTACTGGCACCATAAGATTCTGGGTGAGCTAAATCTCCCTCATGAATATCATCTTGAGTTTATTGTCCGACACAATCAGGTGCTTCGCCCGACCCCAGGAGGACTTAATCCGTATCACCTCGGTTTTGTTATCTGGCACGACATTGAAAAAAGATGGAATGAAGGTCGTACCGGAATGGAGTTCCAGAAAGATGATCCAAAAACCGAAGACATCGCTTCAATGGACGAAAATGATACTCCCGGCAGAAAGAAGATCTTTGAAGTGAGAGAGAGTGACCGCGATACCTCTTTCTTAAGAAGATTCTTAACCGTTGACATCATGCGCGATCTTGAACTCTTTCAACATGAGAAGAGAGGGAAAGAACGGGTGATTACGAAAGTTTCAGATGAAGAGAACTGGGAACAGGTAAAGCAGACACTGATTCATAACGTTGGCTCTGGATCACTTCCTGTACTTAAAATTGATGACGCCGATTTTGGAAAGAACAGAACTCTCTACATTAAACACAGCCATGATGGTCGAGATCTCCAGCTTGAATACGCCGAGCATTCACTACGCCACCTTAAAGCCCTCTGGGGACGAGAAGTCGTCCTAGAAACCACATTAAATGGCAAGCCTGCGCTTCTTAAACTGACCAAAGATTCAATAAAGATCGACAAACCGTAAGTATCACCACTTCGTAACAGCAGTAGGCATATTTAAAGCTGATCGCCATCCTCGACTTTACCAATACAAAAATGAGAGTTGGTAAATGTATAGCCTTGCTCTTAACCTACGGCGCTGAGCGAAGAAAGGGCGTGCGAGCATCCAGAAGGTACGCGGCAGCAGCTCCACTCCACCACTGTGATGGCTACGGAGTCATGATTTCTTCACTCCACCAGCGATTTTTTTTCTTAAAAGATAAAAAAACTTCACTAAAAGCTTGACGACTTTTTAGCGCATAGTCTGGCAAAAAATTAATTTGCTCTTCTGATACACCTCACGCTTCATAGCTCGCGTCACGTAAGGACCGTACCTAGAAATGACCTCATACTATCTGGAGCACCGTCCCTTTTTGTTAGAGCGCAACGTACGAGGTCAAAAAAAG
>JAUIIO010000030.1 GCA_030431715.1 bacterium
CTGCAGGAAGACCTTCTCCCTCGTCGCCTTTAGAAGTGAACCAGATGGACCAGTCTGATTTATCCACGATACTATCTCCGTTAAAATCTCCGGGGACTTCTAGATCCTCTTCAACACAAGACGCAGGCTCTGTGGTGCCAACATTTTGGTGGTGCTCCCACAAAACACATTCCTGACCATCAAACTCAGCACAGACACATCCCCCAAGCTTGTCTAAGTGCACCGACTGAAGCGCTGCCGTGACCTGCTCACAATCTGATGAAGTAACTCCAGTGGTGATATCCGAAGCAAGATCAAGACAGGCAAAACCTAAATGCAGGTATAAATCGTAAAGTTTCTGGCCATTATCAGGTAAAAAATAGTCTTCAATAGCGGACATCCAAATCCTAGCAACCTTGTCGATCCCAATTCCATCAATCTCGCAGCCATTAAAACTCCCCCCAACTGAGAGTAGGTAGTTCGCCTTATTGACTACGCTTTGATTTGTATGCGCATAAGTTGAGGCATTCGCACCACAATAAAAATTCGGATCAGTATATGTTTCTGGGAAGGTGTCGTAATCAGTCGCGACATTTAGAGCGCTCGCTGGATGTGCAAAGTCTCTTGTTACAGTCGAAGTACCAGTGCCTACAACCCAGTCTAATGTGCCATCGAGCTTATAATGGAAATATTCACCAAGAAAATCTGCAATCCCCTCGGTTATAGCTTGTGTTTCTCCGTAATGATTTATATCTGGCAACAAAGCTTGAGGCTTAGTTTGAGAGTCATATCTTAAATAGTAAGTTAAAACATGGGCATATTCATGGCCAAAAATTTCGGGTAAAACACTACCTGTGCAAAATGCCACAGTAGTTGCAGAACTTGTTCCATTTGTTTCAACCCCGTTACATATATGACTAAGCGGCGCAAAGTTGTTTAAATGAGTAAACACACGCATAAATTCGAATGGGATGCCGACATGAGGATCTCCCATCCCGCCACGATCATTGGCACCATCTCTGCCTAGGAAATTTTGATAGACATTATGAGCGTCAAGAGATAGGTCGTAAGCAAGATCTACATCTAAAGAACCATTATCAGGATTTATTCCTCTTTCTGGCTCGCCCTCTGAGCGACCATAGTAGTATCCGTCAAAGTGGTGATCTATAAGACAACTATCTATTTCATCCCAAGAACAATCGTATATTTTTCTCACCGGCTGCTGATAAGTAGAGCTATCATTACTCTGTAAGATCTCTCCCGTATGAGCATCGACATAAAAAGACTTTGTCAGTCTCTCCTCAAATACTTGCATTTGGAATTTCCACGCGAGTAAATCCGTTCCCTTTTGAACTCCTTGTAGCGCTGAGGGACGATAGACGATCAATTCTGGAGAAGAATAAAGTCGCGGACGATAATCCTTAAGAGTACGGCGCATACGCTTTCTTACGCAGCGTGAAAGCTCTACTTTCTTACTCCCACTTTTTGTTCGGCACTTTCTTTTACTCTGACGACGTAAGAGAACTCTTGCATTCCTCCAAACATGAGAACGATAGATAGCCTTACGAGACTTCTTAATGGCTCGTAACTTGTTTACTTCGGGCTTTACTGAAACGGAAACGCGATCAAGAACATTGGTATAAGCAGACACAAAGTCAAACTCACTATCAAGTGTAATCGAAACAGTGCCGCTATAAACCGGAACAGATTGAAAGGTCTGTTGGTACCAAACTTTAGTCTTACCGCTGGCAAGCTGCTGAACAAGGGTTGGAATGAAATCATTGGAACTCAGTCCATCACCCAATTGAGATCTATTCGCATCTAAAATAGCATCAAGATACGCATCTGCTTCTAGAATAGGATCTGTCACCTGTCGTGAGCTTCGAAGATGCGGAGATTGCTCAACTTCACCTCGTCTCACTGCAACAAGTCGTTCACCATCCGGACTATAGAAATAACTAAACTTTCCCTGAAATGGTTGTGCAGAAACACCAACTGGCCAAAAAGATAAGATTAATAAAACAATTCCTAGAGGATAGCATTTCGTATTCATGAATTTCCCTAACACCTGTTCAAATCTTAGACCACTCGACTTCACCATAGCTTGAACCTACAATCATTCACTACAAGAACCGGCACCCAGACTATCTCTCCAAACCGTATAGTCAGCGAGATCGACAGACCCATCTTTATTCCCATCTGCAGGATGATTTTGATCGGTTAAACCAAAAGAAGAACGCCAGACTTGATAGTCATCAACATCATTATCACCATCGAGATCATAATCACCTCGGAAATACTCTGGCTCAACACACCCCTCAGAGTCATCCTCAAGACAGGTCCCGGCTCCAAAATTGCCTTTCCAGATCTCACAATCCTCAACTCCAACACGACCACTGAGATCGGCATCTGCAGGAAGACCTTCTCCCTCGTCGCCTTTAGAAGAGAACCAGATGGACCAATCTGATTTATCCACGATACTATCTCCGTTAAAATCTCCGAGGACTTCTAGATCTTCTTCAACACAAGACGCAGGCTCTGTGGTGCCAACATTTTCATGGTGCTCCCACGAGAGGCATTCCTGTCCATCGAACTCGGCACATACACATCCACCCGGCTTATCTAAATGTACCGATTGAAGAGCTGAGGTTACTTGCTCGCAGTCAGTAGGAAGGATATCACTATCAGGGGCTTCGGCTAAGTCAGTGCATGCAGCTTGAAGGTGAAGGTATGCTTCATAGTACTTCTCTGCGTGATCAGGAAGAAAATAGTTTTCAAGGGCATACATCCATATACGAGCAACTTTATCGATTCCAATACCCTCAATCTCACAACCATTGTGACTGCCTCCCACAGAAAGAAGATAATTCGCTTTGTTAAAAATGCTATGGTTTGTATGAGCGTATACTGATTGGTATTGACCACAATAAAAGTCGCTATCTGTATATGATATAGGGAAAGTATCGAAATCAGGTGCAACATTTAAGACACTTTTGGGATCGGAAAAATCCCTATATGTAGACGAGGTCCCGCTTCCCACAATCCAATCTAGCGTCCCATCTAGTTTGTAGTGAATATATTCACCAAAGAAGTCGGCAAAAGCTTCATTTAAGGCATGAGTTTCTCCGTAGTGATTGGAATCAGGCATGAGCACTTGCGGCTCATTTTGCATATCAAATCTCAGATAATAGGTAGATACATGAGCATATTCATGTGCAAAAATCTCTGGGAGAACGCTACCTGCACAAAAGGCAATACTCGCGTACCCTCCTGAAGCGTTTGACTCATAGCCATCACAAATGTAACTTAACGGGCCATAGTTATTTAGATACGTAAAAATCCGCATATAGGTTAGCGGAATTCCCAGCCCATCTCCCATACCTCCTCGATCATTTGCTCCATCTCTTCCCAAGAAATCAATATATGCATTATGGATGTCTAGTGACAAATCATATGCTAAATCGACATCATCTAAACCAAACCTTGGATTTACACCATTCGGGGGCATTCCCTCAGAACGTCCATAAGTATGGCCCCCAAAATTTTGATCTACTGTACAATTATCGACGTTTTCCCATGAACAATCATATATAAATCTTTCTGGCTGCTGAAATGACTCGGTTGGACCACCATCAAGAACATTTCCAGAATGTGCATCAATAAGAAACGATTGGACCTGCCTGTCCTCAAACAATGAAACTCTAAATTTCCATGCAAGGAAAACGTCATTATCTCTCATACCCAATAAAACAGAGGGACTATAAACCACAAGTTCGGGAGCAGAAAAGAGTCTGGGGCGATAATCTCTAAGGGTTAGACGCGAATTCTTACGCACACATCCAAAGTAATCCGCACGTCCCTCTATGCGTATTCTTCGGCAAGTCCTTCGACTCTGACGACGAGTCAGAACTCGCGCATTTTTCCAAATTCCTGAGCGATAGATAAATTTACGAGCTTTCTTAACAGCACGTCTCTTATTAAGCGCGGGTATAGTAGAGACTGAGAGGTGATTGATTATATTAGTATAAGCCGATACAAATTGTCCTTCACTATCAAGAGTGACTGATACCGTCCCACCATGTACTGGGATGGACTCAAAGCTTTGCTGATACCAGACCTTGGTCTTACCACTCGCAAGATCTTGTACAAGGTTTGGGCTAAAATCAAGAGCACTAAGCCCACCACCAACCATCGACCTGTTTTCATCTAAAATAGTATCAAGGTAAGTGTCTGTAACAAGAACTGGATCAGATACCTCTTGTGACCTGAGACTCCTTATCTGCTCCGTGTCATCCCGACCAACCATCACAAGACGATCACCATCAGGACTATAAACGTACCTGAGCTGTTTATTCGGCGTATCAGCAGCGACACTCTCAGCCCACTGGCACAAAGTAAAAAGTAAAAGTAGAAAGGCTGGCGTAACAGATCTCATATTTCCCCCAACAAACAAGCCCCAAAACACATATCACATCCCTCAAAAAATATCACCAACCCCATTAAATGGGACGCTCCCCTTTTCCGCCCCCAACCCCCCGACACCACGTACAAAAATTTAATTGGGACGCTGCCCATTAATGCTCGAGATAATACACAACTTTTTCTAGGCAATATCGAAGTAGTAGATATGCCAAGAAGAGCGAGAATCGTCATACCGGGAATCCCCCACCATATCGTGCAGCGTGGAATCCGAAAGCAGGATGTCTTCTACAGCGGGAGAGATAAGCGCCGCTTCATGAAGCTATTGGAAGTATCTGCCCAGACATATGGGCTAACTATCCTTGCATACTGCTTAATGCGGAACCATATACACTACATTGTTATACCTTCGAGCGTGGACTCATTACATCTTACCTTTAAAAAAACTCATGGAGTTTATGCACAAGAGCTAAATGAACGAATGAGATGGATTGGACCCCTTTGGCAGGGAAGGTTCTTCTCTAGTCCAATGGACGAGACCTATCTTTATCATGCGATAAGGTATGTTGAGATGAATCCAGTCAGAGCTAACATTGTGCAAAGCCCCGCTGATTATGTCTGGTCAAGTGCGCGCTCAAGAGTACATGGCAAACCAGATAAGCTACTAAACTACACCAAGGAACAAGCAGAAGAGCATCTCCCTCGGCATAAAAACTGGTTAAATTTTCTTAAAAATGTGGATGAGCCCTACGAAACAACTCTTAGAAAGCACACAAGCCAAAACATACCGTGCGGGAAAGAGTCGTTTGTGGTGGCTCTGGAGGAGCAGTACGGAGTGTCGCTTAGGTACCGCAAACCGGGGAGGCCACATGGTGGTAAAAAAGGGGATCGTCCCTATTAAATATTACATGGTGGTAAAAAAGGGGATCGTCCCTATTAAATATTGTGAGGTTAAATCGGGGGGTTGTGGGCGGTAATGGGGAGCGTCCCTATTCTTCCTATTCTTCGCAGGAGCCGAAGCCGAAGTTGTCGCGCCAGACGGTGTAGTCGGCGGCGTCTACACGTCCATTTTTATTACCGTCCATGACACGAAATGGCTCACCCTCTTCGGTTGTGGCACCATAATTATTTCGCCATACAGTATAATCGGCTAAATTGTTAGCTCCGTCACGGTTGTAATCCCCAGTAAAGTATTCTGGCTCAACACAGCCTTCTATTGTTTCTTCAAGGCAGCTTCCAGCTCCGAAGTTTTCTTTCCAGATCTGGCAATCTTCTGTTCCTACTCGGCCGCTGCCATCAGCGTCTGCTGGTAGGTCTTCGCCCTCTTGGCCTTTTGATTCATGCCATACTGACCAGTCAGATTTGTCTACCACGTTGTCGCCGTTAAAGTCTCCGGGGCGTGCGCCGCTTACGTCCGCGCAAGTTGCGGGCTCTGTAGTTCCTACATTAGGGTGATGTTCCCAAGAAGTGCATTCATCTCCATCTTGGGAGACACAAACACACCCCCCCGCCTTATCTAGATGAACAGATTGAAGCGCCGCAGCTAACTGCTCACAGTCTGATGCAGTAATCCCACTGCCTGATGTTTGTGATAGATTGCTACATGCTGCTTGTAGATGTAAATAAACATCATAGAAATTTTCAGAGTTGTTAGCGAGAAAATAGTTTTCCATCGCATACATCCAGATAACTGCTACTTTATCTATACCTATCCCTTGTATTGTACAGCCATTAAATACTCCACCCTCTGAAAGTAAATAATTTGCCTTATTCAATATAGCATTGTTGGTGTGTGCATAGGTACCATAAGAATTCCCACAGTAAAAATTTGTGTCTGTAAATGTCTCAGGAAATGAATCAAAATCGCTAGCTACATTAGGAACACTTGAAGGGTTTGCAAAGTCTCGCACGGTTGAACTTGCTCCACTTCCAACTTTCCAATCCAAAACACCTTCAAGCTTGTAATGTATGTATTCGGCAAAAAAATCTGCGAAAGCTTCAAAAGTTGCCTGTGCTTCCCCATACATGGTGAAGTCAGATAAATATGCTTGCGGTTCATCTTCCATATCATAACGCATATAGAATCCCATAACGTGAGCATATTCATGAGCAAAGATTTCTGGAAGAACGCTTCCCGCACAAAAAGCGATATTGGTTTTAGTAGCAGTCGCATTCGTCCCTTCGCCTGAACATAGATAACTCAGTGGTCCATAGTCGTCTAAGTACGTAAAGACTCTCATATAGTTATATGGGACACCATTTCCATCACCCATCCCACCACGGTCATTGGCTCCATCCCTTCCTAAATGGTTAACGAAAGCATTATGGACTTCCAGTGAAAGATCATATGCTAAATCTACATCATTTAAACCGTGTCTCGGCTGAGTCCCTGTTGGAGGGCTGCCCTCAGAACGTCCATACACATAACCTGAGAAATTCACATCAACCGAACAATTATCTACATGCTCCCAAGAACAGTCATATATGTATCTTCTTGGTTGCTGAAACGAGTGGCTCTCGCCTTTAGAGATCACCTGACCTGAATGAGCATCCACCAAATATGTTATCATTTGTCGCTCGCTGAAGGCTGATAGTGTAAATTCCCAAGCCAAGTAATTTTTACCGGCTTTGCCCATCGAAAGAAAAGAAGGATTATAAACTACAAGTTTAGGCTCATTATAGACAAAAGGTCTTAATGCTCTCACGAGGTGATAAAAAACTTGTCTATAACAATAATAATATTGTCGTCTCGAACTCCTGACTGCGGCACGGCACACTCTGCTTGTCTTCTTTCTTGCCTCTGCAAGCCATGCTCGCCATGTCGAGCTTCTATATAAATCAACGAGACCAAGTATTGTTGCGCGTCTGCCACTTACACGAACCGTAGTATCAATAGTGCTTTCAGGTAATACATTTGTAAATGCTAATACGGGCTTAAATTTTTGATCCATTTCCACTACAATCTGTCCTCCCTTAACTGGGACAGAATTTATCGACTGTTGATACCATACCGAAAGATTCCCGTTTTTCAGTTTACGCACCATTTTTGGAATAAAACTTTTGACTACATTCAAGCCACCCAGCTGATCGCTAAGCTCACTTAGAATTGACTGCACATAAGAATCTGTATTGAGTAAGGGGTCTATGGATTCTGTAGATCCAGTACTCAACCTAGCAGGAGCAGTATATTCCGGTCTACGCTGCACTGACCTCACTGCTCCAGATTTTGGATCTAAACTATAAACATTATCACTCTGAGAGTGGGCTGTTTCTTCAGCAAAAGACAAGGAAGACGTGATAAACGGACAAAGAAGTACGAAAAATAATCGATGAAATGACATAGAAAGGCTTCCCAAACACATTTATTTGAAATCAGTTAGCGTATTAATCAGTAATTAAACGGAAGAAGAATTAATCCTGTTCTTCTTCCAACTCACATTCTTCTGGAGACTGCAATGGGCCACAACCTGAAATGCCCGTATCAGCTCCAGCAAGTAGAACGAGAGAAGCATTTTTTTCCAACTTGTCGTTCACCTGTTCCCCAAACGCGGTGACGCCAGACATTGAAATGACGCTGATTAATGCTACTAATAATGTGTACTCTACTAGACTGGCTCCTATCTCATTTTTCTTTTTCATCTTAACGCCTCATAAGAATTATTATTAACAGAATGAGATAATAGCTCTGGTTAATTGCATCGACGGTCGATAGAAAAAGAGTGAGGGTTTCAGTCTGAAATCTCCGGGAATGGCTTAAAATACGATAATTTCTTAGTAACACGTAACAATCTCATACCTGATATGGTACTGGAAATAGGAACAATACTTGCGGATCGGTACAAAATCCTCAGCGTCCTAGGTGAAGGCGGTGCCGGGGTGGTGTACCACGTAGAAGACACTCAGGTGACCTTTCAAAAACGTGAGCTCGCCCTTAAAGTCCTCGATGAACGATATTATGACAACAAAGAGGTCCTTAACCGTTTCCAAAACGAACTCCTTATCACCGAACAGTTCTCACACGAAAATATCGTCAGAGCAGGTAGCTTTGAGCATGTCGATGATAAGTACTTTATCACCATGGAGTACGTAAATGGGAAAAATGCTAAGGAGCTCATAGAAGAATATCCGGCAAAGCTTCCTATACAACGTGTCATTCAGATTCTCTACGCCACAGCGTCAGCGCTTGAATATGCACACAGTAAGGGTATCATTCACCGTGATGTAAAGCCTGATAATATTCTTATGGACGATTCGGGCAGCATCAAAGTATCTGACTTTGGAATCGCGCGCCCCTTGGAAAACTATCAGGCGCTCACTGTCCAAGATGACTTTGTCGGCACACGTACCTATATGTCCCCTGAGCAACTTCGCTCTTCTTCAGAGATAGACTATCGCACTGACATTTACTCTCTCGGCATTGTCGCATTTGAGCTTCTAACCGGACATCCACCTTTTGAGGCTGAGTCTGAATTTGTCATCTCAAACATGCACTGCACTTCTCCAATCCCCTCTGCCCTTAAAGAAAATCCAGATGCTCCTGCGTGGATGCAATCGTTTATTGAAAAGTGCTGCGAGAAAGAGGCCTCAAATAGATTTCAATCGATGTCTGATATCAAGAAGCTTCTACGCTTGCACCTAAAGGAGGAGCAAACAGGAGATGGTAATTCTTTAACAACAAAGTCAGCAGGTGAAGGTGGTCTTTCTGCCTACATTTGGCACTGGAAGCTCTACTTCAATCGGCGAAAAAACTTTCTTAAGAAAATAATGATTGCCGCTCTTCTTGGATATCTGAACTTTTATTTTCTTTTTCCAAACAAAGCACTTGTTTATAGCGGTGAGCTAGGACATGCCCTAGAACCTCTGGCATTTGACTATTGGTTTCCTCTTCGCGATAAGATACAAGGCACATCTCCGCCCGATAAAACCTCGATTGTGTATATCGACTCGGCTTCATACACACAGCTCAACGCAAATTTACTAAAACCATTTCCTAGAAAATTTATCTCTGAAGCACTTCTAGAAATCGCCAAACATAGACCTAAAAAGGTTATTCTTGATATGGTAGCCCTAGATAATTCGTCAGGGCATGAGACAAAAGAAGCTGAAGAGAGAGCGTTAAAGGAGGCTTATAACCTCGCTGCCGCATTTTCTAAAGCGCCTACCTACCTAGCAAGGACCAGAATCCTAGAGGTCGATCCAGATCAACATCTGCGATCTGTTGATGGTCTAAGATCTGCAAAGCTATTTCTTAACAGCATCAAGGGTGAGTTTTACGCCAACCTCTTTGCTTCAAAAGGCGTTATCCGCCATTTCTATCACGGCGAACACGACTGGTACGTCCCGACCCCAATGGCACCAATTGTATTTGACAACAAAATCCCAGCAGGCGGGGCACCACAGGTAGGAGAATATATAAACTACTACGGTAAGAGTAATAGTATCTCAAGTGTTCCGCTTTACCGCATTCTTCAAGGCGATTTCAATCCGACTCTCATTACAGACCGCTATATTTTTCTTGGTAGAAAACCTGACCCAACCTCAGAAAAGGACTCTTTCTATACCCCATACCGTGTAAAAGTACCGGGGGTAGAGATTCATGCAACGATACTTTCTAATATTGTTGATAAGGAGTGGATCAAGCGCCTTCCACGAGGTGCTGAGACTTTTCTTGTCATAGCTATCACCACCCTTCTCTGCTACGCGATTATTACAGCGGAACCGCGTGTGGGACTCTTATTAACGATTGGATCCAGTTCTGGGGCTTTTGCTCTTAGCTTCTTACTTTTTTTAAATACTCTGTATGTCCCCGGGCTCATAACTTTGCCACTGCTTTTATTTGGAACCTACCTCTTTGCCCACGTTACTCTCTTACAGCGAGTTTACGCTTTCCTTGAGAATATTGGCTTTGAACGAAAACTCAAATAGTGGCTTAAGCTAAAACAAGAGCCGCAAGAAACACAACGGTGCCTATAAGCAGGCTTAATGTGACAAGCCGCATGATTGGGGACATGCTTTTGTAAGAACGTAGAAGTTTTTTAAAAACATTTGGCGAAGCCTGCTCTTGATTTTGCAGAGATGGGTTTTGGACAAAGTACGCTGGTTCTTTAAAAAAGTCCGCTATCATCTCCTCAGCAGTTTGATAACGTTTATCAATATCTTTTCGAGTAGCCTTTCTTATTATGTAGCGATATTTGGCCGACACCTTACTTAATGATTCCTCTGAAATTGCAAAATCTGTATCTATAAGGTGCTGGGCGAGCTTTTCTCCCCTAAGCTCAGAGTTCAGCATCTCACCTGTTGCTACCTCAAGTAGCAGTATGCCAGCCGCATATATGTCACCACGCGGCTCATAAATATTTTTTAAAAGATACTCAGGCGGGAAGTACTGTATGGTACCTATAAAGGTTCCCGGCTTTGTCTTTATTGCACCACCCTGAGTTTTGATAATTCCAAGATCCGTAAGAACGGCATCGCCGTTCTTACGTAGTAAGATATTCTCCAGCTTAATGTCTCGATGAGAAATTCCTCTCTTATGTAATTCGGAAAGAGCTGAAAGTATTTGACCAAAAATTGTATCAATTTGATCATCCGGTATATGCCCTTGTGAAAGCCGAGCCCTCAGATCACACCCATCAATATATTCCATTGTAAAAGCACTGCGATTTTTGAAATGAGTATCACAGATCTCTGCTTCTTTGATGAAATAGGTATCGTATACTTTTATAAGATTTGGATTATCAATCTCAAGGCTCACTTGCGCTTCCTGAATGAAACGCTCCGCCGTGTGTTGATCAAGGGCCTGATCGTTGGTAAGCACCTTAAGCGCAAGCTTCTTATGCTCGTTTAGAACATCTTCAACTAGGAAAATAGACCCGACACACCCTTCACCGATAGGCTCAATGACTCTGTACCGATCAAACAGCAACTGCGCAACCATAGGCCGGTATAGTACCCCGTTTGTTAAGATCGCAACAGGAGAAAAAGGGGACGGTGCTGGTGAAGGGTAATGGGTAGGAGCGAGGGCGAGGTTCGACCTAATCGGCCTCAGCTACTCGTAATGACGGTGATCCTATACCTTATTATTTTGGAGCAGGATTAGGACAAGGAGCAGGTCAAGGTGAGATTTTAGGGTAATCGAGGGAAAGGGTCTGCTAGGGTGAACGCCCATCAGGCGAGAGGGACTGCAAGTCCCTAGCCCGAACGGCGAGCGCAAAAACCACGTATAGCATAAAAATAAAAGTGGTGCGCAACAAACTAAAAGGGGGTGAACGAGCGATCAGCGAGAGAGGGGGCAAAGCCCCCTGGCCCGGAGCGGCGAGCGCAAAAAAAAAGCGCGGCTGGTAGGCTATACCATCCGCGCGAAGTGGTTATTTGTTATCCCCGTCAAGGCACGAACCACCACAGCTCGTCTGCATTACTGCAGTTACCCTGCGGCCCTTTCGGGCGCCCGCGAAATTATCGCGAGCCGGGATACCATTAAGGAGGTACTGGGTAAACTCGTAAGCTCCACCATGCACTCTCCGGAAGCTTCCACCTCTTCAGATATGATAGCTGGTAACTTATCACGTATCCTGAAGAGCGGTTGAATAGTTATAGCTGTTCATTCGTGTTGCTCTATCGGTATGTGCTCTGGATTCTCACCTTGCACATCCTGTTGTCTGTTGACGGCTACCAGACCGTAAACAATCGGGGGCTTACCCGGCTGTTTTCGACAGGCCCTCTGGGGTTTCACCAGCGGCGGATTTTCACCACCTCTTGGGCCAATGAACAGATATTCTAACCTGAGTAAAGAGTTCATTACGTAGCTTAACACCTGTCCAAAAATAACATTCCGGGGTCAAGTATCGTCTGGAGAAACTCCAGCGGAACAAGTCCGGTATAAAGCGAAATTTTTGAACCATCATCTACTCGGAGTGCTTCTAAAGTTACAAGAACTTTTACCTTTTACCTGTGCCTATTGTATTCCCTTTTGGGGACTACGCCGTCCGGAGATACTCTTTCGAGGATAACCGGGCGGTTGGCATTTATACAGGCGCCAACAGAGTTAGTGTTGTTACACTCCTGGGGAAGTTAGAACGTCCTCGGTAAAGAGCAAACTATCTTCCCTGCCCCATAAGTACATTCTCCATTTCAGAAGAAGACTTTGCTAAAGCATTGCTATAGCGAGGGCACAGTATTTTGCGGTGCTTTACAGGTGATGTGCTAAATATATGCTAGCAAAAGCAACACATTTTTTTCGGCAATTGGTATCAGAGTTTCCCCTGAATTTAACACCAGCGTCTGTTTTAAACGCCTTACAGGCAGGTTTGTATCACAGTACATAACCACATTCCTGTAAACTTGCCGGGCTTTCACAACGAGACACTCAGAGAGAAATTTACATTATCCTGCGTGTTCTTTTCTCGTTGCACACATCCCTGCTCAGGCTAAGCTCACTCGCGGCGACTCTAAAAAGAGCGCTGCTTCACATCGTGTTACCAACGTGATGTGCTCTGCCTGGCAGCTCACAAGACCATTTTGGTACAGGTGGGGTTTCACCTCCTGTATCTGGCTCATGGCTGCAAACGCGGAGAGTACGCCTGACGTTGACTTTCATTTACAAAAAACCGCTCTCTCGAGGATAATCTGTAAATCGGGTCTCCCCTTTAAAGTCACTAAACGAAAATTGTTTCTATCTTCGTTTGCGTCGTCCCAGTCAGAGGTAATTTTGTTACTCCTGATTGGGACTAAGGTATTTCGCAATACCTTATGCATACTTCTTATCCACCGAACCAAGTGCAGTACCCGATTCGGCACTCCTGCATTCCAGTTTTACGTGGTGTACAGGACTTTTTACTGCTGCATTTGATTAATGCACCGTAAACAAGCTGAATTCTCTTACCGACGAAACACCCCCGAAAGGGTTAAACATGTCCTTCGGTCTCAATTTCGTGAGCCTTTACTGCTGATGTCGCAGCTGGCTTACGTCTCAACTCGTGTGCATCACCCGGGAGACCAGCGGCTTTTTCGCCGTTTAGTGCTGCTGACAGTTTGCGCTGTCTGCGGCCTAAATCCCTGCATGGGAATCGTCCGGGTATGTAGCAGTCGGGAGTAAAGTGCTAAGAAAAATTTCGTACACCCAATCCCTGTCCGCGTTCTGGTTTCCTCCCACATATGCCATTTGGAAGAAAACTGTCTTTCCCCCGTCACCGGGGAAAACGCTTTCGTAATAGAAGCTTAGTATTACAAGTGAAATTAACGCCTCTCATCCGGAAGTATGTCAGCTCACGCTGTATACTGTCTCTGGAACAACTCTGAACCACTTAAGGAGATTTAACTCATAAGGGCGGTTGAACCCGGTATGAGTAGGAGATTAAAGCAGATGTAAAACTTCCTTACTCTAGAGACCATAATTACTCGACGGGTTTTCAAAAATCAACGAAAATCGTCACCGCCTAAAAGAAAAAATTTCAATAAATACAAATAGTTTATTCACTTTTATCAACACCCTGTTGATAAAGTCACTAGTTGCCAACGAACAGATGTAAATAGTTTTAATAAGCTTAAATCCGCCCTGAAGACGCTATCTAGAACACCGTTACTTTGGGTTTATGCGCTGTCTTGAAGCATTGCTCTCATTCTGTTCTATTGTGTTGCACGAGTAGTTCTAGTTTTACAAATGAAATCAATCCTCTCTAGATACATTCCATGGGTGATAACAATAGTAGCGCTCTACTTTGCGTTTAAGGGGATCGATCCACAAACACTCAAACGGAGCTTACTTGAAGCAAAACTTTCAAGCCTTGTTCTTGCTCTCATATTTACGGTCTTTTCCTATGTGTTTCGAGCAAGGAGGTGGCAGTACCTCTTTAGCAAACCGGTATTTAAGTTTAAGCAAAGTCTTGAAATACTTTTTCTAGGTTTCTTTATGAATAACGTCTTGCCTGCAAGAACAGGCGAGATCGTTCGCGCGCACATGGGCGCAAAAGCATCCGGTGAAAAGCGCACACTTGTACTTGCGAGCATCGCACTCGAGCGACTCCTAGATGGCATTATGCTCAGTGCCCTTTTCCTACTCTTTGCTACAAGAATTGGTGATGAAGAGTTATCTACGAACATGTCTTATGTAGCGATTCTTTTTGCAACCGCATTACTTGGCGTTGCGGTCTTGTTACTCTCTAAGAATCTCATTCTCGGAATCATAGAAAAATTTCATAATAGATCGCCTTCAAAAACGAGCGATTATCTGCTTGACCGGGTAGAGGTTTTCTTAAATGGTCTAAGCCCCCTATTCTCGCTTCGCAATGCTCCTATTCTGATATTCTGGTCACTGGTGGTATGGTTTATTGAGCTATGCGTATACCTGTTTGTTGGAAACGCCTTTAGTGTGCCTCTGTCTCTTCCCTACGCCGTACTCTTTCTGGTCACTGTGAATTTTAGCTCCCTTATTCCAGCAGCTCCCGGCGGAATTGGCGTAATTGAAGCCGTTACTACAACGGTGCTGGTATCTCTCGGAATCGAGAAAGAGATTGCGCTCGCAATGGTATTTAGCCAACACCTCATTCAATACATCGTAGTAGGTGTTCCTGGGGCATTTGCTATGTTAAAGTTTAAGCCAAAGCTTGATGTGAACGAATCCTCAACTGCATGACTCCAGATCTCTCTATTGTAATCCCCGCCTATAATGAGGCTACAAGGCTCCCACCAGCGTTAGATGAGATCTTAGCATATCTTCAGAAAAGCAACTCTACGAGTGAGATTATCGTTGTCGACGATGGTAGCTCAGACCGTACCGCTGAAGTAGTAAACGAATATGCTGCAAATCACAGCATTGTTTCCCTTCACTCTCTCAGCCGCAATCAAGGCAAAGGGGCCGCAGTAAAAGCCGGGGTATTAGAATCAAAAGGTGAATTGGTCCTCTTTTGCGACGCCGATGGATCAACGCCGTTCTCAGAGATTGAACGTTTAAAATCACAGATTGATGCCGGAGCTGACGTAGCAATTGCTTCAAGAGCACTCTCTGGAGCTGACACAGCGGTAGAGACATCATTCCACCGTAAAGCCTTAGGGCGCCTCTTTAATAAAGCTATTAATATTATAGTGCTGCCCGGGATAGCAGATACTCAGTGTGGCTTTAAGCTCTTCACAAAATCTGCAGCTAAATTTATCTTCTCACACCAACGCTCTACAGGCTTTAGCTTCGATCTTGAACTTCTCTATATCGCCAGAAAAGCCGGGCTCACCATTAAAGAAGTGCCTGTAAACTGGCACAATGTCCCCGGCTCGAAGGTAAATCTGTTGCTAGACGCCATAAGAATGTTCCGTGATGCTCTTAAGATTCGTTCGTGGCATAGCGGAATATCCCCTGAAATATACCGAGCAGAAGTAGAGAGAGCCGGCTAAATACACGCAAAACACAAGCAGTAGCCCGACTTTGTTAGCAAATGAAATTAGTTTAAAATGCATACCAATCTGAATTAGAGGAGTATTCACTAATGTCAAGAAACCCTGCCAACGCAGATGCACGTTCATTTGATCAGGAAACACCTGTTCCACTCTCGGCCGTTGAGTCTTCTCAACCTCGAAAGATACAAAGCGGACTCCAACTAGATCAGGTCTATCCGAAACTCGCAAAGATTTACCAAAAGTGCTTCCAAGGCTCAAGAAATCCTGACAAAGCCGGATTCATCGAGTTTTTAGATCAGAACATTACTGAACTCTCTGTTGGAGCCAAATACAAGGTCACAATTACCAAACGCACAAGAAAGCCAGATCCTGATGACATGAGACGCTCTATTCCGGCTGAAGAAGAAAATCGAAGCGAGGGTATACTTGTGGGGTTCTCATTTAAAGTAGACAAGCTTCAAATCATACTTCTTGATGACACCAACACTGAAAAGAAAATCACAATTGACCCCGGCGCCTATTTCGACATGCTTTCACAGTTCTCCTTTCTCGTCGGTAACGGAGGCTTGAGCTACTCAGACTCAAAAAGCGAACTCTTCCGTTTGGAGAAAGTGAGCTGAGATAGTTTAGGTATCAGGGTTGTACTAGCAACAGCAGTTCAGTGGTGACTACAGGAGATTGCCGCGTCATTCGGTCTGCGACCTCAGCTCCTCGCAATGACCATTGCTCTTAAGTTCTCTGTTGATCTCTGATACTGTCAAACTCTACGGGGCCTCCGGCAGAGACGGAGGTAACTTTTGCGCTCCAATGACCTGCCAGCAGACATGTCGAAATTCCACCGCTCTTTAAGGGATGGAGAAAAATCTTGAAATATGCCCCGAAAGACCGTCTCATTCGCGTCGAGAGGGGCATATTTCAAGATTTTTCTCCATCCCGCCCCCTTTTTACATAGTTGTTACAAACCCGACACCTCCCCGTGACATCTCCCCGTCCAAAATGAGTCATAACGGGGAGCACACAGTGAGGGAATGACTGTTCGTTAAATGAATTCTCTCCATTAAGGGTTATGTAAAAGGTTAAGGAGTTAACAATGGCAAAGAAAGTTCTTCACGAGGATATGATTCTCGTAAATAAGATTAAGAAAGGTTCTCAAGAAGCGTTTGAGGAGCTCGTAGAGAAATATGAGTCCAAGGTATATCACCTCGCTCTTCGCTTTGTTAAAAGTCAGGAAGACGCTGAAGAAGTTCTTCAGGACGTATTCGTAACACTTCATCGCAAATTAGATCTCTTTCAGGGAAAATCTGCTTTCTCTAGCTGGCTCTACCGTATCGTAGTAAATGCCGCTTTTATGAAACTTAGAAAAAGACGCCAAGACAGAACAGTTTCTGTTGAAGACCTTACTCCAGCTGTTCAGCAGCAATACCTCGAAGGCGACGTCCATAGTTATGATAACTACACTGACAGCTTCACCATTAACCGTGAGCTAAGAGACATTCTTCAAAAAGCAATTGATAGACTTCCTGAACAGTATCGTTCCGTTTTTATCCTGCGTGATGTGAATGGACTTTCAAATCAAGAAGTAAGTGAGATTCTTCAACTCTCAATACCTGCTGTGAAATCAAGACTGCACCGCTCAAGACTTATGTTACGTAAGAAACTTCAGCGTCAGTACACAGAGTTTACCGGTGTTGTTCCGCCAGAGGAGATCATGCAAGCAGTAAACCTGTAACAAAATACCCTCTTGTCACATACAAACCCCTGAGACTAAAATAGTTTACAGGTGTTTTTCAGGAAGTATCAGGTTTTGGCGATAGCGGATTTTTCGAAAGAAAAATCCGCTTTTCTTTTTTCCTCAACTACGAATCTTCATCACTGAGATTCAAGATGTTATTTTTTCCGTGATAGCTACTCTTGCGCTCTGCATTCGCTGTTTTCATGCTCTCAACAATTTGACTCATTTTCTTTGCGTCACTTACTACTGCTGCCAGCGCGCTCTTATAGTCCTTCTCCTCTGGAGAGAGCTTACCCAAAAGGTGACAATTTAAAAGAATAGCAGACAGCGGCTGACCAAGCTCATGAGCGGCAGCCCCGGCTAACTCTACAACCGCCAGCTGACGCTGCTGAGCCACGATCTTTTCTTTTGCCGACTCAAGTTCGCTGTTTTTTTCAATCAGCTTATGCGAAAGCTCATGGACACGTAAGAGCGCTTTCACCCGTGCGGCTAGCTCTTGATAGTTAAAGGGCTTTGTTAGGTAGTCATCAGCACCGCCGTCCAGAGAATCAATCTTATCCTGAAGAGAATCACGAGCCGTAAGCATAATTATTTGAACATACTCCCCTCCCGGGATATCACGAAGCTTCTTACAGACCTGATTACCGTCCATCCCCGGCATCATCACATCAAGCACCATCACCGCCGGTAGGCCATTTTCACAGGCGCTCAGCACAGATGCCCCATCTGCGAACTCCTCAATATTGTCCGAGAGCGCCCCCAACGCGCTAACCACTATGGCACGTATATCAGTGTCATCATCGACAACGAAAATCCGGGGAGAAGGCGCAGAGGTGTTTGAGGTGGCCATAGGAGTATCTTTAAGCAATGAGGAGCTTAGGGCAAAACTACGTTAACCCACTGAGGATTCAACATAATTTTACTCTATCCAGTGTTTAAGCTCTCATAAAGAACTACCGATACACAATATGGTTATTTATCTCGGGAAAAATAAGCACACGGTATGACTTCAGATTTTGGAAAACTCTACAAACGGAGCACTGCTCCCACGATGTCTGCGACAGACCGCAAGAAGACTCATGTGCTTCTGGTAGAGTCTGACGCGCAGATACGTCAAACAATGCGTCAATCGCTGCACGGACTCGCTTACGAGAACATCTCCGAAGCCGCAGATCATGCAGCCGCAATTCAAAAATTCGAAGAGCGGCATGTGACACACGTCATTTTTGAAGCGAAGCAGACAAAAATCCCTGCAAAAGAATTTTTACGTCGGGCTTTTGAGATGGATCCTAAGCTTATCGCTATTCCAACATCATACGAACCAACGATTGATGATGTCTTCGATCTCTTAATCATGGGCGCTAAGGGGTATGTTGTAAAACCTTTTACTGCTGAGTCGCTTGACGATGCCATTATCATGGCGACAAAGGGAGAGCCGATCTCTGATTCTATTCTAAACGCTAAAAATAGAAACGAAGCACTTTCTGCACTTGTACTCTCTGCAGTTGACAAGCTTGCTACTATCCTCAGACAAGCAAAAAAATTCGACACGGCAAAACATGAGGTGCCTGCTAAAGTTATGACACTGAAACGCTCTGTTGATATTGCTCGCACCTTTGCCAAAGGCGGCCCGGTAGTACTACGCGATACACTGGTTGATATGCTCATCGATAGAAGTGAAGGTCCGGCGACACGACTGGGTCGCTACCGTCAACGACTAGAGAAGAGGAAGGCGAGAAAAGAAGAAGAAGCCCAATTAAGTGGTGAGACAGAGATCATCGAACACGATGAACTTGAAGATCAAAAAGAAGAACAGAGTAAAAATGAAACAAGCGAAGCATTAAAAAGTACTGAAACAGTCGCTACGTAGCTCTTACTCTTGTCGTAGCGACCCACCGCATTTACTACCAAGCACTTTGAGCACCTTATCAGCAATTTTTTGAACTTCCTCTGAGGTAAGTGTCGCGTCTTCGCGGTTAAGAACCATCTTAAAGGCCAGAGATTTCTTCCCTTCAGGAATCTGCTTGCCCTGATACTCATCAACAAAGGAGACCTCTTTAATGACCTTGCTACTGCTACGGACATGAGACTCAACTTCCGACCATGGAACTGCCTCGTCAAAGAGAAGCGCAAGGTCGTACTCAACACTTGGAAACTTACTAAGCGCTCGGTAAGGCCGCTCCTTAACTGCCATAGCCTCAATCTTGTCTACATAAAGCGTACAGCTCGCAACACGAACGTGATTAATAGAGCACTTAGCGAGAACAACAGGAGAGATAAGACCAAGCTCCCCCACTTTTTCTTTTCCACTCAAAATCTCCTGAACAGAGTCTGAAAGAAAGTACGGCGCGCTCTTCTTATCTTCAGCAGCGACGCTCATAGTGAGTGACTTCACTGGAAGCTCAGAGCATAATCCCTCTATTATCCCCTTAAGAGCTAGGTAAGCTTCCTTCGGTGACTCGTCAGCACAAACGACACAGAGCTGCTTTGGCTGATACGGGAGACTATCTCCATTCATCTCAACACTTGCTCCCGGGTCAAAAACACGGGCCATCTCAAAGAGAGTAAATTGCTTTACTTCGTGTGAGTTTTTACGAGTTGTAACTAACAAATTAGGCAATATATCTCGTATCAGCGATTCATTCTCAGGCGAAGGTGGATCAACAAGTTTTAGAGCATCTTCATCCTCAAGTTTACACGCCTCAAGCACTGTTGCGTCTGACCATGGATAGGTGAAAACTTCAAAAGCTCCCGCGCTATACGCCAAAAACTCCTTCATCTGACGCTCAATATCCATTTGAGGCTGCTGGATGGCGCCAGTAAGTTTAATACTTGGAGCAACAAACTCGATATTGTCGTATCCATACAAACGAGCGACTTCTTCAACGATATCTTCTGGAAGCGACACATCTCCAGTGGCACGCCATGACGGTACTTTAATCTGATACGTTCCCGCCTGCTCGTTAAAGGAAAAGCCAAGTCGCTTAAGATGAGATGAAATATCTATTTTCTTACCAATACGGTTGTAGATAAAATTCTCATCTACGGTTACCTCTACTGGCTCCTGCTTGTTCGGATAAACATCAAGCATCCCCTGAACATCAATACTTGGCTGTATCTCTTTTAACAGGGAGAAAAAGTACTTCGCGCACAGTTCGGGATAAGACCTATCAAGCCCTTTCTCAAAGCGCATCGAGCTCTCGGTTCGCACACCATACTTTGTCGCCGTCTTGCGAGTATGCGTGGCATGAAAACTTGCTGCTTCTAAAACAATATCTTTTGTTTTCTCTGAGATGCCTGAATCCCGTCCGCCCATGATTCCTGCCAGAGCCAGCGGTCGCTCGCTATCAGCTATAAGAAGAGTATCCTCGTGAAGCTTAAGATCGGTTCCATCAAGGAGGAGCAGCTTTTCATCTTTCTTCGCGCTTCGTATCTGAATCTCACCGCCCTTAAGTTCATCAGCATCAAAAGCATGCAGTGGCTGGCCAACGGTCAACATGGCATAGTTTGTAAGGTCTACAATGAGATCAATCGCACGTTGTCCAACACTTGCTAGGCGTGACTTCATCCAGTCCGGAGAGCTCGTAACTTCGATACCACTACAAAAGGTGCAGGTATATCTTGGACAAAGCTTTTCATCGTCTATACGAATCTTAAGCCTTGTATCATCTGCTGGCTGGATATCAAACGAGGGAAGAGGCTTAAGAGGAAGCTCATAAATAGCAGCAAGCTCTCTAGCGATACCGTAGTGTCCCCACAGATCCGGCCTATTGGTAAGTGACTTATTATCGATTTCAAAGATAATATCATCGAGTCCCAGAGCTGTCGCCAGCGGAGTCCCCGGTGAACAATCATAACCTACAAGGTCAACGATCTCAGTTTCAACCTCCGCCGGGAAAAGCTCCTCAAGGCCTATCTCCTCTGCGGCGCAGATCATCCCGTAACTTTTCTCACCGCGAATCTTTGTTTCTTTAAGCTCTACTGGCTCACCCTCTCCGTGCCATTTCACGAAAGCTCCAGCGGTACCCTTTTGACGCGGTTCGCCTACCGCAACCTTCATTCCTACTTCAAGGTTCGTTCCACCGCACACAATCTGCTTGATGTCGCCAGACCCAATATCGGTCATCGCGATACGCAAACGATCGGCTCCGGGGTGAGGCTTAAGTTCCGTAATTTGTCCTACGGTAATGCGATCAAGACTTTCGCTCAGACGGGTATAGCCTTCTACCTCAACGGTCGTCATCGTGAGATCATATAAGATACGATCTGGGTCGATATCTTCAGGGATATCTACAAAATCTTTTATCCAGTTAAGTGATACTTTCAACTGTTAGCTCCAATACAGGTATATACTTACGCAAATTGCGATAAAAATCTCAGGTCTCCAGAGTGAAGAAGTCGAATGTCATCAATTCCGTGCTTCATCATGACCAGTCTGTCGAGTCCAATATTAATGTAAAACCCCTGCCACTCAGCAGGATCAAGGCCACCGGCTCGTAACACGTTCGGATGAGGTGGCCCACCAGGCATCATTTCAACCCAGCCCGTGCGACCACATACGCTACAGCCCTTACCGGCACAAACCTGACACTCCATATCAATCTCAAATCCGGGTTCTACGAAAGGAAAGAACCCAGAACGCATACGCGTCTTCACTTTCTTCCCAAAGACGCATTCTAAGATCGTATCTACAAGTAAACGCCCAGAACTAAATGGGACTTCTTTGTCAACGATAAGCGCTTCATATTGATAAAAGGCACGCTCATGTCCAGCATCAGTAGATTCATTTCGGTACACCCTTCCCGGATACACAAATCGAAAGGGTGGCTTGTTCTCAAGCATATAGCGGACACTACCACCAGTAAGGTGTGGCCTGAGGCAAAGGCGTTCTTTTCCTATCTTATCCTCATAGCCACGCAGCCAGTAAGTATCCATACTCTCTCGGGCCGGGTGATCATCCGGGAAGTTTAAGCTATCAAAATCAAATAGCTCACTTGAGATCTCAGGTGGGCTGTAAACCTCAAAACCGATCGAACGAAAAGCATCATTTAGCTGATAGAGGAGCTGCGTTACTGGGTGAAGGGCACCGCGTACTGGTTTCTTTCCAGGAAGGGTAATATCAAAGCCTTCCCCACTAGCACTAAAAGAATCAGAGAGCTCGTCTTTCTTCGCCTGAAAAGAATCAGCAAGCGACTTCTTAATCTGATTCGCAAGCTGGCCGATCGTTTTCTTCTCTTCAACTGAAAGGCTCTTAAGAGACTTTAGAACCTCAGAGAGCTTACTCTTTTTCCCAAGAAGCTCAGACTGGAGCGGCTCAAGTGCGTCCAAACTACTACAAGCGTTAATTTTATCGAGAGCCTCATTCTTGAGGGCTTCAAGTTGTTCTTTCATGGGTGTACGTTCAATAAGTATTGGGATTTATTAACACGTTAAGGCATTGGACTCAACACGAAGACAACACTCTCCCTCGTCTTCATCTTCGACCCAACCCTGCCCCTACTCGCTAGGTGGGATTTTGTAGGAGGTGCAGGACTAGGATTAGGAGGAAGATGCTTAAGCTACCTTGAGGGCAAGGTTTAAGTGGTAAGCGCAATCCTTAGAGCACGTATTGAGATGCTCCTCTGAAGCGCATTTGGAACAGATAATAGAGTCTTTACCACACCGCTTACAGCCAATTGGCACATCCCCTGGATCTCCGCAATGTGGGCAAAGAGCGTATCGCTTTGAAGGTTGAAGCTCGTTATCAACCGCCACTCGGTGGTCAAACACAAAGCACTCGCCCTGAAATTTTCCATCAGGATACTCCTCAAGGTACTTTAAAATACCGCCCTCAAGCTGAAAGACATTTGAATAGCCCTGCTGCTGCATCTCATAAATAGCTTTCTCACACCGAATACCACCAGTGCAGTACATAAGAACCTTCTTATCTTTGGGGATATCAGCCTTCTGGACCCACTCCTTAAACTCAGTAAACATATCTATTCGAGGATCAAGAGCACCCTCAAATGTTCCGATGTCTGTTTCGTATGTATTCCGAGTATCGATAACAACTACATCCTCTTCTTCCATAACCCGGTGCCATTCACTCGGGGGCAGGTGCCCATTCTTTGTATCTGAAGGGAAAAATTCCTTTCGACCTAAGGTTACAATCTCATCTCTTCTCTTGGTCTTAAATCGCTTAAAAGGTTTTTTGCCAGCTGAGCTATCCTTAAAGATCGTACCCTCAAATCCTGGCATGTTATGTATCAGGTTTTTAAAACTCTCAATCGTCTCCTTCGAGCCTGAAACCGTTCCGTTTAGTCCTTCATCGGCAAGAATAACAAGGCCATTCAGATCAGTGTCATCAGCAAACTTTTGTAAGAGCTCCTCAATCTTATGCACCTGAAACTC
This sequence comes from bacterium, assembly GCA_030431715.1. Taxonomy (GTDB): domain Bacteria; phylum Bdellovibrionota_C; class UBA2361; order UBA2361; family RFPC01; genus JAUIIO01. Next base: position 23,906 of record JAUIIO010000030.1, read on the forward strand.
AGCGAGTTTCTGAAACTTATAAAATGCGGTTACATGCCAGTTCATCTCTTCCTCCAGAGGACCTCTATCTCTTAATAGGCCTTTGCGAATATCGCGTCTTTCTTAGCCTCTTTCCCTGTGACAATACACTTTCCAGTATCACCACTTTGCTCAAGTGGCATACATCGAATAGTAATCTTAAGTTCAGAGAGTTTCTTTTCAACCTCAGAATCCTCACACCACTTCGCACGAACAAAGCCACCATGAATCTCTGGCTTCTGTGTATTCTTAGGAGTGAAAAATTCTTTCAACTCATCAAACGTAGACAGGTCTGTTCGCGTGTTCTCTTCTCGATATTTTTTCGCTTGCTGGTAGTACCCATCCTGAATCTCAGATAAAATTCCCGGAATTTTATTCGGCAGCTCATCGATGCTAACAAACTCTTTCTCCTTCGGACCCCGATCACGACGGAAAAGAACTACTTTTCCAGCCTCAATATCACGCGGCCCTATCTCTATACGAAGCGGCACGCCTTTTTTAACCCAGCTCCAAGTTTTCTCGCCGCCACGAATATCTCTCTTATCTACTTGCACTCTCACAGGTTGCCGATCGTAGGTAGCCGATTTCAAAGCGGCTGCTACCTTATCCGCATACTCAAAGACTTCTCCCTCAAGCTCGGCCTTTGGTACAACTGGAATAACAACAACATGCTTCGGCGCAATCTTAGGTGGAACACGCATACCGTCATCGTCACCATGAGTCATGATAACTCCACCGATGAGCCGAGTAGAAACTCCCCATGAAGTTGTATAAGCAAACTCTTGCTCCCCTTCTTTATTAAGAAACTGTATCCCAGAGGCTTTCGAAAAGTTCTGCCCGAGGTAATGCGAAGTCCCAGCTTGGAGCGCCTTCCTATCTTGCATCATTGCCTCAATACAAAGCGTAGTCGTCGCTCCGGGGAACCTCTCCCCTTCTGTTTTCTCACCACAAATTACGGGCAATGCCAGCACATCTTCAGCAAGCTCACGGTACACTTCAAGCATCGTATCCATTTCGGCACGCGCTTCTTCTTCAGTTGCATGCGCTGTATGTCCCTCTTGCCAGAGGAACTCAGCAGTGCGAAGAAACAGCCGAGTTCTCATCTCCCACCGCACAACGTTTGCCCACTGATTAATCATAAGAGGAAGATCCCGGTAAGACTGGACCCATTTTGCAAAAGACTCTCCGATAATCGTTTCTGAAGTAGGGCGAACAATAAGAGGCTCTTCGAGCTCACCTGCTGGGACAAGTTGACCATCCTTCTCTTCAAGACGGTGATGAGTTACAACAGCACATTCTTTTGCAAATCCCTCTACGTGATCTGCTTCTCGTTGCAGAAAGCTTAATGGAATAAAGAGTGGAAAGTATGCATTCTCATGTCCGGTGGCCTTTATGCGGTCATCGAGCTCACGCTGTAGTAGCTCCCACATTCCGTACCCCCACGGTTTAATAACCATGCAACCACGCACAGATGAGACCTCAGCAAGATCGGCTGCTTTAATGACCTGTTGATACCACTCGGGGTAATCCTCAGATCTCAGGGGAGAGATAGCGTTTTTATTCTTTCCAGACATGAATGGGTGTTCGAGTATTTAAATAATTTCTAATAAAATCAAAAACATACCAAATATTACAGAAACATACGAAAGATTCAAGCTGCCAGAGCTAAAAAAAACACTCTCCTGCTGGCGAATCATATAGTAGGCCTTGTAATCTAAAGGTAAGAGCTATGAAACCTATGAATACACTAGAAAAACTGACATCCCTGCGGTCTCGTACTGGAGCTCCAAGAACAACTGGACTCACAGAGCAACAGATATCAAATATTAAGGAAAACCGCGCAGAACTCGAAAGCGCTGTTGATGAGGCCTTTGAGCTCTTCGAGCAGGTCTTGGCCAAACACCCCGAAGTGGCAACCACGCCAGAAGCCGAGCTCTTACAAGAGCTTCAGAGTGGTTTTCTAAACTTTTATCTTCCCGACACCGTATGCCCATATGTACCGCTTACTGCTCGTGGCCCCTGGATCGTAACCCTTTATGGAGCAGTACTCTACGATACCGGCGGGTACGGCATGATCGGGCTGGGACACAACCCTCCGAGCGTACTTGAGGCGATGAAAAAAGATCAGGTCATGGCGAACATTATGACTCCATCCCTTCTTCACGCAGATTTTATGGCAGCGTTAAGAAACAAGATCGGCTACCTACGTCCAGACTCTAAGTGTCCTTACGACAAATTCCTGTGCATGAACAGCGGATCAGAATCTATGGCTGTGGCCCTTACTATCTCAGATGCCTACACAAAAAAAATCACAGCTCCCGGCGCAAGACACGAGGGCAAAGAATCTTATATACTAAGCCTCACCAAGTCATTTCATGGTCGCACTTTTCGCCCCGCATTTATCTCTAACTCAACCCGACCAAAATATATGGCCTCGCTTGCTTCCTTCGGTAAATTTGAGGAACAGATAACTGTCGACCCTAACGACTTAAACAGCCTTTCTTCCGTTTGGAAAAAGCTAAACGATAAAGGTCTCTACATAGAAGCTCTTGTTCTTGAACCCGTTATGGGAGAAGGGAATCCAGGAATGGCAATTACCCGGGAGTTCTACGATCTCGCGCGTAAGCTTACTACCGACAACGGATCGCTACTTATCGTAGACTCTATTCAAGCTGGGCTACGAGCACAGGGAGTACTCAGTATCGTTGATTATCCTGACTTCCTAGATTGTGAAAGCCCAGACATGGAAACGTTCTCAAAAGCGCTTAATGCGGCTCAGTATCCACTCTCTGTACTGGCGATGAAAGAGCACGTGGCCAGCGCATATGCCATAGGAACATACGGAAACACCATGACTTCAAATCCTCGTGCGCTTGATACTGCGATTGCGGTTCTAGACAAGATTGATTCTCAACTTACTGCAAATGTACGAGAGCGCGGTGAGGAATTTGTGAGCAAACTTAAGCTTCTCGCAAAGAAGCATCCAGATAAAATTACCAAAGTACAAGGAACTGGCCTTCTGGTCTCTGCTGAACTCGCTGAGACAATTGATGTCGTTGCCGAAAACGGAGTTGAGCAACGTATGCGCATGAAAGGTGTAAACGTGATCCATGGCGGTAAAAATTCGCTACGTTTTACCCCGTGGCTTTATATGTCCTCCTCACAAGTGGATCTTATCTGCGATGTCCTAGAACAAACTCTTATAGAAACTTCAACGTCTCGAGCCTTGTGATATCTTTTGTAATATTCTTCTGATGAGCTTCAAGGGTACCACCGCCTATCTCTAAGAGCTTCGCATCTCTCCACAACCGTTCTACGACATACTCGCCCACATACCCGTAGCCCCCAAGAACCTGAATGGCTCTATCGGCAATTCGTTTTGCAACCGGAGCCGCAAAAAGCTTTACCCCATCAGAATCAATTCGGCTTCCACTCTGGGTGAGATCTAAATGTGATGCGATGTGGTAAAGATAGCATTTCGCAGCTTTATATTCTGCGTAGCTCTCCCCGATGTAGCTCTGTATCTGGCCAAAGCGATTAAGCTCCTTCCCAAATGCCTTGCGCTCATTTGCATAGGTAATCATAACCTCAAGCGCTCTCCTTGCGATCCCGATACTCATTGCAGCAAGGCCCACACGCTCAATTTCAAGATTTCTCATCATATGTTTTACGGATTCGCCTTCTTGTCCAACAAGATTATCAACCGGCACTTTACAGTCATCAAAACAGAGCTCCGCCGTATTTGAAGCTCTCATCCCGGTCTTATCTAGGAGTTTTTGACCAACAGAAAAACCCTCCATCTGCTTATCAACTATAAAACTTGAGATCTGAGAAGTTGGCTTTTTGCTCGAGGTAGTTCTTGCATAGAGAAGCAGCACATCACACGGGGTTTGCCCTTCATCGAGAGTGCCGTTCGTTATCCACATCTTTCTCCCGTTAATAGTGTAGTGTTTCCCCTTTTTAACGGCAGTTGTTTTCATACCCAGAACATCAGTACCAGCATCTGGCTCAGACATTCCCATAGCACCTATAAGCTCTCCACTGGACAATCCCGGTAAGTATTTTTTCTTCTGCTCTTCACTACCATTAACAGAGATATTATTGGCACAAAGGAGAGCGTGAGCGAGGTATGCGAGACAAAAACCCGGGTCCGATGCTGAGAGCTCTTCATGAACTATAGAGACGGCGAGCGCTCCCATAGCTGATCCGCCATACTCTTCCCCAACGGTAATACCGAGCAATCCGAGCGAACCCAGCTTTCTAAAAAGCTCAAGATTAAAACGCTCACTCCGATCGTATTCAAGCGCCTGCGGCTCAACCTCCTTCCGGACAAACTCGCGGATAGATTTACGGAGCATGACATGCTCTTCGGTGGGTTCAAAAAGATTTGGGGGGTCTACTCGTTCCATTCTCTCTACCGATATGGTTACATATGTTTATGGCTGATAACAGAATAATAATATCTGGCTATAGCGCACTCACTCCAACAATGACTCAACTGGAGTTTGAAGGCGAGCATATCCCGGTTGCCAGCCTCACAGAAAGTGACGATTGTAAGCTAACAGAAATCTCAACACATAACGCTTCATTTCGAAACCTAGACCGAGCTACCCAGATGGCTATCTCAACAGCCAGAGAAGCAAAAGAATCGGCTAGCTGGCCAGAAGATTGTGAGTTAGGAGTAAACATCGCCTCATCTAGAGGGCTTACCAGCTCCCTTGAGAGAGCGATAGAAGATTTCCAGACAACAGGACGCCTCTCCCCCACCACCTCGCCACTTACGACTTCTGGCAATCTCAGCTCGAGCGTGCTTCAGTCCATAGGCCCTACCGAGGGATTTTCATTCTCACACTCTATGACGTGCAGTAGCGCCCTTTTTGCTATAGCCAACGCGAGCGCTTGGCTTAACGCCGGTATGTGCGAACGATTTATTGCCGGCGGAGCAGAAGCGGCGATTACACCATTTACCATTGCTCAGATGAGAGCTCTTGGTATCTATTCACCACTCCCAAGTTCTTCTGAGTTCCCGTGTCGACCATGTGCCTTACCTCAAGATGGGGCTAAGAATACATTTGTGCTTGGAGAAGGCGCTGCTCTTTTTGCGCTTCAAAAGATAGAAGCGGCAATTGAAGAAGAGCAGATCACGATCTCTCCTCCCGGCTACGGACATGAAAAAATAAAATCTCTTACTGGTATGAGCACAGGAGGTGATTGCTTTGTTAAAGCCATGAAGATGGCCATCAACAATGATAGCGACACCAGACCAATTGACATTATACTGCTTCACGCGCCCGGTACGTACATCGGCGATCGCGCAGAACTCACAGCTATCAGATCAGTATTTAAAACTCCTCCTTACCTTTTCTCAAACAAATGCCTCTATGGGCATACCTTTGGCAGCTCAGGAGCCTTAAGCGTGGCAAGCGCGATTAATATTCTGCAGACAAACAATGTCCCGACATTCCCTTATGACACTATTCTTAAATCTTCAGAGAGAACGCTCCCTGATAGACCGGTAAAAAAAATCATGGTGAACTCCGCTGGGTTTGGTGGAGTAGCTGTAAGCGTCATACTATCAAAAATCTAAATTTTAATAGCTGAATTTCTTCTGGGCTTTTCAAGAACGTACGTCAGTGTATAACGACAGGATTCAGGAGAAGGACGAAGCTCTCTTTCTCCTAGCACTGGGGTCACGCCGTGGAAAACATTAGGCTTCCTAGCATTCATAGCACCCGGCCGTGTCGGGATTATACGCTGAAACTCGTGAGAGCGTACTCGAGCATCTTCCCTCAAGGGATTCGGGTAAGGCTTTCCATTTTGCGGATAGTAATGGACAAAATACATCCCTTCAGCACTCCCTGCGTCACGAGGCAAATCTTGAAGAAGTATATTTGCCGTAAACTGACGACCGTGCGGATGAGCAAAATTATACGTTCCTGGCCCCATCCTTATTACCAGCACTCCCCTAAGAAGATAGTTATCCTCATCGCCAGTCATCGTCTGAAGCGCTTGTAAGGGAACTTGTGAGACTGATATCTCAAGGAGATTTCTAAATGCCTCGTAATCTTCGTGTTCTTCACAGAAATCAATCTTGCCATCAGTCACAAGCGTTAAAACATCTATGTCGGCATAACTTGACTGGCGTCTTATAAAACTATCGTGAAGATCACACGTGCAATTTCTAAGAGCTTCCTCCAAGAGGGGTGAGCGAAGCGCGTTCTCATATCTCAAGTTATTGCATTCTGCATGGAACTCCCTTGAAAGATCAGATCGAAGATCTTCAGAGAGAAAAGTACGCTCCAGACATTTCGCGTGAAGGTCCGCGAGACTTGTAGAGGGAAAGACGTCATGCATAGTGATTTTGTATCAGAAATAAAAATACTAAGAAACGTCAAGCCTCATTTCATCTTAGAAAACACATGCATGCTTTCTCAACGATTGAAATTTCCGCTGAGAATAAGAATCAAGACATTACTAGAGAACGTCAAAACACCTTAATTACAGACGCTCGTGGAGTCAGGTATGGCACTCAGATCCGTTTGAGTCTGAGCAACCTGATCGTCTGCCTGCTGCTTATATTTCTTTCCGCTCTTACGCTTTCCAGTTACGCGGCGAAGCCGACGCACAATGCGATTTACGAGTTTTCGCATTTCAAGCGTATTATCTGAAACCATAGTTTTGGTTGCTACCGTACTAACAGCAGTGCAATTCGAAGTATCAGGACAATCAAGAATCTCAACCGGAATCATCCATATATCCTGCCAGCTTTCATTTGCGAGCTCGTGAGCTCTAGTATCAATGGCCGTGGCGAAGCGCTTGTCTCGCCTTTTGCCATTACGTTTCACTCTTCGCGAAGCCTTATTAATGATTTTTTCAAGCTCAAGTGCTGTATTATCAATGCTCAAGAGATATTCGTATACATTTGTCTCATTACAATCAGGAACACAGCCAGGAACTCCTATTGGTGCCTGACAACTTGCGACTCCGTTTGCGTTATTAAGGAGCAGAGTTGCTGTACAACTTACATCATTCCCAAGCCCTGGTTCAGTGAGCGTCAGTGTGGTTACTGCAGAGGAGGAATCAGAGATAGAGCCTCCGGGACAATCCGTTGACCACATGTAGCTTAGAGGGGCACCACTTGGATCGGATGACTCACTCGCATCAAGAGTAATAGTAGTGGTTTCACCCTGACAGGGGACAAAATAACCACCACCCGGATTCAAAGCTGGAACAGCTGAGCACTCAAGCTCTGGTGCACTGCACCGAGGCGAGGATTTAGTAGCCGTCGCCATATTGCCATCAACCATCCATGTAACAGAAGAACTCTCTGGAAATGGAATCGAAAAAGCCATCATGACTGAGCCTGAGACAAACGAAGTTGTCTGACCTTGATTCATGGTACCAGGAAATACTTTGTTATCACCTCCAGCGGGAATAACGATAGTATAACTATTCATATTCATGTAACCAAAAAACGCTTCAAACTGCCCCGAAGACACACTTTCAATACACTTAACGAAAGGAACAACTTCTTTTGGCGTTGGCGTCGGCGTAGGGGTTGGTGTAGGCGTCGGAGTTGGTGTTGGCGTAGGGGTCGGCGTCGGAGTTGGTGTCGGGGTTGGCGTAGGTGTCGGTGTGGGAGTCGGGGTTGGTGTAGGGGTCGGCGTAGGGGGTGGTGTTGGGGTCGGAGTTGGTGTGGGCGTAGGGGTTGGCGTGGGTGTCGGCGTCGGAGTTGGTGTCGGGGTTGGCGTAGGTGTCGGTGTGGGAGTTGGTGTAGGGGTCGGCGTTGGTGTGGGCGTAGGGGTTGGAGTCGGTGTAGCCGCATACTTAAACTGCTCGAGCTTATACCTGCCCTGATGTTTATTAATATTCTTCATACCGCAGAAGTAATTTTCTGCGTGTCCGGTTACTCCATACGGATTGGGTCCGTATGAGGATGTCCCGTTCTGACCATATGGTGGCTCTATAAAATCAAAAAACTTTGTTGAGATCGGTGGCTGATAGTCATCATACCAGACTTTGATTTCAGCGTTATCTTCTCTTCCACCTGCGCCATCGGCATCCCAAAGAGCATGAGTGAAAGATATCCACGGATAGCCTTCACTATCAAAGAGGCCATGCTGGAAGTAAAATGTTTCACCAGGAGCTAGAGGTCTTCCAGTGAATTCCCACTCAACGTAGTTGCTGAGCGGTCTTGTAGCGTCGTTTATATCTCTCTCCGTTCCAAGGTATGGACTCGACGCAAAGGATAGTCCCGCTGGTCTGGTAAAATGACGCTCATTGCTCTCAACATAAATATCGTACGTTGAATCAAAATAAACATCAGGCTTATTCAGCGTAACTCGAAACTTTTTTATGCCAACATTAGAGGTATTAGTGATGCTCATTATTGGCGTCGATTGCCACTGAATGAACGTGTAAGGAGTCGACCAGCACAGGTAGTGTCTCACTGTAGAATCTTCGATCGTATGCAAGTTCAGAATATGCTCTGATACCTGAACCCGGTAACTTCGATCTGCATGCACAGCACCAGTAAGAATAAAAAGTGCAAGTAGGTGAAGAAAAAAATGTCTTACGATCAAAAAAGCTTTCATAGTGAATTCTCTGTCAGCATGCGCATAGCGAGCAAAAAGGAAGTCTAAAACAACTTCCACGTAAGACTACCAGAGGTAGAACGCTATTTCAAATTTATTTCGAGCCAGAAGCTGTATAATTACAGGTGGTTAAATAACTCCTGCAAGACCGCTCATCGCTGCACGGCATACAAACTCATCACTTCACGTTATGCTTAATTACAGACACTTGTGGTATTTGGAATAGCGCTGAGATCCGCTTCAGTTTGAGCCACCTGATCATCTGCTTGCTGCTTAAACTTTTGACCACGCTTACGCTTACCTGTTACACGCCTGAGACGTCGCACGATACGGTTGACAAGCTTCCTCATCTCAAGAGTTGTGCCTTCAACCATAGCTTTCGTTTCAGTCGTACTCACTTCCACACATGACGGGCTTTCGGGACAATCCAATACCTCAACTGGAATAGTCCATATACCCTGCCAGCTTTCATTCTTGAGCTCTTCTGCTCTCAGATCAACTGCTGTTGCAAATCGCTTATCACGCCGCGTTCCCTTACGCTTCACCTTACGAGAAACCCGGTTAATGATCGCTTCAAGCTCAAGTGCGGTATTATCAATACTGAGCAAAAGCTCATAAACATTGGTCTCATTACAATCAAGCACACATCCGGGAACGTCTACTGGGGCCTGACACGATGCTACTCCATTGGCATTGTTTAAAAGGAGCGTAACTGTACAACTTACATCATTGCCAAGGCCGGGCTCAGTTAATGTTAGCGTTGTAATCTCTGAAGCTGGATCGGCGATCTGGCTTCCCAGACAACTCGTAGACCACATATACGTAAGCGGGTCTCCTGAAGGATCAAATGAACCACTGCCGTCCAGAGTGATAGTCGTAGACTCTCCCTGACAGACTGCGTTATAGCCATTACCATCAGGCGACGCTATACACTCTGGCTCTGGAGTAGAACACAGTGGTGATGAAGTATCAGCGGTAGCCATGCCACCATCTACCATCCACGTCACACTTCCTGTTTCAGGAAATGGAACTGAGAACGCCATCATTACCGATCCTTGTGTGAAGACTGTCGTCTGTCCTTGGTCTATCGCCCCTGGAAAAACTTTATTGTCTATACCCGGCTGAATAACCACATTGAAGTTATTCATATTCATGTAACCAAAGTACGCCTCGAATGTGCCGTCACTGTTGTCATCAACACATTTCACAAACGGAACGATCTTTTTCGGAGTTGGCGTCGGTGTGGGGGTCGGCGTCGGAGTTGGTGTAGGGGTTGGCGTTGGAGTCGGGGTAGGTGTCGGGGTGGGCGTCGGTGTAGGCGTTGGGGTCGGCGTCGGAGTTGGTGTAGGCGTCGGCGTGGGTGTTGGAGTAGGTGTCGGCGTAGCCGCATACTTAAACTGCACAAACTTATACCGGCCTTGATGCTTATTAATATTCTTCATGCCGCAAAAGTAGTTTTCTGCGTACCCGGTTACTCCGTACGGATTCGGCCCATACGATGATGTTCCGTCCTGACCATACGCTGGCTCTATATAATCGAAGAATTTCGATGAGATCGGTGGTTGATAGTCATCGTACCAGACCTGAATCTCTGCGTTGTCTGATCTTCCTCCAGAACCATCGGCATCCCAAAAAGATTCTGTAAACGAGATCCACGGCAGCCCTTCACTACTGTATAGACCGTGCTGAAAATAAAAGCTTTCACCCGGAGCAAGAGGACGTCCGGTAAATTCCCACTCAACGTATTTACTGCGAGTGAGTGACGGGTCAGTAATATCCGGGGCGTCTCCAAGGTACGGTGCGGATGTAAAATACAATCCGGCAGGGCGCGTAAAATGTCGCTCATTGCTCTCAACGTAAATATCGTAAGTTGATATGAAATAAACATCTGGCTTATTAAGCGTGATACGAAGCTTTTTGATACCGACATTTGAAGTGTTTGTAATTCGTAATATCGGCTTATTCTGCATTGCCATAAAAGCATACTGGCTCGACCAACAGAGGTATTTTCTTATTGTCGGGTCTTCAAGCGTATGTAGATTGAGAATATGCTCAGATACCTCAAGACGATAACTTCGGTCAGCAAACGCGATGTTGCTAAGTAACAAAAGAGAAAGAATATGAACGCAACAAATACGAAGAAATTTAGAAAATATCATGTACTACCTACCCCGATTATCCAGATACTGCGCATACAGGACCGGAAATCAACAAAATCATTAGAAAGACTAACAAAAGTAAAACGCCATTTCAAACTCTAAGCACCGAATATAACGACATATTTTCAGATACTTGGGCGAGGTCCCCTCGCTCATCCCATCCATGAGTTTCCTCCGCAGAGGAGCATTTTACTGTGTTATGGTGTGTTGTTGGGGATATGTGAGCTAAGTGATTTGCATTCCGTGCTAAACTGGATATCTTTATGACCTTTAGAATTTTGTCATCTTCAGGAGACATCAAGTGCTGCAGGTAAACCGTATTCGTAATGATTGGACCGTTGAAGAAGTCCGTGAGCTCTATAATAAATCATTTTTAGACCTCGTATTTGAAGCAGCCTCCGTGCACCGAGAGTTCCACCGAGGTGATGAGGTACAGGTCTGCTCACTCCTCTCTATTAAAACTGGCGGATGCCCTGAGGATTGTGGCTACTGTTCACAGTCTGCTCATCACGAATCAGATATCGACATTCAGCCTCTTTTAAAGACTGAGGAAGTTCTAGAGTCTGCTAAAAGAGCAAAGGAAGCAGGATCTACAAGATTCTGCATGGGAGCTGCATGGAGAGAAGTCCGGGATAACCGGGCCTTTGACCGCGTGCTTGAGATGATTCGCGGCGTTAAAGACATGGATTTAGAAGTGTGCTGCACACTCGGAATGGTAACAGAAGAACAAGCTCAAAAGCTTAAAGACGCCGGACTTCACGCTTACAATCATAACATCGATACATCTGAGAAACATTATACAAAAGTCTGTAGCACAAGAACGTACGGCGATCGTCTTCAAACACTTGAGAACGTGCGAAAAGCTGGGATTACGGTTTGCTGTGGTGGAATCCTTGGCCTTGGAGAAGAAGAGGAGGACCGAATCTCAATGCTCCATACCTTGGCCACACTCGAGAAACATCCTGAGTCAGTTCCTATTAATACTCTTGTTGCCATTCCTGGAACCCCCATGGAGAACAACAAACAGGTCACAACTTGGGACTTCATACGATGTATCGCTGTGGCTAGAATCCTTATGCCACAAACAATGGTAAGACTTGCCGCTGGCCGAATGTCTTTAACCAAAGAAGCACAGGCTCTCGCATTTCTCGCTGGTGCCAATTCTATCTTTGCAGGGGAAAAGCTCCTTACCACACCAAACCCAGAGTTTAATGAAGACCTGACATTCCTCTCTTCTCTAGGGTTAAAACCGAAAGAAGCGTACAGCGATATCAAGGAGTGCAAACAAGATGCCGCTGCCAATTGATGAGCAGATAGGAAAAGAACTCGAGCATCTTAAACTGGCACATCGGTATCGCTCACTACGAATTCCGAAGTCGCCATACACAGACCTTTCTTCTAACGACTATCTGAGCCTCTCTGTTTCAGGGAAGCTGACACGTGCCATACTGAATTTCTTCCCAGACAGCAATCAGACAAGGTTTGGAGCAACTGGATCGAGGCTTATTAGTGGTAATAGTGAAGACTTTGAGCGACTAGAAGTAAAAATTGCAGACTATCACAACTCTGAGGCTGCGCTCATTTTTAACTCGGGCTATGACGCGAATCTTGGACTCCTCTCATCAGTCATAAGCAGAACAGACACAGTACTCTATGATGAGTACTGCCACGCCTCTATTCGTGACGGTATTCAGCTCAGTAAAGGTCGATCCTTTGCGTTTCGCCATAATGACGCAAACGATCTTATTAAGAAGAGTAGTAATGCACGGGGAAAGCTCTTTATCATCGTAGAGTCACTTTATTCAATGGATGGAGATCTTGCTCCTCTGAAACAACTCACGGAAGTGGCTACGTCACTAAACGCAGCACTTATCGTGGACGAAGCCCATTCAACGGGTGTCTTTGGCAACCGTGGCGAAGGATATGTGCAAGACCAGGGTCTCGAAGAACTTGTCTGGGCACGTATACATACCTTCGGCAAAGCGCTTGGATCGCATGGGGCAGCCGTAGTCGGGTCTACCGAACTTCGCCACTTCCTCATCAACCGCGCACGTTCATTTATTTACACAACAGCGATGCCTGCGTTTCAATTACTCTCTATTGATAAGGCATATGATCTCCTTCCTGAACTCAATCAGGAGCGAGCGAGGCTCAGAGCGTTACGAGAGGATTTCTTTATGCTTATGAGTGAGTCCCCTTTCGAGTTCTCACATCAACCAACACAGATTCAATACCTTCTCTGTCCGGGCGATAGTCAGGTGACCTTGCTGGCATCACTGCTGCGTGAAAGAGGTTTTGAAGTGACTCCTATACGAGCACCAACGGTGCCAACAGGTGCGGAAAGAATCCGACTTTGCCTCCATGCTCACAATACGACAGATGAACTCAAAGCGTTCTTTATGACTCTAAGAGACATTGCTGAAACGAATTTTCCAAATGATTGTTCGAAGATAACCTCATGAAATGACCTGATAAAAAAAATCTCATCCATTTTTTCTCAAATTCTTAAGGATCTCATGCTATACGGCGAAGTATAATAAAAGTACGCTAAAAGTATGTTTTTACAGGTCCCACAGAATGGAAAAAAGTGAATTAGAACAGGTTAAACTCCAAATTATCATGGCATTACAGCATCAAGAGGCCGAGGAAGGTCTCTATTTAAGAAACTTTTTTCACCTCCACGAAGAAGATGAGCGTCCGGCAGTAACAGCGCCAGAAGAAGATATCGTTGATGCTCTCAATGACCTTATAGAGATTGGAATTATACGCACAGAGCGAGATCCTGCTGGCATGATCTTCCTTCTCCAAGAAGATCACAAGCAAAAGATGCTGAACTAGTCAACATCTCCTTGTAATATCAGTTACTTACAATATTGAAGTTACCTTTTCCAGTGATTCTGCCGATAGATATCTAAGAATATATCGGACTGATAAACCATGCTCGTTAAACCAAGTAATAAGAGAGTACGCAAAATCGTGCTTAAGGCCGACCCGCGCGATATTCGCCAAGCGAGAGAGGTACTTAAGCATCTTGAGGACGGCTGGCTTCCGGTGAACCCACAGATACTGACAGCCGTTCAGAAGAACTTGGAGCTTGGTACCTATGACAAAGATCCACTACTCCTTATTGAGGAAGTAAAATCAGATCCCGGGCTTTTCTTTCATGTCGCAAAAAATTTAAAAGCTCACGTATCACAATCCAAGCGGATAGGTGGATTTGATCCCATTTCCCAACTCAAAACTCTTGAAGCAGAAAAGCTCGGGGCTCTCTTTGAGGTTCATCCGGAATCGATCTCACCGCTTCATGCTCGTGAGTCTCCATCTGTTTCGCAGGCTGCGCAGACAAAACAATTAAGACTAAGCGCGATGACAGCTGAAACAATTGCAAAAAAGCTTCTGATTCAACCTGATCATGCTTTCTCAAACGCGGCCTTTCGACAACTGGGCCTTGAACTTGTGGCATGGAACTATCCTCACATATTTGCGCGAGCACTCTCCCTCCATAAAACAAAAGGTGAACCCATCGAACACTATCTGCGTAAAACACTTGGTATTTCTCCGCAGAAAATCGCACTCCAATATGCCAGAAAGTGGGGAATGAGTAATGACATTGAGAAGTCAATTAATTACACCTCTTCGCTTCACCATCGTGATCATCATGAAGAAACCTTTGATAGAAATGATCATGAGAACCTTAAGGTCTCCTTAGGTGAGCTATGCCAACTCTCAGAACTTTACGCCAAAGCACAAGATCCGCAACACTACCCAACCGCTCCTGATCTCTGGGCAGCAAAGGAGATCGGCATCAAAGAGTATCTGGGAAAAGAAGTCCTTGAAGAGATTGAAGAGAAAACACACGTCATGCTAGAGGAGATGGAGCAACCTGAAGAACAAGCGGCTGCACCAAAGCCAGTTCATAAGGTTCCCACAAAGAAGGATGCCATTCTTGATAAGAATCACTATCTCAAACGGATACCGACATGGCTGCAGAAGTATTTTGTTAGAGCATACAAAGAGATGAACGAGAGCGAGGTCCCCCTCGATGCGATTCGCATTTTGGCGAACAAGGCAGTGCCACAGGCTGGATTTATCAGAGGATGCTTGTACCTACAGGACAAAGAAAAACTTGAGCTAGAGCCAGCACTACGCTTTGGAGACACCCCACTCGAGAATTACAAAGAGCTTATGTATAATTCTAAGAATGGCATTACAACCGTTATGTACTCGCAAGCTCCCTTAAAACAAGCCGGACGAGGCGTGCTAGGAGATCACGTTACTCAGATCTGCGGATCTCTACGCAACAGTGATTTCCCTGGAGTACTGTACCTTGAGATTGCTGACGAAGCTGAAGACAATCCCGAACACGATGCCGTCTCATTTTTTCATGCGATACGACAAACACTAAGTGATTGCCTAAGTAAGTAACTCGCCTACTTAGAGTATACCAATTACCATACTTTCATAACAATAATTTATCTTGTCAGAACTTTTCTCTCTATTCTATAATTGCATTTATGGAACAGGATACGGTAGCTGAGCAGCCTTATACTCTAACGACAAAAGATATTCGAATATCGGTAACTCCAGAGTTTGAAGAATCCAGATCGCGAATTGATGATGGAATCTATGCCTATTCCTATCACGTGATCATTGAGAACTTTGGAACGGCTGCTGCTCAACTCATCAATAGACACTGGAAAGTTTTTTCTGCGGGCAAACAGATAGCTGACGTTAAAGGTGAAGGAGTTGTAGGCGAACAACCAGCTCTGGCTCCCGGCGAAATCTACGAATACACAAGCTGGACGATCGTGCGTGATGAAGTCGGCGCAATGTCTGGAACTTACACTTTTGTAAATGAGACAGGTGAGTTCTTTGATGTACAGATACCCGAATTTCATCTCCTCTACATCGAGTCTCCTGAGATACATTAGAGTTCAGTTTCTGGATACGAAAGGACTCCCCTCAATATAGAAACGAAGCTGAAGCTCGCTGCCTTCCTTGATTCCAATCCTTGTGGTCTGATAAATGGCCTCTGACCGCTTTCTTATACCAGAGGGAAGACCATCGAGCTTCCGGGTTAGGAAGAGATTTTGTGCTCCAAGAAGCATCTGAGAATTATGCTCCATTCCGATCCCCATAGCGATTACGAGCTTACCGGGGCCACTACAAAGATTCATCAGCTTGTCCTGCCCTCGCCTCTCTCTCATAAGATCTATGCCGGATACCGGCTCAATGGCCCTGATAAGAACAGCCTCTCCCCTGCCGGGCTTTGCTGTTACCACGTTAAAGCAGTGATACATGCCGTAAATAAGGTAAACATAAGCTGAACCGGGCTGACCAAACATCGGGGCATTACGCCTTGTTTGACCGCGAGCTGCGTGGCAGGCAGGGTCGCCTTTGCTGAGATACGCTTCTGTTTCAACTATACGGCCAGCTGTACTGCCCTCGGGACCATCGTGTACCAGATATACGCCCAGTAATTTTCTGGCAATCTGTACTGTAGATGCATTAAAGAAAGAAGTTGTTAGCATAGTCCGCACAAAGTGTTAAAATACCGTTAGTACCCAATCATCGCTGGCGATACTCGCCTTAGATATCGTATATGAAACGAGAGGGAAGATAAGACAGAACTCACGCTCAACTAATCGATTTTTAACAGTATGGTAGTGTAGATTATGGCAAAAGAACATATTCTTGTCGTAGAAGATGAGGAAGATATCCAAGAACTCATCCGTTACAATTTGCAAAGAGAAGGATATCAGGTCACCTGCGCTTCCTCTGGAGAAGCAGGTCTTGAAGCAGCGCGCTCAGGAAGGCCAGACGTAATCATCCTCGACATTATGCTTCCAGGTATGAATGGGCTCGATGTCTGCCGAGACCTCAAATCCGGCCCTAACGCTCTGCCGACACCCGTCATTATTCTCTCCGCAAGAGGAGAAGAGACTGACGTGGTAACGGGCCTCGAGCTCGGAGCTGACGATTATGTAACAAAGCCATTTAGCCCTAAGATACTCATCGCCAGGGTTCGCGCGGCACTCAGAAGAACTACCCATGTGGAGCTTAACCCTCAAGATCCTCTCAGTATCCACGAACTGAAGATCAACCCGGGCAAACACGAAGCCTTTCTAGGCGAAGAGCCGCTCGTTCTTACCGCAACAGAATTCAGGATCTTGCATTTTCTCTCCAAGCACCCCGGCTGGGTCTTTACCAGAAAACAGATTGTCGATACTGTTCATGGAGATGACTATCCAGTAACAGAACGTTCAATTGATGTTCAGATCGCCGGATTACGAAGAAAACTCGGCGAGATGGCTGATTATATTGAAACAGTACGCGGAATTGGCTACCGCATGAAGGAATAATGTTCCGCAAGAGTGGGCTCGAAAAGGAAGAAGACACCCTTCAACCAAGGGGGATTCAGCAAAAGATCCTAATCCTCCAGACAATTACAATAGCATTCACCGCTTGCGCACTATTCGCATTTACTACCGGACTCGCCCCTCTCTCCGCTAAGACCGCAACGATAGCTCTGTTCGTTATTATCGCCCAAGCGTTACTCCTCACAATGCTTCAAGCTCGAACACTTAAAAAAGATTTTGAGCTCATTTCGCGAACCATTAAAAACCTGACAAGTACATCGCCACAAGATGTAGAAGCCACTCCAAAAACACAGGAAGTGGTAGAAGTTCTCAGCACACTCGATATCGAGACTCAAAAAGCTCGCCATCAGATGGAAAATATCGTCGGACAAAAGCGAGAACTCGATGCGGTACTTGAAAGTATGGCTGAAGGAGTGATCGCAATCGATAGCCGCGAACGAATCTTAAATATGAATAGTGCGGCTCTTGCTCTGCTGGGGCTTTCGGATCTGCCAGCAGGCAAGCCAAGTATCCAAGAGGTTATACGCAACTCAGAATTTCAAAAGATCGCCAGGCAAATTCTTCTGAGCCACCACTCCATTCAGGACGATATCGTTTTCTATACTGATCAAACCGAAGTCATATTACAGGTAAACGCTGTCCCACTTCAAAATAGTGAAGGCGAGAGCATGGGGGCTCTGTTTGTCTTTCACGACATTACAAAGCTACGCAAACTCGAGTCAATGCGCAGTGATTTCGTGGCAAATGTCTCGCATGAGCTCAAAACTCCTATTACCTCAATTAAGGGGTTTGTTGAAACTCTCTTGGATGGAGCGATTGATTCCCCTGCCGATGCAAGACGTTTTATCGAAATTGTCGGGAAACAATCTGAACGTCTTTCAGATATCATTGATGATCTTCTCAGCCTCTCAAGACTCGAACAAGGCGGAGATGAGGATCAAATCTCAAGAGAACCGATACTCGTGCGTACCGTAATAGAAAGTGCCACTCTCGCCTGTCAGCATGAAGCGCGAGAAAAGAACATATCAATAGAAGTCTCTTGCGATCCCTCACTATCATTTAACGTCAACAGCCACCTTGTTGAACAAGCACTCGTAAACCTTATAAGCAACGGACTAAAATATAGTGATGATAGAAATAGGATTGAGATTTCTGCCGAACTTGTGCAAGACGAAATACGACTTCGCGTACAAGATTTTGGCTCCGGTATCTCTAAAGTACACCTTCCACGGCTTTTTGAACGGTTCTACCGAGTAGATAAAGCTAGGAGTCGCAAGCTAGGAGGAACGGGTCTAGGTCTTGCGATTGTTAAACACATCGCCCAAGCACATAAGGGTTACATTAACGTGGAAAGCACCGTTGGCGAAGGTTCAACATTTACCTTACATCTGCCTCAACGCTAGTCAACGTCGTGTAGATTACCCCTTCATTCACCAAAGAAGCCGTCACAGCCTAGATAAGATTAAAATCGAGCCTTAATCGTTAAGAGCTTACAAATCGTAAAAATCAGTGCTACCTGACACTTTTGCTTCATGATATATATATTCTATGACCATCCACCTAGACGCAGAAATAGATAAACTCAAGCAGCGACTCTTGGCGCTCAGTGCCCTTGTTGAAGAGAGCCTACACAAGGCTGTAGATGGATATCTTGAAACAAATCAGGCACTCGCTGATTACGTTATCGATCGTGATAACGAAATTGATCGTTTGGAAGTGGAGGTTGAGGAGGACTGCTTAAAGATACTTGCCCTCCACCAACCGGTCGCAAACGACTTACGCTTCATTGTGGCTGTTCTCAAGATGAATAACGATCTTGAACGAATTGGAGATCTTGCAACCAATATTGCTCAACGTACCAAATCCCTCGTTAAATTAGATGAGAGCCCACTGTTCGCTAAGAACATCGAGCAGATGACCACTGGAGCCAGAAAAATGCTCAAGCAAAGTCTTGAGGCTCTTATCAAAGTTGATGAAGAGCTCGCCAAGGGAGTGCGTGAGGCTGATAACGAAGTCGATGATCTTAATCGCAACACCTACCGCCTAGCTATGGAAAAGATCGAGACTGAGCCTACAAGCCTTAACAGAGTGCTTCTCTCCCTGTCTGTCTCCAGAAATCTTGAGCGTATCGCCGATCTCGCTACCAATATTGCTGAGGATGTCATTTATATGATTAGCGGCGAGATCGTCCGACACAGACATCATATCCTTGAATAGACTCCTAATCAGACTACCAGCCTAGCGACTCCTGTGCCAAAATGCGCGCTATATGGACGCACATATTAACCGAAATATTTTATGGCGGTCACTAGAAGGCGTGACCCTCATTGGGACAGCTCTCCTACAATACGCAGTACTCACTCGCTACGTTACCGT
>JAUIIO010000003.1 GCA_030431715.1 bacterium
ACTTTTTCAAGTCCCTTAAGCCTCGCAAATAGTGACATGCTCATGTACGGTCTCACACTCGGAGATGTTAATGGAGATGGTAACCTTGATATCGTAACAACCGGAGTTGAAGCTGCGACAGACAATGTACGGGTGCGTCTCGGCAATGGGGATGGAACATTCAGCACGAATATTAGTTATTCGACCCCCGGAACTCTTCTAAGCATCACGCTCAAAGATGTGAATCAAGATGGATATGACGATCTCGCGTATCAGTCAGATACCGCATATGCGGGGGTTTTACTGGGACAAGGTGATGGTTCATTTGCATCGCCTATAAGTGAAGTCTCAACATTCGTAGCGGATCCTCAAACAATACAGCTCGAAGATCTCGATAACGATGGTGTATTAGATCTTCTTGTACTTGGATATGCACCTGGAGGAGAACCTATCTCTGTTGCTCTTGGCAACGGAGATGGAACTTATCAAACTCCTACTACCTTTGGTACCTTAGGCCAGGCCTTTCTGGGAGACACGGCAGATGTTGATGGAGATGGGAACTTAGACATTGTTCATCTCTCTGATTTCGGGGGTGTCTTTGTTAGAAGAGGGCTTGGCGATGGTACGTTCTCTGCTGCTGAGCAAATCGATGCTGGGACCTACAACTATTTAGAGTTAGCAGATACCAATGGTGATGGTAGCGTCGATATACTTGTGTCCCAAAACTCGACTGGAAGTGTATTGATTTTTAACGGCAGTGGAACGGGAACTTTCTCATTTTCCACAACTATCAGTGACATGGAATCAGATATTCACGCAGGGGATTTTAATAATGATGGAGTCATAGACATACTTGGCCGTGACGGAACAACGACGAGGTTTTCTGTTGCATTAGGAGAGACAACTTCCGGGGTATCGCCTCTTCTTGATTTTAGTTTAAAGAGTATAGCCGATGCAAAATACGCACTTTCTCGTTTTGATCAAAAGCTTGATCAGCTTACCGCACAGAGGGGCACGGTAGGTGCCTTTATGTCCAGAACTGAGTTCGCATCCTCGCATCTTCAGTCTCTGTCTGAGAATTCTCTAGCAGCTGCTTCAAGGATTAGAGACGCAGACATTGCGAGTGAGGCGGCAGATCTAGTAAGGCTTCAGATTCTACAACAGTCATCAACAGCGGTACTAGCGCAAGCCAACTTGCAACCTCAACTCGTGTTGACACTTCTTAAATCGACAACTTAGGAATCTCAAATGCGTAGGTAGAACTATTTACTTAAATACTGCCTGTAAAAAATCTCCGAGCTCTGGGATTATTAAATATTCTCTACGACTCTTCTGGATGAGATCGCAAATTGAGTTTAAAGTTGCATAAAAGGATCCAGTCCGATGGCTGTCATCTTGATTATCGCAAGTCCAAATATCTTGATTGGGAAAGAGTTGGCGCATTGTGTAATGTATGCAGCCATCACAGAGCTGTAGAACGAGACCATCGCTACAGGACAAAACATTGAGCCTCACTGATGATGGTAACTTATGGCTTAGCATGTAGCAGAAAATAACTCCTGAGACTTCGTTCGCATCGCCATTGAGCATACAGATTTCATTTGGCCGTAATGTAGAACGATTACGGTGTTCCCATTGCGATAAGATTACGTCTTTATCAGGGAGCTTCGCAGTCATTCCAGTTACTGGTGTTGCCACCTGCTCTTTGGTAGCTTCTGGAAGCGCAGACGTAAAATGAGTTGTTTGGGCATAGAGCAGCTCATACTGATAATTGCCGCAATTTCTTATAATACCTGTAGAGGTCAGCCCCTTACGTAAGTGACTCTTCCGAGAAGCATTAGGAGAGAGGTTTCCAACGCGAACTTCCCCAAAAATGTGGGTAAGGCCGTGTTGATACATAGATTGAGCTATGAGAGCGCTAAAGTGCTCATAGCTATCTACATTCATTCGGTGCATCTTTAAAGAGGCACCAAGAGTTACGCCTATACTATCTACCCAACCATAATTGCCCTCATCCGCTATTTTAGAAGATCCGACAAATATTCGTTTTGCCTCTTCAAGCTCAGAGGCATTGAGCTGGACAAGAGCGTATCCTTTCAGTTCATTGTCAGAACGGAGTACGAACAACCTTCCACCGGATGTGCTTAAGATTGCAGATATCTCACTAAAGGTCAGCGGTCTGAGGAGTCCTTTCTGTGGTCTGGAGTCTTCTACATCAATACAGAGTTCTTCTGAGAGTTTAATAACTCCATTTATAATGTGTTCAGGTATGGGCGAATGAAGAGGATTGTATTGCATCATAACGCAGCCATCCCACTCCGGGGCAATCTCTTTTAGAAGGGTATGTGAATCTCTCTTTAATGCAGAAAAGTCAGAGAGAACATCACTAAGAGGGAGAAAACGAATGCTATTGATCCTACTTCTTAAATTGTCGAGATGCTCAGATATGAATTTAGAGCGCTCAGACTCTGGAAAGCGATCCTTAAGAGCATTTGCGTGGTATTGGCAGAAAGCACGTAGGATGTGTAGTGAGCGTTCGACAGTAGTAGCAGTCTTCGAATTTTCAGGATTTGATGCCGCGTTCTGGATAAGCTCTTCTACCTCATAAAAATCTCTGAGTAAGGTAGTCATACTATCATTTATGAACGACGCTTCATCGTAGTCAGGTGAGGCTTCTGTGATGAGGGACGTTTCCAAAGGATTTGGCTTCTGAGGCGAATCGCTAGGGAGTGCGCTGTGTTTAGTCTGAGGCATGACGGTGTGGCCAGTGTGCCAGTGATGGTCTGCCTCATATTAAAGCAAGATATGAATTCCTATTCAAAAATAAGCATGAAGCCCACTCAAAGAAGCGCTTCTTGTTGATTTTGTTCTAGATTTCCAAGGGCATACTCCCAGTAATTGCCACCAATGAGCCTTGCCATAAGCACCATCTGAACAAGCTGGGGATTTTTTGACCACTTCCACCAGACATCGGGGCCGATAAGCTCTTTTTCGCCGAGGGGGTAATCCTTATTGAAACCGTTCAGTGTGAGGGTTGGATTTACTGGTTTTCTACGTTTTGGAGGAGTTGTTTTGGTAAACACAAGCTCTTGAAAGGTGTTCACAAACTCGTCTGAAAAACTTGAACTCTCCTTTAATACTTTAGCAGTTTCGCGCACAAACCCCGGTGGATACTCAAGCGGAGTTTTTAAGATGTAATCAGTGTGGTCATCTTTTGAGGCCACGGAACATAGAACAAGCGAATTTGTGACATGTGCTATGTCTGCAATCGCCCCAATCCATATGCGCTCGTGTGTCTGAATATCAATTAGTTTTTTTGAAGATATTTTCCTTTGACCATGCCATTCAGCTGTTACATCAATCAGGTCTTCAAAGAAAACACTGTCCGGTGGATTTTCATGGTAGTAATGCTTTTTAGGTCGTCGATGATTATACTCATACTCAAATAAGTATGCACCAAAAGCATGTCTCTCATTTGAAATAGAGGTGCCAAAATAGATATATCCCGGTTCTTGTGCAATGCCCAGCTTCTTTAGATCAGGGCCAAATACGAGATCGTTAATTGAAAACATAATGAGTTTCGATATTCTTTCTCTCCTCTCTACTCCTTTACCAATGGAGAAGGAGTAGTTTCTGAAATCTGATACGCAGTCAGAATTCATATCCAGATATCGATTATCCTCCGGCATATAGAAGATATTTCTGGCAGATAAATTTTGAGCAGTGCGTTCTACCGCTGAGTTAGTGTGTTCACAGTCTAGCCTGTAATCTTCTTCCGGTGATGATTGTAGCATCACCGGAAAGAAGCTTGTGGTTAGATCGGGTGGGATATGTGTTCTGACTTGAAGTGGCTCAAATTCAGAGGGGGTAAGGCACCTCATGTCTCTTACCTGATTCTTGTCGAAGAAAGCATGCGATCTGATGTTTCCTTCTTCTGTCTAATATTGGTACGGAATGCTTTAAGTTTAGGGAGTTCTCCTAGTTGCTCAGCCTGAGTAAAGAGCCTGCGCGCTTCAGGAAAGATATTTTGAAGTTGACCAAAGCCATCTTCTCTCGCTGCCAGATTGTAGTAGTCTACAAGCTCCCGACGAGAGAGAGTTGTTTCAAGTTCTTCTGATTGCACGGCGAAGTATAAAAGCTGCTGAGCTTTCAGCGACACAGCGCTCCAATCAAGCTGGTCACTCCCAATCCCGTTCACTCGTAGCGGTTCGCCTGTAATAGGATGAATACTTACAACACGCTGAGGGATTTCACCTACCCTGAATGTCTCGTGGATCTCGCCATCGACTAATACTTCTTTTAGATCGGATTCTCCCATAAGTGCGTCACGGATAAGTTCAACACTTTTAGAAACGTTAACCGTGCCATCATTCCCAAATACGATGACTCGCGCATTTCTACCAGTTGTTTGTTTAATTCTACTCGTAAGTTCTGAACTAACAGCGCTACCAATATCATTTGGATCATACCTTGCAACGAGATCATCTAGCTCAAGAGTTTGAGCAAGATAGCGTGTTGGTCTTCTTTTTGGCTTATCTGCAGTTGGCTTTGTGCTAAGAGCCGTAAAGCCTTTTACCAGAGCCTTACTCACTACCGGCGGTAGCTCAGTAAGAGAGCGAATATCGTCGGCAGAGAGGTTCGCTAGGAGTTCATCATTTACGGCTCCTCCTTCCTTAAGCTTGCTTACAAGTAAATCAGCATTTAACTTCTTCCCATCTTCCTCGACACTTGCATTAAAGCGCCCCACAAAGTCCCGTAAGAACTCAAAGCCCTTAGTACTTGTTCCGATGCTTTGCTCTTTGAATGTGTCAGTTGTTGCACTGGCCCCAATATTTGTGCCTGTAATATCAATAGCTTGTCCGCTCATAACTCCTCCTAGATGCATATACGATATAATAGTGTTATAATACATCGTATGCGAAAGTCAATAAAAATCACTTCCTGTGCTACCTTGTGACGAATAACGGTTCTGGTCGGTATGCTACCGCCGGACTTTCTCAGAGAAGATTTCAGTTCAAGATGGATCAGTACTTAAGACTTCACCGGCTGCTACGTAGAATTCAGCAGCGTAACAAATTTCTAAATGTTGTATCAGATCCCCCAGTTACCCTTCTTGAGATGCATGTGCTCATTGAGCTCCAAGCTTCAGGCTCAGCTTTATCTATGAAGGAACTCTCTGGCTTTTTTAAAATTGACCAGAGTTCGATATCGCGACTTATCTCTCGTATGGAGGAAAGAGATCTGTTGCGTAAGGCCCCTGAGAAAGTAAATGGGGTTAAGCAGCTAGCTCTTACAGAAAGAGGCTTAAAGTGTATAGAAGAAAACGACAGCGCTGTTAATACGGACCTCAAAAAATTTCTCTTAAGTATTAGTCGGCAAGAGCAGGATGATTTTATTGAGCTTGTTCACACTCTTGCAGATTACTTCGATGTTCCTCGTTCAAAGCCGAGACCTGTAGATAGCCCTTTTCGATTGGCACAGCGGAGAATCACTCGCGCCCTTGGTCTACTCGGCTCAGATGTGCATGGCAGTGGTATGACTTCATTTGAGTGGAATGTCCTTGCCGAGATAGTACTCAGCCCGTGTCCTATGCAAACTGTTGAGCTCGCTCAGGCGCTAGAAGTTCCTCAAAACTCGTTAAGTGCCCTTCTTAAGAAGCTAGAAACGCAGAATCTCATTAGTCGCAACCGATCTGAACTTGATAAGAGAATTATTTTTCTACGTTCTACTGAAGTAGGAACACGATTCTACAGTGACTTAGAACAGAAGGCTGCTGACGTTTTTAAGAGAGCGCTCAGTTCTTATGGGCACGACCAGTTACGTAAGCTCGTTGATATAGTCAGCCTCTATGCAGGGGATTGTGATGGAACGTTACCACGTATACATAATGGCGTAGAAGTTGTCCCTCTTACCGATGAGAATCTCAAGAAACGCGCTAGAGGTTTTATTGCTAAGATGCTCGTAGCCCATAAAAAAGAAGAGGAACTTCCAGAAACGATCCTGACTGAAGATCAATCGGGTTACCTTGTCATGTATAAAGAGAAAGAGCTTCTTGTGCTTTTCTCTAGAATTCCCCTACAAGCGCCTTCAACCTGTATCTGGGCGGTAGATATATCACCTTATGAGCTCTACATGGGGCTACACGCGATTCTACTTGTAAATCGCTGTACTGCAGATGAGCTTCCTCATATAACACTCTTACCTGAGCTCATTCTCTCTTGATAGCTTTTTGTATCAGCAGTATTTTTCATACAGCAGAACAAAAAAGGCGTAGTCTCTACAGCTTTCGTTTATTTACATCCGAACACTTCTCTATGATAAAAGGCTTTGTTTTAAATTTCTTACTACTTACTCTTGTCGTGTCAGGAGCTACCGCTGAAACAAGAATTCAAGAAGTTTCAAGCTTCGCTTATCAGCTTCAAAACATTGATCTGAATGCACTACAAAGCTCCGCAGTGGATCTCTTAATCATAGATTATTCACTAGAGGGTGACGATGATACGGCATTTACCTCAACTGAGGTGGACATGCTAAAGCAGCAGCACACAGTACTTTCCTATCTGAGTATCGGTGAAGCTGAAGATTATCGATTTTATTTTAAGAGTCGATGGACGAAGAATTCACAGGGGAGAGTATGCGATACTCGCTTAACTGAACATGCACCCGGCTGGCTCGATTTTCCAAATGAGAATTGGTGTGGGAATTACAAAGTACGCTTTTGGAATAAAAAGTGGAGGAAGAAGATCTTTGGCATAACCAGTGGAAAGCGTAAGAGCTATCTTGATCGCATTATAGATGCCGGGTTTGACGGAGTGTATCTTGATATCATCGATGGCTATGAGTACTGGAAATATGATGTCAAAAAGAAACGACGGAGAAAACGTGCTGCACGCGACATGGCGCTTCTTGTTATTAGGCTAGCAGATTACGCAAGGGAAGTGAGAGGTGTTACAGGGTTTATTGTTGTCCCGCAAAACGGAGCTGGAATTTTAACAGAGCTATCTGACGAATTAAAAGCGAGATACTTAGAGGCAGTTGATGCTATTGGGGCGGAAGATACCTATTTCTACGGTGATGAAGATGATAATAACCCCTACGTCCCCCAAGAGAGTGCTATCCAGAACTTGAGCACGTTTCTAGAAGCAGGCAAACTTGTACTGGCAACCGATTACCTTACGGAGCAGGAAAAGGTTACTCAGTTTAGAGACGACGCGTGTAATTCAGGGTTTATCCCACAGGTCGCTACCAGAGCCCTTGATGATCTGAGTGTGCAGAAGCTTTTAGGGTGCCAGTGATTTTACAGGGTTTGCCTGCCTAGTTAGCTGATATCAATGATTTTTTATGCAGTGAGGGATTGCTACTCTCCTGTGACTTTTTGCCATAACATTGGGAGTGGTGTCTATTTACGCCAATGTTGAGTAATGAAGCAGAAAAATCCTGATCTAGAAAATGTGTTGTCGCCTGATCTTAGCTCGGGATCTTTTTTCAATAGATCTGCTCTATCTAGTGGTTTGCCCGATCAT
This sequence comes from bacterium, assembly GCA_030431715.1. Classification (GTDB taxonomy): domain Bacteria; phylum Bdellovibrionota_C; class UBA2361; order UBA2361; family RFPC01; genus JAUIIO01. The sequence continues at coordinate 7,503 of JAUIIO010000003.1, forward strand.
GATGATATCCAAGAACGACTCAATGCTTTATCCGAAGAAATGCACTTTGTAGATGTCAAAGAAGACAGTTATTTTGGCAATGAACATTTCTATTTTGAAGCTGATAATCCAGTCGAATACTCAGCTGATAACCATGAGCAATTCTTAAGAGAGTTTGCACACGATCTTAGCGAAATGCAGCTCCGCGTGCAGAGAATAAAACTTCATGCATTAAAGCACCTGTTACGAGGAACCTACTATGTAGAAGAGCCCGAAGATTACAACTACAGGTGGGATGAGCATCTTCCCCAAAAGCAGCTCTGGTCACTCGCATATGGTCTGGAAGAAGAGGAAGTCATCTCTGAAGAATCACAGCGAGAGCTTGTCGATCGGTTCAATGTGCTTGTCTCAGAAGAGAACAGACTAAGCTTTACGCCACTTCTAAGTAAGGAAGATGCACGACTCATCAGGGCAATTGCTGGATCTATGCGTTATCATCAGGATTTTATCACCTCTGATGAGCGAAAGAAACTCTCACCGATACTAGAAAGGGTATCTGAGCTAGAGAAGCGTCTAAGAGACCTTAAGCAAAGTACACTTCTTTTCTCTATGGTTGAAGAAGATTCTCCGCACGAACATAAGTTAAGAATGTTACGTGGTGATTACCGAGAGATTTTGAAAGATATGGCCGCTTATGAAGAGTCAGGCTCATGGTTTTCTCCCAGTTATCAATCAAGTATGTCTCCTCAGCGAGGGAAGGAGCAGCGTTCAGAACCGTTTCGAAGTGATTACCAACGGTTTTTAATGCCAGAGGGCGAAGAGCTTGAGCGGACACTTCATAAAACATTTTTTCGTAATACTGAATATGGAGAGCGTGCAAAAAGCCTACTCTTTGGAGGGGGAATAAGTGCGCTTCAAGCCATTTTTAGACATATAGAATCTGACTTAAGCAGAGCAAGAAGATTTAGAGATAGAGAATGGGAACCTCAGATATTTAAAACAGAAGATATCTATTTCGAAGTGGATGCTTTAATTGAGGATTTTGGAAAGACACACGACATAGGCGTCGAAACATTTGCTCCAGAAGATATTGATTCATTGATAAACCGAATAAAAACAGATGTGCCCGCTGTAGTGTTTTTAAATCCGATGTCTAACATGTATGACATGAAGATTGCACAGGTAAGTAAACTCATAAAAAGTTTATGTGATTGGGAGCCTGATGATGAAGCTGCCAGAAATAAGATATTCTCTAAAGGGCGATACTCTTTTAGGCATCTTTATCTGGTAGTTGATAATTCAACACTTGGGAAGATATCCCGCTGGACTGAGATAGACTTTAGACGTCTACCAGACTTTGTTCATATTGCGAGTTTTGAGAGTCTGGTGAAGTTTGGAGAGGATGGTTTGGATCTCGCTTCAGCTGGACTATTAACCATCATAGGAGAGTATGCGGATTCTGATGTGGCTAGGATTCGAAGGAATATGGGATTTATGCCACCTGAAAATACGGTTCGAAAGCTTTCATTTAATCTTGATAGTCAAACCGTGGATCGTAAAATGGCAAGACACTCTCGTAATACAGAGTACCTTAGTCGGGTAGTGAGCGAAGATGCTCATGAAGATCAATTTATACAAAAGGCCATTCACCCCCAACTTCCGGATCATCCTCAGCAAGATGTGGCCAATGAGGAGCTCACATCTGCTGGAGGTCTATTTAATATTGCTATTAATGTTGCCTCCTTAAGAGGATATAGAGAGCAACGTGTCACAAATGGGCATGTATTCGAAGAAGATAGTATTCAGGGATCTCAGTTCTCAGCAAAAGCTGAAATCGTAGCTAAAGCATATGTGGATCTCGTCACATCATTGGCTAGTGCCGTAAGCTTGGAATTAAATCAGGGAACGAGCTACGGCTTTAATACATCGCGGATAGCCGTCTATAGTAGAAGAATTCCAAAAGAAGTAGAATCAGAGCATGATTATCAGATCTTGCCTTACATTAGAGTAGCACCGGGAACAGAGAATATTAAAGATATGATCTTACTTGCCGCGGTTATAAAAAGAGCAAATTCAGTCTTCACAAAAGCACTGCAAGAGAAGCGTGTAGTGAGATTCTCTGAGAAACTTGTAAAAGGGGAGCTTGAGCTGCAACAAAGTTGAGTTTATGTGCGGACTTTCATGAAGGGAGCTTTGGAAGAATTCTTAAGTGCCCAATACTCATCTTGCCATCGCCTTTGGCCTCAATGATAATTTTGGTCAGTGGAATATCCCTAGCCTTTTTGGGGAGTCGCATTCTTCGAAGCTCCATACCAGTTACTGGTCTGCCAGTTGGTTTAAGAGTGATTCGTTTTAAGAATCCGCCTTTAGAAAAGAATGAGAAAGTATAAATATCGTTGTTATCTACAGTTACTTCTAAGAATCTACCGTTCACAGGGGGTGACACTTCGACAGTGACTCCAGCCTCATGAATTTTAAGGTGCCTTGAGGCATTCCATCTCTGGCCAATACTGCCTCTGTTATTTAATGCTCGGTATTCTCTTAAACTTGGTTGATGAAACCTCGAGGCGAAAACAAGCCAGAGCCATGAAGCGCTTACAATCAGGAAAAGAGGAAGTGCAATGAGTAAGATGGTATATGAGTAACTACATCGTTTGATGCTAAACGAAAAAAACGATCGCTGATCTTGGGTCTTTGCTTCACAGGGGATTCCTCCTATCAGGCACGCTGACTGAAAGATAAGGAGAGCGACGATTGGAAACGCCTCATAAAATACTCGAATCTCACCCCAAACTCCGCCGTAAAGATAGAGTAAGGCGATAAGTGGTGAGATGATAAAAGCTCGCCGCAGGAAAACTGGTTTAAGTCTCCAATTAGAAAATAACAATAGTGATGCGATGCTAACAGCAAGAAGTGTCCCGATTTGGAGTAGGTAATCACCTCTCCAAATGTGAAAGAGGTTCTCTTCAAGATGCGTTTCCATACCAAGGTGAGATTGTGATGGAGCTCGCCAGAGAAAAGAGATGATATCGCGAATAAGTAAGAAGATAGCGAGCTGAAGAATTAAGAAAAATGTTGTTTTTGTTGCCTTCTGCTTGTCATAGAGGTGCGTGAACGCAACTACACCTAGTAGCAGAGCTGTCTCTTTGTTCCAAACTGCCAGCGCAAAGAAGAATGTATAGAGTATGTATTGTCCAGCCTGAAGAGTGGCGAGAGCTGCCGTAAAGAGCCCGAGAGCAGGAAGATCGTAAGGAAAATGTGACCCTTCTAAATAAAAAATGGGGAGGAAGAGCGATATGAAACAGGGAGTAAGATCGGCTGTGATCTTGGACGTGATAAAGTTTAAGAGTAGGAGCTTTCGTAGCGAATAGAGGAAAAGGAGAAACGAAAGAAAGCTTAAAAAAGCAAAGACTCCAAGTTCTACTCCGTAGCTTGTGTCTGTAAGGAGTGCTGCCTGTGAAAATTCATTTAATTCTGGCAGCGTATTTAAGACAGTTTCCCTCCAACTTTCAGGAAATACAGATCGAAATATGTGAAGGATGTCTGGCACCAGACGTCTGAAAACAAACGGCGCGTCTGCAGTGCCCTCAATGAGATCTACAAATTTGGCTCTTGAGTATGAGTTAAACTGTTTTGAAGTCCACCAGATTGAAGTTCCAAAGAGGGCAAAAGCTACATAAAGAAGAGCAAGCGCTGTACTATATACTCGCGAGTTTCTTTCAGTGGTTGCCATTACTTTTCTAGCGGACCATTTCTTAGGAGCTTAAGAAACTTAGCCTTGGAGGAAAGAATAAAGCGCGAATCTTCACGGACAGATTTCTGGTACGCTTCAAGAGTTCGAGTAAACTCGTAGAACTCTGGATCCTTTGAAAATGCCTCGGCATATATCTGAAGCGCTTCTGCTTCAGCTTCCCCTTTAATAAGCTGTACTTTGCGATATGCTCCGGATTCAATCTCTTGGAGTTCTTGCTTTACCTGTCCTTGTATTTGTGCCTTTCGACCGAGACCGACTGAGCGAAGCTTTTCAGAGATTCTCTGCCGCTCAGTTATCATTCGTTGGTAGACCTGATGTTCTACGCTTTCCTCTAGAGCGACTCGCTTAAGCTGAATATCGACGAGTTCTAGGCCATAGGGATCGATAAGAGCGCGGGCTTTTTTGATAATCTTATCAGTAAGCTTTTCACGCCCCACAGATATCGTTTCAAGATCGCCAGAAATCTCCTCTTCAGCGATCTCTTCAAGGCTATTTGTATCAGCTATTGATTTAAGCTGTACTTTGTCATCATCAGCTTTCTTGATTCTGCCCTCATTTTTTTTGCTCTGCTCAATGATGTCGTTGGTGTTGCGTACGGTCTCAACGAGAGGGTGGCTTGAAACGACTTCTCTTGTTGCATTATCAATCCAGTTTTTTAAATTCTGTTGAGCGCGGTCAACATCGACAAGTTGTCTGATAAAGGTAATAGGATCTTTAATGCGGTACCTAGCAGTAGTATCAACGATAATGTACTTCTTCCCCTTGGTTGGAATCTCGCGAGGTTGACCATCAAAGTTTAAGATCCTCTTCTCCATGATACGCGCTTCTCGCCACGGAAGTTTAAAGTGGAGTCCGGAGTCAGTAACCGCTGGCGGTATGACCCTTCCGAACTGAAGTATGACAGCTTGGCGCCCCTCAGGCACAATGTAGAGTGAGAAAAAGCCGAAAGCTAAAACGATAACGGCAAGAAGTCCCAGGAATGGTGCTAATACTTTGGACATAACTATTTACCTCCCTGGTTTGTAGCTTGTTGGGGTCTCTTTAATTGAGCTCGAGCGTCTTTCGCTGGTAGTGTTTCACCGCCACCTGAAAAGACGGGCAGGAGTCCCTTAACTTCTGGATCAACTACGGTAAATGAACCAGTCCTACCAAGGAGTTCCTCAACAACTTCAAGGTACAGCCTCGTACGGGTAATTTCAGGAGCTTTTCGGTATTCGGTAAGGATATTTTTGAATTTATCACTGTCACCTTTGGCCCGGTTCACAACGGCCTTGGCATACCCTTCCGCGATCGATATCTGCTCTTCAGCACGTCCTTTTGCTTCGGGGATGATCTTGTTTTTATTTGCTTCAGCCCGGTTGATTACCTGTTTCTGTTCCTGGAGCGCCGAGTTAACTTCGTTAAAAGAATCTTGAACTGGCCCCGGTGGGTTAACATCTTGTAGGTTCACCTGTTCGATACTGACTCCCATTCCATACTCATCCGTGACACTCTGCATAAGGAGTTTAACTTCACTTTCTACTCGAGCCTTCCCGGTGGTAAGCACGTCATTAATAGAGACGTCTCCAACCACACGACGCATGACTGTTTGAGCGATGTCTCGAATATTTTTTACAGGATTGGCCACATTAAAGAGGTAGTCTCTTGGAACGATGACTTTATACTGTACGACCCACTGTACGTCCGCAACATTCAGGTCGCCTGTCAGCATCAGCGACTCGTTTTGAATTTGAGTGGTGCGCACAGAGGAGGGGTAACGTTTTGACTGAAAGCTAATATTGGCGAAGCTAGAGCGGCTGTTAGAGTCGTTCGTAGTAAAGCCAAATGTTTCTTTCTGTATTCTCGTTGGAACGAATATGACTCGGTCAATTCCCAGTGGAAACTTAAAGTGGAGTCCCTCGTTTGAGGTCGTTAAGTACTTTCCAAATCGTGTTACGACGGCTTTTTCTTTTGGATTAACGGTGTAAAACGAGCTATAGGCTGCAAAGACGATTATAAGGACAATAAGTGCCTTAATCAGGGTTCCGGGCTTGTTAAAGAAGTTATTAAAAAACTCCTCAAGAGCCTCCGGGCCTGCCGTAGGTTTTGATTTTTTATTTTTATACGAGTCCCAATCCATAAGCTACCAGTAAAGATAAATTTGTGTAATAAAACCTAACAGGGCCGGTACTAAAATACAATCGGTGATTCGTTAAGCTATGGATTCAGGGCGTCTCTTTAAGCATATTCTGTTGACAGTTCTCTTTCTTGCTCCTGCTGTCTTTCTCCTGCAGCTGCTGGGTGATCTGAGCGCTATGCCTTCTGTTGATTATTGGACTGCCGCTGATCAGCTTTTGCACGATGATGGCCTTCATCTAAGCTCATTCTTTTCTTATTTTATACGACTAAACGAACATGTAATACCGGTAACGGGCCTTATTTATGCGTTTAACATTGTGCTGACCGGAGGAAGCAATCTCGGTCTTATCGTTGTAGCATTTATTGCAAGCTTCTTCTCAGTTGTGTTTCTTTATCGACTGTTACCTGAGAAATTCCGTGATCATTACTTCCTTTCACTTGCTTGTGGCCTCTGCATTTCACTTTTTATATTTTCCTGCGCTCCCTATCCAGTGTGGTATGAAGGATTTAGTGGGGTACACTGGCAGGTTGCTACCTTTTTTATAGTTCTTAGCTTATTTTGGTTTCATGACTTTGCGGAGCATAACAAGCTCCTAGCACTTATCTTCTCTCTTCTAAGCGCGACTTTGGCGTGTCTTACGTATTCATCGGCTTACGTGCTCTGGCCAGTGCTCTTTTGCCTTGCGATTCTTTATCGATTCTCACTTAAGAATATCTTTCTCATTCTCTTAAGCATGACGCCTGTGATTCTTTTTGGTGTATACTTTGCCTACTACTTTGGTTTTGAGGTAGAGGCACATCCGGTTCATAATCCGCACCCTCTTACTACAGAGCCGAAGGTCGTTCTTGAGTATTTTCTTACCTATATGGGGGCATACTTTTTTAATTTTAAGTACTACTTTACCAAGTATACTACGGGCCCTGTGATAGTTGCCATTATAGGCTTATCTCTTTTTGTCATCCTTTCTTTACTGAGTATTATTCGTAATCACCGTTCCCAATTCCCGTGGATAGGCTTAGCGGGGATAGCTTTGGGAAACGGTATCCTTACGGTATTGATTCGAGGTGGGTTTGGCACCGGAATGATGATCGCACCCCGGTTTAAATGTATCACCGCACTATTCTGGCTTTCACTCTTTGTACTTTTTTTTAGTACCTGTCTGCCTCTTCTTAAGAACAAAAGTTTTAGGACTGCCGTCTTTACATTTTTGCTTCTCGTTACCGGTGTAGGCCATACCTATTTTATCTTTAAAACGTACAGAGCTGAGATACGAAAAAGATCGCTCGAGATGAGGGTTAGAGATACTGCGGCACTCTCTTTTCAGTTAGGGACCCTTGATCAGAAGATCTTTGAAACGTCTGTTACCAGAAATGTTCCACAGATGAACGGTCTGCGCTCACGGCTCATCGGTGCGGGGCATGTGCCATTTCGCGATCAGGATCGAATATGTCCTGAGAAGCAATTCCCTACTGAGAAGGGGGAGCCTTCAAAGAGCGACGCCCTTCGCTTACAAAAGGGCAAGAAAGTTATAGATGGCTTAAGAATAACATCACCAGAGTCAGAGGCACTTGCTCCTTTTACTACCCTTTGCATATACGCCGAGAATCGGTCACTTCTCGGAAGACTTGGAACAAGGAATCTGTTTCGTGCGGTTCGATCTAAAAAGGAACGTTTCTCAGGCTACCTCCGGACTCAAAGTGATGCCTCTGGTCCGCTTTCCGTTTATGGAATATCAGGTGAATCCTGCAACGATCCCCCTGAGCTTTTAGCTCATATCTCCCTAGCCGATGGTGGCAGTAGTGGCAGTAAGTGGTCCACTCTTCTTGGATGGGCAAAGAAGGAGCGTTAAGGGCAGGATTTGCCTTTATCTAAGAGATACTCAGGCAGAGCATTTCTTCTAAGTATTTAAAATTACAATAGGTATTTCCACGCCATATCTGGCGTGGGTTTTGCTCATTATTCGGTGACGTTTGAAGAAACGAGTACGGAATAATCACAAGTTATGAGCAGAATAGATACGCTTAAATCACAAAAAACGCAAGCATTTGAGCACCTTAACGGCAGCGGCAAGAGCGCCCAAACAACTAAGGGCGATGCGACCCTTTTTGCCGAATTCTCAGAGATACTGGACAAAATTGCCTTTAAGCTTGGTAACACAGGGAAATCACAACAAATTTCAGATCGTCCGGTAGAAACTTCTCAGGTAAAAGAAGAGCAGCTGCGTGAGCCTGAGAACAGTGGGCAAGAGGTGATAGAAGATTCAGAGAGTGTAGACCACACATGCACATGTGACCACGAAGAAGAGAAGGTTCAAGCAACAGCAGCTGATGAGGCTGCAGAGTCAGAAGAGGAAGAAGAAGTAGAGGAAGAAACCGAAGCCGCAGATGAAGATGCGGAGAAGATTGATGACGAAGATAGCGATGAGTCTCAGGTAGTTGCTGCGGAGGCTCAGGTACTTCCAGAAGATGTATCAACTGTAGCAGCGGCTACGCAGAGTCAGCAGGCACAGGCAGTAAGCTCAGAAGTAAAAGAAACAACCGCTCCTGAAGCGGCTGAGCAACAAGAGGTAGTAGATCCGAAGCTAGCAGAACTTAGAGAAAGAGTGCGCGTACATACTGAAGCTGCCTCACAGAACGAGCAGAAACAACAGCTACATCAGAATCTTGAGAAATCAATACAGGACTTTGAGCAGCTCGTTGTAGATAACAATATTCAAGATACTCCGGTAGCAAAGATCGCAGATGCGATTATCAAGCAGCTCGATAAGGGAGAAGGCAAAGCTACTCCAGTTCTTGAAAAGATACTTAACGATTTTATTGAGGCAGCTGAACTTCAGCAGAGCTTACAGTCTCCTGAAACGCAGCTAGCAACACTTCTCTCTCAGCGCATAATGGGCCCGATGATGGACCAAAACGTACTAGGGAAATTCCGTGACGTGTTTGGAAAAGATAATGCGGTGCAAAATATCCAGTCTCAGGGACAGGATTCAAGCCTTATGAAAAACAAGTCAGAGGCTGGAAGTGAGTCTTCAGCAGCAGAAAAGACTGCGCCAAAACTTCTTACAAAGAGTAATGCACTACGCACCATGGAGCGAGTCGAGCAGGCGCTTAAGAGCGCTGCTGAATCACGAGATGGAAAATCGATATCTCTAAGGCTTGATCCACCGAGCCTTGGAAATGTTCGTGTCGATGTTTCTATACGAGACGGCGTGCTTCACGCCCGTGTTTCTGCTGATAACCCGGCAGTTAACCAGATGCTTCGTGAGCGGGCTCACGAGCTTCAGCGTTCTTTGAGAGATTTAGGATTAGAAGTTGATCAGGTTTCAGTAAACGTCCAGGGAGATGGAAGTAATACGGGAGAGAATTTTAACCCGTCTGAAAATAGTTCAAACGCCTCTGAAATGGAATCAGAGGGAGATGTGTTACAGGGAACCTCATCGGGAGATGAGGACGATGATGAAAATGGAGGAGCAGTAGTCCTTCCCGGCAACAATCAGCCGGTTGAGGACCACTGGGTAGCTTAATTTAGAGTGTAAGAGGAGAAACGAAAATGCCAGATAGTACTGTATCAGCATTACCCGGATTAGATGAGAGTTATACAACGCTCCCATCTGAGACGAGTTCTGAATCAGGGCAGCAGGTTGATAAGAATGAGTTTATACAACTTCTTGTTACGCAGCTGCAAAACCAGGATCCCCTAGATCCGATGTCAAACGAAGACTTCGCCGTGCAACTTGCGCAGTTCTCACAGGTTGAAGAACTTATCGCCATTAAGGATGCCGTACAGGGCGGAAGTGATGGCACTGAGACCTTTAGCTCAATGGCTTCTTATCTCGGTAATGCCGTTGTGCTAGGAACCAACGTTGTAAATGGCGCCAATGCAGCGAATGAAGGGTTAAGTTTTACTCTTGAAGGCGATGCCGCACAGACCACACTGCAGCTTATTGATTCTGCAGGGAACGTTGCATTTGAAACGGACCTTGGTGCGTTATCTGCTGGGAAGCAGTCTCTGTCGCTTGCCGATTTTGACCTGCCAGCAGGTGAGTATACCGCTCAGATCATTGGACTTGGCGCTGATGGAAAATCATTTGCAGCCGACCCGAATGTTTTAGGCATAGTAAGTGGATATATACCGGGAGAGAACCCGGCCCTACTCGTCGGTGATCGTGAGATCAGTACTACCGACATCGAAGAAGTACGCGCAGTAGCATAGTTGTATCGTAAGGTTTAGATAGATAGGAGATAGACAGTGAGTATAGTTAACGGTCTTTTTGCAGGTAGGTCAGGGATTTCAAGTCACGGTTCAGCTATTGCGGTTGTAGGTGATAACATTTCTAACTCAAGCACCATCGGCTACAAAGCGAGCCGGGCGGAGTTTGAAGACCTTCTTGCCGGTGGACAAACCGCCGGGCGTGTTATCGGTAGTGGTTCGTCACTTGCTGCGGTAACAACAATCTTCGGACAGGGAACGATGGAATTTACCAGTCGTCCTCTTGACCTTGCGATTGATGGGAATGGGTTCTTTGCGGTGGCTGATGGCGCGCAAAAGTATTATACGCGTGCCGGTAACTTTAAAGTTGACTCTGCCGGTTTTATTATTGACCAGAATGGGTATGAGCTGCAGGGTTTTCCGTTAGATGGTTCCGGGGCACTCGAAGCCTTAAATATTCGTGCGGTAACAGGAAGCGCGGATCCCACAAATAGGATTACGCTTGCAGGCAACTTGGACTCTAAAGGGGATCAGGGTGCATTAAATCCATTTTCAGATTTTGATGAAACAGATTTTGTTGCTGGAGCAGGTCAAATTGCGGGCGCGCCGGGTTCAGGCGTAGCGGTACCTTCTTTCACGACCTTATCAGATAGCGCATCTCTGCAATCAACAGTTGATGTGTTTGATTCGCTGGGACAAGCACACACCATTACCTTCTTTTTCACTCCTCTTGTGACAACAGGTGGAGCACAGCAGTGGAATGTTCAGGCAGTAGCCTCTGGTGAAGAGGTTGATACTGCTGGGATTGCCTCAGGTGTTCCACGGCTCCTCGGTAGAGCAACAATGACATTTGATACGGCAGGGCAACTTACAAGTGCCAGCACCTTTAATCTGAGCAATATTCCCTGGCAGACGGGATCCGCTACACAAAGTATGACAGTTGATATCTCAGGATTTACACAATTCTCTGCATCCTCGAGCCCAACAGCAATTAACCAAGATGGTCAGGGAGTAGGAGCTGTAACAAGTGTGAACATAGATCCAGATGGAAGCATCTTTGCTCAGCTCGATAACGGAACAGTAACAACTATTGGAACTGTTGCGCTTGTCAACTTTTCAAATGCTGAAGGCCTACAAAGAATCGGTAGTAACCTCCTGCAACAAACAAGTGCCTCTGGTGAGCCTATTACCGGTAGCCCGGCTTCAGGTACCTTCGGTTCTATTGCATCAGGTTCTCTTGAGCTTTCAACAGTAGATATCGCCACGGAGTTCGTAAAAGTAATTACCTTACAGCGTGGTTTCCAAGCGAGCTCAAGGATTATCACAACGATCGACCAGCTGTTAAATGAAATTATCCAATTAGCGTAGAAGTTAATATTTTCTACTTTTCTCTGACACATTGAATGGACTCCTTTTAAGGGGTCCATTTTTTTTATATCCTTCCTTGTCCTTGTCCTTGTCCTTGTCCTTGTCCTTGTCCTTGTCCTTGTCTAGGCTAATCTCTTGCTCTCGGCGTGTCATGTAGTTGTTGATATTGGGTGTGATGTTCCGCGATGAAGCTGAGTTATGTTTGGGGCAGGAATAGGACAAGGAGCAGGACTAGGTGAGGTTGTGCTTTGGCGTGGGGATTGCCGCGTCACTCAGCCTGCGGCTTCGGCTCCTCGCAATGACGGTGATATAGATTAGACTACACAGGCCCCTCCCGTCATTGCGAGGAGCTGAGACCTTCAGGTCGAACGACGAAGCAATCCCCAAGCCCAAGCACAAAAAACACACAAAAAAACTCCCGCCCCTTGCCGAAACAGCAAAGAGCGGGAGTTTGTATTCCTCTCCGTAAAGGAGAGGAAGTATGTAAGCTCTTCCTTAGAAGAACATACCAACAGAAAGCGTAACCTTGTGGTTAAGCTCAGTGTCGGAATCTACCATCATTAAGCGGTAATCAGGCTTAATGAATGTAGTTTCACACATGTGCAGGAACGCACCGAAGCCACCTTGTAGGAAAGCTTGTGTGTGACCGTCCTCAAGAGACTTGTCGAAGTTTTGAAGTCCACCACCAAATGAAAGGTATGGCTCGTAGTCTTCGCCAGAGTCGTTCAGGTGAAAGAGGGCATCAACAGTGTATTGCATTCCCCATGTGTCACCAGAGAGTCTGTATTCTCCTGGGTTCGGGTATTGCCGAGCACGGGTGTTAGGCATATAGCCAACACTAGCTTCTAAGCTGATATCTTCGTCAACCATTCTGTAAGCACCGAGTTTTACTTCGTAGATCTGATGACCAAGAATTGGCTCATCTTTTTCCATGAAGATCCAACCACCACCAATTGTACCGTAGTACTTGCTTACGTCCTCCATTACAACAGGCTCCATAACACCCTTTGACGGTGGAGCTGTGTAACAAGGTTCACCCGGTAAACATCCATCCGCGTATACAGGCAGCGCAGCAGCTGTAACCGGAAGGAAGAAAGCAAGTGAAATAATTGAAAGTAATTTTTTCATGTTTCTTTCCTTTAAAGAAGTTGAATTACAAATTTAAATACACCCATCTGTTTGTATTCAATTTTACAGTTACTTTGGCACCAGTAAAGCTGTACCGGAGTACCGCCCATAACTGCTTGTAAGGCGTAATACTAGCATGCAACAATAGAACATCAAGGATATATATAATAATTAGTAACAATTACATTTTATAGAACTAAGTTTGTCCTTGTAAAACAAAATGTCTATATAATTCCAGTGTGATATGGCTATAAAGTTTACTGATAAAGAGCTTTTTAGTGGTGTAAAAGCCGGCGATACTAGGGCGATATCTAGACTTATTACGCTTGCCGAGAACGGTTCAGAGCGTGCCCGAAAAGTTCAGGCCAAGCTCTTTAAGGGAGCCACCAGAGCCCATGTTGTCGGAATTACAGGGCCACCGGGCGCCGGAAAGTCTACGCTCGTAGACTGTCTTTCTCAGACCCTTAAGGCTAGGGGGAAAAAAGTAGCAGTTCTGGCCATTGATCCCACAAGCCCGTTCACTGGAGGGGCAATTCTCGGTGACCGTATACGAATGGTTAAAAGCCTTGAGCAACAAAACATCTACGTTCGTAGTATGGCAACGCGCGGTGCGCTCGGCGGTATCTCTAGGGCTACGCTTGATGCCGTACATATTCTTGAGGCTGCCGGATATGATGCCATTCTGATTGAGACTGTTGGGGTTGGTCAGGCTGAAGTTGATATTATTAAAAGTGTTGATAGCTGTGTGGTAGTTCTTGTTCCGGGGCTTGGAGATAGCATACAAGCTATGAAAGCTGGTGTTCTTGAGATAGCAGATATCTTTGTAGTTAATAAGTCTGATAGAGACGGTGCCGATCGAGTCTTCCGCGATATCCGTTTTTTGCTAACGCACGGCGAGATCCCTTCATTGGAAGAGGGTGAAGAGAGATGGGAGGTTCCTGTACTCAAGACTGTGGCTGTCCGTTGTGAGGGAGTTCAAGAGCTGGCAGATGGTATTGATGATCATGCAGATTGGCTTAAGAACTCAAAGGAAGGAGAAAGGAGACGCAAGCAAGTAATAGAATCTCGTATAAAGAGTCTTGCTACCCAGTCGCTTCTATTTGAGATAGCACACGACCGCGCGGAACTCCTATCAAAACTTGTATCAGAGTGTCAGTCGAGAAAGCTCGATATCTACGGTGCCGTACAAAAATTAGTCGATTCAATCAAGAAATAGCTGGATTATAAGTACTTTAGCTTCGCCAGTCACAGGTCGATAATACACTTAGAGTTGTAGTTTTTAAGTGAAGGAGGATTGCGCACCTTGTCGTCTGTGCTTTTAGGTTTTAGTGGTTTTGTCTTGGGGTGTGTTGCCCTGCTACTATCGATCTATCGCCAACGAGTGAGCGCTCGTACGATTAAAGAGCTCAGAAAGCGCACGCTTCATGCCCAGAGAAATCTCAGGCAACTTGGAAATCTAGCAAACGAAGTTGCGCACGAGATTAAGAATCCTATTACAGCGATACTTTGTAGTGCGGAAACACTCGATCATCTCATAGGAAAAGATCTTGATCCCACACACCAAAAGTCACTTAAATTTATTAGCGAGTATGGTGATCAGATCCTGAGACTCGTAAGCGACTTTTTAGATGTTAGTCGTGCTGAGACTGGTAACATCGAAGCAAAGCCCAGATCGATTGAGCTTTCACCTGCTGTTGAGTCCGTTGTGGGGCTGCTTGAATCAAATGCATATTCCAAGAAGATTGAAGTGAAAGTGAGTATAGAAGATGAAGATCTAAGACTTTATATGGATCCCAAACATCTTAAGCAGATTCTCTTTAATCTTGTACACAATGCTATCAAATTTACTCCTGAAGGTGGAGAGATACAGATAGTGGCCGGGCAGGACTTTCCTCACGAACACGTTCGCATTGCCGTAAGAGATAATGGATGTGGCATCTCTCACGAACGTTCAAAGCTCCTTTTTGATCCGTATCATACAGGGGGTGATGTCGCTGAGGGCAGCGGTATTGGACTTGGACTGTCGCTTTGTAAGTCGCTCGTTGAGCTTAATAGTGGCGAGATCTCAGTTTCAAGTTCGCCTGGTGTCGGTAGTTCGTTTGAGTTTACCGCTCCAGTGGCGGATGCTCCTGAGAGTCGTAAAAGTGGTGTTATCCATCTAAACCCAGATGATAAGCCACTTCTTGGGCAAAAGTTTCTTGTCGTTGATGAGCATAGTGGATCGCGTGAAGCTATCTCGCGACTTATTGAAGCGTGGGGTGGAGTAGTGGATCGAGTTGGTTTAGCCGTTGATGCCGTCGATGCTCTTTCAAAGAAAACGTACGATGCCGTTATGATTGATGACACTCTGGATGGAATATATGGCCATGAGCTCTCTCGAATTTTGAAGGAAGAGATGGGAGTAAACCGTGGTACGACAGTGATAGTTACTGCCGACGAAAGGGTGCACCCAAATCTTTTAGAAGACTCAGGGGCAGATTACTGTATCGAAAAACCGCTCAATAGCTCCCGCCTTCTTGAATCTCTTATTCAAAGTGGGAAGTGTTCCATTACTCATTGATGGGCATTAACCGCAGAGGACGCAAAGCATTTGGCTCAATTTGTCTTTGCGCTCTTAGCGTCCTTTGCGGTTAAAAAATACACTTAGCCAATCTACATTATTTAATAGTACCTCCTGTTTTCTATCCCGTAAGGATCTGCTACTGTTTCCCACATGAGTCAGATGCCGACAAAAGATCAGATTATTGAGGTGCTTAAAGGAATTGAAGATCCGGAACTTTTTCTGGATATCTGGTTCCTTGGACTTATCTATAATGTCGGAATAGATGAGGATGATAACTCCGTACATGTTGAAATGACATTTACTACACCGATGTGTCCGGCCGGGCCTCAACTCATTGAACAGGTTCGCTCAGGGATTCAGGCTCTTGATGGTGTTGAAGAAGTGATTGTAGAAATCGTTTTTGAACCACCTTGGAAGCCTTCTGACGAAGTAAAAGGAATGCTGGGGATGCTATGAAGAATATTGTTACCTCTTTCTTAAAAGAATCTATCGCAACCAAAGAACGCCTCCTCTCAGATGGTGAGCAGCTTGCCGCAATAGAGAAGGCTGCTAGTGAAATCAAAAGTTGTGTTGAGCGCGGTGGGACCGTTTATATCTGTGGAAATGGTGGGTCTACCTGTGACGCTATGCACTTCGCTGAAGAGCTTGTCGCTCGCTACAAGCGCGAGAGAAAAGGCTACCGCGCTATGCATTTTATGGACCCATCGACACTTACCTGTTGGGCAAATGACTATGACTACGAGTCCGCCTTCGCCAGACAGGCGGAAACGTTTTGTGATGAAGGAGATGTGCTTGTAGGGATCACAACTTCTGGAAATTCTGCAAACGTCATTAAGGCTGTTCAGGTAGCAAAAGAAAAGGGTGCCTACACCGTTGCCCTTGCCGGAAAGGGCGGCGGAAAGATCGTTTCAGAAGCGAATACCACGATAGTGATTCCCTCAGATGAAACGGATCGAATCCAAGAGAGTCATATCACTGTGATTCATATTTTTTGTGAAATACTGGAAACGACGTAAGTAGAGATCGCCCCTCACTTGTAGCTCATACCAAAGAAACCTCCGGCTCTGCCGGAGGCCCCGTAGAGTTTGACAGTATCAGAGATCAACAGAGAACTTAAGAGCAATGGTCATTGCGAGGAGCTGAGGTCGCAGACCGAATGACGCGGCAATCTCCCTGAGTCGGTAGCATTTTTAGAGATTGCCGCGTCGTTCGGCTACCGCCTCAGCTCCTCGCAATGACGCTTTCCATCAAGGGTGAGGATACGCCGTAAAGCTTTGATACTCATGCTTTGCGCTCTTTGCGGTTAATCCATTCTTAACAGTACTTTCAGTCCATTTTGATCAATACTGCGACAAATCAAGCCACCGTTGAATTATCCAGCACTTCCTTAAACCACTCAGGCTTAACACTTTCCGGTGTTCCAGTACGGGTCACAAGCGAAAGATGCTTATAGCCCTGTGCGCGAAGGGTGCGTTCGAGTTTTGGAAGAGCGCTATCTACAAAATCAGTAACATCTTCCTGCTCAAACTTGAGGCTAAGCAGTAGCTCTTCTTTGCGGTGAGCGAGGTCGATCTGTATCCCGCCCAGTGATGGGAGTTCGATTGCGAGATGTATACGTGTAAAGTCATTCTTCTTGCCCTTGCCTCCAGACTCATCTGAGTCAATGTTTTTAGGAGGGTCAAATCTCATCTCCCAGTTTTGAAACATGCCATTTAGAATGACTGGCATGAGGAAGAAGAGCGGATCGCCAAGTGTTTGCATTAGTGGTTGTAGCCGCGCTAATTGATCGCGTGACTGCATGATGCTTTCAAAGAATTTATTAAGCGGTTGAGTATTGGTTTCGCTTTTTGCGTTTTCGCCTGTCTGTGGAGATGGTCGCTGCTCACGCTGGTTTCCTTCAAGCGTACGTAGAAGCGACAGAAGTGCTTTTCGAATTTCATCTTCAGAGCCTGACTTTACAGCTGTCTCAAGAGATGGAAATTGTAAGAGCAGCTGCTCAAGTTGTTTTTGTATTGCGGGTGAAAATGACTCTCCCTTCGTATCGACAAACTTCTTTAAATTCAGAAAAGTCTCAAAAAGCTTACCAATAAAGGAGTATTCTTGCGGGAATTGCGATTGATTTTGAACGACTGAGCTCTGAATTGATGTAGAAAGTTCTGACAGGAGGGGCGCTAATTTTGTTGCTACTTGCGTCCCTTCTTGCAGACTGAGATCGATTGATTGATCGTTAACAACCTTTTGAATTTCATTTTCTAGAGTTTTGAGTACCTGTTGAACGAGCTGAGAGTTTTTCTGTTGAATAGGAGTTGCCTCAGTTGACGAGGAAGGTTTAGGTTCGCCGCCCTGAGCCTTAATAAGATTCTTGAGTATGCCAACAAGCTTTTCAGGGTCTTTGAGCGCTTGCTGTGGGATGAGTGATTTTGACTCATAAAGGCTTTCAAAAAGCTGTTGAATGGCACGCGTTGAGGATTCTGATTTGGCGCCAGACTGTTGTTGAAAGTTTTGAATAAGATGGATAAGAGAAGTTTTGCTCTGATAACTTTTCTTTATGGAATCAAGTGATAGCTCTGGTAAGAGAGCTTTTAAAATATTTTGAAATGCATCTTTCACCTTCGAGGTGTCATGAGGAATAGCAGTTGCCTGTGATGGGAGTTGAGGAGAGAGGATGTGGAGTATGAGACTTCCTTTACTCTTTTTGAGTATCACATGAAGAGAATCTCCTTCCTTTACTCCTTCTGGGAGTTGGACCTTTAAAAAGGTATCATTAATTCGTACGCCAATTTCACCTTCACTATTTCGGCTTACGGTTGCCCGAAGAGCTTGCTCAAGAGGGATGCCTTCCGGCGCTGTAGTTAGAGCGCTACCTGAGGTGTTCCCGGATGTGCTAACTATGTAGGGCTGACCCGGCGAGTACGGGCTGAGCTGTGTGTTCATGGGGCGATTCTTGTGCTACTTTATTTAAAGTACTGCTACAGGTGTAATGTCGGCAGATTGCTCAGAAATATAAAGTAGATATAGCCTAACCCCTTGAATTGACATATATGAATATATCCTTCGCAATCCATATCTTTGGTCTCGTCTTCTGGATGGGGCCTCTTATCTTACTTCCAGCGCTTCTTAAATCAGGTGCGAACGGGGAAGGTGTGCAGCAGTATGTGAACCGTTCTAAAAAGGGGTTCATGATCCCAGGCCTTTTCATGGTCTTACTTAGTGGGGTGTACCAAATAGTTGTTGGCGGCGTTTCAACGTATATGTCGCAAGGGTGGTTCCACGGCAAGCTTACGCTCGTGCTCTTTCTCTTTGTTCTTACGTGGCTACTGTGGCGTGAGCTTGGGAAGTTTCAGAAAGGAGTTGAGCTGTCTCGCCCACTCCTTATTCTCGTTCACGCAGGTGCTAGTACAAGCTTATTACTCATTGCCCTGCTTACGTTTCGTGTGCTCTTATAGAGTCTGATCACAATTTAAGGAACATGTTTCATGAAAGAGTATTTTCTTTGGCTCGCAAAGCTTATCACCTTTGTTGTCGTGATGATTTTTGGGGTGGCGATGCTTATTACCACTATCATTGCAGCATCTAGTCAGAAGATAGTTGAAAACCTTGATGTGAAAGATGAGCACCGGGTAGCGGTGGTAAAACTACACGGCATTATCGAAGATTCAACTGACGTCTTAAAAGAGCTTTACAAGCAGGCAAAGAATGACACAATCGATGCGATTGTATTAGATATCAACTCCCCCGGTGGAGCAGTGGGCCCATCGCAAGCAATCTTTAGCGCGGTTAAGAAGCTTAAGAAGATGAAGCCAATTGTCGCTAAAATGGATACGGTTGCTGCCTCAGGTGGGCTTTACTCAGCGCTTGGTGCCTCTAAGATTTATTGTCAGCCGGGTACAATGACGGGCTCCATAGGTGTGATCTTACAGCTTCCGAACTTTACAGAGATAGCTAAGGAGATAGGCTTTCAGATGGTTACGATTAAGAGCGGTGATCTTAAGGATGCCGGGAATGCTTTTCGTCCGATGACAGACAAGGACAGGGAGTACTTTAAAAACACTATCAATGTTGCTTACGATGATTTTTTGCGAGATGTCGTAGAGAGCCGTGGCCTTGATGTCGCTTCCTTTAAGCAGTATGCCGACGGTCGTGTGATTCTCGGAACACAAGCTGTTGAGTATGGCCTCGTTGATGGTTTTGGTGATGTCTATGATGCTGCCCGCGAGTCACTGAAACTTGCTGGAATAGAACTTAAGGAAGATGAGTTTCCGTCGCTCGTATACAAAGAGAATAAGTTTGAAGAGTTTCGAGAGCTGTTTAGCTCATGGATGAGTATGCCAGAGATTCTTGGTAGCAGAATGCGTCTTATGTATTTGATGCAGTAGTGCTGTGTTTAGCAGCTTTGTCTAGGCTGCTTGAAAATTCTTTTATGATTTTTCGAATTCGTGGCTCTGCCATACGGTGAGCACGTGTAACGTCGCTCTCCTCACCATAGCGAGCCACAATATCTTCTAGGCGTTGGTCATAACTCACAAGCTCTCCGCCCTGTTTTGTTTGAACGTCCCAATAGGTAATAAGCTTTGCAATTGGATCTTCTGATATTGAGATCTCTGGTAGCTTTTTAATGTGTGCCTGTTCGGGCGAGTTGCTATGGCATACGATCAGGGCGGCTATTTCGGGATACCCCTCACGGGAGAGGAAATTTGCTCCATCAATAGGATGAAACCCGGTTACCTTAAGCTCTTCTAAGTAGCCTACGTCATGTAAGAGGGCGGCGCAGTATGCGAGAGGTGCGTTTAGCCCGAGCTCATTTGCCGAACTGTGAACACACTCAGCCACCTGTAAGATGTGCTCCAGCCGTTTCGGAGAGTCTGCAAACGAATTTTTAATAAATTCTAGGGTTTGATCCGGGTCTCTAAAGTTGATCTTGTCTTTCATAACGAGCATTATACTTACATGAAATACACTTCCTTTAGAACCTTTCGTTTTTATTTCTCTTTTGTTTGTGCCTTTCTATTTACTTTTTGTGGATACGTCGCAAAAGCGGCGGACTTTCCTACAAAGCCAATTAAGATCATCGTCTATACAAATCCAGGTGGACTTATCGATATAACGGCGCGCAAATTTGCCGGTGTTCTCGAATCTGAAGCGAAGAAATCAGGGATGAATCAGCCCGTAGTTGTTGAGAATAAAAAAGGGGCTGGGGGCCTTGTAGCTCTTCACTATCTCTCTCGTCAGCCTGCTGATGGTCACACACTTTTAGCGCTTACAAGCTCAGTCATTTCAAAGGCGGTACAGTCAAGACAGGAGAAGAAACTTGATGACGTCTCTTTTCTTGCCCGGTTAGTTGATGATTATGAGTGTCTCATTGTGAATCGCGAATCATCCCTTAAAAGCTTTGCAGATCTTAAAGCAGATGCCCAAAAGAAAGCAGGTGGTCAGATCTGGCTGGGGCCTGCTGCTGGAGGAACAGACCATATCTTTGCAAAGAAGTTCTGGAAAGCTACTGGTCTCTCTGGTAAATGGGTTCCGTATAAAAGTGGGAGTGACGCTCTTGCAGCTTTGCTTGGTGGGCACGGAGATGTTTACGTGGGGAACCCGCAGGATGTAAGGGGGAGGCCAGATCTGAAAGTTCTTGCTGTCGCTTCCCCGGAAAGACTGCCGGATTTTTCTGAGGCTCCAACATTTGCTGAGTTAAATCTACCGACACTTACGGGCGAGAGTCTCTGGCGTGGTATCGTTGTAGCCAGCGCTACCCCCGGAGAAGTAAAAGAAGAGCTTTTAGCACTTCTTAAAAAGGCATCTGAATCAGGAGAGTGGCAAAAGTTCGTAACTTCCGGCTCTGCTATTCCAGTCTTTGAAACAGAGGGAGAATTTAAGCGGGTCGTTGATTCACAAATCCAGCAAGAGAAGAATATGTAATGTTTGAGGTTCTTGTTTTAGGAGTCCTAGCTCTATTTGCTACTGAAGTAGGACAGGTAAGCGGTGAAGATCTTTTGCTTCCGATCGCTGCCTTTCTCCTTGTTCTCATTCCACTTGTTACTCTCTTGCTAATAGAGCGTTCAAAACTTTTTTCAAGCTGGCGAGCGTTTACCAAGAAACGTTTTCTGGCGGTCCTTCTTATTACTCCACTTGTTCTTTTGGCGATACCGTTTCTCGGATTTCCCCTAGTGAGTTCATTATTGGTAAGCTTCTACGCTCTTCTACTTGGGGAGAAGCGTATATTTCCTCTTATGGTACTGCTGATTGTATGGAATGCCGTCCTTTTTGGCGTCTTTGTCGAGGTACTCCATGTACCGGTACCGGAGGGCGAGCTCTTTGGTGGTGGTGGGGTTTAGTCGCTGATGGAAGGTATTATATCACTTGAAAGTATACTAGCAGGGGGAGAGGTCCTTTTTTCGCTATGGGGAATGCTTTGTGTCTTTTGTGGTGTTCTCGTAGGGATACTTATTGGAGCAACGCCGGGATTGTCACCTTCGATGGGCGTCGCACTCCTTGTGCCTTTTAGCTATGGTATGGACCCGGCACATGCTTTTATTTTTTTTATAGCAGCGTATCAGGCTGCAAACTACGGCGGTTCAATTACTGCAATCGTTCTCCATGTGCCAGGCACTCCGGCATCTATTGTAACAGCCATGGACGGGTACAAGATGACTGAGCGTGGTGAGGCTGAGAAAGCGCTAGGAACGGCCCTTATTTCATCAACCATAGGTGGGCTCTTTGGTGCTTGTATTCTTATAGCTGCAGCCCTGCCGCTGGCGCGTCTTGGTCTCTTATTTGGCCCGGCAGAATATTTTTCACTCGCCTTTTTTGGATTAGCAACAGTTGTCGCCTTTTCACGTGGGAAGATGTTAAAGAGTGCTCTCGCTCTTGGGCTCGGATTACTCCTTAGTACCGTAGGGACGGATCCCTTTAGTGGAATGGAGCGATTTACCTTCGGATCGTATGAGCTCTATGACGGGATTAATTTCCTTCCGGTTATGATTGGTGTGTTTGCTCTAGGAGAGCTCATGTCAAACTTTGAAAAAGAGCAGGTTCGTGGTGTTGTAAAATCAATTCAGCTCACAAAACTCTTCCCACCGTTTTCTCTTGTTGCAAACGCTAAAAAAATCCTCTTTCAATCATCGCTTTTGGGGACTGGTATTGGAATTATTCCTGGGGCAGGAGCAACGATAGCTTCATTTATAGCTTATGCAAAGGCAAAGGGCTCGTCATCTCAAGCTGAGGATTTTGGAAATGGTGCTAGTGATGGTGTCATTGCGAGCGAGGCAGCCAACAGTAGTTCGGTTGGGGGAGCACTTGTTCCACTCCTTGCGCTTGGTATACCCGGAAGTGCTACTGATGCTGTCTTATTGGGAGCTTTGTCGCTTCACGGACTTGTAGCGGGCCCGGAGCTCTTTCGCACAAATCCTGAGGTCGTGTACGGAATTTTGCTCTCACTTTTTGTTGCGAATCTTGTTATTTACCTTTTAGGGAGCCTCGGGAATAGATTCTGGCTAAAGGTAATCTCACTTCCGCAGGCTCATGTTACTGCTTTTATCTTCTGCCTCTGTTTTTTAGGGAGCTTTACGGTAAAGAACTCACTTATCGATGTCTGGGTCTGCTTTGCCGCTGGGATCATGGGCTGGGCGATGAAACAGAGAGGGTATTCACCAGCGGCGCTCATACTAGGGCTGGTTCTTGGGGCCATGCTCGAAACAAACCTGAGGCGTGCCTTGCTCATTGGAGGCTGGCAGATGCTGGTAATAGATAAGCCGGTAAGTGCTGCACTCCTTATCCTTTCAGCACTCCTCATCTTCGGAGCTGTATGGAAGAACAAGCGCTCTTAACAATCAGATATCCAATACGAAGAACAGCATTTTCTCCTCTGTGCTCTCTGTGGACTCTGTGTTTCGTAATTAAATGATGTGTCTGGTAATCAAAATGGGCAGCGATAGCGCCATAGGAGATATAAAACACAGAGCTCACAGAGAGCACAGAGGGGAATGAGGTTAAATGTCTGAGGAACTTATATGACGATAGTTTTAGCGTGACCATCTTTAGGTGATTTTTGATTTTAGAGCGCCCCCAGAGAAAGTGGACACTCTGTTGCACAATAGGAGAGAGCGCAAAGCTTATGACAACCAAAGCTCAGATCAAAAGGGTAGCTGCCGGGCTCTAAGAGTATGCCGGCATTACACTGACTCTGGCATTGGAGCGTCACTGCTTCTTTACAAAGCCTGCACTGAACAATGCCGGGAGTTCGCGCTTCTTCAGCAACACTCATTTTGTTTGCTTTCTTGCACTTACGGAGTAGGCAGTCTCTCCGGCAAAGATTCGCTCTTGTTCCAGACTCATCCTTACACCCTTCTTTGCAAATTTCGCTACTTAGGATAATACACTGGTCGGGGTCCTCCCCTGAGTAGTCGGGGTTTCTTTCCAGTGTCCAAGAGTCGTCAGCTTTTTGCCCACCGTTGTATGTCCATTCATTCTCGGTTTTATTGGTGACGACACCCCCCTTAGTAGACTTTGTCTCACAATCAAATGAATTACAGAGTTTTTTACAGCTAGAAACTGATTGTTTCTCGTACTTATCACATACCTCGAGGCAGTTTTTGCGGGCTTTACACAGATCTTCGCTCATAAGGTGTGACGGAGAAAAGAGAGCGGCAAAGCCAACTAAGAAGAGGAGCGAGTATAAAACAGTATTGTTGACGTCTATCACGTATTACAGTATGCCAGAGAGAGATCTGTCTGAAAACCAAGGTTCAAACAACACGCACATGCCCGAACTATCTAATAGAGCCCTTATAACTCCCCCGTCTCCGATTAGGAGCCTTGCTGCACTGGCCACGCAGGCTGAGCAAAAAGGGCGTAGCGTCTATCGTATTAATATCGGACAGCCTGATGTTCACAGCCCTGAGTCTTTTAGAAAAGGTGTGGCAGACTACTCACACAGGGTAGTCGCCTATGAGACTTCTGAGGGGAATTTTGGATTACGAGCCGCGTGGGCGAAATATATGTCCGAGGAATTAAGCCTCGATTTTCATCCAGATGAGATGCTCATCACGGTGGGGGCGAGTGAGGCTCTTATCTTTACGTTCTGGGCCTGCTGTGACCCTGGAGATGAGATTCTTATCCTTGATCCTACATATGCTAATTATATTGGTTTCGCTGCTGTCACTGGAACAAAGCTTGTTCCGGTGACGACTCTTATCGAGAATGAGTTTGCTATGCCATCAATGTCAGATATCGAGGCATGCATTACATCAAAGACCAAAGCGATTCTTATCTGTAATCCGAATAACCCAACCGGCACCGTATACAGTGATGATGAGTTGCGAAAAGTGCACAAGTTGTGTGAGGACCGTAATCTCTTTTTTGTTATCGACGAAACGTATCGTGAAATTGTATATGACAACCGCTCTCCGCTATCGCTCTTTCATCTTGAGCCGCAAAGTGAGCGTGTTGTTATGATTGATAGCCTTTCAAAGCGGTTTAGCCTGTGTGGGGCGAGGATTGGATGTCTCTACACTCGTAATCAAGAAGTAAGAGCACGTGTGCTTAATATGGCCCAGGCACGTTTGGCAGCGCCCACCATTGAGCAGCATGCTGCACGCTTTATGCTTGAGAATTTAGAAGCTGATTATTTTCAGTCTGTACGAGCTACCTATGAAAAACGCAGAGATGTATTATGTGAGGCTCTTAAGTCATTGCCCGATACCGATTGCTATTCACCAGATGGTGCTTTCTACACCGTAGCAAGATTACCGGTTGAACGTTCAGATGCTTTTGCTAGGTTCTTGCTCAGTGAGTTCGATGTCGATGGAGAAACTGTCTTTATCTCGCCTGCTGCCGGCTTCTATATGGAAGGAAGTCGCGGACAACAAAAGATTCGTCTTGCGTTTGTTCTTGAAGAAGAGAAGCTGCAAAGATCTGTAGAGATTATAAAGCTTGGGCTAGAAGCTTTTCTCTCGTAAGTATCACACTGATTTCGTCAGCGTCTTTAATAGAGAGTCGGGGCATCTCCCTGCGCTCTTAAAACTCCTCTTTGAAAGTGTTAAGAGCAGACAGGGAGATATTTGTAAGGATGTCTTAAGCGTTAGCTGCTACAGGCTTTTCTTCCTCGCTGGCGATATCAACTTTCTTACGGCTGATTTTCCCTTTCTTTTTCTTGCTATCATCAGCCGCTACTGCGTCTGCGCTCTGAAGGGTAGCTTCTGGATCGCCGAGTGTTGCAGTCTCGTCGATATCCTCCTCGCCACCAATGCCGAGTGTTGAAAGGATTAAGCCGCGGATCTCGGTTTTCACATCCGGGTTCTCTTTTAAGAAAGCTTTTGCTCCCTCACGTCCCTGTCCGAGTCTCTCGCCTTTATAGGAGTACCACGCTCCGGCTTTATCAACGATTCCCTTTTGGACTCCGATATCGATAATCTCACCGTCTTGGCTGATACCTTCGTTAAAGATAATGTCGAATTCCGCTTCACGGAAAGGAGGCGCGACTTTGTTCTTAACGACTTTTACGCGAGCTCTGTTTCCGGTTACTTCTGAGTTGTCTTTAATAGATCCGATACGGCGAATATCAAGTCTTACCGAGGAGTAGAACTTAAGAGCATTCCCCCCTGTTGTTGTTTCAGGTGAGCCAAACATAACGCCGATCTTCATACGAATCTGGTTGATGAACAGAATAGTAGAGTTCGCCTTATGACTGAGGGCAGTTAGCTTACGTAGCGCTTTACTCATAAGTCGCGCTTGAAGGCCTACCTGTTGATCTCCCATCTCGCCATCGATCTCTGCTCTTGGCGTAAGGGCCGCTACAGAGTCAATAACAACAAGGTCAACGTTACCGGAGCTGATAAGTGTTTCACAGATTTCAAGAGCTTGTTCCCCGCAATCTGGTTGGCTTACGAGAAGGCTACTGGTGTCTACGCCTAGTTTTCTTGCGTACTGAACATCAAGAGCGTGCTCAGCATCGATGAAGACAACTGTACCACCTTTTTTCTGACACTCTGCTGCAAGATGTAGTGCTAGTGTTGTTTTACCAGAAGACTCAGGTCCATAGACTTCGCAGACTCTTCCTTTTGGAAGTCCGCCGATTCCGAGAGCGATATCGAGCCCGAGGCTACCAGTTGGGATCGCCTCAATGTTATCGCGGGGGCCATTGCTCCCGAGCTCCATAATAGCTCCTTTCCCATATTTCTTTTCAAGTTGGCTTATCGCTGCCTGTAGTGCTTTGTCGTCTCCAGTTGACATTGTTACATTCCTTTTTGTTAGTGTGCGTTTTATTAAAAGTTAAAGTTTTAGTGTATTTCCAAAAGTCAGTGCATTTCGCGGATTACTCCGATGAGCCGTCCCTGCACTGTTACATCGTCAAGCTCGATCGGTTCCATGGTAGGATTGGCCGGAATGAGCTTTACTCTGCCGTTTCTTAATCGTCTAAACGTTTTTAAAGTTGCGCTTCCGTCTTCAAGGAGGGCTACCACGATCTGTCCATTGTCTGCGACATCTTGCTTTTTAATAACCACAAGATCACCGTCACAGATATGCTCATCGATCATGGAGTCTCCGCTGACCTCGAGGCAGTAAACTTCCCCACGACCCTGAATCATATTAGAAGGAATATCAATCATTGTTTTTTCTTCAATTGCCTCAATTGGGCGTCCTGCCGCGATTATGCCGACAAGTGGTACAGCAGTTGGCCCGAGCTGTGGAGTGGAGACATCCAGTAGCTCAAGCATGCCGTCTTCGCCACGTCTGATAAATCCTTTATCTTCAAGACGTTCGAGGTGAAAGTGGGCCGTGGAGACTGATTTTACACCGATGTGCCTGGCTATTTCTTTAAGCGTTGGTCCATAGCCACGATCTGCGATAAAGTTCCTGAGGAATTCGAGAGTTTGTCGTTGAACAGGGGCGAGGGTGCTTGATTTGTATGCCTGAGCGTCAATGACGTTCGATTTCTTTCCCGTTGTGTTGTTACTGCCGGTTGAGGCTGCCATAGCTTCTCCTGTGTGTGCGTCCGTATCAATTAGAGCGCTCTATTACTAGAAAGATTACTAGAAAGCGCATAATTACAGCTAATTAGACACTCATTAACTTACTTTGAGTTTCTGTAGTATATGCAAATATTATAGAAACCTGCAATAGCAAATATTTTTTTTCTAATAAATTTTTCTCATATGGTCGAAATTTAAGTGCTGCCAGTGTCTTAGGAGGAGAGAGAGAAAAGTGATTCGAAAACCTATTAAGCTTCTCGTCGTAGACGATCACCACAACTATACCGAGCTTATTGAACATGCCGCTGATATGTGGAATGAGCACTACCGCTTTGAATGCGAAATCGTTGAGAGCGCTGAGAGCGCGCTACAAAAGATCATAGATTTTGCGCCGACTATTGTACTGGCTGATATTCATATGGCTGACATGGATACCGGTAGTTTTATAGAAGAGTGTAAAAACAGATCTGTACCACTTGTAGTAACAAGCGATCACGTGCTTCCAACATTTGAGGAGAGTACCATCTGTAAAGGCGCTAGAGCCTATCTGCCAAAGACAGATGATCCTGAGGAGATGGACTATATCCTTGAACAGCTTGCAGTACTAAGTGAAGAGAACGAGCTCACTCATTAACGGCTCTTACAGAAGCACTAAATCTGCTCGCAGCGATCTGTCATCTCTATCTAAAGATTCCCTCTCCCAGATCTGCCAAGCCCTCCATGCCGGTATTACGGCGTCTTTGGCGAGGCCATATTCATGTATGTCTCTGCCTGTTCCTTGCTTAAAAGCTTTCTCTTCTGGTGTGTTTAGCCATATGGTGTAATGAAAATGCTCGCAAAGCTCAGGCACAAGCGTATGACTGCCTTCAATAATGAGATGTTTTCTTACTTCCACCTGCTCAGGCTCGTTGTGATAGCCATCGGGGTTTCCGCCAATTCCTGCCCAGTTATACCGTTTAAAGGTAAGGGTCGTTTTGCCTGCCTTAAACGGATCAATAACTTCTCTCATTAGGCGTTGATAATCGTAGTGGTGATGGTTGGTAATCTCACTTTTCATCAGATGGAAACAATCGTATTCGATGATCGCGGTATTTTCTAAAAAGCTGGCAATGCCGCGGGCCAGTGTGCTTTTCCCGGCCCCACCTCGTCCATCAATCGCGATGAGTAGCCGAGTTTCCTTAAGCGTGCTGAGATATTCGGCGATTTTTTCAGGGGTTGCTTTTGAGGTAGGTTTCATTAGTATTTGTTCGGCTAGGATTCTTTTACGGGAGGAAGTTTATGAAATTCATCGCACGCTTAATTTGTTTTGTCACGATTTTACTTTGCAAAAGCACGTTTGTTGTGTCCGAAGTAAGCGCAGATTCATATACCGATCTCGAAAGTTATTTTGGAGGCTCCTCATATGTCACTGAGCAGCCACGCTCGCTTGTTTTCAGGAAGAAAAAGAGAAAGAAGAAAGTAAAGAACACCATTGGCACGTACTCTGGTACATTTGTACTTAAAAAGAGTAGGAGTTTTAACGGGGCCACATGCACGCCGACACAATCTTTTCCGGCAGTCTTTTCAGTAACGGGAACGAAGAAGCGCCCCTCTGGCCAGCTAGGAAATATTCCAATCGAGTACTCAGGCCGTGCGAATAAGAAAGGGGCTCGTCTCTCTGGCACTTATACTGAGAGCAACATAAACAGAAAGTATGTGATGCTCCTTCGTAAGGTAAAGTCTACTTCTGCGAAACTCACTATGACAGAAACCGTTAAAGTAAGCGGTATAAAAGCATGTGTTTTTAAACACACTGCAGTATTTTCAAGATCATAGTTACTTGTAAACAGATCATGATAAGTACCCGGACGTTAGTTAGACGTCCGGGTAAAGCTTGTAAAAACTAAGAATCCTTACAGCCATCGCACTTGCAATCCTCGCAAGTACATTCTTCCCCGCCGTCGCAGGCTTTACAGTCTGCCTCGCAGGTACATTCTTTACTATCGCATGAGCCGCCGCCACATTCAGCAAAAGCATAAATAGGAAGGCTAAGCGCAGCAGTACATACAAGTGTTAGTAACGTTTTCATAGTATATCCTTTTAAATATAAGAATTTATAATTTAATTATTGTTGGTTTACGCGTGTTCAAAGCGCAGAGGAGGGGGGCGTGCAAACGAAGAAAAGCCGGGTAAACGCATTACCCCAGTCTTCACAAAAAGATGCGGCGATGGGCGAGTCTCACGTATGTCGGCAAGAATGAATGAAGAGACCGAGAGATTATCAAAAGAGTTGTTGTTACTCTTAGGGGCTAAGAGTTCAGTCTGAATAGAGTTCAGAGTGAGATAGAAAGGTTTTGTTTCTCGTATCTGGCAGCTTGTGCATGCACAGTCGTGACTCTTTTCAGCAGGGGGATCGTCACAACACGAGTGCGAATTTTCGGAAAGTGCATGAGCGTGCGTACTGCAGCCACATATCGGGATCAGGATTACCGCAAAGAACAGGCAGATCCCATAGTGAAGGTTCTTAATCCTCATCTTTATATTATAGCACTTTTAGTGGAATGAGGACCATCGGCGAGCGAAATTCAATTGTAACTGTCTGGAACTACAGTGTGATTTTACCGTACGGTGTGAGGGAGAGTTGATTACACGGAGAGTCGCTCGTTATGCTGCCTTTAAGAGTCCCCAGACCATAATATCAGGGAGTTGACCCATGACGGAGATTTTATAGATGCCATCAATATCGAGCGACACATCGAAGGCTATGCAAGAGCAATCCCTCAAGTTTGCTGTCGATCGCCTTGAGCGCGGCGATCGGGCGGGTGATGTTCGTTCCGGCTATAGTGCCCTTGAAACTCTAGCGAAACAGCACAAGGTTGCAGAGCATGTCGATCTTATTGAAGGCGTTGCTGCAAAATGTAGAAAGGGAGGAGAGCATGTGCAAGTTTCTTCAGAAGCAGTACGCGTTCTCTACAACGATCCGAGCCCTGAAGCGCAGCGCGCAATAGAGAGACTCTTTCTCTCAGATAAAGTATATGAGAACGTAAAATATTTTATATTAAACGCAGCCCAATCAAAAATGAAAGAGGGCTGGGATAATCGCTCTTTTGATTACATTCAACGAGGCTGTAATTCAAAAGATACGTATGTCCAGGGGCATAGTATGAAAACGGCAGTATCGCTTATGAAAGATAATCCATCTTACAGATCGCGATTGTTGGCATATGTACGAGAGGGATTTCATTTTCCAGCGAATCGCCCCCGAAGCGAAGACACAATAACTCGTGAAGAGTACGCTGCTATAGAAGCGGCGAATTATCTTTACAATGTAGGTGATCATGTCACCTTATCTGAGGCAGCTAGGCCAGAATCGACGAAACCTGCGGTAGTTAAAGACACCTGTGTCGATCTTCTTGGTGGTTTTGTGGGATTACCCGAAGTACAACAAGTGTTGCGCTCGGTTGTTGAGGCAAAGTCTCCCGGATACATGAAGGCTGAAGAGTCGCTCAGATCCTTAAGCTCAGTTTAAAGACTGGAGCTCTTTCCAAATATCAGTTGAAGAGAACAGATAAAATTGGGCAACAATAAGTATCACCAGTACAAACTGAAAACTTACCTTTTGTGTCTTATGCCTTAGAATTTTCATTCCAAAGAGGAGCGCCGGCGAACCACCTACAAAAGCTGCGAAATATAAAATAGCCTCTGGAACACGAACGAATTTACTCCCCGCTACCGCTTTGTCGTAGACACAGAGAAGAAACGTGGCGAGGTTTATTCCAAGCACATAGCCCAATGCGGCTGAGAGTTCAGGAGAGAAGGCCGTGACAAGAGCTACTGTTAGAGCCGTAAATCCCATGAGCAGGGCTGAAAAAAGCTTATATGGATTAACACCATTTTTGTAGATAAAAAGCTCCAGCGGCGAGTGCATAACCACGCATTTTCTCACAGCAGCAGTGTTGAAGCAATCAATGACGAGGATATGGAGGGCGGCATAGCACACTTTCCAGTTGTTTTTAGCTGTATTCCTAATGTAAGCTCACCAGAGTAGTCTTCGAGGTAGTTATTCTTATGCTCATTACAGATCAATCACCACAGATCCTTTCTTCTGTCCAAGAATTAGAAGTCGATAAAGTTCAAGAGCTTATTTCATGTCAAAATGGCTCGAACCGAAATTTAGTTCTTGAGGCGGTAGAATCGGGTGACATCACTTGGCAGGGCGCGCTACGTGGCGCATCTCGTCTCATTGATAAACATGCATCTCTTCTTGCAGAAGAGAGTTTTCAAACATTAGAGTCACTCTGTGAAAATTTCCCTGAAAGCCAAGATGCCGTTCGTGATTACTTATCTGAATCAACGCTGAATCGAAAGCACTCAGGGAGGGATCTGGATACGGCCTTAAGAATTCTTTGCCGGGATGAGGCTGGCTTAGAGCGATTCGTTGAAGTTGTCGAAACCTTTGACTACTCTGACTTTGGCTCTTCGCGAATTGCTGAAGAGCTCTTTCACTTTGCGAAAAAACTCCCTGAAAGCGAGACAAAAGCACGGTGCTTGCTTGCAATGCTTAAAAGCTGCGAAACAAGCATGATTCTGCCGGATAAGATATTTAGTGAGCTCTCAAGCGCAGGTGCCGAATATTTAGAAGTGGCACTTGGGGCTTTAGATGAACCGCTGAGTCAGCAGCAGATTAATACTCTATCTCAATACTTTGCATCATGTCATGAGGAGGCAGTGCCCCATTTGCGAGATATTATGGAGAATGGTAGCACGCGGCAAAAACTAAATGTTGCTCAAACACTCTCATTTGTAAACTGCTCTCCTGAGTCTTCAGAGATCCTTATGGATGAGATATGCAATATTCTACAGAGAATAGATGCTCGCCCTCCGTCGAAGCTCCTCTTAGAGGAGATACGAAGCGCGCTTCAAAAGGAGGCGGTAGCTGGCACAGGCGGTCAGCTGAGCGATGATCGCTCAGCGAAGCAAGCACCTTCCTTCGCGTCTTCTTTAAAGTATATTCCATTTGTCGGGAAGTTTTTCCTTTCTCGCACAACGGCTCAAGTACCTGCTCCTTTACAGCATGGGCTCTCTAAAGAAGAGGTATTGTCAGAAGATGAAACGCTTCTTCTTACTGAGCTCTGTACAAGCCTGTCTCTTGTGACGCTTCGTGAGCGCCATATTACCCTTAGCGGTGATGACGCTTTTATCCTTGATGAAGGCAATGTTGAGTACCTGATTGAAAAAGGATTTGATCGTCTATCAGACCTTTATGAGCGTTTGAATCACGTTCCCGAGCATAATTTTAGTTACCGCATTGGCAAGGGGTTAAGTGAAGCCTTTGAAAATGCGCTCTTAGAACAGCGAAGTGTGTCGGGCGTTATGAAAGCTGTTGAGAGGTACTGTGAAGCAACGTCGACTAGTGAGAAAAAGTTCATGTTGAGTCTCCTTACGGAAGTCTCACACAGCCTTTCACTACGAATAGACGCCGTTAAAAAGCGAGATGCCGGTAAGAGTGACGATATCCTCCCTTTTGGCCGAGAGCGTGCTGCGCAGTTCTATGATAGAGAGAGCCTCATAGATAAGTATGAATGCCTTCAGACGGTGATACCCCTTATAGCCTTTGATATTGAGGCTGATCCTTTATTTGCTGATGCAAAGCTACGACTTGCAAATTGTATAAAACAAAATAGAGAGAAGCTTAGTTCGGTCGCACTTAAAGCGTTTCCCTTTGCCCAAAGTTACTTCACGCAGCAGCTTGTCCTTTCCATTCTAGACGAGGATCCATACTCTAAAGAGCAGTTTCATAATAAGATAAAGGTAATCCTTGCCACGCCGTCAGAGTATCGGGCTGAGCTTTATGAAGAGGCGCTAAGGCTTGCTTCACGCGAAGGCTCTTGGACAGATGAGTATCACGAACTTGTAAAGGCTCAGTATCATCACCCAGCGTCAGCGAACCACAGGCATATGGCTATGAAGTGCCTTCAAAAAATGGATCCTGACCTGACCTTTGTTCAGGATAGGGCAGCTTCTAAATAGTCCGAGATTGCAGGGGTAGGGTTCTCCCGAGAGTGAAATGCTTATGAATATAGAAGAAGTTCAATCTCTCATCAAAGCGCTAGAAGAGAACGTGTCCGTTGAAGGGGCGCTTGTTCAGCTTGGGTGGTTCGATGATCCTTATGAGACACTTACTCTGTGTGGCAATCAGCAAGGACTCATCCTCCTTGCCATGAAGATCTGCGAGGCGGCACTAACAACTCCCCAGTCGGAGTGGAAAATGTTGGAATTAGAGGAGCTGTTGCACGAGAATTCTTATTTCTCGGGTATCGAAGTAGGAGTAGATGAGAAGGGATATATAGAAGACGAGCCGACGCCGCTTCATATTACAATACTTAATTATACACTTGGTGTGATGTTTGTTATTGCTATTTGTCTTTATCTGGCCGGTAAAACGAAAGCATACTGGTGGCCACTCTTTAACTAGGTTCATAAATCGTTTTTTCGAGTAACTTCGGAGTAAAAAATCATACCTGTGAAGGGATAAGGAAAGAGAGATGAAGATTGGCGTGATTTAGCTGAAGTTTTTGCCATTCTTCGCGAGTGAGCATGCCAAAGGCGGCGTTCCTGCAATATTGCCCCGAGTGAGATAGGAACGTTTCAATACAGCTACGGAATTTTTCAACTTCACATTTCTCTTCCTCTGAGCAAGGTTTTGCATCGCTTTTCTCAGGCATTAGGGCAGGAGCAGTTTTAAATCCGGCTCTCATTGTATGTCCGGAGAGTATTGATTTAAGAAAGACCTTTCTGAAAATCCACTGAAGCCATGTTGGGATACCGAGGTTTTTTTCTTGCGTCGCTCCCTCAATAGTAAATCTAAGGTGTTGAAGTATTTGCTGCAGGTTCCAGTTACCAGTAGTTAAATACCCGTGTGTATGAAGACGATCTATCTCGGCTAGTACCTCTTCAAAATTCGTTAAAGCTATATCTCGGCGTTCCATGCAAGTAGAGTATAACAGATAGCCCATTTGGGAAATCTCTTTCGTCGGTGGTAGGCCGTTTGGGATGCATGTGGCAATACAATAAGAAGAAACTAAAAGGCCCCAGTAATGCCAACAGCAAAGCTTCTTCCTGGCTCATTGACCTGTACTTCAAGCGGGTCAAAGGCATTGGTTCTATTTAAGTGTGTCGCGTAGTACTTATCAAAGAGGTTCTTGATTCCGAACTGGAGATCGATATTTTTATATACATTGTAGTTAGTGAAGATATCGAATACTCCCCATGCCGGCGTATCTCTTACATCTCTTCCTGTACCAGTAGTCGGGTCTCTGTCAGTTCGTGTTTGTTGTAGAGCGTACCGAGCCCTGATACCGGTAGTAATTTTCTCTATTTCGTAGGTAACAGTAGTGGAGCCGCTAAGTGGTGGAATTTGAGGGAGAGGGCCAGAGTCTTCCTGATTTTCGCCGTAGGTATATGTGGCGTCTGATCTTAGAAATATCGCGGGAGTGATTTCTTGAGAGATTATAAATTCTGTGCCTGCCAACTGAGCATCAATGTTACGGTAGATAGTAGCGCCATCTGAACGTTTAATCCCGTCCTGTCCCCTTGCTGTATCTTTGAGGATAAAATTGTCTACCTCGTCGACAAATAATGAAAGACTTATGCTACTCTTTTCTACGGTTCGTGTTATGCCGAGTTCAAATTGATTGTGTTGTTCTGAACGCAAGTCAGGATTTCCTATCCAGCTATCGGCTCCCTTAGCTGATGCGATAAATCGCTCGGAAGCATCCGGAGCTCTAAGGACTCTGCTGTATCCCGCAATCGCCTTAATGTTTTCTCTAAGTGCATATTCAAGCCTTAGTAATCCACCATAATTGTGTTCCCGGTCGCGTACTGTGGCGGAAGTGTACGTTGACGAATAGAGATCTTGCGGGGATATGAACTTGCCATCTGCCGTTGGGATTTCAGATTTCTTATCTAAGTCTCTGGCATCTGAATATACGTTATCGTAGCGAAGTCCAACGCGTGTGGTCCACTTTGAGGATAGGCTTATGTCTGATTCTGAAAAGAATCCTAGATTACGAATAGTTGTATCTGGCCAGAGGTAAGATTGTATTTTTGAGGGGTCTACCCCGGTGAGTGGACCTGCAAAACGCCTAGCATCACGATCGACTTCAAGGACATCCATTCCCAGTGTAAGAGGATGTCCTGCATCGAATCCAAGTGCGAGCTTTCCTCCACTGGTGTTTGAGGTTGAGTCTGCTTTCGCGAATGGGCCAGATATATTTTCACGCGCACTGTAGTTGTCCATGGTGTGTATGACATTTGATTTATATCCGAGAAGAAATACACGCTGGAGTGTTTCTTCTCGGTTCTTGTATTCGTATCCAATCCTGCCAGTTCTCACGCGGTCATAGATGCCGTCCATTGCGGCACCGGGAAAAAGAGCATCGGTTACTCTCTGTTGCTCTATCCCGATTGTCATTTGAGAGTTGTTCGTTAACTGATATCCTCCATCAATACCGGAGGCTTCAGAGCGAAATGAAGATCGCACTTCATTTCCATGCCCGTCCTTGTAATTGTCGGCATCTTTCCAGTGGCCTCGTCCTCTTAGAAAATAGTCTTTCTGTACAAATGCAAACTGCCCACTTTCATTATAACGACTACCATTTGATTCCCAACTTGAGCGAACATCACTTTGAAATTGGCCTTTTTTATAGTCGGGAGTAAGATTTATGATTCGAATACCTCCAGCGGCGCCGCCGGGGCCGTGCGTTACCGAGGAGTAGCCACGCTCAACGATAATTGAGCTTGCCACACCAAGATCTGCAAGAGATGAGGGAGGATCCATACGATTCGGGCATCCACCAAAGCTATATACACCATTGTTACTCACGTTAATCTGATTTTGTTGCTGTCCTCTTATTACAGGTTCGAGTGCGTGGCCGCCCATGCGACTCGTTGAGATTCCGGGCAGTGCGCTGAGTATTTCTCCACTATCAAGAGGTTGAATCACCGGATCGTCAGAAGGGCTGTAGGTTTCAGTCGATGGATCGCCTGCAGGTATCCCACGAATAAAGAGGTTCGTTGGTTCTGCATGCAGCTCGGCAGTGATGCATTGGAAGACAATGAGAAAAGAAAATAGAAAATACTTCATTACACACTCTATTGATGATCGTGGTAATGAATTTCTAAAGATGGTAGCAAAATGTCAAAGCGACAAAACGTCGCAGCTAAAATTGAATAAATGATTCAAGAATAAAGAGTAGTGTCTCTAATCACTAAACACCAAATTCTCGGAACCGCTCATCTTCAGGGCCTTCTTCAATATCTAAGAGAGCAACATATTCAGGTTCAAAGATCTTTCCCAGAAACATCCTGACTGGAACAAGAAGTGCGACAAAGAGTGGGAAGAGTATCCCTAAGAAGCTACTCTTAACGATCCAGAGCAGGGCAAGACAGGCAAATTGCAAGATGGTGTAAGCGTGAATGACGGATACCGGGACTGCGCGCTGGTAATGTGTTGGGCGAAAGTGCGCTGGGTCGACAAACCAGAGACGGAGTCTGGCGATAAGTTGATTTCCTCCCATAGAACCAATCCCCATGAAGAGAAACATCCCAAAGAGGACCGCCATTGGCATGTACTGAATCAGAGTGAGCGCAGAGAGTGTTCCGAGTATCATGATGTGTACGACAAGGTTTGATAATCTATTTTCTACTGCTCCAAGAATTTTCTCTCCCTGCATGATAAGCAAGCTACGAACATGGTTTAATGAACGTACGGCAGCTCCAACAACCCATGGCAACCCAAAGCAGCTTAAAATCCCAATGAGCACGCCAACTATAGCAATATCCCAGTGATACGATGTCGGCTTTTGAAGCTTATGATCGACGCTATTTACAAGGCGTGAGGTAATGTTCTGGTTAATCCATATAAGGATAGTAAGAAGTGCGGCTGGTATAGCGCTGGCTCCCCACACCCACGCTGGGACTTGAAATGGATCAATGAGCCACGGTCTGTCAATGCTTGCTCGAAAGGTGTCGGGAACACTTAAGTGTTCAAACTCAATGTCAGAAAAATAGTACGCAACAAGCGTCATAATCACCAGTGATATGGTAGGTCCAAAATCACTCAAGAATTCTCGGATGTAGTGACGCAAGTACGGTGAACGTCTAATGCGTGAAAGGGTAATAGCAATGCCGAAGGTTCCAAGGCCTAAAAAGAGGGAAAGAAGAGCGGTATCTTGTCCGGTAGTTTCGCTTTGAAATACTCGAAACATGTCAGTTATGGCTTCGCTTACAAAAATGAGAGATATGAGAGCAGCAAAGATCTCATCGGTAAAACGAGTAAAGTAACGAATAAGTACACTTGCATTGGTAGCAGCAAGGATAAAAAGCATTACCATCGTCCACATTCCGACCCAGAAGGTAACAGGAAGGAAGGGGAGATCGAGCCGCTGGCAGAGTGTGAAGAGAATTCCAGTAAAGATAATGTTTGGGCCAGTTGGCCCTATGATTACTAGCGGTTGTCCTCCAATGAGGGCCCAGATTATTCCGCATACAGCTGAGGCGAGAATTGTCTCAATGACACCGATCTGTCCGCCTGTAAGCGTTGCTGTTAATGCTCCAAATGCGATTACAGGAGCGGCGCAAGCAAAAAACATAAAGAGTATTGAAGCGAGAACCTTGAGATTAAAACCACAGGTAAAATCATTCACCCAATACGGCAACCTGCTACGTAAATCAGAAAGGACTCCTGCAAAAAGTCCGCTAGGAGCTTCGCCCTCCGCGGAATCCGGCAGGCTTATGCACTTTACCTCTTTGTTAAGCTCACGCTCATAGAGTGCGGCGAGCTGGGCTGCATTCTTTGCGACCAGAGCGTCCTTACGAAAGGATTCGTGATCCATAAGGTGAAAGAACTCGGCCACAGCTTTCATAAGGGGATGTCTGGGAGTTGGGGACATTAAAAACCAAACGAAACGAGTCGTAGGTTCTTTACTGTCTGTAAGCGAGATAGGATTTTTAAGGCGCAAGAGTACCTGTACAGGTTTGTTGAGGTCTTGGAGCTCCTTATAGTAGAGCGCTACTCCCTGACCTATTTCTGAGTATCCTTTGCTGAGTAGGGTTAAGAGTTTTCTCTTTACAATGGGGAGCTCTGATTCGGTAAGCCCACCTTCTTTTTCTAGCTCCTGAATTATTGCGGGAACGGCTTCAAACAGATTTGGAGCATCAAGATCCAAGAGATACACCGTCTTCTCTCCAAGAACTCTATTAATGACAAGGTTTCGTTCGATAAGGGTGTCCATGTGCTCCGTAAGATAGTGTTTTTTAAGAGTATCGCTTACTTTCAGCAGAGTCGCCAGACGTAGCTTTAAGATATGCGAGCATCACGTAAAATGATTTTTCATGCAAAGTAGTATGTACCCATTGCTTTATGAAGTTGGTAGGGTTAACGGCAGTTTTAACAATTTATTTATTTGGAACTTTTATGCGTACTATTTTTATTCTTTTTTTTGTTGCTTGTAGTTTGATAATAACTTCTTCCCTCCATGCTGATGAGTGCGAAGGTATGCCTGCTTACGAAACGTTTCAAGTGGCACTTAAGAGTGCACGCGGTCAGGATAATGGTGGTTTTAATCTTGATATGTGGGGAACTATCGTTGATAGGAGTGGAACGGTTTGTATGGTGACTAAAACTGGTGACGGCCCCGGTGATCAGTGGCCAGGGAGTCGAGTTATCTCTGCGCAAAAAGCAAATACTGCCAATGCATTTAGCCTTCCCGGTTTAGCGCTTTCGACGGCGAACCTCTACTCTGCTGTACAACCTGGTGGCAGCCTCTTTGGGTTACAGGAAAGTAACCCGATCGATATTGAAGTTGCTTATGATGGTGATTTCGAAGATTACGGTACAGATGAAGATCCTCTCGTCGGAGAAAAGATCGGTGGCGTAAATGTCTTTGGTGGCGGGCTTCCGCTCTATAATGAAGAAGGAAAGCTCATAGGTGCGCTAGGTGTCAGTGGAGATAGCTCCTGTGCGGATCACAACATCGCATGGCGTGTGCGTCACGACCTGAGCCTTGATAACGTGCCGGCCGGAGTGAGTACTGATAAGAACGACAATATCATTTATGATATTCGCGCTGACAAAAGTAAGGGCGGTTTTGGACATCCTGAATGTGGGGGAAGCGAAGCAAAGGTTGCTAAGATGCTTGCACCTACAACGACGAAAGCCAGCGCAGGAAAGGGATAAACAGCGCTTTATTCACCCTTTTTCTTTCTTCTGGCCTTACGTTTTCTCATCCGATTTACGTGATTGAGAAGGCGTGAGGTCTTCCGAACATCGGTGCGATGAACTTTGAATCTTCTTCTTGATGGTTCACTCGGGTTTCTCTGGTGTAGCCCTTGCCACTTCGCAAACCAGAGAAACATGATACAGCCTTTCTCGCTTCCGTTACGCGCCCATCT
Organism: bacterium; assembly: GCA_030431715.1. Lineage (GTDB taxonomy): Bacteria > Bdellovibrionota_C > UBA2361 > UBA2361 > RFPC01 > JAUIIO01. The sequence continues at coordinate 47,018 of JAUIIO010000003.1, forward strand.
TGTAAGGTGAATCATCTCAGCGGGATCTATTCCTCCAAGAGATGTTGCCGTTCCAGGTTCCATCGCAAGATCCTGACCGTCTCCGTTTAAGATACAGCGAGTTGGCATGTTCCTCGCTCGCTTATAGTGGTGGTATTCGTAATAGGTGTCAGGTGTGGTGTTGTCGAGTTTTCTTTGTGTCGACCTTAGAGGATTTCTACTTATTTCATAAGGCCACTCTTCCCTTAGAATCCTGTAGAGATTGTTGTAGGCCCTCACGCTGTACTGACTTTCAAGACCTGTTCCCAGTATGAACGTGCCAGTATCCGCGTAGTTCTCAATGCTACCTAGTATCTCGCGAACTCGCTGTCGAATATCTGTCTCAAGAGATTCTGGCATCTCTTCAAGGAGTGTTACGTATTGTTTGGTGCTATGGTCGGGATAAAAGTCATAGGGACTCGTTAGGTTATTTCTTCTCCCAACTTCGTTTGAGAAATGAATTTGTGTGATGTGTCTTTTCCCGCGTGCGATAATTTCATCCCAAATACTTTCCAGGCAAGTGTTATCACTTCCAAAGGTGTTATAAAGATAGGTAAGAGCCGGGATCTTTTGTCTGACAATAATCTTTTGAACGCGTTTACATGGCCCTCCCTGAAAATGAGGAGATTGAACGCTAAAAATACTCAGTCCGAGCACCCCATCATCAGGCGCATCAGCAAACACCATCGCCGCAGGAACGCACAGAAGATATGCAATAAAATATCTGAGAATGGAAAAACTGTAGAAAACCCGCTTCACCTTATTAAGATGATGAAAGTACTACGAGCGTTCCTTATGAGGAGTGATATTTTACCCTGTTATGTCAGGCGCTTAGATGGCGCTCATTGTCGTCCCACGGAGCTACCCAGAGAAGTAAGATCATTCCGGGTACCGCACAAACGGTACAAAGAAGAAAGAAGGCTGTATATCCGAGGCCTGGAATCTCACCTAAAAGGCTATAGTAGAGCCCATCTTTTGCAGAGACCCCTTCAACGAGAAATCCAGTGATTGAATTCGCAAACGTTCTTGGAAGCGCAATGATGCTTGAGAGTAGTGCAAATTGAGTCGCTGTGAAATTAATACTTGTTGCTCTTGCCATAAAAGCCACAAGTGCGGAGGCGCCGAGTCCCACCCCGAGATACTCAAATCCTATCACAGCTGCGAGTAAAGCATGGTTTTGTCCAACTTCAGATAAAATAGCAAATCCAAGGATCGAAACGAGCTGAACGACTCCAAATATCCAGAGCGATCGATTAATCCCCATGCGGAAGATGACTACGCCCCCAACAAATGTGCCTATGAGCATTGCCCAGAAATTGATGAGCTTTACAAGTGAGCCTATAACGGCGAGGTCAAAACCGAGATCAATATAGAAAGCGGTTGAGAGTGCTGTAGCCATATTATCTCCTAGCTTATAAAGGAATAAGAAAAGGAGAAGAAGAAGAGCTGGTCCAATACCATCTCGTGCAAAAAACTCCTTAAATGGCTTTACGACAGCTTCTTGAAAACTTTTAGGTGGATCAATCGTCTTTGCCGCTTCTGAGATAAGGAGAGTCTTCACAATGCCGATAAGCATAAAGAGAGCTATGATAATATGAATAAGTGGCCATGGAAGAGCGATATCATCACCTGCGAGTATCAACCCGAGACCTCCCGGTATAAAAACAGCAGCACGGTAGCCATTCATATAAAAAGAATTGCCAAGCCCGAGTTCGTCATCTGGTAGAAGCTCTCTACGATAAGCATCAAGGACAACGTCTTGGCTGGCGCTAAAGAAGGCGATAGCAAATGCAACATAAGCCACTATCCATATAGATTCCTGTGGGTCAAAGAGAGCCAGTGACATCATGGAAAGCATAACCGCAACCTGAGTGATCAGCATCCAGCCACGTCGCCTCCCAAGAAACGGGGGAGTATATCGATCCATAATGGGCGACCAGAGAAATTTATAAGTATAGGGAATCCCAACAAGAGAGAAGAGACCAATTGTCTTGAGATCCACTCCGCTGGTTCTAAGCCATGCAGGCACAAGGTGATAAAGGTAAAAAAGCGGCATTCCGGCAGATATGCCATTAAAGATACAGATCAGCATTCGCTTGCTTGCGATTGCCTGCCAGAGGCTTAGTTTTTCTGATGCATTACTATCGGGCATGGATAATGCTTTACAATTGATTATTAGCTGGTTCCAGACTATACCAGTTACTGTAGCGAGGCTACAGCATGATCGCTTTCGCTATGCTCGTCTTAACTGCTGTCTCTATTGATTTTTTTTGGTGAACAATATGAAACCTCATTTCTTTATAATCCTTGGAGCGCTCTTAATTGCTGTTTCTTCCATCTCGTATTGGGGCAGTAGTGCTCCCCAGCAAGTGCAGAGAGTGCGCCCGTATGCACACATTGATTGGTCTGATGCTCCGTCACCTGCGCCTGAACGTATCGAGAAAGGTGATAAGGTTACGTACCGGGGTGTTACGAAGGAGTATTTGAATTACTTTTTTAAAAAGATCGGTTACACAGCCAAAGAAGCACAGAAAGGGGCGAGCGAAATTGTTCCTCGAGTTTATCTCATCAACATTAAGAAGGACTGGGCTCAGGGGGAATCTGTTGCGCTTAAAAAATCCTTATTTTATAGAGTGCTCCTCCCACTTATTCTACGTAATAACGAGGAAGTCCTTGAAGAGAGGAGGCGCCTCCTCGAGTTAGAGGCGAAGAGTCTTGAGAGTTTAAAGAAGAGCGATAGAGAGTGGCTAAGTGAGCTTGCAAGGAATTACAGAGCACTCAAAGAAGATGAGACTCTAACCGCTGCTGTAATTCCTGAACTCTTATTACGCGTTGACGTGATCCCGCCCTCTCTTGCTCTAGGACAAGCTGCTTATGAAAGTGGATATGGTACCTCCCGTTTTGCTCATGCTGGAAATGCACTTTACGGCCAATGGACTTGGGGGGGAGGTATTAAACCGACGAATCAAAGGAAGGGAAAAGGTGATTACGGAATTAAAGCCTTTGATAGCCCGATGGAATCTGTGAAAGGGTACGCCTTAAATATCAATTCTCATCCTTCCTATTCAGCCCTTCGTAAGAAGCGATCCGAGCTCCGTGGAAAAAAACAGGGCGCAGTGGACATCAACAGCCTTGCTCTGGCGGATACTCTTACGTCGTATTCAGAACGGGGCGCTGCGTACGTAAAGTCCCTTAAAGGAATCATCAATGCAAATAACCTTACGCTCGCTGACTCTCTGCGGCTTAAGGATATGAAGCCAATCTATTTTGAAGGAAAGGGGGTAGGGTAGCCTTGTCTCTTAAAGTGGAAATTTGCCCTTTAGGCAGTCTTCGATCTTTCTAAAGAGATCTTTTCTGTGTGAAGAGCTCCTGTAGACAAGAGCAATTGCTCGTTTGGGCGTCTTTCCGCGAAAGGACAGGAAGCTAACCTGCTTCCTCTTCCCACGTGCCGCCATTTGAGGAACGAGCGTTATGCCAGAGCCAGCTGCAATCATGCTCAGCAGTGTTTCAATACTGGTAGCAGAGAAATCTGTGTTAACCTGTGCTTTTGCGTGTGCACAAACTGCGAGTGCCTGATCTCGAAAACAGTGTCCATCTTCAAGAAGGAGTAAGTCTTGCTCCTCTAGCTTGTCAGATGAAATTGTTTTGAATTTTGCAAGTTCGTGATCCTTCGGAACAGCTAATTGGAATTCTTCTTCGAAGAGAAATATGGTTTCTAATTTATCGCTGTCTATGGGAAGGGCCATAAACGCCACATCGATTTTTCCAGTAAGAAGCTTTTCCAAAAGGAATTCAGTTCTCTCTTCATGAAAGAAGAGTTTGAGGGCTGGGAGCTGCCTCTTAAGTATTGGCGTGAGAGGGGGAAGGAGGTAGGGGGCCAGTGTAGGAAAGATGCCGATATGTAAATCACCAGCTAGCGGATTAGCAGCGCGTCTTCCGAATTCTAAAATTGTATCGCGTTGAAAAAGAACCTCTCTCGCATGCTCAAGAACCTCTTCTCCAAACGCGGTGATAAGTACCTCTCGACTGGTTCGTTCAAAAAGAGGCGCGCCAAGAGACTCCTCTAATTTTTTAAGTTGCATACTTAGCGTCGGCTGACTCACGTGCACCTTCTGTGCAGCCTTGCCGAAGTGGCGAAGCTCTGCCACAGCTACAAAATACTCAAGTTCTCGTATATTCATATTAATAGATATAAACTATCAAAGCAGTAATAACAATCGATTTCACATATTAATATGGGGAGAGTATTATAATAGTATGCTTAGTACTGCTCAAATGTGAACGGCGTATTCGTGAAGAGGATCGAAATTCTTACATGCCGCAGTGAAACTATAGCCGTTTTTATATCACAATGCAGGATTTTATTGAGCTGGATAAGAAAATAGCAGAACATGCCAGTGAGTGCGTGATTTTAATTGTTGGAGTGTAATATGAAAAGTGAAGATAAGAGCAGTGGTAAATGTCCAGTCATGCATGGTGGTCATACAAGCGCAGGTACCTCCAATATGGACTGGTGGCCGAAGTCGCTTAACCTCGACATACTACATCAGCATGACTCAAAAACTAATCCGATGGGAGAGAAATACTCTTATCATGAAGAGCTGAAAAAACTTGATGTTGATGCGCTCAAAAAGGATCTTCACGCTTTGATGACTGACAGTCAGGACTGGTGGCCAGCGGATTGGGGACATTACGGTGGTCTCATGATACGTATGGCATGGCACGCCGCAGGTTCATACCGCTTAGCCGATGGAAGGGGCGGAGGAGCTACCGGAAATCAGCGCTTTGCCCCACTTAACTCATGGCCTGATAATGCTAACCTTGATAAAGCGCGACGTTTGTTGTGGCCCATCAAGAAAAAGTATGGGAACAAACTCAGCTGGGCAGATCTTATTATACTTGCCGGTAATATCGCTTATGAATCTATGGGTCTTAAGACCTTCGGATTCGGCTTTGGTCGTGAGGATATCTGGCATCCAGAGAAAGATACGTATTGGGGATCAGAAAAAGAGTGGCTTCAGCCAAGCTCTAGTCGATATAACGGGGAAGATCGTGAGACGCTTGAAAATCCACTTGCTGCTGTTCAGATGGGACTTATCTATGTGAACCCCGAAGGGGTCGATGGCAATCCTGATCCACTTAAAACAGCGCAAGATATTCGCGTGACCTTTGCTCGTATGGCGATGGACGATGAAGAAACGGTTGCGCTTACAGCGGGAGGACATACCGTTGGAAAATGTCACGGTAATGGTGACGCTTCTTTACTTGGTCCAGATCCTGAAGCCGCAGATGTTGAAGAGCAGGGGTTTGGATGGATGAACAAGACAAAGCGTGGCATCGGACGAGATACGGTTACCAGTGGAATTGAAGGTGCTTGGACTACCCATCCAACAAAATTTGATAACGGTTACTTTGAGCTTCTCTTTAAGTATGAATGGGAGTTAAAGAAAAGCCCGGCCGGAGCCAATCAATGGGAACCTGTATCGATCGCTGAGGAGGATAAGCCTGTAGATGTTGAGGATCCTTCAATCCGCCACAACCCAATTATGACAGATGCCGATATGGCGATGATCAAAGATCCGGTATATCGAAAGATCTCTGAGCGCTTTTATAAAGACCACGAGGCCTTTAGAGATGCTTTTGCCAGAGCTTGGTTTAAACTTACCCACCGTGATATGGGCCCTAAAGCTTGTTATCTCGGCCCGGATGTTCCTACGGAAGATCTTATCTGGCAGGATCCGATCCCTGCTGGTTCCACAAACTATAATATTGATGAGGTTAAAGAGCAGATTCTTGCCAGCGGGCTAACCCTGCAAGAGATGGTAGCTACTGCGTGGGATAGTGCACGTACATACCGCGGCTCTGATAGACGTGGCGGGGCGAATGGGTCGAGAATTCGTCTTGCTCCTCAAAAAGATTGGGAAGGAAATGAACCTGAGCGTTTAAAAAAAGTTCTCACAGTCTTTGAAGAGATATCAAATAAAACAGGAGCGAGTATTGCTGATGTGATTGTACTGGCTGGAAACATTGGGATTGAGCAAGGAGCTAAGGCTGCTGGATTTGCGGTATCTGTTCCGTTTGAGCCTGGACGCGGAGATGCAACTGATGAGATGACAGACGCAGAGTCTTTTGCTCCGCTTGAGCCACTCGCTGATGGATTTCGAAACTGGTTAAAGAAGGACTATGTTGTTAGCGCTGAAGAGATGCTCCTTGACCGTGCGCAGCTTATGGGGCTTACCGCTCATGAGATGACGGTACTTATAGGCGGTCTTAGGGTGCTCGGTGTAAACCACGGAGGAACAGCGCATGGTGTGTTTACTGATTCAGTCGGATCGCTTACGACAGATTTTTTTGTCAATCTGACAGATATGTCGTATCGCTGGGAACCAAAGGGAAGCAATCTTTATGAGATATGTGACCGAAAAACTGGAGAGACGAAGTGGACAGCGACTAGAGTAGATCTTGTGTTTGGTTCAAACTCAATATTACGTTCCTACGCCGAGGTGTATGCACAAGATGATAATAGTGAGCGATTTGTGCTTGATTTTGTTGCTGCTTGGACTAAGGTTATGAACGCTGATCGATTTGACCTGTGATCTGCCGTATGGAGCTCGGGTAATGTAGTTCTTTTAGTGATATAAGGGGGTTAGGAGCTTGTCCTGTGTGGTCCAGTCTTTGACAGGAAGAAAAAACATTTCTATTATCTGTCAATGTTGCATATGTATAGGTGCAGACCATAACAGCTATCAATAGCGAATCTACTTATTTTATTCCCGGAGCATCTTTTATGAAGTCTCTAAGAAGCTTTCTCACCGTAGCTTTTCTCAGTGTTGGTATATTCTCTAGTGCATCAGCGCTGGACGTTGAGTTCTTACATGAGATTAATACTCGACCGATTGGCCTAGAAGCTTCGCAGTTGGCTCCCTTTGGTGATGATGCCTATCTCTTCCAAGCAGGGGGAGGTGTTGACGGACACGGTAAAGAACTCTTTATTTCTGACGGTACTGAGGAGGGGACATCTCTTCTAAAGGATATTAATCCCGGACAGGGGCCATCGTTCCCGACCTCTTTCACATCGGTGATGTTAGACGGCAATCTTGTTTCGATCTTTAGAGCTACCGCAGAGGATACAGGTGCGGAGCTTTATCTTACTGACGGCACCGCCGAAGGCACGGTCCTGATTAAGGATATTAACCCGGGGGAAGGCTCTAGTACTCCAACGTACCTAACGTACGATGAAGGGAAAAAAATTCTTTATTTTACGGCCGATGATGGCATCCATGGTACAGAGCTCTGGCGATCTGATGGAACTTCTGCAGGAACATATCTGATCAAAGACATAAATCCGGGAGATGCAGACGGTAGACCTCAAAACCTTACTCTTACCCCAGATGGACTCCTTGCATTCTCTGCAGATAACGGAAGTGATGGCAGAGAGCTTTTTATAAGTGATGGCACAACTTCTGGAACGGTGCAGGTCAAAGATATCCGCCCTGGCGTTGTTGGATCGAACCCTGTGTATTTAATGTGGCATGAAGCTACGAAACTCTTATTTTTCTCATGTAATGATGGGTCAAACGGAACAGAGTTGTGTTCCAGCGACCTTAATCCGGATGGGACTGGAACAGGAATCTTTCTTAATATCAGTAATCTCGCATCTTCCTCCTCCCCATCATATTTAACGGCAATAGATAGTGGTGAGTATTTCTATTTCTCAGCTGAAGATGGTGTGAATGGTCGTGAACTCTGGATTAGTGATGGAACTACGACGAATACTCAGATTATTGACGTTCTTCCGGGATCTGATGGGAGCTCACCTTACCGAACTGCGGCATACGGAGAGGGGGTAGTTTTTCTTGCAACAACCCCAGATAACGGGACCGAGCTCTGGAGAGCTTCTAAGACAAATTTTGTTCGGCTGACAGATATTGAGCCTGGCCCTGAGAGTTCGAGCATTTCAGAGATACTTGTCGTTAACAATTTAATTTATTTCCGATCTTATACTCAAGAAATCGGTGAAGAGCTTTACACCAGTAACGGCAAACCTGATGGTCTTACCTTATATGATCTCTTCGAGGGGCCCTACGCCTCTGCTGGTGCGAGTGGCTTCGCGACGAATGGTCAGGAAGTAGCATTTTTTGTTCGAAATCCGGTAACAGCTCTCTATACTTTCTCGCCTGCTGACCCGGAGCCCGTTGAAGTTGCAAGAATTATCGCACCGGGAGGGAGAACTCGCGACTCCTATCCCCATTTTATGGGACAGATTGGAGAGACTCTCATATTTAATGCCTCTGATGACGATCACGGCGAAGAGCTCTGGGCCTTAGAAGCCGATGAGAGTGTGAGGCTTATTAAAGATATCCTTCCGGGTAAAATAGGAGGAGTCTCCTCGAACGAAGCTGCTACCTTAAATGGTTATGTTTTCTTTAGTGCTGATGATTTTGTGCACGGTGACGAGCTGTGGATGACAGATGGTACTGAAGAGGGGACGAAGCTCGTTATGGATATTTATCCGGGTCCAGAGGAAAGTCACATTGATAGCCTTACTACTATGGGCAGCTTTGTGTACTTCATCGCAGATACCCCGGAGTACGGTGAAGAGTTGTGGCGCAGTGATGGTACGACAACAGAGCTTGTGAAGGACATAACGCCGCTTACCGATGATACCAATTTTGGTGGCTTTAGAGTGTTGGGGAATAAGCTCATATTTACGACAGACTACTCGGCGTCAGGAACAAGCGATGAGGAGCTCTGGGTTTCTGATGGTACGGCAGCTGGAACGATGATGCTTAAGGATATTAACGAAGAAGGTAAGTCCTATCCGCGAGAGCTTACCCCTTTTAAAGGCAAGCTCTTGTTTGTTGCTGAAACAGACGAGCTTGGCGAGGAGCTTTGGACAACCGATGGCACAGAAGCAAATACGAGCCTTCTTATTGATCTCATACCAGGATCGAACCATCCGGATATAGACCAGATAGTAGTAGTAGGTGATTTTGCCTATTTTACCTGTAATTTTGATGATACCGGTTATGAGCTCTGTATTACCGATGGAACTCCGGAGGGTACTTACCTCCTAAAGGATATTACTCCCGGTGAAGATGATACTTACATAGAATACATGTACGGTGCTGAGACGTTGCTCTATTTCTCTGCTTATACTGAGACGTATGGTACTGAGCTCTGGGTAAGTGATGGAACCCCGGAGGGTACTGTTATGCTTAAGGATATCTGGCCCGGTGAAGAGGATTCAGAACCTGAATTCCAAATCCATATAGCAGATCGTATTCTTTTTGTTGCTGATGATGGTGTTCACGGAGAAGAGCTTTGGGTGAGTGATGGGACTTCAGAATCAACCAAAAGGCTTTCTGATATTGCACCTGGTGAAGAAGACTCTTACCCCGAATCATTTTATCTTAGAAATGGTATAGCGTATTTCACTGCGGAAGATGGAATTTCTGGGTATGAGCTCTGGAAAGTTGCGATCGATGAGTGTCCAGCAGATGACACCAAGCTTGAGGCTGGTTTCTGTGGGTGTGGGATTTTAGATGTCGATAGTGATGGTGATGGTGCTCTTGACTGTAACGATACCTGCTCCGCAGATCCATTAAAGGACTCAGATGGTGTATGTGGCTGTGGTCTACCAGACACTGATTCAGACGGTGATGGAACACCTGATTGTGTTGATGAATGTAGCGCCGATGCCCTTAAAGCAACTGCTGGATCATGTGGATGCGGGGTACAGGATGAGGATCTCGACAATAGTGGAGTTCCAGACTGTCTTATCGCTGAAGAGATAAGCACTCGTGGGGAGCTACTGGCAACTCTTCTCAATGAATTTAAGAAGAAGCCCAAAAAAGGAAGAAAAGCTCGCGCTCGAACTATTTTTCAGGCTTTTAAGGATCTAAACGCGTATTCAAGAAGTCAGCTTGATGCATTTACAACTTCCACGCCGAAGAAAACCAAAAAGCTCTTAAAGCGGTTGAGGAAGAAGATAAAGAAATTCAAGAAAAATCCGAAGAACGGTACGAAACGCAAATCGCTTAAGGCTCTGGCTAAGTTTTTAACCATTGCCCCATAGGTATTAGCTTTCGTGATTGTTTGAGGGGCGCTGCCTTTTCGGGGTATTTCAGGCGGGGGCTATACTGCCTCGCGTGCCGAACTTCTTCTGGAGCCTCTATAGTTTCTGCGTCCACGAGATTGATTGCGTTGCCCACCTCTTACGGGCCTCTTCCCCCTGCGAGGACCTTTCTGTTCGTCAGGCCTCTTTTGTGAAGAAGGCGCTTTAGGGAGGCCACCGGGCATTGGCAGCTCTGTGAATGTAAGGCTGAGCTGAGCTTTTATTCTTCCAATAATTTGTCGATCCGTTGCGGTTGCAAATGACACTGCGTCACCAAGTGAATCTGCGCGACCCGTACGACCTGTGCGGTGAGTATAAGCTTCAACAGTATCGGGCATATCAAAGTTTACAACGTGAGAAACGCGAGACACATCAATTCCGCGCGCTGCAATATCAGTAGCAACAAGAACCTTGTATTTTCCTGTTCGAAAACCATCGATGGCATCTCTTCGCTTGCTTTGTGACAGGTTCCCTTGAAGCGAAGTCACTTCAGCACCTGAAGCTTTAAGAAATTCGTCTAGCCCTTTTGCTCTTCGCTTTGTTCTCGTGAAGACTATTGCGCTTCCTTTCCCTATCTTATTTACAACTTCAAGTAAGAGTCCCTTTTTCTGACCATCCCCTACTGAGTACATATTATGTGAAACTGTTTTCGCGAGCCCTGAGTCTCTTCCCACTCGAATGGTCAACGGATTGGACGTGAGCTCTTCGGTAAATCGTCTTATCTCTTTTGGCATCGTTGCCGTAAAGAGTAAGGTTTGTCTTTCTGTTGGGAGGTGCGAATTAATCTCTCGAATGACGGGGAGAAATCCCATATCAAACATGTGATCAGCTTCATCGAGAATGAGGGTGTGAAGCGTTGAGGGATCGAGAGTCTTCCTCTGAATATGATCGAGGAGCCTTCCCGGACAGGCGATGATGATATCTACCCCTCTTTTGAGGTGTCTGAGTTGAGCAGGCATTGGTGCGCCACCGAACATTGTCATCATTTTAATGTCTGTGTATTTACTGAGATCTTTTGCGGACTGAAAGATCTGATCTACGAGTTCGCGTGTAGGTGCTATTACGAGTGCTTGCGGCACGCCTCTTGTTTCTGAACTGAGTATTTTATGCAGAACAGGGAGTAAGAACGCTGCGGTTTTCCCAGTTCCTGTCTGGGCGAGTCCGATAACGTCTCTCCCTTCCAGTACTACTGGGATAGCTTCTGATTGGATTGGTGTAGGCTGCTGGTAGCCTAATGCAGCGACGCTTTTCGTTAGCTTTACGTTTAGGTCAAAGTTCGTAAATGACATAGAAGTCCTGTGTGATGGTGAAGCGCCATCCTTATGGATGCATATTAAAATGGAGTCAGAAACAAATAAGATTTTGCAGCAATAAGTAAAGTTTTACTTATTGCTGCAATAGAAGTACCGCGTAAACGAAACGTTTTTGCGGTACGAAGAAATCAGTTTTGTGGTACGAGACTAATTCGTAACAGTTACTTCTGTTGCACAAGGGCCTTTTCTTCCCTGTCCAACTTCGAATTCTACGGTGTCGCCTTCTTTTAGTACGTCACCTTGTACTTCATTAATGTGAACAAAGAGATCTTCACCGTCTTCTTGCTCAATAAATCCGAACCCTTTTTCTGTATTAAACCACTTAACTTTACCTGTGCTCATTCTATTTCCTTTCATCTGTCCGAATAACCTCTCGGACTTCATATTTGCTTACTCTCGATATGTGATAACAAGTGTAAACCGGAAGAAAATTGCTGAGAGTGGTGCGAATTTAATCGGGGGTCTGACTACGAATAAGGAGTTATCCGCAAGAAAGATTACATATGTATTTTCGGTAATATACCATCCAGCGATACGTTAAGCAATAATGCCGGAAATAGGCCCAGATCCTGAATATTTTTGAGCCTCAGCTTGCCTGATCGCCCGGTATGCCAAGAAGCTGTCGTATTTGATTCTTTACCTGTGACATATTCACAGGCTTAGATGCATAGTCCGTAGGGCCATTATTCAGAAGTTCACTTATTTCACTCTTAGCTACGATCCCCGAACAGATGAGTACGGGGAGGTGTTTTAAGCGAGTGTCCTTTCGCAATTTTGTTAGGAGCTCAATTCCAGACATTTCATCCATCACGACGTCTGAGATGAGAAGAGCGATATCAAAATTGTCTTGAAGGATATGCCACGCGACCTTTCCATTGGAGGCGCTCACAGCAGTCAGGTTCAGAGATTCTACTATTTGAACCATAATGTGATGCGCTACTGGGTCATCCTCTGCTATGAGGACAAGTTTATGTGGAGTCATCATTCCTCCAGTGGGAAAAGTTAATAAGAATTATTGTGCGTTGATCTTGAGCAATTGTACAGGTTCTTTTTCTTCTAGGTCCTTTGCCGGTAGCCTAGATATAAGGAGACCTCAACTATTTATGCTAACGAAGTGCGCGGTAAAGCTTTGTGGCGAGCCTGATGAGCTTATCTCTACTCAAGGAGCGAAAGCACAAGCGATGGCTGTTGGTTTGCTTGAGCGAGCACTGCCGCAGATGCTTCTCGTAGAATGTTTTGCTGCACGAGCTTGGCGGTTTCCTCGGCTATATCTGCGTCCATTATTCGACTTGCTGCAGCTGAGAATTCTGTATGTAGGGCAGCGTTCACAGTACTTGCTGCCTCAAGTCTACTCAGTGATGCTCCTAGTCTGCCGTGAATACCAGAGATAAGTTCTCGTGCTGTACTGATAGTAGCTAGAGCAGAAGAGGCATCTACCGCGGTAGAAAGTGAGAATGTCCCTAGTTCTACTGGTTCTGCAGTAATTGTCGATTCTGTATCCTGAGTCTGCATCTGCATGTTGATGCGGTTACCGGGATATGTCAGAGCGACGTTGTCTGTGACCCCATCGCCGTTATAATCTCCTTCAATGGAAGATACCCCGGCATTTGACGCTGTGACCCCTGAACCTGAGGTGAGAGCTGTGTGGGTGAAATTGCCTGTGCCGTCGTTTACGAGGTATCCGTAACCGCCGGTGCCCGTAAAGCTAAAGAGCACATCTAAATCACCATCGCCTTGATAGTCTATTACGTCTATGGAGATACCGCTTGTGATGCCATTTAAGGATGAGTTCAGTGATCCAGAATCACTTAGCGAGTATGTACCACTACTATTTCCCTCAACGCTGGCATATTGCAGATATATCTGATTACCTGCGCTCGTAAGACTACCGATAAGAACACTTACGGCATCGTCAATTCCGTCACCATTAAAGTCTGCAGAAACTACTCCAGCGCCCCCCACAGCTGGAGTGCCAACAGGGGGAGCGGTTGGCCCGTTGATACTTTGATTTGTATATGTGCCAAGGCCTGATATGATCTCCGCGAGGTTTCGGAATTGTGCATTTAACTGACCATTGCCACCTATTCCGGCCTGAATGTTTATAGATGCATTGCTCGATGTTAGTAAGTTTGTGCCATTGAATTCGGTAGTTGCTACGATACGTGCAAATTCCTCTTTAAGAGCTTGTGCTTCATCATCAAGAGCGCTTCGTTGCGCATCTGAGTACGAACCGTTTGCAGCTTGGATGCTTAGCTCTTCAAGCCTCTCCAGTATTGAAGTCGTTTCTGATAAAGCCGAATCAACTATGCTTAGAGCACTTATTCCATCATTAATATTTCTTAAGGATTGGCTAACAAGGCGTGCATCTGCATTAAGAGTTGAAGCAACAGCGAGTCCAGCCGCATCATCGGATGCGCTATTAATGCGTTGTCCACTTGAAAGCCTCTCAAAGATCTTTGAGAGATTAGATGTGCTCTCTGAGAGCCCGCGCTGAGTGCGGAGTGAGGCAATGTTTGTTCCAATCGTCAGAGGCACTTACTTTACCTCCTCACGATCGCAAGCATATATGATATTTACTACAACCACGTTACATCCATGTGCATGAGAATTCTAGATTCCCACTCGTATCCATTACGAAAGTATTTAGGATCACTGTTGATATCGTCGTTTCTAAGTGAATCGCTTAGAATCCGTGTCTAAGTTCAGTAGAACGGAATCAATTTAATTGGGGGGGTATTATGAGGAGTGGCATTCTTGTATGGGGCTGTAATCACTAGTTCATTTGATTGGCGCCCTCAGCTTCTCAGGAGATCTATTGCAAGCTGTGGTTGAATATTTGCCTGAGCAAGCACTGCCGCCGCGGCTTGTTGTAGTATCTGAAGTCGAACGAGATTCGCACTCTCTGCGGCGATATCGGCGTCTCGAATTCTACTCTCTGCAGTTAGGTAATTATCACGAGTAGCTCCAAGTACTGACTCCGCTGCACTGACTCGGGATTGAAAGGCGCCGATCTGCCCTCTTTGTGCGGAGAGTTGATTGAGTTTATCTGTAAACTGTGACTGTGCGAGTTTGGCTTCGTATTTACTGGCAAGCGAAAACTCTAGTAGAGATGCAACACCGTCGGTTGTCGAACCACTCATGAAGCTTAATCCGCCGCCAAAAGCAACGCCTAGGAAGTCATATACTCCATCATGATCAAAGTCATTAATGTCCATAGCAACAATTGCAGTGGTGGGAGCCGTGCTCTGGATCTGCTCTTCAAAACCGCCATTTCCATCACTTAACAAAACGTTTACGGTGCCACTAATCCCTTCAGTGACGATATAGTCGTCATATCCATCACTGTTTATATCTACAATTTCAAACTCTGAGATTGATCCATTTGAAAGTGTGTGTGAACTCATAGAGAATGTTGCGTCACCATTGCCGTAAAATGTATAGATGGTGTTTGCGCCATCTATACTGACTATATCCATGTGACCGTCATTGTTTACATCAGAAGTTCTGGTGTAGATGCTTGATGTGCCTGTTTGCACGACCACGCCAGTTGTATCAATCGTCCCGTCACCATTTCCGAGACTGTAAACAATAGCTCCTCCAGCAGTAGTCACACCAAAGATAACGTCTAGATTTCCATCGCTGTTGATATCCGCGAAATCCGCATTTGCAGAGATAGTGGTGTTACGGGTCTGTACGCTTGTAAACGTTCCATCTCCTGATCCGAGAAGGATCTCCCAATTGTTCCCATTATCTAGGCTTAGAATGTCGAGATTTCCATCATTATTTATATCAGCCATTTCAAGGCTTCCTGAAGTGGTGCCATAGGTAGTTGCAGATGTAACGGCACTTTGAAACGTTCCGTCGCCATTAGCGAAGAGTGTGGCGATTTCTCCGGCATCAGTTCGATGCACGATATCTATATTCCCATCATCGTCGATGTCTGCCAGTTCAAAAAAAGCGCTGCCAGTCGCACTTGCTACGGTATAAGGATCCGCAAAGCCTCCGCCATCTTGCCCAAGACCAATAATAAGATCGCCTGTATCATAGAGAATATAATCATTGTTTCCGTCATTATTAAAATCGGCGCTACCTAGAGAATCGAGAACAAAGGATCCACTTAAATCACTATTAATTGTAGATCCTGCTTCAAATTCCCCCGTAGCTATCGCTCCACCTAGTCCTGACCCTATACTCGCATCAAGACCATACCCAGCCTGAAGTCTTAGCTCACCATAATCTGCGCTAAAAAGTTTTCTACCATTAAATTCAGTACTCTGTGTAATGCGACTATATTCAGCAGCCAATGCTTGCGCTTCTTCATTTAGGGCAAGGCGTTGTTCGTTGCTATAAACGCCGTTAATTGATTGGCTGGCAAGTTCCTTTAGCCGTACTGTAATGTTAGAGAGTTCTTGCAGAGCACCATCGGCAACATTAAGAATTGAGAGCCCATCGTTCAGGTTACGAATCCCCTGCGTATATACTCTGCTATCAGCTTTGAGACTATCAGCGATCGCTAAGCCAGCAGCATCGTCAGCGGCGCGGTTTATTCGCTGGCCACTACTTAACCTTTCAAAGACTTTCCCGAGAGCATCGCTACTGCGAGCTAACTGTCTTTGCCCCTTAAGAGAGGATATGTTTAAACCAAGGGTGATCGTCACTACGGTACATCCATTTACAACATTGCGTGTAATTCCATTACTCCGCGTCTAACTTATCGGCATAAATAGAAAAAATCTTGAATTACGAAAATTTCCTAGAGCTTCTGAGCTTCACAGCTAACTATCCCTAGTCACATGCTTTTTAGGGCATGAGCGGGTGCCCTTGAGGTAGAGGTTTGCTTGCTATGCCGAGCAAGGTGCTGTATACCCAAAGAATGACGAGAGGGAATATAAATTCGGTCACACCTGATCAGTTTCTTCTAAGTGATCTTCTAAGTGGTGAAACCGCAACGATTACCGGGTTAGAGCTGCAAGGCGAAGAGTATGAGCGTGTTGCAAGGATAGGTCTTATACCTGGACGTAAGGTAACACTCTTATCATCAGGATCGCGAATTCTCGCTCATATATCTGGGGCAACGTGCGCACTCGACAAAAAACTGGCAGCAGCGATCACCGTTCAAAAGGACTCCTTGAGGTCTTAACCGATCGCGTAACTTCACATTCTTCAGAAGAATCTCCACGTATTAATGTCGCTCTGGTTGGCCAACCGAACGCTGGTAAAACCTCTCTCTTTAATAGACTCACGGGCCTTCGAGGTCACATTGCAAATTACCCTGGTACAACTGTTGAAGTGAAAGAGGGGTCTTTTAAGATAGGAGCTACACAAGTCAACCTTCTGGATCTTCCAGGACTCTACACATTAAATGGCAGCTCAGAAGAGCAACGTGTAGCAAGCGCTGCCCTCTGTGGCAGTTCCTCAGAGGAAGTCCTCGCCCCGGATATTATTGTTGTGGTTCTTGATTCTACAAGACTTGCCCATCACCTTCCGCTAGCCGGTGAGATCCTGAATATGGACGCCAGAGTAATCGTTGTACTTAATATGATCGATGAAGCGGAGTATAAAGGTCAAAAAATCGATGTTGAGCTTTTACAGGAAGAACTTGGGGCGCCCGTTGTGCCAATTTCAGCCAGACGAGGCACAGGCATAGATGATCTGACAAAGGGGATTCTTGAGATAGCCCGCTCTCGTAGCCGTACAGATGTGCCCACTGCGCTGAAAGCTTGCTCGAACTGTACCTCTTGTCCGATCACTGCACGGTGCACATGGTCAGATAGTGTCGTAAGTCGAGTAGCAGATACGCGGTCAATTTCTCACAATGCACTAAGCCTTAAAATGGATAAGCTCTTAAGTAGTTCGCTTAGTGGCTTACTGTTGTTTGGGGTGGTTATGCTGTCACTTTTTTTTATGGTGTTTAGCGTTGCCGCATATCCGATGGAGTGGATAGATCGACTCTTTTCTTTCTGCGCTACTACGGCTCATGCCTCTATTCCAAATGAATTGTTGGCGAGTTTTGTAGCGGACGGTATGATTAGCGGTATTGGCGGGGTACTGATCTTTCTCCCTCAGATCTGTCTCCTTTTCTTCGGCATATCACTTCTTGAAAACTCGGGCTACCTTGCACGTGCTACGGTAGCGGTGGATCGTGTCATGCGTCGCTTCGGTATTCCGGGACAGGCATTTGTTCCATTACTGTCAGCTCATGCTTGCGCTATTCCTGCTATAATGGCTACGAGGGTCATTGAGAATAAACGCGATCGTTTAAGAACGATACTGATCATTCCGCTTCTCACGTGCTCGGCGAGGCTTCCTGTTTATCTTATGGTCGCAACACTCCTCTTTGGAGGAGAGCCGTTGTATGGCGCGCTCGTGTTTTTAAGTGGATATGTCATTGGTGCCCTCGCTGCTATTTTCGTATCTCTCCTTTTACAGCGTAGTCTCATTCCAGGCTCACCTTCTTATTTAGCTATCGATTTCCCTCCGTATCGTTTGCCAGATGTGAAGATAGCTCTTTACACTGCGCTTGATCGGGGGAAGCTCTTTGTGAAGAAAGCTGGAACGATAGTTCTTTTTATCTCACTTCTTCTCTGGTGTGCTGCGACTTTTCCGCAAGTCAGTGATGTTGAGTATCAGACATACCGAGAATCTCAAACGCAATCTGCGCAATTAAACAAGGATCAATATGCACTTGAGAGATCGTTTGCAGGGCAAGTTGGGCATCGCATTGAATCAGTATTTAAGCCACTTGGATTTGATTGGAGAATTAGTGTCGGCATTGTAAGTTCGTTTGCAGCTAGAGAAGTTATTGTGTCTATACTCTCTGTTATCAGTGGTATTGATGATAGTGAAGTGCCGCCTGAGACGCTTGCTGAATCTCTACGGACCATGAAACGAGAGGATGGTTCGACGCTTCTTGATATTCCGACATCGCTTAGCCTCTTTGTATTCTTTATATTAGCTATGCAGTGTTTACCCACGCAGGCAATTACCTACCGAGAAACTGGAAGTTGGCGCTGGCCGATGTTTCAGCTTGTATATATGACAGCGCTCGCCTATGGCTCCGCATTTGTTGTCTATCAGGTTAGTAGATTGCTGTTTTAGCGTGATAATACGGCACCTGAGCCCTCAGAGTATAACGCTATTATAAGAGGAGGGGCTATGAAACTCCATTAGGTGAAACTCACTATTTCCTTACAACATCTCAAGACAGAGTATCATAAGCATAGGAGCTAGGATTTCAAAATGTCAGACGCATCAACAATACCAACGTCCAGTGAAGTGAAGCTTGCTCCCATGAGCATAGGAAAGATAATGGATAGGGCCCTTCGCCTTACACCAGTTGTTTTTGGACAACTCTTTTTCTTCTACGCTCTCTATTCAGCAGTAACAGTAGCGATGAGTCTCCCGTTTATTACGAACAATCCCGGAGCTACTATTGGGGTGCTCGTGCTCGGCTTTATCTTTGGTGTCATGGCATACTTTGCTTTGATGTATGTGTCTGCAGCGTATTGGCTTGGTGGAACGATGACTACCTCGCAGGCGATCTCAAAGATCTCTGGCTCGATTATTCTTAGATGCCTCTGGCTCTTTATTGTGACAGGTTTTATCGCCTTCTTAGGTTTCTTACTTTTTATTATTCCCGGTGTTATCTATTCCATAAATAGATGTCTGGCCCCTTATATCCTCATTGTTGAAGATACCTCTGTAGATGAGGCCATTAAGAAAAGTAAATACCTCATGACAAGGGGGAAGTGGTACAGTTTGAGTGGCCCGTACATGAGAGTTACGGCTATCTTTATCGTTGTTTTTGTTATTAGTCTCACAGCTAGTGGCATACAAATTGGGGCTGCTGCCGTACTAGCAGGAAGTGAATTTGCGAGTAAGCTTTCAGCTATTATTAATTTTGCAGCGCAGCTTCTACAGCACTTTGCAGGCACGGTTAATTGCCTTTGCTATGTCGGACTCTTCTACGATCTGTGTGCCCGGTATGAGGGCTCTGACCTTGGAGCAGACCTTGATAAACTAGGTAGCACTGAACATGGAAGTAATTAGATATGTACTCCTCTGTTGTTTATTCTCGTGCTTGATATCTCCTTCTCAGGTTCGTGCGGAAGTCTTTGACGAAAGCTCACAAGACGAAATTAGGGAGATTCTAGGCAATAAAGAATTTCAACCTCGATCTCTAAAAAAAAGTACCATTGATTCTTGGAAAAATAGAATTTGGTCCACTGTTCTTAAAGAGACGATCGAGGTATGGGATGCCTTTGAAGGGGTATTAAAATCCATTCAAAAAGCAGGAAAATCGATTCCTGGAGCCGATTTTATTCGCTCGATATTCTCTATTATTGCGGATATTCTTAAAGCAATATTTACTATAATCGCTGCGCTCTGGCAGCCACTTGCATGGTTATGTCTATTGCTTGCACTAGGTGGCGCAGTATATTTTGTGGCCCCTTATCTGAGCTCATTGCAGTCGGAGCAGGAGCAAGAGTCAGATGCTCAGGCACTCCTAGTTACTGCACCGCTCACAAGAGAACAGCTTAGTGACTTCCTTTCAAATACAAGCTATCTCAAAGCACTCTGTCACCTACGAGACCTGCTTCGGCTCGAACTGCTAACAAAGCATAAGTACAATCCATCCTATACAGATAGGGAAATTGCAAAAAAGCTTCCGGAAGATGAAAGGATAAAGGCACTCTTTAAAGAGACTTCAGACATTTTTGAGCAAGCCGTGTATGCTGGTAAGCATCAGAGCATTGAGAGAATCGAGGAATTTTTCTCCAAATATAGGAGTGTGATCTTTCGATGAAGTTTGCCGATAAACGCTACTATGTCTTTATCCTTTTAGGAATCCTAAGCCTTGTCATCTATGTTCAATTGAGCATTGAGAAAGATGCCGGGTCTATATATTCTGCAAAACCATTTGGGGCAAAAGCTTTTTTCCTTTTTCTAAAGCAACGTAATATCCCGGTTAAGCCGTGGCTACATCCTCTGAATACGCTTGATGAAAAAGAGCAACGTGGAATACTCTTTGTCGTTTCGCCTCAAAAAAATGTAAACTTCTCTCAACTCAAATCGTGGATATCAGCGGGAAATGATGCTGTCTATCTAGGTTCAGTTCCTGAGAGTCTTGCGCTTCTAACGGATGAAATAGAGAAAGGTGATGAAAAGAACGATGGGGAAGCGCCACCTGCTCCTACAAGCACCGATAAGCAGGAAACAACAGTCGCTCAGTGGCTTCGTGATCTCTATAATGAATCACTTCATTCAGAAGAAGGCGTAGCTGTTAACTGTGAGGATGATTACCCTGAGATATGTGGCGGCGTTCAGAGACTCTCTCGAAGAGCTGGAAATGAGACCTTCTACGTTTCCGGAAGTACGGTCATCATTGAGGATAAAGATGGCCCAATACTTATGAGGAAAAAGATCGGAGAGGGGATATTATGGATATTTACGGAGGAGACTGTCATCAAGAATGAGTTTATTGATAAGCACGACAATCTCAGACTCCTCTATCAACTCGCGACAAATGGTGGCACGGTATATTTTGATGAGTTTCATCACGGTTATGTCGCCCCTGCAGCCAAGCATATACAGAGCAATAAGAATAATATTTATCTTTTAGCCGGGTTCATTATGGGATTTCTCATTCTCTTAGCGATCACTCGTTCATTTCGGTTCGGTCCTCCAACACCAGCCACGGTTGAAAGCTCCCCAAGCACAGTTGAGTTTACCTCTGCTCTTGGGCTTTTGTACTCAGAACATAACGCGACGTCGGTTCTTCATCACTATTTTGAACAGTGGAAGAAGCGAATAGGGACACAGTTCAGCATGAGTTCCCGGTTATCAGATGAAGTATTTATTGAGAAGCTTAGTGGCCGGAGCTCAAAAGCTCTCGCTCATAAAGACTCTTTACAGCAAACTACTAAGCAGTTTTCAAAAGAAAGTCGAGTGAGTGAAGTCGTACTTTCAGAAGCAATCCAAACCTTAGAAAAACAGTTTAAATCGTAGGAGATGAAGATGGACAATGAAATACATGCGAGTTTAAGTGGTAGCACTATCGCGAAGCTCTATAAGAAGCTCTCAAGTGAGATAGCATCCACAGTTTATGGACATGAAGACACAACCAAATTGCTCGTTGGAGCATTTCTAATTGGTGGGCATGTTCTCCTTGAAGGCCCTCCGGGAATTGCAAAAACGCTTATGGCAAAGTCATTTGCGAAGTCAATTGGCCTTGACTTTAACCGGATACAGTTTACCCCAGATCTCATGCCGGGGGATGTGACCGGGGTGTATGTGTTTGATCAGAACTCAGCAAGCTTTCATCTCTCTGAAGGACCAATATTTGCTGATATCCTGTTGGCTGATGAAATTAACCGAACACCCCCGAAAACACAATCAGCTCTTCTTGAAGCGATGGAAGAGCGACATGTGACAATTGATGGTAAGGTGCATTCACTTGGAAGATTCTTCTTTGTTATGGCCACTCAAAACCCGGTAGATCATGAGGGCACGTATCCGCTGCCAGAGGCACAGCTTGATAGGTTCTTATTTAAGATCAACATGACCTATCCTTCAAAAGAGCTTGAGCAGCAAATGATAGCGCGATTTAGCTCTGAAGTGCCGAGCTCTATGAAGGTGGAAGCGTCAGATGATGTAACACCTTCACATGAGAAAGTACCAGTTGTTTCATCTGAGGAACTCGATAGTGCCCGTGCTGAACTTCGCAATATAAATATGGATTCCTCAATTACAGATTATATCCACCGAGTTGTGAGTAGTACACGATCACATCCTGATCTGGTGCTAGGTGCAAGTCCGAGAGCTGCTTTGAATTTGGCACTTGCTGCGAAGTATCAGGCAGCTCTTGAGGAAAGAATGTATGTTGTTCCTGATGATGTAAAGTCTATCGCAGGAAACGTGCTTTCTCATCGACTTATTTTTCAGCCTGAAGTGTATGAGACTGAAGATGCCTCTACAAAGTTGGTGCAAGAGATCGTTGAGAATACGCCTATTCCGTCAGCAACCGGTCATGAATAAGCTAGGAGCTCTAAAAATACTTCCGGTGCCTCTTATCACCGGTAAGGGATACCTCATTCTTAGTATCGGAATTGTTATTCTCTTAACTGGTATTACCTTACAGGTTCCATTCGTAGCCCTAGCTGGAACCATCGGATTATTTGTATTCAGCTTTGCGAGCTATCTTTTCATCGACTACGTAACTCAGCGCAGAAATTTACGTGATTGCCTCATCTCTGCACATATTCCATCAGTCATTTATTCTGGAGTGGAGACGGCGCTCACTCTTAAAGTAGAGATGCCATCGTTACGTCAGTTACATCTCCTAGAGCTTCGACCAGATATTCCCGCAGAGTTATCAGTCGCTCAAGAGACCTATACTATGGCATTGTCGCCAAATCAAAGTGAGGGGGAGATTCACTATCTCTGTACGCCTTTAGAGAGAGGTCAAAAAGAATGGCAGGGACTTTACGGTCGGATTCGATCAGGCTCTGGAATTGTAAGCTGGCAGTTTCGTTATGACTTTCCTGAAGCTTTAACCTCAAGTGTGTATCCGAACTCCTTTATGAGGGGTGATAAGAGTCAGATGGCGTTTCAAAAGCTACGTATCGGGCAGAATCATATTAATAAGTTAAACGGCGGAGGCCGAGAGTTCGACTCTCTGAAAACCTATTCGCCGGGAGATGACTTGCGCAAAGTTGATTGGAAACGTAGTGCCAGAGGTAAAGGGGTTCTTGTCAAAGTCTTTCGTCCTGAAACGCATCAACGCATACACGTGGCTCTTGATTGTGGGCGTCGAATGGGGAACAGGCTTATTAACCGTAGTCAGTTAGAGTTCGCAGCTGATGCCGCGGCTCATCTCCTTACCGTTGCGAGTCGTAATGATGATGAAGTTGGGTTTTTTGCTTTTCATCAGGACGTTACCTCAAAAATTCCCTGTGGCCGTGGGTCAAAGCAGGTGACTCGTATTATTGATGCCCTCTCAGAAACAGAGCTTAGTCCATTTGAATCGGATTACCAGCACATAACAGAGTGGGCTCAGAGCAACAGAAAACGCTCGTTACTTATCCTCATTACCAGTGTCTCTAATGTGGCAGGAATGGAGCAGATTAAGAATAGCCTCTTACCAGTCAGATCTCGACACATTCCTATAGTATTTTGCATCGCTGACAGAGATCTTATTGAGGTGTCTGAACAGCCTGCTGCGAACCTAAAAGATGCTTATATTATTTCAGCCGCTACAGAGCAGCTCGCACGTATTGAGCATCAGCGTGCGCTCCTTGAGAAATCAGGAATTGATTGTATCTACTGCGATGCCACGCACCTTCAGCATATGCTGCGGAAAAAATACGTCGATATGAAAACATCTGGCAGGCTATGAGGCTTTCTTCTTACCCAGAATATTGAGTAAAAAAGCCCAGTAAACTATGCCGAGGGAAGCTCCGAATGCCAGCTTAATCACAAATGGAATAGCATACGGTGATAAAAACCCTTCTACGAGCCCTGCAATAACAAGACACCCTGCATTAAAGAGAAGAAGATCAATCACTATCTTCCCATGCTCTCTTAAGGCTTGCTTGCGTGATCTTGATCCTGGCGAGATAAGCGCATCTCCAAGGTACAGTCCGCATCCGCCTGCGACGAAGATAACAGAGAGTTCTAAGAATCCGTGCATAACTACAAAATCGAGTAACCTTCCAGCCATGTTGTAGTGCGTGAGCGCTGAAAAGATGCCACCAAGATGTACTCCGTTAAAGATCATAATAGCAGCGGTGCCAACACCACCTGTAATTCCCAGAGCAAATGCAGCAAGGGTAACCTTTATGTTGTTCACCATTATCTGTGAGGAGGCAAGTGAGCTCATTCCTTGAATGCTCTCTGTCCAGAGCTCTCCATTTTCTAAATTTTGGGCGATCTCTTCTGATAAAAAGAGCCACGCGAGATTTGGATCTAATTGGATAATGGCTGCTGTAATAAGACCTGAGCCAATTCCAAGTAGGGTTGATATTGTGCAGTGCCATTTTATTGCATGAAACGAGGCTGGAACTCTCTTAAGGAGTGAGGGTTCGGCCTCACTTAACGTATCAAGTCGTCTGGAGTATATAAGCCTTCGTCCGAGTCGTACCAAGCGCGAAGCTCTCATTCCTTCAGAGGTATCTGGATAGAAGGCTGAAAGATAGGCATAACGCTGACATACCAATCGATACGATCTCGCAATATGAAGAAGCTTACTAGCACTATATGGCGTTGTCGCTTTTTCAAACGTTGTAAAAGCGTGCTCGGTTTCGCGTAGTTCTTCGTTAATCTTTCTCCAATTAATTGAATGGTCGTTTTTCTTTTGAGAAGAGGTATGCTTTTCGGGCTGGGCGTTATGAAAGAAAGTGTCTAGCCACTTATTTTTCTTTTTTTCTGTTGAAAGATCTGGGATATCGAGGTCAGTACAGATATCAAATATGACGCCTAGGATTCTGTCCAGCATTTGAGCACTGACTTCACTTGTAAGCTCAGGCCTCCGTCTACGGAACTTATCTATGACGTTATAAACATCAAGTGGAATGGTGATTTTCTTTCTATTGTCGTCAAGTGTTGAAGTGTAAGTGCCTTCTTCGCTGAATACCTCATGCTCATAAACTACAATGGTTCCGGCCACAAGATCTCCCAATCGCTGAGAGCGCTCGGAGAAAATCATGCTAAAGAAAGCAACAGCGCCCATACCAGGCATAAGATCAATAATTAAGAGCACGGTTCTTAGTATCGAGGCTTCGAGTGTTACAGGGAGCCCGGACTCATTGACAACTGAGAGCCCCATAGCCTTCTTCCCCGGAGTTACTCCGTTATGGCATACTTCAAAGTAAATCGGATAACTCCACTCAACCAGAAAGAGAAGGAGTACTATTAGGCTAATGACTATAGTATGAGATTCTCCGATAACCGATCCTATCGACTCAAAAATATCAAAAAACCCGTAGTCTGAGAGCATCGACGCAACTGTTATAAAAATGAGCATACAGAATGCGAATACAGTCCAGCGTATAGCAAAATCGAGAACATAGGCGATCGCCCGGCTCCCAAAGGTAGCAGGGTGTATATCAATCCATACCTGATCGGGAAGGTGCACACGCATAGGCCTAGATATCGGCAGTTGCGAGTTTGAATATGAGCACATTATACCTGTTGTTACATGTACTGCGGGCACAAAGGAGTCGATCTATCTACTTGATATTATGTAAAAAGTGGTGAATTCAGCTTGCTAAGGGAAAACGTTACTTACTGCTCATGAAATCACTGAGTGTAGCTTCAACAGGAGTGCGATCGAGTAATTCACCTATCTCTTCTGCCATATCAGTTGAGATTTTATCGTCCTGAGCTTCAGCGAGTGCACCTGTGAGTAGGCTAATCGTCTTATCTAAAGAGGTAAACAGATCCTCATAGAGCATTGACTCTTCTCGTCCTTGCAGAGCTTGATGCGCGTCAGAAACAAGTTGGGTCATATGCTGTACTCCCGGACGTGAGTGCGCGAGAAGAACCTTCATGCGTTCAAAGGTTGTATTAATAGTGTAAAGTCTGCTCACTTCTTGAAGTGATTCAATGGCTGCGAAAGCAACTTCTCTTGAGCCATTAGCGAGAGCATCTTGAAACTCAGAGTAAGCTTTTGAAAATAATGTTTTAAACGTAACAAAGGGGCGTAACGTAATCTTTGGTAATGCACCGTGAGGATCGATCTTGAGTTGTTTTTCAAGCTGTCTTACCAGATTAATATCAGGCTCCTCTGAACTATCAAAAAAGTGCTCAAATCTTTTTAAATTTGTATATGCGCTACTGAGATGCTCTAGGTATCTGTTAAAAAGCTTTTCTTGACGCAAGAGGCTTTTACGAAAATTCATGTAATCATCTTCATTAAACGAGCCAGTCTTACGCATTGTTTGGAATCTGCTTTCTAGTCTGGATTTTGCTGCAGTGATCTTACTCATGGCAGCTGAAACATTAATGCGATCGCGCTTGTCTCGAAGAGTTGCGGCAGCTTGGAGGAGGCCGTGAGCCTCTTTCTTCATAGGAACCTGTGCATTCTCAAGGCAGCGATAACATTTGCTGAGAAGTTTCTGGGTCTCTTCAATGAGCTGATCTTTATGTGTTTTCCAATCTTTATCGAGTCTTCCAATAAGAAGAGTAAGCTCTATCTCAATATCCGTTAACGTATTCTCTTCCTGACCATAATTTGTCCGTTCGTGAAGTGTCTTCCTGTATGCAGCGTAGCCGGAAGTGAAGTGCGACAGGATCATCTTTCGTAAGCCGGGCTGATTACGATCGTTTGTTGGATCTTCACGGAAGTGGATTATGATGCCAGTGAGCGCTGGATCGAGAGATTCATTCTCCGGAACAGTATAAAAGCGTGTCTGCTCCGATGCGAAAGGAATGAGAGGGCAGAAGAACTCTTTAAGCTTCGCAATGCTCTCTAAAGATCCGAGATGTTCAAGTCGACCTGATGGGTCGCCGTGAAACTTTGAAAGATCAATAAGGCCTATAGTCTCAGCAAATCCCTCCGGAATATTTCCAGGATCTACCAGAATACCTTCAAGAGGATATATTTCTTTAGGAATTTTGCGTTTCTCTACCAACTCTCGTGGAATACCAAGCAGGTCAGGCCTTGTGAGTGTAGCAGCAACGCGTAACCCAAGTGTGCCACGAAGAGCTCTAGTAGTCAGTTCGTAAGCGGCATTGTTTTCAGCTCTGGTTACATACTTTTGCGCCCATCGATTTTCGTCCGGTGTCCGGTCATGTGACTCCCGCTGACGCTCAATGGAGTCTTCCCGTATCTGCAGCCGTCTTTGCTCGGCTGTAATGCGGCTTGGGGTCTGCTCGGGAGTCTGCTCGGGAGGCTGGTGTTGGCTTGCGGCTTCTGGAGTTCTCATAGCTCAAAATAGTATCATCACCTTTACAGAAAGCATAGTTATCTGACAATTACCTTGAATCAAGATTTGGTTGGTTCTTCTCTCCTGCTGGATAGCTAAGGCCGCATGCCCCATCTTGGCTTTCTTTGTATGAAGAGCCAGCGCATATTCTATCTTCGCTATTGCTTAAGAACATTATACCTATGGGCTTCTTATCGACTCCGGTGACGAGGTCTATTCTTGGAGCCTTTTCACTACTTCGTATTCTCAGGCCGCTATGGGACTCTTCTGCGCTTATCGAGATTCTACTGTGTTCAGCGTTTTTCCCAATATGTATAGAACTTGAGTCTGGTGAACTCCGAAGACCTACGCTCCAAGGGGAAGTTTTAGAATAGATGTTAGCCGCTGCGTAATCTTTGTGGCTTGTCAGCATAATTCGATTGTCTGATTTGCTTGTAAGTACCATCTGTGCTGATTGTTGGTCCTCTGAAGGGTACACACTAAAGTACGGTGTCTCTCCCTCCCTGTCGTAGAGATGTAGAACCGCTCCACCTTCTTTGAGCGTTCGTAGTGTGGCGGCTTTCTTGCCACTTTGAGTGATGAGTGAGAGCTTTTGAGTTGTGATGCTCTCGTGAGGTTTGTTTCCATGTCCCGGTAGCATGATTGCTGCTCCAAGTATTCCACCAAAGATACCTGCACAAAAAGAAAGAAGAAGAGATGCGTTCATAGAGGTAAGTGTGCTCCTAGACTTTTATTGCGTTGGCAGTTCGGTGAGTATCTGGTCGAGTTCCTGTAACTGCACTTCCTGTGCGTTCAGTATACTATCGAGCTCTTGTTGCGCGGATTCTATTTCTTCAGCTGTCTTATCTTTAAGAAGTTTTAGAAGTCGAACTTCAAGCTTTGCGACCTTGATTCCAAGCTTGAAGATGCGAACCCCCAGTCTCGCAACACGACGAGCGGCGGCTTCAGATATATTACTTCCTGCATAAGCCGCCGTGAGTACATTATTACTTAAATTTTGAAACTGTCTTTTTGCTTTTGCCAGTCGTTTTCTGAGAATTTTAAATTTGGAGCGAATTTTTACAATTGTAATTTTTCTCTTTCCTGAAGCACGCTTAATGATCCTTGTAGATACTTTAATTCCGCGTTTCGTTTTAGATATGCCCAGTTTTGCTGAATTTTCGAAGATATCAAAAATAGCGGTGGGAGAGAACGTTGGAATATCTAAGCCTTGAGCGCCAGCATGAGCGGTAAAAGCAGTAAGGCCAAAGACGAAACACATTAAAGCAAATAAGAAAGTGCTCAATAATTTATGTTGCATGAAATTCTCTTTTCGAATTTTTTAAAATTGGATACTTCCATTAGCAGACATTACACATATTAATGGAGTTTTCGCCCAAATCAAGGTGTATGAATGGTATAGAGGATGTAAGCTCACGAGCCTGTTTAGAGATTTAGATGGTATCGTGTGCTCCTCCCGTCTCCTTTTCGTATAAGTGCTTCAATATTGTGTAGCTCCTGTAAGTCTCTTGTTGCTGTAGCTTTAGATACTCCGGTGATCGAAATGTATTTTTTAGGGCTCATTCCACCTTCAAAGCCTTCAGGACCAGCAGCTGACATCTTTCTTAGAACCTTAAGCTGTCGATCGCTCAAGGTATCACGGTGTTTATCAAAGAATTTAGCTAAAGAGAGACTGTATTCAACTACTACTTGAGCATCTTCTCTGGCATGAAGTGCCATTTCTACGAAGTACTCTATCCAAGGTGTTATTTGGAGTGACATCTGCGCGCGCTCTAGAGCTGCGTAGTATTCTTGCTTCTGCGCCTCGATGGTTTTTGATAAAGAGATATACTCCGGACGGCCAATTCCCTGTGCTAAAACTTTTTCTGATATTGCACGACCGATCCTTCCGTTCCCATCTTCAAAAGGGTGAATAGATTCAAAATAGAGGTGTGCTATAGCGGAACGTACCAATGGCGGCTTAAGCTCATTAGCTCCGCTACTGGTGGAGTTAAACCACTTAATAAACGCCCCCATCTCTTTTTTAACACGATTCGATGGTGGGGCTTCGTAATGTACGGTTTGCTTAGCTGGAGTGCCTGATACGACTTGCATCGGTTCAGAATGAGTGCGCCACTTACCGATCTCAATTCCTGATGCACCTTGCATGAGCATCTTGTGCCAGTTCAGTAGCATCTCTTCCGTTAGTGGTGCATGAAATTGATTGCGTATATCTATCGCCAATTCAGAGATGCCAGTGGCTCTTTTGTCTTGTACCTGTATTGCTACTTTATTTAGGCCAAGCTTGTTTCTTATCGACGACTTCACGTCTTCTCTGCTTATATATTCGCCTTCTATTTCTGAGGTCTTCACCGCTTCAGTCACCATGAGTTGTAGTGCGGCTTCTTGTTGCATCTCGTTACTTAACCCCTTGAGGATGCCGGATACCTCGCCAGTTTTCTCGGCAAAGGTGAGCAGTTGCTTGCGGACACTAGAAAGATCGTATGTGAAGTTAGGCCAGTTTGGGTGCTGCCAGTTGTATTTCATGAGCCGATTATCTCGCACAATCGGCTCATTTGCAAGCTAAATATGAGCCGATTAGCGGGGCGTAATCGGCTCATATTGGCATAATATATTGTATATATTACTAATATGTTGTGGTTTAAACGCCTGATTGCAGTGGCTTTTGCTTTTCAGGACACTTGCCTAGTATATGCGCAGAGTCTGAATTTGGAGAAAGATATATGGAAGTTAAGGCGTACGCTAATCATGCCGCGGATAAACCGTTTGAACCTTATAGTTTTACTCGGCGTGAGCCTGGTCCAGAGGATGTGGCAATCGATATTAAGTACTGTGGGATCTGCCACTCTGATATCCATACTGCACGCAGTGAGTGGGGACCGGCTTTTTATCCATGTGTACCGGGTCATGAAATCGTTGGAGTCGTAAAAAGTGTTGGAAGCGATGTAACAAAATTTTCAGTAGGTGACACCGTTGGTGTCGGATGTATGGTTGATTCCTGTCGAACCTGCCCGAGTTGTCAGCAGGGGCTTGAGCAATACTGCGATAACGGATTCACCAGTACCTATAATAATACCTTTAATAATAAGGTGAAAGATGATGGGTACACAAAGGGAGGATATTCAACACACATCGTTGTTGATGAGCGCTTTGTGTTGCGAGTGCCAGAGAATCTCGAACTTCAAGCTGTGGCACCATTGCTCTGTGCTGGGATTACTACGTACTCACCTCTTAAGCATGCCGGGGTGAAGAAAGGTGACCGTGTTGCGATCTTGGGTCTTGGAGGCCTCGGACATATGGGAGTAAAGCTTGCAGCATCGTTTGGTGCGGAAGTTACTGTACTGTCGCGCTCACCGGGGAAGCGTGAAGATGCTGAACGACTTGGAGCTTCAAACTTTTTACTTACTACAGATGATGATGAAGTAGCAAAGCACAGTGAATATTTTGACTTTATCCTTGATACCGTTTCAGCTCCTCACGACCTCGCACAGGCTATGGGAATGATAAAGCGTGAAGGGAAGCTCCTTATGGTCGGCGCGTCTGATAAGCCACTTGATCTGAATGTCTTCCCTCTTATTTTTAAGAGACGTAGTGTCATGGGATCACTTATTGGTGGAATTCCAGAAACTCAGGAGATGCTTGATCACTGCGGGAAGCACGGGATAGTAAGTGACATTGAGCTTATTAAAGCTGACTATATAAATGAGGCTTATGAACGAGTGCTGAAAAGTGATGTGAAGTATCGGTTTGTGATTGATTGTGCTTCTTTTTAGTTAGAAGCTCAGTTCTCCTCATCCTCATCCTCATCCTCATCCTCATCCTCATCCTCATCCTCATCTTGCACTATAACTTCACTTGTTGTAGGTGCAGGATGAGTAGAAGAAGCCCTTTCTCTTTTTTATTTCAGACGATAATAACACAGGAGCTCGCGGAGAACGCGGAGGGGCTTTCAAGAGAGGGGGGTTGTTGTTAAGCTTGGCACTGATTTAGTACTCAGGGCTTACTTCTTTCTATGGTTCAGCACCGGGACAAGCTACTTAAAGGCGCATATTTTCTTTTTTCCCTTGTCTGGCTCTTTTATGTCTTAGGGCAGAGATTTGCCTGGCTTTTTGAGATCGATTACCCTCCTACCAAGGATGGATACTTCTACCTTCAAGAATTCAAAATTCGAATGCTTGAGGGGCGATCGTATTATGAAATCAAGTCTGTTTTCTTTGGAGTCTTCTCGTTTCTTGGAAATTTTCTCGGGCTTCATGAAGTCCAGCTTTATAACTTCACCTATCTAAGCGGCTTATCGTTTTTTACGGTAGCTATCCTGCTACTTGCAGGTAAACGAGAGAATCTTTGGATATTGCCATCGCTTTGTGCTCTTTTTTGGAATTCCGATACACTCTTTTTTTCGAGTTATAATTTTTTAGAGTACAGCTTTTCGCTTTGTTTTTTGCTCTTCCTTTTTGCGTTCTATGTGAGATCTGAGTCAGCGCTAACAACAACTCAGAAATTTCTCTGGCTTCTTATCGCCTGTATTCCGATGAGTATGCACTACTTTACCGCGAGCTGTGGGCTGTTACTGCTGGCATGTCTGATGCCTCGGCCTCGTGGGTTTTATCAGGCGTATCTTTATGCTGGGCTCTTTTTCATTCTAAGTGTTATCTACGCAATGGCTCAGAAGGCAGGAAAGACAATCTTTGCTGAGTCTTGGCTACGGCCCGAGCTCGGTTGGCAGGTTTATTGTCGCCTTTATGGGTGCTCTCCTTTTCAGGAGAGTGAATACTGGCTTTTTACAGCCATTTGGATTTTCTTTGCGTTGTCACTCTTTGTGTTTAAGCCTCGAAGTAAGGTTACGGTATGGCTTCTTGGGATTATGCTCTTTCTCTCTCTTCCTTTATGGAATACGAAAAATGGCCTCGCGACAAGGCTCGCCCTTAGCTGCATATGGTTCGGAATACTTCTCCTCTCATCTGCAGTACATAAGAATAGACACTACAGAACATTCGCGGTGGTTGTATGTCTATTCGCAGCAACCTTTTGGTTCACTGCACGCCATTCTTTTTGGGGAACAGTTGGCAGACCGACTCATGTTTTTCCACAGTATAAGCCGTTCCTGCACAAGCTCATTCCTAAAAATAGTATCGTATTTACTGAGCACGGTATGCAATTTGCGGTGAACTATTATCTGGACATCCATTCTACTACGCGTAGATCAGTCACCAGAGACTACGTCAGCCAGTACGTTTTGCGCCGTGTTCGCCGGGGAGACCGCGAGCGGTGTGAATATGTGACTCTGGATACAAGTGTCCAGCCAGGTAGTAGGCAGTGTTATCTCCTATCGAAAGAGTGGGTTGTGTATAGACTGAAGTAAGAATTATAGTCCTCTTCCTCTTGCACCAAGTAGCTCAAGTAGCGCGCCAGAGCTAGGACTGGAGCAATCATCCCCAATCCTTAGCTCTAGCCTTAGTCCCGGCTCCTTATCACCGTGCAGGTGCAAGTGCAGGAGAAAGATGAGGGGACAATATAACGACACCACCCCTTTCTGTCGGGTGCCGGTATTTTGGCACTTATGATACGGCCAATCTCGTAACTACCTTAAATTATTAACCTTAGCGTCAAGGGCAATTTGTGCACACTCCTTGCAATGTATTCCCGTGGATAACCACATTGAAAGTGGGGTAAGAACGATGACCAATTTTGTTGATAAGCTATTTGATAGAACTGTACCAGGAATAACGCACTCGCTTGACCTCTACCTCAAGCGTAATGAAGCAATCACCAGTAATATTGCAAACGCTGAAACTCCAATGTACCGGGCCGTTGATGTAGATTTCGCCGGTGAGCTTGAGCGAGCATTTGATCCTTCCTCTTCATCCGCACTTAAGAAAACACACTCCAAGCACATGGATCTCTCAGGAGAAGGAACTTCAAAGTTTGTTGAAGACTATAGTGGTGCAACTCGCGCTGATGGAAACAACGTTGATATCGACATCCAGATGGGAAAGCTGGCACTAAATAGCGGAAAGTATCAGACCGGAACAAGTCTGGTGCGAAAGAAACTTCAAATGATGCGTATGGCTCTTCGTCAGGCAATGAGATAGGCCACAGGTAAGAAAGGAGAACAACTATGTATGATGCAATTGATGTACTCTCAAATGGATTAAGCGTTGCTCGTACGCGAATGAACACACTGGCGTCAAACATCGCCAATGCTGAAACAACCCGAACCGATGAGGGTGGCCCGTATAAGCGAAAGGATGTTGTACAGGTAGCACACTCTTCGCAGAGCAAGTTTGATAGTGTGTTAGACAGAATGACACTTTCAAAGCCGCAAGTTATGGCAGTCGTAGAAGACAATGCTGAGCCCAAAATGGTTTTTAAGCCAGGACACCCTGATGCTAATGAAAACGGTTTTGTAGCGTATCCAAATATTAACATCGTGTCCTCCATGACAGAGATGATGACAGGAGTGCGGTACTATCAGGCACTGGCCGCTGCCGTAAAAGCGACACGTGACATGGGACAAGCTGCAGCAAGGATATCAATAAGGTTTTAAAGGATAAGACATGGCAATAGATAAAATATCATCATCATTTATGAAACCTGCTCCCATAAAGACGTATGAGCAGGTGCAGCAAGGACAACAAACAACAGGCGGAACCGCGAACTCAACTTCATTTAGTGAGCTCTTTGGAGAAGCGATACAGGATGTGAACTCGTTGCAAGCTGATGCAGATACAAAAATTGAAGGCATGATGACAGGCAAGGGAGTTTCAACGCACTCAGCGATGATCGCCCTTGAGAAAGCAGATATCGCATTTCAGCTCATGAACCAGATCAGAGGTAAGATCGTTCGAGCCTATGAAGAAGTAATGAGAACTCAAGTTTAAGGTTTTTAGATTAAAGAGAGAGGAGTAGTTCAGTGGCGACACAGATAGACCCGGGTGCCGTTTTAGGTAAGCTAACCGAACAATACGTTAAATTACCGCTTGTTCAAAAAATTCTGATACCGGTCCTTATAATAGGGTCCGCTATGGGAATAATTTATGTATCAAAGTGGGCTAATAAGCCTGAGTACGTGACTCTGTACTCAGACCTTGAACCTGTAGATTCCGCAGCGGTTATTGAAAAGCTCAAGGACATGAAAATTAGCTATGAGGTAAGGGGTGGGGGCTCTGTTATCGCCATCTCGCCACCTGATATGGTTCATGAAACACGCATGACTCTTGCCGGAGATGGAGTGCCGCAGGGCGGCGTTGTCGGCCTTGAAATATTTGAAGCTGCTGAGCTTGGTACCACGACCTTCCAAGAAAAAGTAAAGTTTATGCGCGCTATTCAGGGTGAGCTTGAACGTACGATCACCTCCCTAGAAGCAATATCAACAGCACGTGTTCATATTGCTCAACCAGAAAAGAGTGTTTTTGCCAACCGGGGGAGTAAGACAACAGCTTCAGTGATGCTTCGTCTGGCTTCTCGAAATGGTCTGAGTAATAAGCAAATTAAGGGCATAGCTCAACTCGTCTCAGGGAGTGTTGAAGGGCTTGCCACTGAAGATGTCACCATTCTTGATTCTCAAGGAACTCTTCTTACTTCACCTGAAGGTGAGAATGAAGAGACTATGGAGGCAGAAGCGACACGACTCACGTATCAACGAGAGATAGAGCAGGGATATGTGAGAAGAATTGAGCAGATGCTCACACGAGTGCTCGGGCCTGGAAAGGCGATCGCGCGCGTAACAGCCGACATGGACTTTACTCAGAGTGAGCGTGAAGAGGAAAGCTATGATCCCGGAGGACAGGTCCTTCGTTCTGAGAGAATTGTTACCGAAGGTCGTGGGGAAGCTATACGTGGAGGAATCCCAGGCGTAGTTTCAAACGTTGGTGATGGAGAGCAAGAGATTCTTGGAACTCCAGGCTCGGCTGCAGATAGAAATGAAGAAGTGAGAAACTATGAAGTCTCACGTGCTGTATCAAGAACAAAATCTCCACAGGGAAGCTTAAAGAAACTCTCGGTAGCCGTAATTGTTGACGGTGAATACGACGAGGTGCTCGGAGAAGAAGGCCAAGTACAAGATCGTACCTTCGTACCACTTGAAAGCGAAACACTTGTCCAGATTGAGAGTGTTGTGAAGAGTGCTGTCGGGTATGACCCAAGTCGTGGCGATACTGTTACGGTTGAAAACATCCCTTTTAGTGAGCCGCCAGTTGATCTTGTGAGTCAACTTGAAGCGAAAGCTACCCAAGATATGATCTTTAACGGGATATATCGTACTGGACCTCTTCTTTTCTTACTCCTGTTCTTCTTCTTCATCGTGAGACCTCTTGTGAAGTTTCTTATCACTCCAACAGATGCTGAGCTTGACCTTGAGAGGCTTCTACCTACCGGCGTGAAAGAGCTGGAGCAAGAGCTTGAAGCCGAGAGAGCAAGAGCGAATGTGCCTACTTTTGAGCCTTCAATCGATCTCGATCAGCTTGAAGAGCTTATGTCAGAGAACTCACGGATTGTTCAGGAGAACCCACATCAAGCCGCGCTGCTTATACGCTACTGGCTAAATGATGGAAGACTGTAACGCGTTCAAGATAGCAGAGGAATAAAGAATGTCAGAAGAGTTTCATGTTGACCAAGAGTCTCAGGGCTCATATCAGGAGACCCCTTATGAGGATGCTTCGTGGGAAATTGTTGGTGAGCTAGAAGAAGCCCATGAGTTCATTCCAATGGAGCTTCCGGTTGTTAAAGGGGAAGAGTTTGTTGTTGACCCCATGTTTGCAGACTACGGGGGCCTTCCCCAATCAGATGCCCCAAAGAGATGGCACTTGCCTGAGAATCAGGCCTTTTCAGGTGACACTACGGATGCTGACCATGAACGTGAGATAGAAGAACTCAAAAAGGAGTTTGAGCAGAAGCTTGAGCTTGCTAAAGAGGCAGCATTTGAGGCTGGAAAAGTTGAAGGAATAACCGCAGGAGCTGAAAAGAGTAATGAGCGGTTTTCTAAAATGGAAGGAAGCTTTGGTAATATAGCGAAAGATCTTGAACGACAGATTCAAGAGATCTTGGCTAAAGTGGAAAAGGATGCTGTACAGCTTTCACTTCAAATATCTAAGAAATTACTTGATACCGCAGTTGATATTAACCCTGAGTATATCGTTGAGATCGTGCGTGAAGCTATTGGCCAGACGGGCACGGCGCTTATCCGTAAGGTGCGCGTAAGTAACGAAGATCTTGAGTTCATTGATGTGCTTGGTGTGCGTAAAGCGATGAAAGAGTATGACGGAAGCTGGGAGTTTGAAGGTGATAGCACGATTAAGTCAGGGTGTGTCGTTGAGACCTCGGCTGGTGAGATAGACTACCAGCTTGATAAAGCGTGGGAGCGAATCCGAGATAATGTAGTAAAGGTGGTACGATGAGTTCTGTTTTCTCTGAAGCAAGCACGGCTGTAAAATTTACAAGTAACTTTGAGCTGCGCGGAGTTGTAACTGATGTGCGTGGTCTCGTTATTGAGGGCAATGGCCCATTTGTTTCAGTAGGGTCTTCTGTACATATCGTTTCAGGTCGTCAGGTTATTGATGCTCAGGTTGTAGGCTTTCGTAAAGATAAGATTCTCATTATGCCGTACGAAGAGCCGCAAGGAATCGCACCTGGAGCAACTATTATCTCATCTGGGTCAGAGGATGAGGTGCTGGTATCAGATGCTCTGCTTGGTCGCGTAATCGATGGGATGGGAAATCCAATTGATCAGAGACCACTTCCTCAGATGAGTCATAAAGTTCCGCTTTTTACGAGTCCTCCGAATCCGGTAACCAGAAAGAGAGTAGAAGAGCCGTTTGATCTCGGTGTGCGAGCCATGAATAGCTTTCTCACGATGGGCATGGGGCAACGTGTAGGGATTATGGCCGGCTCAGGTGTGGGGAAATCTACACTTCTTGGCATGATCGCAAAGCACTCTGAGAGTGATATTAACGTGATTGGTCTTATTGGAGAGAGGGGCCGTGAGGTACGTGAGTTTATTGAGCGAGATCTCGGCCCAGAAGGCCTGAAGCGGTCAGTTGTCGTAGTTGCTACAGGTAACGAATCTGCACTGCTGCGCATTCGTGCCGCCTTCTATGCGACCTCCATTGCTGAGTACTTCCGTGATCAAGGAAAACGAGTAGTGTTGATGCTTGATTCTGTAACCAGATTTGCCATGGCTCAGCGAGAAGTTGGTCTTGCAATTGGTGAGCCGCCAAGTACCCGTGGGTATACCCCCTCAGTTTTCTCGCTTCTGCCAAAACTTCTTGAACGAGCAGGAACGAGCGAAGCTGAAGGAGTTATAAGTGCTCTCTATACCGTGCTTGTAGAGGGAGATGACATGAATGAGCCGATTGCAGATGCCACACGCGGTATTCTTGATGGGCACGTTGTGCTCAGTCGTGCGCTTGCAAGTAAAGGGCACTATCCAGCAATAGAAATATTAGAGAGTACCTCACGTGTTATGAGTGAGATTGTTTCAGAGGAAGTACTTGATACAGCTGCTGCTGCAAGAGAGCTTCTTGCAACGTACCGTGAGACAGAAGATCTGATCACCATTGGGGCGTATAAGCCGGGGCAGAATCCAAAGGTGGATAAAGCGGTACTGGCGATTGATGAGCTTAACGCGTACTTAAAGCAAAAACCTTCGCAAAAGGTTTCGCTTGAAGATAGCTGGGCGATGTTAAAAGAGATTGTAAACAAAAAACGTGAGTATAAACCTCAAGGACAAGCGGGAGCATAGAGAATGAAGAAGTTTCGCTTTCGTTTGGAGAAGGTACTTGAATATCTCACAACTGTTCGAGATGAGAAGAAAAAAATTCTTCTACAAGCGAACGCGGCAGTAACGGTTATTGAGGAACGAATTGAGTACCTTGAGGAACAGCTCGTGAGCCATAACCGGAGTGAAGAAACTACTGTTGAGGCTCTAGAGCTTCAATCGTTGTATGTGGAGCGAGTTCAGTCTGAGATAGAGAAGGCTGAAGAGGAGCTCGAGGAGCGGAAGAAAGAGGCTGAAGCGGCGCTCGTTGAATATCAGGTTGCAGCTAAAAATGTAGAGGTACTTGAGAAGCTTAAAGAGAAGAAGAAGGAAACGTACGACGAAGAGCTCGAAAAAGAAGAAGAGAAATTTTTAAATGAATTAAGTGTAATGAAAGGAATAACGCTGGAGTAAAGAACATGAAACAGAAAAAACTCACCCGTTCACAAGCAGAAGAACTTTATAAGGATCTAAGAAGCACAATGAAAGATATGAAAAGTAAAGGTGGCGCCATACCCGGAAAAGCATCGACACAGAAGATTGCGAAAGATATTGCACAAGCAATTAAGGATGGTATGAAAAAAGATGAAGCTAACGGTGTCTTTGATAATGAGTCTGCTATGCCAGGTGACAGTGCGATGTCATTTAGCGCTTTCCCTGCTCCGCAAAGAAGTGGCCCCCTTGCGGCTCTTGCCTTTGTGCTTCTCTGTGCCTTTGGGAAGTTCGCGTTTACAGCTCTTGAAGCTACCGGAGTACTCACCGTACCAACGGCTCACGCTACCATGAGCATGGAGATGCCTCGTCAGATGTTTAAATCTGGTCAGTATACTCGTGACGAAGTTCAGCTTCTAAAGAGTCTGGATGCGCGAAGGGTTGAGCTTGAGGAGCGCAATGACAAGCTAAGTGCTCGTGAGTCAGATTTAGATAATAGAGATCGTGAGTTCGCTGCCAAGCTTACTCAAATTCGTGAGCTTACAGATAAGCTTAAGGCTCATCGTCAGAAGTCAGAGAAAAAACGCAGCACGCAACTAGAACAACTTGCCAATGTGTACGGCTCTATGAATCCAAAAGAAGCAGCTATTCTTATTGAGCAGCTCGATGTAACAATTGCTCTTGGGCTCATTGAACGGATGCCAGAGAAACGAATCGGTCAGATCTTGTCTCTCATGAGCCCAGACCGCGCCCTGACACTTACACGTATGCTTAGCCAATAACGGATAAGCCGGATTGTCATTGCGAGGAGCTGAGACCGCAGGTCGAACGACGAAGCAAGCCCCCATCTAGCAGGCGTATTTAGTGTATTTATCTTACTACGCTAACCACCATTATGGATCACGCAGGTCGAACGACAGCTTGTCAGCCATAGCTTTATGCGACGGCTGATTTTGCATGTTTACTCAATAGCAATATCGATCGCGTTAAATACTACAACGGTGATATAGCTAAGAACCGTGCCAGGGCTTTTAAAGCTTTTCGCCTGTTCTTCTTGTTAGACTTTTTACGAAACTTGAGAACCTTACGTTTTAAGATCTTAAGACGTTTTTGGGTTTTCTTCTTCGTACTATTTACAAAAAGACCGATCTGAGAGCGCGAGTATTTATTCAGATCCTTATACGCCTTCAGAATGTCACGCTTACGCTTCTTTCGTCCTTTTTTAGGTTTCTTTTTATACTCAGTAATAAGCTTACCAAGAAGATCGTAGCGCACTCGGAGCTCTTCTGTAGTCAAACAGTCAGAAACGCCGCTGGCATCGAGATCCTCGTCAACTATACCGCACCCGCAGTCTCCAGCTGTTGTCTTTAGTGCGTCAGCTGAGCAAGAGTCTGAGCAATCAAGAACACCATCCCCGTCACTATCGATATCGGCAAGACCGCAACCACATTCGCCAAACTCTAGTTTATTTGGGTCATCAGGACATTCATCAAAGACTATACGCCAGAGTTCTTTATTAATGGCGATGTCATCATAGGTGAAGTAAAGAGCTCCGCGATAGACGCCAAGTAAGTATGGATTGCTTTCGTCCTTGCCTGGTGCGAGATCGGCAAAGATTTTTGTGCCTTCAGGAGTACCATCACTTCTCCACAGCTCATTGCCAGTGGCGTCTCCTTCAGTTGCTGAAAAGTAATAATAATCTCCAGCACGCACCCAACTGTCCATCTCAGTTGCGCCACTTCCTGGTTGAATAATTTTAAAGATCTTTGTGCCACCTGGTGTCCCATCGGTTACCCAGGGCTCAGTATTTTCACTACCACCAACATCTCCCGTAATAGACTTAAAAAAGAGTTGGTCGTAGACCATGAAAAATTCTCCTGTTCCTCCAGATGCATCGCCTGGATATGGGTCTACCAGAAGCTCGACTTCAGTGGTTGTGTATGGAGCAGTGATCGAAAAGTAGGCAGGTCCATATTCTGTCGATCTTCCCCCCATAAGAAGCTGCCCCCCGTAACTATAGAACTGTGAGGAAAAAAAGCTTCCAGCAGGGCTAATTTCAGCAGCAAAAACGGTACCTGAAGGAGTCCCATCTGATTTGTAGAGTTCACGGCCAAGCACCGGGTGTTCACCACCAAAAAAGAGCATTCCGTCGTGCTCAATCATTCTGGAGTAGTACTGAACTCCTGACACGTCATAATCGGTAAGCTGAGTAGTGTTACCAACTGTTCCGTCGGTCTTAAATACCTCATCGACACCGTTAGCAGATATCTCGGCTTGAAAGAAAAGCATATTACCAAGCGCTACTATAGCATCACTTGGATTCGAACCCTCTTGACCTGGATAGATGTCCATAAAAAGAGTTGTGCCAGCAGTCGTCCCATCTGTACGCCAGAGCTCGCGACCTTCATTTGGAGTGTAAGCGCTGATATAGAGATATCCATTATATGGCTCTTCAAGGAGCCCGTACGGTTCAGAAGAGAGCTCGTTAACTTCGTCCATTGTAGGATTGATATCTTTTAAGAATGTTGTTCCAGCAGGGGTACCATCGGTAACCCAGAGCTCTTCTCCATGCTCTTTTGAGAAAGCACTAAACACAAGCTTTCCATTTACAGTTCCTATCGGGCTTGCCTCTGAAGAGCCGGCTCCAGTGTGAATGTCCTTAAGAAGAGTGAGAGCACCAGTAGTAGGGTTAAGGGCGTACGGCTCGTAGCCATATTCTTGATTCCTAAGGTTAACCAATACGTCTCCGTTTGGAAGCTCGGCAAGTTCCTCCGGGAACGATCCCAATTCAGAGTCGAGCTCCACGGGCACAGTGGATGAGATAGCTCCAGTCGTAGCATTTAGAAAAATGATAGCAGGACCGTCATCACTATTTCCGAAGAAACCAAGCTGGCCACCCATCATAAAAAAATCGTTTGGAAAGCTTCCAGCTGTGCCGCTAAAAGCATCGACAAAAAGCGATGTTCCATTGGATGTGCCATCTGATACGTAGAGCTCATTACCGGAGTCGGAAGTTTCTGCTACAAAGAAAGATTTGTTGCCATACGAATAGAATGCTTCAGGATTTGAGCCAAAGATTCCTGGTTCAATATCCTTTAGGATTTTTGTGCCGGCCCCGGTGCCGTCAGACATCCAGAGCTCCTCGCTATTTGGTCCGTCACTGTTTGCAGCAAAAAGTACAGTGTTTCCTACCGTTCCAAAATCATAGAAATAGCTACTCTCAGTGCCAGGGGTAATATCTTTAACAAGGTTTGTTCCACCGGGAGTTGTGTCCGAGTACCAGAGCTCATCACCAGTGGCCTCCGTGCGAGCGCTAAAAAACGCGCCTCCCTGCGGAGCAGGGTAAAAATTTGTCGGAGAAGAGCTGGAGTTGCCATTAATGTCTTTTAACTGAAACGTGAGTCCGCCGAACCCGTAAGAAATAAAAGGCTCATATTCACCACTGACGGTTCTGGCGCTAAAAACGAAGGCCGGGGTGCTCAGTGGACTTTTAATTGCCGTTAGATAATAAGGCGAGGATCCGGTGCCTCCTGGCACAAGATCTATGAAGAGTGAAGGAGCTCCGGCGTTATAGGCCATCCACCAGAGTTCTTGTCCGTGGGTGTCGTCGGTGGCTGTAAAGTATAAGTCGTCATTTAATTTTATAAACGAAGAAGGGTACGAGCTGTCGGTCCCAGACTTAAGGTTGTAGCATGTGGTACCGTTAGCGGTTCCGTTAGTAAGGCAAAACTCTGTACCTATGCCCTCTCGTCTTCCTGAAAAAGCCAGTCGCTCATCGTTTTGCCCAAATGTGGTCAGATTGTCAGGGTCTCGCGGGATAGCGGATGGAATAATGGCGCCAACAGGCTGGGTGCCTGCTTCAGTACCGTCAGAGTACCAGAGTTCGTTATCCTCTGCGTTTGAGCTTCTTGCACTAAAGAAAAGTTTGTCTTTAAAAAGAATGAACTCCCTTGGGAAGGAAGAGTCCTGCCCCGGATTAATGTCTTTGACAAGCTTCGGTGTGCCTCCCGGCGTTTCAAGTATCCAGAGCTCTGTGCCATTGTCTTTGTCCTTATTTGAAAAGAAGAGTTTATCCCCGACCACTAGGCGTTCCCCATGGTAACTTGAGTTCGGGTACGTTTCGAAGTTTGAAACGAGCTCAATCTCATTCAGCGCAAAGGCGGGAGTGTTCAGAAAGAAAAGCGTCAGGATAAGGGTAATAAAGTTTTTCATGGACATTTAGGTAAGATAATAAACGTATACTTGTTATAGACCAGGCTGGCAGAGTGTAGCACAATGGTCCATGTGAATCCTGTTTATTGAACAAATTCCTTAACATATCTGCTAATTATTTGTAATCTTTTAGAATCTTTTGCGTTTAAAAGAGGTTATGACCGCACCAACACACCTTGTCATTGGAATCGCGTCTTCGGTTGCACTCGCGAGACTCACTGGCTTTGCGCTTACCCCGGTGGTTTTACTCGCTGTATTTCTCGGTTCTATTGCTCCTGATATTGATGGGGATGGAGTCGTGAGCAGGCCGGGCAGATTGTTTAGCCGTTTTCTATCACGAAGAGTCGCAAGCATTTTAGATGCGTTCGGTCAGGCGCTTAGCGCCTTCTTTCGAGCAACGCTTGGGCACAGGGGGTTCTTTCATTGGCCTGTGGTTGCTCTGATC
This sequence comes from bacterium, assembly GCA_030431715.1. GTDB lineage: Bacteria > Bdellovibrionota_C > UBA2361 > UBA2361 > RFPC01 > JAUIIO01. The sequence continues at coordinate 90,234 of JAUIIO010000003.1, forward strand.
TTGTGTTTATCAAGTGTGTTTTTGCAGAGTGTGTTTCTCTTTTGGTTTGGTTGGGGGTACCTCTTTCACATCCTTGCCGATGCATGTACTCCTGCGGGTGTGCCGCTTTTTGCCCCGATTACTGTAAGAGATATTCACTTCTTCTCTATACCAACTGGTTCTTTTAGAGAATTCATTCTTTTTGGAATCGTGTGCGTTTGTGTTATTGTTTTTGGGTGGGATCTCTTACCTGTAGGAGTAAGGGATTCCTTTCGCGATTTTCATTTATAAGGAGTAGTTTTGGAGTTTCTTGTTCCAATCCTTTCGGCAGTAGCCGCTGGTATTGTTGTTTACATATTGTGTGCCCGCCGACTCGGTGCGGAAAGAGTCTCTCGTCACGTTTTAGAGGCTCGGCTTGAAGAAAAGGAAAGAGCTGGGGCTGCTCAGAATGAGCTCACTGAAAGGATGCGTCAGGAACTTCAGGTCAGTCGTGAAGATCTCACACGTGTGGAGGCCCAAAAAGCCGCACTAGATGAGAGGATGAAAGATCAACAACAGGAACTCTCACAGCTACAAGACAAGTTTCGCCACGAGTTTGAGAACCTCGCTCATAAGATCTTCGAAGAAAAAACGAATACCTTTAAGACCCAATCAAAAGATAGCCTTTTACAACTGCTCACTCCGCTCAAAGACAGGTTGCAAGATTTCCAGAAGAAAGTAGATGACTCTTTTAACCTAGAGGCAAAGGAGCGTCATGCGCTTAAGAGTGAGATAGAGAGAATTGTTAAAGTAAACGAAGCGATGAACCTTCAGGCTGAGAACCTTACTCGTGCTCTCAAAGGAGATGTGCGTGCACAGGGTAGTTGGGGAGAGGTCGTGCTTGAGCGAATTCTAGAAGAATCTGGTCTCAGAAAAGATCAAGACTATATTGTTCAAGGCAAGGGCCTAGGGCTAAAGCACACTGAGTCTGGTGGAGTCATCAAGCCTGATATTGTTGTAAAGCTTCCTGAGTCAAAACACGTTGTGATTGACTCGAAGGTCTCTCTTGAGCATTACCGTCAGTACTGTGAGTCAAAAGATGATGATGTAAGGCTCGGGTTGTTAGGGCAGTACGCAACATCTATTAAGAATCACGTACTGGGACTTGAAAAGCGTCGCTACCAAGACACCGAAGCGCTTGGCTCGCCTGATTTTGTTCTTATGTTTATTCCGATCGAGGGAGCGTACTCGCTCGCGATTCAAAATGACCCGGAGCTCCACACCTTTGCGTGGTCAAAAAGAGTGGCGATCGTCTCGCCCACAACGCTCTTTGTAACTCTCCGTACTGTATCTTCAATGTGGCGGCTTGAGCTCCAAAATCAAAACGCTGACGAAATTGCCAGAAGAGGAGGCGCACTCTTTGATAAGTTTGTGGGTTTTGTAGAAGATATGCAGAAGCTTGGCAATCAACTCGATACCACCCGTAACACCTATCACGATGCTATGGGCAAGCTCTCAACGGGGCGAGGAAATCTCGTTCGTCAGACTGAACTTCTAAGAGAGCTTGGCGCCAAGGCCTCAAAGCAACTCCCAGAGGCAATTAAATTAGACGTTGAAGATAGCTCAGTAGAGTCTGATATTGACGACCAAGTTGATGTGAAAGAGGCCGTCTGAGACTTTCCAACTCGAAGCTTAGCCAGCAGCAGCCAGCTCAGTAGGGTTGTTATCAGGTATAGGCACTTCGGCTACGGAATTGACGATCAGATCGGGACAATACGTGTAGCTCCCAAGATCGTCTTTTTTAGACCATCCGCTCAGACACAGAATTGTTCTGTATCCCATCTGTACACCGCCAAGAATATCAGTATCCATTGTATCACCAATAATAGTTGTGCCTGCAGTGCGTAGCCCCAGCTCTTTTCTCGCGGCGCGCATCATGATTGGGCTTGGTTTTCCAACACTAAATGCTTTTCGGCCTGTGGCGTTTTCGAGCATGGCGATGACTGCTGAGATTCCCGGCTTGTTCCAGCCAGGGATTCGAGGGGAGGGGTCTAAATTGGTGGCGATAAGTCTTGCTCCAGCAAGGATCATCTCAATGGCTTTGCTCACCATCTCAAGGGTGAGCGTTCGACCTTCGCCGACTACCACATAGTCGGGATCGCTATGCACAATTGAGTAGCCGTTGTTGTGGAGACTCAGGATAAGGCCTCCTTCACCAAGCACATATGCCGTTCCGTGAGGCTTCTGCTCGGCCAGAAATCTTCCCGTGGCCATAGCGCTTGTAAAAATATGCTTCTCTTCAACGTTAATTCCCATTCGCTCGAGTTTGGTAACAACGTCACGTCTGGTGAATTGGCTGTTGTTGGTGAGGAAAAGAAAGGGGATGTCGTTTTCTAGTAGGGTCTCAATGAATTCGATAGCACCCGGTATCGGTGTGCCACCACTATAAATGACCCCATCCATATCAATGAGGAAGCCCTGTCTCTCATTACTTTTGTAAAATTCTTCTGCTGAAATCATAAAAGTTGCGCCCTGAAGAAATGCGTTTCGTCTTCAGGGCGCATGATAGCATATGTGGAGTTAAAATGGAGTACTTTTTAAGCCGCCTCAGCATACTCGAAACCACGAGCGGCCGGGTGGTAACCGTACGAGATGTGTGAGGTGCTCGTATAGTCGTCGTAGTATCTTTGTAGCTTTCTGCGAAGCATTATTCTTGATCGGTGTAGCCGTGATTTTACCGCCGGAACACTAATGCCAAGAACTTCACCAACTTCCTGATTTGATAGCCCGTCAACATCGCGCAGGATGAAGATTGTTCGGTACTCTTCAGGGAGTTTCTCGATAGCTTCTTGTAAGAATTCTCTTAGCTCGTGCCTTGCTGACATATAGTTTACATCACATGTGTCACTTCGTGTTCCGTGCCAGTTATTCATACCAGCACTCTCTGGGACAGCCTCGATTGAAACTGAACTGTGCTTTTTGCGGTTTCTTAGCTTCATGAAAGAAGTGTTTGCGGTGATCCTGTAGAGCCAGCTAGAGAAAGCTGATGTTCCACGGAACGTATGCATCTTGGTGTGCAGCGTAATGAAGACCTCTTGTAGAATCTCTTCCGTGTCAGATTCATTTCTGGTGATACGGAGCGCTAGGTTATGCACTTTCTCGGTGTAGCGACGAATAAGTTCGAGGTAGGCTTCTTCCTCCCCCCCAACAAATGCTTTAACAAGTTCCTTGTCTTTTCTGCTATCTACTTGCATGTGAACCTCCCACAAAATAATTTGAAAACTTTTTAAAACCGCACTTCCCGTAACACACAGCGTGGTAACCTTTATGATTAGCAGTGTGGCAGAGGGTCAGGTGCGAATTGTCACGGATTTGTAAAATTGAGGTACAATTTTTGTAAAAGGAGCGTTTTTTCTGTATCTGACTGAATCTATTGAGGGTTTTTGTGTTCTTCATAACGCTTTTGAGAGTAAAATTCTCCTGTCGCTGCGAGTTCCCCGGCTCTGCAACGTGTGCCCGTTATAAAGACTATCTGATTGTTAAAGACGGCAGGGAAAAGCTGCTGGCTTCTCCTGTCACATGTATTATGCACCGCGCATAAAAAATGTGCGCATAATTTCATCAATAAGCTCAATATGGTAGATTTTCGTAGAGATTTAGGCCATTTCCAGTTGTGTTCACAGGGTGGGAGGTGGTCTATTATCCGGGTATTACTAGAAGAAAACTTATGCAGGAGGAGTAAAATGTCCAGAACGGTAAATTGCTCAAAGTTGCAGCAAGAGCTGCCAGGTTTAGAAAAGCCCCCATTCGGCGGAGAGGTCGGACAAAAGATCTTTGAGAACGTATCGCAACAAGCATGGGATATGTGGAACAAAGACATGCAAATAAAAGTCATTAATGAATATAGGCTTAACATGGGGAACAAGGAGCACTACCAGATGCTAATGCAGCAGATGATGGCGTTTTTAAATCTTAGTGAAGATGAAGCGCTAGAGGTAGAGAATGAAGAGCGAGGCCGCGGATAATGAGCCTGACTATTATCGGTGGTGGAAACATGGGACTTGCTATTGCCACGCGAGTGCTGGATAAGGGCATCGTGTCGCAGGAGCAGTTGATTGTTATTGACCCTTCCGATCAGAAGCGTGAACAGATCGTGTTCGAGCTTGGTTGTAAATCGTATGGGAGCCTCACTGATAAGACGGTTGGTGAAAGTGATACCGTTGTCTTAGCTGTTAAGCCTCAGACGTTTACTTCCCTAAAAGACACTCTTTGCCCGGTGCTACAAAGTACGCAGCTTGTCATTTCTGTAATGGCTGGTGTTTCACTCGATACCCTTCGAACCGGGCTTAACAACCATCCGCATCTTGTACGCGCTATGCCTAATATGCCTGCAAAAATTGGGGAGGGCATGACAGTGCTTCATGCCAGCGGTGAGGTACACCGTGATAAGAAAGAACTTGCGCTCGATATTTTTCGTGCCGTTGGTGAGGTTCTTTATGTTGAAAATGAGGATCTTGTCGATGCTGCGACCGCTCTTTCGGGCAGTGGTCCGGGATTTGTGTTTTCTCTTCTAGAGGGGTTTTTAGGTGGAGCGTCGAGAGTTGGTTTTAGCGACGATCAGGCAAAGCTCCTTGTTCGCCAGACATTTAAAGGCGCTGTGCGGCTCTGGAATGAGAGCGGAGAAAATGCCGCGGAGCTACGCCGTCAGGTTACTTCCCCGGGAGGCACAACAGAGGCCGGGCTTAATGTTCTTAAGGAGTCTTCTGTTGGCTCTGCTCTTGAGAATGCCATTACCGCGGCCTACAAACGAGCAAAGGAACTACAGCAGTCTTCAAAATGAATGAAGTGAAGCCGGCGAATCTTTTTAATCTCGACTATCGTAAAGAAGCCGAAGCACTTGCGCGGTGTTCGCCACTTATTGATGTACACACTCATATAGGAGACGCCGAGAGCGCAAAGATCTATGCCTCTGTCATGAAGTGTTTTTCCGTTGAGCACGTGTTTACGATGACTCAACTAGAAGAGGTTGATGCTGTTCGCTCTGTGCTTGGTGATTCTGTGCACTTTATCGCATTCCCGCGCTTTCGGGGCGAAGATCCAATTTACGATCATACCGATGGGTACCTTGAGAGAATCTCTCGGTTTTATGACAAAGGAGCTCGAATTGTAAAATTCTGGGCAGCACCGCGTGGAATTGACTTCGGGACAGAGTTTGGTGACCCGAGTGTTATGCGTATTAATGCTCCTCACCGAATAGCACAGATGGAACTTGCCGCGTCAAAGGGAATGATGTTCATGGTGCATGTGTCTGATCCTGATACGTGGTTTAAGACAAAATATGGTGATGTTCTAAAGTATGGCTCTAAAGAAGATCAGTACAAGCCGTTTGAAGAGCTGCTACAGCAGTTTGAAGGGCCGTGGATTGCGGCGCATATGGGGGGAAATCCTGAGAACTTAAGATTTCTCTCTGGGCTCCTTGATCGTCATGAGAATCTCTATCTTGATTCGAGCGCAACAAAGTGGATGGTACGAGAGCTCAGTAAGTATCAGAGAAATGAGCTTGCGGCCTTTTTATCTGACTACCGGGGAAGAGTATTTTTTGGTTCAGATATTGTCACTATGCGTTCGCACCTTGAGGCCGAAGATGACGGATGGGAGATGGAGCGGCTGAGCTCGAGTAAGGAAGAAGCGTTTGATCTCTATGCGTCACGATACTACGCGCTACGGACGATGTTTGAGACTGAGTTTAGAGGCAAGTCCCCGATAGCAGATCCAGATCTGGCCCTAGTTGATCCAGATTCCTTCAGCGAGCTAGACTCCCCAGAGATCTTTGGCCATAATCTTCCTGAGGATGTTCTTGCCGAGTTTTATCACGGAGCCGCCAAGAGATTTTTTCAAATACGAGAGTAAGAGATATGTCAGCAGTACCCCATACCACTGAAATCCTATCGGACCAGACGCCTGCCTTTTCTACTGGACTTCAAACGGAGAGTCTTGATCCCTATAGTCGCACACTTAGAGATCTTGTTCCTAAGGTGCGTGATGAACAGCCACTAAACGGTGATTCCCATCTTGAGTCTCGCCTCTTTTATGATTACGCAAAGACGACTTCAGCAGGCGTCCCTGAGCTTACGCCCGAGACCAACCTTATAACTGGTTTTAGCGGTATTGGCTCATGTACGCTTAGCCTCTCGCCGTTACTTGGCGTAGCAGATATGGACGAGAATGTTCGTGTGAACCTTAGCCCGCTCCCCGGCCATTCAGGAGATAAGGAGGAGTTTGATGGCACGACACGCGAGGATTGGGACTGTGGTGTATCAAGAAAGCTGATGTCGTTTGCAACGTACACTGATGAGCAGGGCACATCCCGTACTTTGCCGCAGACTGTTTTAGCTTATTCAGGGTCTGTCCCCTCTGTTCTAAAGCATGAGGTAGAGCATCCAGGTTCAATTAAATCAATGATAATGGTATCGCCTCTTTTCTATGTCACGCCGGCATGGGGCATGATTCTTTCTTCGCTCTCATATGAGCCGGCTAAGAGCGTTTCGCGGGTTTTTACTAGGTATGCCGGCCTTGACACGTTTTCGTATTCAAAGCAGGGGTATACCTCAGACGATATGGAGTACCTAGATATTACGATGAGCGAGATCGGCTTTAACACCTTAACGCAGTTTGTGCCGGTTGCTAGAGGAGGGCGTCAGGCGCTTGAAACGATTATGCAAAGAAGCACCCGGCCTGAGATATTCGCCTTTATTGGCGCAAAGGATGACTCCCTTGATACGCCAAGGACTGTTGATTTTCTTACCGATCTCGGTATTGAGGTCACTCTCTATGAGGATAGCAATCACCGTGTGCATCTGGGCCCTGATAGGGGGGATGTCTGGGCTTCCATCTCTCGTCTTATCAGCAAGAATTTGTAGCCCGGCGGCCAAAATTGCTCTTTTGGGGTAATGCAGCTAAATTGTCGTAATGAAAGTAATTCCATTAACAATACAGTCGCTGTCAGATAAGCAAAGTGATGCTCTTTTGGCCCTCCCAATCTATAACGAGGAGCATACGCTCGAAGGCGTTTATAGAGATATTCGAGAAGTCTATTCTGGAGATATCTTACTCCTTAACGATGGCTCCACTGACCGCACCTCAGAAATCCTTTTAACTGTTGCCGATAACAAGACTACCGTTGTCGATCACCAAGAAAACCAAGGATACGGACAATCCATTATGAGTGTCTTTCATTACGCTATAGAGAGCGGATATGAATCTCTTGTGATCATGGACGGTGATGGTCAGCATGATCCTTTACAGATTGATAAGTTTCTAGAGCGTGTACAACACGTGGATGTGGTCTCTGGAAGCCGTTACTACACTATTGATCAGGGAGGAGATGCTGCTCCAGAAGAAAGGCGCCGTATTAACTGTGAGATCACTCGTACTATAAATGAGTGTCTCGGTTTTAACATTACGGATGCTTTCTGCGGTTATAAGGCCTACCGAGTAGAGCCCCTTAAGAATTTACAGCTTGATGATACAGGATATGCTTTCCCGCTACAGTTCTGGGTTCAAGCTGCAGCGAATAATCTGGAAGTGGAAGAAATACCTGTACCTAGGGTGTATCTTGATCTCAACCGTTCCTTTGGCCGCGAGCTTGATGACGCAGAAGTTCGTTTTCGGTATTACATGAACGTCTTTGATAAAGAGCATCGCCGGGTATACGGAGTGTCTTACTGTGATGCCCTAAAGAAAAAAGCCGCATGCTGTTCATGTTCTTGTGATGATCAGGGCTAAAGACATGACAAAGACGGTGATGGCGCTGGGAGCGCACCCAGATGATATAGAAATTGGAGCCGGTGGTACTCTTGCCGCACTAGCAAATGATGGTTACCAAGTTATCTTTGTTGATTACACCAATGGAGAACCAACGCCTCATGGTACAGTTGAAAAACGCATGCAGGAGGCTGAGAGCGCGCGACAAATTATCGGAGCTTCTGAGCGAGTGGTTCTTGACCTGAAGAATAGAGAGCTCTTTGATACGGTTGAGGCGAGAAAGAAGGTAGCAACGCTCATGCGAAAGTACCGTCCTGAGATTCTCTTTGCCCCGTATTATGAGGATGGTCACCCCGATCACCTCTCAGCATCTTCTCTCTCTCTAGCTTCACGTTTTTATTCTAAACTCTCAAACACCGATATGGAACATGAGCCCTACTACCCAGGTAAGGTTTTTTACTATTACGCCTTCCATTTGCAGGTAAAAGTTCAGCCATCTTTTGTTTTTGATATTAGCTCTACGTTTCATAAAAAGATGGATTCTATTACAGCGTATGAGTCACAGTTTGTTACCCATGAAGGCAATAGAAGGGTGCTTAAGCAGCTTGAGACTGACGCGCTCTATTGGGGAAAGTGTGTTGGAGTAGAATACGGAGAGCCGTTTACCTGTCGTGATCATCTGTGTGTTAAAGAGAGTGCTGCTCTGTTTTCGATGTAGTGACACTATTTATGTCTGATAACGTATCGCCTGAGAACTGTATTGAAGAGATTTATAGGCCTGAGCGATCAGAATGGGCTGAGATTTTAAAATCTCACGGTGCCGCCGGTACCTCTGCCTACCTCTTTTCAGAAACAGAACGAAACAATTTCAGGCAGCGTCTACTAAAAGCCGCCTACGAATATACGCTGGCTCTTGATGAGCTAACTGATGAACATGTACGGCTGGAGGAACCGAACCCTACCCTGCCTATTATTGCTGCCGGGCATCAACCGCTCATCTATCATATGGGAATACTTGAGAAGGTGCGGGCTATGCACCTCTTTAAAAAAGAGATCCCAGCGAATTCCCTAAACATTCTTGTCGACATCGATGAGGGATATCTCGCAGATATCTCATTCCCGTGTGGCACAGGACAACATCTTGAGGTCAAAACGAAAAGAGTATCAGAGAGCCAGTCACTAGCTTTTCTCCAGCCCGGTCTCGATGTCTCTCGAATAGATGACCTTAGAGCGGAGCTCACGCATGCTGTAACAGGCTGTGGATGTGGACCAGAAATCTTTGAGCGTATTGATGTCGCTCTAGAGCTCTATAGAAAGTTTCACTACTTACCCCTTCGAGATCTTAATACGCTTGTAAGACGTCAGCTAAGCTTTCGTTCACAGCTTGAGTTACCGCTCTCTCACCTTATGGCAGATGGGGTTCTTCAGTCTTTTTTTGTTGGTGTTCTTAGAGACTACCGTCATTTTCATAGAGAGTATAACCGTCTACTTCAGGAACACCGCAAGGAGCGTAAGATTAAAAACGCTGCGAATCCGTTCCCTGATCTTAAAGAGAAAGAGGGATTTTATGAGCTACCGCTCTGGCTCTTTGATAAAGAAAATGACAGAAGAAGCGCGCTCTATGTAAAACTTGATGGAGATACCTACACATTTTCAGATAGCGATGAGATCACAGGAACATGTAAAGTGAGCGATCTCGCAAACTATATTGCTACTAGCTTTACTCTTTACCCAAAGGCAGTTTTTATCAGCATCATTATGCGTAGGCTTGTAGCGGATCTCTTTATCCATGGTACGGGTGGTGAGACCTACGACCGTTTTACAGACAAGCTCCTTGAAGAGTTTTACGATATCCAGCCCGGAAGATATGCAATCGTATCTGCAACCTATTCACTCTTTCCTAGGGAGCTTAAAGAGTATGCTGCGCAGCAGGAGCAGCTGGCGCTTATTCATAAAGCCACGAGTAAGCCTGAGAACTATCTTAAAGAGGGAGTTTTTTCCGATAGCGGGGCTTCTGAATTAAGACAACTCTCTGAACAAAAACAAGATCTTATCAAGCAGCTTCAAAGCGCCGGCGGGGATAAAGACAGAATTTCAGAGGTTAAAAAAGAGCTTAATGATGTCCAATCACAGATCAAAAAACTGGTTGTTTCTGAACTCACTCCTGAGCCACTTATAAGCGATGAAAATGCTGAAGTGTATCGATATCGACAGTTTCCACACTTTCTTTTCGCCTCCTAAGTTACTAAAAACACACAGCATATTGCCATTGCTCAGGTGAATGTGAATTTCTCCTTAAGTGCCAGAAAGCGTACACCGATACTTACTATGCAACCCAAATGTATACAGTTACTGGGTTCAGGTAGCGAAGAAAGGTAACAAAATACGAGGTTAAAGGACGCCCATGTACGGCAAAAACGCCCACAACGCCTATCAGACAGTTCAAGTGACCACCACCGATCGTGGTCGACTCTTACTGATGATGTATGAAGGAGCCCTCAAATTTCTAAGACAATCTAAATCTGGTCTTGAAGACGGTGACATGAATAAGTTCTGTCGCTTTCTGAGCAAAGCCCAAGCGATTATCGCTGAGCTTATGAATACGCTCGACTTTGAAAAAGGTGGCCAGATCGCAAAAGACCTCGACCGTCTTTATGATTTCATGCTTTTCTATCTCACAGAAGCGAACCTTCACCGTGATGCTGAGCGCATTACGAAAGTGATAGGTCTTCTTGAAACAGTTTATGCTGCGTACAAGCAGATCATTGAAGGTGATCGTGCACGGGCAGAAGAAGCTGTTGCAGAAGCTACTTCAAGCGCCGGCGTAAGCAGCAGCTCGGAAGAATCGACAGAGAGAAGAGTTCAGATCTCGCTCTAGCTAATTTCTTATTGCTAAAAAGTATTAACCGCAAAAGCCGCATAAAAAAGCGGAAGGGTTCTCCTCTAATATTAGAGTCTTTCCTCCCGTCATTCCGTCATCTCGTCATTGCGAGGAGCGCAAGACCGCAGGTCGAACGACGAAGCAAGCCCCCATCTAACAGGTGTAAAAAGTGTATAGGCTATACTCAGCCTACCACCAACACATACACATCTCGAACGACAGCTTGTCAGCCATAGCTTCACGCGAAGGCTATAACCAATCACTACTTGGACACAAACCCAAATTACAGTGTAGTATCGGACCTTGAGTATCTTACTAAGAATAGAACACTATGAGCGTAGCAATTATAGGAGCCGGTGCTGCTGGTTATTTTGCAGCAATTGCGCTGGCTGAAAAACAGCCTGACGCCGAAATATCTCTCTTTGAAGCCACTGGAAAAACACTCTCAAAACTTATTATCTCTGGGGGAGGGCGGTGTAACGTTACCACCTCTACTACCGGTGCACGTGAACTCTCAGCGTTTTATCCACGAGGCTCACGCGAGCTTCTTGGTCCGTTTAACCGATTTGAGTCAGGAGATACTGTTAGATGGTTTGAGTCTCGCGGTGTACCTCTTTTAAGAGAGCCTGATGGCCGAATGTTTCCCTCAACGCATAAATCAATAACGGTTGCCAATTGTCTCCGGGAAGAGGCCAAAAAGCTGGGAGTTGCTCTCAAAGTCCAAATGCCGATTGCTAAGATTAAAAAAAATGAAAGCACCGGTGTTTTTGAACTCGTTGTTAAGAAATCAAAAGAACGAATTGCAGTAACGCATGTGTTGATAGCAACTGGTGGATCAAGGGGTGGATTTACGCTGGCTGAAAATCTCGGACATCAAATCGAGCCTCCTGTACCATCGCTCTTTAGCTTTGAAATACGTGATAGGTTGCTCGAGGAGCTTCAAGGGGTAAGTTTTGAAAGTACCGAACTCCGTCTTGAGTGCTTAAACGGCGAGACCTTTTATGAGCAGGGGCCTGTGCTCGTCACGCACTGGGGTCTAAGCGGCCCCGCTATTATACGGCTCTCTGCGCGTGCTGCTCGCGCTCTGGCAGAAGGGGAATATAATGCAAAGCTCTTTATTAATTTTTTACCTGACCATAACACAGAAAGCGTTCAGCAGATATTTCGGGAATGGAAAGAGAAACATCCAAGGCGCACCGTTAGCCTTCATAGCCCCTTTGATCTCCCTAAATCGTTTTGGCAACAAGTGTTAGAGGGGGGAGGAGTAGCGCTTAGTTCAAAAAACTATTCAGACCTATCTAAGCAAGACATGAACTCACTAGCGCAGACACTCACCGCAAAGGCATTCGAGGTGACCGGAAAGGGGCGTTTTAAAGATGAGTTTGTTACCTGTGGTGGAGTGCGGCTCTCAGAAGTAAATTTTAAAACGATGGAAAGTAAGATCTGCCCAGGGCTCTATTTCGCTGGAGAAGTACTTGATATTGATGGTTTAACTGGCGGCTATAATTTTCAGTGTGCGTGGACTACAGGTTGGCTCGCTGCTGGGGGGATTGCAGAGAGTTTATCCACAGGCATAGCTACCACTTCTTGAATTGAGCTCATCTCTTTCATTGCAGTATTGCCCACGCAGACATCGACCATGCGCTTAAAACGTTTAAAAATACTCTCCTGCTGATAGGGGACTCCCCATTTCTCACAGATCTGTTTTACCTGTGGCTGAATCTCTCGGTACTTAAGCATCGGCAGATCAGGGAAGAGGTGATGCTCGATCTGATAATTTAGGTAGATACTCAGGTAGTCACGAACCTCGTCCCCGCAGTTATAGTTTGCGGAACCCAGTACCTGCGTTAGATAAAACTGTGCCTTATCGTCGTAGTGAAATGAAAATCGGTAGAGATCGTCTGCGGTATGATTTGGGCCGATGACAAGAAACGAATGGATGTTAGTAAATATCTCAGCGAGTACTTTATTTAGGAAAACGTACAGTACGGCAGTTTGTCCAAGAGGAAAAAAGAGAGCTGGGATTACTGCAAAGTGGAACAGCCCGTATGGAAGGTATCCTTGCAGCCACAACATGCGAACGTGTTTGTTTCTAAACTGAAAGATATTTTTAATCGTAATAAAGATGATGTGTGGCTGCTTAATCCGTTTTTTTGATTCGGGCTCAAGGACACTCATTGTACTTGGCGCGTAGTAGGTAAACTTCCAAGTACAAGCAGCCACTCCTACAAAGATGTATTTAAGAAACTTTGGTATTCTCCATGCTCTTAAAAATTCAGTATGGCGTTCAGCGAGATCGGGATCTGCATCTTCACCGGTATGATAGTGGTGTAAGATGTTATGTTCATAGTCCCACGCGCGGGGAAGCATCCAATCAAACCAGTCGAGGAATCTTCGCTTCCCTACGGCAAACCCCTTACTGGTGTAGCGATGCGGAACACCGGGCACGTTATCGTAGCCACGGTGTAGGATGTGGTGAGCCATAAGCCAACGGGTAAATTGACTAAGGCTTATAAGAAAAGCTGTAAGAGGATTAGGGAATATCCACGCTGTAGAGTACCCGAGCAGAGCGGCAATGCGTCCGTACCTTTCGGTGCGCAGAAGGTGTTTGTAATCAGCCGGCCCCAATGAAGAGCGAACCTCTTTATTGAGCGTCTCAATATCTGAGCAAAAACCTTTTAGATTAACTTCGAGCTTGTTCACCCTATAGTTTCTAACAGAGTCTCCAAGTTAGCGAAATGGTGAACTACAACTTCAGAGATTAGCTTCATTTGACTCATCGTATCACAGAACTACCACGTCATTGCGAGGAGCTGAGAGCATTCGCTCGAACGACGAAGCAAGCCCCCAGCTAACAGGCGTATTTGAATATTTCCATCTTCTTACACTGACCATAAGAGCGGTTCTCGCAGACCGAACGACAGCTTGTCAGCCATAGCTTTAAGCGAAGGCTGGAAGCAATCTCCCGGCCTCACCCCCAATTCCCATTTGGCCAAACCCCCAAAACGTAGTACTCTCCCCCCATGAGAAATCCAATCCACCTCCCTTTCACTCTTTTCATATTATGTATTCTCGCAGTTGGATGTAGTAGCAAAAGCCCAACTCCTGAAGAGGCAGGACTCGTCGCAGATCCAGCTATTGAAGAGGCACTCTTAAGAGCTGCGCCAGACTACAATGCAGCTCTTGTAGGTGATACGAAGATACCAGCGAAGTATATCTATCGCCGAATTGATCTTGATAAAGATGGTCAGGATGAAGTCGTTGTATATTTACTAGGGCCATTCTTTTGTGGAACCGGTGGCTGCAACCTTGTAATCCTAAAAGCAACCGACGGCGTCTACAAAGTTATGGCTAACCTCCCAACGACTCAGCTGCCACTCATCGCTTCACCAGATCCATATCTTTCATGGATAGATCTCTATACTCGCAAATCAGGAGGCGGCGCCGCCTCACGCTTTGTAAAGTATTCCTATGAAAGAGGTGCGTACCGTCAGAAAGGTGTTGTGCCTTCAGCCGGCACTGTTCACGGCCATGTGGTGCTACCAGATGGAGTGACTTACGCGGAAGGGCTATTACTTAAACCTGCTCTCTAATATTTATATAACAGTAATTAGACGCTTTTCCCCCGGACTCTTTAGTGTGCAGGTTGAGCAAAAGCACTTACTTACTACTTGTTCTACGTAATTATTAATATCCTCATAAACTCTAATGGGATATTAAAAAAACTACTGTATTTTCTATGAATTGACACATTTCTGCTGCTATGCAGCGAACTCTATTAATATGAGCTTTGTGTGAAAACAGCACCGTCCCCTTTTTCTTTCGTTCATATAGTTTGATTTTCAATGCCATTTTCACTACCCTCCTCGGTGGTTTGTTCGAGATATAGTTCTATTAAAAAGTAAATACTATGAGACTGGGTGTTTGTTCGTTGTCGCGTGTCAGTCGTACACATCAGCGTTGGCTGATGTTCTGTTTTTGTCTGGTACTCTTTCCACTAAGTATCTTTGCTCAGCAGCAGAGCCAATATCAAAGGCCTCAAACCAGCCAACAACAAGGTCGACAGCAGCAGCAACAACAGCAGCAACAGCAACAAGGCGTGTATGTAAATACGAGCCTTAATGCCGCACAGATTCAAGACCTTTGTGAAGTTAATGCGGATTTTAAAGAGAACTGCCGAGAAGTGACGCAGTTAGATAAGTGCTCTAGACAATTCTCTGAGCTTTGCTGCACGTGTGAGGATGAGTGGAGTGAGGAGTTTGAATACTGCAAATTTCAGCTCGCCCTTTTCCCTCGAATCGATCCTGAACCACTACCGTCTCCTTCCGCTCCTCCAGTAGTAATTGAACCAGACCCAGAACCAGTTCCATTTGTACCAGATGTAGATCCAGACGCGATTGATTGTGTTGTTCAGGTAAGTAATGTTGGTGGTAGCTGTTCAGGAGGATATTCAACCGCAGTGATCGATGCCAGCGGATCTTCCTCTGGAAGAAAAGGAGATTTCCTCTACAGATATAAATACAATTGTTCAGATGGCTATGAAGCATACTCTCCACAATTTCTTGATGCCTCAGGTAAGCCGATTGAAGAAGCTGAAACTACAGGCGTTGCGTATCTGCAGGTGCGTGAGCCACTTAAGCCTGCAGAGCTTTCTTGTTTCTTAGAAGTACAAGTTGAGCTTCAAAACAGTAAGCGACCTGCTGTGAGACGATGTCAGTCAGGGGTGTTGTTTAATGATTGCTCGCTTGGTTGTGAGTCTGACTATCTGCTTGATTCTCAGTTCGTTTTAGATGGCTATGCACTTGAGCAAAAGCGTCTCGTGCAGCAAGCCGGTAGACTGCTGAAACGTTCCGGTGGCCCTAAGAAGAGAGTCCGGAAGCTTCGAAAACAGTCTCAAGCCCTTTATGCGCAGAACTGGACAGTTGTGTGGTCACTACCTGATATAGCGAAGACATGTACAAGTGCTGAGGAGTGTGTCGCAGTGAGCAATGTCGAAACACTTTCAACGTATCAGGCTGGCGCAACGCAGCTTTTTGCTCTGACCCGAAAAACGGCGAAGCGAGCTAGAAAGCTCTTTAAGAAGAAGAAACTTAAACGACGAGCTGGTGTACTGATAAGAAAAGCACGCCTCTTAAATGCACAGGCACAGGTTGAGCTCAGCATCGTGCCGGAACAGGTTAGTAGTTGTACAGGAGGGAATGCGTAATGAAAAAGATTATTAGACTAGCGATTCTCTTCCTTCTCTCCACGCTAGTGGTGAGTCCTCTACATGCGCAGCTAGAGGGAACTGGTATTGTTGTAACTGATCCCGGCATTAACAGAATCAACTGGGCGGCAGCAGAGCGTGGAAGTGTTATTACAGATATCCCTAAAGCCAGCTCCGGGAGCTCGGCAGCGTCTGTATTAGTTGATGGTGTGCGGCAAGGCGGATCGGTTTACGTAGGGTTGTCTGAATCGGTGGATATGGTTATCGATTTTGGAGATACGCATATTGTAGATACTGTTCAGCTCAACTTCTTTGAGTCCAATAATAACCATTTTCGTTATCAAATTCTTGGCTCCGTGAATGGTACTGATTATGAGATGCTAATAGATAAATCTACAGGGGAGCATTTTGGAAAGCAGGTTGATACTTTTGAGCCAGCTTCTCTCAGATATATTAAGATTCTTCCCGTATCATCATCACGTAGTGATAACCTCATTTTCCTACAAGACGAAATCCTTGTGCTCGGAAGCGTCGTTGTCACGCCCACCGAGCCACAAACACTTGTAATCGACTCTGTTGAAGATGGCGGCGGAGGGAACGAAGATGGACAGATGCTCACCCTCCACTCCGGGATCTATCATGTGGAGTTTAATGCGGGTGCGGCGTCTCCGTGGACAGATGATAGCTCAAATAGCGGTAAGACTTGGGATACACGTCTTGAGGTATATGTAAAAGGCACAAATAAAACTTATGAATTTGGCTTTATTCACAACTTCCTGAGTCGTTTCGCGACACCGACGGAAGCTGAAGATGCGAGTCGAGATCATTCTTTTATGATTCATGTCCCTTTTGAGACTTCTGCATACTTTAAATACCCGGTATCCAACCCGGCCAATGCCCGAGGCTCGCAGACTTATAAGCTCACTCAAGTTTCAGGGCCTAACGAGTCACGTCTTGTCCAGGTTCGAGATGCTATATTACGAAGTATCATTTGGCAGGAAAAGGAGGTCGCAAGTTGGCAGTCGTGGCTTACTACAGGCAATAGAAATTGTTTTGGCTGTCATGTTCAGACGCAAACTTCAGTTGGGATAAACGAGACTAAGGCCAGACTGACTGATCTTCCCTACAACAAACGACTGGAAGAAGAATTTGTAGAGGCATACCCACGTTGGCAGAATAGCTCTGGGTGGGTCTCTCCATTTCATAACGGGAGTTATAAAGTTACACAAACCTCACTCTGGGCGTGGGCAGTCTCAACCTTTCGAGGAGAGAATTTTGACACACTCTTACCGAGCCTTGTGAAGGCCGTTGATTACTTGCGCGGGACGCAGCAAGGTAATGGTGGGTGGAACGCAGATCATAACTCAGCAGATTCTGCAAAAATCTATTCAGATGGTACGCCAAGCGCGACGCACACCACTGGTAATATTCAAGCATTAATGAAGGTCGTCTCTGAGCTTCGTGATGACACAATCGTTCCTTTCACCTCTGCCACTATTGCTGGTGGCCAGATCGAGCTGGAGAGTAACGAAGGAAATATTCATGAGATTGAGGTCGATGCGGTCGAAGAAGTTACTGCTGTAAGACTAACCATTACTGATTCGTTTGATACGGCAGCTGGTGGATTTGTGCTCAACGAATTTGAAGCATTTAACCTCGTTGCCAAGCACGTTGTATCTTCTTCTGATTCAAGTACGTCTGATCCATCAGCTCTTGTAGATGAATCTCATGATGGCGAGAGTTCTGATATTAATAATGGTTGGGGGAACGGTTCTGAGGATGTCCGTAATACTAATGCTTCTGCTATCTGGGTTTTTCAAGAGCCAGTTCGTATTGATCGTATTGTACTGAGTCAAATTTTCCCTGATAAGCAGCTTAAAGATTACACTCTGGAATATACCACAGGAGTCATGCCAACTCTGAGTTCGAGCTTTACCGAGTTTTCTATTACCGGAGCTGGTACAGCTTCTGAAGCTGCCGTAGCTCCATATATAGACTCTGTCAGAAACGCTGCTACGCTCTATACTTCAGATAGCTGGAACTACGCGCGAAATGTTCGTACCGCTGCACAGACTATCATTGGTTTATATGTAGCACTTCCAGTGCTTGATGGAGAACTCGCAGAGGCTGCGCTAAGTCGCATAGTTGAAGTGCAGGAGTTATTGCGTGACGCACAACTGCCCGCTGGAGGATGGAGTACTTCTACCGGGGGCACGGGAAGTCCTCTCGCTTATCAGTCAGCGCAGGCGATGTACGCACTACTGCTTGTCGCTGATGAAGATCTGGATGAGGATCTCCTGCGAGGTGTAGATTATCTCATCAATACGCAGCGTGTAGATGGCTCATGGACATTCCCCGGACTTAGTAGGCGGCTAGCGTCTACTACGTGGGTTGAGATTGCTCTCCCGCTTATTTTCGAGAAGCTTAATGAGCAGTTCTCAAGAGATACGATTACTGATGTGCAAGCTACTGGGCTTCTTAATGCCGTTGAAGTTTCATGGTCTCCAGTTGAAGGTGCCACCGGTTACAACATATACAGGCGTAGTGTGGATGGATCGTTTCAGCTTATCGCTGAGAATCACCAGAGTGATATAGCGTCGTTTTTGGATTCAGACGTGCAGGTTGAAACCACGTATATATACATGGTTCGCTGGTTAAACGGCGCAGGGTCAGAGTCTGCTGATTCAAACGAAGACAGTGGTACTCCTTCTGGTCTGGTGTGTGGTGGTGATGCCCCCCCTGATATTGTTTCAGACCCTGTGGTAGAGGGGCTTGTAGGGCACAGCTATAGGTACCAAGTTGAAGCGACCGATCGTGATGAAGGGGATGTTCTTACCTACTCACTTCCAGCAGCCCCTGAAGGGATGGATATTGATTCTACAACGGGTCTAATCACATGGACCCCTGCCTCTGATCAATTAGGATCTCACTTTGTAAGAGTCTGGGTGACTGATAAGATTGGTCGCTATGCAACGCAGGCTTACCGTGTTACCGCTGCTCGGGTCTTTGTGAATGAGGCACCAGAGTTTAAGTCACAGCCAGTAAAACAAGCGGTCGCTGGTTATCAGTATGTGTATAAAGCTAAAGCTGTTGATCCGAATATCGGGGATGTTCTTACTTATGAAAAAGTAAGCGGACCCGGCGGTATGGTCATTAACGATACCACCGGTCGTGTTCGTTGGACACCTTCGAGCGCAGATGTTGGACCCGGGCATGCAGTAAGCCTCGCTGTGACTGATGCTAATAATCTTAGCGATAGTCAGACTTACGAAATTGAAGTTGTCGCAAACCAGAAGCCAACGATTAGTTCTTCCCCAATAACACAGGGCATACGTGGGCTGAGCTATTTTTATCAGGTAGAGGCAACTGATCCAGAGGGAGGTCAGCTCCTCTACGCTCTAACCGGGGCGCCTGATGGAATGCGCATACACCGTGCTACAGGCAGAATTACATGGAGCCCAGATTTAAATACTATAGGGGATTTCCCGGTAACTGTAGTTGTTACCGACGAAGGTGGGCTTACTGATACTCAGAGCTATGTCTTAAATGTGCCTGATAATACGCCTCCACTTTTCCAATCAGAGCCGCTTACAGCTGGTGCCGTTGGATACTCGTATAGCTACGATTCTGATGCGACAGATGTTGAAACTCCGGACTTACGCTATGAGTTAACTTCCGGTCCATCCGGAATGAAGATTGATGTCGATTCTGGTCTAGTTACTTGGCAACCTTCTGCTGCGGGCACATTTTCGGTAGTACTTTCTGTATTTGATGGAGAAGGTCTCAAAGATGAGCAAGCCTACGATGTCGCTGTCACGACTACAGGGAGTAATCTACCAAACATGAATGATGGGCAGCCTGGAGGAACATTCCCTCCAGGTGCTCCTGATGGAAATGTGCTTTCGCCTGCTCCTTTCTCCGTTATAAAGGAGACTACGCCAGTACAAATTTCAGTTTCTGATCCTGACCTTGCCGACGGAGTTGAAGTCGAGTGGTCTGTTGAGTTGCGAAGAGAAGGTGATAGTGAAGGCATCACCCTTGGATCAGGCACAGGACCTGAGGTCAATACTACTGCAGGTACTATTGAGCCCTCTACTCTTGCAGATGATATGTACCGTATTTATCTGCACTTAACCTATGGCTCCACAACGTATAGCAAGTGGTTCCCATATGAGATTAAGACAAGAGTGAAGCTAGGAGTATATCAAACCTCAGTAACAGATCTTGAAATCCCTCTGGCAGGGATGCCAATTAGCATTATCCGAGACTACACTAGCGCCGACACGAAGAAGTATCAGTTTGGTCATGGTTGGAGACTCAGGTATCCGGGACGTGTCGTGGATAGTGCCTCAGAGTCGCCATTGAGTGCTTACTCCGCAGGCACAAGAGTATTTGTAACGCTCCCTGATGGACAGCGAGTGGGCTTCACCTTTGAGCCATACGCACAGTCATTCCTCTTCTCATTCCTCCAAACCCCATACTTTCGCCCTGATCCCGGCGTATTCGCCACCTTAGAAGTAGACCAAGAATCAGTAACCCCCTCAGGCGGTTCGTATTACCACTTCCTAGGCGGAGCGTATAACCCGAGCAAGTTCTATCTCACAACACGCGACCGCATCCGCTATACAATAGTTGAAGGGAAGGGAATAACTGAGATTCGCGACGCGAATTTTAACTCTCTGACATTTACGGATAACGCGATAACGCACTCATCTGGAGAAGCTATCCAGGTGCAGCGTGATGGAAACGGTAATATTACTAAGCTATCTGCGCCGGGAGGCGCCGTAATGAACTATTTCTATAATGGAAATGGTGATTTAACTTCATTTAAGGATCTTGCAGGAGGTACTTGGAAGTATACTTATGATGCTTCTCATCGTCTCAAAACCCTGATTGATCCATCGGGCAACCAGATTATTGAGAATTTCTACACTTCCGAAGGACAGCTTTATCGTCAATTGGACGCTAATGGAGAAGAGATTAAGATTTCTATTCCTTCTGGTGAGAATGTGGAGATCGTAACCGATCAAAATGGAAACTCCTCACGTCGAGAATATGATTCAGTAGGAAATCTGATAAAGACTATTGATGCCGAAGGTGGAGTACATAGCTATGCGTATGACGATAATTATAATCTGATTTCTCAAATCGATCCGAATGGAAATAGCTATGCGTGGTCTTATGATAGTAAGGGGAATCTTAGTAAGGAAGTCGATTCACTTGGGCGAGAAACAGTTGTAGAAAGTTTTAACAATCTCTCACAGCCTACTCGTATTCGCTATGACGACGGATCCGTCTATACGAGACAGTATGATGCGAGAGGTAACCTTCTGTCCGCGTCAGATGCTAACGGGAGATCCACCACTGCAACATATGATACAGCAGGTAGGTTGCTTACATTGACAGATCCGGGTGGCGCTACCTCGACGCTAGAATATAATTCACTCGGGCAAGTATATAAAACGCTCAATGAAAAAGGACATGAGAAAATTATTTCCTATAACGATCGTGGAAGAGTATCGAAGGTAGAAACTACAAGAACTGACAACAATGGTGTTGAGCATCGTGTCGCATACTCCTACCAGTACGATGCGCAGGGTAGGCCTATCGCTGTAACCGATCCGAATGGATACACGGCCTATGTAGAGTGGACTGCTCTTAATAAGCCTGCAAAGTTTACGGATAAGCGAGGTTATGTATTCACGTATGATTACGACAAACTAGGTAACCTTACTCAAATAAATTACCCAGATGGTGCTTTAGAAAAGATTGAATATGATAGCACATATAACAGGAACTTTAGAAAAGATCGTGAAGGGAATGAGGTTCGCTTTGAGTTTGATAAGAGACGGCGTAAAACCAAGACAATTTTTCCTGACGGCTCTAGCGAGCAATATGAATATGACTCAAATGGAAATATGACTAAACGTATTGATGGAGAAGGGCATGAAACCCTCTATCGGTATGATGAGGGCAATAGAAATCGTGAAATTGAAGATGCGCTGGGTAATGTAACGCGATTTAATTACGATATTTTTAATAATCAAAATGAGTTTGTGAACAGCCTTGGTCAAATTACCAAAATGACTTTTAATTCAGACGCCAAAGTCCTTCAGCAAATTCAGCCTAACTCTACAATCAGCACTTATCAGTACGATGCCGTAGGAAACATGATTTCGGAAGTAGATCCCGATGGTTTCGAGATAAAATATGAGTACGATGATCTTGGCAGAAAGATTAAGTCAATAGATGCGACCGGTCATGCTACGACCTATACGTACGATGAAGTTGGCAATCTCTTAAAAGTAACAGACCCGCTAGGAGCGATTACAAAGTGGGACTACGACAATCTAGGAAATGTTGTTCGTGAAGAACTTCCTACTGGAGAGGTTTCTAAGTGGGAATACGACGGAAATGGAAATAAAGTAAGTGAAGAACTTCCTCTGACTGGCAAAACAGTTCATGAATACGATTTTAATAATTGGAAAGTAAAGTCAACCGATGCAAGCGGTAAGATCACTTTGCTCGGTTATGACAAAAATGGAAATCTCGCAAGTGTAACAGATCCTAATAATAATAAGACTACTTATCGGTACGATAGCAAAGGTCGTCTTAAGGAGAAAGAAGATGCAGCTGGTAAGCTTACAATTTATACTTACGACAAAAATGATAACATTCGTGAGATTGTCGATAGAAATAACCGTATAAAGCGCTTTGAATATGATGAGATTAATCGAGTTGTTAAAGAAGAATGGGTAGAAGGGAATTCAGTTGTTCGTACAAAGCAGTATTCTTATGACGATGGGAACAACATTGTTAAAGCCTGGGACGAGTTGGCGACATATGAATACGACTATGATGATAACAATCAGCGTATTTCAACTAAAGTAACCGAGAGTAATGTGTTGCCAGGGGTAACTAGGGAACGAACCTACAATAACCGTGGACTCGTCACGTCCATTGTAGATAGCGACGGTTCTATAGTAGCAACAGAATATGATGAGAATGGGCAAATTGTTAAGCGGTCTCTAAATGGCGGTTCGCTCTCTGCCTCATCTTTTACGTTTGGATACGATGATGCCGGAAATAGAGTGGAGCAACAGGGGTATCTCTCACTTGATGATTCTCAAAAGTGGAGCTCGATAGATACCGAGCCTGATGCAAGAGGAAGAGCAAAGAATAGGACATTTAATGATAGCTCTGATGTTGTGTTAGTTGATGAGGCATATGTCT
Source organism: bacterium (assembly GCA_030431715.1). Taxonomy (GTDB): domain Bacteria; phylum Bdellovibrionota_C; class UBA2361; order UBA2361; family RFPC01; genus JAUIIO01. The sequence goes on from JAUIIO010000003.1 coordinate 113,276, forward strand.
ATTCGCCCACTGGGCTTTTAAAGGAGATTGATAGAGATGGGAATGTCTTCTCCTACGATTATGACGAGAGTGGACAAATCGTTTCTGCATCCTATAGCGGTTATCCGGATGATACGTTTGATTACGATAATAATGGCAATCGAAAGAACTCTGGCTTCGTTCCGGGAGCATTAAACCGTCTCTTGGAGGATGATGTTTACACCTATCAATATGATGACGAGGGAAATGTAGTCCGCAGAGATCATAAGTCAAATGGCACCTATGAGGAGTTCAGCTACAACCATGAGAATGCAGTTGAGGAAGTCCTTCGAAAGACTCTAGCGACAGATGATGTGATCCTTACTGTTGAGTATGAATACGATTTGTATGGAAATCGAATCTCACGATCAGTTAATGGTCAGAAGGAAGTTTATCTTCCAGAAGGTGTAAATGTTTGGAGTGATTACACTTCATCTGGGGTTAAAAAGCGACACTACCTTTTTGGCCCTGAAGTAGATGAAATATTGGCCAGTCACACACCAAATGGAAACCGGCAGGGATATTTAATAGGTCACATGAACACTGTAATCGGTTCATACAGTGAAAATGGTCAGCTCGAATCTGAACTAAGTTATACAGCTTTTGGGCGTCAGTTGTCAGGATCAGGTATAGCGTCGCGTTATAGGTTTAATGGACGAGAGTACGATGAGGAGCTCGGTCTCTACTACAATCGAGCGAGGATGTATGACCCCCATAGTGGCAGATTCTTATCAGAAGATCCTCTTGGGGTTGCGGCAGGTGATACTAATTTTTACAGGTATGGATTTAATTCGCCTACAAACTTTTCGGATCCGACAGGATTGACTTTCGTTGAAGACGTCGCCGTCAGATCCAGTATACCAGCACCTATAGCGGCCTCAGCGGCTGCTAATACTGGAGTGTATTCTACTGAAGTTGTAATCGCACTGGAAGGAGTTGCGACGGCAGCGGAATCGGTAACGGTCGCTACTGAGCTCGCTCAAGCACAGGCGTATTTCTATGCAGCTTCAGCGGGAGAAGGCGCAGCTTTACAATTAACCAAGGTAATTACCGTACGCGCTTTCGCGCTTATGGCAGTTATACTTGCTCTCCCGCAAGATGAAGAGGTTCTCCCAGACGGTACAGTTATTGAAAGAGCCTCGCTCTCGCTCAGCCCAACAGACGAGTATAGTCAGGAGGCAGTGGCGGAAAGAGTTAGGAGACGCAGGCAGGAATGTGATAAAGAAAACCCGCAGCCCTTATTTCCTAAAGACGATCTCTTTAGAAATCACTATCCACCTTTGTGCAACCAAAAGGGAAAGTCCTGCTTTACTAATCCTTTAACAGCGGATACCGATACTAAGACGGCTTGGAGCAGTGGATGGCCATTGCCCGGCAGACAGAAAAGAAAGAAATTCTGTTTCCCTGTGCAAAAGGGCATTAGTGTAAACGGGGAAAGAGAGTATTGCATTGTCGCTGTAGTTGATAAGAATTGTTTTTACCATGGTTTTCCTGAAACCAGAGAGTATCGTCCTAGCAGAAATTAGTAAGGAACATAGCCGAAGATTTGAGATGGATATAAGTGATGAACTGCCCCTCGTGGAGCTTGAGAGAGATGTGCGTGAGTTCTATTCATCTTCTCCTTCTAAAAGATTGAGTAGGGAAGAGGATAATTTTGATCTTGTTCAGCAGTTGGATTTACTCTTAGGAGCAAAGAGCGCTTTTCGAAGTGAGCGCGAGTTTGGGATCGGGGATTCCACTTTTTATATTCTACATCCAGATTTGGGATTAGTAGATGTCCCTGATGATTTTTTCTCATATAATAAGTCTGCTCTGGAAGCTAAATATGGAGAGTCACTATTTGATATCGCATTGTCACTGAGTGATGTTGGTCCATATGCAGCATTGTCGTTACATAGGCGAAGTCTTATCCAGCCCGAATATAAAGAATTAGAGGAAGCGGAGCTGCCTGAAGCAGGTCAAGAAGCTCTGAAGTTGATTAAGAGCTGCCTTAAGAAAAGAAACTACTACATATTAACTCCTTCTGATTTGACCCTTACATATAATTGGTTAAAGGAGCTCCTCTCAATTGGCGAGTTTCAGCCCTCTCTACGTTTGATGCTCTATGGCGGAGAAGATGTTATATACGATGAGCTGAATCCAAGAGGTCTCGATTAGAATAACGCATGCCAGATTACCGTAAGCTATCTCCTGTAGAGAGGGTACAATCCTATTGCTACGATATTAGCTCGATTGAGAAGAGTATCTCTCTTCTACTATTTGGTGAGGTAGAGGAGAGGTTTGAGAGTCGATTTGATGTGTTGCGTTGCGATGCCTCAGAGCTCTTGCCTATTTGGGATAAAAATAGATTCCATGGTGATAAATTATTCGATGCGTTATTTAAATCGTATCGAGTTGCAGCGAAGCCGCGGAGCATTGTTTCCTTTTCATTTAAATTTCATGATTTTGCTTACGTAGATATTAAATCTGGAAAGTTGGATAATGGCTGGATAGAAAGTCCCGCCGATGCTTTCCTAGATAGTCCTGCTGACCAAGGAGGAGATACTTACGTGGGAGCGATTACTGAAGACCTGTCTTTCTTTCTTTGCCTTGGTTTATATTGGGATATTGTTGAGGGGAAACAGGATATGACGCAGAAGTTTCGAGCTTCATGTTATGGATCTACTTCGGATACTGAGTCGATAGAGAGTTTTTTAAATTCGGACGACAGTGTTATCTTGCGTCATGCTACAGGTTTTGCCCTGTAAAGATGTACTAGCGGTGCCTACAAAGAAGACTGCAGCATATGAAGCACTGGTGTAAATATTTTCGTTAGCATCCTCGCGACCAAAACCAGCAGGTAAGGTTGCCGTGTTCGTTCCATGCCGGGATCCAGCCTGAGGCTTGAAAGGTATCTGTTTGGCCGTCGGTACATGGATCTCCTTTATGAACTTTTATGTAGAGCCACAGGCTGTCAGCGATTTTTTGGGTTCGCTTAACTTCTATCATCTGCTCTTTTGGCACATTGAGCTTAAATGGAATGCCTGCGCCCGGTTCTGGCCATATGAGGCCATTCCATTCTGGGGTGAGGTAGGTTGAGCGTGAAATGAGTAGTTCTGATAGAGGTATAAAGTCGTACTGGCTTTTATTGTTATGTATCCAGCCATTTTTATTATTTTTGTCTTTTACTTTAAACCAATTGTCTTTCTTCTCGTATACAAGAGCGCCTGATTTTTCGTAGGTGTATTCTTTAAGTTGTAGTTGTTCAAAAGAAGTTAACTCTGGCATTGTCTGTGCAGATTCTTGTGGTGCGGCATAGACGGTTAGTGCTGCTGGTTTTTGATTTTCGTTCAGTCTGAGGATCCCGCGAACCGATGATTTTAGAGGCACTCCGCCGGTACCGTGTTTTTGAATAAAATTCGTTGTTGAGAGATTTGCAAGTATTCGAGAAATGCTGCTCGCTGGCGCGTCTGAAAAGCCTGAGTGAGCCTGTGGGTTTTTAGGATTAAAGTGTCTGCTGCCGTCGCAGAAGTTATATAGATAAGGAGGCTCTCCTGAAGCATTTTTCTTTCCAAAGAGAAGATACGTTTTGCCGATCTCAAAATCGATACCACATGCCGCTGAGGAGCGAGCTGTAGTAAGGGTAATAACTTCATCGGGGTTCCCTTTATAAGCTTCTCCAATAAGGCGAGCGGAAAACGTTCGTAGTTGTTTGTTGGTGGCGGTTTCTTCTAAGACCTTTGCTAGAAATACCAGATCTGCTGTGTGAAATGATCTTTCAAGTGAAGGTTGTAAGCAGCGGCAAGCAAGGGAAAGAGTTGGCGAGAGGAGGTAGAGGAAGAAAAGTGTGAAAATAAAAAGTCTATTCATCCGGAAGGTAGAGCAGGAGAGGTTGTTTTTTGGCTGGTGCGTTTTGAAAGAGTTTTGAGATTTACTTCAGGATGCGTTGTTGGATCGCTCCATTCAGGACAGATGTCTGAGGGGATACAGACAGAACGGTCCATATTTGTTTGATAGCATACTTGGCCAACTGGGCAGCTGCCGCGGGAGCAGTTTAATTCCCCTCCGCAGACATTTGAATTTCCCTTTGTTCCATCGGCGCATGTAATTTTCCAGATGCTCATACAGAGTGTTTCGCAGTGATGTCTCGCTGTAAAACCATCTCCCTTTCTGACGCATGGGCTGCCAATTGGTTTATTATTACAAGCGGCAAGTACGAGAAGAGTGCTAATAAGAGCGAATTTTAAAATGTTGGCATTTGACATGGCAGTAATCAGAGAACGCTTTAAAGCTAATGAAGTTTCATAGTCCCTGTAACTTCCTCAACAACACTTTCAAGGAGAGGCGATTGTTCAGGAGCGCGGTGTTCCTTAAAGAAGATCCACGCAGCAGTATGTTTGCTTGATTCTGGTAGGCAGAACATGTAGGCGTGCTTCCAGAGATAATAATCGGCTGCTGGTCTGACATCTTTTCTGGCATAGGAATAGTTTTTCTTGAATTCACCAGAGGCGACATAACATGTGCCGCCTGACACTGGCAGCGTGCTCAGATCAGAGATAGCCATCTCTTTATTGTAGAATTTTAAATCATCGAGGATTGATAAGATTTTTTGCTTAAAGGCTTCAGATTTAAGAGTTAGGTTTTCGTCATAGATAAGCGTTCCTGAAGCGACGCTCAGATATCTATCGAAAGATGGGGCAGTGCTTGAGCTCAGGCCATGAATGCGCAGTGGAGTAGCTCCTGCAATGTCACGGCTAAAAGAAGAGTCATTTAGTGAACTAATAGGATCATAAGGCTTAAAATCTGATTGCCAGGTGATATCTTCTGGAAGCTCAAAGGTGTGTGTGAATGTGGAGAGGTGATCAACGGGTGTGGGATCGGTGCGCGGTAAGCCACATCCAGCGAGTACGCTTGCGGCAAAGATAGAGATCGCGAGAGAAATGTTTTTCATAGTTACCGTATAATTGTATGTTAATTCGATTTTATAAGGGTGATTGGTAAGCCGTCTTTTATCTCTTTAAGTGCATAGTTCACGTTTTCTATGTCGCCGTAAGAATCAAAAGAGAGCTTGCCGATAGCACCATCTGTCTTAACCTTGTAGATATAGTCTTTCACCTTTTCAGGATTATCACCATGCTCGGCAATGGCTTTTATTAGAATGTGTAATGCGTCAAAGCTGCTCCGTAGCGCAAAATCAATGCCCGGTCCTTCAGGATGAGCTTGGATGTAGCTCTTAAAAAACGTTTGAAACTCTTCGCTCCCGCCTTCTACTTCCGGCGGGGTGACAAACTTGACGCCGTCTTGCTTTGTTCCTAGCTCCTTAAGCACCTCAGGATCAGAAGGGGCGTGGTAGCTATAGACAGGCAGCTTGATGCCAGATGCTCTTAATTGTTTGTATAAATTAAGGTACGTTCGAGGGCTTGCGGTGTTAAGATAATAAGCTGCAGGATTTTTAGCTCTCGATTTTTGTAGGAGTGAGCGAAAGCTAACTTCATCAACGTTAAAGTCTTCTTCAAATACAACTCGGTCCTTTAGGTGTGATAGGAGAATATCTTTGATCCCCATTGTGAACGTACTGTCTTCGGTTAGTACGGCAATGCCACCTGATTGCTCTTTGAGAATGAGATCAGATATGAGTTTGATAGCCTTTCTCATATCGATATAAGTTCTAAAAATGTAATCACCAATCTCACGAATATCAGGATGGCTACTGATAAAGCCGATAGTGACTACTTTATCGCGCTCAGCCATGGGTGCGACCTGCATCATTTCGCCGCTACAGCCAACGACTAGATAGTGCACCTTGTTAATATAAATGAGCTTATTGGCAGCTGTTGAAGCACTGTTGCCGATACCACACTGACCGTCTTCTACGTGGAAGGTAAAGGCGGTGTCCTGCCGCTTGAGTGAGCCGTTAGGTGCAATGATATCGAGCATCCGTTTGGCATCAACTCCGAATACTGCCTGATTACCAGTAAGAGGCATAATGATGCCAATCTTGACTTCTTCAGCCAGAATATGTGAGGGGAGAAGGATTAAGGATAGTAGGAAGATGATATTTCTAAAAGCGAAGCTAATGCGATGCATGTATTAATGCTAGCATTGTTAAGCAGACTTTTATAGAGTGAATGCCAACCGTATTAAGCGACAGATTCCTTTATGAATACCGTACTTCATCAGACCCTATTTGATTTTGCAAAAGAGGATGTAACTGATCGTGTTTCAGATGCTATATCTGACCTAAACCTTCCGCCATTTGATGCTAAACTTGCCGCCCGAGAGCTAGAAGCTATGGGGCCTCAGCTAGAAGCCTCTCTGAGGGCACTGGAGGATGCGGGGAGAGTCTCACGTGAAGTCCTCGATCTTGAATTTGTAATATAGCGCTCATCTGCACGCCAAACATATGTGCTTGGCGCAATAATCATACTCATATAAACACCTAAATCCACAGAGATTTTTACGAAACCTCCGAAATGGGGCCGGAAATAGTTGATTCCGTACATATATGCGTGCTACAAGCAAGAAAAGTAGATGCGTAACGCATATTTATGGAGGTCGATATGAAATCGCTGGTAATTCAAGAACGAGAACAAGATGTGCAGACACTTGAGAGTGAAAATCCTCAGCAGGTCTGGAGCGAACAGTTTTTGAGCGGTGCTGACATTGCCCTGAGTGCGGATGAGCGCAGGGAGCTGATGCAGGCGACCTTGCCAGAAGACCACAGCGTCTATGCTGATAAGTATTTCTTGCGATCGAAGCAGATTCTTGAAGCGGAAGGGCTAAACCCTTATGTGCGAGCGCAGGTCTTTATCAGAAAAGGTCCGGGCACGGTATATGGCGTAGATGAGGCGCTGGCCATACTCGATAAGTATAGCGATCTCACTAAGAACAACGGCGTAGTGTTCGCAAAAAAAGATGGTGATAGCTACGAGAGCGGTGAGGCTCTTATGTTTATCGATGCTCAGGTGCAAGACATTGTTGAGCTCGAAACGATGTACCTCGGGGTCATAGCCGCAGAGACAACCAGATTTAATGACGGAGTAAGCAAGGTTGATCTGGAAGCTGTCACTAAAAGGATGTCAGAGGTCGTTAAGGCTGCAGAGGGTAGGCCGGTAATTTACTTCGGTGCACGACACTGGGACTTTCGGGAAGATGCGGCGATAGCAAATGCCGCGATCGCAGGAGGAGCCATCGGAGCATCTACTGATATCGGTGCTGGCACAGTGGGCAAACTCGGACAGGGAACAATCCCGCACCTTCTTGAGAACGTTTATGCCTACTACTACGGCAAAGACAACGCAGTGGTTGAAGCCACAAAGGCTTTTGATCGGGTAATTGATAAGAGTGTGCCGCGGATAGCTCTTATTGATTACAACAACAAAGAAGTAGATGACTCTGTTGCTACTGCAAAAGCTCTTGATGGCAGGCTCGCTGCCGTACGTGTTGATACGTGTGGCGAAAATGTGGCGCAAGGGGCTCTTTCCTCGCTCACAGGCGAAGAGGCAAAGGCGTGGAAAAGCGAAGGGCTCTACCTTCCGGAAGCAAATGATCCTGATTCAAAGTTTTGGGCTGGAACCGGGGTCACTGTAACCGGTGTATATAGACTTCGAAAGGCACTAGATGAGGCTGGATTCCCTGATGTTCAGATTGTTCTTACTAGCGGCTTTGGTGATCCGAACAAGGTCAAAGCATTTGTCCGAGCAGAAGAGAAGCTTGGAGTAAAGCTCTTTGATTCACTCGGAGTTGGCGGAGTTTATGAGCCGTGCCGGACTAGCACGATGGATGTCGTATTGGCTGGTGGAATACCAAATGGTCGAGAACCAGTCTCAAAAGTTGGCAGAACGTATAAGAAAAATCCGTCGCTTGAAGTAAGACTCGGCGATAACAAGGGAGGCTACTATGCAGTCTAAAGAAGTAGCCCTTTCTCTATCACAAGCAGCTGGTGACAGTGGTCTTTCAACCGGGGCAAAGGTCGAAATTGAAGTTCCACTTCAATCTGCAGCAGCAGAAGTGTCTCGAAAGCTTACTCAAACAGAGAAAAGCTTACGGGTCGCTGTGGCACAGATAAAGACTGATCCCGGGAAGATCGAAGCGAATGTCGAAAAGATCGTAAAGAGTATTGAGCAGGCAAAAGACCGTGGGGCACAGCTTGTAGTATTTCCTGAAGCTGCAATTCCTGCTTACTGCAGTATGGATCTTCAGTACAACCGCGCCTATATCGATGACAACATCAAGGCTCTTGAGAAGGTAAAGAAAGCATCACAGGGAATAACCACGGTTGTTGGTTTTGTAGATACTGACCTTACAGGAAAAAGATCTGGAAGTAGGCCTGTTCTCTATAACTCAGCCGCTATCATACGTGACGGTGAGATACTCGGGATTCAGGATAAGAGTTTACTCCCAACGTACGATATCTTCTTTGAAGACAGGTATTACAGCCCAGCAAGAACAGGAGCTCCAATCGACGTTGCTGGAGTAAAGGTCGGTACCACTATCTGTGAGGACATATGGGCAGGTGCTGAACACTATGCCGATGACCCGGCCTCGGTTCTGGTGTCTCAGGGGGCAGAGCTGATTGTTAATCTCTCAGCATCTCCTTTTCATCTCGGCAAACAAGCCACTCGTCAAAAGATCGTTCAGCAAGCTTCAAAGCAAGCTGGAGTGCCCTGCATCTATGCCAATCTTGTCGGAGGGTTTGATGGGTATGAAGGAGAAGTCATCTTTGATGGTCGAAGTCTTATCACAAATGCCAGTGGTGATGTAGTCGCCATGGGGAAAGCGTTTGATGAAGATCTTGTTGTTGTAGATGTTTATAAGGAGAAAGAATTACCACTAATACCTGAACTCTCTGAGACCGAAGAGCTTTATCACGCACTTGTTCTCGGTATTAAGGACTACATGAGAAGGCTCGCTGCCGGAGGCAAGAAAGCCATTATCGGACTTAGCGGCGGGATAGACTCAGCACTTGTTGCAGCGCTCGCTGTCGATGCGCTTGGTCCGGATCGAGTGCTAGGTGTCACGATGCCATCAAAGTTTAATTCGGACGACACAAAGGGGGCGGCATACGAGCTTGCGGAAAATCTTGGAATAGAGATTCGAACGGTCCCTATACAGAATCAGGTCGATGAGGCGATAGCCGCACTTCATACCGATGAGAAACTGCGCGACCTTTCTGCCGGAGTATCGAACGAAAACGTGCAGGCCAGAATGAGAATGCTGAACCTTATGTATTACAGCAATAAGGTTCACGGCATTGTTCTTAATACCGGTAATAAAACAGAGCTCGCTCTTAATAACTGCACCATTTATGGAGACATGGTCGGAGGCTTTAGTGTGCTTGGTGATGTGGATAAAGACCGAGTGTATGAACTAGCAAAGTTCATTAACACCTACCACGGAAGAGAAGTCATACCGGAATTTAGCATCATTACCCCGGCCTCAGCAGAGCTTGCGGCTAATCAAACTGATGCCGATGTGATGGGGGACGACCCTCAAACGCTAGCTCCAATGGTTAGAGACATCATTGAACAAGACCTTAATGTCGGTGAAACAAAAGCGCTCTACGGCGGCACCTTTAGTGATGATCAGATCATGCGTGTGTTTACAAGACTCGATGCTTCTGAGTGGAAAAGACGTCAGGCCTCTCCCGGAATACGTGTTACGAAGCACGCATTTGGAAACGGAAGAAAGATGCCAATGGGGCACGGGTATTACAAGTAAAAGGAGAAGAGATGAAAGTATTACTACTAGTAGATATTCAAAACGACTTTTGTCCGGGTGGTGCGCTTGCTGTGCCGCAAGGGAATGAGGTTGTAGAGGTGGCTAATGCATTAATGGCAAGTGGTGAGTTTGACCTGACACTTGCAAGCCTTGATTGGCACACCCGAGATAATGTGAGCTTTGCACAAAATCACCCCGGCAAACGTGTTGGAGATGACATCTCGATTGATTACGAGGGAACAAAAGTAAAGCAACACCTGTGGCCTGTTCACTGCGTAGCTGGAACGGTTGGTGCAGAGCTTCATTCAGGTCTTAATACTGAGAAAATCGACGGGATGATCTGTAAAGGAACACATCCCGCAATTGATAGCTACAGTGCGTTTTTTGATAACGGACAAGTTCAACAAACAGCACTTTTTGAAACACTAAAAAATGAAGCAGAGAAGAGGGGAGAGTCCGTAGCTGATATTGAGCTTTCAGTATGCGGGCTTGCTACTGATTACTGCGTGGCAGCTACTGCGCAAGATGCGCGCTCACTTGGCCTGCGCACATCACTTATCGTTGATGGATGTCGGGCAGTTAATGTGAATCCCGGGGACGAACTGCTTACACTTAGAGACCTTAAAAATGCAGGAGTACGCTTAATAACGAGTAAAGACATCGTGAGGCCACGCGAACAAGAGCGAGCTTTGCAGGCTCAAAGTGTTTCTGTGAGTAAGTCAGTTGAAATATCAAGAGGGGTGTAAAGATGATTCAAAGAGTTGAAGAACAAACGAAGCGAAAAAACCCGTACGAAGAAACAGGCATTCAGGGCAGGGGACGGCTCTGGTATGACGAGGCAAACTACGCAGCTGATGCACTGCTCGTTACTGGAATTGGTGATAATGCGGAGAGGTGTAAATTTCTAGCAATTCAGCGCCGTGATGGAACGTGGGGTACCCCTGGTGGATTTCATGATAGGGGTGAGTCCTCAAGAGAGGCAGCGTTACGAGAGCTCGGCGAGGAAGCTGTAGCGAATGTTAATCTTGTAGCACGTCGATTTCAGGGAGAAGCCGCCTGTATCTATGAAGGCTACGGGCCAGACCCACGAAATACTGACGATGCTTGGATAGAGACTTCCCTTTATCTCTTTACTCTTCCGCCACGTGTTGCTGATGAGCTTGTTATTGCAGCAGGTGATGATGCGATTGATGCGCGTTGGATAGATGAATCCGAAATGGATGCATATGCATGGTACGCAAGTCATAAAGGGCGCATTCAGGAAGGATTAAAAATTTATAAAAGTAAAACACAATAGTTGGAGGTAATTATGAGCACACTATTAAATGATGAAGTAGGAACGCAGCTACAGGCAGAGATGGCTCTAGTAAAGAGTGAACTTCCGCATGTTGATTTTGAGCCTGCAAAGGCTACTGAGCTAGAGCAAGACCGTCCCTTTGAGCAGAAGCGTTATCTGGTGGACGGAGAAATTAGAGAATGGACCGGTGCGCAAGTAGATGTTGAAACACCACTGGATCTTGGTAGAGAGAGTGATGTTATCGGATCATATCCTGCACTTGGGAAGAAGGAAGCGCTAGAGATGATTGAGAGTGCGAGTAGTGCTTATCAATGTGGGCTAGGAGCGTGGCCACAATCAACGCCTTCTGAGCGCGTCGCAGCTGTTATGAATTTTGCAAATAGTATGAATGATGTTCGTGAGGAAGTTGTAAAACGAATATCGCTTGAGGTTGGCAAAAGCCTTGCTGATGCTGAAACTGAGTTCGATCGAACTGTAGAATACATTAAGAGAAGTTGCCTTGAAACGTTGACGCTTGCAAACGAGTCTGGAGAGGTTATCGAAGAAGGGGGAGTACAGGCTACTGTATCTCGCGAATCGATCGGGACAGTGCTCTGCATGGGCCCATTTAACTATCCGCTTAATGAAACGTTTGCCACCATGCTACCTGCTCTCTTGATGGGTAATACGGTAGTAATGAAACCGCCTAAAAAGGGAGTTCTTCTTTTTGATCCGCTTCTGGATCTCTTTAAGGAATCTTTTCCTAAGGGTGTAGTGAATGTCATAACAGGAGATGGTCAAGAGGTTATCACTCCAATTATGGAATCAGGTAAAGTGGATGTACTGGCTTTTATTGGAACCCCTCAGGTTGCCGATATCGTAGCCGGGAATCACCCTGAGCCTCACCGACTAAAAAAGATCTTAGGGCTCGGTGCAAAGAATCCAGCTGTGATATTTTCAGATGCTGATCTCGATGCCACTATCCCCAAAGCAGTAAAAGGAAGCCTGAGCTTTAATGGACAGAGGTGTACGGCACTTAAGCTACACTTTGTGGACAGGCATATTGCTGGAGAATATGTTGAGCGATTTGCCTCCGCAGTTGAAGGTCTTAAGGTAGGTCAGCCGTGGGAAGACGGAGTAAAGATCACTCCTCTTGCTGAGGGGCCAGCCAAGATCGCATTCCTACGTGAGCTCATTGAGGATGCAGTATCAAAGGGCGCGCAGATAATGAACGAGGAAGGGGGAACGGTTAACGGTAACCTCTTTACTCCAGCTGTGCTCTATCCTGTTACTTCCGAGATGAGGATATTTAAGGAGGAACAGTTCGGTCCAATAGTGCCAATTGTTCCCGTAAATTCTCCGGGAGAAGCTGTAGATTATCTTGCCAGCCTTCCTTATGGTCAACAGGTAAGTCTCTTTGGTCAGGATGAACGAAGACTAAGAAATATGGCATTAACTGCTCAAAAGCTCGTAGGCAGGGTAAACCTAAATGATGAGTGTAAGCGTGGGCCGGATATTCTTCCCTTTACCGGAAAACGAAGTGCCGCAATGGGTACGCTATCAATTCGAGGAGCTCTTGAAGAGTTTTCAATTGAATCTGTGCTCGCTATGCCGACAAAAAGTAAGGAGGACTGATATGGTAGCCATAAGTGATCCATTAGAGGAGGGACTAAGAGATACCCAGTGGCTTGGCGAGTCACTGGGGGCTCTTGATGCCAGTACTTTTTCGTCAAGATCTCTAGAGTTTGAAGCAGGGGTCATGCATGAAAGGGGAAGTCTTATTGAAGTATGGCGTGATGATCAAGCTAGAATCATGCTTAAGCAGCTCTTGTTTGATGGAATGTTTGCTCACGATCCGGTTATAGCAGAGTCGTTCTGTGAAACCATTAGTCGTGCTAGTCACGAGAATAAAACAGATAAAGAGCTTTACACTGAACTACGCGTGCTCGTAAAAGACAGTATTCTCTCGGGCTTTATTAAGGAGGCATTTGAGAATGATGAGATCGAGAGAGTACAGCGAAGAGCTTTGCAGCTGGCTGATGAGCTTCATCCACCAGCTCGCCTTGTTGATGTAGGAAGCGGCGATGCACGTATTGCTGGATTACTTGCTGTGCACTGGAAGAAAAATCAGACAGAGGTAATTGCACTTGATGTTGAGGACCGGCCGAATAGGAGCGATCAGGTAGAGTTTCGAAAGATTGAGGATGGTGCCATTCCTACTGATCTCAAAGCTGATGCAGCGCTCTTACTTATGGTGCTTCACCATGAGTCTCAGCCTGAGAAGCTCCTCGGTGAGGTATTCGAAATGCTGGAACCGGGAGGTATGGCGCTTATAAGAGAGACTGATCTTGGAGATTCTTCAGATGAACTCTTTCATGCAGCGCTCGATAATCTTTACTATAAAGTACTAAATGACTTACCGGGTGTTCCAATTCCAGCAATGTACCGCAGCCTTGAAGAGTGGGGAAAGCTTGCAGTAGAGAGTGGTTTCCGTGTTGAAAAGGTGGTTTCGCCTGAGCCGGATTCACCTGTTAAGCCATTTCATATGTTGTTAAGAAAGCCCGATGTCTAACCGAGAGTAAGTTTGCTCATCAAGGAGTCCGAGCGCATGAAGAGCGCGGTAGGTAGTGGCTCTAGTGGCAAGTGATCTCAGTCTTCGTGCATTGTCTTTGACGTCCAGTGCATCACAGAAGTAGGTATTTGAGTCAGGAATAGAGCTGGCATCGACCTCAATAAGTACTGGGAAGCTTCTTGTCGGGGTAAGCCCGCTTGAATCGAGAAGTTCTCTACCTAGGCGTCTAACAGAGAGTACTTTGAGGCCCGTTTCCTCTTCTACGCGCTTCATGAGAAAAGCTTTCAGGTCAGGATAGCTTTCTGGCTTGATGTTATTGGGGATATAAAAGTCATAGCCATCAGCAAGCTCATGTTGCTTAAGGGTATGTTCTACAAGTGGCTTGTCGTCAGCGAGTTGATATCCAAAGCGATAATTTTCACCAGATCGGTAACAGAGACAGACAGGAATACGGTTGTTCGTAAGGTTCAGGTGCTCTGCAGTCGTAGCGTATTGGAGCTTCACAGTTCTTGGAGCATCTTGGGTTGGTAGGAGAAGCCCGTCTCTGCCGTATTCAGCAAAGGTGGCGTCCCAAATCTCATTAAATTGATTCTCTGGGCGTGAAGGTGCCGAAATCTGTTCCCATTTTGGGGAAGTAAATGGTCGGCGGGTGCCAAAGAAAGTCTTAGCGTCTTGAAGCTCTCCCTCGTATGCACCTTGCTGATCGCGAAGCACTTTTTGTGCGGTTGGCCACATAGGAGTGGAGATACCCTTAAGGTCTTCAAGCAATTCATAGGCTGCAACCGTAAGAGATGGGCTTGTAAGTTGATTTGATTTTAAGATGTCAGAAACACGTCTTGATTCAACTTTGCCGGAGTGAGAAAAGCCACTTATGTCGTTTTCGATTTTTCTAACTTCACTACTCGTAGGTATCTTTACACGTACAAATATCTTTGTTTCTTCGTATCTTGCCGGATCGGTAAAGAGAATTTTGCCTTGAGGCTCAATTTCAATTTCTGCGTCTTCAGGTATCCCGGCTCTTTCGCGGAGTCCTCTGCGTACGGCTTCTTCAACGCTTTCGCCGTCCTTGCGAATAAGACCTATTGATTCTGCTTCGTGCCCTGAACTTAATACCCCATCAAGGTGGTAGTCTCGAGGCAATCCGTTTCCATCTACTTTATGAAACATTGCCTCAGGAATGCCTCGTGGCGAATCGGTTCTCTGAAGAATTCTACCGTCCTCTGAATAGGCAATGAGATCGATTACTTCATTAGAGAATTTTCGCTTTACGAGCTCACGCTCTTCGCCCGTTTCAGCATGCTTATAGAATGTTCTTGTTAGATAAGATGGCTCCTCAATTCGTTTCCCCGCAATCTCACGGATGGCAATTGATTCAGAGGGCTGTAGGTAAAGTTCGAAATACTCCTCACCGTAATAATGAACTGGAACGTAACGAGAGATTCGACAATTGAGATCACGCCTTGCCATCTGAATAAGATCTGAGCGGGTGAGTTCAGGGGTGATTTTACCTTTGATAACGAGTTGACCGTCTGTTTTAAGCTGCTTTACCTGTGCTTTTAGAAAGTCAGCTACGTTGCCACCTTTAGAGCAAACTTCGGAAAGTACATCATCGTAGATGAAAATACCGTTTAGAGTGCCGGGTTCAAACAGCTCACCTGTGAGGTTCCCTTCAGCATATTCAAGATTTGGCCCATAGAGGAAGCGGTTTGGTGATTCAAGAGGCACAGCATATACGAAGTTTTCAGGCTGCATTTGAGCAAAATAAAATGGAGCGTTACGTTCTTTACCTGTATGCCAGAAAGCAAGCGTTGCATCTGAGGCGGTAAAGACGGTTCCCGGTGAAAGTGCCTGAGCGGTTCGTCGCATGGTTTGATCGAGATCTCGTAAGTGCTTGAGCTGCTCATCTGTTACGGGGCCGGGCTTACGCTCCATCCAAGTAGAAACCAGCTGAAATTCCTCCTCTTTGTCACGTACTCCAGGAATCGCCGGAACAAGTGCATCGGGAATAATCTCATGCGTACCATCGGGCTCGAATCCGTACTCTATCATCAACATATACGATGCAAGATTAGCAAAGCGTTCCGGGCTTGTTATCACTCTGGTTCGTATCGGTCGATCTTCAAACTCCTTTATAACCTGATCCATAACAAGACGCGTAAGATATTTTCTAGGGAAGAAGAGATTGTGGGGATTAAATAATCCACTCAGTCGATTTTGCTCCGTATTGATAAGAGCATAGGCGAGAACATCTCTTGTTGTGATCCTTGTATTATCCGGCGATTGGGCCCCGGCTGTTACTTCGACAATCTTTGCACCGGGTTCCATTGCGAACTCGAGGAAATACTTGTTGCTAAGAGTTGGAGCAGACCCACCGTGGAGTTTTACTTTATTCCAGACGTGTTTTGTATTGTACCTTGCTCTTAGTAATGCCTGTGCAGCAGGATGAGGATTATGTTCGAGATTCGTCTCGGTGATGTTCGCATCAGATAAGTTGTATACATTTAGCTGGTGCCTAGCGCGTTTTTTAAGCAGAGCCCGTACGTCATCAGACTGAAAGGGGCGTTCCACTACCGGATCCAGTGGATCTGTTCCAGATGGCTCAATCGCAGCGCTCATTAAAAGGCGATTTAACGAGAGAGCGTCCATCGAGTCGGCCGGGGGTAGTATGAGATCTTGGTGCCCTGTTTTAGCGTTTAAATCCCTGTTCATGAGGTATATTATGTCTGATTGTCTAAACTTAAGTAAGTTCAAGCAGAGATATACTCAGAATAGTTGCCTTGCGCAAGTACATGCTGTATATTGCAGCAAACATATATATGTGGAGCCACTTATATCATGAAGAGTAACCGTAAAAGCCAGTATAATGAACTTCACGATCTTATCTTTGAGTTTCAGCGAGTGCAGCGGTTTAAGGGCGCCGAGCTTGGGATAGGGCATGATCAGTTAGGAGAAGGGCTTAGTTACACAGAGGAATCTGTACTTTTTGTTCTTGATGCAGGAGAGGCTACGAACGTAAAGGACCTTTCAGAGCGCGTTGGTCTTGAGCGAAGCTGGATGTCTCGAATGGTAGGAGGCCTACTGGACCGCGGGCTTTTACAATCACGCCCTGACCCCGAAGATGGCCGCAGCAAGATCTTAGAACTTACCCGTGAAGGTGAGAAGCAGCTTTTGAAGGCTGAAGCGAATGCAAAGGAGATATTTACGCAGAGCTTTGCTACACTCTCCGCTACTAAACAGAAAGAGTTAGAGAAGTTGCTATCTGCTTTTGCCGATGGTCTAGGTGCTCGTAAATTTAAAAAGCACCGCTCTGGCCACGCTCTAGGGTTTCAGCTCGGCCGTATTAGTTCCATCATTGGTATCTATGGCCGCACTCTCTTTGGAACTGAAATCACGAACACTCAACTGCACATCCTTCTCATTCTTGATAAATACCGAAATTTCCCACTACAGATATCTGACATTGATCAATGTGTGTCTTTTGATATGAGCACGGTGTCTAGAACAGTACAATCACTGGTTGATGATGGGCTTATTGAGAAGAATCAAGGGGCTTCAGATAAGCGAAGTGTTGCATTGTCACTTAGCCGAGAGGGAGAATCAGTATTTAAAGCCTACCGAAAGCAAGCGGTTGCCATCCTTGCAAAAGGGCTTGATGAGCTATCAGATGCACAGCTCGACAAGCTCCTTAGCTATTATCGTGATATCACAGCGGGGCTCCCGCATCCGGGTGTCCGTACTGATCATGTCAGGCGGTCACGACTGACTTTAAAACCGCTTGTTAAATCCGAGCCGAGTGCACGTAGTGAATCTACCATGCTAAAAAGGCTGGGGAATCTGCAGAGGAGTGTTGGGGCCTATAAGGGGTCAAAACTCGTCGCAGCCGTAGGAGCTGACTTTTCAAAGCAGGATGGATCTCTTAGTGAGCTAACACTTGTGAATAACGGTGCCGACCTTAAGGATTGTAAGGCGCTTGTAGATGCTCTTCTTAAAAGCTAATTAGCAGCACTTACATTTCAGTACTCATTTATGCGATGTTTCCGGTCCGATAATTCGATTTGTCCTTGCATCCATCTCTATTTGACTCATACTGTTTAGTTAATGGACGTTAACACAATAATTACGCTCATGTTCGCTGTAGGTATTCCAGCGGGACTTGCTATTCACTATTTTACAAACGCAAGTAGAAGCTCTGCGGTTAGAGGCTTTGCGCAGTCTATTGGCTGGGAGTATCTCAGTGAAGATTCGAGCCTCGCCCGTACTCAAATTACAAAGTGTCCAATATTTGAGGTTGGACAAGCCGGAAGATTTTTAAATGTTATTCGCGGCAAATCTGGTGGAGTTGATGTAGTAGCATTTGATTATCGGCATATGATAGGTGGAGCCTTGTCGACCTTCACTCATGATTCCTTACTTGGGGATGCGCTGTTAGGAATACAAAAAAACAGGAAGCCGACCTATTATAATATGACAGTCGTAGCTGCGCGTGGCGTAAGGGCAGCGTCAACAGTTCATGAAAAAGTGCCGCAGATGTCGGGTGGACATACATATCTTGAGCGTGCTGGCGATTGGGCGATTGTGTATCGCTTTGATCGGCGTGTTCCTATCTCCGGGCTAAGAGATTTTATACAAAAGTCAATTCGAACTATTCAGCTGTCTTCCCAAGAAGGTTAATCTCTGGTGCCTTGAAAGAGTTTCTGACCTTTGATTCGCTTAGTACTACCAGTCGTACTATAGTTCATACTGCGGTTACTTCCTCTGCATGAAAGGTTTAATATATGCAGCAGATTTTGCGTAAGGTGTCGTTAGGAGGAGTTTGCCTAGGTATTTCTCTAATGGTGTATGCTATCCTAACAAGCCCGGGTGAGGTCCCCGGACAGCCCGGTTCGATTGGTTTTGTCATTTTGCTCTTTAGCAGCTTTACCTATCGGATGATGAGCTAAAGGGCCGCAAAGCCGATGTTGTGAAACACACATGTGCGGCTCTGTAACGCTTTCGGTTTTATACCAGAGTGAAGCTAGCCGCCATCGCCTACCAACTCAATCTGATTTAGTATGTCTCACGAGCAACACTGGGCGAAATCATACAGTGCGTAAAGGGCTTTCCTTTTTCGAATATGGCATTGTCTTGCGCATCAATCTGATCGAGTAACGTATAATATCTTTCAAGAAATTGTTTCTGTGAAGTAAGTTTCCTTGTTGGGGTCTCTAATACGCGAATTGATTTTCTAGCGTGATGCGACACGGAAAAGAAGATACAGCTACCGACTTGAAAGCTTATGTACCAATCGTCTGTATCAACGACCCTGTATCTTCCCTTTGGGATAGCATTTATATCACTTGTAATTTCTACGCACGTACCTCTTTCGATAAACATATCGCCACTCCTAACATTTTGTGTATATACGTATTCGTACTTTTGAGGAGAAAGTTTCCTGAATAGTACCGTAGGGGAGTAGTATTAGTGGTATTAGGCGGCAAGAGAGAGGGCGTTCTCGCTCATTCTCTCAGTGAGAGTGTTGTTCAGCCTGTTATTTTTTGATTGGTTTAGGAGCGCTTCAATGCGTGTATATACTCCTTCTATTCTTCGCTTAAGAGTTG
Organism: bacterium; assembly: GCA_030431715.1. Classification (GTDB taxonomy): domain Bacteria; phylum Bdellovibrionota_C; class UBA2361; order UBA2361; family RFPC01; genus JAUIIO01. The sequence goes on from JAUIIO010000003.1 coordinate 132,438, forward strand.
GGTTTGTTTTTACCTCGTAACGTTCAAGGAGAAATCCGAGTTCAGTAAGCTTTGACTCATTTATGAGCTCTTGCTGAAGTGGGATTGTTTCATAGAGTGTTGTGCTTTCAGCAGAAGATGCGTTTTCAGAAATGTAGTCGAGTTCGAGTGCTCGTTCGAAAAGCCTCTCCTCTAGCGGTTCAATAAGTTTCTCAACAAGCTCTTCGGTCTCATCTCGATAAGCCTCAAAGTAGCTGGTCTCTTCTAAAGCATGTTCAGGTGCTGCTTCAGTGGAATCATGAGTTCTGTGTAACTTTTTCTTAGACTCTTCTCTAATGTCTGCAAGATAATTCGAGAAAGTGTAGCCATCAAGTTTTTGCTCAAGGACGGGTGTTGCAATTTCTTCTTCGGGCGAGGCTGCGTGAGCTGCTTGTTGGCTATTGCTTGATTGAGACTGCTCTCTCATTCTTCGCTCTTCTTCTAAGCGTTTGCGGAGTTCTTCTTCTTTTCGGCGCTCTTCTGCTGGATCTTTTTCTGTTGTCGTAGTTCCAGAATCAAATGAAAAATCTGAAAGAGAGATGAAATCGCTAACGATTTGCTGACTAACAGTCTCAGCCACTTGATGAGCAGTGTAGGAATTAAAGCCTTCAGAAAGAGATTGGAACATGCCCATATTTTATACCACTTAAATTTCTTAATCAAAGACGCGATCTGTTACTTGGAGCTTTCGCGAATTCATAGCGTTGCTTAAGCGGCAAGACTGAGGGCAATGGAATGTGAGAAATGACGCAATGCGTAACGTGCTAAAAATACTACAGGAAATTCCATTCTGGGATTCGTGTGTTTTTATTTGCCGTGATAAAATCACATACTAAATACCATTTTTAATAACATCACTATGTTAGTCTCCCATCAGCATCCCAATGAGTTGTCAACACAGGTCAAAGAAGGCCTTGCCGCAATAGGTGAAGTGATAGAAGCCACTCAGGAATCGCCAGTAATTAAGGCGCACGCTGAATTGTCTGACATGCGCAGGCGGGCACAGGAGCTCTATTCTGAACTTCAAGCGCGTGATTCAGAAGATGATCGCATTCCAATACTATGTGGGAGAACGCTTGAGTTAAGAGATCAAGTCAAAAAAGCGATTGCTGATCTTACATATCAGCTAGTGGTTGTCTGTCCTGAGACAGGCCAGTGGAAGGAAGACTTAAATGATATCGTTGATACCGCAGTCTATTCTGTAAATGAAAATGGACGAGGAATTGTTACCTGTGTACTCTATATTGATCACTATAGGAAAAATACTGCCTCCATTCAGCTACAAACAATTGAAGATGGTTCAGATAAGGTTTCAATAGTTTTTAAAGAGATATGGAATATTGGCCTCACTGACTGCCCGTACTTTGACTCATTCTTTGAGGATATGTGCGAAGAATTTACTTATAGCACTCTTCATGAACACGAGTTGGCAGAATATGAGTTTGGAATAAAGTTTGAAGCGATAGATAAAGAAGCCATACCTCAACGCCTAACTAAGCTTTTATCAATACTCAATGCGCATCGTCAGCATGCAATGTCATATGGCAAAAAGCCGGTAGATGGCGCGAGGCCCTTAAAAAAGGAGCGCTGGCTACAGTATCTCGGAGTACTCGATCAAGCTACTGATTGGAGCTTCCGTCCCCTTGACGAAAGTTATTTTAGCTAATTCATCCTTCAATTACGCTGTTTGCAAAGCTTTCATAAGCTTCGCCCATCTCCTTAGCCATTGAGTCAGGAAAAAGGTGAAATGCGCCTGATTTGAGCGAAGAGACAATTCCTTCAGCTACAACAGACGGTGGCTCACCATGTCCTTCAAAGCCTGCCTCTTTACCCATGTCAGTTTCAATTGGTCCGGGATGGACGCTCAACACATGAGTCTGCTGTTCAAGGAGCTCGGTACGTAGCGCCTGCGTAAGGGAATATGCAGCAGCTTTAGAGGCGCAATAGGTAGAAAAATCCGGGAAGGATTTAAGAGACGCAACGGAATTAAGTTGAACAAAAGCTCCACCACCGTTGTTCTTAAGTACAGGAGCAAATGCTTGAGCTATTCGTAGAAGGCCGTAAACATTTACATCAAGTTCTTCTTTAAGGGTTATAAGCGCATTTTTATCAAGTGGCTTTGCGCATCTTAAAATCCCTGCATTGTTAATGACAATGTTTGCATCTGAGGCTTCTGTTGCAAGTTGTACGAGAGATTCCGGTTCTTGCAAGTCAGCCTTGATGGCTACTACTTTTTCTCCGAATTGCTCACAAAGTGCATCCGCAGACTCAAGGCGACGAACCGCCGCATAAACTTTTGCAGCACCATGTTTAACAAATGCCTCAACAATTGCTTTTCCTATACCACGGTTTGCCCCGGAAACTACTACTTTTGATTGTTCAATTGAGATATTGCTCATTTGGAATCCTCTTTAATCACTACACTTATCTAGATATCCTGCATGTAATGAGAGAAAGCACAAGAGCGGCTATCTATTTCTCTATAATCAAAGTCTTATCGTGTGCTACTATAGCTGCGTTCTGACATGGAGGGGCTATGTGTAATCTTCGTATAATTTTTCTCTTTCTCATTTCTACAAGCCTATTTTTCGGCTGTGGATACAAGAAGGCCTTAGAGCCAGCTGCACCTGCAGGATTCGTTGATAGGAAGCATAGTAATCTCGCAAGCGATCGCGCACCATTTCAATATGTGTGGCGTAAGGATGCTAATGATTCGCGGGTAGAGATCTATAAGAGAGGTTCTTATAAAATATATGTAGCTCCGGTTACGACTCGTTTTTTAAAGTTTGATGGTAAAGATTCTGATTTAAAAGAGAAGGCTGATGAGATCGCGAGGTATCTAGGTGATCGCATTAATACTGAGATTGCTAAACGGGAAGGGAAATCGATAAAAGCATATCCAGTTAAGAGTAGAGAGGATGCGGATATGTATCTTGAAATCGCGCTTACTGAAATTGGACTGGGGAATCCGATTCTTTACACAGGGGCATGGCTCCTTCCTCTCCCCGGAACCGGCACTGCAGTTGATAGCATGCAGCAGCCCGTGCTTGCATTTGAAGGTCGTTTTACAGCTGCAAAAACAAATGAGATCATTGCTGAAGCTGCGGATAGAAAGATCCCGCCCGTAAGGATTCTTGATTTGAATAAGGTAACCTCTAAAATGGGACCACTCCGTGAGATTAGCAATAATTGGGCTATCGAAATTGCTAACTCTGTTCAGGCGAAGCTTGATGAAGAAGCAGTATCGAGAACCGCGGCCTTTACTGTGCTTCCATGGTAGTGACTATGGTTTCGACTACTCGTGGGTTTATGTGTAGTCGTCACCAATTAGTATAGGGAATACCTTTGGTCTTCTGTGGTACACCTCAGCTTTTGGGTAGATTGCAACAGGCCAGCGTACTATGGCGGGGAGATCGTGGTCCAGAGTGAAGTGATGTTTCTTCTGGCCTAGGCAGAAGATTTCAGGACCGTACATCGAATCTTTCTGCTCAGCCTGAAGATGAAGTATTTCGCGCAATTTTAGAATTTCTAGCTCTTTCTCATCTAGAAGATGAGCATGTGTCGTGAACTCAAGGTCACTAAAGCCTGACGCCGTAAGTGCAAATTGAATCTCATTTGGTGTCCATTCTCTATTGTGTCTCTGGTAGAGTGATGTTGGCTTATATTCTATTTCAGAACCAGGATTTATACCCATTAGAATGTTTACTATGCGGGAGGCAGCAGCAGCATTAGGTGTAGAGATGATGATGTGACCGTCATCTTTTAGCACCCTGTTAAATTCTAATAGAGTCCACATCGGATCGATTATGAGATGTTCTAGAACGTCGCAGAAGAGAATCGTTCCGATGGATTTATCCGGAATTGGAAGACGATCCTTATCGCAGTGAAAGGGATGACATGCGATCGGCTGACCATCAATGTTTAAGTTATTGCCTTTTATCTCAGTGACTTCATACGGGAGCATCTCGGGAAGATACTTTTTGATTGGGCGGTAGAAGATCCCGTGTCCCGACGCAACGTCAAGCGTCGGGCCTTTAAGCTTCTGACGGTTTGCTAACATCATTGCAAAGATGCGGTGTAATCTAACGACGCTGTCTTTTACGTAGCCTTCTGGCAGGGGCTCTCCGCCTCCCAGTACGCTCTCAAACTCGTCACGATCGAGGCCGTTGTAAACTTTATCTGTACTATGAGGTTTGGTCACTGATGCCCTTTATCTTATGATGAGGATTTTATCAGTAAGAACGTTTAGTGGCCAGCGGGAATCTCCAGTAATTCCTTAGCCATATCCTTTTAGGGCATCATTTCGCGGGGAATATTTTGACCTTTTGAATCGTGTATTTTATCCTGCAAGCACAGGTTCAGGCGATCCTCGAAGGGACTCTCAAATGGTTGTCAAAGAATATGTGCCGTTACTTGTTCTGTTCATTGCCGTCGTCTTAGTTGATGCGAAATTTCAGACCGATTTTCTTGAAGGATTGTTGTCGAGCATTATCTTCATGAGTGTTCTTGTTCACCTTCTTCGCCAGCGTGGAGAAGATGATGAGGACATAAGATTAAGGCTTCGATGCTTTTTCATGACGATCGTTCCGGTTAATGGCATCGGCTATATGCTGGCTATCGATGACAACATCATGGCACGCTTCTTAAGCAGCGCAGCTGCTATGCTTGTTGGATATTTCTATGTGAGCAATCAGGTCCTCGATCAAGAAGACTCGGTTGCCGAATAGTCTTATCATCATGGTTTGAATCATTTCCTACGTGTGGGGAGCCCCGTCGCCCCCCACACGCATTTCTTGAGATTGGTCTCACCGGGCGGTACGCTCTTAGAGAGAGAAGCAGATCCTCTCACAAGTGGTTCAGTTAGGTTCCGCCCTGAGACTTTCTTAGCCTTATAGGAATGCTATACTTGGACTATGCCGCAACCAAATGCTCTTCCTATTCAGGATCCCTCTCAATCAAATGATCAATTCGCTACGCTTAATCTTGCCCAGAATATGGTTGGGACACGTCCGGGGACATTAAGTGATACTGATAACGATTCTGCTAGACTCGGAGTGTTACCCGAGGGACTTGAGCCAGTCAAAGAGCTTTGCCGCTTTGTTGAGGCGGCACAGACGGAGGAGGAGTTCGCTGGAGCCCACGCCATGCGCAGACATATCATCAATCGTTTAAGAGGAGAGGCGCTGCCGCAGTATGTTCAGTATGTAAGTCATGCTGCCCATCGGAGTTCGCTAGATCATCCCGTTCGAACAAGAGTATTTCATGCGATGATCATGCACGATCTGGACCTTCTTCCCGCACACTGTCAATTCTTTGATGATAATAGAGGAACCCATCACAACACAGGATTTAATCCCTCAAACCTTATTGGGCTAGCATTTCGCGCGGCTTATATCTCAAGCTATATTCATCAGGACAACAGGTACTATCTCCGTTCTGCTAAAGTTGTTCGAAAAGCACTCTTGTCACTTAGCTGGGAAGCAATTTTTGGCGCTTCATCACGTGGCATGGGATCGCTTGCGTATTCGTCTCAAGTAGATGAACTGGCCTTTCGGCATTTAAAGACTCATCCAGAAGCAGCCGCTAGAAAGCTTGAAGATGGTATAGTATCTCAGCTGAAATATAATATGTACTATGGATCAAGATACGATCCGAATGGACTTTTATCTCTTCAACGTGAGTATCTCGAAGCGCAGGTTCCTCTTGGTCGTATCGCAGAGATTATCGACTACGGCGTTGGTGTGTTAGCCTCGTGGCAAAACGGTGAAGCTGAGGAATCTTTACTGCGTGTAGTTAAGGAATTTGAAAAGGCCCAAGATCTCCTCGAAACTCAAGAGTTAGCAGAAAAGCTTATCTGGCGGGGGAAACATACTTCGCAACTTTTTGAGTAGTAAGAAGCACTCATATACTTTCTATTCTTGAAGCAGAATTCTGGCCACTTCGATACCTTTTTGCGTCATAAAGAGGTAGTGCCTTTTGCCGTACATGTGAGGCGAGTCAGCAAGTATTCCGAGCGCTTTTAAGTACTGACGATAAGTATCAGCGTTAAGCTTTGTTACCCCTGCTTGCTCAAGCTCCTTCGGACGAAAGTAGTGTCCGGGGATATTATCTGGAGAGACGGCCTTGAGGTAGTTGTAGAGTTCTACAAAATATGGCTTCGCGTACTTTTGCCCTGATAGCACTTCTGCAGATTCTTCAGCGGTAAGCATCTTGCCGATATATTTTTTATGTTTACTACTTACCTGACCGTAGAGTTCCATTCTTAGTTCAGGTCTTTCTTTTGCGAGTTCAACAAGGGCCAGATCTAAGACTTCTTTTGCTTCAGCTCCTGATTTCACTTTAGCCAATGCTGTATGGATATCAGGAAATGAGAGCGCCGTGAGAGCGTCGACTTGTTCTTGCGGTTGGACGGGTAACTTAGCCATTATTCAGTTCTGATTAGTGTACAGCTGTATTTTATTCTAAATAAGAAAGTTAAGAAAATCAGTGAATCGAAAGCGCGGGAGGTGCCGTGAAGTTTAGGAGAGCGGAATTCTCATAAGTGCCATAGTGCAGATCACTATCACGCCACAGCGGGCCGTTAGCGCTAGCGCAAAGATAAACGGCTCTTTCCTGTACAGGCACTCACGGCCCATCCAGTGCTCGCGGGAGTTTTGAGGAGAAAAGCTACGTACATACGTGCGTCCACTAGCAACAGCCGAATAAAGGCTTAACGCGGCCCAACCTATCATTGCAATTGAAAGTACATCTGGAATGCATTGATTCATACATCAGACATACGTCGAAGTACTGAAATTACTTTAGTTGTTGAGGCTCTTTAGAGTGGTGTTGAGGTAGAGATTCAGGACTCTTCTTATTCTCAACAGCAAAATGCGGGGAAAGAACGACTTAGGGAGTCCAGTCGTAGCTATCTTTCTCACCCTGATAGGTGACATGTATTCTAATCATGCCGGGCAAGCGATTTGTAGTAACCCCGAGTCCATTTTTGCCAAAGACCAGTTTGAAGATATTATCTCTACTTTCTTTTTGTACTCGCTCTAAAGTCTCTTTGTTGTTTCCTTTGGGCTCGCTCAGCTTCTCATAAGCACTATCAAGCTCATGACGTGCTGCCTTTATGGTAGAGGCAATAGTGTCTGTAGCCTCGTCAGCGTGTGCCAGAACTGAAGAGAGTAGAACTAAGAGGATTATTTGGAATACTTTAATCATAGCTTGTCCGTAAAACATGTTACAGGATTTATAATACGAAGCGGCCGAGTTCTATGCTAGCGCCTTTTTTGAGTATGGTAGCATCGCTCTTTTGCTATTTATTCTTGGTGAGATTGAGCTTTCGCCTGACACAATTATGATTTACGCTTTGAGGTATTGAAAATTCACTTTAGCTTTCTCCGGTATATTTTATGTCTCTAACTCAGGAATTTAAGAAGTTCGTATTGCGCGGTAATCTTATGGATATGGCCATCGGCTTTACCGTTGGCGCTGCATTTACAACAGTAGCAAAATCTTTAGTGAACGATCTTATTATGCCGCCTATCGGACTCCTACTGGGAGGAGCGGATTTTAGCGATCTCTTTGTTGTGATTGCCGATGGGGAAAAGGTAGCGCCACCTTATCTCACCTTAAAAGCTGCTCAAGAAGCCGGAGCGGTGACTCTCAATTTTGGCACATTTATTAATAATGTTATTTCTCTTCTGCTCGTAGCGGTAGCTATGTTCATTCTTATTCGTGTAATTAATCGTGTAGATGATGCACTTGAGCAAGAGCTAGATGACCCGCCAAAAGAGCCTGAGGAGCCTTCTGAAAAGAAGTGCCCTTACTGTAGGACTACGATAGCATTTCGTGCGATACGATGCCCAGCTTGCACCTCTGCCCTTGCTGAGTCAGCCTGACACTTTTTTGAGGCCCCCACGAGTTCCGTGAGGGCTTATAGGAAAGCCTAGGGGAGCCCCTAAGCTATCAGATTTAGAATGCAGAAGTAGTATTTGTTTCACATTCAAATCTCAGGAGCTCTGTACGGAGCTGCCTTAAGAAAGGACGAACTGCTAATGGGGCACGAGAACGTGCTCGGTTAGCTCTACGTTTCTCACGCTTGATACACCTAGCCTGTCTCTTTGCGGATTTAAAACAACACTTGTTGCTTACACTATCGAGTACGTCAGTAACAGTTAAGCCTTGCTCTCGGTCTCCAGCGCAATTCGCATCTTCACGACAAGTAGTAATATTCATGTCCATACACTCAACGAGTGATTCCGCAGACGGGCAACTATCAACAGCGAATGAGACCCCCGGAAGACTAATTAAAATCAGGTTAATTGCAAAAAATCGCAAAACTTTCATAGTTCGATCCTTATTGTTTGTTTCGTTTACAAGTTGCGAAGCGCTAGTGCCCAGTGCCACATGAAAGCGCCAGAATAATTATGATGCGATGTTACCCCGGGCAGTTTGATCTTAGTATGAGCAGCGTCATATATGAAGCTTAAAAATAATTGTCGCATACATGTCGGGGTGTTACGCAAGAAGACTGATGTAAAAAAACAGAATTTGAAGCTTTGCAGCGAAGAACAGTTGAGAAAAAGACTTAAAATGCATAACAGTAAGAAGAATTAGATCCGCTGGGGAAGAGAAGCTGGTTTCTCTAGCAAGGAGTTAGAGGCTAGTAGAATTTCGCAAAATGTATTCACGAGTTCATTTTGCGAGTAGCAGACTAAAGCTTTGATAGCTGCAGGACGACTCTGGGTAGGATCCTCTGGATCTTACCTTTATCAATAGGAGTCAATCTATGAAGCAGCAGGTCACGCTATTACTTGTCTTGAGTTTTTTCTTATTCATTCCATCAGTATACGCACAGGAAGAAGAGTCGAGTGAGGGCGTAACCGTCTCATTTGAAGAAATTATTGACATCATCGAAGCACGTTGTCCATGTGCTCAGATTGGAGAAGAAGAGGAAGAGGAAAGCGAGATAGAAGTAAGTGATGAAGAGGAATCACCAGAAGAAGGAGAGGGATTAGAAAACGAAATTCCTGAAAAATCTGATAGCTTTTGTCGTTCAAAACTCGCAAACCCCGGTAAATTTAAACAAGGCGTACGCTTTCTTTCGGACTTAGGACTTCTGGCGCTTGGAGAAGATGAAAGCTTAAAAGATGTCTTTGATGCTTTTAAAGAGGCAAGAAAAGACTGGCGCGGGAAAAAAGGGAAAAAACCTGGGAAGAACAAGGGCCCGAAGAAGCCTAAGAAACCTGAAGGTTCAGAAAATCCAGAAAACCCAGAAGGGCCGGAAAATCCAGAAGGACCTGAGGGACCTGAAGTATAAACCCCGTCACCAGATTAAAAAGCGAGGAGCACTTCATGGCTCCTCGCTTTTGAGCCCTCACCTGAGAGGAGATCTGCAATTCCCAGACTTAAGTACTATCACTTTCTCTTGATGATCTGAAACAACCACTTGCTACAATTGCTCTACACGTTCGAACTGACTGAAAAATGCTCCTCGGAAGAAGTGATCTTCAACCATATGTACAGCATTGATGTACTTCTCTAACATCCGTTCCCCGAGGCATCCGTGTTGTAAGAGTTCTGTGAGTCTGCACGCAAGCTGTTTTCCGCCTTCTGCGCCTTGAGATCGAAAATGACAAACCATCATCTCCGGCAGCTCCCTGATATAGAGCGGAAAGTGATGCGCAGGGCCGGGGCCATCGTGCTCTCCTACTATGGGTTCGATGTAGGTAAACCCCGCTTTAGGGAGCGCCCAATCGAGAAGCATAGACTTTGCTCTGCCAAGAAGAGGTACTACATCACCTTGATGTGCGAAGGAAAAAACACGTTCAGAGACCTCTTCAGGCCAATAGTGTACGGGACCACCAAGTGACCATATTGTTGTGCGCTGCATCGCTTCCGTGAATGCCTCAGGACCCATTTCACTTTTTAGTACAGTGAGAGCATTGTGCGCTACGATGTTACCCTGACTAAATAGAACCAGCTGTACGTGCTGATTGCCTTGAGAGTAGGCGTGTCTTAGAAGTTCTAAAGTTTCGTGCACTGCTTTGGACTCAAGAGTGTGGCCCAAAGAGGCACTGAACATGCCGCCCAGTGCGTTAGCAAGATCGCGAGTCATGCCCTGTGTGTCATTGTGCACCATGTATGTAGGGCTTCCAGTTTGCTTTAATATCCAGTGACGTATGCCAGCAAAACGCTCCCAGCTTGTTCGGATACCGTTAATGGCGATGCTGCACGATTGGCCATCGTATCTATGTGATAGATCCTCTTCAGATGGGTAAATGACATTCACGTCGATATCGCCACTCGGAGATTCGAGTCTTTCTTGCTTTATACTCACACTCTTGCGTCGCCCAAGCTGTGTTCTAGCCTCCTGTAATGGCGGAGAGGCTGTAGCACTAAGCTTAGAAAGAGAAAGACTATCTTCGGTATTGTTAAGGGGGGTGGTTTCCACCAGCTCTACAGTGGATAGATCGGTATGTCCATAGGCAGTAACGGGTCCTGGCTTTGTATCTGTAGGTGGTTCTAAAATCAGATTGTCGCTATCTAATCGCCTCATTTCTCATCCATATTCTTTCTAATATCTGTTATGTGTTATTCCCCTGAAATGTTTGCATATTAAGGCTACGGCGTGACGAAAGAGCTGATGCAGCGGAAGAGCATATTCAATTTGGCACCACTTCTTTTTGAGAATCTGGGAGATTTTCAAAAAGCTATAGGTCAGTAATTGCTTTATATCCGGCAGGTTAAGTAGCTGAGAGGTAGACGGTGAGCAGCAAATCTGGCTCCTCGCTTTTAAATTTTCCTTGATAGCAAGAAGCACCCCTATGAAGTAAGTACCCCTCTAAAAGTAGTACCCCTCTAAAAGTAGTACACCCTAAAAGTAGTACCACCTTCTTTTTGAGAAGCGAACCACCCTAAAAGTAGTACCACCTTCTTTTTGAGAAGCGAACCACCCTAAAAGTAGTACCACCTTCTTTTTGAGAAGCGAACTGCTCAATCTATTACGCAAGGTCATCACAATATGAAATAGGTACCAAATACCTTTTGAAAGAGGCGCAACATGAAATGGAGTGCTTGGGTGCACATTCTATAGTGGACAGAAGGATGTGCGCATATTAGTTTAACGTTCTAGAGCTTAATCTCTTTTCAAGGAAATCTCAGATGCAAGAGTTTTACAATATAAAATCTTCACTATTACAATCTCTCCTATTTATCTTTATTATTACCTCGTGCCTTTCTCCTTGTGCCTGTCTGGCGGAATCGGGTGCAAGACCAGATGACTGTGATAAATGTGCTGGATGCACGGAAGTATGCATCAAAGGATTGTGTACTCCATCTGGGAAGACAAAATGTGCAGATGGCCGGTGTGTGCAGAGACCTGAGGAGTGTGGTTGCCCGCAGGGTTGTAATGATTGTACGGAGACCTGCTCCAATGGGAAATGTCTCTCTTCTAATCAGAAATATTGCCCAGATGGTCGTTGTATCGCTGTGACTGCATCATGTACAAGCCGCTGTCAGCCAGCTTGTAAGAGTTGTACAGAGCTTTGCTCAATTAAAGGAAATTGTGTTCGTGCTCCTGATACTAAGGTCTGCATGGATGGACAGTGTGGAAGCTTTGATGCGTTCTGTCCTGAGGATCACGGCTGTGATCCTTGTGTAGAAGTTTGGGGAAATCTGCCTAGTGTGTTCCCGCCCAAGAAAGGGTGTTACCGTTCAGGTAATATTCTGTGTCCAAATGGCTCCTGCATACCCGAATTTGAGATGTGTCCGTAGTGGACATTTCTCATTAAATAGGGACTTGTTATTTTTTGAGAGCGGAAGTGGAGCCTCGCCGTGAGGGGTTTTTAATTATCTTAAGAGTTGAAGTGCTAAAGCCCCTCTAAAAGTAGTACCCTCTAAAAGTAGTACCACCTTCTTTTAGAGAAGCGAACTTCTCAATCTATTACGCAAGGTCATCACAGTCCTGACCACTCCTTAAAAAGCCTACAAATGTGTAAGAGAGGCCATTAATAGCTCCGTCAAGTTCACCCTGTGCTTCAGAAAACGAACACATCCAGGGATTGGGATCGCATGTGCCAGGATCTTGATAGCCACTTCTTCCATCAACATATACGTACCAACGGCCGTCAAAAATATCGTCAGCATTGGCGTAGCATGTATCTACTCCTCTAACCGGATCCTGTGCGATACATCTTTTTGGAGAAAAAGGAACTACTGCTACGCGCCTACCAGAACGGTTATCGAAGACACATATGCGACTAAACTGCTCATCCCAGTTATCTATCACATAGAGATAATAGCTATAGAAAAAGATTTTATTGTTTGAAGCTGAAAATGAACCTGCCACCAATGTAAAATTACCGTTCAAGCCACTATTGCCACCACACCGTTTAATGGCTTTTTTTAGCTCGCGAAGAGTTGCAACTTGTGAGTCAAGCTCAGCAACTCGCAGAGTAAGATTTTCCACCTTAAGTTTTGTAGCTTCGGTCTGGGCAACGACCTCATTTGTAATGATGAGTTTACTGAGAAGACGCTGGAGGGTTTTATTCGCTTTACGCAAACCTTTCTGAACACTCTTTCTACGCTTAATCGTCTGCTTGAGTGATCTTTTATTTTTTGCAACAGCTCTTTTTTTACTTAGTAAACGCATAGCACCAGAGGCTGAGTTCGCGACTTGAATCTTACTCTTCTTTTTTGTTTTTCCAGGTACGCAAGAATAGTTCTCTGTGGTAACTGGATCGGTTCCAATACCAACAGTGTTGGCATAAGTAATAGATGGAAAAACTAGGGCAAGTGCGAGTAAATAAGTATTGATCTTCATAAGTTCATTATTGCCAGAATTAAACAACGTATAACATAGGAATCTTAATAAACTAGAGTATGAAGCATATAAAGGGTCGATATCAACTCAAAAGCACCAACTTCTAGCTGCCTAGTCACATCAAAGTACCACCTCCCTCAAAGTAGTACCCCTATCTTTTTGAAAAGCTGGAGCAATATAACTTTTGCTATTAAAAAAAAGAAGGTGGATCCTTGAAAAAGGTTCATATTCTAATGTGCCAACACTAAGGAGAAGTCACATAATAGATGTATGGCCAATAAGCGTTTAATCCTCCTGATGGTTTTTGTACTACTCATTACACCTACCTCAGCCATAGCCTGCGGCGATCCCCTTGCTGGTGCGAGTCTTGGGCTACGTATTCTGATTACCTCATCTATTTTTCTATATCTTTTAGCGCCGCTTTTAGCCGCAGCATATTTCTTCGAAATTTATTACCTCTATAAAAAGAAGGTGGAAGCGATAACATGTAAGGACAAAGAGCGAGCAAAGATTCTCACCACTGTTACCCTGTCTGCATACCTCGCTCTCCTTCTATTTGGAGTCCACTGGCTTTTCATTTTATTAAGCGTATTGATATCACCTGTTTTTTATATTCTCAGTATTTATCATCTGATACTTATCAAACTTCGAGCATCAGCCACTGCTTAATACTATATTCAAAGTAGTACCACCTTCTTTTTGAAATATTAGCAACTACTCTTCATTTTTATCGAACAGGGGAGTATGAGAAACTTAAGGCTAAAAGATGGCACCAACTTTAGACTCCTAACCATCCGCACGGTATGAGTATTATGAAATAGGTATCAGGTGCCTTTTAATATGGGGTATTAGCTTTGGGTCGGCAGACTTGAGTCTTCCGGTATCCAATTTAACTCCAGATGTTCAGAATCTCTCTTAAGATGAAACGGCGCATCAATATGGAAGGTTCTTCTGCGCGGATTCATCACCATATAGGCCTGTGTTGTATTGGGGACATTATAAGGCCTTATGAAATAGGTACCAGGTACCTTTTGAAAGGGGTTTCTGTCTTTTGGTGATTATCAGGGCTATGATTATACATCGTTGTAAGGTACGGCCAGGCACGATCTTAAGCAAGTGTGCCCCTCCTGAAACAGGTACACCCTTTTTTTGAAAATAATGTACTGAAATAAGTGCCCTCTGAAGGGGGCTGAGCATGATTAGTCACTACTCATCTCTGATTGATTAGGTTGTTTGCAGCTGGTATTCTGTAACTAGAGTCAATGCTCTTTGTGCTCTTATCGGAGCGCAATAAGTTCTTTAAAAAATGCAGATGAGTAGAATATACAGGCAAGTGCTGCCTTATTCTGAATGAGCTTCGGAATAAGGCGGCGCTCTCCTACAAAAATGAAAGGATTAAAAATGGCCAAGACTGCTGAAGAATTAGAACTCTGGGCGAAGCAGAATATCGTAGAGGTCTCGGAAAAGCGGCTGGAAGAAGAAGAAGAGACTAGAGAGACTCTTCGAAATTCTCTCACATTGTTTGGGTCTGGGGTTAAGGCAATTCTCAGACTCGGGCTCTTTGCGGCTTTGTGCGGAGTGATTTACTTCGTTGGTAAGTTCGTCTTTGAAAGTTTGTTCTAAGTAAAATGTTGGTCATCGCAGGTTTTACCATGATGATTCGGTTTTTCCGAAGGCTTGTATTTTGTATGGAGCAAGCGCCAACATTTCCCCTAATGAAATAGGTACTAGGTAACTTTTGGTTTAAAATTAAGAACCCCTCAAATTAGTACCCCCTTCTTTTTGAAAATTTAGCAACTTTTGAGGTCCTAATATGAAATAGGGGTCGAGTGCCCTTTTTGTTAGGGGAGGCTGCCCCTGAAATAGGTAGCAAGTACCTCCTGAAGGGGGCGGGTCCGGTTTCTTAAAAGCCCTCAGGCATTTTGATAGTAATGTGCTTAAAGAAAAGAAGGTGGATCCATCATGAAGATGGGCTAATCCTTTTTCTCAAGTTTCTCCAATTCATAATAATACCTCTTTACGCACCCATAAGGTAAATATGCAAAGAACAAAGCTATCATTGTGATTATAATGATATTATTAATACGCCTCCGTCTCTTGTACTTTGGCTCTCCTGAATCTGTCACCTCAATACCCTCCTAAGGATAAGTGTCTTTAAGCATTTTAGGTGAAATATTATGAAATAGGTACCAGGTACCTTTTGAAAGGGGCGTATCACATATTCTGAGGTAGATCATCGGTAAGTATCTTCTTGTAAATCATAATAGTTGCAAGGAAGAATATAAGCCTATTCAAAGTAGTACCTATTCAAAGTAGTACCACCTTCTTTTTGAAAATTTAGCAACTCTTCTCCCTTTTTATCGAATAAGGGAACATGAGACCCTTAAGGCTAAAAGATGGCACCAAGTTTAGGCTTATCACTATTCGTACGGTACGAGCAGAGCTGTGGCTTACGCCATCGTCTAATATGGCGAAGATAATTGGCGGTATCTTGGCGCGCTATCAGGAGTTTTGCGCTGTTGAGCTCTACGCATACTGTGTGCTCGGAAACCATATGCATCTTCTCGTCCGTGCCCCAAAGGAGAATCTTGATGAGTATTTCGAGAACGTTAACCGTGAGATCTCAAGAAGAGTTAACTGGAAGCATAAAAGAGAAGGCTCGCTCTGGGGCCGTCGTTATGACGCGCACGAAGTTCTCTCCGAAGACGATCTCCTCGAAGCGTTCCTGTACGTCACCACTAATCCAACCCGACATGGTCTCCTGAGACATAGCTTAAACTGGAAGGGGCTTAACTCATACAAGCAGTCTCTAAATGGCAAAGACCGCAGATTCAGCTTCTATCACTATTCTCAGATACAGGAAGGCGGAAAGCCTCTTGTTACTACGCATGGCCTTACCCTTACACCGCTTCCCCAGTATGCCTCATTATCACAAAAGAAAAGAGGGACAGAGCTCAAGCAACTACTTACCGAAAGAGAAAATCAGATAGCAGAGGAGCGAGAATCAAAAGGGCAGGGCTTTGCAGGTATGGAGCTTATAAGTGATGAGTTCGTACCCGGAGAGCGTCCACGTAACGTAAGTCGATCAAGAAGGCCTGCTTGCTATACAAAGTGTGCAGAGCTAAGAAGACAATTTAAAGAGATGATGAGAGCCCTAAGAGATAAGTACAATGAGGCTTCTGCTCTATTTCGTTTCGGAGATAGAAGTGTAGAGTTCCCTGAACACACTTACCTCCCACCACTCCACAGAAAGCCACGACTTGTACCATTTATGGAACTAAATAGTCTTTCCGATCTCGCCTAATTTCAATCACCACAGGACAGATCTATCTAGCGTCAACGCGTTCAACCAAATATCAACAAGTTATATGCTCATCAAGAGTAATCCAATACTCGTGAAGTAAGACGACTTCGCAAAATATCAACGCTCGATCATGTCTAATATATTTTAAAGAAAAGAAGGTGGATCCATCATGAAGGGAGGATCCTTTATGAAATCGCAATTATTTAAGATTTGAAGGAAGCAAAGGCTTAATATACTTATCATGAAGCTTATCACATTCCTCTTTGTTATATTTGTATCCATAATCCGCACACTCATCAAGCAGCCAAAAAGGTGAAGTGTTCGATCTATAGATGCAAATTCCAAAGTAAATTAAGCAAATTATACCAAAATTACGAAGCCTTGGTCTCTTCCTCGTTGTGCCAAAAAGTAAGCATATAAGTCCTACAAAAGGCGCAATAACTATGCCTGGAATCATAAATAAATGCTCTAAGAGAATTCTAGTAGGTGAAAGTAAGTTCAACATTCATGCCCCATATGGCTATGACGATAGGTGTCTCAAGGCACATATTAGGTGAAATATTATGAAATAGGTACCGGGTACCTTTTGAAAGGGGGTACCTTTTGAAAGGGTACCTTTTGAAAGGGGGTACCTTTTGAAAGGGGAGGAAGTTGGTAAATTAAGGAAATTGCCCCTTAATGTCCAACTTGGAAAGCATTCTTGCTAATTTTTCAATTAGCTTTCTGGCCTCACTAATGGTGGCATGGTCTTTCTTGTTTTCAAACACTTTGCTGGGGTTTCTTCCAAGAGTTTCCACCACACAAGATCCAAGCTTAGTAAGTGCTGAATCTCGTTCATCTTGTGAAGGAATCTCAGAGAATTGCTTTTTATATCCTTCAAAGGATTTGGAAATCGTCTCCTTATGGGCATATTCTTCTTGCAGCTGTAGAAAGTATGTAGCTCGTTTCCGTGCGACTACGGCTAACCAGACCAGTGGCAATATAAAAGGAAGGCGCGAGAGAAAGTAACTACCTAAGGTCTCTAGAGTAGGCGTATCAAATTCCATCTCAATAGGGTTATAAATTGCAACCAAAATCAGCAAAACTATGCAAATTAAAAACAAAATATCCGAATTTCGGCGGGGCTTATAATAAATATCAGTGCGTTCCTTGAATGAAGAGGCGAGTCCGGCGCTAGTAGCGCCGGGCAGCAGTCCTTCTATCTTCTCAAACAAACTATCGTAGTCTGTATTAATCACTTGCAAGCGCTCTTCATACTCATTTTTTGCTTTCCGCAGTTCCTCCTCAAGTGTCTCAATGGTAGATTCAGTCTGACTAGCCTTGTCTGATAATCCTGAAGTAATTTCTGCATGTGATTTAATCTCTTTTAAGGTATTTTTAGCTTTTTCCAGTTGATTCTCAGCTAATTCCTTTGCTTCCAGTATCTCAGCATTTTTGTTTTCAGCGTTTTCGCACAATGAAGAAATGTTCTGGAAAGTAGTTTTTGCATCTGTTTCTAACAGTTCTATCTTTTCAGTACCTTTTTTTGCTTTCTCGAGTGCATTGAGAGCCTCTTCTGCCGCAGATGTGAGGGGAGCTGTGGCCTGCGAATGTTGTTCAACTTGACTGCGAAGTTCTTCTGTCTTCCCTAGTTCCTTGGCGGTCGTTTCATTCGTGCCTCTAATGGCTTCTAGAGTAGTTGAGGCCTCATTCTCGATACTCTCGATCTTATCGAGCGATGCTGTTGATTGGGTTTTAATCGACTCTAATTCAGATAACGTAGAATCAAGAGTATCTTTGGCTTGTCGTAGTTCGTTTAAAAGATTAGACGAGACGCTCTTATTTTTTTCTGCTTCTTCTAGAGAAGCCTCGATTCTGTTAACTAATGCTGAAAGTTGCTCTGCATTTGTGTTGTTAACGTTATCGCTTCCTTCCAGAGAAGTATCAGACTGGTCATCGTTGGTCATGGCGGTATGTTCCCTTCACATGAATCATTAGTGGTTATAGCCATATGATAAAAATCAGCGCCATGGCGTAGAATGCGGCTTTTGCCAATGAGAATAGCACAAATTTGTGCTAATATATAGTTTCTTCACTTAGGGAATCTCGTAGGAAGTCGGAAAGTCATTTCTTATATGAGTTCAATGCAATAGATGCCATGTCTAATACGATTGTGGGGGCAGAATAATTCATTGATTAGTGGAGCTGTCATCTGGTGGAATGTTGGTTACCCCTGATGCTGATCACAATGTTTTTATTGCCCAATTAGTCCCTTCAATCAACTCATTCACGTCGTCGAGAGTCGGTTCTCTGTCTTTTTTATGTGCACAATGGTTTCTGTGATCTGCGAGTAGCTGAATCTTTCTCCATTTAGATGTATCATATATTTTACCCTCTTTGAGTAAATCATTTAGATCTCCTAATGTGGGATTCTTTTTCTTTGTTTTTAATTGATTATGTTCAACTAAGTGACGGAGGTGTCCTTCTAACACTACGCCGGCTACAGTTCCTGCCGCACGCAAGTTAATTTTTTTGAGTTTATTAGCAGCCTCCAGCTCCGTGTCTTGTAGGTCGGCCAATAATGCACCTTCGACATCTGCGAGTACTCCATGAATTCTACTTTTTAAGGAAGAAAGTATTGCCATCTGATTGCTCACAAGAAGCCTAACTGCTGCATAAATGTCCCACTTTGGGTGCTTATCTAAATCTTTGCTTGCACCTAAGCCCTGTACGTAGTCGGCAATTCTATAAGTGGCGAATGTGAAATATTTTCTTTTAGGATCAATCTGATAGTAGCTGATAAACTCTTCAAGTCGGTCAGGAGCTAATCTCCTCACAAGCTCAAGTGCTCTAGTATACCATTTTTGATATGCTATATTAAATTTTATTGGGCTTTCCTGTTCCACGATCATTGGAAGGAGTTTATCTAAATAATTCACAAGCGCGTCGAGTGACTCTTCTAGTTCTTTTTTTGTATCCATTATTGATTAGCGAAATAAGATGTAATTGATCTCAATAAGATTTTTCATAAATCAGTATATTATTACACGCCCATATCATTAAACCAACAAGAACAGTAAATTTCATTAAACATTTCTAGAAGATGATCGCGGAGATCAACCCTCACCACCCCCCAACATGATTATCAAAATACTCAAACCTCCCCCAAAACCGAACCTCCCCAAGCCCAGATAACTCCGAAACCCCAGAAACATCCACCTCAAAACAAACCTCAGAAACACCAACATTCTCAACTCCCTTAACCCACTCCTCATCCTGCCCCGAAGCATATACTCGAGCTTCAGGAATCCCTTCAAGCAATACTATTAAGTCCTTAACAAACAGCCCATAAGTCTCATGCACCACATGAAGCTCATACTCACTATGAAGTGCTGAAACTTCCCCCCGAGCCCAAACCGTAGCCCCATTAAGTTTAGAGGAAAGCCACTCAGCAACAGCCTGCGCGCGCCTGCCTTCCTGACCTCTTTCGCATTGCATCTGTGAAAAGGCTTGCTGAAGCTCTTCTTGTGTAAACTCCTTCTGTCCCTGATTCTGCTTCTGTCCTACATTCTGGTCTAAATTCGCCATCTCATCCCTCCAAAAACATGCTATCCACACGTAAATACTACCCAATCCACCGCCTTAAGCAGCTAATGCAGTAATCACGTCGCAATATACTTGCCATTAGCACGCAATTAGATAATACTTGCATGCAGCATGCATGTAAACATAATTGTTAGGGGTAGAAGAGCAAATTAGGTAGTCACCACCGTCCGCAATACTTGTGCGAAGGGTGGTGACTACGAAAGTGTTCGTGTCACACCACGTCATACCTGACTTCTCAGTATGGCGCGGAATCAGTGACGAGAAGGTTATTCATGAGGTTAAGCAATGTCTGAGCAATCTCAAAATCCAGAAAACGTTGGTAACAACGCTGGTGGTGACGAAGTGCAGGCAACTGCACCGACTACACCTGAGTGGACGACCTTTATTGCGCCCTTTGCCGAAGCGATCGGCAAGTCGGTGGATGAGGTGACGACGGCTCTTAAGACGAAAGTCGGCGAGCCCGGCGCGCAGGCGATCGAGCTGCTGGGGAGTGAGGAATACACTCCGCTGCAGATGATCGCCGAGGCGCTCGGAAGCGAAGTGCCGGAGGCGGTGCTCCGCATGGCGGTTGAGAAGAAGTTGCGCAAAGGTCCCGTGCAGGAACCTGCGGCGGCAGCTCAGCCGACGTTTGCGACGACGCCGTCTTTTGACGTGTTGCCGGCTGCGCCTGATGACGCGGCGTGGCTTAACATGCTCAAAACGGGCGGCGAGCTCAAGGTCAACGGCACCACGGTGATCTCGGCGATGCGCGCAGCGCTCGCCAGCCGTTCGGGGCTCTACGACCTGCCGAGCACGCTTGCTGACTTGATGGAAACCCATGCCCAGTCGCTCGATGAGCCGGTGGGTGAGGAGTTCTTCAAGTTGCGCAAGCTGCTGACTCGGCGGAGCTACGCTGAGATCTTCGCTGCGCTTGAAGTTGATGGCTCGTTCGTTTCTGAGAAGCGAAAGAGCGTCTTCGTTAAGCGGCTGGATGAGGTCTTGTGGCCTGCACTGTTGTCGTTCCAAGGCCAGCTGATGGCCTGGCGCGATGCGTGGCAGGACGGCATGGCCAATCCGGCGGCGATGATGGGTGCCTTCGCGGCGATGGCTGGTGGTGGCGGAATGCCTCCGGGCATGATGCAACCTCCGGCAACGGAAACGCTCCGCGACGCTGCGGAAAGCGTTAACAACGACATCAACAAAACGTTTGCTGGTGTCGGAGTGCCGATCGCGATGGCGCTTGCGTACGATGCGCAGCGCATCAAGGAGGTGCTTGAGAATCCGACCCTGCCGTCGCAGGTGGGGGCGGCGAACCGCGACCAGATGCTCCGCATGCTCGATGTGAACGTGACACCTGATTACGTTCGGCTCGAGCGGAACGTGACGCGCTACGCGCTCGCGGTCATGGAGTATCCGAACATCACCAGTGGACAAGAGGAGCTTGGCTACCTCACGTCGCTGACGATGCTCGGTTCGCAGATTCCGTGGGACCGGCTTGGTGTTCCCGGTCGGCGGCTTGATTCGGTGCGCGGGCGACGTGCCCGGCCGAAGTTTCACGCCGCTGACGAGGGCGATCGCTGAGCCGTCTGGCCACACGGTGTGGTCAGTTCCGTAGCCGCAGCGGAAGATCTTTTCCGCTGCGGCTCTAATCCTCAAGAAAGAGAGGTGTCCAGCCATGGATGCAGATCTTAAAGATGTGTACTTGCGGATAACGCAAGCGCAGTTTCCTGAGGATGTGTTCGGTTACGAGAATATCATCTTGCCAGCGCCGACTCTCTTAGAGTTTCTCGCTGAGCGGTATGATGGACTACGAACCGTAACGGATCCTCGGCAGTACTCAAACCCTGACGATATCGAAGCTGCTAGAGATGCTACTACTTTACTTGATCGTTTTTACGAGCAGGCAAAGCGGCGCATTGAAGAGTATGTGTACGGTATTCCCGGTTACGACCGGGTTGCTGCTCCTCGGGGCGGCAAAACGTTTCAGATCGGTGCTAGTGTGTTCTCTGTTGGACGAAAGCTCACGCAAGGTGACCATACAACGCTCTACGGGGCGTTTATGGAGCGCAAAATGGACTCCGTACGCGAAAGTGTGGGTGATGTTGTTGTGAAGATCGCAAAGTGCGATGAGCACAACGATCACGCCCGCAACGAAGCGCGGATTCTGTCTGCTCTTCACAAGCGTGAAGTTCCGCAGTGGAAGCACTTGCCGTTTGTTCTAGGGAGTTTTCAGTCTGGTGGCCGGGTAGGAAGTGTTCAGCGACTTGTCGATGGATACACTCTTACGCAGGTACGTCAGCATGATCGACACCGCAAGGGTGTTGATAGGAAGCACGTTGCCTGGATGATCGATCGGATAACAAGTTGTTTTGGCTATGTGCACTCTCAAGGGATCGTGCACGGAAACCTGACACCTGATCATCTGATGGTTCAGCCTCATAATCACAACGTTATCGTTTGCGGGTGGGGATCGGCAGTACAAGATCCGGCCCGAAGCGGTGAACGTGTGAGAGAGGCAGCGGCAGTGTTTGCAGCTCCGGAGGTGACCCAAGGCGGTCAGATTGGTCCGTGGAGTGATGTGTACTCTATTGGAAAGACTTTAATCTGGCTTCTGGGCGGCGATCCGGAAGAGAACTCTATCCCTGATCGGGTAGAAGAACCGGTGCAGGACTTCTTGCTCCGGTTGGTGGCGGAGTCTCCGACTTCGCGGCCTGATGATTGTTGGGAACTTTACGATGAGCAGTGTCACATTAAAGACAGTCTCTGGCCTAGAAAGTTCCTTCACTTCGACATGGGCTAACCGCCCAACATGTCATTCCTCAAACGTTGAAAGGGTACTACCATGGGTGGTGGCTATTTCCATCAAGATGTTACGAGCGCACGTGAGGCGATCGGTACAACGCGTACCAGTCAGCGTGCGTTTGATTACAACCGTCGCGCGTCGCGCGGGGAAGTGCAGGGCGTTCACGCCGATCTGAACATTCTCGGCAAGGTCCGGGAGTGTCGTGATTCGGCGGAACACCCGGAGTCGACACCGATCGTGGTGGCGATGGACGTTACGAGTTCGCGCGGCTCTGATACGAAGCGTATCTATGAGCAGGTCCCGGCGATGCTGGGGTCGCTGCGTGTGACGGGTATCGTGCCAGACCCGCAGATCATGTGGGCCGCTGTTGGCGACGCCAACACCGACCGGGCTCCGATACAGGTCAGCCAGTTTGAAAGCGATCGTCGCATTGACGAACAGCTTCGGCAGATCTGGATGGAGGAAGGAGGTGGCGGCACCGGCGAGGAATCGTACGAGCTGCTGGCCTACTACCTCGCGAAGAAGACGGAGCTCGATATTCTCGGGCGCGGGAAGAAGGGCTTTCTCTTCTTCACAGGGGACGAGGCGCCGTATGCTACGGTGTCTAAGACCTTCGTGAAGAAGTACATCGGCGATGATCGCAAACGCGATCTGTCGACGAAGAAGGTCTTTACGGATCTGCAAAAGAAGTTTCACACCTTCTTGATGTTCCCCCGTTCGAGTATGGAAGATCGCAAGGCTGCGATCGACACCGAGATCCGTCAGCGTTTGGAGCGGCTTGGAGGCCGCTTCCAGGATGTCGATATCCGGGCATCTCTTATCTGGGACGACCGGAACGACCTCGATCTGCACTGCCTGACGCCGGATGGATATCACATCTTCTACGGCGCAAGGCGTGCAAACTGTGGTGGTGAGCTGGACGTGGACCGGAATGTTAACGGCGAAGACCCGAAGCCGGTGGAGAATATCCGCTGGGCGAAGGGTGACGCCCGGTCCGGCACGTACAGGTTCTGGGTGCGGAACTATCGCTACCACGAGCGTTCGCGAGATGGGGTGCCTTTCAAGGTGGAGATCGAGATTAACGGCGAGATCCAGACCTTTGAAGGGAAGACGCCTGCTGGTGTAACTGGTGGAGCGAGTGACCAGCAGGTCTACGAGTTTCACTACACGCCTGGCGCAAATGCGAAGAAGAGCGACGACCACGCTGCGTACGAGGATGATGTCATCCTCGGCAAGTGGCAGAACTACATTCCGGAGGAGTACATCCTCCGGGTGCAGGATCCGCGCTCTTGTGTGGAGGTGATGCTCGGCGCTATGGCGCTTCAAGAGGGCAAGATGGATCTTGCGCAGTTTGAAGCGAGCATGACCGAGCGGCGTGTTGAGAAGCGTCGCCGTGAGGATGTGTTGTCGGCGCTTGCTGACTTCGCAAGCCACGGCGTGTTTTCTGAAGTGGCGGCTGATGTCTTTGACTGAGTAAGTCTCGGCATCGGTGAAACTGTCCCGTAACTGTACCGTACTGTCCCAGGGCGAGGGGGAGCTATCTCCCCCTCGCCCGGATTTAACGCTTGCGAAAGGAGAGAAGACCATGAAGACGTATATCGTGGTCGGACTCGGCTACGGCGATGAGGGGAAAGGATCGTGGGTTGATCATCTGGTGAGAAAGCACGGCATTAAGTATGTCGTGCGCTTTAACGGCGGGGCGCAGGCTGCGCACCATGTTATGGCACCTGATGGAAGGCTCCATTCTTTCGCTCAGTTTGGATCAGGGACGCTTGTGCCTGGTACTTTTACGTGCCTCTCACGATTTATGCTGGTTGAGCCCGAAGCGCTTCTCTCGGAAGCCGAGGCTCTGGCGAAAAAAAACGTATCTGATCCTTTGAGTCAACAGATCGTTAGTGAGAACGCACCTGTCATTACACCCTTTAACAGATTGCTAAATAAGATTTCAGAGGTTGCCCGCGGTGCATCGCGGCACGGAAGTTGTGGCTACGGAATTGGTGCCACGCAACATGATGTAGAGACGCTCGGTAACGGTGCGCTCTATGTTCGAGATTTACGGTCTCTATCGGTAAGAAGAAAATTGGCTCTGCTCCATGAGAGAAAGGTTGAGCAGGCCAGAAGGTTCTTGACTGCCGAAAGTGTTCCGTTATTTGAGCAGTTGTGCGGCGTAAATATCTATTTCTACGCGCAGCTTTACCGCGATTTTTACCGACGACTCCGTGTTGTCTCAGAAGAAGAATTTCGTGCGATTGTGAAGAACAACGATACGGTCTTTGAAGGGGCGCAAGGAGTGATGCTTGACCAGTGCTACGGGACGTTCCCGCACTGCACACGGTCAAACACAACGTTCGAGAATGCGAATCAGCTTCTGGCTGAGGCGCAGTACATCGGATCCGTTGATAGAGTCGGGCTGCTACGAGGTTACGGTACTCGCCACGGGGCGGGGCCATTTGTTACTGAAGATGCGAACCTTTCGGTCCCGGCCTGCCACAACCGTACGAATACGTGGCAGGGGGATTTCAGGCACGGATGGTTTGATGCTGTTGCGGCGCGTTATGCGCTTGAGGTCACTGGTGGTGTCGATACGCTCGCTATCACCAACCTCGATCGGATGCGCGACCTGCAAGAGATCAAAGTTGGGGTTGCTTATGAGAATGCTGATGAGCGGTACTTTAGTGCTGATCGGATGCGCGTTCTTGACTGTGACTATCCAACGCTGGCTGATCGGACAGCTAAGATGGAGGAGATTGTGCCACGGTACATGACTACTCCAGGCTTTAAAGACGAAGGAGGTATGCAGCTGTATCTTGATACGCTGGGGGAGCTTCTTGGGTCTACGATTGATGCCTTTTCGTCCACTGTTGGTCACAAGAAAGGTTATCGGGCGGCTTCGGTTGCCTCGATGGTTTGACTCTCGATTACCACCAAGGTCCACATTGTGCGCAGTGTGGGCCTTTTTTTTGTGTGGTGGTGCCGGCGGCCTCAGGGGGGTGAGGCTGGGAGATTGCTTCGTCGTTCGGCATGAATGCCTCAGCTCCTCGCAATGACGGGGTGAGGCAGGGGGAGTGATGTGGTGGTGCTGGCGGCCTCTTGGGGTTGTGCTGAGGCGGAGATTGATTGGGATTAACCGCCAAAAACGCGGAAGACGCAAAAATTTAGGCGTAGAGTTTTGGCGATCTTTGGCGGTTTTGGCGGTTAATACTGTTGGTGGTTGGGCTTGGAGATTGCTTCGTCACTCGGCATGTATGCCTCGGCTCCTCGCAATGACGGGGGGAGGCCGGGGGAGTGGTGTGGTGAGGCTGGGAGATTGCTTTGTCGTTCGGGCTGTGACCTCAGCTTCTCGCAATGACGGGGGGAGGTAGGGGGCGTGATGTGGTGGGGCTGTGTGATAGGGAGAAGCATGAAAATCGCATGGATAATGCTTGCATGACGCACGCATGTTTGGTATGTATTTGGGTATGGATGTTCAGAGGGTACTTTTTGATAGTTCGTTAACGGTGGCTGAGCCTTTGGTTGTGGATGAACGGCGGGAGGTGCAGCGGGAGATTTTGCCGGGGGAATTTTCTCGGATTGAGCTTGAAGATATATTAGTGCTGCCGAAGCAGAGTAAGGTTGAGTGGGATCTTAAGAAACGGGGCGTGAGCCTTGAGACGCTTTTTGAGCAGTATGATGAGGAAGGGGTGGACCGGGATGAGGTTTGGAATGCTCATATTGAGCACAATAAATCACTTGAGGTTCTTATTGATGAGATTGGGCCTTCTCAGGTGCTTCTACGTGAGCTCTATACGCCAGAGTTGCTTAAAGAGCGAATTGATCGAGCAAGGGTCGTACTTGTTGCCGGGGGCGATGATCATCTGAAATATGTTTCTCATTTTATTAAAGACACCTTTGTAGTTCCTGTAAATACCGATCCAGAGCGAAGTACTGGGGCTCTGATGACACAATCTGTTAAAGGACTTGGGCATACGCTTCAGGCTCTTAGAGAGGGTAAGTTTCTTGTAGAGGAGTGGCAGCGGATTGATACGGAGCTTAATGGCAAAAAACTTCCGCCGTGTCTTTCAGAGATTTACATTGGAGAAGAAAAATCAAAGATGGGCTCCCGAGTAAAGGTAAAGTACTGGGGACGAGAGGCTACGATGAAGGGGTCAGGTGTATTAATCGCAACTGGTGCGGGATCTACTGGATGGTTTAAGTCAGCTTCAAGATATCTGTTTAGTGACCCGCAGCTCTGGGCAAGGACGTCGCCGCATCTTGAATTTGTACAGCGTGAGCCTTACGGAGAAATTACCACTGCTTCTCTGCTTCACGGCAGTATTGAACAAGGGCAGGCACTTGAAATTGTCTCAACTCTAAACCACGGAGGGGAACTCTCTATTGATTCGCTCTCTGATCACGCATTCCCAAGAGGATCGGTAGCGGTGCTTAGAGTTTCCGATCAGCCGCTTAATGTGCTCAAAATGATGGATGAGTAGTAGGGGATCATTCTACCTCTCTAAATGCTTCATTTTTCTAGGTGGAGTGAAACGCTTGAACACTATAGTATGGTCGCTGAGTAGAGTTTAGATAATCTAGGAAAATATCGTCCCTTGAAGACATCAGATCTTAAATCCGCCATTGATACTATCCTGTCAAAGAGCGTCTTTGTGCGTGTGCTTGTAGACCTTTGTAAAGCAAAGGGGGTGGGGGTGTATCTTGTTGGGGGAGCTGTACGCGACCTCTTGCTTGATTTTGAAGCTGAAATTAATGACCTTGATATCTTTATTGAGCAGGAGCCACAGCAGGTACAGGTATTACTTGAAGAAGCAAAGAAGACGGTAGGAGATCTGCATCCAGATGAAAAGCATCCTTATCGTTACGACATTCTTCACGGGGCAAATGTTGGAGAGAGGCTTAAACGATTTGATATTACAGTAAATGCGGTTGCTTGGGATTTGCACAATCAGGTTATTGTCGATCCATTGGAGAAGGCGCTAGGTGACATTGAGAGAAGAGTTATTCGCCCTGTTAATTTGCTGCTTTATCTTACAGATTTTAAGGGCCAGCTCCGGTCAATTCGGTTTGCGCTTAGTAGAAATCTTACAATTGATGATGAGCTGCTTGGTGCTATGGCTAAAAACAGCGCTCTATATGGGCTCTCAGATCCCGTTCATCGTTCGAAGTGTTTTGCCGAAATGCTTAGGATGTTTACGCTTGGGAGAAGTGAGGAGGCTCTAATGTTTTTGCATAAGACTGGCTTCTTGGTGCAGATTCTTCCGGAAGCCGCTCCTGGTCTAGCTAGTGATCCAGACGCGTTTATTTCTCAGATAGTAGCTGACCGAAAAGAGAAAGAGGCTGGACTTTCTGCTAGTGAGATGGAGAACTATCAGCTTAAAAAACAGATGGTATTTCCTGCCGATTTGCAGAGTGATGATCTGACGTATCATCTTGTCGTAAGCGCGCAAGCGCTTGAGTGTTTTAAAACTCTCTATGCGCACTCACTCTCTGCGCTCTTAGATTTAAATAAGAACGCGCTCTCTGCTCATGTGTTTTCTGATCAGGTGCTGGAGCAGATTCGTAAGAATGCTATTCAAAATGTATTAACGCGACTTAAAGTATGGCCTGCGCTACAAGGTGTTGTTGCGTTAGCTCTGCAATCTGAATAAAAGCTAGGTCTGTAGTAGCCTTAGCGCTAGCGCTGGTTGCTGGTTTGCTTGCGAAAGTACGGCTGCTGCTGATTGCTGAAGAATCTGTAGCCTTGTGAGGTTGGCAGACTCAAAGGCTATGTCGGAATCTCGAATACGTGACTGCGCAGCGGCGTAGTTTTCGCTGCTAACTTGTAAGGTATTTATTGCTGAACCAAGTCGTGCCTGATAGGCACCTATTACGCCGCGTTGCTCTGCTAGAGATTGGAGTTTGTCCGAGAGCGGAGCGAGTGCCTGCATTGCGTCGGCTTGTGTTTTAAGTGAGAAGTCCAGTAATGGGGCAATTCCTTCTCTTGTTGAGCCAAGTAGTACGTTAACTCCTGAAGTTCTACCTACGGCAAGATCAACTACTCCATCGCTGTTAAAATCACCTGTCGTTGCACGAAAGTTCCCTGTGCCTATGCTTGGAATAGTAGATGAAAGTTCTAGTGTGCCATCTCCTGCTCCGAGAAGTATGGATCCACCTGGTGTTGCACTCGAGCTCGTAAACACATCAAGGAAGCCGTCTCCGTTAAAGTCAGCTATATCAATAGAATTTTGAATATCACCTGTTGAATAAAACTGATTACCCTGAAAGGAGCCATCACCGTTCCCCAGTAAGACGCTCACTCCGTTCTGGGAATTATGAGCAATGACCATGTCAAGGTTGCCATCATCATTGAGATCTCCAAGTTTAATCTCCTGAGCACCACCAGGCACAGCATAGCTACCTGCACTTTGAAATGTACCATCTCCAACACTAATAAGTACTTCGGCTGCGTAGTCGTTATAACTTGAGATCACGACATCAGCCATGCCGTCTCCGTTGACATCTCCAGTCTGTATATCGAATGAATATGCAGTTGTTGGATTTGATATTCCAGATGCAGTAAATGTACCGTCGCCAGAATTTAGAGCGACATACAGTGCAACGCTATCTTGAAAGACAAGATCGATATCCCCATCTCCATCCAAATCGGCTACATCGACCCCATCAGTTACTACTGGGATGCTGCTGATGGTAGCTGTATGCGTGAAAGTTCCGTTACCATTGCCAGTAAAGACATAGGCGTTATCAGTCAAGTTATTCACATTGGTCGCCAGATCTAAGATTCCATCATTATTAAAATCAGCGACTGATAGAGTGTTAATTGTTGCTGAAACTACAACTGAATTCGCTGCGGCAAAGGTGCCATCCCCATTTCCGATATGAATAGAGACGCTATTTGCGAGCGATTGTACGGTCGCAAGGTCGATAATACCATCACCATTAAAATCACCAGTTTCAATAGCGTACGTATTGTTGGTCGTAGAAAACGAAGTGGGGGGTTCAAATGTTCCGTCGCCCATCACGCCGCCGAGTGATGATTGAATAAGACCATCGGTGCCGTAGCCGCCTTGGAGTGAGATCCCAGAGGAAAGTGTGCCATCAAAGAGATTGAGATCGTTAAATTCTGAGGTTCGTGAAACTCTAAAAAACTCCTTTCGTAAGGCTTGCGCCTCTTCATCAAGTGATGCTCGTTGCACATGCGATAAGGGGCCATTGGCAGATTGTTCTGCAAGTTCTTGTATTCGAATTACTATATTTGAGAGTTCTGATACTGTGGAATCAGCTATGTTTAGTAGTGAGAGGCCGTCGTTAAAGTTCCTGATACCTTGCGTAAATACTCTTCGATCAGCTCCGAGCGAATCCGATATGGCAAGACCTGCGGCATCGTCTGATGCACGGTTTATACGCTGGCCGGAACTTAACCGTTCAAAAACGGTGCTAAGCCTTGAGTCAGCACCTGAAAGCTGACGCTGCGCGCGCAAGGACGCTATATTACTACCAAGGGTAATAGGCACTACAAAACTCCATCCGCATACGTATTTATGCGGTACTGCACCTATAAGTATCGGATTTCTCAAGGGAAAACTTAAATTGTTCTGAGCCTGTCGAGGTAGGGGGTTGAGACCCTAAGCGCCTGTTATCATTGGCGATATTGTTGATTCCCCTTAAGGTTCACGAACTAAGGATGATGTCCATGCGAGTTTGTGAGGTCTTTTACGTCAGCCACTACACACAGTATTTGACCGGTGAGCCATAACAACTACAGGTTTTAAAAAGTTGTAAAAGTTATGTCGGTTGTGATCAATAAAACTCCTGCGGTTGCGCGGGGAGCAGATCTTAAAGATTATGCGTTACCGGATCGTGAAGTCATTCGGGACACGTTAGCAAGTCGTATAGTGGTTGAGGCCTCAACCTATGACACCAAAGATGCAAATTTACGTGATGATGCCTATGCTATCACTACCACTGAGACAGGGTACGATCTTGATGTATGTATTGCAGATGTTGATGACGCTATCTCTAAAGGATTCCATGCGAAAGAAGCAAATCTTTTGCGAGGGAAGGTAAAGCCTACTATTACCTTTCGCTTTAAGCTTAGTCCTGAATTTGAAGTTGAAAGAATTGAATATCACTTAAGTGAAACAAGAGTCTTAAGAAATTTCAGCTTTGAACAGGCGGATGAGTTGATTCATAGTAGTGGTCCTCATACAAGGCAGGTAAAGCTCCTAAGGGAGGCTGCTCGCGCTCTTAGTGAGTACTACGGCTCACATGATGAGATAGAAAGTTTGACCGGTATATCTCGTGAGGGAGCGCGAAGAGCGGAGCCCATTAACAATATGGACGATGTTACGAGAGTCCTTATGGAATCTGTATCACGTGCTGCAGCGGATCTTGTACGTAAATTTCCGTGCACTGCTATTTACCGTACCTCTGTTCCGCGTTATGTGCCTACAACGAAAGATCTAAAGAGACTTATAAGTGGAGAAGCAAAGTTTGATAGAGACGTAGATCTTAGCCACCCACAGGGTCTTAAAAATTACTTTAGCACAGCACCAATTGATGGTTACGGAGGGCACGCCTACTTACGAGTTACCTCTCCTATGATTCAGTCTATGGATCTTATTAATCTGAGTATTTTAAAAGCTGTGATAAGTGGTGATAAGATTCCAAATTACGGCGAGGATGCTCACAAGATTGCCAGCATGCAAAATGACCCTTCCAGTACTAGAGACGAAAAATATCATCTTAACAGGGTGATAAATGAGCATCTTATAACACAGGCGATGTTTCGAAGGGTTCTAAGTGGAGGTTCCCTTACGTTAAACCAGACCCATGATCTCTTTATAAAGAGAATACCAGCTCTTCCTCAAAAAGGTCTTTATCTAGATCACACGCTAAAAGCTCTGACATTAAAACCAGAAACAGTAACCGACCTGCTACATGGCCTTATGTCAAAAGGTGTAATTGTAGGTCATCATACGGAGAAGGACCGTGCCGCGGGGACTACCACCTTTACGATGGATATGGCAAAAAATGAGCAGATCCGCACCGAGGTGATGTGGAAAGACGGCGCCGGTATGCACCTTTCAGAACGGGTTGCAAAGGCAGGAGCGATTCTAAAGTACATTGCCCCGAAGTTAAGCTCTGGAGATATTGCAGATATGGGCGCCTCTATTTTGGCGTATGAAGATGTTACATTTCGGTATGCGGTAAGACACACGCGAGCTGTCGAAAAAACGGAGACGACAGAACCTAGTCTAAGTGATGATGTATCCCGGCTAGCAGAGATGTTTGAGGATGAAGGGGCAGAAGCTGAAGTATTTGATGGTGGGATTAAAGAGCTTTTGTCATCTCCCGATAAGGCTTTCTGGTTGATCACGAGATGGATAGAAGATGGGAAAATTGAGCGAGGTTCAAATAAGATTCAGCGCAAAGAAATGGATTCTATGATCTCCCTTAAGACAAAGGACGGGGAAAGTTATAATTCCTTTGCTTTGCGGATGAAAGACCGACCAACAAAAGAGCTCGCACATAGAGCCCGAGCAGAGGCGCTAGTTAGCTTAATCACTGGGTTTAGTGATAGAGACGATCTTAGAGCTTACCTTCAATCAATCGAGTCAAACTAACCGGAATTTCTTTTGCCTCTTACATGTTCCCTGATAGTCACTAAGAGGCGAACTATTTCGAGGCCAACTGCGAAATAGAAAAGCGGATAAAATCCAATAGAAATAAAACTCTCTAAATAGAAGAGAAAGCCAAACGAGAGCAGGACGAAACTGTACCTGAAGGGCAGCTGTGCGTAGTAGAGCCAGAAGGCCCATTTTTTTCTGCTGTAAAATCCGTACGCAAGTACTGGGATAGTCAGAATTACGAGAGGGTGAAGGATATAGAAAGAGAAGAGAATCCAGCCGAGTTTGGTGAGGAATAGGTGTTTTAGGAGGAGGATCTTGATGCTGTTGTAGAGAATTGGGAGGACACGGAGGAAGAGGAGGAGATCTAGGAGGGAGGAGAGGGAGTAGAAGTTTAGGGTGTGGGGGTTCATTGTGTGTTTTGTTTTAGCGTTGTCTATCATTTTGGGCAAAATGTTTTATGGACAAGGACAAGGACAAGGACAAGGACAAGGACAAGGACAAGGACAAGGACAAGGAATAGGTGCAGGTGCAGGAGGAGGATTAGGAGGAGGAGTGAGAGAAAGTCCGGTAGAAATAGGCCTCTCGAATGGTGATCATGGGCTTAATTATGCACCCTAGTGCTTAGCGAAACAAGGTTTTGTTGCAATATCGTTAGTATATACAGGTAGTTGCAATCTCGCATCTCGATGTAACGGCAACGGCGTGGGGTGCATCTTAAGTCTTGTCTGGAATTTATCTAGGAAGAGAGCACCAGAGGCGTAAATGGGGTCTGACAATCAGAAAATATCAGAACGTATGCGAGCGGATTGGGACCGTAGGGTGAGTCACGACTATCGCTTTTGGATGAGTGATGGGTACGAAGATGACCACAGTATGTGGGCGAGCGGTGCGAGAGACTATGCGATTGCGTGTAGTGGTATAGCTGATACAAAGCATAAAACGTATCTTGAAGTTGGATGCGGAGTAGGGCGCTTGTTGCGTTCTGCAAGTAAAGATTATGAGAAAGTCTACGGTATCGATATCTCACAAGAGGCGTTAAAGCATGCGGAGCGTTTTCTTGCGAGTGAAAAAAACGTAGAGCTTTTGGCTGGAGATGGGCTTAGCTTAAAACCGTTAGAAGACGGCAGTATTGATGTTGTCTTAAGTTTTGCAGCACTTACCTCAACGCCTGTAATTGTTTTTGCTGGATACTTAAGAGAGATCCACAGGGTGCTTGCCTCTGATGGGATCTTAAGACTACAGGTCTATACCGGAACAGAACAAAAAGTAAGCGCTGAAGATACGCTCCACCTGCGATGTTATACCGAGGAGAATCTTTCAAAAGCTTTTGAACTTTGTGGCTTTGAGCTGCAGTGGAACCGAGAGCTTGTACTCCCGTTTGAGGTCTCATCTAAAGAATTTAACATTGAAGCCAGAATGATCTCTCTACGTAAGGTTTCAGATGCTATTTCTGCAAGTACGAAAGAGATTGCGGATACGCTTATTCCGGGCGGTGAGGGAGAAACCACTATTGATGTAAGTGGTTGTGAGCTTGAGTACTGGATGGCGCTTCAATATGCGCAGGAGCTTGCAGAACGGGGAGATACCTCAAGAGCACGAGAAACACTTGAGTACGCACTTACTCATCACAAATCAACGACCATCGACGTAAGGGATGTTATGGATAGAATAATTGATACGATTGAACGTAAAGAACAAGAGGGCGGCTCTACTGCTGCGCCGTCTGCTCCAACTAGGAGAGGAGAGCTCTTCGAGAGAAATCTTCGGGCTTTAAGCGATACGTTTCCTGAAGTTGCCGCACAAGTTTCTAGAACAGAACCACAAAGTGTAGAGGTAAAAGAGAGTGAAGAGGGAGTTGTGCTCTTTGCTGAAGGGCAGTGTCTTGATCACCCGACAAAGCCACTCTCGGCAGCGAGAAGATGGGCAAAAAGTGCGCTGATAAAAGATGATGTTGAGCGCGTATGTGTTTATGGACTAGCTGGCGGATACCATATTGAGGCGCTTTTTGAACTTACCTCAACTCCGATCTCAGTGATAGAGCCGCGGCAAGATGTCTTTGAAAAAGCGCTCTGGTGCTGTGATCTTACTGCCATACTGCCTAGGCTTCAGGGACTCACTATCGGAAATTTTAAAAGAGATGAAGTGGGTGCAGGTTCTGAGCTCTTACTTCGTCCTCAGACAGTAACGCTCTCACCTGAACTTGCTCAAGAAGTGAAGTCTGTCTACTACGGCGCAAAAGGAATTTCATCTCTTCATCCGTCTATTACTGTTCTTGGACCTATTTCAGGTGGGACGTTGCCGATAACAGGATACACCGCTCGCTCACTAACTGACCTTCAGCAACGGGTACGAGCTATTGATATGAGCCCGTTTGCTGGTGGATATAATGCACTTGAAGGGTACGTAGCTGATGAGATGCGTCAGAACTTTATGCGTGGGAAGTTAACTGAGGCGCTCTCTGATCTTGTGCTTGAGATGGCAAATGATAAGCCGATGGATATCCTTATCTGTATGGCTCAGGCTCCTATTACGATTGAGACCCTTACTGAGCTTAGGAAGCGCGGAGTTATCACCGTTCTCTGGTTTGTAGAAGATTACTTGAGGTTTCATACCTGGAAATATATGGCTCCGTACTATGATTTTATCTTCACGATCCAGAAGACGGACTGCATTAATGCTATTAAGAGCGCAGGATGTAGTGAGGTGCACTACCTACCAACCGCCTGTGATCCCGGTATTCATCTCCCAATGGAGCTCAGTGAGGAAGAGAAACAGCGGTGGGGCTCGCCTCTTTCATTTGTTGGAGCAGGGTACCACAACCGTCAGCAGACTTTTGCATCGCTTAGTGACCTGCCGTTTAAGATCTGGGGAACAGAGTGGCCTGAGTGTAAGCCGTTTGATCGGATGGTACAGGAGAAGGGAAGGCGACTTGCTCCTGAAGAGTATGTAAAAATCTTTAATGCTACAGATGTAAATATTAACCTTCACTCTTCAACGGAACGTGATGGGGTAGATCCGTACGGTGATTTTCTTAATCCTCGGACCTTTGAGCTCGCTTCGTGCGGAGCTTTCCAGCTTGTGGATGAACGTACCTATCTGCCAGATGTTTTTGAGGCAGGAAAAGAGCTTG
This sequence comes from bacterium, assembly GCA_030431715.1. Classification (GTDB taxonomy): domain Bacteria; phylum Bdellovibrionota_C; class UBA2361; order UBA2361; family RFPC01; genus JAUIIO01. Next base: position 167,691 of record JAUIIO010000003.1, read on the forward strand.
TTACGTTTAATAGCCGTAACGATCTGGTTGAAAAAGCGATGTACTACCTAGAACACCCACTAGAGCGTGAGACGATTGCTCGGGCTGGACGTGAGCGAGCGCTTCGAGATCATACCTACACCAAACGGATGGAAGAGATGCTCTCAGTTATTTACAGCAGTAAGTACGAGCATATTAAGCGTCGTCAGGACCAGTCGCCGTGGAAGAAGATGTTAAAACGAGCGGAGCCACACGCTGAGCTTTTAGAGCGGTGTGAGATCGCCTTTAAGCGTGGCGAGGAGCCTAAGCTTGACCCGCTTGTATCTGACATCGTGTCAGGAGAGGGAAAGCTCAGTGAAACAGAGCAGAAGCTTCTCTTTTTGTACCACATACGGAAACAGATGATACGCATGCGTCATGAGGAGTCAGGGAAATGAAGAAGCGACACCCCCATAAGCAAAATGTTTTACTCGTAAACATCACCCGTCTCGGTGATATGCTCCAAGCTACTCCAACGATAGCTGGGATGAAGATGGAGAATCCGGATTGTAAGATCACAGTCCTTGTTGAGAAGCAGTTTGAGGCGGTGTGTCACACCATTCCAAATATTGATGATGTGGTGGCGATTGATCTCGGCATGACGGTACGTTCTCTTGCTCGTGAACAAGAAGGGGTAATTGATGCGTATGAGTATATCACGGAATTTGTGGAAGACCTTAGAAGCCGTAACTTTGACTACGTACTTAATATGTCTTCTTCAGCTTACACAGCACTCCTTTTAAATCTCTTAGGGATTCCTAATAAGGGTGGCTGGAGCTCAGATGATGAAGGGTACCGGATGATTGAATCTGAGTGGGCACAGCTCTTTGCTACTTCGGTGTTTCATCAGAACAGACAGTATAACTCGCTTAATCTTGTTGATGTGTTTAGGTGTTCCGCTGACGTAGATCTTCATCCACAACAGCTGCTCATTAATGTTACCCCTGATAACACTGAGTATGTAGAGAAGATGCTTCAGGCTGCCCCATTTACCAATGATGGGCCGCTGGTCGTTGTTCAAGCCGGTGCAAGTCAGGCAAAAAGACAGTGGGCTCCTATTAATTTTATAAGGTTTATTAAACTGCTTGTTGAAGAGAGTAACTGTCGTGTGGTGCTAAGTGGTACCAAGAAAGAACTGCAGATTATTGAACCGATCGTTGCTGGTGTAAATTCACCGAACGTGTTTGTAGCAGCAGGCCAGACTAATATTCCGCAGCTCGCAGCACTTCTTAAGATGAGTGAGCTGTTAGTTACAGGTGACACTGGACCGATGCATATGAGTGTTGCTGTGGGAACTCCGGTGGTGTCGATGTTTTTAGCGTCAGCTTTTGGCTTTGAGACTGGGCCGTATAGCGAAGGAAATATCGTTCTTCAACCAGTAATTGGTTGTGGGCCGTGTAACCCCAATAAGGCGTGCTTCCGTCCGGATTGTCATACGCACATATCGCCTGAGATGCTCGCTGAGCTTACTATCAGGCGCTTGCAGGGAGACTTCACTTCACTTCCTGAGGGGTACGCTGATCCCGGACGTGTGATTATCTACCGCACGTTCTTTGATGAGAACGGATTTTACGATCTGATGCCGCTTAACACTGAGTATGATAGCTCCTACATGAAGTACAGAGAGGCTTACCGCATGCTTTGGTTAGATGAGTTGGGTGGTTTTAAGCAGGAGAAGAAGAAGAGCGCAGAGAGCCGGCCTACGTCAAAACTTCAGGTTATTCAGGAAACGCATTCTGGATTTCAGGGAATTGAGCAGGTTGAATCTGTAGCAGATGAGGCTCACGCTGCGGTGTCGGAGCTTCAGGAGCTCATTAAGGATGTAAGCGCACCTGCGACTCGGCTTGGCGAAATGAGCAATAAACTCGGTGAGTTAGATAGGCAGATTGAAGAGATAGGGTTTCACTATCCTCATTTAGGCCCTCTTACTCGGATGTTCGTATTCGCCAAGGAGAATATTTCAGGATCGGATGCGTACGAACTAGCATCTCAAATGAGTAGTATCTATTCGACTCTCAAGACGAGATGTGAAAAATTGCAGCGCTACTACTCCTAATAATCGTGAGCGCTGCTGCAATGCAAAGGGGCATACTATGGTATCAGTAAGAATAAATGGTGAAGACGCACCCATTAAGAGTGATGGGCTTGGTAAGGTAACTGATCTTATTGAACTCATTAAGTCGGTTATCGACCCTGATCATATGATCACTGGAATTCTTATTGATGGCCGCGAGCTTGAAGATGGTGATTGGGTTGCCGCACTTTCAGGTTTTCAAACTTCTATCGTAGAAGTTGATACTGGCCTTCCTTCTGATTATGTTGCAACTCGGCTGGCAAATGCCGGAAGCATTGTAAAAGCATGCTACTACGAATTTCGTGAATCAAGAAAACTCTTTCAAGAAGGAAAATCTGCAGAAGGAAACAAGATGCTTTTAGAAGGTGTTAACGCACTTCAAGCCTTCTTTGAATGGTACGGAACGTTGATGGACCTGTTAAGTGAGGCTGACCGCGAAGAGTTTAGCATTGAGTCTTATGTTCGTGAGCTTACAACTGTTTGTAAGACCATCTGCCAACAACAACTCTACCAATCATGGTGGGCGCTCGGTGAAACTATCGAAAAAGAGCTTGAGCCACGGCTTGATCAGTTAGAGTCGCACTGCCGCACTTTTGGGGTTCTTCCTCAGGTGGCGCAAGGGTAATCGTACCTGCATTGCACCGTAGATAATGTTAGGTAGTATTATAATACTGTGTGGGAGATTATTCTCTTTCTCTTTCTCTTTCTCTTTCTCTTAATCTTGCACTTGCACCAAGAACTTTCCGATTAGCCGTCATTGCGTAGCGGCGTGCCGTAAGGCATTTTGCTGCAAGCAATATAGCGGAGAGCCTCTGCTCGATAGACGCAGCAATCTCCCTGAGTTGGAAAATAGCTATGGTAACTCAGGGAGATTGCCGCGTCGTTCGGTCTTTGACCTCAGCTCCTCGCAATGACGGTTAATCGGAAAGTTCTTGGTGCAGGTGCAAGAGGAGGATTAGGAGGAGGATTAGGAAGAAGAGAAAGAGGAAGTGCAAGTGCAAGAGGAAGAGAAAGGGCGTTAGTAGTTGTGACTCGCGTAGGCTTCTTTGAAGCTTGGGTAGTCTCTGTCTTCGGTGAAGGCTAGTCCGTCTGATTGTTCGGAGCGGCAGCCGAGGCAGAGGCAGCGGATGTGGATATAGCTTACTCCGCCGCTTAGGTAATCTTCTGTGTGGATTCTGGCAAAGTGTCTGAGGTGGATTGGGGACATATCAAAATTACATAGCTCACAGATATGTCCAGCTTGTCTGAGGCGGGTCTCGACGATCGCTTCGTAGTCTGATGGGTACATCTCTGCAAATGCACCGCGCTCCTTTGAGTAATTTCCCCGTGTCATCCATGTGCTCTCAAAACCTGATTCGAGAAACATACTGAGCCTAAAGTTCTCTGGGGTATATTCCGGGGTTGCGTCCATGAGAGAATTCACTTTTGTCAGGCAGTGATCACACGGGTAGAGATGTTGGTTTCTGTATTCAAAGAGAGTGACGAGACGTTCTCCCTGAACTTCAATGAGCGGCATACTTTTAAGCGCTCTTGTTGGGGTTTGCGGGATTTCTGAAACGAGCTGACAGGTAAATGCGCTGTCTAGTCGTTGAACGGTCTGGTAGTACTCTTTCCAGCCCATCCGTTCATCGTGAGAGAGAAAATTACACCTCATAATGTGGTATCTGTTAAGTGTCTCCCCTGATTCTCTGGCTGCATCTTGCTTTGAATATCTGCCCTTTTCAGGAAATGGGCGTAGGTTAAATGGGCGGTAGAGGGCGACCTTGGTGGCCATGCCTGAACGTGGGTGGATGTAGAAAATTGCTTCTTCTGTAATTACTGTATTGTCGGGCTCAAAGGTAAGGCCATCGTTACTTAAGAGATCTCTTAGCTCGTGAATGCGTTTGGCCACGTAGTTCATGTCAAGGAGCGCTATCGCGTTTCGGAGCCTGACAAAACGGGTGAGCCTCATCTTCGTTCCTCACGAATAGTGCTAATAATTTGGTTAATTCGTTCTTCGGCTTTGGTCGTTACCTTGAATTCAACTCTTCGCGACCGTGAGCGATCTTCAGCGCCGGAATCGGTCAGGATCGGATTGGCAAATGCGAGTCCGTTCGCTCGCAAGACTTTTGTGAGCCAGTCTCGGTAGGTGTATATGGTTGGAAGTGCAAATGAGTATTGGAGGATTGAAAGCGAGCGTTCCTGTGAGAGGTGGGCATTTTTTAGGTAACGCTCTTCAAGGTTACTGCTCTCTTCCCACGTGCTTGAGGTGTGGCCCTCGATACGAATCTCTTCGATATTTGCCTGATACTTATCGCTGGCTAAGAAGGCCACGTAGCGCGGAAAGAACTCATTTAAGATACGTGCAAATCTGGGCTTAATGACACTACTTCCTTCACTAAAGAGAACGTTTGGCTCATTAAAGCGAATGGTGGAGTCTTCTAGAATCTCGGCGTTCCAGCGTTTAAGGTCGTTCTTAAACTCTTTCCTTAGGCCTATATAGAGCTCTTCTCTGAGATCGCGGTAGGTATACGCTATCTTCTGAATAGCTTTGTTCTCTTCTTTTACCACCTGCATAAACGCTACTGATATGAGAAGAAAGACCATCATCAGGCCGGTCATCATATCAGAAACGCTTATCCACTCTTGGTTAGAATTTCTCATCTTCTTCTATCGGTTACAAATTCAAAGAGCGAACGATAGTCGCCTGCAAACTGACGGGTGAGTTCTGTAAGAACTCGTTCAAGCTCACCGAGTGCTTCAGGGAGTTGTTGGTTGATTTCTTCCGTGAGCGTTGCCAGTGAAGTAGATTGCGCTCGTACAGAGGTTTCGATCGTTTGAGAGAAGTTGTTCATGTTCTCAGAAGAACGTACTAGGGCGTGTTCGGTAGTGGCGAGGAATTCTTTTGCTTCTGAACCGAGCTGCTTGCAGCTTTCAAGGTAAGAAGCTAGGGTTTGCACCTGTAGGTCATATGTTTGAATGAGGCCGCTAACTCCTTCGCAGATCTCTTTTGTCTCCTGATGCGCATTTACAAGGGTTGTGGCATCTTTAGCGGCTTTATCCATTGCTATAAGAATCTGAGCGAGATGGCCTTCGGCTGACTCTACGTGATTGCGGTAGTTACGTTGCCACTCAAGAAGCTTAAAACAAGCCTGATTGAGTTCTTGAAAGTTGTCTCCAAACTGCTCTTTTAGGTTGTTATTAAAGTCAGCGATAATATTTTCAAGCGCTCTTATCAGCTCTTTACTTGCTCCGCGGGCAAGTTGTTCAAGAGCTTTATCTAGACTTACGTTTACTTTCTCCATTTGAACGTGAAGGAAATCTTTCATCTCAGAAAATTGATTTACAAGCTCAGAAGGAGATTTAAGTGTCTCAGTAAGAGAAGTCATATTTGTGCTCATCTCGTCCATCTTGCAGTAAATGCCGTAGAGCAGCTCATTGTCTTCACTATTCTCGCCGCAGAACTTTTCGATAATTCCGAGGAGAAGTGAGAGAAACATCCCGGCTACAGAGGTGGCGAAGGCAAATTTAAGTCCTTCTAGAAGGAGCGGAACACTCGTGTTAATGTTGTGTGAATCAAAGTTATAGAGGCCGAGTAGGATACCGTAAAAGGTTCCAAAGACACCGATACTTACAATGGGAGATTTGAAGTCGATGTGACGTTTTGTCTTTGAACCAGCCAGTCGACAGGCGAGGCCATAGAAATCAATAGCAAAGAGTACCAGCATTACCAGAGTACAGATGGTAAGGACGGTGTCTGATGCGATGTGGGTTAGAAATTGCTCGATCATTACGTATAGGGCTCCTACGCAGAGTTACTCTCTATAAGATGCGAAGATATTAGTGAAAGTTCGAAATATACGTGAGAAATTGAGCCCTTACTCACTTATGAGACATGCGCTGAGAGTCTGAGCTCTATGTGGGCAGCTCCTCAGGTAGAACAGGGTCTCATTGTAGGTCGCGCGAGAAAGCGGGGGCAATTTATCTGAGGTGTGCTTTTTTATTCATTAAAGGCTCAGAGTTGTATAGTCTTGCCACCTAAATAACTTTATGAGGATACATTTATGAAAGTACTAACGATATCACTTCTTGTTGTTGCTCTTTGCAGCCCTTATTCATTATTTGCTGATACTACTGAGAGTGCAGTTGTTGAGGCGTCAGAGGCAGATGCTGCAGCAGAGTCTGGAAGTGAAACTACTGGAGCGATGATTGATACTGCTGAAGATACAGGAAAAGATATGGCAGGATCTGCAATTAACCAAGCTGCGGGATCAATTGGTGGTGACTCTGCTCTAGCTGGTACGGCAAAATCTCTGGCAGGGGAGAAGGCGAATGAAGGTATTGGCAAAGTTGCCGATGAAGCTCGCGCAAAGTATGGCATAGAGAAAAAGAATGAAGTGCCGGCAGAAGCAGAGGAAGCGGTAGAAGACGCTACAGAAGAATAATAAAGGGCGGGTGAGACACGGTGTTATCCGTTAACACAGGGCAGATTGTGTCTCACCCGCGCCACTTAGAGAGAGAAAGAGCAGTCCGCAAATGGGACATGAATAAATAATAGCTGTTATCTACGTACAGCTCTCTCTCTACGCATCAGGACGCCACTCATCCAAGAGTGCTTCCTTCTCTCTTTTAACACGAATCGCACGTGCTTTAGAGAGATCGGCCTTTGAATCTCCTCGTTGTTTTTGAGGGATCTGAGCGAGGCTTTGCATCAGGCTAGCGAAGAGGTAAATGAGTGCGGCAAGCGGCAGAATAATAATCAATGAATAAATTGCCGGAACTGCCACATCTACATCAACCCTCTCTGCCCTTAGCTGCGCCCGGAACTCATCAAGGCCCGGCGGGGGGTGAGGTTCATCTTCCGAAAGAGCTTGCTCAGCAACTTCCGGATTCTCCTGTTCCTGTGTGTCGTGCTCCCAGTAGAGGTAATACCCCGTAGAAGCAAAGCACAGCAGTAAAAAGAGAATTACCGTCCTATAGGAAAACCTCAGTCGCATCTTCGCCTCCTTTCGTGCCTCACGTGTTCCTACGTGTGGTCAAAGAGAAAAGAAGAAGAGAGTGTGAAAACCTTTTCCGTGTTTTCACCCGTAGTAGTATTAGAGCGGGAAAAGGGGGGTATTACAATTAAAAAACGTTAATGGCAGGGAACGGTGTTTTATGGAGGGGGATGGAAGGCGGGGAGATTGCCGCGTCGTTCGAGCGTGCGCTCTCAGCTCCTCGCAATGACGGGTGAGCATTCGATGAATGGGTGGCCAAGAGATTGCTTCGTCACTCGGCATGGATGCCTCGGCTCCTCGCAATGACGGGTGAGCATTTGGTGAAACTACTTCGATCCTGATGGGGGCATGTCGAGGTTGAAGAGTTCTTGGAGTTCGTTTGAAGTAAGTTTTAGTGGGGATGTGGTGTTCTCGTTGATGAGGGCGTCCACTATTTTTTCTTTCTTCTTTTTGAGATCCATGATCTTTTGCTCGATTGAATTTTCGGTTACGAGACGATACACGGTGACCTTCTTGGTCTGTCCGATACGGTGTGCTCGGTCGATAGCCTGTGATTCTACAGCAGGGTTCCACCACGGGTCGTAGATCATGACCGTGTCTGCAGCAGTAAGGTTAAGACCGGTACCACCTGCCTTAAGACTGATAAGGAAGAGTTTTACTTCTTCATTCTCGTTAAATTCATCTACGAGATCCTGACGGTTTTTCGTGGCACCGTCTAGGTAGAGATATTTCATTGGGAGCGTATTTAAGTACTCCTGCATGATTTTCATCATCTCTCTAAACTGACAGAACACAAGAATCTTTCTTCCTGAGTCGATCGCTTCGCGGATGAGCTCTTTAAAGAGTTCAAACTTCCCGGAGCTCAGGTCATCGAGATGTTTCATCGATTCAATAGAGGCTGGGTGGTTACAGATCTGTCGCAGACGTAAGAGAGCTGCGAGAATGGATACGGTAGCACCGCGTACCCCTTTTTTCTTAACAGCATCGAGTACCTTAGGCCGAACTTCATCGAGAATCTGTCGGTACATTTGAAGTTGTGAATCGGTCATTTCTACGTGAAGCTCAGACTCTGTTTTTGGCGGCAGGTCTTTCTCCACGTCTTCTTTCAGGCGACGCAGGATAAAGGGCGAAGTCTTCTTCTGTAGATACGAGGAGGCCACTTGCGCAGATTCACTTCCTTCAAGGATTGGTTTTTCAATACTATTACGGAAGTAATCGATGTCTCCGAGGTATCCTGGAATAAGGAAATCAAAGAGTGACCAGAGCTCAAGCGGTCGGTTCTCTGTTGGTGTACCAGTAAGCGCAAGACGATGTTCAGCGCGAAGAGTTTTTGCCGCTCTCGTGGTGGCTGCTTGCGGGTTCTTAATGTACTGCGCTTCATCGAGAATGATGTAGGAGTAGTGGTGCTTTTCAAGGTCGGGATAATCGAGCCGGAGTAATGCGTATGATGTAATGACGACATCGTGATCTGAGATCGTTTTGAAGTCTTTCTTTCGTTCTTTCCCGTGGAGAAGGAGGATGTTGAGCTTTGGAGCGAAGCGTCTTAGCTCGTAGTTCCAGTTTGTGATTACCGAAGTAGGAGCGATAATCATTGCGGGTTTATCAAGCTTCTTATCTTTTTTGCGCGACTCTTTTAGGTACTGAAGAAGGGCGATGGTTTGTACTGTTTTACCAAGACCCATTTCATCAGCGAGAATTCCACCAAGATGGAGCGTATTCAAAAAGTTCAGCCAGACAAGACCGTCTTCCTGATAGCTTCGGAGGGATCCTTCAAACTTTTTCGAAGGCTTGATCCTTTCAATGTTTGAGAAGTCTTTTACCGACTTCACCAGTGACTTGAGCTTTGCGTCGAGGCTCAGTTTGATAAGGGGATCGTCGCTTGTGCTCAGCCCCAGCGCTTGTGCGCCGTTTATCTGTGATTTAATAGAGTTTGAAAGCCTAAAATTTGGATCAAGAATCCCTAGTGTGGCTTTCAGGTGTTGTATCCCACCACCCGGAACTTTTGCGTAAGCACCACTATCGAGTCTTAGCCATTTTCCTTCCGTTTTGCGCATGTCTTTAAAAAGAACGCTTATCGGAACATTGGCGTTGTTTTGAACAAGAGAGACGTGACAATCAAACCAGTCGATTCCAGAATTGGTTTTGCCGTCACCATCTTTCGGCTCTTTGCTGGATGAGAGGTTTACATTGAGTTCGAGCTTCGCAAAACGGAGCTGTTGTCGTATGTTTCGTAAGCCCTCAACGGTCCAACCGGGAGAAAGCTTATCAACGTTCTCTGAGATGAAGTCCAGTGCAAAATCACCTGAGATGATGAACTGATCTTTTTCAGCATCAAAACGAAATTTAAGAGCGGTAAGCTCGTCACGGTACGCTTTCTCGCGCTCGTGATCTGGCAGGTATACGTGGTTTTTGTTTTTAGGTGGCGTTGGATAGTCAAAGGAGAGCGTGGCCGCAACGGTGAGCTCGTTTTGAGAGCTAAAATGTTCGGTAGGTAGATCTTTTCTCTCAAGGTCGAGAACTGGTTTTGGTGCTTTTACTTCACTTGTTGGTTGAAGCTCTGGATGACATACCTCTATAAAATCAGCGCCATCCATTTCGTTTAGTATCGCAAGGATCGGGCCTACCTGTGTTCTGGGGATAACCATCGTAGGCGCATAGGGGAAGATCGAAGCGAGCCTTGCTGCAAGTGGGGAGAGTTTGTAAACGCACTGTTCAAGAAAGGTCCAGTATGGGCCGGTGCCGAGGAGCTCTCCTTCTTTTAGCACTACCTCGCCGTTTGGAAGTACCCATTTGAGTGAAAGCTCTGCTCCGCCGCCCTGCCAATCGATTGAGACACGAGCTTCAAGTGGAGCATCGGCGAATTCTACTTTCTCGCCGGTCAGGCTTTGTACAGAGTCGTATTCTCTGATAAGGCCGAGCACGAGTTCTATCTCAGAGCTTGAATTAATGTACCAGAGCTGTGAAGCGTCGTCCCAGCTTCCTTCGTCGTCTAGTATTTGAAGTAGCAGGTTATCAAGGGCTCTTGCCGAGCGGGGGCTGTATGAGTCAAAGAGATGTGGTTCCTGCACGATGTCATCAAAGTAAACTTTTACGCCAAGCCTGTCTCCACCAAGGGCAAGTGAGACCTTTACCTCGGGGAAATATGCAACGTAGTTGGAAGGAGAAATGGTGGGAACTTGATCGTTTACAGCGTTAAAGACCTTCGCAATTTCTTCTGGTGTTTTGGTGTTCATGCGGAGGGTTGACTCTGCAGCAACAAATCCGCTGTACGGATCGAAGAACCCGAGGTCCGCAGCGCGCCACAAAGAAGCTACCGCGTGGTGACACCACTGCTCTTCCATGTCCTCGTCACTTGCGCATCGACACTGAGCGATGACGCGTTTGCCGGAGACGATATCGAGAACGACAGTGAAGTCTTCCTCTCGTTCACGGTCTTGTATGACTGCAGTGACTTTTGACCCACCCTTTACGCATTCTAGTACCTGACCTTCTGCGGCCATTCCTATTCCGCGATCTATGATCGAAAACGGGGCGCGTGTTTTTAAGTAATCGAGTACTCGGGGTTTGTGTTCCTGATTTGTTGTTGGCATCCGATTATTGTAACAGGGGATTAAGATTAATGAAAAGGTTACGGCCCAAAAAAGTAAGGTAATCATTGTAGCGTTATGTTCGGTGATTTGAAAAGGGGGGTAAGGGATATTTGTAGAAGAGGAGGGAAAAGAGTGTGAGGCTGGGGATCTGTTGAACTTGTGGTAAAGCAGGGAGATTGCTTCGTCGTTCGGCTATCGCCTCAGCTCCTCGCAATGACAAGTCCTTGAAAAGGGAAGGAGGCTGCTTTCATACTTCGCATGAAGCTATGTAAGACAGGCTGTTACTCGGGGGTAGTGAGTGGCATGTGTCTATATAGTTAGTACGCCTGTTAGCTGGGGGCTTGCTTCGTCGTTCGGCTGGCGCCTCAGCTCCTCGCAATGACACTTGGTATTAGTGCCATTTAAAGTATTAAATGAGTAGTGAAAAGTTACGCGGCGATTGTGTTGTTTAGCTCTGGGTAGAGTTCAGCGCTTGTTTGTTCGCCAGTGATTGCGTCTCGTGTGTTGTTTATGACGGCAGCTGCTGCGGGAGCAAATGCGGCCATTGTAAGTGCGCCTTCAAGGATACCACCTAACTCTGCTACGAGATGTTCGGTATTGATACCAGCAACTGGCTCAGCGCGAAAATTAGTCATAAGTTCGCTGAATCCAGCTTCAGAGAACTCAACGCTTTCCTGTGCTGGAGTAACGTCAACAGACTGATTGAGCGTTGGCTCTACTAGCTGATCGAAATTGACCGTGAACGAAACTTCTTCGAGATTAAAATCAACTGCACTAAGGGTTTGTTGAGTATTCTGCTCAAGATCTGAAGATATCTGCTGAGCGATGTATGAGAAGCTCTCATTACTGAGGTTAAAGTCAGCGGCTGCTATTTCTGTGCGTGATTGTTCAGCGCCTAACTGCGCAGATGAACTGCCTGATACAGGTTGTGAATTGCTCATACTAACTGTGTAAGAGTTTGTGTGAGGGTCTGCCAAAAGCATACTACGAACTTCTCCAAATATTGCCCGATTAACTTAAATATACACGTCGTAAGTCTACCGGATAATACGTTAATGCTAGATGAGTCTCGGATACTAATCAAGCGCCAAATTTGAGAAAATTGTTCAAGGACGTTGTTGGCGTAAGTGCCTGATAATAGGTCAGGCGTGAGCGACAACCTGCCATGACCAATCGCGTGATGTAGCGTAGGAGGGCAGGGCTGAACTAAATCGGAAAGAGATGTTTTCGTCCCTATCTAGCCGGACATTGCCCATGTACTTACGGGAAGAGAGCCGTCCATTTCGGTAAAATAGAAGGGTGAGATGGACTTTCCCGGTGCCCTCAATCCGTCCTGACCACTGGCCTATAGCAGGGCTTAGCCTTTTAAAAGTTGGAGATTTTACCTCTATCTGCTTGCCAGAGCCTGAGAGGTCTCTGTAAGAGGCGCGGGAAGCGGTTCTTGAGGTGATCTTAAGAGAGCTAACGCTTTTGCGTTTAGGATAGGTCTTCTTATTCGCCAAACAGGGGCGAAATTGTATCATTCCGCGGCAACGTACGGGAGGGTGTGCTAGGAGTGTTGTGGGAATCAGCATTCCACAAGTCAGGATGAGTAGCAGAGCAGCGTTTTGCGTGTTGTAGTACTTCATATTCTTATTCTACCAGCGCCGGGTGCGTGAAGAAAGCACCTCTTCTCTACTGTTATTGTGCTGCTGCAGCTTGCAGTGACACAAGCACTCATATAGCTTAGTGGCATTCCTAATAGTATGAGAGCCTTAGAATATCGATGGGAGAGATACGTTGAGCGCTGCAACCAGTTATCCACGGGAAAAAATTAAGATTTTACTCTTAGAGGGTATTCATCCGGCAGCAGAAGCTCGTTTCTCGGGAGCTGGCTATACGGTGGAGATGGTCAGAGATGCGCTGTCACCTGAAGAGCTCGCAAAGAGGATATCTGGTGTACATCTGCTTGGTATTCGTTCTAAGACCTGTGTAACTGCTGAGGTTCTTGAAGCAGCGAAGAGTCTTCTTGCTGTGGGCTGTTTTTGTATCGGAACGGATCAGGTTGATCTCGAGCATGCAGCGCTTAAAGGGGTTCCCGTCTTTAATGCTCCCTTTAGTAACACGCGCAGTGTTGCTGAGTTGGTAATGGCTGAGATTATTATGCTTGCTCGTAAAGCTGGTGATCGCAGTATGTCAATGCACGCAGGGGAGTGGAAAAAATCAGCTGCGGGTTCATATGAAGTTCGATCTAAAACTGTAGGTATCGTTGGCTATGGCCATATTGGTCCTCAGGTTGGTCTTCTTGCAGAAGCCCTAGGGATGAGAGTTCTCTACTACGATACCTCAAAACAACTTCCGCTTGGAAATGCAAAACAGGTTGATAGTTTAGATGAGCTCCTTACAAATTCTGACTTTGTAACGCTCCATGTTCCTGATACCCCGCAGACCCGTATGATGATGGATAAAGACCGTATTGCTCGTATGAAGAAGGGGTCGTACCTCCTGAATCTTAGCCGGGGGAGGGTAGTTGATATTAAAGCGCTGCGTGAAGCGCTTGATAGTGAGCATCTTGCCGGATGTGCTGTTGATGTTTTCCCTGAAGAGCCTGAACTTAAAGTCTCTGCCTTTCAGAGTGAACTTTGCGGAGCGCCAAACACAATACTTACGCCACATATTGGTGGTAGTACGGTAGAAGCGCAGCAGAATATTGGACTTGAAGTTGCGGATTCACTTCTTTCCTACACAGAGATCGGCACAAGTAACGGAGCAGTAAACTTTCCTCAGGTTGAGCTGCCAGTTGTTCATGAAGATGGGCACCGGGTGCTTAATATTCATCGCAATGTGCCGGGAGTGCTTAGCTCTATTAACCAGATCATAGCTCAGAAAGATGTAAATATTATGTCTCAATATCTTTCAACCCATGCTGAGGTTGGCTACCTCATAATGGATGTGAGTCGTGAGCTCTCTCACCTTGTGAAGCAAGAGATTGAAGCTCTTGATGAGAGTATTAAGACGAGGCTACTGTACTGAGCATGAAACACCTCTTGCGATCTAAGAAGTTTCACTCGTTTTTGGGGTTTCTTGTTAGTGCTCTTCTGCTGGCATGGATCCTTCAGTCTATTGATCTTGCCGTTGTCATGGAGCAGCTGGCGGATGCTTCACTGTTGCCTGTTATTTTCGCGATTCCTGTGATTATCACACACTTTTTGCTTCGAGCGCTGCGGTGGAAATACCTGCTTGTGGGTGGCGATCAGGTTTCACTTCGCGGACGATTTGATGCGATTATGATCGGCTGCCTCGCTAATTTTCTTTTGCCTCTTCGTGCTGGTGAATTTGTTCGTCCACTTGTACTCGCAAGAAAAGAGCAAGTGACTTTTATGCAAGGGTTTACTTCAGTTATTACTGAACGATTCTTTGATCTTGCAGCTGTGCTTCTGACGTTTTCTTGTATTGTGACATCCAGTAGTGATTTCCCGAATTGGGTGGGCGCTGGAGCGTATGCGCTTGGAGTGGTAGCGGGGCTTATCTTTCTCTATATCATTCTTGCTGGACAGTTCCCGCAACAGATACTGCGATTTAGCGAGTATCTTCTCTCTTTTTTCCCCGCACCACTTGAGCGTGGCCTAAAAAAACTTACGGTAGATCTTATTGATAGTGCACGTGTGCTTCGAAGACCGCGTAATATGTTGATGGTACTGTTGTATACCGTTTTTATTTGGATAACCTCGTACCTACTTTTCTATGTGTTCCTCTATTCTTTGCCGATCCCAAGGTCTCCACTCTTTGCTACAACTATTGGCGTGATTGTAGCTCTGGCCGTAGCGGCACCGAGCGCGCCTGGGTTTCTTGGTGTCTATCAAACAGCCTGTTATGCGGCCTTTAGCCTTTACGGGGTGAACAAAGAATATGCCATATCATTTTCTGTGCTCAGCCACCTGTTCCAGTATGTATTCTTCATAGCTTATGGGTTTTATGCGTTGTGGCTATCTAAGATGCGGCTCGGAGAGCTGTATAAAAGTGGTGAAGACCGGGTAGAGGGAGCCGTTACCTGAGCCGTTTCGTCTTTAAGCTGTGCTTTTTCTTGAGTAGCAGATTTAAAAGATATATAACTGAGTGTGCACCTTTTCCCTTGGGTACGTACTATGTCTTATCTCCCTTTTAAGCACACTCTCCTTCTTATCTCTTTCATGTTCTTGGTAACTGGGTGTTCTCAGAAAACGCTATTACATAGAGCTGAGCAGGCGTACGATCAGGCTGGACCGTTTGTGAACTCTAACGTTACGATTGAGGCAACAGGTGGTGTTGTTACTGTTAGGGGAACTGTAGGATCGCAACAAGATCGTAACGAGATCGATATCGTTATGGCTGATGCTTTAGGGCAAGATAATTTTACGAATGAGCTTAAAGTTGTACGAGCGCCTGAGGGGTTTCGAGATACGCAACTTGTCGTGTCTCCTATCGCAGTAGAAGCTTTTAAGAAGATACAGCGCCTAAAGCCGGAAGGGCTTTATGAGTTTAAGGTGCGCCAGATAGGAAAGAGCCGTCTTCTCCTTGAGGGAGAGGTTGAGTCATCTACTGTTAGAAAGCAGGTAGAGGAGGCTGTCCTTTCAGCTCGTGGGGTTACTTCGGTCGAGAATGATATGACTATGCGACAGTATCCGTCAGGGGCAGAGTTGTATGAGCTTGTCAGGGATACCTTAGTAAAAAACAAGCCGGCGCTAGCGTTACGTGATGCTCGCATGCGAGTTGAGGGGAGCCGCGTTATTCTCGGCGGGGAATTTCCTGATCATCAGTCACTTGACCATGTTTTATCTGTTATTCGCTCTGTACAGGGTGTTGAAGAGATCGATAATCGCTCAAGACTCAATTCAGAAAGTCAATCTTCAGGGCTTTACTAGTCACGTAAAGAGATACTAGTCTCTGGTCACGAACTGGTGATCCCTTCGCCATTTTCGTAACAGCATTTCTGTAGCAGGGAGTATATCTATGAATCATACTGTTTTTCATCCATGGCACGAGCTTAGTTTAGGTGATGACGTACCGGAATCTTTTAGAGTTGTAATCGAGATACCACGCGGATCGCGTGTGAAGTATGAATTAGATAAAGAGAGTGGTCTTCTCAAAGTAGACCGGATTCTTTACTCCTCTGTAATTTATCCGGCAAACTATGGGTTTTTACCCCAAACCTACGGTGACGATAAAGATCCACTCGATGCACTTGTTTTAATGCAAGAGCCTGTTGTGCCGATGGCTTTGGTAAATGCAATTCCAATCGGCATGATTAAGATGATCGATCACGGTGAAGCCGATGAGAAGATTATCTGTGTGCATAAAGACGATCCTGAGTATCGAAACTATCAGCACTTTAACGATCTTCCTGATCACCGTATGCAGTCTATTCAGACCTTTTTTGAAGACTATAAGCGGCTTGAGCATAAGCACGTGGAGGTTACTGAATTCCTCGGACCTGATGAGGCAAAGGAGACGATCCTTGCTTCGATGGAGACTTATAAGCAGATGTTTGCTGCTAAGGGGTGATTTGAGGTAGGCGTATTTATGCTCTGCTGATTCCCTAACTCTTCTTCCTCCTTTTAATCTTCATCCTGCACCTGCACCAAAATTCTTGTACTAGTAGATTGTAAACTAAGTTCTTACCCAAATTGTCATTGCGAGGAGCTGAAGCCAAAGGCTGAACGACGCGGCAATCTCCCGGCCTCGGCATTGTAGAGTCTCTGGCAGGATGTGGAGATTGCCGCGTCGTTCGAGCTTACGCTCTCAACTCCTCGCAATGACCCAGTATTAATCACGTCCTTTCGGATAGTAATTTAGTTTGCAATGTACTGGTGCATGCAGGTGCAGGATGAAGATTAAGAGGAGGAGAAAGAGGAAGAAGAGGAAGTGCAAGAGGAAGAGGAGGAGTTATGGGGGTGGTACAGGTATTGCAATACTTTTGGTAGAGGAGTTTTTTGAGGCTTAAAGCGGCAAGAAATGCTCGCTCAAGGAACACGCTTTTTACTTAAAGTGCTGTAAATGCTTGATAAAGTTCTTCCTGCATATAGCCGGAAAACTTTACCTGAAGGAAAGAATGTATGCGCATAGAGTCTGCTTTTTATACCAGTGGATCAGGTCTTACGGCTCACGGTCAGGCTATTTCGGTAGTCGGTGATAACATCTCAAATACAAGTACTGTTGCCTACAAAGTGCAACGTGTGAGTTTCTCAGACCTCTGGGCGGAAGGACCAGAAGCACGTCAAACATCGGCAACGGAACCAACGGGTGCAGGGGTAAGTGTTACGAAGGTTCAGCAGGTATTTGATACCGGTGTTCTTGATTTTACTGGAAGAAATTTAGACGTTGCGATTGAAGGAAACGGTTTTTTTGCAGTAGGTGAAACTTCAAACCCAGAATATACAAGAGCCGGGAACTTTATTATTGATGAGAATGGGTATCTCTCAAATAGCCAAGGGCAAAATGTTATTGGCTACACTGGTGATGGTACAACGCTTGGCCAGATAGATATGCTATCGCTTGATCTCTCTGGTAGCCCGACAACTGCATCTATTGTAACTGGAAATCTCAATTCTACAGAAGAGGTTATAGGCGTTGAAGTAACAAATCCACTTGATTACCAAGATATCGGCCAGAATTCTAACTTCGTCAATAACTTCACCGCATATGACAGCCTTGGAGTTGGTCATGAGGTTACTCTCGCGTACACCAAGATGGGCACGAACACATGGGCGGTTCAGGCGTTTATGGATTCTGGAGATCTGGGTGGTACGGCTGGTATTCCGCAACAAATTGGTAATACCGCGACCCTTGCTTTTGGACAGACTGGCTTTATCGCTGAAGATGATTTTGGAGATGCGGTGATTACGGCGAATCCACAGTATTCCACTGGGTCTGCTCCCGGATTCTTCAGCGTTGATCTCAGTGGCTTTACGCAGTTTGGTGCTACCACAAATATTAAATCACTCTCTCAAGACGGTGAAGCAACAGGCGATGTTGATACCTATGAATTTCGGGGTGATGGGCGTGTAATGGCGATTCTTACTGGCGGAACAGAGGTGCAGATAGGTCAAGTTCCAATTGCTGTGTTCTCAAATGTTGAGGGTCTAGCGCGTTCTGGTAGTGGACTCTACACGTCAACTGATATCTCCGGTGATGCCCAGTTCGGTACGGCAGGAACTACGATTTATGGTGAGCTCCAAGGAGGAGCGCTTGAGCGATCGAATGTTGATATTGGAAATCAATTCGTGGATCTCGTAGTCCTTCAACGTGGATATCAAGCGAATTCACAGGTGTTTAGTTCGACTAACGATATCGTTCGAGACACGATTAACCTGCTACGGTAGTGTGGGAATAACCGCAAAAACCGCATAAAACCGCAAAAAAGATCCTTAATTGATATGTTCTTCAGTGGAGTTTGCAAGAGCATAGAGTGCGTTCTTTGCATTGTTGATAGTGTGAAGGGTTTCTTGTTTCTGATTTAAGAGTTTTATGATTTGAGGCTCTAAATTGAGTGCGCGTTGAAGTTCGTCATCCGGTATTCCACCGAGCAAAAGCGCATCCTTGTCCGCGAAGAGTCGATTTACAAGTTTTTGTATATAGCACATAGCTTTGCGATGTTTCTCGTCTGTGAGCTTGTTGGTAAGCCTTGAGAGGGAGGCTGTTATATCAAGCGCTGGACGTACTCCCCAGTTTGCAATATCGGCGTGGAGAATCATGTGTCCATCAAGTAGCCCTTTAAGTTCATCAGCGAGCGGATCCATATCAATAGAGCCACTGGTAAGAATTGAATAGATGGCAGTAATACTCCCGCAAGCATTTGTTCCGGTGCGTTCTACAAGTTGTGGAAGTTCGGTGTAGACTGAAGGCGTATAGCCGTGTCTTACTGGAAATTCACCAGCAGTTAAGTTCACATCACGAATCGCTCTTGCCACTCGCGTAAGGGAATCTACAAGGAGGAGTACTTTCTTTCCTTTATCACGGTGGTGTTCCGCTATAGCGGTTGCCGTTTGAACGGCAAGTCTTCTCCGCAACGGAGGTTCATCACTGGTACTTACTACGACAATTGAACGGGCGAGCCCTTCCTCGCCGAGACATTCGTCGATAAATTCGCGGACTTCTCGTCCCCGTTCTCCAACGAGCGCAATGACACAGATGTCTACGTCTGCATTTCTGGCAATCATTCCAAGTAGGGTAGATTTTCCTGAGCCGGGACCGGCGAAGAGGCCAAGTCTCTGGCCATAACCAATTGGACAAAAGAGATCGATTGAGGAGATTCCTGTTATAAGTTGTTCAGCGATCGGTGTTCTGCTGAGGGGATTTGGTGCTTCTTTCTCTACGGGAAGGCTTACTTCATGAGCGTGATCTTGAGATGAAAGTAGGAGTTCGCCACGAGCGCTCAGTACATTACCGGGAGTAGTGCAGAGTCTTACGGAGGCGCGGTCACCGGAATGAGTTACAGTGCTTCCGGGAGAGACGTCACCTATGCTGTCAAATGGAGCAAGGGTGACGGTGTCTTCCTGAAAGCCAATTACCTGAGCTTCTAGCGTGCGGCCACTTCTAGCGTGTATGGTGCAGATATCGTTTAGGGCGACTGCTGGAAGGCGCGCGTAAAGTATCGGGCCTTTTATGGCTGTGATCTTGCCGCTGTAGAGTTTGTGGGAAGTTTGCGATGCGCGCTTTTTAGCTGTTTCGGACAGGAGTCTTAATCTACTCATATCGACTCCTGTGTTTGCAGATCGTGGAGTTGTTCTTCGAGTGCTCTTTTTTTCTTTGAGAGTTCGTCTCGCCAGTTGATAGTGACGCTACCGTTTTCTGAAGTAAGTTTCGCACATCCCTGTTCGATCTCAGGAGAGGGTATGATCTGAATCTGGTAATCCATTTGGAGTTCTTCTGCAGCTTTTACGTCCTCTTTATGAACGTGAACTATGATATTTTTTGAATTATTCATCTCTGTGAGTGCCTCGCGTATTTTCTTTTTCAGGCTCAGAGTGTTTGTTATGACTTCGTGTTGGAGGATCTCTTCGCTAAGCGTAACTGCAATCTGCAGGCATTCCTCTTCTAATCTCGTAAGTTCTTCATTTATGGTGTGATGAACTCTCTGTTCATAGGCCGCCGAGAGTTCTTCTTCTCGTCTATGGGTCAGCTCATTTAAGCGTTGCCGCATATATGTTCTTCGCGACTGCAGGTATGTGGCGAGATGTTGTCTCGTATCCTGTTCACGTTCGCGGCACAGCTCTTCACTTTTGCGGTGCGCCTTGAGCGCTTGAGTGATGAGCTCTTTCTCTGGAGTATTAGTGCTGCCGTGCGCTTTCTTTATGTAGCCCTTTATCGTTTTGCTCATAGTGCCCCAAGATTAGGTTTCTACCCTCAATCGTGCACTGCCCTTGGAGAGTTTCCGACTATTTGTATCTTTTTATCAGGGAAAATATGCTCAGAGCCTCCTCAGAGCGGAGTATGAGGCTAAATATGAGGTAAGTGGCAGGGCCAAGGAGACAAGAGAGGAGGAGTGGGAGAGCGGCTGTGCCAAGCAGCAGGGCCATTCCAGCAGAGGCGAAGAGTGCTCTTAGAGTGCTTCTCACAAAGGGAGTAAGATCGACACTTTTCTGGCGGTTTTTAAAGAGTAGAATAAAAAGGAGGCAGGAAAATAGGCTCATAGAGCTTGAGCCAAGCGCGAGTCCTGTTGGGCCAAGAGGAGTTGAGGGAAGCCATTGCCGCAAGGTGTGTTGGTACCAAGTGAGCGCTTTGACAAAGATCGACGGGTCGTTTGTCAGGTTTTGTGTGATATCGCCCATAGTGAGTAGGCTTACGTGAAGGCCACCGACCAGAGCTACCATCGAGATTATAGCAGGCGTTAGGGGATCTTTTCTCGCAATAAAGGCCCTTGAGAGAACGGACTGGCAGCTTATCGCCCAGAGGCCGAGGGTGTAGCCGCGCAGCACGGAGGCTACCATAAGGGTTGAGAGCGGACCAAACTGACCTCGTTCATAGAGAAATCGAATTATATCCTCTGAAACGATGAAGAAGAATGTGGCGATTGGGATAAGAACAAAGCTTACGTATCGCAAACCATCTACGGTAGTTTTGGAGTAGGTTGTCTCATCAGCTCTCGATACTGAGCGCGAAAGAAGTGGTAAAAGCACAGAGCTAAGCGCAATCGTAAAAATACCTATCGGTAGCTGTGCAACGCGGTCTGCGTAATAGAGCCATGAAACGCTTCCATCTACGAGTAGTGAGGCAAGTATTGTGTTTAGAATAATTGAGAGCTGATACACGGCAGCGGCGCAGATTGCTGGCACCATAAGGAACGCGATCTGTTTGATGGCTGGAGTAAGAAATGAGAATGAAGGAGTAATGCCAAAGCCTGCTCTTCTCATTGATGGGAGCTGGGCAATTACTTGGAGTATTCCACCAACGAGCACCCAAGAGCTAATAAGGTATATCTTGTTTTCTCCTGAGACCAAAAACGATGAAAGGACACCGATAATCAGAGTCCCGTTCATTACGATCTGAGCGAGAGGGGCAGCGCCAAAGATGTGTACAGTGTTAAGCGCTCCGTTAATCATCGCTACCATGCTGAGCATGACGATAAAGGGGAGCATGATTTTAAGAAGGTCTGCGCAGAGGGCAGCTTTTTGAGGATCGAATCCTGGCGCAAGGAGCGCTACAACATCTCCGGCAAAGAGGTACCCGATAATCGTGAGTAAAGCTGTTATGGTAAGAATAAATCCAAAGGCTTCACGAAGCGTTCGTTTTGCGACTTCTTCCCCGTCTTCAAGCGCATCGCTAAAGACCGGCACGAATGCGGAAGTAAGGGCTCCCTCAGCCACAAAGCTTCGAAGTAAGTTGGGGACACGAAATGCAACAAAGAAGGCGTCGGCAGAGCTTCCTGCTCCAAAGATAAGAGCAAAGGCGAGATCTCGCGCAAAGCCCAATACCCGGCTTAGCGCAGTGAGGATTCCTACAATGCCTGTCCCCTGCAGGAGTGTTTTTTCTGAGTGTTGCTTCATAGACTCTATGGGTGTTGTGGCGGTATTCTATCTGGTAGTTTTACGTAAGAACAGTCTTTAACTGGGTTGTGATGCTGGTACACTGTAGCACATATTTGTACCCAAATGTCATTGCGAGGAGCTGAGACTGCAGGTCGAACGACGTGGCAATCTCCCTGCCTTTGCTATGATATATGTGGTTAGCATGGAGATTGCTTCGTCACTCAGCCTACGGCTTCGACTTCTCGCAATGACGTATTAGAAGTAGTTGTTGTTGTAATGTACTAGTATCTGTCTCTAAAATTTTTATGGCTTTTGGCTCTTTTCAACGTGATTTTCTTTTTTCCGTATTTTTTGCGCTCGTAGGTGCGTGCGTGAGTGTTTATCTCTACCGTACCTTTGAGCTGCTGGAAAAGCCGAAGACCCCACTGGGAGATCTGCAGATCGGACATGAGGAGTATCTTTTTACCACCCACGGTAAGTGTTTCGGATCGTTTACTACCGATCTTTTAAAAGAAGACAACTATGAGTTACACGGCGTTGGTTGGATTAAGGTAAAAACACCGGAGGGTGAGAAGTTTGTTCGTATTGAGACTGATTCGGGTTTTAACTCTCTGGGACAGTTAGCTGGATTTTATCTTTTCTTTTTTATCGAAAAGGATCTGATCTCACTTGGTCTTCAGGAGGTAAACCCGATGAAGATGACGCTTAAGGTGAGGTACGGGGAGAACGATTTTCAGATTCAACGTGACCTTCCCGGCCCGATACTTCTTAAGGAAAATGGGGATGGGACAGCCAATATCTCACACTGGCTCCTCAGAAAATTTGAGGGAGGAATTACTGCTCAGAGACAGCCTTTTCTTGAGGCACTTGATGTTCATGTGCACCGGGACCGTGAGGCGTGTGTGAAGGATGAAGCCGTAGCGCTTGACGTTAGCCCACTCCTAGCAGGTGCAGGAATGGTACAAAAGTCTATTCAAGAGATATTGTTGAAAAAATGACCATGAAGATTGTACCGCATCTTATACGACCACGTTTGGTTGCACTTAGGCACCGTTTGTTTGATCAGAAGCGTTCCACCTCGATTATCTTTCGCGATATGTTGATGCTCTGTTTTGGGCTCTGTGTCATGTATGCCGTCTATCACGGTACCTATCGTGGGCTTGTGATGCTTGAGGATTTTGAAGATGTTGCGTACCTCTCTCCTTCGATTCCATTCTCGATCTTGTTTCTCATGTTGTTCATGATGCTTCTGATCTCAAATTCTATTACAGCTCTGGGGTCGTTTTTTCTCGCACGTGATCTTGAGCTTATACTCTCAGCACCTTTTAGTAGGTTTCGATTTTTTACAGAGAAGCTTATCTCTATAATCGCTCTTACCTCGTGGATGCCGCTTCTCTTTCTTATCCCGTTCTTTATCGCTTACGGGCAGGTGTATGATGCGCCACTTGAGTATGTGTATTTTATCGTTTTGGGGCTCCCTCCTTATATCCTTATAGCGTCGCTCCTCGCGGTACTTTTTATCACCCTATTTACAGCTCTTGTTCCGGCGCGCCGAACAAAGGCTATCTTTGTACTGGTGTTGCTCCTGTTTCTCGGGCTTATCTACGGTGTTGTGCAGCTTGTAGGGTATAGCCTTCAAAACAGGGAAGATATGAGTGCCATATTGCGTATTCTTACTGTCATTTCATTTCCTGATACGCTGTGGCTGCCCTCTCACTGGTTTGCTATTTCTCTTCGTGAAGTGCTTGAGCGAAGGATTGATGGTGCTATTATTCCACTTGCGCTTCTTTATTCGGCAGCCTTTACCCTCTATGCATTTTGTTTCGTTGTTCACGGTGCTCTCTATGAGCGAGCGTATTCAAGGGCGTGTAATAATCAACACCAGCCACTTTTGGGAAAAAACTGGTCAGCTGCAAAAACGCAGCGTCTTTTTTCGTGGTTACCAGAAGAGGGGCGTGCCGTACTCCTTAAAGAGTATCGAAGTATCATTAGAGACATGCCACAGCTTGTGCAGCTTCTCCTTCTTATTGGGATCTGTTCACTCTATCTCTATAACTTAAGAGTGTTTCGAATGGTGAATAATCTGCCGGTGGGTCAGCAGGTAGCGTGGCTTGCATTTCTTTTTATTGCGAATGCTTCAATGTCAGCGTTTGTAACGACCGCAGCCTCTACTCGCCTAGTATTCCCCTCGGTGTCACATGAGGGAAAAGGGTTCTGGATCCTTCAATCGTCACCTCAGAGTATCCGGCGCATAATGGATCTGAAGTTCTACGTCTGGCTTGTTCCGGTATCAATTCTTTCAAGCCTTGTATTTGTGCTTGGAGCGATTGTGATAAAAGCTTCCCTCTTTTACACCATCGTTGCCTTTTGTTCTGGAATTATTGTGAGTTTTACTATCGTCAGCTACGCCGTTGGTCTGGGGGCGTTTTTCGCTGATTTTAGCTGGGAGCATACGGGGCAGCTTGTGGCTAGCTTTGGAAGCCTTGTTTTTATGCTGGTAAGCATTATGACCATTGCTGTACAGATGTTTGCGGTAGGGCTTGCCCTCTTTGTGCGGCGGCCGGGGATGATGGGGGAGCATCTGAATGACTTTGCCTACGCTGGAGTACTTGCTGGCTGTGTAGTGATACTCTACTTCACCATGGTTTTTTCAAGGCGGATCGTGTTTGGGTTAGGAGAAAGGGCTCTTATTGAGAAGGGTTAGCTGGTCAAGAGCCCGCGTCATTGCTTAGTTCGGGCGATGAGGTAAAATGTTCGGATAAATGAGTATTTCCTGGGGAAATTCATATGAACACAGCAGTACAGGCCCAATCAGAAACATATGAACAGAGAGCAATGGCTCTTGTTGATTCACTTAGAAATCTAGAAGGCGATACTTCAAGAGATCATTCGTTGCAGACTCCTGCTCGAACAGCCACAGAGCTACTTCGTACCTGTGAAGAGCGTGGCTGGATAGGTGCTGAAGAGTTACCTAGAATAAAAGATAATATCCTTAACGCTCCTAAAGCGGGATTTTCAGCACTTACTTCACTGGAGCAAACTCTTGCCGAGGAAGCTCAGAGTAATAATAATTACGAGAGGCTCTGTAATGTTACTGCAGAGAATGGCCTTGATATGCCTTCAGGGGTTCGAGATCTGTCATTGCGTTCCGATATGGATGGGATTAGGAGTTATCGCGAGACACTCAGTAGTGTAAACAGAGTTGTTGAAGCAAAGAGCTACCTTCAAAGCCTTCGTGATGAGGAGCAGGGTCAACATATTTCACATGAAGAGCTTGATACCCTCCTCGGTTCTGATGGGCCTGCCATGATAGCAGCTAGAGAAGAGCTCATAAAAGTTAAAGATGTTTTCTATCATATCGGCCGTATGCCTCAGATCGAAGCGCGAGCTAGTGAATTTGTATTGGGGCTTCAGGAAGCCGCAACAGTAACGATAGCTATTCATGGGTTAAAAGAGCTCTGGCCAGAGTCGAAGCATGAGCTGGCGGTGCGGCGAATACAGGAGCTTCATGCTGCTTTAGACGGGCTTAAGGAGCTTGCTCCTAAAGTTTTACAAAAAACAGAGCCGCTCTCGAAAGAGGGGCGTGCCGAGCTTATTACAAAGTACAATGCGTTATCTTCTCAAATGCGAGCGTCTGAGGGGATGGTCTCAGCCTTTGAAAGAGCAAAAGCTGAATTCTCAGATTATCAAGGGGCAATGGACCGAATGAACCGCTAGGTAGTCCTTAGGGGGGTACTTTTGGAAGTATCCAGAGTGGCTTATACTACATCTTAGTTAGTGATTGGTGCCATTTCCACTGAGATGGCTCCCGCTCCTTTGACCTGAGGTTCTACTTTTATGATGAATTGTATTTTTCGAGTTCTCCCTTTTTTCGTTGTCATTTTAAGCTTTTCTTCTTGCACCTATTGGAATGCGTACTGGAATTTAGATCCTTCCCATCCGCTTATCCGTAGCGAGCACTTTAAGAATATGCAGGAAGTTGAAGAGGTTGTTGCCAGAGCTCATGTTGGTACAACTGATGATGGTCGTATTCGGGTGCTTTATGTGAGTGGGACACCTTATGAGCGTGGGTTTCAGCACGGGTATCTGCTTAAAGATGAGGTAAAAGATAATTTAAACTATCTCTACGAGCAGGCGCTTGAGACGTTTAAGTCAGAGCTTCTCTTTGAAGAGGTGTATGAACGGATGCGGCCTTTTATTCCGGATGAGTATATTGAAGAGATGCATGGGCTTGCGCATGGGTCCGGATTGCCGCTTAAGGTTGTTCACTTTATGCATGTGCTTCCTTCAATGTCAGAGTGGGGCGGGAAAAAACGTATTAAGAAGATTGTGAAGCAGATGATAGCTGGGAAGTCTGATGATGAACTCGGCTTGGATCTCGATCTTGGTACTTCGTGTAGCAATATAGGGGCGCTTCCAGCGGCTACAAAGGACGGGAAGATGTATACGGTTAGAATTTTGGACTGGGGTCTTCACCGTATATCGAAACTTCACGAGTACCCACTTCTTATCGTTTCAAAACCTGAAGAGGGATTGGCTTCACTTAATGTGAGCTGGGTAGGATTTCTTGGCGCTATCTCAGGAATGAATGAAAAGGGAATAACGCTCGGTGAGATGGGATACGGAGATCCTGAGAACGAAACACTGCGCGGAAAACCAATGCCGTTTTTACTTAGAGATGTGCTTACACAGGCATCGAACCTTGAGGACGTGCGACGCATTATCTCCACGTCGCCGGGAACAAATTCATTTGGTTTTGTTATGAGTGATGGAAAGAGTAATGAAGCGGAGCTCTATATTCGGGATAGAGATCGGTTTCTGGTTCATAAGCCGGGTCAATTAGTGCAAGACGGAGACGAGACCTTGCCTGCTGTTCAGAACATTACCTATGCCGGGCACTATGAGGAAAAATTAGCTCAGTGTCTTGGGGACAATGCCGGAAGTATTACGCCTGAGATGTTAATGGAGGAGATTATTCCAGAGGTAGTGATGAAATCGAATTTTCAAAATGTGGTGTATGATCCGAGTGACCTGAGGCTCTGGGTGAGCTATGCACAGTCTGCCGGGCAGAAGGCTTCTGAGGGGCCTTATACGCTTTTTGATCTTAAAAAGGCACTTATGGAGTTTAAGTAAACACTACTTGTACCTAGACCTTAACCTGAACCTTGACTGTGAGATTTTGGTGCAGGTGCAGGATAAATAGGTGATCCGAGGAGATTGCTTCGTCACTCAGCCTGCGGCTTCGGCTCCTCGCAATGACAACTTGAGGCAACTACTTTGTAAGGTCGTAGTCCTTATATCGTTTAATCACGGCATCAACAAATGCTTCGGCCTGATCGTCGGGAATTTGTAGGGTCTCCCCGACATGTTTTGGAGCATCTGGGCGAGTTCCATCGTCGTTGTAGCCCAGCTCTCGTCTTTTATTTACGATCCGTTCCATCATTTCTTCAGGTGATATCTGTTCTGGGCCTGGCATGAAAATACTCCTTTTCTATCTATTATGGAGAGTTTCCCAGATATGTAACCTTTTAGGCTGGATCTGCTAGTGCGGTCTGTGAGCGACCTTGCAGAGCTCTACAGTGCCAGCGATCATTCCCTTCGCGCATCGCTCAAGAGAAGGAAGTATCTTCTTGATATCGTGCATATTTTTATTTGAGGCAGCTCTTTGAATTTTCTCTATGTAGGTTGAGAACAGGTCATAACCTAGTAGCGAAAATGGGCTTAGTGTCATAGAGACTTGTCTAATCTGCTCAAAGTCAAATTCACTAACGGCAGTCTTAAGACGCTTTATGCGTGGCTCTAGCTCGTCTAGCAATTTAAGTGCGCGAGTGGCGCTTTGAGGACACCCGGCGATCATTTTAGGAACAATTGGTAATACTGGAAGTTCAACAGTGGCAGCCTTGCGAGGACGTGAGAGCTGTTTGTTTACTTCTGAGATAATGGTTTTTATACCGCTAAGTTTACTTATAAAGGCATCGCATCCTGATATTCTTGTTTCTTCGCGATCTTCAGGTGATGTTCTAGCCGTCATCGCAACGATGGGGAGCTTGTATCCCTTCTCACGTAGGAGTCTCGCCGTGGTTGTTCCGTCCATAACAGGCATTTGAAGATCGAGCATGATAAGATCGTATGGGTGGTGGTGATCCCAAGCGTCAATTGCTTCATCGAGGCACTCTTTACCGTTTTCTGTTGCTTTTACTTTGGCATTAATGGATGAGAGAGTCTCTTCTATAAGGACTCGTGTGTCCGGACAATCTTCCGCGATAAGGATATTGTATTGATGATTTTGGTCGTAAGTCTGCATTTTCCCCTCCTGTTCAGGTGTACTGATACCTGGCCATGGTCATGTACAGAAATAGGGGCTGCTCTTTCCTGTTTGTATGGCACTTCTACAATGAGTATCGATTGTTCCGCGTGAGAACTATAGGGAAAAGTGTATGCGAATTTTTCGTAGCTTGATATTAAGGGGAGATAAGGTGAATGAGGTATCCAATCAGGTTAAGAGGCTGCTGCAATATCTTCCACGGAAGCACGTGATACGGATAGGGAAGGTCACGCTTAAATGATTTTTCGTAAAAGAGAAGCGCTTCAGATTCAATATATGCAGGAGGCAGCCCACAAGAAGCGATAAATGGAGCTACAACCTTTGCTACCTGCGTGTAGAGAACGGCAGTTTTATGGCCTGACATTATGTAGATGGTTTCTGGCTTTCCTATCTCGTCTCGTAGAACGCGCCCGAAACGAAATGGAACATCTCTGTCACACCGCGCAAGGAAGAGTAGTGTTTTTTGAGGGTCGATATACTTCGCATAATTCTTTGGCCGGGTGATAATCTCTTTTTCGATATGAGCGATAAATTCCTCTCTCGTCATATCGTGGTCCTCCATAATTCTTTTTAGGTACTTTCGTATCCTGCGCTCATGTGAGTTGGCAAAAAGGTTTGGAAGATCGGCGCCTCCTAGAGCCATAATGTTGTACTGAAGGCGTTTATCAACTCCTGCTGTTATTGCTACATTGATCGCTCCTCGGCTCATTCCGAATGTTCCAAAAACCGCTTTGCCTTCTTCTTGTTCGAAATAATCAATTGCTTTGCGGTCGCGAATTACGCCAGCTCGGAAGAGTTTTTCTAGCTCGGGAAATCTCTCTGGTTTTTTAAATTCATTATCACGATGCACGATAGCAGCATCTATTCCGTGTTCAACGAAGTACTGCGCGAAGTATCTGGATAAAATTGGACGCCCTCCGAGAACGGGGAAGACAAGAACGAGTTCTTTTGTCGGAGTTTTTTGTTGATAGAAGTCTACTGTGGTCTCACCCACTGCGGTGCTGAGCGTGATCTGTCGTACCTTGTAATCATCACGGTCGTGGATGAGGGTATCGCTTACTTTTTTGTACGGCTCAGGGCTTGAATAGCGATCGAGTACACTCTGAGGTCGTACCATTGCCTCTGGTGGCTTAAGCACACCACTGGCTGGAGCCACATAGCAGCCGCCAAGTGAGAGAAGAGGTAATAGGAGTAAAGCTATCCGAATGATCATACTGATCTTTGGATGCTAGGCGGCACGGTATTTGCGCGTAAATATTTTAAACCGGCGTTATGATGAGAGGTCGGTAAGAACGGTATCTAAACCGATCGAGTGTCGCTTGTGGTTTTGATGTAGCTACTGGCCATACGGTATAGATCTGAGTTTAGATCGATGGTGCGTCCGTGTAGTGTTCCGCCAGAGAAGAGGGTTTCTAGTGGAATGTACTCAAGGTAGCCTTTATTCCTTGTGATCATGTAGTGGCCTTCTTGTTTCAGGAGGCTCTGGATGGCTCCGTAGCCAAGCATCTTTCCGTACTCGATATCAGTTGAGATGGGCGGAGCACACCTTAGCTCGTAGCCGATGTTTTTGGTGCGGATAGTTCGTAAGAATCCTCGACACTGCTCTTTGATGTAAGGCAAGAGAACGTGTCCGAGCTCTACTTCAGAGTAAGTGATTCGACCGAGTTCGTCTCGTGGGGAAGCGTTTATGTAAGAAGATGACTCGGGATCAAGTCTATCTAGAATACCTTCTGCAAAGAGAACAACACCGTAGTCTTTTCCGATTTCGTGACGCTGTTGCATGACACGAGAGATGCTGAGTGCTATCTCGTCCGGAGCATAGAGCCGATCTGAGAATTCCTCAGGGATATAGGAGAGCGTTGTCTGACAGGCTACCGCTATTCCAAGGGTTAAGAACCCGGCCTGACGTCCCATTGTTTCAACGAGGTACCATCGCTGGCAGGTACGGGCATCGGTCACAAGAGTGTCAACGATCGTTGTTCCTACGCAGCGGGCTGTCTCAAACCCAAAGGTTGATTGGTCGTTTGGCAGTGGAATGTCGTTGTCGATTGTTTTAGGCACGTGAGCTATTCGGAGTTCGGGCAAGTGCTCAGAGGTAATCTTGCTGAGCATCGCGGACCCTTCACCGCCTATTACAATGAGCTTATCGATATTAAGTTCGTTTAGAGCACCAACAAATTTGTCTGCACTTTTCTTGTCACGAAACGGATTAAACCGGGATGTGCCGATGATTGATCCGCCTGTGTTGGCGATGTGTGTAACGTCTTCTACTCCGAGCTGTCTGGCTGCTTCAGCACCTTTTAGCGTTATTCCTTCAAAACCTCCTTGGAAGCCGACCATGGAGTATCCTTGCTTTCTGGCTTCTGCCACTGCGGCGCTGATTACGGCGTTGATGCCGGGGGCCGGGCCACCACTAACGACTATGGCAAATTGTGAGTCTTTCTTTTGTGTCATGACGCTCTTATTTCGCTTCTTCGTTCTTAAATGCTTCGCTGCCTATGTAGGGAACGGTTAGTACCGGGCAGTTACTCTCGCGAACAACTCGCTCTGCTACACTACCAATAAGTAATCGGGCAAGTCCAGCGCGGGCTTGCTCTACAGCAGAGAGTCCGGTTTGTCCGTGGGTTGACATTACGATGAGATCTGTACCCACTTCTGAGGCATAGTTTCTGATTGTCACGTGAGCACTCTCTTCAGCAACTTTCACTGTGCAGCTAACATTCACTTCGCTAAACCTGTTTTTGGCGATAGCGTTTAGGTCGTTTTCTACCTTCTCTTTGTATTGATCTTGAATCTCTTTGCCGGGCTCAATAGGAAAGTCCATAGCGTAAAGGACAGAGGCGTGCGCGAGATCTTCAATAATTGTGAGGAGTTCGATTCTGGCATCAAACTTTGCTGCCAGCTCCAGCGCAAGCGGGAAGGCGGCAGTTGCCTCTTCGGAGAGATCTGTTGTGAGCAGGATGTGTTTCATTTGTATTCCAGCAGTAAATACATTAATCTCGACACCGACTGTATATAGCACAGGCCGGTAAGGTAACATATTGAAAAAAATCGGTTCTCATAGAGTGCCTCATAGAGTTCATTATTTATGATATTTGGAAAAAAAAGAAAGTATCCTCTCCCAAAATTCCCACCTGATGTGAAAAAAAACTTCCTCAAGCTTACTGAGTTGCTCTCAGATGAGGATGCGAGGAGCCTTATCCCGCAGGTCGATCAGTGTCTGGCTGAATTTGAACAGGAATCAACTACGAATCAGCTTTTAAACATTGAACTTGCGAGAAAGCTTGCTCGGTGCTCCAAGGAGCTTCTTGATACCTATCACGCACACACTGATGCTGAAAAACCGTTAATACTCGGCGCGGTAAGATACTTCGCTGTGCATGAAGACTCTATGTCAGAGCATGCATTTGCAACCGGCTTTGACGATGATGTGCGAGTGATGAACCATGTACTAGAAGAGATTGGCCGAGAAGATCTCGTAATACCTCTTCGCTAGTAGTCCTCATCCTCTCTCCCGCAATCGCAGGTAAAGATTGACTCAATCAACATAAATGGAGTACCGACGGCGTACCCAAGAACTCGTCCCACGAACTCAGCAGCATCAGTAATAGGAGAAGCCGCGTCTTCGCACGTTTCTTCGTCTTCGCTATCAGTAAGAGCGGTTACTGGGGCATAGATAAGTGCAAAGGGTGCACCAATGACGCCACCAATAGCCTGTCCAGCAAAGCATCCAGCGTAGCCTGGTCCTTTTGTGAAGTACGTATTGTACGGGTAAGGGCCGGTCTCGATTATCTCTTCGCAGCTCGCTTCAGCCATGGCAGAAGCGCTTGTGATAACGCTTATAAATATGAAAACTGCTACAAGCGTTGAGGCTTGTAGCAGTTTTGAGTAAGAGTTTTTCATCTGCTTACTACTTCTTCTCTAACCAGCGGTCGATAATAGACTTAAATGATTGGAAAGGAAGGGCGCCTTTAACAGCGACACCATTAACAAAGAACCCAGGAGTTCCTGAGATGCCGTGTTTCTTTGCAAGTTCCATGTCGTCTTTTACCTGCTTTTTCACAGAGTCAGATTCCATGTCCTTCTTAAACTTCTCAACATCAAGTCCGAGTTTCTTAGCAGTTTCTGTGTAGAAGCTTGAGCTAAGCTTTCTCTGATTCTCAAAGAGAGCATCGTGCATTTCCCAGAACTTGCCCTGCTTGTGCGCGGCAAGCGCTGCTCTAGCAGCTGGATCTGCTTCTTTGTGGAATGGGAGAGGGAGGTTTTTGAAAGCGAGCTTCACTTTCCCTTTGTACTCCTTCATGACCTGTTCCATTGTCTGATTTGCTCGTGAGCAATACGGGCACTGGAAGTCTGAAAATTCGATGATGGTGATAGCGGCATCTTTTGGACCTTTTGTTGGGCTTGTGCCGACATCAATTTTGACTGGATCTTTAAATTGGTCTTCGAGTTGCTTTGCTTGAGCTTGCTCGCGCTCTTTTCGCATCTCTGCTTGACGGTTCTTAAAGTAGTCTTCAACAGTTCCACCAAGCTGCTTTTTCCCAGCAGCTGACTTCAGGTATTGAGACATGAGTTTATTAAATTCAGCCTGGCTAATCTCAGCGTTGGCGCTTGGAAGTATCGCCAGCATAGAAGCTGCAGCGATGGTGAACATTACGTACATTCTTTTCATTTCTAACAAATCCTTTTAGATTTAATTCGTGAGCGCCTTATACGCCACAAAAAACATTTAGAGTGTTTCTATTCTATTATCAGAGCTTTACCTCTGGCACAAACTATTAATGTAAGCGTTCAGCCTTTGTCCGACGTTCGCTGTGGCACATGTGTGCCTGAGCAAACTCTGAGCACTTACAGCGCCTTTATAGTACCAGAGCAAGGGCGAGAATGTGACTTACCTTAATACAGTAGGTTCAGACGCGGGCTTTGTGTGTGTTATTCAAATGTTGTTAGATAATTTCTAGAGGCTTCATTTATTAGGTTTTGACTCACGCCCCTTTTATGGGCATTATTGCCCCATTATAGAATCCTGTACATCTGTTTTGGAGGTACGAGTATGAAAAAGCGAACAGCTCTTTTCGCATATCTTATTGTATTTATTGTAACTCTTTGGACATTACCGAACGCTATGGCTGAAAAACTGACTGTAACTCTCACTACAACTCAAGGCGACATTGTTATTGAACTCACTCCGGAGAAGACTCCGATGACAGTGGCAAACTTTGTGAATCTCGTTAAGCGCGGCTACTACGATGGGCTGAGCTTTCACCGTGTAATCGATAATTTCATGATCCAAGGCGGCGATCCTGAAGGAAGCGGCCGTGGGGGACCAGGATATAAGTTTGGTGATGAGTTCGATTCGTCACTCAAGCATGATGGTCCTGGTGTTCTTTCTATGGCGAATGCTGGTCCAGGAACGAACGGAAGCCAATTCTTCATCACTCATGTTGCTACTCCGTGGCTTGATGGAAAACACACTGTCTTTGGTAACGTTACCAAGGGCCAAGATGTGGTAGACAAAATTTCTCAAGGGGACAAAATTGAAACAGCGAAGATCACATCAGGTGATCCTTCAGCTGTTCTCGAGGCCCAAAAAGATCAAGTTGCGAAGTGGAACGCAGTGCTTGATGAAAAATTTCCTGCCAAAGGCTAGGAAACACGAAAGTCACGATTTGTTTTGCAAACACGTTAAAATCTCTGGAAGAGTGCAGGGAGTTGGCTACCGTGCGTGGACGCAACGGGAAGCGACTGCACTCGGCTTAACTGGTACCGTAGAGAATAAGCCGGACGGGAGCGTTGAAGCTCATTTCTGCGGGGCGGAGGAATCTGTTTTACAGATGATTCAGCGGTGTCAGAAAGGGCCGACGTTTGCGCGGGTTGATGGGGTGGTTGAGATCCCTGTCGCATCGGAAGAGTTTGAGGGGTTTTGTATTCTTCGTTAGGGTTTTCCCCCCTGATTACCCGCACCTATACCAGATTGTGTGGTTCATTGTTGAGTTTGGAGCAGGAATAGGACTAGGAATAGGACTAGGTGTTTTTGGGGGCTTAGTATTTTAGGTCGTATCTGACGGGGACCCAGTTGCGGGAGGAGCATTCGGGGCAGATGAAGGTTGGTTCGTTTACGTTGGGGACTAGGTTTCTTCTGAACTCAGAGTGGCATTTTCCGCATACTATTATGACTTTTGTGGGAAAAACTTCAAAGAACTCGGGAACGATCGCGTCTTTTTGAGCAGCTCGGGCGCGCCATTCAGCAAGTTTTTGTGGTCCGGGTTTTTTCAATGTCTGATCTCAAGAACGAAGAAGTCCACTTAAGAATGTAGCAGATAAGCTTAAGACGTCAAAGAGTGTGTGATAGAGGATGAGCAGCGATAATCGTTCGCCGCTTGCAATATAGCCGATGCCTAAACCGATACCGAGCCCGGTTATCGCGATAGCCGGTCCGGGGCCCCAAGTAAGGAAGTGCGCAAGCCCAAAAGCCAAAGAGCTTATTATTATAGCAAATACGTCGCGCTGGTATTGCAAGGCAAAGATCCGGGTACGTCTTAGAACGGCCAGAAGGAGTCCTCTGTATAGGAACTCTTCAGTTACTGCCGCCCAAACGGATATGATCAAAACAAATCTGGCGGCAGCATAATACGGCACCTGCTCTCCGGTTGTGAGATGGCCACCAGCTTTTTGCTCAAGAGGCCCCAGTAGCTCAGGGGCGGCAAAAAAAATGAGCACCCCGGGAATGCAGCCGATGGCAAAGGCAGTGTGGACGAGTGAAAGGTTTCTTCGCCAGTTTGTCGAGGTGTGGTTAAAGGGGATTTTAAGAGCGATTCGGTAAAGAATTGCAAAGAGGGTGGCGATGCCAGTGGCTACGGCGAGTGCATCAAGTGTTTCGCCAACTTGCACCATCTGCGTTAAGGCAGGAATGAGCGCAATAAAGAGAGCGATGAAGGCTGGGAAAAAGCCTGACAACATCTCAGGCTTTTTCTCCCTAGCCTCGCTCTTAAGTGCGTTGCTTAGCTGTTCGAACCGATCAATTCCTAGAAGCTTACGCACGTTGTTATTTTTTTAGCTCTTAAAGCGTTTTGCAACATCTTTCCAGTTAATGACATTCATAAAAGCGCTTAAGTAATCAGGGCGTTTGTTCTGATACTTAAGGTAGTATGCGTGTTCCCAGACATCACAAACGAGGAGTGGAGTGTTTACCCACTGGGTAAGGTTCTGGTGCTTTTCAGCTGTGAGGATGTCTAACGCCCCTGTTTCATTATTCTGAGCGAGGATCACCCAGCCCGAGCCTTCAACAGCCCCACCGGCGGCTTTAAATTGTGCAGCAAAGGCATCAAAGCTCCCAAATCGGGCAGTGATGGCGTCAGCAAGAGCTCCCTCTGGCTGTCCTCCGCCGTCAGGGCCCATGTTTTCCCAGAAGACGCAGTGAAGGAAGTGTCCAGCGCCGTGGAAGGCGAGCTCTCGCTCCCAGTGCTTAACCAGCCCGAAATCACCGCTCTCTCGAGCCGCAGCAAGCTTTTCCTCAGCATTATTAAGACCTTTAACGTAACCCGCATGGTGAATATCGTGGTGAAGCTTCATGGTTTGTGCATCGATGTGTGGTTCAAGTGCCTCATAATCGTATGGAAGAGGTGGGAGTTCGTGTGTCATTTGTGGGTTCTCCTTATATAAAATTTATCATATCCTCGGATTATCACCGCTGGAACGTTGTCGAGTATATGAACGTAATCATATGAACACAACATGCGCCAGCTTGACAGTTTAACAGGTTGAAATTAAAGGAATCTCGAAGGGGGCTCTTACTTGCGGTATTTACAGAAATATTATCACGCCATCTGTTTTGTCTTGCTCTCCTTGTTCCTGTTAGGTGTAAACCGCTGTCAGGAAAATTATGAGATCTTTAGTCAGGTGAGAAATGCTGATGCCTCACCATCCGCTTCACCGACAGCTTCAGTCTCTCCAACAGCTTCTGTATCTCCGTCTGCCTCAGAGTCACCTTCTCCATCAACCAGCCCGGATGATGAGGAAGAGGGGGGAGACGATGAAGACGGAGAAGATGATGAGGACGGAGAAGATGGTGAAGAAGAGGAGAGCGGCGATGAAGAAGATTCGATTAGCTTTTTTAACATCACCAGTAGAAGTTTCCTTAAAGAGGTAGCTGACGAAAGTAAGAAAGAGGAGAAGTCCGATAAAGAAACAGAGGATGGCACTGATAGTTCAGTGGAAATTGATTCTCTTTCGGATCTCTCTGCTGCCCCGAGAACTCCGCGTGAGAACTGGTTGGGGAATCTCTATATAGATGATTCTGAAAACGCAGGAGTTACCATTGACTCTGATAATGATGGGTATGCTGATTTTCTAGAACGCGACGCAGGTACTGCTGCTGATGACCCGCGAAGTTTTCCGCCACCACCGGTGACCGATCTTCGAAAACGGCTTGCGGCAAACGATCCCGATTTTGATGGGCTCACTGATAGCGAAGAAGAGTATTATCGCACCAATCCTGCTGTTCAAGATTCTGATGGAGATGGTTTTAACGACAGTGCTGAAGCTCTCTCTGGTTCAGATCCGCTTGATGCCTCAAGTACGCCCTTTGATAGTGATGGTGATAAGCTCTCTGATGATTACGAGCGAGAGCTGGGAACAGATCCGGAAAACCCGGATACAGACGGAGATCGCTTAAATGATGGCTATGAGGTGACATTAAAGTCTGATCCTAAAATGCAGGACACTGACAGTGATGGTATACTTGATTGGCGCGAAGTGCTATCTGGCGCAGACCCAATAATTGCTGAAAAGATAGGACATTAGAGGCGAATGACTCTTCTGTCGAAGTTGTGCATCGTTTGCCCACCCTTTACAATCTAAATAAAGGTCCGTTTTATTGGCCGTAAACGTTCTTTTATAAGGATTTTCTATGGGTTTTCATAAACGATTACGTTTCTTTCTAGTGGCTTTTCTTAGCTGCTTCTGTTGCTTTGTCTCTAAAGCTGTTGCGCAGAGTTCTTCCCCCTTTAATTTCACGCAAGATGGGTTCGTTGACGCCATTCTGGTAAATATTGATAGTGAGAAGAAGCTTGATTGGAGTGTTCTTTCTTCTGACTCAAATTTCACATCGACCGTAACACTTGTAGGAGGAGAAGACTTTGGCCGTAATGGCGATCATCTTATCCCTGCAAATTGGACTTCAAGTAGTACTCCCATTATCGGATATGCACGGTATAAAAAAGGCACAGGTGTTGTGTGGACGGTGCTTGATGGGGAGAGTGCTCGTAGCGTTACATTTGGGAAAAAGGCAGCTTATCACGTTTCGGGCGGGGACTATGATAACGATGGCATTAATGACATGGCCATGATTTCAGCAAGTGGCGCTGCCACTATGCGGACTAACCCGTTCTCTGGGACCCCAACGGATGTGAACGTAAAGTTCTCTAAAAGACATAAGAAAAGAGGAAAAGCATTTTTCTACGATCCGGATGGAAATGGCGATCGTCTAGCTCTTCTTGTGAAAGCAAAGAACCGAAATCATCTGGTTTCTTATGATATCGCCGGGAAGAGAACGCGAGCTCGATTTATCGGGAGAAACAAGAAGGCTATTCGAGATGTTGTTCCGATTCAGAGGCCGAATGGAACGGATGCGGTGCTTCTTTTCTTAAACCGTTCAGCTGGCACCATGAATGTTCGTATTCAGGATCCAGACAACGGTCAGATTCTTTTTAATAAAAACTTTACTTCTGATAAAACGATTCTTGTCGGCGATTATCTCGATGCTTCGGGGGGAGAGTTTGCGCTTCGAGATGATGATGGTGGGCTTACGATCGTTAACCCATGGACAGATCCAGAAACTTCAACAACGATTACAAATCCTGCAGGCGTAGTTGCGGATCATATAAACGTCTTTACCTTTGCTTCTACATCGTCTGGCGGCGGGGAAGGGAGTAGTGGAGGCGGCGGCTCTCTAGGAGCAGTTTGCCCATCTATTGCGAGCTTTGGTGCTGGGCGTCTCTGGAAGCCTGCTGCCGATGCGGAAGACAATAGACGCGGGAAGCCGGCGCTCCTCTTCACAGGAGGAAGTAAGAGTGGGGTTTCTTCGGGCGCTAAGAATGTATATGCGTCTAATGGTGAAAAGATATGTCAGCTCACTTATAAGGCTTCAAGCATCCCTGGTGTGAATAACGGTGCGGCGCATTTCTTTAGCGGTTGGGTCGGTGGATGTAGTCTGACTGCCGGACAGATGGCAAGTAAGGCTCGTCAGGCGGCAGGCAACACAAACGTGTATGTACAGTGGAAGGGGTCTACGTGTCTGAATGTAGGCGATCCTACGGGAAGAAAAGGCTCTATTTAACCTGAGCCCGTATTGAAGTGTGCAGGGAGTGCAGGTATACTGCACCCCTGCATGAATACTGAAAAACAATCCATAAAGAAAGAAGTCGCCAGAAAGAATAAACGCAAGCTTTTCCTTAAGCGTTTGCCCCGTATTGTTGTGGGTACTTTGCTCGGATGCGTGTGCATTGCGTTGCTCTTTAACTATCTTGCAAATCTGCCTCGTGAGCGCTACGCGCAAGGGTACGGTTATTTTGAGCGGGTCTGGCTCGGCACAAAAAAGATCTACCGGATGACAAGCCTGAGCCTGAATGCTCACCATCCAGATACAAAGTCAACGCGGTTGCCGAAGGTCGAAGTTTACATCAAAGGTAAGCGACTCGATAAGCTTAATGCGTATCTCCCACAGAGCGGCGATGAGTATCAGAAAGCGAAAGTAAAGTTAGCCACCAAGGAGTACTCAGCTGATGTGAAGTACCGCGGTGATTCTATGAATCACTGGGCATTCCCGAATAAGTCTTGGAGAGTGCGGCTGCGTAAGGGGAAGTTCTACGACGGGATGAACACCTTTAACTTGAATGTTCCGCGGGTCGATAATCAACTTTCAAACTGGCTCGGTTATAAAATGGCGGAGAGTTTTCCAGATCTCCTTACTCCGGAAGCAAAGTTTGTACATTTTATTTTAAACCGGAGATCAAACGGTGTCAGGCTACTTCTTGAGCAGCCTGGGCAGGATTTCCTCACGCGGCGGAATATGCCAAATGGGAAGATTTTTATAGGTGATATCAATTCCCAACACGTTTACGGAGGACTTGAGAGAAAGAAGATCTACCGGGATCCGTCAGCGTGGGAGATACGCGCTTCAGGCATCGATGAGCCCTCAAGGGAAGAAATCATCCCACTTATCGATACTATTAAGAATGAGCACAATCCGTATGAGTTCCACAGCAAGATGGAATCGCTTGTTGATATGCCTTCACTGCTTCAATACATGGCGCTTCTTGAGATGGTTGGAACGGTGCATATCGATGAGACGCATAACGGGAAATACTTTTTTCACCCCGTAACGGGAAAATTCTCGCCGGTTGTGTGGGACACGGTCGCGTATTTCTGGGGGAATGAACAGCCAGTAGATCTGGGCAGTAATTCTCTTTTTCGTGTTGTTCTTTCTAACCCTGATTTTCGTGAGAAGAAGGACAGGTATCTCTGGGAGGCTGTGACAGAGAAGCTTCCTACTGAGAAGATTCAAAAGCTTATTCAGAGTGAGCGTGAACGAATTGCTCCCGATATCTATTCGTTTGCACTGAAAATTCACGCGAACGATAAGGGCATTAAGCATATTAGTAACGAAGAGTGGGAGCTTGCTGTTGCAAAGCTTCAAAAAGATGTTGCTGAGCGAAATGCATTTATTAAAGAGACTCTTCAGGAAACTCGAGCCGTATATAATGTCGTTGAGAAAGAGGGCACTGCTGCTCCGGTTCTGGCCATTCAAGTGCGGTCACATTCAGGGATAACGCTTGATAAAATTGTAGTGCCATTTCGTGGTGATGTTTCATCTTCAGCGAAAGTGCTCCTGCGTAAGCTCGGTGTTGAGGATATTGGAGAAGAGATCGCAGAAAAGGCAGCTGTGGTTACTGGTGAGATTGTTGACGGGAAGATAGTCTTTGATACTTCAGGGGATAATCTTTACTCCAAGCGGACATTTCAAAAAGTACGAAACGGGAAAGTTGTCCCTGGTACCTATCGTTACGAGATTGTCGTGCCAAGTGGGGTGACGTTACAGGTTCCAGACATTCAGCTCGTGGCTAAGAATTCTGTTACCGGCAAATCGTATCAGCCGGTTTTTGATGCTACGTTGTCGATTCCTAAAAAGATAAGAAAGTATGCTGTATGGTGGGATCCAGAGAAGCTTTCAGCAGGTAAGAAGATTCGTCTCTCAGGAAATGCCGAGCTTAAAGAAACGCTTCGAGTGGGGCCACGTGATGAACTTACTATTGCGGCTGGCACAAAGCTAACGCTTGCGCCCGGAGCTTCTCTCTATATAGATAGGGGTAGCATCGTTGCGGAGGGTACTGCGGAGCGACCGATCACGATTACAGCTAGTAGCCCTGAGGAGAGGTGGGGTGTGATCGCTGTGCGCGAGCCAAAGCAAGCGAGCTTTGCACATGTAAATCTTTCTGGATCGAGTTTTGATTATCTTGATAATGTTCGCTACATGGGAGCAATTAGTGTGCACGGCGGTAAGGCGGATGTGCGTAATAGTCAGGTTACGGATGGCTATCTCTCTGTTCGTTACGGTGAGCTTGATATTAAGGATTCTCTCATTAGGAACATCTTTCCGTTCGCCATTCAATCAGACAACGCGTATGTGAAAGAGGAAAAAGTAAAACGAGAACAGATAAAGCCAGTTCATCATCTTTCGCTTCTAAAAGATAAAGCTCATGGGACTCCTGATAGAACGGAGAGAGAATATAAATGGTCTATTACCCCGAAAGAGGGAGATCCGCTTACTTTAGAGGAAGTATCAGAGGTCATACGTGCTTCGCTTCGAGGATCTATTGATGAAACTCCTGAGGTTTGGAAAGCGCCTCAATTTACTGGGACACAGTTCTTTGTTGACGATAAGACAGCAGACTTTTTATTCCGTGATATTTACTGTGATACTCCTGATAACTTAGTTTATAAAAAGCGAGCTTCATATCGATTTCGAAACAGATATTCGAAATTTAAAGACTATTTGCGTCTTATGAAGCAACCTGATTTTGCTGAAGTATGGCCATACAGACTTGAGTTTCAGGCAAAAACGGATCGTGTCGAGCTGGGCGGTGGATACAGTACCGTTGAAGAGGCGCGTTTTGAGTTTCGTAAAGCTTCTGAGCCGTTTAGTGCGCAGAATCCACCGCCGTTAGCGCCTTGGAATCTGGATGAATTCCTTCCGTATTTTCAGTCAGGGCAGTACAAGGGTCTTACCACGTATGCAGCTCAGGCTATCTTAGAAGAGCTTCAAGATGTGCTCCCTGAGGGGCAGGAGACTGTCGAGATCGAGCCACGTCTGGTAGTTCTTACAGAACGTTTCCGTCAGCACCTTAATATTCAATCTCCATGGGGATCGGGGCCTAACCCTGAGCAGTCGTATATTATTAGCCTTGATAAGAGCTACATTTATGACGCCTCAACGTATATGCAATACTTACGTTCTGCTGCTCTGGGGCTAAAGCCAGATGCTCCTACAGAGGATGCAAGTGTGATTGAGATTGAGATTGAATTTGAGAGAAATGTCTCTGATGTTCTGGATCGTAAGATTCGTGCCGCAAAAGAGGCTGGCAATACTGAAGAGCTTAAGATGCTTGAGGGGGCAAGGGCCGCGTTTCTTGCTGATCAGGAGACTATTATGAAAGTTGCGCAGAAGTCTTTTGCCGAGCAGGGCATTGATCTTCAGCCAGCTCAGAAAAGTAAGTATGTGCAGGGTTTTGAGCTCCTGTTTCCAGAGCTTGCGGCAGAATAGATTGCGCTCTTTCGCCTTTTGGGTGACGCGGTTATAGTTTAAGGGTAACCAATCTAAAATGTTTAGGTTCTCTCTATGCTATCTCTCCGCCTGCGACAACTCTACACTACATTCACCCCGTTTTTAGCTGTTCTTTTGGTGCTTTCTCTGCCACTGCGGGCAGATGAGTTTGACGATGAATTCGATGATGAATTCTCTGAAGAGTACTCAGAGCTTGAAGAGTCTGAGGAGATCTCTGATCCCTTTGAATCTTTTAACCGCGGAATGTTCTGGTTTAATGATCATGTTGATATGTATTTTTTTGAACCAGTTTCTGAAGGATACAATTATGTGATGCCTAAGTTTGCGCAAGAAGGGGTGTCAAATGCTTTTGAGAACTTAAAGTACCCATCGTATCTTGTAAGTGACATCTTGCAGCTTAAGTTTACGCAAGCTGCAGAGCACACCGGACGTTTTCTCATTAATTCAACAGTTGGTCTTGCTGGGCTTATTGATGTTGCCAAACACTTCGGGCTGGAGCGTCATCACGAAGACTTTGGTATTGCTTTGGCAAACAACGGGGTTGGTCCCGGGCCTTATCTCGTGCTTCCATTTTGGGGTCCTACTACTTTACGTGATGGAATTGGGAGAGTGGTAGATGGCTTTTTAGATCCAGTTGGTTGGATCGCGTATAGCTCAGCGGACGATACTGATGCATTGATGATTACGACAGGAAGTTATCTGCTTGATGCTGTAAACACTCGTGCTGGGCTGCTTGAGGCGGTGAAGGCGGCGAAAGAGGCGTCAGTAGATTACTATCTTTTTATTCAGTCTTCTTACTATCAGAATAGAGCGGGTCTTATTCATGATAAATCCTCAGATGATGAATTTCAGGACGATTTTGATGATGAGTTCGACGATGATTTTGATGATGAATCTGCTCTGAGAAAGGAGCTGGGGACTCAGCGATATATGGCGTATCTCTCAAGCATGGAGAGGGAGCCTTACGATTGGTACTTACAGGGTGGGCAGTAAAATCTATTACTGCCTAATTTCCTCTTCCTCGTAATCTTGCACTTGCACTGGAACGATAGCAGCGGCTGTTACATATTTTGATGGCTGCTCCAGCTACAGACCAATCCTTTGAAATAGTGTCTATCTCTTTTTAAATTTTTAGGTGCTATCGCCTTAGAAGCTCGTGCTAATTCTGAAGTAAGATCTAGAAAACACAGAGGGCACGAGACGCGTTGCATCACAGAGATGGGATTGGTGCAGGTGCAGGATGAGGAAAAGGAGGGAGAGGAAGATGAGGATGCCGTTTATGCCTATTTTTCCAATAATTAGCTCTTTTGAAGGGGTATTTAGGGTTATCTGCCTCTCACAGTGGCTTTACTAAGATCTAACAATTCTCTAATATTATTTTAGGAGCAGCTGAGGAGGCTCTTTAAGGTTAGGTACCCGGGTGTGGGTACCGATTCCGCTCCTTTGTTTGGAGCGGAGCACATTTTTCCCCGTGGCATAGGAGAAACGGTATGCCTAAGCGTGGTGGAAGTGGTTTGACTCGGTCCTGTAACCGTGAGTCCAAGGAGGAGCGTCTTAAGACGCTGGCCGCTGAGCGGATTCCGATGGGCAAGCAGGTCCCTCGTTCTGTGGCTCGCCGCATTGCGAAGAGGGCCCACGTTCAGTGCCAGTCCGCGATTGCCCTGCTGACGAAGTGGGGCTACCAGATCGCTCCCCCCGGGAGTGTCGACGACCATCTTGCCGTTGATGGCGTCTCGTAGGAACGATTGAAGTGTCTTCATAACCCATAGCACTACTGCAGCGGGCGAGGGGTCACGACAATCCACATGGTTTGTTCGAGACTCCTCGCCCGCTCCGCCCTTGTAAGCGAGCAGCCTTTGTTCGATGTTCGCTCTAGGTGCTTACGCACCCTGCGCGACCTTTGCGCTAGCCGCCTTTCTTACAGAAAATCTATGCAAAATTCTCCTTCCTCGACACCGAACAAGCTCTGAATGCTTACCGGCCCTTTCTTTTGCCCTGTTAACCCCCTGACAATATTTAGCTATTTCTTTAGGCCTTATGACTGTCTAGGGGCAGATTTTGCAATAACATCTATGGAACTATTGGGGATATGTATTCTATGCATTCAGAACGCGGAATTTCTACTTATCTTGTTGTTATAGGTCTTGCGATCTTAGCGCTTGGGGTTCCTCTTGGCTCTTTCTTTATCGACTATATGCAGGGGGTGCAAAAAGTTCGGGTAGAGAACCGGTTTGGGGCTGGTAATGGCGAAGAAGAGAATTTTGATGGCCCACCAGAAGATTATGTTCCGGGTGGTTATACTGTTACGTACGATCTTTAGTACGGCTAGCTATAAATAGCTCCTTCATTCTCAAACTGTTCTTTTGAGCTTGTAACAAGTTCTTCAATATACGCATCCACGTCGTCAGTTTGAATTCCGAGATACGCGATTACTTTTTTAATGTTTTCAGTTTGATCGGGGTAGTCTGCTGGGCTGCCGATTTGGGCTTTGTGAGCGATCATATCAGCGAGCTGTACTATTGCAGTCTTTTCATCGAGTGGAGTCTCTGGTGATGGGCCATCGAGTGGATCACGATAATGGAGTATCACCTGACATGTCTCAGCACTAAAGTTCCATTTCTTAGCGACAAGAGCACCGATAAGAGGATGCGCAAAGCCAAATGCTTCTTGTTCTGCCTCGTCATAGGTCATGCCGTTATCTTTTATTCTCTCAAGGAGAGCGGGGTATTCTTTAGAGGTTTCAGACTGAGCGAGCAGTACGATCTGTCCCAGACTGTGTAGAAGTCCTAGAAGGAAGATCTCCTCAACATATGGCTTTTTTAAACTCTTGGTAAGAGCTGTTGCACACATGGCTGTTCCCATGGAATTTTCCCAGACCATACGGTCAACGTCGCCACTGCCTTTGTTTATTTGACGAAGTGTTGCCGCGACAATGATACCTTTTAGGGCTTTAAAGCCGATGATCATCACTGCCTGATTAAGAGTTGTTATCTCACGCTGTCTAGAGAACATGGCAGAGT
The DNA here is from genome assembly GCA_030431715.1 of bacterium. Taxonomy (GTDB): domain Bacteria; phylum Bdellovibrionota_C; class UBA2361; order UBA2361; family RFPC01; genus JAUIIO01. The sequence goes on from JAUIIO010000003.1 coordinate 212,516, forward strand.
TTGCAATCTTGAGTACTCTTGCTGCTAAAGCGGTATCTTTGGTAAGGAGATCGTTTAAGTTTTGCGCGGTGGTTGTAGGGTCTTCAACCATACTTATTGCTTGTGCTGCAACGTGTGGCATTGGAGGGAGATCTCCTACCCAAGCAACGATTTCACGCCAGTCTTTATCCTGTGATATTCTTCCTTCAAATTCAGCTGGCCGACTCTCAGTCATAATCTCTCTCTCCCCTCATTTTGAACTAAGGTAACCCCAAATACCTCCCTGAGTCTATCGTCTATCAATCACAAATGCATGAACACTTTTATCCCCGAGTAGGGACAAGGACTGGCGCTCGCCGAGCTCGAGTTGTGGAGGGGAGGCCGGAGGGTTTGGGGGCCGCTCAAGTATTCGCCTTAAGACGTCGTTTTATCTTAGTAACTGTTGGTATTTAATTGAGATCTTAACATTTATTTTTTTCAGGCAAATCTTCAAGTTCCCTGAAGTCTCAACCGATAGAACTACTAACAGGTCTGAATCTTAAGCAGGCCTCGCATTGAATGAAAAAGCTATAGAAATGAGGGAATACTACGATGGATGAATATCAAACTGAGATTGCAGGCGATAAGGGGCTGATCAAAATTTCGAGCGACCTTGATTCTGAACAGTCAGGTGAAGCGCTTCGCAAAGCGTTTAATCAGCTTTTCGATCAAGGCAAGCGCACGATCGTACTCGATCTTGATAGCGTTGAAATTATAAACAGCTATGGTATCGGAAAGGTTCTTATGTGCTACAAGCGCCTTAAGGCCGAGAACGGTGTACTCATGGTGAAACCGCTCAAAGGATTTGTAAAAGAGACTTTTGAGCTTCTTATGCTTGATAAACTTCTACCTATTGATCAGTAAGCAACTTCGTTTACTTCAATGATCAATTGCTCATTACAGGACGAGTAATATGTCCGAAGGAGTACCATCACCAGTAAGGGTATTGGTAGCTGATACCGATCTCGATTCTCGAAAGAAGCTTAATCAGTACTTCGATCGGGAGGGGTGGAGCTACGACTCTGTTGGTGATTCAGAGAGTCTCTTGGCAGCGTTAAAAGAGAGAAAATACGACCTCGTCGTAACCGATCTCTGCATGCCTGATATTGAAGGTGTTGAGCTCCTGCGAAAAATTAAGCAGGAGCGACCGAGTCAGCCAGTTGTTGTAGTGGCAGATTCTTCTCTTGAGCGGCAAGCAAATGAGTTTTTGCAATCTGGAAGTGCCCTTGATTTCCTTCCAAGACCGCTTGTCGGAAATATGCTTGGTCAGGTTTTGAAGCGAATTGCCAGAGCAATCACTTCACATGGAGATGGTAAAAAGGGTAAGCGCGAAAGCGTATTCGAACTTCCGTATGCGAAATCATACAAATTTACATCACGTGAATATGATGAAAACAAGCTCAAACTCCCCATACTAGAATTTCTTATTGGAAGCAGCAAAATTGAGCTTAACACAGCGTTAAAACTGGATCTGGCCTACCAAGAGGCAGTTACCAATGCTCTTGAGCACGGCAATCTTGAGCTTGAGTCTGTGTGGAAGGAGGAAGTTGATGACGATGGCCGTGATAGGTACTCCCGTATAAAGGAACAAAGACTTCAAGATTCTGCGTATGCTGACCGATTTATTAGTATAGAGGTGCGGTGCGATGAGAAGAGTTTGCGAATCTGTATAAAAGACGATGGAAAGGGTTTTCCAGCTGAAGCAGACGCCCCGAAGAGCTCTGACCTAACCGATACCATACACTGTCACGGAAGAGGCTTAACGATTATGCATTCTGTAATGGATGCTGTTTCATATTCCGAGGAGGGGACAGTGGTTACGATGGAGAAGTATTTCGAATAACTCAAAAACGTGTGTGTGATTCCTATGGCATTAAAATTTAGATTGCGTGGTCTGGCCGAAACCTTCATTGATGAAATTACCTGTCCCTGCTGCGGCAAACGGGGCACCGACGATACCCATTTTACGACTGAAAACACGAGAGTTACTTTTGAGGGTATAATAGTTGTTATTCAGTGTAATAGTTGCGGGGAGATTTTTGTTCCGAATACTCAGCGCCTAGGAGTCATAGATCCCGGTGGGCTAAAGGAAGCTGTCGAGCAAGATAGCGTGGATACCGGCGATACTCTGTTCCCGGATTACAAAGCCGTAAAGCTCCATACAGAGAAGCTCAATCTGCTTAGGAAGAGTGACTTACACTAGTTCTGATCTGTAGGATGCGTTCCTACTTTTTCTCATGACAATTGTAGTTGATAGCGTGTGCGGTGGATCTATTGGATTCGTGGCGCTGAGCGCACAAGCGACATGCGAGCATCCAGAAGGTACGCAGCAGCGGGGGCAGTCCCACTCCACCACTAGAATGGCTACGGTGTAATGATTTCCTCACTCCACCAGCAATATTTTTTTCTTATAAAAAAACAAAAAAACTTCACTAAAACCTTGACGACTTTTTAGAGAGTAGTCTGGCAAAAAATGATTTTGCTCTTCTGATACACCTCACGCTTCATAGCTCGCGTCACGTAAGGACCGTACCTAGAAATGACCTCATACTATCTGGAGCACCGTCCCTTTTTGTTAGAGCGCAACGTACGAGGTCAAAAAAAG
>JAUIIO010000031.1 GCA_030431715.1 bacterium
CACATATGGAATCATTCTTTCATACCATTAAGATGGAACTTATTTACCAGAACAAGTTTCATACACAAGTTCAGGCTGCGGCATTTATCTGGGATTACATGCACTTTTATAATAAGGAAAGGATGCATTCTTCGCTGGATTATATCACTCCTGAACGCTATAATCAGATTTACGCATAGTGTCTACTTCGCGGGGGGAACATCAGACGGGGAAACCCCGCGGCTATTTTTGACCGTTAAGCGGTCCAATTTTTCCTTGAAAAATACTTGAAATTATTGTAAACTATAGTTAACATATCGGCATGGAAGCATCTGCCCGTGAACTTATTATGCTCGAAACTCAGGAAGGGGACGTTCCCTTTGAAAAGTGGCTCGAGAATCTTAAAAGTAAGGCCTTTCAAGTTGCAGTCGATGCGAGGCTTACCCGTGTGGCAGACGGAAATTTTGGAGACCACAAATCTGTGGGCGAGGGAGTTTTCGAGCTTCGCATACCGAAAGGTCCAGGCTTGAGGATTTACTACGGGCTAGATGGACCCAGATTAGTTGTCCTTATTGGTGGGGGCGATAAGAGCTCTCAAAAGAAGGACATTCGTAATGCACAGAAACTGTGGAAGGAGTATCTCGATGCCAGGTAAACCATATACCCCAACACTGATAGTTAGACTGAAGGATCCGGACTATGCAATGAGCTACCTCACTGAGGTCTTGCAGCACGAGACTCAAGAGGCTTTTCTAATAGCTCTTCGCCATGTAATTGATGCTCGAGAGGAGAGTGTAGCCGATTTAGCAGAAGAGATTGGCGTAACACGGCAGGGACTCTACAAAATGCTTTCCGAAGAAGGTAACCCTCGACTATCAACTCTCAGTCAGCTGCTTAAATCTCTTGGGATGAAAATTAGCATTTCAGGAGATGCTGCTGCTTAACAAAGCACTCATGAGTGGGCGACTGGCAGCCGGACGAGGCTCTTCGGCTAGATTTTGGATCGCTGAAATTATTTTCGGGATGAATTTGAGTCAATTTTGCGAAGGTCTTTCTCAACTGACTTCTTGAGCTCAACAGTTTCTACAGGAAGTACCACAGACTTCGTGCCATCATCAGTGATATATTTGAGATTCTTTGGTTCTGCCATGTTGTAGCCTTTTCATTGCTTTAGCCATATTTTGATGCAATTCTCAGGATATAACAATACGTTTTTCCGGACGGTAAACCGCCGGAAAACTTTGCCGTTATATCGCATAGATGAGTTAGATGGATTGTGATGTAGTGATAGTCCTCGGTGGAGGGCGAGATTCCGAATTGAAATTAAATACTCGCTCCAGAGCACGAGTAGATCGGGCATTAGATCTGTTCTCTGCGGATTCGCATATTAAAATTATTTTATCCGGAGGGATTTCGTTTTCTTCTCCAGCAGAGTATCAGAAGACAGAAGCTGAAATGCTCAGAGAGTATGCAATGGGCAAAGGATTCCCCTCAGATCGCATACTGCTTGAGGAGTCTTCGACAGATACTCTTGGCAATGCCTTCTTTTCACGTGTTGAGTTCCTAGATCCAAATAATTGGAGAAGAGTGTCCGTTGTATCTTCTGAATTTCATATACCACGCTGCCGGTATTTATTTGAAAAGGTTTTGGGGGATGGTTTCTCTGTGACGTATGAGTCCACGCAAAGTGGCTATGATCAATCGAAGTTAGATGAATTAGAAGAGCAAGAGCGCCATATCCGTAAGGTTTATGATAAATGGCTTAGCTCTATCGAGCCCGGAGATATAGAGGGAGTCCGAAAAATACTTTTTGAGCATCATCCCGGACATGCGGTTAGTCCGGACTATTCAAAGTTAAAGTTTAGTGAGTTACTTTACGGAAGAGATGCGATATAACCAACCATATTATCGCACGAAAAACCCTTCGGTTTTTCACCGCTCACTTTTGCCGTTATACATGCCTTGATTCTTGGGTGATACATGACTATAAATTTATCCAAGAAATTGGAAGAAAATTTATTTGAGGGCTTCAGGCTACTCCAAGGCCTTCAAGATGTCCAATGGCACTGCGAGAACGATCATGAGTTCTTTGCAACAGGATGTGAGGCGGCGTGGCTAAATGGCGTCCTATATTGTAACAGACCATCTACAAGCCTATCTTCATTTATCAACCAAACTTCTGAGCACTTTAGAAGTCTGGGACTAACTGCTGTCTGGCGAATCGGTCTGTCGACCATTGATCGTCTGGCATTATCTGATATGTTGCTCGATCTGGGCTTCGAAAAAATTTCGAATTCACCTGAGATGATACTTGATTTAAATACAATTGGCGCACGTAGAGAAAACCTACTTGAATTTGTTCCTCTCACTGAAGATAGAATTGATGATTGGTTAAGGCAATTTGCTGTTTCCTTTGAGCTAGGCGATGAAGATAGAGTATTCTTTAGGACTTTCCTGGAGAAAACATTACATGTCCCCAATTGTACCTTCAAAAGTTTTATTGGCTTTTATGACGGCGAGGCCGTCAGCTGTGGTTCTATCTCTTTCTTTGGTGAAGTCCCTGTAATTTACAATATTGCTACCAATCCCGCACACCGAAGGAAGGGATATGGTACTGCAATCACACAATATCTAGCGTCACATGCCAAGGAGAGAGGCTTTCAAACTGTTGGTCTCTTCTCAACTGAAGCCGGATTTCATGTTTATAAGAACTTGGGGTTTTCAGTTATCTCTGAAATGGAGAATTATTTGATTTGACTGTACTATGGCATGTATTACCAACCGTATGACCAGACAGCAAAGCTGCTGGTCAACTAAGCCGTTATACTCGCCTATTAAATAAGTGCCACAATGGAACCAAAAGAATATTATTCCTCTCTTCCTAAGAAACGGATGGGTGCTGGAGCTCTTTTCTTTGATTCAGCTGGCAAAGTACTTCTCGTCAAACCGACATATAAAGATACTTGGGAGATCCCAGGAGGTGTCGTTGAGTCAGATGAGTCGCCACTAGAATGTTGCAAGAGAGAAGTCCAGGAAGAGCTTGGTTTAGAGCTCGACTTATTACGCCTGCTAGCTGTTGACTACTCAAGTAAGAATGGTGATCTCACAGAAAGCCTTCACTTTCTATTTGTTGGCGCAACGCTAACAGATGCGCAGATCCAACAAATTGAATTACCGAGTGATGAGCTCAGTGAGTTTAGATTCTTTTCACCTGAAGACGCTCCTTCAGTGCTGGGTCCGAGACTCAAAGAGCGGTTAGAGTTCGCTCTGAGTCAGATAGCTACAGGAGGCACGTATTACTTGGAAAATCAGGAAGAACCTGCGAGTATAACCAACTAGATGAGCGAAATTCGTCACCGCGTGCCGAATTCGCTCACTGAAACCGTTATCCACTAACTCGAAAATTTGTGAAAACAGAACACGAAAGAATAGAATGGCGCTCAACCGAATATGAAAAGCTGGTAGATCTTCGAGATCGTTTATTTAGGCGTCCCTTTGATTTAAGCTACTCAGCAGAAGAACTTGATGGTGAATTAAATGATATCGCTCTGGCAACGCGTATTGATGAGCAGCCAATAGGTTTTTTATCCTTAAGAAGAGTTGATGATTCAGTGGTTCAGCTCAGACAAATGGTTATTGAACCAGAATTTCAGGGACAGGGATTTGGATCTGATCTCGTAGAATTTGCGGAGCAGGTTGCAAAGTCTGAAGGATACACTCGCATAGTGCTCGATGCTCGCGAGGAATCACTTGAATTTTATAACAAAAATGGATACTTGCCGATGGGCGAGAAATTTTTTTACAAGACCGTAATGCATCAAAAAATGTATAAGGATATATGTGGGTAACAAACAGAATCAAAGCACGCGGTATCCCGCGGCTTTTTTCGAAACCGTTATACCCACACTCAAAAGCATATGGATAGACAACCAATAAAACGAAATTGGGAAGAGGCAGAACCTGAGAATCTCTTTGACGACGCAGCCATACGTAGAAGATGCTTTCTCCCTGAGGACGCTACCTCTCCAAACCTTGATGTTTTGAATCATGGCATTATGAAACCCGGATTAAGGCTTCCGTGGTTTCTCCATGAAGACAAAGATGAAATGATCGTAGTGCTACAAGGTGCTGGAGTAATGCACTTTAAAAGTGCTGAGCCGATAGATTTAAAAAGGGGAGATACTCTTTGTGTCCCTGCAGGCACTGAACATAGTCTAGAGAATACTGGAGACACTGATTTTGAAGCTATTTTCTTTAAAGTTTTGTGCTAGTTGGGTATAACAAACTGAAGATAAAGCACGCGGTAACCCGCGACTTTTTTCGATACCGTTATATTGCCTTGTATAAATTATGCAAATAGTCCAACCAAAAACAGAGGAAGAGCTTAGCAGCTACTACGATTTTCGGTGGCGACATCTACGTGAGCCTTGGAATCAGCCAAGGGGCAGCGAGAAAGACGATCTCGAAACAGAGTCGTTTCACCTCTCTGCGAAAGATGATTCTGGATCCATCGTTGGGGTTGGACGTATTCACCTCAACAGCGCAGAAGAGGCTCAAGTAAGATATATGGCAGTTGATCCGAATTGTAGAGGTCAAGGCGTCGGTAAGCATATCCTAGAGAAACTCGAAGTTCATGCGACGGATCAAAAAGCCTCTAAGATTGTCCTTAATGCTAGAGAAAATGCTCGTGGATTTTATGAGAGATTAGGCTATTGTGTCACAGCGGAAGGGCCAACAATGTTCGGTGAAATCAAGCATTTTGTCATGCTGAAAGATTTGGCCGGCAATGTAACAATCTAGACGAGCTAATTCGTCACTGCGTGCTGAATTAGCTCACTGAAACCGTTATGCGCTCGGAATAAAGTATGACAGAAATGGATCAAAGAAGTGTTTTTCAACAGGCTCTTGAGCTTGCAGATCTTGAGTTCGACTGGGATACGTATGGTAATGAGCCACCTATCGAGCAACCTGCAATTAATGCAGCCTGTGAATTCCTCGTTGAGCACTTCGATGAAGTATCTCGTAAAGCTGCTTCAGTTGTGCCTACAAGTGGGGGTGGGATCCAGGTCGAATGGCATCAGAATGGTGCTGACTTAGAAATCGAGTGGGACGGCAAAGGAGACATGATCGGCTTGTTGCGCACAGGTGCTCTAAAAGGACTCAGTGAGCTCGACTATGAAACTCCAGAGACCACCCCTTCGATTATTGCAAGCTGGGCCGTGACAGCCGCAAGTGAGTGGCCACCAGCGATTGCATAACAAACTGTATGAGCAGATTTTCTCGCCTTTAGCTCGAAAACTGTTATACTTAGCCGCTATGCGCCTACTCAAAAAGAAAATAAATGAACAACATAGAATTAGTTAAACAAATATACGCAGCATTTGGTGAAGGTAACATCTCAGCAGTTCTTGAGATGCTCGACCAAAATGTAAATTGGCGAATTGTTGGACCACCAGACTATCCTTTTTTCGGAAGATATAAGGGGCATAATGGATTTCAAGAGTTTCTAGGGAAGCTCGGTGGGGCAGCTGAGATCAGCTCTTTTGAACCTCAAAGATTCCTCGATGCAGGAAACGCTGTGATTGTGACGGGCTCAGAGAGCGCCACTGCTAAAAACACCAATATCGAGTATTCCACAGAATGGTGCCATATTTTTACCATTGAAGGAGGAAAGGTGGTAAGCTTTGAAGAATATTTGGATTCTGCGCCACTAGTTGCTGCCCATGATGGCGGTGCGAGCGCATAACCAACTGGGGGAGTACGAAAAACCCTTCGGTTTTTTCGCCGCTACCCGATGCCGTTATAATTCCAAACGAACATTTCGAGATGAGTACTGAACAAGAGATGAAATGGGTAGAATTGTGGGAACAACTTTACCGCTTTAATGAATCAGGTCTGGTTCTAATCAATGCTGCTGAGCAACAGTCATGTTCATTGGATGAGGCAAAAGGCTTGGTTCAAGAGGCAATCTACGCCAACAAATCGGTCTCACTCGAAGAGTCACATTATTTTGGTAAGAAGGCCGTTTTTATCACTGTGGCCTCTTAAGTTTTCTGGTAGCTTGGGTTTTATAACAATTAAGTTGACGCCGAGAAAAACCTGCGGTTTTTCCGGGTCACTTACAACGTTATACCCCATATACTCATATGGTGTTAAAGCTAAATGAAAATTGAACTTACCGATTCACCATCCGAAAGCGATAAAGAGGCTCTCAAGAAAGGACTCAGCGCTCACTCCGCAAAGCACAATCATACCTGGGATGAGAAAGAGGTTGGCTTATTCTGTCGAGATGAAAATGGGATCGTAGTAGCAGGTCTTGTGGGCGAAACATTCTTCGGTTGGCTATACATAGAACATCTCTGGGTGAGTGACGCTCTGCGTGGGCAAGGAATTGGAAAGAAGCTAGTTCGATTTGCTGAGGATGAGGCGAAGAGGCGTGGGTGCAGTCATTCAGCTTTAGATACTTTTACGTTTCAATCTCCTAAATTTTATGAACATCTAGGCTATGAGCGGAGTGGTCAATTCACAGATTTTCCTAAAGGAGAGCGGCTGATATACTACTCTAAGAAGCTTTGATGGGGTATAAGAAATCAAACCAGCTAACGGGTAAATCCGCGGATATTTTCGACCGTTATCCCTTATGCGACAGAACCCCCTAGAAGTCCATAACATGTTTCGACTTGCCTATAGAAATGTGATGAAGTCCTAAAGGAGCAAATTATGCAGGCTAATCCCTCTACACAACAGCTAGATCTTTCGATCTCCCCTGAAATTCAAGAGTCTGCATCGAAAGTAATCCGAATAGGTGCATCACCAGCTAAGAAGAGCGAGTACGACGCATGCCTCAGAGAGTTTGAGGGTAAACACATGACCGAAGCACAGCAGGTTAGAGATGCTGTATCTGGAGATTTTGATAGAATGAAAGAGGCAGTAAGACTCGCCCAAAGTGTAACACACAATGAGCCACTCCCTTTACTTGGTCAATTGCTTGGAATGGGCGCAGTTAGAGATAAGGCAATAAAATTAGTACAAGATCGGCTAAATAATGCGGTAGATACACCCACCGGAAGAAAAGACTTCGATAGCTTGCTTAGTTATTTAGAGAGCGACCACCAATCACTCTTGTTAGCCGCGGTAGTCTGTGCATCGACTGATAAAAATACATTATCCGATCTGGGAGATACCACATTCTAGTACAGGGATAACAAATCGTTGTTGCTGACGTGAGCTCCCCCCCCCAAAAAAAAGTGGACACCTAAACTAACTCAGTTAGGAGGAGTCCATGAGAACAAAATCGTTAAAGCATATTAAATCTAAGTATGTTAGCTTTAAATACCTAGATCTGATATATCATCCTCATGTCACAACCATTGTCACAAATTGCATCTTCTGCATCTGCTGATTTAACTCGGCTGGCTGAGCAACTCAATGATTTGCCAGAAGCTGATTCTATTCAAGATGCGGATGATGCTGTTCGTCAAATTTTGTCTGCTCACAGCAAGGTTTGCGCTATTATCGATATGATGTCAGACAGACTTGCATCCTCTTCTTCACTAACAGTCTGGCGTTCCGCCTTATCAATGGACAACCGTCAATATGGTAGTTTTAGGGCCCTAAATGAATGGCTTGGCTCAGATCTTGAGAGATCTTTTTCTAGAAACTTACCAGATGAAGACTGCAAATTTGGGCCAGATATAGTTGCTACTGATTATGCTCGCTTTACTGGCAAAGGGCTGGTAACACAGGTAGGAACCCGGCTAAATCCAATGGGAGAAAATCCATTGAAAGTATACAAGCTCACACTTTTCGGTAAGTCATTTGCTCACTTGATTAAAGATGCTGTAGAACAAACCTTATGACCAGACGGCAAAGCCGCTCGTCAACCTTACCGTTGTTATAACTCTAAAAAGTCACGAGGTTACCCATGCGAATTTATTTATATATCCTTCTACAATTTCTTTTTCTGAGCACTCTCTATGCCGAAACAGAACCCGAAATTAGATTAGGCGCAACTATTCCTCTTACTGGTGACTTCGCTACTTACGGAACTCAGATTAAGAATGGTATAGAATGCGCTGCTGATGAATTGAGGAACAGGGGGCATAACATTCTTGTGATTTACGAAGATGTGCCTTATCCAGGCCCAAAGGCAGTTACAGCTATCAAAAAACTATCCAGCGCAAACAAAATTCATGGTCTTGCCGGAAACTTTCTAAATCCCGCAATACCAGCAATGGCCCCGATCATAAATCGGCACAAAATATTGGCCTTTCACACTGCTATAGCAGACGACCTCATTTTAAACGCCGGTGACTATATAGTATCAACAAATGCTAAAATCAAGGATGAAGCATCCAAACTAGCTACATATGCTCGAAAAACACTGAAGGCTAACACAGCAGCTATACTTTATATCACTACAACTTTTGGCGAGAATTACTCGAAACATTTTGCCAATCAATTCGAAAAGCTCGGTGGTAGAATTTTGTACAATGAAACAACTGCTATAGGTGACAATGATCTAAAACCTGTATTGTCTCAAGTTAAGGCAAAAAAGCCTGATATTTTCTTTGCCGCGTACTTTGGAACGAACATGGGAAATGTTCTCAAGCAAGCGGCTCACCTAGGAATTGATATGCCGATTTTAGGTGTTTATGAAACTGAGGACAGCTCTGTGCTCGAGATAGCAGGTGCGTCTGCTGAAGGAGTACGTTTCTTCGTTCCTGAGTCAAATGCTCCGTACGCTGAACTCAGTCAATTTATTGCTAAGTATCAACAGAAATTTAACTCGGATCCTCTCATCCTCGCAAAAAACTCTTACGATGCCACGAGGATACTTGTCAATGCACTGTCTCAGTGTAAACTTGACACTGAATGTGCTAAGGAAAAAATTTATGATATTGCCGATTATAAAGGGGCTAGCGGTATATTTTCAATCGACGGAGATGGTGCCGCTACGAAGAACTTCGTATTAAAAACAGTACGCAATGGTAAATTTATAGTGCTAAAATGATATTGCACCACTGATAACAAAACATTTTTGCTTACAGGCAAGCCCGTAGCAAATTTATACCGTTTTACCGCTTTTTTAAATAATGGGAAATTCAAAACAAACTTTACTTTTTCTATTCTGCACAACCGCTGTCTTATTTGGATGCACCTGTCGATCCAAGACAAACACACAAGCTAGCTTCGTCTTACAAGAGAGCAAGGTTCTTGAACCACTATCGAAACATTCCATAGTACATAGTTCGATAAATGATGGGCCTAGTGAATTACTACAATTAAATCTTGCTCTTGAAGAAGCCATTCAAAAGGCAGATTCCAGCTTGAATGAAGTGTACTCCCAATTACTCGTTCATGCTAAAAACGGTAATTGCCTCTCTGAATTTTCTAAAGCTCATAAGTCATGGCTTGAGTTGAGGGAGCAGGATTCGCTGGTCGCTGCGAAAGGCGAACATGGATATACACTGGCTCGTCATCTATATTTAAAGGAAAAACTAGAATATACTGAAAGTAGAGTTTAATATCTGAAAAGCACATTTCATTTGAAATGAGCGGGATACCAATGCGTCTAAACAGATTCTGTCGCCGTAGGCTCAAATACTGTTAAAAAGTGCCATTATACATTCTAGCAAAATAAAAATATGAAAGTTTTAAAGATCGCATTCTTAGTATTTATAGCAATCGCCGCTTTCATCACATATAGAATTGGGCATCACTATCAATATAGTTCAGCATACTTTATGCTCCTCTCAGAACAAGAGAGTATAGAATACCGAATTAATCGTTATCGTAAGACGGATGGTTCTATAGATGAATACCTTAAAGACTCACTTGCTCAAATAAAAGAAGCCACTAAAGAAAGATTTAATTTATATAAAGAAACCTTACCTCAGGAGATAAGACAATACAGAGATGGATCTTATATGAAGCTTATCGCCTATACGATCTTGCTATGTGCCGTGGGCATTTACTTCGATAGCATCTATTTCAAAGTCCTCCTCATTCCTCTTCTCATTATGCCCATAGGAATAGCGACCTCACTTGAGTACCAAACTCTTCCCACTTCTTCTCAGAGGTTTAATACGTATCAAGTAGTCCTTGTAGCATTCACGAATTCTATGCTTAACCAACCGACTCTTATATTGAATCTACTACTCTCCATATTTTCACCAATTGTTTTTAGTTTGTGCAGAATGAAAGTCACAAGAAATGTATAACCATTGTAATCAATAAATGAATAAATCAATTTTGATATTAATTATCTTAGGAATAGGGGGGTATCTTGGATACTACTTGACTAAGCCAACCTGTAGCGATGATATACTTAGCTGGCTACCCGAAACATGGCCATTTTTGAACGACACGAATCCAGATAGATGCTCTACGAAGTACACTATCACAGCTGATGGCCTTATCGTTTCTGCAAATGCTACCAGTGCAAAAGAATATTTTCAGGCTGTTATCCCAGTAGCTACAGCGCAAGGATGGCGGTCTCGAAAGATGACCCAAAATGAATTTGAATTCGCATGCTCCCGGAAATGCGGGTCTACCAACGGTCCAAAAACTTTAAAGATTGTGTATAATACAAAGACTGATGAAATTAAGTTCGTCGGATTAAAGTTAAAATAAAAAGCATGTAGTTGCCCGCGGCTTTTTTTTAGCCGTTATGCACTTTTGAACAGCTTCCATATGGACTTGAAAATATCATTTGAAGAAAACTTTGACCTAACTGAAACCGAGGACATCCAAGACCGAGTCAACGCTGATGTTGAAGCGAAGGGGATTGAGCGAAATTTCCGCTCCTTTTGTTTTATGGTTCGAGACGATACAGGAAAGCTTCGCGGTTGTGTTCAGGCACGTACAGCCTACACTTGGCTGTATATACAAAAACTGTGGATGGATCCTGAAATTCGGGGAAGGGGGCTTGCTAAAAAACTTATCCTTGAGGCAGAGAAGGTTGGTTTAGAGAGGGGGTGTCGCAACTCCCACGTCGATACTTTCAGCTGTCAGGCTCCAGATTTCTACCAAAAATTAGGCTATGAAATATTTGGCGAGCTTGACGACTATCCGGCTGGAAATAAAAGATACTTCTTGAAAAAAGAAGGCCTTAGTGGCGCAATAGATGCATAACAAGGCAAACGAGCCTGACGAAAAGCCTTCGAAATATTAACCATTATTTAAAGCCACATTGCTTCTTAGCGCACAGGCTGTTCTAAATGAATAATAACACTTCTCAATAGAAGAGGTACGTTCATGCCAGAACCATCAAGTCAAGAACATGAAATCAAGCGAATCAACAGTGAACTAAGAGGGCTCCTTGTTGAGAGGTATCATGGTGTGGTCGAAAGTTTTCGTAGCCAACATTGCCCTGAAGAACCATTTGATCTGGCAGTAGAGAGATACTTACCCCAGATGGCACAATATATTGGCTATCCCGATGCTCCTAGTCTCGATGCATTAATTGATTTCGACCTCGATAGGCGTTCTTGGGCTGTAGAGCTTGGGGTATCAGAAAGATGGGGCACGTCAAAAGTCCTTATGCACTCTGATAACCAAGATGCTATGGAGCGGAATCTGGCTGAAGGATTAGACGTAGATACTGATAGACTAAGTTTATCCCTATCTCAATCGGCTGCTCTGACTGCAAGACTGGCTGCACACGATCAAATGCTGGCAGGTATAGCAGAAGAACTCAAAGAGAGTATGGTAGGCGTAGCTAAGACCTTGGGCATGCCTCCAGAAACTACGGTACGCCAAGTGATTGAGCGGCTAGATGAAGAGATGGGAGGGCAGCTACTAGGAGCAATGATCGATGCGTTAGCTCAGAAGCTTCGGGATGCCAAAGGATTATCCTACGATCCCACAGAGAGCGAGATGAGAAAGATGATTCTCAAGTATTTTGATGAAGTTTGATATAATTAGATAAGTTCGAGGTATATCCATTGAATTCATAAAGTTGGTCTCTCCTTAAGACGTAACACCATGACAGAGTTTGAAAAACACTTTCATCCAAATACTCAGAACCAACAAGCTCGTTACTCGTTTGCCTCTTCCTGTTTAAGAGCTAATCTCCAGCAAACACCAAATGAAGACTTTTTATTAACTGACGAGCTAAGCGGAGTTTTTATCCTCGTTGACGGCGTTACTCGCACAAACTTTGGTCAGGAATATCCATCACCAAGCCCAGCAGCGATAGCCTCTGAACGATTTTCTACCGCTGCTTACGAACGACTATTAGGTGCTGACACTATCAATCTTCCAGCTCGCGAAAGAGTGCTTAGTGCAGTACGAGCTGGCAACTCAGCCGTGTATTTCCTTAATCAAATGCTATTTGGAGATTCAATTGATTATCTGGGGACTGATTTCGCAGGCACCGTAGGGATGATTGCCCTGACGGAAGGCCACTCTTTGATAATTGGATATACCGGTGACGTTCGAGCGTATGGCACGTGTAACAACGAAGTTAAGCTCCTCACCGATATTCAAACCAATAAGGTGGCACAACTGAGAAAATCATCTGATGGATGGAGTGACAAAACGACTCTCCATATTCGCCGAGATATTCGAAACAATTCAAGTCATGAGATGGGGTTTGGTGTTTTTACGGGAGAAGATGCTTCGCTAGATTTTGTTCGTATATTGGAAGTAGAACTTGGAAGGTACGATTCTGTGTTACTTGCTACGGACGGCATAGCTGACATTGCTGGAAATGATCTAGGGAGTCTAAAAACCAAAGACCTCGAACTCCTAGCTGACCGGGCACAAGAGTACTCAAAGTCTTCAGGGAAAAAAGTCGATGATATCGGTCTGATTCTTATTGACTGCGCGAAGTACTTGACTATGCTGAAGAACAATAGGAATTGGAGGAGAAACTCTATGGGTAATTCTGCTGATATCAACAATATGCCAAAGGTTGATACTGACTTTTTCGCTCCGGGTGGAGATTTTACTCGTGATGACAAAGAATTAGTTTCATCAAGTTCTGAGATACGTAATGAAGTGGCTGAGGAGATATCGACCGCTCTGTCTCGATTAGAAACGATCGACTCTACACTCAACGGCCTTCGTGAACCTGTACGCCAACTATCACGAGATGAACAAGCTTCTTTAACGCTTGAGCAAGGAGCGCATCTTTTAAGACTTACTCGCCATGTTGGCATGGTACTCGAAACTCTCAAGAATATGGGGTACGAAGATCCGGGAGCATTTATGGATATTTACATCATAGCTGCTGAGATCTTAGAAGGAAAACAAGAACATCCTTCACAATCGCTTCGTGGGTTGCGTAAGAGAATAGATAATGCAAAGAGCTTTCTTGAAAACATTACCACAACGATTTAACAATTCGCCTTAATGAAGGTGATAGCCCGTAAAAAATATGCATCAAACCGAACTTAAAGGAAACGTCATTGAGTCACTCGATCCCAGACTTAATGGCAGTTTTGGAATTGTGCTCCTCCCGGATGATGAAACGGTAAAGGCCTGTCATAGGCTTGCAGGCAAGCTCTTACCCCAGAACTCTGAATTTGTTGCTGTACACTCTCACATAACACTCTATCATGGGATAATTGCAGACGCTCCCAGTGAACGGCTATTAAAGCTCACGGATCGCTTAGCTCATCTTGTAGGCGCATCATTTGAGCTCAATGAAATTCAGATATTTGGAGGCAAGTTTGTGTTTTATAACCTAGTGCCCGATCCAAAAATTCGAGCTGCTCATAATGAGGCACTATGTATGGCCAAGTATCTCGATAACGAAGCCCTTACCCGTGCCGAAGAGGAGAGACTCGATCTTACAGACGCTCAACGTGAGAATCTTAAAAAATATGGACATCCATTGGTAAGAGACCTTCATATACCTCATATAACGCTTGGGTATTCAAGCGAACTTGGAAATCTTCCGGACACCTCTTTCCCTAAAACAATGAGTGTAAAATCTGTTTCATTTGCAAGTATTGGCAGTTATGGTTCAGTAGAGAAATCACTATACGAAGTAGGCGCCCTATAGAGCTCATCGTAAAAACAGAAAACCATGGTCACCTGACTAGAAAGTATGACATAATAATTGATCTTGAATATGAAAATTCCACTTTATCAAATTGATGCCTTTAGTTCCCGGGTATTTGGTGGGAATCCTGCAGCTGTTTGTCCCCTTGAGCGCTGGTTTAGTGACGATGCACTACAATCGATTGCACTGGAAAATAATTTATCTGAAACAGCCTTTTTTGTTGGGGGTAACTCTCAGTATGAAATAAGGTGGTTCACCCCAGAAGCTGAAGTAGATCTCTGTGGTCATGCAACACTTGCTACAGGGTATGTTATTTCTGAAATTTTGGGAGATCGATCGAAGATTATTAATTTCACTTCGGCAAGTGGGGAATTACAAGTTAATTTGGAGAAAGAACGACCATCTCTGAATTTTCCTAGTCGACCCGGCATCCCAATAGAATGTCCTGACCTGATTTACAAAGCACTAGGACATCAACCATCTGCTTGTATTTCAGCAACGGACTTTATGGTTGTTTTAGAGTCCTCTCATCAGGTACAGGAACTTAATCCAAATCTAGATCTCCTTAAAGAATTTGATGCTCGAGGAGTACTCGTTACCGCCAAAGGCGATGATTGTGATTTTGTATCCCGATGTTTCTTCCCAAGGTTGGGAGTGCCTGAGGATCCTGTGACTGGCTCAGCACATTGCACCCTAGCCCCTTACTGGGCAGAACGCTTAGGAAAACAACAACTTCACTGCCGCCAAGTATCTAAGCGAGCAGGTGAGCTTTGGTGTGAAGTTTTAGGCGATCGTGTCCTAATTTCAGGGGACTGTGCTCTCTACTTGACTGGAGAGGTTACCTTGCCCTCGAAGTACAACAATGCAAACCAATAGGTTTTCCTGCCTTTCGATACTTCGAAGTTCTTCTAGGGCTATGTTTCTTCATTCTCCCACCTGTCCATAATACCATCATGCTGGTAACAACAACGAATAGAGTACCCGATATTGATCTAGTCACCAATTCACTCAAATCTGAATATGGGGAACCTGCAGACGATTTTGCTCTTAATGCTAGTGTGCGACGTTTGGAGTATGCTTTCGAAAGCCTGTCTGCTGTGGCTCGCAAACGAATACTTGATATTGGATGTGGTGCCGTAACTGGTCGTGGTGAAGTGGAAGCGAATCCTAGAACATGGGCTCCGTGGCTTCCTCGTGCTGTTGTGGCTCTAGGCGGTGAAGCTGTAGGTCTTGATACCGGGAGAGCTCCCAATGAAAAATTTGAATTCCATAGAGTCGATCTGAGACAACCTCATTGTCTCGATTTTCTCTCTGGTGAGAGCTTTGATGGTATAAATTGCTCTAATCTGTTCTCTTCTCCTCTCCTGCAACGACTAGGGTTTGCGGATGTAGAGATGAGGAAGACGCTCAGACAATCTCTCTATGAGTCTGCGGTAAAGCTTTTAAAACCTGATGGTATTATAATTCACTTTGATTCCGATTTTTATGATTGGTAGCTTCTATATGCACTATTTAACATCTAGGTACTAACGCTCCATAACATCCTAAGAATACACGCGTCAGGATGTTAGAAGATGGAACCTTCAAAAGATCAAGATAATTCTTCAGATGACTTTGAAGAGCTCTCAGTGAGAAGATCTGAAGATTTAGATCCACGAGCAAGTACCGATCCGATCGAAAACACTGAACCTATAGTCCCAGAGCCCCTAAGCCTTAGACAAGCGACCATTAAGGCGATAGCAAAATTTCATCACGACGAGCAATCAGGGCTAGTACCTGAAGACGTTATTGAGAAAGTAGCCGGTGATATGCTTGGTGAAAAGATCACATCAGGGCTGTACATTAATCACACTTCAAAGGTCCCCAGACTTCATCTGATAAAAGTAC
Organism: bacterium; assembly: GCA_030431715.1. Classification (GTDB taxonomy): domain Bacteria; phylum Bdellovibrionota_C; class UBA2361; order UBA2361; family RFPC01; genus JAUIIO01. The sequence goes on from JAUIIO010000031.1 coordinate 15,881, forward strand.
CGAGCAAAGACACACTAAAGGATACAGACACAACCCAGAAAAGGTTTCTTCAAAGTATGGAGTATCATCAGACCATCGAAGCAAGCACTCCCGGTAAGAATGCACTCCGTGTTGCCATCATACTTTTTCAGAGCTTTCCTGATATTAATGCTGATTCAGCTAAAAAACTTACACGCTTAAGAAAAGAGGCAACGTCAATCGATCTCAACAATCCAGAGGACAAAGATTGGAAGAGGGCGTTTGCTCTCGAGGTGAACGGAAAACAAATTGAGTTTACGATAGAACTTGAGAAGAATTCACTCCTCACACGTTTCATCTCATACTTCGGAGGTCGCGATATTCCAAAGGATCAGAGGCTACATCGATATAGCTACAAAATGGAACTCTCTCTTGCTCAACCACTTAAAACAAAACAATTAACCGCCTTACAAAACCGGGCTCAACAAGCAAAAGCCATTATGTACACCGCTACCCCGACAGTCATTTCAAGCTGGCTCATCGCCAGTAGTGAGATTTCTAAAACAGTGTCCTCAGTTTTTACAAATCCTGTAGCGAAATCGATTACGGAAGTTGGAGTTGATGTTCTGCTCCCATTTTCTATAGGAGTAGCGGCTTATATGTATATAACCGGACCACTTTCGAGAAATCGACACCGATAACGGTCCCATAACAGAAGTTTTATAGAGCTTTCACGTCACATCGTATTATCGTAGTATTAGAGGCCAATACCTTTTTTTTTGAAGATATGGTTTGCCGAGAGAAGTCGATATGAATAAATTATTCTTTTTTCTTTTTTTTATTTTTACTCCTGCGCTAGCTCTTTCTTTGGACGTGACACCTGATGCCTTAGCTGGAAAATGGACGTTTACTCACATGATTCTTGACGGTGAACAAACACGCCGGGTAAATAAGAAAATGGAATTTTTGCCAGAAGGGGAGGTGATAAACTTCAATAAAGACGGCTCTGAAAAAAGCAGGGCAACGTACACTATCTCTGATAGCACTATTGTTTATACTGATAAGAGAGGGGCACAGCCTTGGAAAATTCAAAAATTTGATGGAAAGTCACTCCATGTAAATCATAAAGGTGCTGATATGTTTTTCAGGAAAGATTCTTAGGCTTTAGCTCCGCGTTGTTCTCCTACCAAATAAAAAAGCAAATGTAATTCCAGTAATTTATCGTTATTTCATTACGACAGTCATTCATGCCCCCCCTGAAAGACAGCGTAATGCAACTACTTGGCCCGGTAATGCATAACTTTTAAAATATCGCGGAGTAGCAGATATGACACTTCTTACTACATCTCATCCGGTTCGCCCTGATTGGCTAACAACTTCTCTACCAGATGCGACTGGGCAGGGGCTAGCGGATCTCTACACCGGTCAAGAGAGAGTCATCGATAAGTACACCACACATGATACTCACATCGGAGTAAATCACGTAGTAACTTCCATACAACGCCTTGGCGATCAAATTTTAATAGAACAATCAAGCACCCTTGAAGCGCCCGGGCATGAGGCTCACGAGTCTTCACTACTTACACGTATTCACCTTCAATATCTTAACTCAAGCTGGCAAGCAAAAGTCACATGTGGCGGAGAGCATCTCGATCAGGAGATGGCCAGTCAAACAGCAAAGAATGTTCTTGAACTTAGCAGCGATAGCTAATTCTTGATTTTTTTTAGGCGGACACGCTATACTCTTCGGCCCCCGTCGTTTTGAGAATATGATTTTCATGCAAACTCCAACGGTATCAGAAGCACCTTTACAACAAGTAGTCGCAAGCCTTGAAGAGACCTCGGGGCCTGACCGCGTGCAACATGCTGCAACTATCTATCCTTCGCCGGCAGATCTCCCTATCGACAACGTCCTCTCATCAGACGCCTGTCCTCCGCTGGTAAGGCCTATACTTATGAGAATTGTATCATACTCACGTATGGAGACATTTCCCTGTGCTGGAAGAAGCTTGAGGTCACAAGTTGAACTCTACAGAATCGCTAAAAAACATGGACCAATTATGCGTGTAGGAGATCTCGCGAGATTCTCACGCCGCGAGTTTGCTAATGTCCCTTCGCTGGGTAAGGTAAAGATGAGAGCGCTTTCGCTCCTTTTAAGAAGACACGGCGTTAAGCTCAGAGCCCGTAACTGAGTACAGATCTTATGCTGACAGATAGTCTCTGCCGGAGTAGGGTAGCTCTGTGGATGATAGATCTGACAAGAGTACCCTCTGGATACTCTTTCTCACTGTAGCTACAGGATTTTCAGGACTGGCATATGAAGTCGTCTGGCACCGCTATCTTACCAATCTGGTTGGCAGTCAGGCTAGAGCATCAGCTATTATTCTAGCTCTCTTTTTGGGGGGACTCTCTGCGGGTTATGCTGTATTTGGAAAGCTAAGCAAAGATAGCTCCCCCCGTCGCCTCATTTGGGTAACCGGTATAATCGAATGTATTATAGGAATCTGGGCACTCCTTTTTCCCTTTCTTTACAATGCCTGCTACACATTCTTTGTAGAAGAACGTCGGCTGCAACTTCCTGTGCTCTTAGAAGAAATTCTGTTAAGCGCACTCTTACTATTCTTACCTACATTTCTCATGGGAGGAACCCTTCCTCTGCTCACTCAGGCGCTCTCTAAGAGCGTACAAAACTCCTCTAAATTACACGCTACTCTCTATGCTCTTAATACGGGCGGAGCTTTTCTTGGATGCATCAGCGCCGGGCTTTACTTTGTTCCAGCACTCGGGCTTCCACCGACGCTGACGATCATGTCTCTGTTAAATATTATCCCAGGCATTTTCTTCATTGTTCTCGCACGACAGTTTGGAGACAACGCCCACGAAACGGTAACTGAAGAGGAAGAAGAAAAAGAGAAGAGAAGCTTACGTTTTGAGGGCTCTATGAAACTTCTCTCTTTTCTCGCCGGCTTTGTATCACTGGCACTTCAAGTGCTGCTCATGCGTCTTGTTGCTATCTCTATAGGTGGATCTGAGTACGCCTTTACAGTGGTCGTATCTATCTACATCCTCTTTCTCGCTCTCGGATCGTGGCGCTTAAGACATGAACAGGACTCCCCGTCCAAGCTCTATACGAATCAGATTACTGTCATATTTGGATTCCTACTGCTCTACGGGACAGCAATCACTTGGCCTTATGTTTTTTACCGGGTACGTATCCTTTTTCCTCATACTGAAACTGGCTTCTACCTTTACCTACTGACCGTCTGCCTCCTTTTTTCAATCCTGCTAGCAGTACCGGTTGCTGGCATGGGGCGTACCATGCCGCTTGTATTTTCTCGGTGTAGAGACACATTTAGTGCTCTCGGGAGTGTTGTCGGGCGGCTCTATATGTGGAACACGTTGGGCTGCATGCTCGGAGCAATTGGGGGAGGGTACTTACTCCTATTTGTTTTAGATCTTGACCATATTATTCGATTACTAATTGTGCTTTTGGGGGTAACAGCCCTTTTATCGCTCACCACTCAAACAACTCGCAGCCGGATGCAGTACGTACTCTGCCTGAGTCTCATTCTTTGCGGCGCTTTTCTACCTGACTGGCCTGAGGAGTATCTCGCCATGAGTCTTTATAGGAAGCAGACTCCAGTTAGTGCTAAAGACTACGCTCCTTTTAAACCACTCTATGCAAAGCGAAATACCCGGAGGCTCCTTTTCTACGAAGATGGACCAAACACCTCTATTGGGGTTATCGAATCAGCAGGGCGGGATCCGAAGCATCCTGTGCTCTCAATATGGGTAAACGGTAAATCAGATGGAGCAACTGCTGGGGGAGATCTTATTACGACAAGAGTTCTTGGGCACATTCCACTTCTCTTTGCCAGAGATCCCTCAAGAGTTGCTCTTATAGGTTTCGGCACTGGCATAACCGCCGGCGCGGTGTCACTTCATCCCGGGGTAAAGGACTTTGACCTTATAGAGATCTCAAGTGCAATGCGGCACACAACAAAATTTTTTGCTGACTCAAACCATAACGTAACGGCATTCCCGCAACTTCACTGGATTACAGCTGATGCCTACCGAACGCTTACCTCAGCCAGTGATAAATACGGTGTCATCATTTCAGGACCAAGTAATCCTTGGATAGCTGGAATCGAGAGACTGTATGCAGACGAATTCTACGCTCTGGCCGGTGAGAAGCTTGTTACTGACGGGGTATTTGCCCAGTGGATGCACCTCTATGCGATGAGTGAAAAGACGCTCTCTATGGTGTTTAAGACGTTTAGACGTAACTTTAAAAGTGTGTGGGCGTTTAGAACATCAGACGATCTTATTCTGATAGGTTCACAGCAGCCACTCTCATTTAAACGTCTGGCGCTTAATTGGGAGAAGTTACCCGGCTATACGAGAAGAGACTTTCTTGAGATAGGGCTTACTTCACCTGAGCTTATGTATCCTTACCTCTTTGCACTTCCTGCTGGTCTCGCCGAAGCAGGGGAAATACACTCTCTTATGTACCCCAAACTTGCTTACGCAGCTGGTAAAGACTTCTTTATGGCAGATGGCATAGACCCCTTAGAGCTCTTTAACTCTCAATATTCAGAGCGCTCAGCCCTGATCGAAGCGCATGCAAAGTATCTTAGTGAGCTAAAGAGCGTAGCAGGGGAGAAATCTATTGCACCGATACTTAAACACCGAATCGCTGCCCTTTGTGGAAATAAGGAACTTCTAGAGATGGAGTTTTGTGAGAGTCTTGTTAGGATGAGCGCTGAAGAGGGGCCTACCCACACAAGTGCCCAAAATCAATCATAAAATACAGAAACCACCAACTCCGTTTTTTTCCAACATCGCGTTTTATTAATCTTTTTTCTCCGGTATAGTATGGGGCATGAGCCAGCAGCAACAGACTCAGGAAAAACCAGCAGCAGCGAGCGATGAGATGAGACGTCAGGCAGCCCTCCCGGAAGGTGGTGCGCCCAGAGGTTCTTCATCCGCTGAGCAGGCGCTAAATGAGACAATTGATAATCGTAAAGACTTAGCTGGTAAAACGCTCCCTGAATATAAGCCCCAGATGACAGGGCTGATCGATCTTACTGGCCCCGAGCATCTGGCCGAGAAAGGAAGAGCACAGCTCTATCTACTTAGAGAAAACCTCAGGCAGGACACCTTACAGCGCGACTTTCCTGTGGAGCTTGAGGTTATTACAAACGATCTCGTAGATACGATGGCCATAGCTGATGTCGTACATGAGATTAGCGAACTCCTTAGAAAACAGACTAGAGAGGGAAATTATATCCAGCTCAACCAGAAGAATAAGGAGATCTTACTGACGGAAGCAGACCTTAATAATGGTTTTGAGAGACTCAATAGTGTTATCGCCTACCTCACGCATGAGAGCACTCCTAAAAATCTCAGTGGACACCTAAATTTTCGAGTAGGTCCTTCGCGTGAAGAACTCGCAGATGGTGAGACACTTTCAAAAGACGATGCCGAAAGAATACAAGCTGAAACGCTTCAGATTTTTAAAGAAGCTTCTGGACACTTACATGAGATAAATGTGCTCACCAAAAAATTTACCAATCTCAAACTTACGGTAAAAACAATTGAAGGCACCCCTCTTGAAGCCAGAAAGGAGCTTGAGAGGCATTATCGCCTTAATGCCCGGTACGCTGATGGATTCTTCCGTCTCCGAGCTGGCAGTATCTCTGACGATCTTAAAGACCTTCATATTCTACTCCGTGAGGCCTCAAAAGATCCTCTTAAATTTGATAAAAAGATTAACGTCTACTTTCCTAAGGAAGGCCTAACAGACGCGGATTGCGAGGCTATTGCTTCCCACTTTAAGCACTTCGAAGAGAAATACCCGCAGACGTACGCAATTAAATCTGGTAAGAGGCTTTTTACTAGCCTTAAAAGTCCACTGAGGAAGCACGCCTTCGCGCACGTACTACACCTCGGACTGGCCCACGAGGATGAAGACAGGCTCCTTTCTCAAATTAAGAGAATTCGTGACGAGCTCTACGATCGCTATTCAGGTAAAAGTACTGAAACCGGACGAATTCTTATCAAAGTACATAACAACGTAGCGCTCTCGTTTCATGTTAAAAAGGCTCTGGCTGAGCTTCGGGATTACGATTTCTGGCTTCAGGATCAGCAGGAAAAGGGGACTTCTGAATATGAAGCTATCTCCAGCAACAATCCCGCACCATATAGAGATGACTTCTTTGAGGTCGAAAATAAGCGTGCGTTACCGCTTCCTGGAACCGGGCTGCTTCAATTAAGAGAGGCCTCTTACCAAGGGACTGCTAGCCTCATAACGAGTAGCTGGTCTCTTATTGGTTCCATCCCCGTAGTGGGCTCACTCTCAAGAGGATCTGTTAGTCTCGCGCGCAAAGCCTTTTCGCGCCTGACACCCGCCAGATTTGGGTGGTTTCGATTTCCCGTAATCGCACCGTAAGCTCTCTTAAACCACTTTATACACACGAAATAACTATTATTTTTAAACAATTTCACCATCTCCTGTGCTACATGAGCCTCGTTTGGGCCCATAACTCTTTATAGAAAAGAACCATTTTGCCGTATAAGGAGTTAAGACCATGGCAGTAGCGATCCAAGATGCGCGAAAATTACAGGCACAACAACAGAAAGAGAAACCTTCAGGTCAACAGCCGGCAGACAGTGGTGACCTTCATGATTACGAGATAGAGGGTGCTAGTGCCACCACTGATACCGGTATTCATAACGACGATCCTACGGTTATAGTCCCCAAACAGGAGGGACAAGAAGCTCCTCTTGAGAATCTCTCTGCTAAAACCAAGAATACTCTTCGCCAAGAAGGCATCTTTGATATCAATGAAACTAATATCGATAAGAAAATGAAAGAGCTCGATAACCTCCTTGGTGAAATTGAGCAAAGAAAAGAGCTGAGAGGAAAAGGACTATCTGACAGTAAGTTTACAGATTATGACATAACTTTTGCTCTCTCTTCTGGGCAGGTTGCGTTTCGAGTGGCTAAAAAACTGGACGCTATTGCCTCAAAAATTAAAGAGGCAAATCTTGGAAATGAAATAAAGATTCGTGGGGTAAAGTCATACGCAGGAAAAAGCGATGAAGTCAGAAGGGCTTTTGAACTCGGAAAAAACTACGGCGATCGCAATACATTTCAGCTCCCGGTGATGCAAGATACTGATAAAATTGATTCTGTAAAGCTTGCAAAGAATTGCGTTAAAAACGTGGCCGAACTTCTCAAATTTCGCTCCTCTGATGGGCTTTCAACTGATACCAATTTTCGTCCACTGAGGATTAAGCTTCCAGATGGTCTAAAAACTTCGGACAAAGCTGCAAAAATCTTAAAGAAGGAGCTTGTTGCGTTACATAAAGAATATGGTGACGCACTCGAAGTCCGAATAGGGGACGCTAAGATTGATAATAAAAAAAGTGTTTTTCGAGATCTCATGAAGAGATCACAAATTTACAAAGTAACTCTTCAAAATGCGAAAGAGATATTTAAGAAAGTATCAGAACGTCTTACCAGCAATGGAAATGGGCAAACTCAGAAAAGAGTGAAAGTTCAAATTCCTGTTGAAAACCTCGATGAGTTAAGAGGAGACATTACTGAACTTGAGATAAGGCATAAGAGGCTTAAGGATACGAATCCAAATTACGCCCAAGACAACCTTACTGTTGACTACTACAGCACAACAGCTGAGGGAGCAGCTAGCAAGGTAACTCCTAAATCAACGACGTCTTCAGCATTTGAACAATTTGATGTCGACGAATTTTTGGCAACTTAAATCCTAGCTGATCAGTAGCAAAAAGAGAGCTAATCACAGGAAAACGTTAAAGAACATCGTTCTGGTGTTTTTTTCTACTCCAATCTGTAACAAAATGCTCTTATATTCGTCAGACTTTGTGAGACGTGGTCAGGCTGACGTGCAGCGTGCGCCATCTCATTAGAAGAACCTTACATACTCACAGGAGGAATATGAAGACAAATAGTAAGAAAACATTCTCAGGAATTGCAAAGCTTGCTGCTGGTACTATCGCAGGCGCAGCTCTTGTTCTTGGTACAGGTACTGCTCTAGCAGACGATATCGAGAGCGCTAGTGGCCCCGTATTTGGCGATCACGGATGTGGTGGTGATAAAGAGTGCTCCGGTGACAAGGAATGCTCGGGCGATAAAGAGTGTTCTGGTGATAAAGACTGCTCTGGCGATAAAGAGTAAGGGGTAATATACGCCAGAGAAGCGGTGGAGTAATTCTGAGAAGAATTTAGACGTCTCAGAATTACTCCACCGCTTCTCTGGCTTGATGTTGGTGGTGAGTAAGTTATGGGAAATTATTCTTTATCGGCGCTTGGTGGGGGGATTGGGCTTCGCCATGCTTATTTTCGTGAGATTATCGAGAAGAAACCTGCCTGTAACTGGTTTGAGATTATTAGTGAAGATTTTATGGATTACGGGGGGAGGGAACGGGAAAGCCTCCGGGAGATTGGAAAACACTATCCGATTATTGGCCACGGGGTATGTCTCTCTATTGGATCAACCGATCCTCTGGACATGGAATTCCTACACAGGCTTAAAGCCTTTCTTCACGAAATAAAAAGCCCGTGGGCTTCAGATCACCTCTGCTTTACTATGGTTGATCATACCAATTTAAATGATCTCATTCCGCTTCCTTTTACGCGTGAAGCTGTTACAAATTGTGTTGAGCGATTAAAAATTATTCAGGACACTCTTGAGCTACCATTCCTGATTGAAAATGTCACCCGTTACGTAACTCTTTCTGACCGCGAGATGGGTGAAGCCGAATTTCTAAGCACGATACTTGAAGAGGCAGATTGTGGCCTCTTACTTGACGTTACAAATGTTTATCTTAACGGACAGTTCCACGGCTATGATCCTTTAGCATTTATCTCATCACTCCCCCTAAAGAGAGTTGGACAGATACACCTCGCTGGCTGGGAGCCTGCTTCTGACGGGACCATTATAGATAGTCACGACGCGCCTGTACCAGATGTTGTCTGGGACCTTTTTCGTGAAACCATTGCTCTTACAGGACCGACTTCAGTTCTTATCGAAAGAGATAAGGGATTACCTCCACTATCAGATCTCCTAAAGGAAGCCACCCAAGCCGATCAAATAATGCATGCATCTTGTAAGGACAACAAAGTACATGCCGCTGGCTAATTTCTTATCTGCTGTACGAGAGCTTATTCTTGATACAGATACCTTTGCTGATAATCTTGATGATAGGGTAGCCGACTATACCACGCGTTTTCCAGCACTGAGTCCCGAAGAAATTCAGGATCTAGCAAAAATTACTCCCGACCGCCTTAAGATATACACCTCTACAATTTTTCACGGGGAAAAGAGCACACTCCTTAATCACTTCGCCTGTAGCTTTGCCTGCCTTGCGAAGTACTGGGAGGAAGCATACAGAAGGAAATTCAGTGAAGTTGGACTGGTACGCGCACTCCACCGGAGGTACCCGTGGGAAACAAACCAGACTATAACTCTTGCAAACAACTACGTCAGGTACGTCGCTGAGGCTTTAACAGAGATTCAGAATGTTTGTCCGTGGATTGTAGATCTCACAAACCTTGAGCTCTTATCACTTATTACCAAACGTGAGCACTCAGACGTTGAAGCTAGGGATTCCCTGCAAGAAGATGAGCTACTACAGCTCACGGTAGAAGAGATTTTATCGCTTAAAGCTCAAATACCAGAGTATGTTCACTTTGAACAATTCTCTTATGACGTTATAGAAGTCATCAGATCGTTTCATCAGAAGAGCTCAATCGACACAGTACCTACTACTAAGAATCCAGTTTCTGCTATCTGTGGCCGCAACCAAAAACTCTATCCGCGCTGGGCCAAAACAGATATTAGGCTCCATGACTGGCTACGCGACAGACGCCAGAAAGCTCAAATAGATATCGAGGAGCTGGCCGACTTTTTCCTCAATTCTATAGCCGATCCAGCGGACTCTGAAGAAGAGGTATTTATTCTTTTCCTGCGTACACTGACATCGTTCATCAACGCTGGTATTCTCGTCATCTCAAGGACTTAGAGGTTCAACCTCTTGCCCGTATAGTTCGCAACACTAACTCCCAAAGGCAATCCTCTCAAAGCTAATCGGACACGACATAAAGAATCGAGATTCGATTTGGCTTGATTTAAATGTCAAAAGCGAATTTAATATTATTGTAGTATTTATAAGGAAAATGTCATGAGTAGTTGCGACATTAACCCGGAAAGTGTGCTTCAGCATACCGTTCCTGCCAGAACAGACACCGATACATGTATCACAGACGCCGATGCGGACATCAACGGTAAGAACATTAACCGTGCGCCTGAGAAATCTCTCGAATTTGAAATCCTCTATGACAAGCTTGAACGTCCCGCGTTTAAAGCGCTTTATGCTTACATAAAGTCAGATCCAAGGCTCCGCACCCTGCGCAGTGACTTTTATGCGCAGCGTTCAGATCTCCTAGACCCAGGCTTTGATAGTGACCACACAATCAGCCTGTGCGACCATCCTTATAGAAGAGTACAGGGGCTACTTGTAAATATCTGTCTTGCTGCTCGTGATGAAACGCTTCGGCCAATGTTAGAGCATGCCATTGATTTTGAGGCCGCACGTGACTCAAAGCGACTCAAACAAGATCTCTTTAGTGGGAAACAACACCACATTCCTGTTTTACTGACTGGGGCCGGCGCGCATGCCGCCATTTTCAACTCAGCATATACCTCAGCATTTCCAAACTCGCCCTCAGTAACGATTGAAAGAACATCGAAGCTTGGTGGCCAATTTCGAAAATATGGGGCTCCTGTTATCCGTATGAACACAGAGAGCGCACCTATCCGACAGGATAAAGTAGGATCAATTGATCGTGATGATTTTAACAGTCTTGGAGCGGACGCCATACTTCAGCTCAACCAGCTCACTGGAGATTTATTTCCTACTAATATGGACGTAGGACTCGCTATTGCTCTAAATCAATACTTACGTTCCTATACTGTACTTAGTGTCGAAACCATTGAGAGCGAGCCAGATCCCGATGCTAGCTTCTCTACAATCACCCTAGAAGACGTTGAAACAGGTGACCGCGCGGTACATACGACTGGAGTTGATATTCTGGTACCGGGCCTTGGAGAAGACCGTCGAGGTTACCGAAATGCCGATGACAAAAGTGCTGAAGCAATTGAAAAAAACTACGAGCTGGAACTAAAGGAGAGATATTACTTCACCTACGGTGAATTCCTTACGCTCTGCGGAAGTCTTTCAGGAACGATTTCGAGAACGTTTTTCTCAAACAAAACAATCATTGTTGAAGGGGGAGGGCACTCAGCTCTCACTGCAATTGAGAGAATCACTGGAATCTTTAACGACGTAGACGACTATTCAGTAAGCTCCATATCGGGCCCCAGACAGATTCACCTTGTTGGTTCTAAGTACGCCACTGCGCACCAGCTTCAAAGTGAAGAGATGGGGAGATACGGCCAAGTATCAAGACTCTTCCCGCAATTTGATGGTGATTTGAACTCACTCGTAAATCCTATCTGTGGAAACTATGCATATCAGCTTCGTAAATCTGACACAGACGTCACTCTTCTTCACGGATCTAAAATGCTTTCCCAAAAGGATAACTACTCAGTAGAAGAACTCACTGAGCTACAGGGCGATATCGTTGTTTCAACTACAGGGTTTGATCCTGTTGCAGAAAAAATTCTAGCCGGTGAGCAAGCTAGAAACTACGGCAAGCGTGCTCGTTTGCTCTTAACCAGTGAAGAGAACTCATCGACTGGACAGGACGGCACGATACTCTGCGACAGTGAAGAGATGGAGCTACAAGCAGAAGCAGCCCTGCAGATATCCGAGTGTACATTTAAGTGCGTGGACGGCGAAGCTTATACGTTTAAGAAGGAGGGAGACGTATGGCTGGTCTGTGATTGCGACAACGACGGTATTCCTGATATGGAAACGGCTGTGAATATGAATGATGAACAGCTCCAATCTTACATCCATTTAAAACGGCCTCCAATTGAAATTCTCTATCCGGCGTGGGACGGCAGTGCTAAGACTTTACCACCTATTATTTGCAATGAGACAAAGGATATCATTGGTCGGTACGGCTTTCGAAACGATACACTTATTGCCGGACCAGCATCTGCTCCAGTAGTGGGTGAGTATCACGCTAAGCGAGAGAAACTCTATGGCTCTCCCATGAATAAAGTCTCAATTAGCGCCAGCAGACGTGCTACTTGGCTCCTTGGAAAGATGGTTGCGAATCGAGGACGAGCAGATCAGGCGACATTCCCAATCATCGATAGAACGTCACGTTATAATCCAGAAAACTTATCAATGCCTATACGAGACTCGCAAGCATTGGAACCACAGCTCAAGTACTCACTCTTAAGAGCTGCGTATGAGTATCAACCTGAGAGCACAACTATGGACGATGTTCGAGTTACCCTTGTCGGCAACGGCGATACATTCACGGTAAGGACGAATAGGGTACTTAAACCAAATGAATATGACTACCTGTATGCTCTCCTCTCAGATCCATCCGTATCACAGATAGGTGAGCAAATAGTAAGCAGGGGTAATCCGTTTGGATATACAGAGATGAGTTTTCCGGTAACAATTAAGGAACTTACTTCAGCAAACAGAAAATTAATGATTTAATCTGTTCAGGAATCAGCCTGCAATAGTCTAAGAGCTAGAGCAGGTTGCTGATTCGCCTGCGCAAGGATTGCACTTGAAGCCTGCTGTAAAATATTGAGCCTAACTAAATTGGCTGATTCCGCAGCGATATCAGCATCGCGGATTCTTGATTCAGCAACTGCAAAGTTTTCTTTTGAAACAGAGAGGACATTCTGAGCAACATTTATTCGAGCCATATAGGACCCGATCTCACCGCGTTGAGAGGCGAGCTGGTCAAGTTTCTGTTGAAATAATGGCAGTGCCTGACGGGCGCCTGATTGAGAGGACAGTGAAAAATCAAGAAGTGAGGCAACACCTGCAACTGTATTTGCAGACGCCAGCCCAAAGGTCAGGGTGGCACCACCAGTGAGTACATCTATCACGCCATCGCTATCAAAATCTCCAACGTGAATCTTTTCTGCTTGAGTTAACGCAAATGTCGATTCTGCCTCAAAATTTCCGCCTCCGGTACCGAGTAAAATTGAGAAACCACCTGAACCACTTGAAATAAGATCCATTATTCCATCACTATTTACATCTCTTGCTTCAGCATCCAATGAATATGTTGGGCTAAGGGTAATGACACTTCCAAATGTTCCATCTCCATTCCCCATAAAGAGTAGCAAACCACCATTCGTAGCAGAATATACATCCAGATTGCCATCTCCATTTAAATCGGCGAAATCTGAAGAGGTTGCCTGAGCAAGTCCTTGAAGAAAATTATCTGCACCAAATGTGCCATCTCCATTAGAGAGCCGGACACTCGTGCTTCCAACCTGCCAGCTATTAACCGTATCTTCAAAACCATCGCCATTAATATCCGCAAAGGAAACATTTGCTACACTGCCGGCGGTATATGAACTGGTCTCTGTAAATGTACCATCGCCATTTCCTAGAAAGATATGCACAAAGTTTGTGTTGTGTGTAACTGCGAGATCAACATTACCATCGCCATTCACATCACCAGTAGATACAAATCCTGCATTTGTACTTGTTGTTGCAAACGTCTGTATTCCCTGAAATGTACCATCACCATTACCAAATTGAACGTAAAATTCCGTACCTCCATTGGTGAACACGGCATCAAGGTTCCCATCATTATTAAAATCAGCCAGTGTATTATGCTTTGCAAAGGCAGTATCTCCATTCAGATCTGCTCCTTGCGTAAATGTTCCATTGCCAGTACCTAGATACATATGTAAACCTGTTGTATCAGATATTAAGAGATCTATATTTCCATCATTATTCGCATCTCCAATTGAACTCGCTCCACTTAGAGCAGAGAGGACACTTTGCTCATTTTCAAAACTACCTGTACCGATGGCTCCGCCAACAGATGCTGAAATAACTGCATTTGCACCTGTTCCTGCTTGTAAATGAATGTTTGGTTGATCACCGGTAAACACCTTGATGCTGTTAAATTCAGTAGTACGAGCGATGCGTGAATATTCGAGAGAAAGAGACTGCGCTTCTTCATTGAGCGCTGCGCGCTGTGTGTTACCAAGAACGCCGTTAGCCGACTGTTCAGCTAACTCCTGAAGTCTTACTACGATACTCGAGAGGTTTTCGATGGCAGAGTCGGCGATGCTCAGAATAGAGATACCATCACTTAAGTTTCGAATTGCCTGAGCGTAGACTCTCTGGTCTGTTCGCAGAGAATCAGCGATGGCAAGACCTGCGGCGTCATCAGAAGCACGGTTAATACGCTGGCCAGAGCTTAAACGCTCAAATACCGTACTAAGTTCATTACTCGTTTTCCCAAGCTGTCGCTGCGAGCGAAGACTGGATATATTGAGTCCTAAGGTCACCGTCATGAGGCACCTCCTAGGAGTCTAAGGGCTAGGGCAGGTTGCTGGTTAGCTTGGGCAAGGACTGCGGCTGAAGCTTGTTGTAAGATATTGAGTCTTACTAATCGGCTAGATTCAAAAGCAATATCAGCATCACGAATACGTGATTCTGCCGCCTGAAAATTCTCCTTAGCCGCAGAAAGGGCGCTTGTCGCAGATTCAATACGAGAGAGGTGAGCTCCTATTTCACTTCTTTGACTGCTAAGTTGCGTGAGTTTGTTCTGAAAGACAGGAAGCGCTCGTAATGCATCACCTCTGATAGCAAGGCTAAATTCAAGTAGAGGGCTTACCCCATCAACAGAGGAACCAACTACAAGGGTAAGATCAGAACCACCGGTTAATACGTCATAAACTCCGTCATTGTTAAAATCACCAAGTTCTCTATCCCCAACGAATCCATCCGAAACTACTCCATATGGCTGTAAAGTATACTGTCCATTTTCATCACCAAGCGCAACTTCATAAGATGCGCCACCACTGAAAAATAAATCAGTTATCCCATCTCCATTAAAATCACGAGCATCAATATCACCACCAAAAAGCACGTCTGTGCCGACAAGAGTCTGTTGAAAAGATCCAGATCCATCTCCTAAGTAAAGATTTAGAGTTGATGTCGCTGTATCAAGAAAGATAAAATCATCATTTCCATCACCGTTTGCATCAAAAACTTCCAGACCATCTAGTGTAGTAGAAACGCCAGTATCTGTAAAAGTGGTATTAAAGGTACCATCACCATTCCCGTAGTATATGCCAACACCACCAGCTTCATAAGAGGCTATTAAGTCAGTGACTCCATCACTATTAAAATCACCAAATCTAAAATCATCATCTAAAACCGTTGTGAAAGTCTGAACTAAGGCAAACGTACCATCACCAGCACCAAGTTGTATGGAATAGCGGTCAGAACCACGTGTAAAAATATCAAGATTCCCATCATGGTTGAGATCGAGGAGCTCCGATTCAACGTGTGGAGTGCCAACAGAGGAAGTTATGCCTGCACCAAATGTACCATCTCCATTTCCAAGATACGTGTAATAGCCCACTAGAGCTTCACCAACAATGTCAAGATTTCCATCATTATTGACATCTCCGATATAAACACCATCTTCTAATGTAACATCACCAACAGTGCGTGAAGACTGAAAGGTACCATCACCATTGCCAAGAGCAATCTGAAAGCCGCTTACAAGTGAGGAGTAAACGATATCTAAATTGCCGTCGTTATTAATATCAGCACTATCGAGCCCATAAGTATCAACGGCAACAGAAGTACGAAAAATGTTCTCAGGCTCAAATGCGCCTGTACCTATTGCACCTCCCACACCAAGAGAAAGCACCGCATTAGAGCCTACGCCTGCCTGAAGATTAACACTTGTGGTGTCTCCGTTAAAAAGCTTCTGTCCATTGAATTCAACAGACTGCGATATTCTTCTAAATTCATTGCTTAGGGACTGAGCTTCTGCATCAAGTGCTAACCTCTGTGAGTCGCCGTATACACCATTTGCAGACTGCTCGGCTAACTCTTGGAGTCTTACAAGTATTGAAGAGAGATTTTCGAGAGACGAATCAGCTATGTTGAGAAGAGAGATACCATCATTTAGGTTCCTTACCCCCTGACCGTAGACTCGCGCATCGACATTTAATGAATCTGCAATGGCAAGCCCAGCTGCATCATCTGATGCACGGTTAATCCGCTGCCCGGAACTTAGACGTTCAAACACCGTAGAGAGTTGCTCACTCGCGTTTCCGAGTTGTCGTTGCGAGCGGAGACTTGATATATTCAGTCCTAAGGTTACCGTCATGAGGCACCTCCTAGGAGTCTGAGGGCTAGGGCAGGTTGCTGGTTAGCTTGGGCAAGGACTGCCGCTGAAGCTTGTTGTAAGATATTAAGTCTTACTAGTCGGCTAGATTCAAAAGCAATATCAGCATCACGAATACGCGACTCTGCAGCACTATAACTCTGTACGCTAACATCGAGATTGTTTGCCGCGACTTCAAGCCTCGCCATAAAGGCTCCAATTTGTCCGCGCTGTTGACTGAGCTGCTCAATCTTATGCTGAAACTGTGGCAATGCTTGCCTAGCACCAACCATGCTCGATAGATCAAAGTCTAGGAGAGGAGAAACACCACTCGTTACTTCACTTAACCTCGAAGAGTACGCAAATGTGCTGGCAAAAACGGCGTCATACACGCCGTCATTGTTAATATCGGCTGCTGCCACGTCGTTAAAAGCAGAACCGGTTGCAAGAGAAATTGGAGCATCAAAAGAACCATCACCATTTCCAAAAAGGTACTGTCCTTGACCACTGTAATTTGCAATTAACAAATCTCTATTTCCATCGCCATCAAAATCACTGGTGACGATCTTGTTCGCAAATGTTCCTGCCATAAGAGAGAGAGTAGTCGCGCTTTGAAATGTTCCATCTCCATTACCAAAATGTATTATGGCCTCAGAGTTCGTTCCTACGGAAATAACATCTAGTACTCCATCTTTATTTAGATCATCGACGGTCACATCACCAAGACTTCCTGAAGCAGAGTACGTTACTTGAGCTTGAAACGTTCCATCTCCATTTGCTAATTGAATGCCTACATACCCTGCGTGTTTGGCAATAATGTCACTCAGACCATCACCATTCAGATCACCACTTTCTAATTCATGTAGATTAACTCCAACAGAGTGCGTAACAATACTTTGAAAAGTTCCATCTCCATTACCCTGAAGCACACCGATACTGTCTGAAAATGAATTTGCAGACACAATATCAAGAACGCCATCACCTGTAACATCCGCTATAGTAAGATCTCTATTTCCAGCGCCACCTGTATACGAGGCAGGGGAGTTAAATGTCCCATCACCATTCCCTATGAGAACATGTACCGTTCCGCCGCCATCAGAGCGTACGGCTGCAAGATCGAGTATTCCATCCCCATTAAAGTCTCCCGTTTCAACAGAACGTAAATTTGCGGCAATATTATGAACATATCCTGTCCCAGAGGCTTGCATTAGAAAAGTTCCATCACCTGTACCGAGCGCCACTTGAAGATCTCCGCCTGTTCGATCAATGCCGGCGACGTCTATATTTCCGTCATTGTTAAAATCTCCTACAGCAAAATCATCAACCGCATCTACAATGTTAAAGTTTGAAATACTAAACTCTTCGAAATTTCCCGTACCAATTGCACCTCCAAGGTTCGACTGAACTCCTCCCGACAATCCGTATCCGGCTTGTAAGCGAAGTTCTCCAAACTCAGCATCAAATAGATTTCTTCCGTTAAACTCAGTACTTTTAACTATTCGAAAATACTCATCGGAGAGAGTCTGTGCTTCAGCATTCAGTGCTTGTCGCTGAACACCACTATACACTCCATTAGCAGACTGCTCAGCTAGCTCCTGTAGTCTGATCACGATGGAGGACAAGTTACTCAACGCACCGTCAGCAATATTCAGTAAACTAACGCCATCATTTAGATTTCTGATACCCTGAGCATACACACGCTGATCAGCGCGAAGTGAATCGGAGATAGCAAGACCGGCCGCATCATCAGATGCACGGTTGATCCGCTGGCCTGAACTGAGACGTTCAAAGACAGTCGACAACTCTTGTGAAGAGTTACTTAACCGGCGCTGCGTATTGAGTGCAGCAATGTTTAGACCGAGTGTGATCGGCATAACAACTATACTTCCGTGTACAACTCCCATTCATGCAGACGCAACTCGCCTGCAAAAATGGTACTCCATGTTAATATTATCGGCAGGTTAGGTAATTTTCATAAATTGGATGGCGTAGATAGCGATACAATATACCCTGCCATTTCAGGTGCTTAGGTGAGTTCTTCACAGTTATGGCTGATGTGACCGAGGTTCGGACTGAGATAAGGGGCTGAAACTTGGGTCGGGACGGAGGCAGGGATAGCGTGACTGAAACACGTGAATCAATCGTGCTAATGTCACGACGCAAGTTTATTTACTACCTTTTCGTCTGTGAGGAGTAAGTACTTTCAAAGATTTTGTCGGCATTTCCAGTTTCAAAACCGTCACGGCGATGCTTACGTTCAATCTTATCCGGCGGTAAATCTTTATATTCATCAAGCACTTTACGTTCAGCAAATTCGACATACGAACCTGAGATAAGATGAATATCACTCTCTGTACCATCAGGTGATGCGAAGCGTGCTTCAACCATTTCAGCCACTGTTGAACTTTGAATAAGCTTTCCATCTTCGCTGATTTTTATCTTACCGCCCGAGTCATTAAGCTTGACTCCGAGCCCTTCAAGATACACATTGAACTCTTCAATCGTGCTATATCCAGCAGGCAGTTTATGTACACTGATCGTAAAATGATTCAGATAGTAACGGTTATAAATGACCCATCCAGCGTACTCAGACGCTTCAGATAACGCTTGATAGTCGTACCATGTAGGGGTTCTCCAAAGAGGAGCATGGAGATACTTATCAACTTCTTCACCGTTATCAAGATTAAGTGAATCAACAGGATCGCTCTTAACCTCATCGGTATACGCCTTAATTATTCGTTGTGTAGCTTCAGGTAATTTATCAACACAGAGCTCTGAGATAAATATGCGGGGATAGTGATCCTCAGGTGGGGAATACCAGTGGGCGTTTAGCTTTTTCCCTTCAAAATAGTAGTAATCTCTCTTTTCGTACCCGTAATGAAGGAAGATCTTTTCAAAAGAGGCGATACCAAGAGAGGGCACCCCCATGGTACGAAACGCAATATGATCATTTTGTATATCGTCTTCAGTTGCGACCACGCCGTCTTTAACCATGGCGCTCAGAATCTTATCGACATCAGGTACGCGCTCTTTGTAGCGACGCATAAGTCCTGAAAGAACTGTATCAAGAGGGGTGGGGGAGTTTGCTGTCATAATGTCATTATAACACGCATATCAGTTACCACGAAAGCTACCTGATACCTCGTGAAGACAGTATGACATAAAGTCAAAATTATCAGATACCCGTTTTAAAACAGGGGCAGGCACGATTCGCTCTCCGGCCGAGGGACTCCGGAGGCCACACTCCAGCTCAAAAGCGAGATCGCTGGATGCTCTGGCCGCTCTACGGAAATAGGTCACGGCGAGCTCCTTATAGTCTAAAAGCTGCTCATGAGTTCTATCGTAAAATTT
Organism: bacterium; assembly: GCA_030431715.1. GTDB lineage: Bacteria > Bdellovibrionota_C > UBA2361 > UBA2361 > RFPC01 > JAUIIO01. Next base: position 35,537 of record JAUIIO010000031.1, read on the forward strand.
CTTGAGCCCATCCGGATAAAATCCATTAAAAAAGAGAATCACATCACCAACGTTTTTACTTCTTAAATAACACTTCTCTGGGTCCGAAGCACTGGCGTCAGCCAGCGAAGCCAGCTGTGTAATCGACCAGACGGTTTGTCCGGACGGTGTCTTTTCATTAAAAGCATCTTCGGTCCGCACAAAGCCACTACAAAGATCAGAAGCATAATCCACGATACCGGTATCCGCACAGCCAAAATCAGTGAATACATGTTCAACGTGTGCTCTGAAAGTATACTCGACGGCATCTGCGCTTAGTGAGGGGCTTTTGGGCACGATAAGATGGCCAACCTCAACGGGTGACTCCATTCGCTTTTCAGGTTGTTCGTTCGGGCCAGATTGGGACATGAGTACTTCTTTACTCCCCATACTAATACAGAAATGACGTTGGGCAAATAAAAAAATTACCGGGTTCGAAAGACCTGAACTTTCCTGCTTTCTGCCACTTTTTCCCAGGTCGGATCAATAAGAATAGGCGCATACCTCTTTCTTTCAACAGGCCCTATCAGCACATATTTCAGCTCTGGATCTCCGGGCAGATTTCTATTTTTCCCCTTATAAAACCTTGAAATAGCGCGCTCACGGTAGTACGAGTTGCCGCCATGGGTCCAGATCATACCAGGAAAACCAAGATACATCGGACGGCCCGACAAAAGCGTAATGCTATTGTGAATCGGTGCAGACAATATTGATTCTCCAGCAGGAACTTTCTTCGTTATCTGATAAGCAGCATTTATTGCAATATCGTCCCAGAGAACATACGTCTTTCCTCGAGTAGCTCCGTAGCGAACAAGATCTAGAGCCGAAGAGAGGCTATGGAACAACACGAAGAGAATAACTACAGGCTTCCACTGAAAACGGCTGTAGAGTTTTGCCAGCACGATCCCAACAGCAGGATAAAAATAAATAAAGGCGTAAATAAGAAGCTTGGTATTGTCCCACTTCCACCTAGCAAAGAGAAAAATGCTACAAAAAATAAAAAGGACATATCCAATGACCGCAAGAGATTTCACATCGCGAGGAATACGCCTTAAAAATAGCGATAAAAAGACTACTGGTATTATAAAGCCAGTGTTTTTGAACCAAAACCAGATAGGGGATTCACTTCCGATCATCCAGCCGGGATTAAAAGAGATATGGTTTGCAGTAGCGCTCTGAAATGCATAATAGGAAACCTCAACAAGACCAATTGGCAGCGCCGTTAAGAGCACCCAGAGTAATAACCGAAAGGGCAGAAAAAACGAAAAGTATAGAAGGGGAAGAGCTACGGCCAGCGCCGTATGGGCGTGAAAGAGGGGAATAAGTCCAATGAGAATACCCACAAAGAGGGCTGAACCTCGATCTTTTACTTCTCGAAATAACGTAAGCACAGTTATAGCTAACGAAAAACCAAACAGAAAAGAACGTTGCGGAATAAAATAAGCCAGAAGGGCGCTTGGAAGGAAATACCCTTCCGCATCACCCGCAGCGCCTGCGAGGTACGGAAGATCTGCGTAAGTAACTGAACGCAAAAAACTCCCCGGTGAAAGGTCTTCGAGGCGTAAAAAACCCAGAACACCACCGTGAAACAACAACAAAAGTGCAGCAATCAGCCCGGCCGATCGACTCTCGGTGAGCGAACATACAAATCGGTAAAAGACAATAAATCCCGCTGTAATAAGCAGTGTTGCAGGAAGCTCCAACGCGCCCTCAAGAGACATTCCAGCGCCGATAAGCACCGCGCTATAAAAGTCTGAGAGAAAGGGATACACAAGCTGCGTGTTGGACAGAATAGGGCTCTCAGGGGGAAAAGACTGCCCTTCCACAAAATTTGTCACAAGCCCCACATGCAGCGGCAGATCACCAAAACAATTTAAATGCCCGGTCCTCAAAAGTCCCTTAGAAACAAGTAAAACTCTGGAACTGATACAATACGCCACCAGCAAAAATACCGGCGCCAAACGCATTATTACCGGATCAGTAAAAAGCTCACGCCGGACATCACTCAAAGAATCTAAGTAAAAAACAGCAAGCAGCAGAATAAAAACTGTTGATACTAAGATTGAGATCCTAAGATCAAATACCGAGGTAAGTAAAAAAGTAAGTGTAACGTAAAGCGAAAGGCCAGCAACAACTCCAAAGGCTAGTAGAGAGAGACGCTCACGTTGCGAGGTAAACCTGCAAACAAGAACAACACCGCAAAGCGCCGGCAAGAACACGCACACCAGAAAAGAAACCAACGCCTGATAAGCCATACCACGCCAAACGTACTACAACGCCGGCGGTTCGCACACCGCAAGAAACCCATCGAAACACCTTAAAAAGAACACGCAGCACCCCCCTGAGCCCAGCCCTTCTTCACGAGAATTCTAGTTCTCGTGATCTATGTGCACGATTATTGAATAACTTGCTCACACAGGACAGCGGAGCATCGGTTTGTAAGATGCACCTTATGCCCAGGCGGTTCATGCGTCAATAATTT
>JAUIIO010000032.1 GCA_030431715.1 bacterium
TTTGCTCTTCTGATACACCTCACGCTTCATAGCTCGCGTCACGTAAGGACCGTACCTAGAAATGACCTCATACTATCTGGAGCACCGTCCCTTTTTGTTAGAGCGCAACGTACGAGGTCAAAAAAAGGGCATGTTATAGTTTCTTTATTCAGAGTGATCAGGGGTACGTAAGAATGCATGAAGTAATGAAAGAGCTAAGAAGAGCAGTATATAAGGAGACTGTTTCTACAGTAGAGGTCATTGAGCTTGTGGCTAAGCTTGAGAAAGAGAAACATTTTTTACGGTACGGATTTTCTTCACTCCACCAGTATTTGGTGCGTGGGCTTAAGTACTCTGATGGAGCAGCAAACAGGAGAATTAGAGCGGCAAGGCTTTATCTTAAAAAACCAGAGGTGTGTGAGCTTCTTAGGAGAAGAGAGGTCTCGCTCTGTACACTGAGTGAGATCCTTGATGAGCCTGAAATGCTGTCTGAAATCAAGGGCAAATCTAAGAGAGAGGTCGAAGAGCTTGTAGCTCTAAAGGGTGGTAAAGACACACGGATAAGAGAACGAGTAGTGCCGGTAGTAGTAAAAAGGGCTATAGAGCAAAAACCTGTATTTTCTACTCTACCAGCAGGAGGGCAAAGCGTCACTCCACCACCGGTAGTGATAAGGCAGGAAGTGGTGCTTGAGGAGCGGCTCAAGGTTACTTTTTCATATTCTAAGCAGAAGAGTGAAAAAATTGAACGGGCTCGTGAGATCTTATCTCGTAAGTACTCTGGTAAGGGAGTGAGTATTGAGGATCTCTTTCTTGAGGGGATTAATCAGATACTGGCAGCTGAGGGGTCTAAGAAAGAGAGGATGGGAACTCGTAAGGAGAGAGGAAGTAAGAACAGGCGGTATATTTCACCGAAAGTTAAGAAGGAGGTACTTGAGAGAGATGGTGGGTGTTGTACCTACAGGAATACGGATGGTTCCGTTTGCGGCTCACGGTGGAGTGTGGAGTTTGATCATATTACGCCAGTGGCTCTTGGTGGAGTGAGTTCGGTAGAGAATTTGAGACTACTTTGTCGGAATCACAATCAGCTTATGGCTAGAGATGCGGGGCTTATTCGGTAATTAGGAGAGAAATGCTGCTGCGTATCAGCCGTCGCGAAGGGGGAAGTACGGTTGTGCGCTTTGCACCCAAAAGTAAATCGAGAGGTCATCTTCTCCGCAATACAACAGTGGGGTGTGCGTCAGCTCTTTGCTGTAGCTGTTTCGGTGTTGGTTATGTCTGTGGCTTAAGTTTTAAGCAGTGATGTCTTTTAGAGACACGCCGTACTTTTTAAGCGTTCCTCTAAGGCCGATCTTATCGATAGTGCGTAGGACGCGAGTAGAGACCTTAACCTTCACGTAGCGGTTCTCTTCAGCGATAAAGATGCGTCGTGGTTGAAGGTTTGCTTTGAAGGTGTGTTTTGTACGGTTTTTGGCGTGGCTCACTCGGTGGCCCTGTTGGTTGCCTTTTCCAGATATCTTACATTTATGTGCCATAGTGCTCTTTCCTGAAATTCAGAACGAGCATAATGCCTGAAGTCTTGAGGAAACTCAAGCCCTCAGGCAATAAAATGATGATATTTAGGGATTTAGGAGCTGCTGGCGCCGAAATTGTTCCTCCAGACAGCGTAGTCTGAGGCATCCACTTTGCCATCGCCGTTTCCGTCTCCGGAGCAGTTATCAGCATTAGTAGAACCGAAATTATCACGCCATACGGTATAATCCGCGAGGTTTACCGTTCCGTCGCAGTTGTAGTCACCGGCAAGTGGTTGTGGAGCGAGAGCCTCCATTGCATTCCCGACATTTATCGCGCCTTCGGTTACTGTTAGGCCTGCAAACTCGTCGAAAGGCTTGGCGTTATTTAATATCAAATCTTTAAGCTCGCTCGCACTCAGGCTGGAGTCTACACTTGCTAGCAGGGCAGCTGATCCTGCGGCAAACGAGGAAGCAACACCAGATCCGCCCCATTGTCGACGATAGGTGCCGTCAACCCATGTGCTCAGGATGTCTTCACCTGGGCCTGCGATATGTACCTTCACATCCCCATAGTTTGAATAGTTTAAATACTGAACAAATGATGAGAATGCTGTAAAGGTTCCGTAATATCCACCTACAGTCAAAATGTTGGGAAGATCGTATGTAGCAGGAGGCAGGTTAAGATTGTTTATGTTTCCAATCTGGTCTCCTGCTGCTGTGACAAAGAGAATATCGAGCTCGTTCATCTCTTGAATAAGCTGATACATAGTGTTGCTCGTGTTATTAATGAGCCATGAGGATTGAACAGCAACAATATTATGCCCGGCTCTCTTTTTCTTGATAATATATCCCATCGAACGCAGGAAAGCATCTAGTGAGGTCTGGAACGAGTTGCCACTAACGTGATTCACAACTTCAACTGCCATGAGACTGACGTCCCAGTTAATACCGTTTATCCCTACACCATTATTGCCCTGTGCCCCAATAATTCCAGCTTCGTACGTTCCCACTCCGTGAGTGTCTTGTGGTGCGGCATTACTAAATGCGTTAAATCCATGTGCTGATTCTCCAGCTGCAAATGATGTTGTATTGTCTGTCCAAAGGTTGTCGACAAGATCTTGGTGGTTGAGGTCAATTCCTGAGCTCATGATAGCAACGACAATGTCTTCACTCCCGGTGGATGTTTTCCACGCTTTGTATGCGTCAATACCCACGATTGGCCCATTGCCCCAGTTGTCAATTGGATCATTTGAACAGTTATTAAATTCTGAACAGTCAGGTTGTCCCATCTTTGTGGAAGGTGACTGTAGGGCGTTGTTATCGAGATTAATCGTTATGACTCGGTTTGGCTCGATAGAGCTTACTTTCAGTGGGTCTACGTCAGCGAGAATGAGTTCCGAGTTTCGTTTATTTTTTACCAAGAAGGTGAGTGGGAGTGGGAGATCGTCACTTATCAGGCGAAATCCTGCTTTTGCGATCGTACGTTTCAATGTACGCTCAGCAATTCTTTCTCCCATTTTCTTATCCTTTACCCGGCGATACCACTTTCGTGGTTTTTCTATGCCGCGCTTGCTTGCAATTTTTCGGATAATATTTTTACGAGTGCGTTTGAGCTTGTTATTAAAAAAGCCTTCGTCAATTTGCACGATGTATTCCTCCGCATTGTCTGCATTCTGGGCGAGGCAAAAGTGTGTTGGAAGAATTAAGGCGAGAGTAAGGAGTAGAGGGGTGTTTCGTAGTATCATAGAACCTTTTGAGTAAACCTTTTGGGTAAATAGAGTTTCTCTATAAAGCAATATCCCGAAAATTCGGGGTTCTGCTTCACCTGATGTTATGACTAAGGAGCTGTTCAGCGTGCGTTAAGCCGCATACGAAAATCTCTGATACGGGACTCTAACTTGCGCTATCGGTAGAGAAAATTTCCAAAAATATTTTTTAGAGCGTCTCTATTTGCTGCTTTCTCTGAGAGAGTTTTCTGGCCGTTAGAAAGTGTTTCTTCAGGTAACCGATCCCCAAAAACTTCAAATACCTTCTCAACGTACTCGTTTGTATACTCGGGATGACCCTGAATGGTCAGGATATGTTCACCTATAATAAAGCCTGCGTTCTTACAGTGTGGGCTCGTGATGATGTTCACAGCACCGTGAGGAAGATCTGTCACGTAATCCTGATGGGCGTAGTGAATGTAAAAGTGTTCAAGGGTATTAGGCGAGAGCCAGTTTTTTGTGAGGCGCTCAGCATACTCTGGTATATGTAGGTAGGCTTCATAGATTCCAAGCATGTAGCCGGTATTTCCATAAGATACGGAGCCCCCCATGGCTTTCGCGATTATCTGATGTCCAAAACAAATTCCGGCTAACTTATGTTTTGCTTCGTTAACGCTACGGAGAAACGTTATAAGTGCAGGTATCCAAGCATGTTCTTCGTAGACACCAAATTTACTCCCAGAAACTACATAGGCATCGCATTCAGATACAGACTTGGGCAGCTGTCCCAGCGTCGCTTCATAAACCTCAAAGGTGAAATCAGAGCGGTATTCGAGAAGAAAATCTTTGATTCGGTCGGTATGATTTTGAGTGATTCCGCAGGCGTCTTGGCCGGGGAGGTACGTGTGAATGATGCCGATTTTCATAGCAATGGATGCAAAGCCTAATAGATCTCCTGACTCACGATAACAGGGTATGCTCCCGGTCCGCTGCCTGAATCACGGTAAACGGTTGTAGACATTATGGTAGAAGTATCGCCATATCGTACCCGTGCCTTAATAACGAAATAGTCGCTTTTTCCAGTCAGAATGTGATGTGCCTGATCGCCGAGGATGGAGTTCAGCTCATTGTAGATGTTACTATCGGCTAAAACGTCTTGGCCTTGATCGGTACGGCGAGACTCAATACTTTCAAATGCACTCCTGTCGAGGCCGTCTTCAAGTGCAGTAATAATCTGCTCTTTCATAAAGTTAATATTCATTTTAATCCCAGGACTTGCTCTCCCCGTGGCGCCTCCAGAAGTCGCTCCAGCTGAGTACGTGTACAGATAGGGGGAGAGAGCAGAGATTCGAGAATCTGTCCAGCCAGGAACATTTGAGAGTTCCTTAAGGTTGCTCATTGGTCGATTTGGAAAATAATCTTCAGGAAATTCGTCTTCAATTCCCTCATAGGTGTATGTCCCGATATGATCATAGCTACGGCGGGGAGCGCTGGGATCGTCCTTATCCATGTAATCAATCAGGTTTGCTACCATATCTGTCGGTGAGAAAACGCGGTCGTCAAACTGAGGATCGGGGTCATCATTAAGCTGATTTGGAGAGTTCTCAAAGATGCGTTGTATGAGTCGTAAGAGGACGTCACGAATCTGCTCTCTTTGGCCACTTATATTCTCTGCCAGCTCATGAACTGGAATGGAGATATTTAAAGGGAGGATCACCATATCTACAATGAGACCATGGGTGTCAATTCCGAGCTCTTCGAGTGGGAGTCTTGTGGCCTGAAGAGCGAACGGTGCCCAAGGTTCGTTCTGGCCATCGCTGGCTGTGTTGGTATCTAGGATGAGCAACCCTCTGCCAAAGTTAACAGCAGACTTTAAATAGTATTCGGCGCGGAGCGAGCGCTCGGATATGAGATTGCTGCGTATATCAAGATAAGAGGTGTGAGTGAGATCTACGACTATGAAGCCAGCGAGCGAAATGATGAGAAGTATCATCACAAGGGCAACGCCGCGCTCACTTCTGTCTGAATGAACTGAAAAACGGCAGCCGATTGGTGATCGCCTGCCGTTTCCTCGCGTGTATCTCGTATTCTTGGATATTTTAACAGAAATTTGCTTCTTCATTTTCTTCAGCGTGGTCGCTATTAAGCGCTAGTGAAGAAAGTATAGCACGAGCATCGTCTCTGATCATAGCCGATAGTCCATTGATCAGACCAACGTGGCGAGCAACTTCATCCCAATCTCCTTCGTTTATAAAGAGACAGAGTTTCTGAGCTAGCTTACGTTGCTTGTCGAGAATTCCATCGTAAGAATTAATTCTTTCGATAACACTCTCTGGAACGTTTGACTTCGCTTGAAGTGTTTTTTTCGCACTGGAGATCGCAACTTCTAACTCCTCAAATGAACGGTACAGCCTATTGATGATATGGTTGTCTTGCATGTATTACCCTTTCGCTCTGGTGTAGTTTATTAACGTTATTCTGACTGTGGCAGACTGTGTTGCATAACGCTCCACTCCGTTGCCAGCCCGTTTGGGAGATGAGTCTTTCTCTGTTTAGCCTCTCTCAACTAGCAAGGATTTCTCTGACACGTGAGATTCCAGGGTAAGATGTGAGATATGGGGCGTATCTACTCTCTCGCTACTTCGGGTCGCTTTCCATGCGCTTACGTCAATATAATGGCAAAATGTCTGCCAAAACCTAATGTACTGAAAACTTTATAAAAGTATAAAAGGCTCTTGTGCTAAGGACAAGGGAAATGTCAGGGATAATCGCCTATTTTAAGTTATTTTAGTAGGTTAGCTAGTTTTCGTCCTGAGGTTGTCATTGTCTTGTTTTTATACAGACTGCCCACGATCTGTACACCTATATCTGAGGTCTAGCCCTGCTTTAACCACGGCTACAAGCATGATACTCATTGGAGACCACTAATTCGATGTCATCAGGTAGTACATGTCTGGATTTAAAAGTCTCGCGATCATACCCGAAGAGGCCCCACTACAGGGCAGCAACAGCCTCTATCTTAAGAAGATGCCACTCCCATCGAAAGAGGGGGGAATTGAGCAGGGTGAGGAGCAACCACGGGCACTCCGTTCTCTTGCCCGTATTATCGATAATGGGCTCTGTCATAGATGTGGGAGCTGTATTGGGATTTGTCCCACAGGGGTGTTGGGTTTAAGTACCGAGGAATATCCTGAAGTTAAGAATCTATCTGTTTGTACAGATTGTGATCTCTGCGTGAAGGTATGTCCCGGTGATGAGTTTGACTATGAGCGCCACTCACATGAGCACACTGGTCAGGCGCCAGATCTCAGAGATACTCATGGATTCTTCCATAAGGCTGTGATTGGCTACAGTACAGAGAAAGATCTCCGTCAAAATTCTACCAGTGGTGGAATTGTTACTGGTATTCTCCTTCACCTTCTAGACACCGGTAAAATAGATGGGGCTGTTGTTATCGCCTCAGACGAGAATGATCTGTGGAAGGGTAAGCCGATAGTAGCACGAACGAGAGAGGAGATACTTTCTGCTACAAAATCTAAGTACGCTATTTCACCTACGAACGCTGTGTTTTCTGAACTTTTGCAAGTGCCGGGCAAATACGCGCTCGTTGGTCTTCCGTGCCAGCTTCACGGTTTTAAAAAAGCGTGTGAACTTGATAAGCGTCTTGCAGAACGGGTTGTGCTTACTCTAGGACTTTTCTGTCATGCAGCGATTGAGCACGAAGCGTTTCGTACTATCTGGGAAGGGCTTGGTGAGAAGGTTCACGGGGCTAAAAGGTTTGTTTCACGTATTGGCAAACATCCAGGAGCGCCACATATTGAGCTTGCTGATGGTACGCTTTATCCCGTTTATTTCGGAAACCAGAATGGATATCGCCCTTCATCGATGGAGATGATTAATATCCTTTACCGACTTTACACTCCGGAGAGGTGCCTGACCTGTTTTGACGCACTGGCTGAGTTTGCTGATATCTCTGTAGGCGATCCGTGGATGGCTCCGCCAGATGACTCAGTAGACTTTCACGATGGTTGGAGCTTTGCACTCCTTCGAACGGAACGGGGAGTACAAGCGTTTGAAGAGACTGTGCAAACTCAGAAGATGGTGCACATGGATCTCACAACAAGAGAGGCAAAGGGGTGTAACCATCAGATGGCGACAGAAAAGCGTTGGCGAGCCTTTCGTGTGATTGAAACACATAAACGACAGGGAAAGTCAGTTCCTTCCTATGGCGATCCGACCGCTGATTTCCCGCAGCACAGTGGACTACAGTTTGTAGAAACAGAGGCTAACATGCTCACGCATATTTTTTGTTTCTTGCCACGGTACCGAAAAACGTTACTGACCTTTTTTCTAGGTAGTGGAGGCTATTCGCTCTTGTGGTTAAATAATAAGAGGAGAAGAGTGAAGTTCTGGATCCGAGATGGTGTAGCTCGTCTTAAGAGAAAAATTGCGGGGAGAAAGTAATGACATCATCACAAGACCAGCCGTGGCCTATTAAACTGTTCCGGAAGTCACCACTTAAGAAAGAGAAATTTCGGGCTATCGTAAAGATGTTAGGTGATACCACTGGGAAGACCTGTCTTGATATCGGTTCTGATAATGGGGTGATAAGCTACCTTCTACGACAGCGAGGAGGAGAGTGGTCGAGTGCTGATCTTACCGAGACTACGGTAGATGCTATTCGGGGACTTGTTCATGATCGAGTATATCAGATCGATGGACGAAGTACCCCTTTTGAGTCTCGTCTCTTCGACTGTATCGTTGTTGTCGATCTCCTTGAGCACATTGAAACGGATCGGGAATTCCTCTTAGAACTTGATAGGCTTCTTAAGCCTGGAGGGCTTCTCCTTCTCAATGTTCCGAACCCCAAAGAGGGGCCTCTTCGCCGATTTAGGTTTGCTATCGGGCAGACAGATGAGGCGCACGGTCATTTGAGGCCGGGGTATAGTTTCTCTGAGCTTAAAGAGATTGTACCTGAAGGGTATGAGGAGAACGGGGTTTTTCGTTACTCTCGTCTGTTTTCAGTGCTCACAGACACCACCATTACGCTGGGGCTAGATCTTTTAAAGGCGGGGAAGAAAGGCAAGAAGGGTACGGTCGTTACTGGCGATGATATGTCAAAGCAGGCCAAGAATTTTAAATTATTCAGTATCTTATACCCCTTTCTGCAAGCCATGGTCTGGCTTGACCGGGGGCTTCCGTTTCTGCACGGCAACATGCTTCTGGCGTCTTTTAAGAAAAAATAAAAAAAAATGTTACCTCTGTCGTCAGGGCGCACATAATAGCAACATACAACCACTCAGGTTTTTCATCGGGCTGTTCCTCTCAATCTTTTAACGAACATCCCTCTTCACGTTTTTTTTCAGGTTCATAAAGAAGGTCTAACGCTTCTAACGGGAGATTATTATATATGAACTTTACTACGTGTTCACCAAAGGCTTTAAGCTGTCGTAACATCTTAAAGCACATCAGCCTCGTACTTCTTACGGCTGTTCTTTTTGTGTCTCAGGTCAGCGCAACTGAATATGAACTTATTCAAACTGAGGCAGGTATCCCCAACTGTGCTTCTGACGCAAAAGCACAAGCTGGAGATCTGAAAAAAATTGTTACGCGATTTGATTCCGTTTCAAACGAATTTTACTGGGAAGCCACGTTTCAAGATTGTAATGGAACGCTCCCAAATGGATTTTGGCTCGTAACAAACAACGGACCAAACCCAAAGGGACATGCGGGCGAACTTGCTATTTTTTATTTTGATGCAAGTAATCCGGCAGATGTTGTCGTGACTGCATATGCTTATAACGGGAAAAACCCGTTGAGCTATCTTAAAGGTGACCACGCGAACGCAGTGGCTCCTGACAGAATCGTTACCAGTAAAGCTGCTGGATCTGAGAACTGGCTTTATGAGGCGAGTCTTTTAGATAATAACGACGGCACTCGCACGCTCACGCTAAGCATTGATGGCACGATCCTTAAAAATCACACTCCAGTGTACCCAGATAACATTGACCCGTGGTACGGCGTAGGATTTGATAACTATCTTGGATACTGGTTCCACTGGCATGCGGATCTTCAGACGACCTACTGTGACGCGAATTCTACTGATTTTTACTGTACGCGTGAAGCAGCTGGACAGGATAGCGATGGCTTTCTTCTTGACTTTCAGTACGGAAAGAAGAGCTACCGCGATACGGCGAACAAGAAGACAAATAGAGTACCATACTGTATTACGAAGTACCGTAAGAAGAATAGATTTGGAACTGTCCTCTCGCCTGACCTTCAGGATGTAGCGCAGCTTCAAACAAATCAGAACGGCTGTCATGAGCTAGCTGTTGGTGAGAACTTCTATGCTGAGGTTCTCGGCGATGATGCAGAAGGTGGTGACCTTACTGTCAACTACACAGGACAACCTGCTACAGCTGTTATCACGCCTGCAAATGGCACAACCGGCCCAAGCCCACTTACTGCAACGTTTGATTGGACGCCTGGAATTGCAAACGAGAACGAGTCGTATAACGTGAAGTTCACGTTCACAGATGAGGATCAAGCTGACACGAGCTGTGAGTTAAAGCTCTGTGTTCCAGATGATAAAGATCCGGTTTGTGATCTTAAGATGACTACTCAGAACCCACAGTGTGGAGGTCTTGAAACCATCGTAGAATTTGATGCTAGTGGTTCAAGTGACCCTGAGCAAGGAGCACTTTCATACAGCTGGTATACGACCTGCACAGATGCTGGTGGAAATACGGAAACGCTTCAGCTCTCAAATGGGGACGCTGCGGCAAGTCTTAACCTCAGCCTTCCGGGTCTTGGGCAAGATGTGAATTGTACCGTTGGAGTCATTGTCTCAGACATGTTTCAACAACAAACAAACTGCGAAGTGCCTGTTCAGGTTGAAGGGTGTGAGCTTGACTGTCTGGATCAACCAAATGGTGATGCTCAGCTTGACCAGTGTGGTGTTTGTAATGGAAACAATGCATGTCTTGATTGTCTTGATGTCCCATTTGGCGATGCGAAGGTAGACCTTTGCGGAGTATGTGACGGGAACAATGACTGTCTTGACTGTCTCGATGTACCTTTCGGAGATGCCGAGCTGGATCGTTGCGGAGTGTGTAACGGTAATGGCGAATCGTGTCTTGATTGTGGTGAGACTGATATCACGCAACTTCAATTCCAGCTCGATGGGCTTGGTCTTGAGCAACTTCACACGCTTAGGTACTCAACGAAGCTTCTTCGTAGAAAAGGAACTAAAGGGCGTAATAGCAGCTACATTGAGTCAACACTGCTTACCGGTGAGGACATTTACCGGGCGAACTGGGTTCTTACTTGGAGCATTCCGCAGGTAATTACGCAGTGTACGAATGCTGAGTTCTGTGTTCAGGTGAGCAACGCTGATGAGCTGCAGACTTACAACACGAACGCTGAAACATTATATACGCTAACGAAGAAGACTATTCGTAGAATGAGACGTCAGATTGATAAACGTAAGAATTCTGCTCGTAAGAGTCGCTTCGGTAAGAAGTACTATCAGCGTGCTAGAGAGCAGTACGAGAGAACTCAGGCGATCTCAGCCATGGTTCCCGAGTACGCGAGTGATTGCTCCTAATACATAGGGAGTTTATCTCAGGAAAATATGGAAGCCCGGTACGTACGTGCCGGGCTTTTTTCGTTTTAAAATTATTTTTTCTTTCGCTTTGAGTGATCTGGTGCTTTCCCACGCTCACGCTGAGAGAGCGCTGGATGGTGGATGCGTTCTAAGGTGAAGTTTTTCCCGAAAGTGAATATGAAAGCGTCTCTCTTGCGGTAGGTATGGCCGTGTTGGAGGAACTGCTTTGGGATGCCGTGATCTTCAACCCAACGAGAGCCGAAGAGGAAGTCAGCGAGAAGGTCGACTGCATCTTTGGCAGTATATCTTTCAGGGAGAGCATTTCTGGCTTCTTCGATCTGTGTGGCATGCTCGACGAACTCCTTTACCACTCTTTCAGGTATGCGGAGTTGATCTCGTGAAGTATCAACAGTCATAAATATGCCTTTTTGCTTCGAGAGACGTGAATGCTTTATGCGCACCTTGTTAGAGTTGCGAGAGATCTTCGATACTTCACGGCTAACAAGGCCTCGAAAGTTTTTCCCCTTAAGTCCGTAGCAGAAAGCAAGTTTTGAGTCGGTGTCACGAACGAGAATGATCTCTCCCCACTTAAAGATGTTAGAAGTTCCGGTTTTACGAAAGGCAGGAGGCACGAGCGTTTTATGCTTGCTCGGGCTTGCCGTTTTCCAAGCGTGAGCAAATATCTTCAACACATTTCTAAGTGCTTGCTGAACGGCGGGGTGCTTTTTTAGAAGGAAAGGAGAGCTTCTTAAAACTTGCGCAAACTGCTTTAGAGAGTCCTGAGTTAATAGAATGTCGCCAGAACTTTCATTTGAGAACTTCATGGTAAATCCACCGCTGCCTACGACCGCATGAACCCCATCGAGCTGATCAAAGATGGGATCGCGCATGTGCAGATAGTCAGAGGCGTCGATGAAAGAACCTTGAAAGTAGGGGAGCTTAATCTTTTTAGAGGGCGATAGTGTGCCTTCAGCTACAAAGGGAGCAAGGTATCCGGTAAGTGTTGTCTTCCCATCAAGAAGGTAGGAGAGGGCGGGGGCGGTGTCTCCAAACAGTTTTCTTTGCGCTTTATCATTATTAAGGGTGTTGTTCTGAGTTTTTTTTGCCCATTCGATATAGAGCTCCAATGTGTTTGCCAGATATTCTGAGGCTATGAAGAGGCCTCCGGGAGCAGCTCGAAACTGAGAGAATCTATCTTCTTCTGAGCAGACTTCACTCAAGTATTCAACAAATGGAGTGAGTGTATCAGGAATAACAGGCTTGTCTTCAGTGCGGGTATTTTCAGTGGAGTTATTAGTGGACGCATATGGTGGTGCTGCGTCGGATGCTGGGCTTTGGTCTTCTGGTGGTGTCTGGCTCTCTTCAGGTTCGGTCATGGCCCTACACTAAGAGAAAACGGGCAAAAAAACCATGCCTTAGAGGATAAGATCTTGCAGTTAAAGAAAAGTGCTGTCTTGACGATACTATGCTGGAAGGTTGATTATTACATGAGGAGAGTAGTCTCCTTTTTGAAAAAGGTTAAAAGGCCTTATGTCTGGCGAAGTTATTGCGACACTTCTGGTAAAGCACCCCGATGGCACCGAGCAACGTCTTGTTATGCGTGACGGTCAGGAGGTTACTGCCGGTCGAGAAATTAGTAATGACATTGTTATAAACGACCCCGGTGTTTCTCGCGTGCACTCTTCTTTCGCTGCGACCGGATCAGGTCTTGTTCTCGCTGATAGGTCAAGTACCAATGGGACTTTTGTAAATGGTGAGAAGATTATCGCCATGCGCGATCTCACCTCTCAGGATATTATTGATATTGGAAGAGCCAAGATTTCAGTTCAGTTAAGTTCTGAAGAAGTTCTCGAGTCAGTTAGCGGCGGCACTTCAGCACGCGCTATGACAGCTCAAATGAAGCCTGTCTCAGTTTCTGTTTTAGTCGCTCGCATCAAGGGGATTGACACTATGAAGCAGACTCTGCCTACGAATGATGTTGCGGAAATGCAGCTTAAATGGATGGGCGGAGTAAGAGAGATAGTAAAAGAGTTTGATGGTCAGATCGATAAAGTCATCGGCGGCAGCATCGTTGCGCTCTGGATGGGGGGCGATGAAAAGAACATTGCACTCCGTGCTGCTCGTTCCATGCAGAAAATTTCAGAATACACCTCATCAATCGCTTCTTCAGGAGATTGGGCCCACAGTGCTACCAATCCGTGGCAAGCTTCCGTTGTTTTGAGTTCGGGTCTTGGACTGCAAGCAGCTCAGGGTGCGAGTGCCGCGCAGAGCGATAGTGGTTTTACTCTCATGGGCGATCCTGTGAATGTGGCTTTTAGCCTTGAGACTATTATCGATGAAGTAGGTGAGCTTGTTGTGATGGATGATACGACTGGGCAGCTCGTAAGAGAGGCCTTAGAGTTACGTTCCTTAGGCGATATACCTTTGCAGGGACGCTCAGAGCCGGTTGAGATATATACGCTCAGTAGCTGATCTAAGATAATCCATTGTAATTTTAGTGCCTTGCGGCATGCATTCCTCATAAACATATCGCAGTAATAGCGTTTGATTATAAAAACCAGCTGCTATATCATCGCGAACAGCGTTTCCTAAAATCAATGCTTTGAGGAGTTAACACTATGTTATTTAGCGTCGCACTGAGAACGCGCGTAAGCCGTTGTCTGATATTGGCTGTCATTTTTACTACCCTTTCTCTTGTACAGACGGCATCTGCTACCAAGTATGAATATTGGTATACATCGCCCATCCCCTCTGACTGTACTAAGGCGGTAAATGGAGTTGGACTTGGGCTCGGTGGTATTCTTACAAATATTGCCAGCAGCTATGATTCTGTCACACATGACTTTACATGGACGGTTACGTTTCTCCCGTGTAACGGAAAAGTCCCAGAAGGATATATCATTGCCCTTAACAATGGCCCGAACCCCAAGGGACATGCCGGGGAGCTTGCGATGCTCTACTTTGATGCTACGGATAAGCACAATCCTGTTGTCTCGGCCTATGCCTACAATGGGAAAGCAGGTTACGAGGGAAGAATAAGTTTCAAAGATTCTTATGAGGGCAATAGGATTCCCGACAGGATTGCCACAAGCAAGAATAGCAATCCATCGTGGTTAAAGGAGATATCAGTTACTCATAACGCTGCTCATGATAGCTATACGTATCATCTTAAAATGGACGCAACTATTATTAAAAGCCATGTCCCAGCGTACCCTGATAAGAATGATGATTGGTGGGGAATTGGGTATGACAATCATCTCGGGTACTGGTTCCATCCAGTTTCTGGGCTATCAACAAGCTATTGTGGTCATTACGACACTGACGATATCTGTAAAAAAGTTCTTCCCGGTCAAACAAGTAAAAACTTCTTAAAAGGATACTGGTGGCAACACATCGGCTGGTACGATACTGCAAACCGTAAAACAAACACGATGCCGTTCTGTATGGGTAAGTACAAGGTCTATCAGCGTGATGGAAAACCGCTTACTGACTCCTATCAGGATCTCAGTAATCTCCCAACATCTGCAAATGGATGTTACAGCGTTTCTGCTGGCGAGAAGTTTCATGCAAAGCTTATGGGGCACGATAGTGACCACGATAAGCTCACTTTGACCTATTCAGGAATTCCAGACGGAGCAACCGCCTCTCCAGCAAACGGCTCAAAGGGGTATACACCATTTGATGCAACATTTGATTGGATGCCACAGCTTACTGATGGTGGTGAGAAACATACAGTTATTTATAAGTACACTGACGATCATGGATCGGAAGGGTACTGTCGTATGAAGCTCTGCGTTCCTGTTGATAAGGATCCAGTATGTAAGCTTATGATCACTTCTGAAGGCGGAAGTACGCCGCAGTGTGCTGGTTTTGTTACTACTGTCGATTTTGATGCTTCGGGTTCTCATGATCCTGAGAGTGATTCCATGACCTATGATTGGTCTACAACGTGTAAGACTAACACCGGAGTTCAGGAGCAACTTAGCGTGTCAGCAGACAAGAAAAAAGCAACGCTTGAGCTCACTGAGCCTGGGCAGGGCAGAAGTTCTAATTGCTCTGTAACCGTTAAGGTCAAGGATGGCTATGGGCAGCAAACGAGCTGCTCTAAGAATGTGTCTGTAGAAGGATGTGAGCTCGATTGTTTCGGACAACCTTATGGATCAGCCAGACTCGATCAGTGTGGTGTTTGTGATGGAAACAACGATTGCTTTGACTGCGCGGGAGTCCCATTTGGTGATGCGCAGCTCGATCAGTGTGGAGTATGTAACGGTAACAACGATTGTTTAGATTGTTTCGGTGTTCCGTTTGGTTCGGCTGTTCTTGACCGTTGCGGTGTTTGTGATGGCAATGGCAACTCTTGTCTCGATTGTCAGGACACAGATATCTTACCGCTTCAGTTTCAACTTGATGGTCAGGGGATTGAGCAGTTCCAGACCCTTAGGTACACAACTGTTCTCCTCAGAAGAAAAGGAGGTCGTAAGGGTAATCGAAGATATATCCGAACGGTCCTCCAACAGGGAGAGGAGCTTTATAATCAGAACTGGGTACTGACGTGGTCTATTCCACAGATAATCACTGAGTGTACGAATGCAGAATTCTGTGTGCAGGTAAGTAATGAAGACAACATTCAGGGTTATAATCTCAATGCTGAAGAGCTTTACAGCCTAACTCGAAAGACTATTCGACGCATGAGACGACAGATTGAGGAACGGAAGAATTCTTCACGTAGAAGTCGTTTTGGTAGCAAGTACTTTCAGAGAGCGAGGGATCAATTTAGCGAGGCGCTGGCGCTTTCTTCGAATGTACCTCCTACTACGAGTGATTGTTCATAAGCGCTCAGCCATTGTACGATGTTCGCTTATCTGTCTGAGCTTGTGCTCGTACCTTTTGGTATCGGTTCAGGTTTAGGTTAAGGTATAGGTGTTTGTCGACTTGATATTGTGGTCTCTTTCTCTTCTTGTGCTATTTGTGATACCTCTACAGGCATGAGTGCTGATTATGATCTAGCTATAATTGGTGGTGGGATTACTGGTCTCGGGGTGGCCCGGGCAGCGGCTGATGAAGGCAAGAGCGTAATCTTACTGGAAAGAGGAGAGCTTTGCGGAGCTGCTTCCTCGGCGAGCTTGCGAATTATTCACGGTGGCTTTCGTTATCTTCAGCAGTGTGATGTGCAGCGGATCATAGAATCAGTACGAGCGCAGATAAGACTTGTTGCGGAGTATCCCGAATTCATCAAACCACTTCAATGTTATATGCCTCTTCAAAAAGCAGGGCTTAAATCTAAGTATCCTGTTAGCGCCGCAGCATTTCTTTACAGAGCGATTTACCGAATGCTCTCTGGAAAGGAGCAGTCTTTAAGAGCCAGAGTGGTTTCAGGAGATGCCGTTGAATCGGAAGTGCCGTTACTAACGGGGAAGTGTTCTTATGGTGCTCTTAGCTGGCAAGATGCGTATATAGAGGATTTTTCAGGACTTGTTGAAACACTCGAGAAAGAGCTTCGGGAGAAGGGTGTGGAAGTATGCGAACGCAGTAACGTACAAAATGTTACCTATGCTGACGGGTATTATTCGTTGCAAACTTCTACGGATCTTTATAGGTCGAAGCAGGTAGTGAATGCTACGGGGGCTCAGATTGGCGACGAGGCTTTTGCTACAGGGCCGTCTGTTGCTGATACGAGGTGGGCAAAGGGCTTTAATATTATTGTGAATAAAAAACTTCTTGAAAGTGGAAGAGCCGTTGGTATTCAGAGTGATGCGGGTCGACTTTTTTTTCTCTGTCCACGGGACGAGGGGACAGCGATAGGAACGTGGTATGTGCCCGTGAAGGAAGTTGTAAAGAAGCCTGAGGTCGTAGGATCTGAGATTGAAGCCGCGCTTAGAGAGATCGCTGAGCTTTTTCCGGATGTAGATCTTTCCTCTCGTGACGTGGATTATACCGAGGCAGGTTTTTTGCCTATGTCGGGGGTGCAAAACGGGGAGCCTCAACTTGTCAGAAAGGAACGTGTGTTTGCTGACCAACTCTTTGCCACTGTTCTCAGCACCAAGTTTACTACCTTCCAGCTCTTGGGCCAGAAGACTCTCTTGCAGGTCTCTAAGAAGAAATAGGCTGTATATTGTCTGTTGCGATTTCATTGATTGTACCATAAACGTTTCAATAGCACGACAAATCTCCATTAAATACAGTAAGATAGGTCAGTGCTAGCCTCATGGAAGAATCTGCAAACGTGGTTAGGCTTTTTACATCTTATTTATAGGTGTAGCGAGCGGGTGTTTTGGGATTGTAGCGATGGGAAGCAAGCGAACTAGTATTTTACTGACGTTGATCTGCGCGTTGTTTCTGATGTTTTTTATCGGATCACCACTGGTGCGTGAGCCGCTCGCCCCTGATCATGAGACAAGTGTCCAGTCTCAATATTACAGTCTCTATGGGATAACAACACCGGAGAGCGTAATCCGTGTTATCCACCGAGATCTTGAGCCAGTTTCGGTACTGCTACGTGAGTACGGTGCGACAGGCGAGGTTGAGTTTGAAGATGCGGTGATAGTAGCCCCGTACACGGTAGTAGATATCCCTTCGCGCCTTAAGGTGGGAGACACCGGCACTGTAGTCCTTCACTCACTTTCCTCAACGCTTATCGGCGAAGTCCTTACGATAAAGAAGAACGCAGGAGCAGAGGTTTCGCGTTCCACAGTAGCGCTTACAACCGGTGTTAGCTCTACAAGTTATCTTCTCTCAGACTTCATCGCGAGTAAAGAACTCGGAGCACGCACGATCCTTGTCCAGAACCTTGAATCAGAAGAATCGCTCTTTGAAGTTACCCGTTACTCAAACGCCGGTGAAGTGCTTGGGAGAGCGCAGTTTAGTGTCCCTGCAATGGGACTGTTTCGCCAAAAACTTTCACCTGACCGATCTTCAGTAAGGATACGTCTTGTTCCCACGCAGCTACCTGCATCATGCCAGACAGATCCTTCAGCAAGTGGAGCACGAGTATCAGACGGAGCCCGTGCCTCAGAAGGGTGCGAGCCAGCAAAACGCAAACGCTACCGTGCTTACGTAAAAGTAGAGAGTCCAGCAGAGTCGTTGCATAAGTATGCCGATATTCAGGAGTCACAGCTTGTGTACGGCGGAGCAGGGGCGATGCTTCCTGTTTATAGTGAAGGCTCACACAGTACCCGACTCGAGCTCTTTACCCCTGAGCAGTCCCGGGTCAAGCTTTCGTTTTACCGTATCACGGGAGAGAAGCTAAACCGTAACGAATCCTCGCAGCTCCTTAAAAATGCATGTGGAATGCGGATGAAAGACGACGGTGCGATTATAACCGCAGCGAACGTTCCCGTTATCTGCAAATTTGATACAGAAGAAGAGCTGAGCCACATCACGTTCTCGGCCAGTTCAGATTATGTGGTAAAGGGAAACTACTTCAGCAGCACAGACTCAGAGATTGTCACAGGATTTAGTACCGCACATCCCACCCACGCGCAGAGCTACGAGATTTCACCGGCATACTTTACTCCTCATAACACGACTGGACGTGTTGGAGCTTATCTTTACACCTACGGCTGGCACAGTGAGCGAGGCAACAAAGCACTCGGCTACTTCGGAGAAGGAGTAAGTGAGCTCCTTGAGTGGGGAACCGGCTTTATTGAGCCATTCAGTAAGAGGCTTGCTGCAAGAGTGGGGAACTATCCGTCAGGTGTTATCACCGCACTAGTAACAAAGAAAGTGTCACTCTATGAAATGATAGAGGGTTCTGGCGATGGAGATGCGGGGTTTGAAGTCTTTGAAGGACTCGCTTCGGTACATACACTTTCGTACGCAGATTCTGACGGTGACGGACTCTCAGACGCTCAGGACGGATGTATCTTCGATGCTGCTAAAGGGATGCCGTCAGGATGCGGATGTAACAGGAAAGATACCGAGAACTGTGAAGAGGAGCACGATCCATTTGATGAATCGAATAAGAAGTTTGATATTAACGGAGACGGCAGGGTTGACTCTGAGGATTTGGAGAGTGGTGATGCGCTAAGAGATCTAAACGGTGATGGTGTTGTCGACGAGAGAGACAGAGAGCTGCTTGAGAATGTTATAGAAGCAGACATTGATGGAAATGGCAGAATTGATAGGGGAGATGTAACTCTTCTTGCAAAAGATTTTGGAGAGTCTGGCAAAGCTCCTGGTGAGCTTGTGGGTGATATCGATAGAGACGGCGACGTAGATGACGAAGATATTGAGTATCTCAGGCAGGCGTATAGAGCAGCAGTCGATCCGTCAGATTACCGCGGTGATATGAACGGTGATGGCGTTGTAGATAAATCCGATATCATCCAGTGGAATGAGCACTACGGTACAGACGTTTCAAATACGAGTTACGGAGATGCTGATGGAAGCGGGCATGTGGATGATAGAGATCTTATCTATTACCTTCTGGAGTCCACACTCAGTGGTGGCTTTCAGGTAAGGGTATCAGCAACTTTTCCGGCGGTAAGAGCAGGAGAAGAGTTTCTCCTTTCAGGAGATACCACACTCCTAGTTGGTAAGGTGATTGTCGATGATCCTGATATCATATGGATAGTGGAGGACTCTGCAGGCGGAGCATCGTCGAGCTTCTCACTTTCACTTATAGCTGATGCGTACGCCGAAGAAACACCCATCGCTGAGGTTGAAGGAGGGAACTTTGTAGCTCACAGAGGTGGTACCGCTACGATCTATGCACAGAGTGGTAGTATGCGTACTACGTATACACTGATTATTGATCCATTCAATCTTGGTGAGGAGCTGCCAGTTGAAGAGACCGAATTTAAATATTACTCACAGCGAAATGACATCTGTTCGCTCAGTCGATCTTGTGGAAGGAGCTGTGCTCTCCCCCAGCATCCTGCATGGATTTTCGGTTTTGAAGGATTTAAGAATGTAGAAGGCCTAGAAGATTATCCAGAAGACGAGTACATGAGCCGACTGACTCGTAGATCACACACAAAGCATATCAACTTGCATGGACATAGAGAGTCGTTTGATTCCGATCGTGAAAAGGTAGATCACAGCATACTTGTTCCGAACATTTTGGCAGGCAGAGCAGACAACTCCACTATTGGCTTTTATTTCGATACATTAAAGATGCTCCTATCGACATCTCTTGAGACTCTCTGGGTGCAGGGAGTATATCGTTGGCAAGAAGACGGACAAGAGATGCAAGCGTTAATATTACTACGCTTTAATATCATTGAAGATAAATTCATTAATGCCCAAATATTTAACCCACAAGAAGCTACTCGCGGGCGCATTAACCCAGGAATTATAGAGCTTCCGTGGGCTTCGGCAGATGACACGAAGCTCTATTCAGCTGTGATGCCAGGGGCAGGTGGATCGCTGGGATCGGGTTTTCTACAGTTTCGTAGCTATACAATGGGCGATGATGAAGTCACCGTCAGAGATGTGGAATTCCCAAGAGAAGATGAGTACTCGCCGTGGAATGTGATAGTTGCAGGCAGAGAATACAGTGCCAATCCATTAGCTGGGGAGCTGATGATCAAGTATAGAGGGCCATACATTTATGTAACGCGAAATAAAAAAGTAGAGGAGATGCGAATCATTCGTAATCCAGGTAGCGGCGTTCAAAATTGGCCCATTGTGCTTCAGGAAACGATTGAATTCGGAAGGGCCGATCTAAGTAAAGATCCTCCCGAAGTCGAAACATTAGAATCATTTACGTACGACTACAATTATCCAGATAACGAATTTTATCCAGATCCCAATCTTGTTTTCGATGTTGATGGGTTTGGCTCACAAATTCCGGCTTTTCGTCTGATAAGTACTCGCTCGAATCAACTTAAAGATGAATATGTTATAACCGCACCTCCATCGGCTACCTATACTTCAACCCCCCTTGGTGAATACTATGAGGACGGTTTTGAAATTACGGTTTCCGATGCATATGGCTCAAGGTCAGTAAATTTCGCTGTGCGCCCAACGTGGGATACTCGTCCTCCGGATTATGGTGTTGGAATTTACTCGACACTTGAAGAATTAGAATCATGGGAGAACCAAGAGGTTGTCTATAGTAGCCCTCTCTATGGCAAGAAGAGTCACCTCATCAACCCTGATTATGTTGTGAAGCAAGTAGTTGGTGGTGGTGTTCAGGGACCAGATAACTCTTCCACATACGTTAATTTTCCATATGGCTTTAGCTCTGATGAGCACGCATTGCCGCATTTCATTGCGCCGACATTGGGGGGAGATGTTGTCGCATTAAGTTATTACAAGTGGGAAGGAGATCCTGAAGATAGAAATGGTAAGGGGTTTACTGGTATCTTTCGCCATGGGCAACTTTCCTATGAATTCGAGAAAACCGATGGTTCTCTAGTCGATGGAATATATTCTGGTAAGAATGGTGTGTTTTTTCTTCCTTTTCAATGGAACCCTGATTATCTGAAGACAACGAATGCAGAGTTGAAAGAACTCATTGGAAGGTTTGGAATATTTAGCTCAATTGTCTCTGATGGAACATCAGAGTTGCTGATACCTGAGTATGGTCTCGAACATAGGGATGAGGATGATTGTTTAAGTGACCTTTCCCTCTGGAAGATGGGAAAGCTCGTTTTTTCTGATAAATACGTAATAGATCCTCACCGTGTCCCACCCCCATCATTCTTCCATGCGAAAGATTGCGTTGGCCCGTGTCCGTGCGATGGAATTGTTTGTAGTACAGGCCAATGTATAGATCGTACGGCAGGAAATTAAGCTGCGATGTCAGTAAGAACTAGTTCAGTCCAAAGTGCATTGAAATATCTGAGGCAACGATTATCATTTCATCAGTTAATAGAACTTCATCGTACCTTCTAACTCCATCAATCCAGGTCCCGTTCTGAGATCCGAGATCTTCCAAGTAAAAAGCGTTGCCCCTTTTCTCAATCTGAAAATGTTGTTCGCTAATACGACTATCGGCTATCTGAATTGTACATTTGGTTCCTCTTCCCACGGTAACCTTATTGCCATTATTCTGAAGTAGTTGCTCGAGTTGTGAATCCTGAGAGGTGGCTCCAAAGTTAATAAGTAATTTTGGAGTACCCGTCGAATGAAGCTCAGTAGTAGGGGGCTTTGTGGGTTGACGCTCTCGTGTCAATTTTTCACTATTGCCCTCATTGTCTGAGATAGGGATTGTTCTGTCTTTATTGGTTCCTGAAGCGTGAGCATTTTTTAAAAAGCGGATCTTACGATTCATACCATCGAGGTATTGGTCTATATATTTAATCTCTTTCGGAAAGCGCGAAGAGAGCTCCTGCAAGGCATGAAGATCATGACAGAGATATGCATGGAGAGCCAAGGCAGGTGCTATGATCTTAGCAGTGTACTTTTGAATCTCTTCTCCGTGAGCCATATCTCGCCAAGAGACTACAGGGACGTTTCGTTGCGTGCTCTGCATTCCCGTTTCTGATTTTACAGTGATTTCTTGAGGATCTACACCTGACTCACCGAGTATGACTGTATGGCTTTTGCTACGATATCCAACTCTTGATATTCCGTTTTTAGCTGGTACAACAGATGGACGATTTACAGAATATGCGTACTCACTATTGGTATCTACCTCAATGAAAAAATCATTCTCTCTTAGTTCACGCAACAATGGTTCAATAAAGCATGCTGCTATCTCGTTCGAGGCATATCCGTCTGGCAGGTAAGCCCATTCAGAGGCTTGCATGTCCGCGGCAAGCGACGAGAATCGCGATAATGCGTGGTTTGGCCCTAGGCCAAATACTACGGTAAGTGGATTATACTTTGAAAAAGCTTCAAATTCAGCAGTAAGATCATCATTCGGATTGGCTTTGTAGTCATCAGTGAATAACAGCACAAGATTTCGTTTATTTGGGGAAGCCGTATTTGCACTTTCTAGAATGTTACTGGCGGTACTAAGAGCTTCAGACAGGTTTGTACCACTGCTTGTCTTAAGACTCTTTATTGTTTCATCAATAGTAAGGTTATCAGCATCGATTACTTCCGCCGATTCATTGTATGGAACGAGGATGAGCTCTCCCTGAGGAATGAGATCTTGGCAGAGAGTTGTAAGTGTATTTTTGAGATAGTCAAAGCGAGTCGTCTCATTATCCAGAGACTTATCTTTTGAAAGAGGTCGATTCATGCTATTTGAACATTCAATGAGACATAGAATTTTCCCTATTTTATGTTTACTAAGAGACTCAGACTGACAGACTTTACGCAGTTCATCGTTTTCCAGTACTGAGGAGCCTAGGTTGTCACCTTGTTCAGTAAAAACAACAATAGGCTGTCTGCCATCAAGGCTGGATCCCAAATCCTTAAGTGGTTCGAGACGTATTGCTCTGGCCTGTATGCCGTTCGTATTC
Source organism: bacterium (assembly GCA_030431715.1). Taxonomy (GTDB): domain Bacteria; phylum Bdellovibrionota_C; class UBA2361; order UBA2361; family RFPC01; genus JAUIIO01. Next base: position 23,159 of record JAUIIO010000032.1, read on the forward strand.
ATAGGGTCTACCATAATTGAATTATGTGCCTTTCTCACCTGTCTGTATAATATCTGTTGCGAATCAATTCATAGTACCATAAACATCTCAACCGCACGACGAAAAACACAATTAATACAGCAAGATAGGTCGACGTAGGCCAAATTGAAGAATGTGTAAACGAGGTTAGACTTTTTACATCTTAACTATAAGTGTGATGAGCGGGTGTGTTGGGCATTGTAACGGTGGGAGGCCAATTTTACTAAGGATTGTTAGAGCTTTTTTCTGATGTCCTTTACCGGCTCGCCACTGGTGCGTGAACCGCTTGAACCTGATGATGAGACGAGTGTTCCCTATGTTGTGTCAAAATTGCTCAGCCGAGGAATAAGAGTCTCCTTACAAACGGTCTATGAGAATACCGTATCAGAAATGATAACTATGTTGAAAGTATATAGCACAAAGATAAAAACATGGCTCTTAAGGGTATGTGTTATTCTTTCGCTCTTAAGCATAGCAGCGCCTTTACACGCAGCTCCAGAACGTGCAGAGCTCGATGAATATGATATTGGCGAGGCATTTATTCCTGAGACTACAAATCAAAAAGCGGCCTATGCATTTTCTTTGTTTGTATCAAACGCCACTTCGGAAGAGGATGATTCGAATGGATTTGTAAGTGGCGGTGAGCAGACAGTTTTTCCATGCCATATGTTACAGGTCAAGTATTCAAACAGTTATGGCTATGGTGTTTATGATCATACTAATACCGATCCAACAACTGTCACATCTGAGGAGTATAAGAATACTCTCTTTCCCCCAATAAGTAGACAGAGCTATAAGCTTGGAGAAAAATACTATCTCATTCCACTGCGATACGGTTTTGTAGATCAAGAGCGTTACATTAATGCAAAACTAGAAAAGGAGAAGGAGCGTCTTGGCGTTCCTACTCTAACTACAGAACAAACTCATACTATAGTTGAAAGTGCAACTGAGAGTCACGCTCAAGAGGAAAGAGCTTTTGTGGAGCGTTATCCGGATGGAGAGTTCGTGGGTTACGTAAAAATGTACTCACAACTTATTAGGCGACCGTTAGATCTTACAAAAGAAGAAGACCAGAAAATCTTAGAAAATCCATCACTTCATATTACTGATATCTCCGAGACAGGAAGTAGCCTTAGTGGAGAGGATGAGCGACTGATCGACTGGTATTTGATTGATGGTGAACAGCGAGTTCTCCCTACTATATATCCAGATACCTGGGGTGAGACTCGTGATATGATAGCTTATGAAAGCTGTGTCTATCCTTCGATGCACTATATAAAAGGAGATTACTCTGACCTTGAGCAATCGTTAATCGATACTATTAATAGTAACTGGTTTTATGCAGGTCACTACGGTCTTTCCTTTAAGGGGCTGAGAGGTGGTGCTTATGATTACAGTTCATTAACGGATCCGGGCGAACATCGCCCAATGACTCTCACTCACTGGATTTCGTACAGAGATATTCAACGACAGGTCATAAATAATCTTGATATGACCGAGTTTTTGATTCGTGCCTATCTTGCACGCTTCTATTTCATGCATTACATCGGTACGGGCTTGTCCATAAGTGATACTGTTACACTGTGTGAGAATGCCTCAGAGCTGTCTTGTTGGTTACAAGCCGGGGCCGATACTGCGGATGCTCTACGAGACGTCACCCTCCTTGCAAAAAACTCAACTGCTGGAAAAATAGTCGCTGGTTTTTTTGTAGCTACAAATAAGCTTACTAATAAGGTCTGGCTCCTCTCTAAAGTTCCCGACCAGAACGCGGCTAAGAATGCTAAAGTCTATATGAATATCGCCACGGTAGTTCACCACCGTGCTGCTCAAGTCGGGACGCTGGCTGATGGGGCACTAGCAGCTCTCTATGCCTTTAAAGAAGACCCTGAATATATCGGAGTACTGGAGCGAGCTTTTTCAGGTGCTACGAGCTTCGATACTCTTTTTGTGAGCTCTAAAGGAATACTCCCTTACCGTATAAAGTTAAAGAGTAAATGTGGGGAGTCGCCAGCCGAAGCAGAGCTCAAAATTCTTGGTAGTAATGCTCAGCGAATGTCCCCCGACGCAAAGGTAGCTGAGCGTGTCCGTACCGTTCCTGAGGACATGAACCAAATCATTGAAGAGCTCGATGGTGTTTCCTTTCATCAGGGAATGTTTCACCGTGTGGCCGCCTATAAGACCACTGGAGGAAAGGGATTTGTCGTCAAGAGTCCATTTGCTCTATGGGGAAATCCGCGTGTGCTATCGCAGGTGTATGTCGAGCTTGGTGAATTCGCAAAACGTGTTGTGAAGGAAAATGAACTCGACATTTTGATACCTGATTTCGTAAATCTTGGAAATGGTCAGTATCGTACGGATTTTGTGCTCGGTAGAAACATCAATAAGAGAGAGCTCGAAATAGCACTTGAAAATGGTCTCCAAAATCCCGACTACGAGCACTATGATACTATGCTTGAAGCAATTGATGTTTTTTCTGATGCGATAAAGAAAGAATTTCCTGGGGTTAGGCTCGGCAACTATGAATTCAGGCGAGTTGGTGTTGATCCTGAGACAGGTGATGACATTCTCATGTACCTTGATGAGAACAATCTTGGAAACTTCCTGATAAACGATGAAGGAGTAATAACTTGGATAGATCCGTTTGCCGTTGCTGCTAAACCCGCCATTGTACGTAATGCAAATGAGGCATTTACGAACAAAGTGATGGATTGGCTCACTGAAGGAGACACAAAATTTCCTGATTTTGGGAGACGTGGAAAACTCCCTGATGGGAGAAAAATGGTTGGTATCACGAGAGAACAACCATTTGCCACCGGACAAAGTCGGGCAGCTGCCTATAGTATTCTGCGCCAGGGAGTTGTAGAAGGACATGGATCGGGATACATCGGAGAAGGTTTATATACTTACCCACGTTCTACTCTGGCTCCAGTTGAAGATGAAGCTCTCATTGGTGCAAGATACTACGCAAGTAGACATGGGGATGATGGAGTAATCCTTATAGGAAAAGTACGAGCCGATCGTGCCCGCCTTGCAAATATCGCTGCTGTTAATGAGGATGAGTTGGTTGAGAACATCAACCGTGGCTGGCTTCATTTGCGCCGTGAAGGCCCTACAGCAATTCAATCACGACAGTTTCAGCGTTTCGATATCATAAATCTCGATGTTCGAGGACATGATACAATGCAATTCACCTTCACGACTCCAAATATCATGGTGCTCAGGGATTCGGCATCTCAAAGGATGCAGATTGAAACGGTACTGGTACCTGATAACAGTGGGGGGTATCGTGAGCAGACCCCGGCACAGTTTGTTTCTGAATATGAGGCCTCGCTTGAGCTCCCACCGGTTATTATTCGTCCACAGTAACGAGGGACGGAGCTCTCTTTCTTAGCCCTCGCTGGCATAGCTCTTGCACTTTTATAGTTAGAGAAGTTGCACCAGGGAAAAAAGTGCCGGGTTTATATGTCTTTTACTGCGAAAATTTTTAATAATGCCGTCTCTTCACTCAACGCTCAGCAGGGCGTTATCGCTAATACTGCGAATAATATCGCTAATGTAAACACGGAAGGATATGCAAGAAGGGTAGCAGACCTTCAAACCCGACTCTCTGCCAATAGCGGGTCGCTTAATCTAGGAAGTGGGGTAGAACTTGCCGGAATTACGAGGATAAACAACGAATTCCTTGATGGTTTGGTGCGAAGCACGGCAGCTGAAGCCAATGATCTTCAGGTGCAAGACGAATACCTTCAACGTGCGGAGGTCCTCTTTACTCTCTCAGGTGACAACGTCACCATTGGTCAGGCTCTCTCTGAGTTTTATGCAGCTATCGACAACCTCTCTGTAAATCCCGCTAGTATTGAGCTTCGATCAGATATGCTAGAGCGCGGTCAGGATCTTGTTAATGCCATTAAGCAGACATATGGCGGATTAGCAACCCTACAAGCCGAAGCTGATGAGAGACTCGCTGTTGAAATCGATACCGTAAATTCACTCACCTCTCAGATTGCGACACTCAATGGTTTAGTTGCGGCAAAAGAGCTCACTGGAGTGGCTGCAAATGATGAACGAGATCAAAGAGATCAGCTCTTAAAACAACTTTCAGAAAAGATCGGATACGACATGCTTGAAGGAGGGGACGGTCAGGTAAGTGTCACTCTTGGCAATGGGTTTCCTCTGGTCACAGGAGTAAATAGCCGTCAGCTTGAAGTAACCAATAATCCAAGCTTTGCAGACCCGGCTGATAATCCTTATCTGCTCGATGGTTCGGCAATGAGTTTTGTGGTTTATGATTATGATAGTGGGGTTGGATCGTCTCACCTTAACCTGACTGACTTTGTAAGTGACGGTGGGGGCGTTATTGGTGGCCTGCTCAAAGTACGTGGTAGTGCATCAGCTGGAGATGTGGGAGCGTTCTCAGCAGACGGACCCCTCGTAGAGATGGCGGCGAGAGTAGAATCCGTTACCAGAATACTTCTTACAACATTTAACGAAACATATCGTGGCCCAGATATTGATGCAGGGACAGCCGGCCTACAGCCTTCGGCTCGCGATCTTGATGGGAATATCCCAGCAGTTTTTGGTTTTTTTGACTTCACTGGATCATCAGATGCAGACGCCGATGGTATAGCTGAGGCAACCGATCTGAACACTATTATCTATGGGAACGGCGGTACCGGAACAGAAGTGAGTCTATCCAGACTACTTGAACTTACCAGTAGTGACCCTCGTGAGGTTGCAGCTGGTAGAATCGATGCTGTAGGTGAGACTATTAGTGAAGGTGATGCCGATAACCTTGCAGCACTCTCGGATCTTCAGACTACGGAATTTACCTTTGCTGGAACAATCGGTAACGGTGCGAATCAAGCATTTCTTGATCGAACCACAACATTTAATAGTTTTTATAATGAGACCGTTGGGAGGGTGGGAAACTTAAAAGCTCGCTCGCTCATAGATTACAATGTCGCACAGGATAACCACCTTACAGCTGTAACAAGGAGAGAAGAAGTTTCAGGGGTAAGCCTTGATGAGGAATTTACATCGCTTATCCGCTTTCAAAAAGCATTCGAGGCTAATGCGCGAATTATACGGATTGGTGAAGAGATGCTTGATAATATAATTGCACTTCTCTAAGAGGAGACAAAGAGATGGCACGAATATCAGAAAATTCAATAACCATGCGCATGCTTAATGACATGCTTAGAAACCGTGAGAGCGTCAATAAGTATAGTCAGGAAGTCTCTAGTGGTCTTAAAGTTGTAAACCCCGGCGACTCAAAACATTCCGGTACTATCGCAGGAATGCAGGAAACACTCATCAAGATCGAAGAAGATGAGCTTCGGGTGTCAAATGTAATGGGATTTTTAAATCACCAAGATAGCGCACTTACACAGGTAAACGAGATCCTTACCCGTGCTGGAGAGATTGCTGCTCAGGCAAGTAACGAATCGAACTCTGAGAATGAACGATTTGCGCTAGCCGCTGAGGTTTGGGAGATACGCGAGCATCTTGTGAGCCTTGCAAATTCACAGTACCAGGGGCGTTATATTTTTAGTGGCGGAACAGATGATACTCCTGCTTATAGTATCGATACTGGAAACCCATTTACCGTTCCTGCTCCTGCGACTGTCGCAAACAGGTATTATCGATATGACACAGCAGACGGAGCAGATGAAACACGAGATGTTCAGGTTACTACCGATCTCGAGGTAACTATCAATAAGCCAGCAAATCAGATCTTTCAAAATGCGATTGAAGGTCTTACTGAGCTTGGAAGAGCTCTTGAAGGGTATCGCACTGTATATGATACCTCAGGAGCATTGCCAGTTCCAGACAACGCAGCCAGTACGGCGTATGTTTTTCCTGCTGATTTTACAGCTCAGAGTACTGATATTCGTACTGCAATGGATAAGATTGAGCTGGCTCGTGCATCAGAGATCATACCGGAACGTACGGTGGTCGCCGGGAAATTGCGGCGTCTTGAGACGGCAGAGAATCTGTTATCACTTAGTAAGACTTCGGCGGAAAGTGTTCTTAACGACTTTCAGGCTGCTGACGTTATTGAGTCAGCAAGCTTTCTTACGGAAGCGCAGACGGCGCTTAATGCTTCTTTGCAGATCACTACGAGATTGCTGGGGCAGAGTATTTTGGATTATCTCTAAGAAGAGTATTAACCGCCAAAGCCGCCAAAGAACGCCAAAGAAGGCGGTCTAAAACTTTCTGCGTTTTTCGCGGCTTTGGCGGTTAATACCAAACCATCTCCGTCTCTGAAATAATATATGGAGGATCTGATGACTTTTGTGTCAGTCGTTCCTGATGTGTGAGTTGCTGATTTTGAAGCAGTAGGTTTTAGAGTTCGTGCCGTAAGCCTTTACGGTAAGGGATTGAGGATAGCTATGTGGTGCGTGTGATCCTCGGTGGGTTTCTCGGAAGCCGTTTGAGCGGCCTGTGTATTTGAGACGTTCGATGACACTTCCTTGTGAGGAGATAAGTTCAACCTGAGTTGTCGAAAGTTGAACAGGTAAGAGCACGACAAGGTTGCGGTCATGATCGCTTGCCTTGAGTAAGAAGCCTCCTGGGCCATCTGTGCCATCAGCTGTAAAATCACAGGACTTACTACCTGCAGCTTCTTTCCGCGTTTTCCCGAAGGAATAAAGTGGCGCAGTGAGAATCGAGGCAGAGCGTTGCTTTGCTGCTTCGAGATCCAATCCTGATAAGAGGTGGAATCTGTTCCCTTCATTCTGTAAGAAAACGCCAATTTTATTTACGGTAAAAATCTGATTTGGACGCTCTGTAGCATGAAATGCTCCGGGAACAATAAGCAAACTAGAAGGGATTTTTGATTTTGTTACCTTTGAAGTATAGAGCTCATAGTGAAAAAGTGATTGAATTTTACCATTTTTTCTCTTATGAAATCCGAGAAGCTTCTTGGTCGGTACTCCAAGGCGAGTGTAGGGATAGAGTTGTGTTTTCAGCCGCCCCTTTATTGTTCCAGCAAAGAATTTACTTGAAGTTAAGGAGATTCCCTTAATTTGAGTTTTACGTTTCTTTCTATGTTTTTTATATACCACAATATAAGGCTCGTCCTCCTGAGCACTTACGGTAATATAGCTGTGTCTAGCGATTCTTGAGATCTGTTTATTTTCTCGCAGTTCTGATCCTGTGAGAATGTTGTATATGATATTAATGCTTCCTGTCTTATGGGCTATGATCAGGTCTGAATTACCATCAGCGTCGATATCATAAAGCATAACGGTTGCACCGGTGAGATCTCCGATGAGAGTTGGTGTAATTTCACTCTCAGATGTAATTTTATATAGAATGCTCTCTTTGCCTGAGGCAACGATACTGAAGAGAACAGGGAGGCCTTCTGAGGATCCTGAGAATACGACGGGTTGGTTTCCGAGCAGCTGGTTGGGGAGTGGGAAAGTTAGGAGATGTGTGCCGTCAAACTTGTGAGCTTGAACTTCCTGAGTGTCCGGGTAGTACAAGAAGAGATCGTCCATGCCATCACTGTTTGCGTCTGTAGCTTTGGCAGTGCTCTTTATACCGGTAAGCAGTACAATAATGATCGCTAGTGCTGCAATGAGATGATGGTGGGATCTGGTTTGCATTTTTAATCCTCGATAAAAAGTTCAAGGCTCGATCGCTCGCCGAGAGAGGGAGTTTCCTGTTTTTTGCTAAGCTATTGAAATCACAGGAGACATGCGAAGCCTATGCGAGAACGACGTTCTACGCGAGCGGTCAAACATTTACGACTTCTTTACTCTTGTCAGCATCTAAAATCTGGGTGAACGTATAATCCCGAATGGGTAGTTTTTAGATAAGTTTTAAGTAAGTTCCGGCCACGGAAGGCAAAATGCTGATATTAACCAGAAAGCAGGGTCAGAGTATATATATCGGTGACGGCGTCATAGTCAGAGTCGTTGAGGTGAAAGGCCATCAGGTTCGACTTGGTATTGAAGCTGGCAAAGATATTAAGATCTACCGTGAGGAGATCTGGCAGCAGATTCAGGAGCAGAACAAGGAAGCTGCAGCTACTACGGCATCTGATTTTGAGCTTGAGGGTCTTACCGCCGCATGGCAGGGAAGAGGTGATGGAGCTCCAAGGCCGAGGACAGCACTTTCGGGTATTAAGATCGATGATCTAAAGAAGGCTACACCGGTCGTTACTCCGTCATCCGATGTGGGTGCAAAGAGCGGAGAAGAGGCAGAGCCTGAAGTAGTCGTTCGTAAAAAGAGAAAGAAGAAGCATGACTGAGGAAAAAGGTCAGACACCACAGAATATGATTACGGTACCGAGTACTCGGTTCGGTGATCTCGTTGTGCCTGAAGATACGCTCATTAAAATTCCTTCAGGACTTATCGGATTTCAAAAAGACCAGAGCTTCATCATGCTTGAGCATAAACCCCCATTCTCATGGCTTCAGTCTGTAGAAGATCCCGCTCTTGCTTTTGTTGTTGTTGATGGGTTTGAGTTTGGGGAAGCGTATCAAGTTACCCCGCCTGTTGGTGACAGTGACATTGATCTCCAGAAAGACGATGAATACGCTATATTAGTCATTGTAACTGTTCGAAATGAGATGAAAGAGACTACCGCGAACTTGAAAGCTCCAGTCTTTGTGAATCTTAAGAACCGTCTCGGCGTGCAGGTCATTTTCGATAATCCTGCCTATTCAACCCGTACTCCGTTAGGGCTTACTCAGGAAGAGGCGCCCGTGGAAGAATCCCAAAAAGCTCCAGAGGGAGAAGATCAATCGTAACAGTAGCGTGCCTCTCCTCAGGTGTGAGTTGGAAAACGTTAGAGGTGTGCGATGAGTTCCGTTCGAAATAGTTGTCCTTGTTGTGACTCTGCGGCTACAGAAGAGTCCGTTTGTGTCCGTGAGATGATGATCGGTTTAAGGGAGAGCTTTGAATATTCAAAGTGTCAGATGTGCGGTACTCTGTGGCGCGCGTCTCTCATAGATGATCTGAGCTCATACTATCCAGAGGAGAGTTACTATTCCTTTCAGGGAGATTTCTGCGCTCCTGCATCCTACAGGCTTTTCTATACACGTCTAAAGAGTTGGCTGTTTCTTCGCACTCCAAGCTCATTTTGGAAACACCCTGTACCTGTTGAGCTTCAGTGGTTGCGTGCTTGTAATGCATCTTTAGATGATAGAATTTTAGATGTTGGTTGTGGAGATGGTCATTTTCTTTTCTCTCTTTATAAGATTGGCTTCAGGCACCTTGAAGGGATTGATCCTTACTTGCCAGAAAATGTTATGAATCCAGCGGGAGTAAAACTGAAATCTCAGTCTCTTTTCGAATCCGTTGGAGTGTACGATCACCTGTTTTTTCATCATTCGCTTGAGCATATGCGTGATCCTCTGGATGTGTTGAAACAGGCACATTCTTTACTCGGGGAGGGAGGGAGTCTTCTTATTCGGACGCCGTGTATAGATTCCTATGCCTGGGAGACTTACCAAGAGAACTGGGCTCAGATTGATGCGCCAAGACACGAACAGATATTCTCGCGTAAGGGTATTACTCTTCTTGCGGAGCGGTCAGGATTTTCAGTTCAGAGATTTGAATATGATTCAAATGAATTTCAGTTCTGGGCGAGTGAACAGTATCAAAAAGATATTCCACTTTATGACAATCGATCACATTTTATCGCATCTGAGAGCACACTCTTTTCTAGAGAGCAACTGCATGCATTGAAGCAACGTGCGCAAGAGCTCAATCTCGCAGAAAGAGGGGACCAATTTTGCGTGTATCTTAAGAAGAGCGCCACTTAGAACTTGCGAAAAGCTTCAAGCTTTTCGATGAGTTCCTTCTGTCGTTTCCTTAGCAAAGTCAGTGGGCTTATGCGCTGGGGTAACAAAGTATCAAAGAATGCGATATGTGCTTCATCGAGGTAGCGATAGTGTAGAGAAACTATGAATGCGCTGATGAAGAAAGCGAGTATGCCATAAAAAAGAGAGCCCGTCAGAAAGAGTGTTAAGAATCCAATGAACATGTACCAGATCAGGAAGGTAAATAGACTTGTTGTAAAAAGGATGCTCCCACGTTTGAAATCATTTTTGAGATTCCAAGTTAGTGCCCGTACGATGAGATAGGGGAGGAGCTTTATCAACCAAGCTATAAGATGAAAGGGCAAGAAGAGAACATGAAGAAACCCTAAACGTTGATTAGAAATGATAGTGCCAGTACCAAAACCGAATGAGTTTAGGAGGCCTATGTAACTATCTATCTCTGGCTCTAACTCTTGTTGTACTGCAGGAAGACGTTCGCCAAGGGCTTCGAGATTATCACGTACGGTGGCAAGTCTCTGTTGATAGTTCGTATGAGTGTTAAGTGAGCTATATACAGTTGTGATTTTCTCAACAAGTCGTGCATGTTCTTGCTCTCTAATCTCAACAGTCAGATCGGATAGTTTTTTGTGTATTTCATCGGTTAGGCTTTGGACTGGGTTTTTATCTTTGCTGAGAGAAGAGAGGTATTCTTTGACGGAGAAAGGAGAGCCAAAAGAGATAGTCACAGAAGACCGAACTCGGTGGAAGGTGCTATAGGTAAGCCCGAGTGGTTGAATGAGGAGTCCCTTGCATGCTTCAGAATCAAGAGCTTGTAGTGCCATACGAGCAGCACCACTTTTAATTGGTTCAAATGTGCGTTGATTAATACTCAATCCTTCGGGAAAAATTAGTATTGCACCGCCTTTCTCAAAGCATTGGGTAGCATGATCAAACGTTTCCTTGTTTTTGTGCATGAGATCAGGATTGTCCATTTTTCTATAGATAGGAATCGCGTGGAGGGCTTTGAGGAGAGGCCTAGTTGCCGCATTAAATATTACTGACTTGGCCATGAACCATATAGGACGATTGTAGGTGGTTGCAATTAAGATTGGATCAAAGAGGTAGTTTGGATGATTTGAAACGATAAGGAGAGGTCCCTCTTCGCAGCGCGCAGAGCCGCGAATATCTATCGTCTTAAAGTATTGCTTGAGCGCGAAGCGCACAAGAAATCGTATGATTCGATAAACCAGATCCATTTAAGGATTGAGTATACTCCTGTTCGGTAGTGTGGTGAAAGATGTTACCGTAGAAAGGTTAGAATTCCAGTAAGAAGTGCAATCCCGGCGATGATTCCTGAAGCTGCTTTTAGAAGAAGGCTTCTTTTAAGAGCACTTCTGCCACTATCGAGTCGTATCTTTCTTGTTCTTTTTTGCTTGCTGGCAAGCTTTTTAAAATGTTCTTCGGGCAGGTGAAAGTCACTTCGCATCTCTTCGGCAGAAAGATAACGAAGATCCCATTCCGGTTCGCAAGAGCGCCGAATAATATGTTGATACTTAAAGGGCAGTTTCTGGAGAATATCCTCTGAAATCTCAAATCGTGTCTGGGTGAGATGTAGGAGTGCTTCTTCGCCTTCCATATCTTTGAGCCTTCGTTTGCCTGTGAGGAGCTCTAGGAGAATGATGCCGGCAGCGTAGAGATCGCTACGTTCATCAAACTTTTGTTTCAGCACATACTCAGGTGCCATGTACTGAGCCGTCCCAAGGAGTATTCCGGCACGTGTCAGGTCGTTGAGCTCTAAGTGTTTTATGAGCCCGAGATCCCCTAGTTTCACTGTTCCGTTTGATTGGACAATGATATTTTCAAGTTTGAGATCGCGATGTACCACTTTTTGCGCATGGAGAGCGCTTAGGGCTGAGAGGAGTTGATCAAATACGTGGTCTATAAAAGTTGGTGTCATCTCAGCGTCGCGGTAGAGATCCCCAAGGTCACATCCCTCTACATATTCCATAGTATAGGCAAGATGGTTTTCAAAACGTACGACGTCGTAGGCTCTTATAATATTTGGGTGAGCGATCTCTTGGCAGAGTCGTGCCTCTTCTTTAAATCTTTTTAAGGTATGTTCATCGATTGCTAGATCGTTTTTCAAGATCTTGAGAGCGACGACTTCATCACCATGAAGCTTGTCTTTTACAAGCAGCACGGACCCTGCTGCACCTACTCCAAGTGTTCTGAGTTTTGAAAATCGTGAGTTAAAAGAGTCATCACGATGTAGGCTCATATCGAGCATATTTGAGTCATATCCCATGCTCTCTATATCGATAGACTCTCAAAATAGGTAAAGCTCCGGCTCTCTTTTCTTTAGAGATACGAAAATTTTGTAGAAAGAAT
>JAUIIO010000004.1 GCA_030431715.1 bacterium
ATTCAAAACTTATAGGGCTTTCTAAGGAGTATCTGGCAAAGTACTCCCCGAGTTGGCTGCGACCGGGTGATCTGTCTAAAGCATTCTCATTTGCCGGAAAGCTTGCAGATACGATGACGGGCGTTGTTTCTGTTGGAAAAGCTGTAAATGCTGACCTAGCATCAGGTGACCTGTCTATGAAAGGCACTATGATAGAGATATCGAAGGCGGTCGGCAAAAACGCGCTTACTTTTGGTACGGCAACCGTGGTTTCGGGTGCACTGGCAGCGGCAGGTGCTCCGGTGCTTATACCCGCAGCGATCGGTGTCGGAGCTGGTATGGCGGCAGGATATGCATTTGATAAAGCGGCTGAAGTGCTGAGTAAGGTAGATCTCAGAGAATCTCTGCAAAATATTGGTTCGAAGTTAAGGTTCTGGTAGCGAGCCTAGCGGTTTCCGCCAGTGCTGATCTTACTAAAGTCGGTGTAAAGACATGCATGAACGCCTTCGATGGTAGATGAATTTAAGCTACAATCGATCATCATGTAAGAGAACGCATTATCACGGCAGCGCTGTAGGAGTTCGTTCTTGTTACCAGACCTACTGATAAGCCTAGACGAGCCGCCGTCATACATTAAGCTTGATACATGCATCACGAAACTATTGCAGTTTCTTTCAGTAAAGAAACCAGATGATGAGCCGCCCGCAGATCCCGATAAGGCAAACCCTACTGTGCTGACGAGCACGATAGAGCATAGAGCTATGGTGATATATAAGTGCTTCTGTCCCATTTCCATCTCTTAGAATAAGATTCTAGTTACTTATTCGTCGGTGAATTCAAATGTCTTTAGGGTTTGTAGTGGATATCAGGGAATTAGGCACAAATATGTAGTATGTGCACTGGTAGAATTTCTTAGTAAATGCCCCTTCGCTGCACTACTCGAATGAGGTCAGAGAACACACCAGAGGCGGTAACCTCCGGGCCGGCACCGGCTCCGCGAATGACTAAAGGGTGTTCCGGGTAGCGGTCGGTGTAGAATGCTATCATGTTGTCAGTGCCTCTCAGGCCGTGGAAAGGGCTGTCACTTTCAATTGTCTTGAGGGAAACCGTAGCATTTTCACCATCGTACGCAGCTATATAATGTAGCCGATTCCCGGCAAGTGCTGCCTCATCACGAAGCCCAGTTATCTCATCTGTTGAGGAGGGCAGTAGAGCGTAAAATTCCTCGATACTGCCAGCTTCCATGCAGCTATCAGGAAGCATTGGGGAGAGCTGGATATCTTGAAGTTCCATAGGAAAGCCCGAGGATCGGATAAGGATAAGGAGCTTACGGGCAACATCCAATCCACTCAGATCCTCTCGAGGGTCAGGCTCAGTATATCCGAGATCTTGTGCCTCTCTGACGAGAGTTGAGAAATCTTTGCCTTCCATAAAGGCATTAAAAAGATAGCTGAGGGTGCCAGAGAGTGTGGCTTCAATTTTACGCACCCGATCTCCAGTAACGAGAATTTCACGTAGCGTTGAGATTACCGGCAAAGCAGCGCCAACACTTGTTTCAAAACGGATTGGAACCTCGTTCTCTCTTGAGATTTTAAGAAGTTCCTGAAAGGTTTTTTGTGAAGCGGTTTGCACTTTTTTGTTTGAGGTAATGATCGGTATTCTGTTTTTTAGAAGCTTCTTATAAAGTTCAGAGAGTTCGTCAGATGCGGTGCAGTCAACGACAACGGTGTGTGAAAGGTGTGTTTCTAGGAGTGTTTCTAGTAGCACGTCAGGAGAGCTATAAGAGCTCCCGTTTTGTTCGAGAATAAAAGGAGCCTGTCCCATATCAATCCCTTCAGGGGAAAGATAAAGGTTCCTGCTATTTGCAAGACCGATGAGTCGAATCTCAAGTCGGTGATTTTCACGAAGAAGCTCGTATTGTTCGGCGAGCTGAGTAAGAAGTGCTTTTCCTACCTGTCCCGGTCCTAGCAGGAAGAGGTGAACGCGTCTTAGATCCATGAAGAACTTGCGGTGGATCGCGTTTAATGCAGCTTTTTCATCTTGTAGCGGAACAACGAATGAAATATTGCGTTCACTTGACCCTTGCGCAATGGCAATGACATTAATTCTACTCGAAGCAAGGCTCTGAAACACTGCAGAGGCAACGCCTGGTGAGTGACGCATCTCCTGACCTACGACCGAAAGCGTTGCAATATCACAATCAATTATCAGTGGATCGATCCGTCCCGTTTCGATTTCGAGTTGGAACTCTGACTCTACGGCTCTTTTTGCCCGGTCAATTTGTACCTCATCAATAGCAAAGCAGATAGAATGCTCAGAAGAAGCCTGAGAGATAAGTATGACGTTTATTTCTTCAGCACTGAGCGCGGCAAAGAGTCTGCGCGCAGAGCCAGTAACGCCAACAAGCCCACTTCCCTGTAGAGTTACGAGAGCCGTATTTTGTAAAGAGGTAATGCCAGTTATGGTACGTCGCTTATGTGATATCTCAGGTAGAATTTTTGTACCCAGCATTTCGCTACGGAAGGTGTCTTTAATATGTATCGGGATGTTCTTCTCGCGAACAGGGCTAAGAGTGGGCGGATAGAGAACCTTTGCGCCAAAGTGACAGAGCTCCATCGCTTCCTCAAAGAGCATCTCTTCTATAACGAAAGCATCTTGTACTTTCGCCGGATCAGCAGTGAGCATGCCGGGAACATCAGTCCAGATCTCAAGAAGATCTGTTGAGAGTGCCGCTGCAACAAGAGCGGCAGTATAGTCAGAGCCACCTCTGCCGAGAGTGGTTGTTTCTCCGCCCGCCGTTGTGCCAATAAACCCGGGCAAAATCGCTACGCCGCTTGTACTAGCGAGGCTCTTTGAGATCTGTTCATAGGTACGAGCGCTATCAACAGAAGCGTTACCAAACTTGTTGTCAGTGCTAATAAGCTCTCGGCTGTCTACAAAATGAGTTTCTATTCCGGATTCTTTGAGAATAAGGGTCATCAGCTGGGCAGAGAGCAGCTCTCCGCAGCTTATGATCCGGTCAGTAGTTTTTCCGGTCTCTTCCTTTAGTACCAGCAGAGCTGCGAGTTGATCTTCGATGTCGCTAAAGAGTGGATCTATAAAATCACAGTCTTTTGATATTTGGAAATCTGTGGCGACTTGAGAGTGTCGCTGTTTAAGAGACTCTACCGCATCAGCAATGGTTGCCCGATCAATTTGGCCGCTGCATGTATCTCTAATAAGGCCGAGGAGAGAATCTGTTACGCCGCCAAAAGCAGAAAAGATAACCGCGCGAACATCAGTTCGACCTGAAAGAACTGATATCACTTTATTAATTGAGGATGAATTGGCTACGGAAGAGCCGCCGAATTTGAGTACCTTCATATATGCTAAGTAATCATAGTTATCTTTGGAAACAAAGAGGGGAAAAGGGGAGGTGCGGAATGTGTTGTGTTTGTTATGTGGGAGAGGTGCAGGTGCAGGATGAAGATTAGGAGGAGGATGAGGAGGATGAGGTCGGAAAGAGGGGTAAGGTGCTGATTATACAGGTATATTAAATTTAGGTCTCAGCACTTTCTTATGTATCCTCCTTTCTTTCGTGAAGCATAACAGAAGTGTAGCAGGATATTTGAGAAAGAAACGTTTTAATTACTATGCCCGAGTTTAATAATAACAACAAAGCGATGCAGGCAGTTTATGCCGCTCTGCGACAACGGCAGGCGAATTTAAACGCTCAGAGTGGGCGTAAGAAAGGCTCTGCTGCGCTTGGGGTAGAGGAAGAAGAAGCTCCTGAGTTGCAGGAGGCTTCGATCGGTGTCCAGCCTCAGTCTGATGGGGAGAGAAAGGTAGAGACTCCGGAGCGAGATGGAGCTGAACAAGATCAGAATAACACGCCTTTGCAAGACTCCCTTGATAAGGAATTTCGTGAACAGCTCTTTACTGCATATGCGGCGCAAGAAGTTTCTGAAACGCGGCAGCAAGAGAGTGACGAATCGATCGCAGCTGCTAAAGCGTTTGTGTTTGATACAGCTGAAATCACGCAAAATTCTCCAGTAACTAAAAATCACACTGTTCACGTAGATGCTTTTACTTCTATTGCCCGGACAGGTCGTGAGGAGGCGCTTTGTTTTGTATACGAAGTAACCGGTGAAGCAGATATGATTCATCAAACCTACACCGGAGATCCGGATAATGAGGCGACCGCCAGTGTTCCGAACAATCTTGGCCCGATTGAATTTGGAGTGCTCGGTAGAGAGTCGCGGGCGATCGGAGATTATGTCACAGAAGGGATGGTAGGAGTTGCGCAGATTGCCCAGAGCAGAATTGAAGAGAAGGTGATGGAGGCGGGACTGGATATGCCACTAGCAGAGTTCCCTGTGTCACTTGCTAGAATGCAGGGGGAAGTTGCAAGCGCTTCAGTGAGGAACCTCGTTCGTACTATTGGACGTGAAGCTCACAGACGAATTCTTGAGGTAGAGCTCATAGGTGGTGAAGAGACCAAGGAGCTTTTTAGAGCAAATGAGCAATACGCTTCTAAGTTTCGATCAGGTTTAAAGGCAACGGCAGCATGATAGGTTTTACAAGAGGAGTCAGTGATGGAAGTTACTGTTAAAAATAGGTTTAATGAAATCTTCGATATCGAGATTGATGGTTGGTGTTACGGGATTCATAACTATCCCGGAGAGAAGTTCCCCGGACTTATTCACGGTGTGGTACGAGAACTCAGACCAACATTCCTTGCCGCGATTGAACACCACTACGCTTTTAATATCCTTGAAGTAGGAAAGAAAATTTCAAAAGCCTCAAAGTATCTTGTACACGAGAAAGAGATTGTTTTTAGTATTCTCGCTCATTTTCCACGTCCACGTGATCTCGATGAAGAAGGGCAGTACGTTATGGCCGAAATCGTAGATCTCGTTGAGCAAAAGTGGGGCGGAGCGCTTGAGCGGCTTCAACGCCGCTGGGCAAAGATTACTCAGGAAGAAGAAGAGGCGCTCTATGCTCGAAGAGCATCGCTCGAAGCTGCCGAGGAAGAGGCTGAAGAAGCTGCCTGATAGCCTTCCCCACAATTCTTTCTGGCCTCTTTGACTAATACTTTACATTCTTGTTACCCTACTCCTTCTACGTGCGATTAAGTAGTAGTTGTAAGCACATGGGTATAGAACATAGCCGAAATCCGCAGCCGCCAGAGGGAGACCCCCCGAAAGATCCTACCGGGAGCCACGCCTGTAACCGTATCCAGCGCTATGACGTGAATCTTAATAGCGCCTTTACGCACGATCTTGATGTGCTCATAAGAGAGCCTGAGCTTGAGCAGGCTATTCAAAGAGAGCTGCAGAAGGCTTACAAGAAGGGCCGTGAACTCATCCCTGCAGTGGATGTAAAGAAATCGACTCTGAATCTCTTTAAGCGCGGAGCTCTTAACTATGCCGACAAGGTGCTCGAGTCTCATGATTATGATTATAGAAATATTACTCCTTGTATATACGGAGTAAGCGCATACTCTCTTAGAAGGTCTGGTGAGGTTGATCGGATCTACGCGGCAGCTCTTACTTTTTACGACGACTGTGGCATGGCGAGTTATGTTCAAACGCCATATGGCATTCATCCGGTACAAGGAGAGGGGCGTACGCTGGTTGAGCATATCGCTACTACCTATCCTAGTGGAAAAAAGGAAAATTGGTGGTACTACTCAACCTTCCTTGCTCCCAAGACATTTGAGCAAGAGGTGAAGAACTTGAAAGACTTCTGCAGCAATTTTACATGCGGCGATATGGAGAGTGAATCCTGTTTTCTTCACGATTATGCGCTTGAAGAGCTGCAAGATCTCTTCGATCAAGAGTGTCAGCGTGAAGGCGAGGAGCGTCTTGCGTTACCTGAGCTTGTTCAGGATATGCAGATGAGTAATCGTGATGAAGGCGTGTTCAGGCTTTCTATGTTTGACCGGTACTTTCTTTTTAAACCGAAGCTCAACAAAAATTACATGCTAAGTTTGAATCTGGTAGCAACTGCCTAAAGCGCCAGATTACGCTATGCTCTGAAAGAATGTCTTGTCTGATTTTGCCCGCTGAATGATCCCTTCACACGGCTGAAAGCGATCCCCGTGCTGTTTATTGAGATGATTGAGCGTAGAGAGGATGCTCTTAGCACCTAGAGAGTTCGCATAATAGAGAAGTCCTCCTCGAAAGGGAGGAAAACCCATTCCCATAACAGTACCGAGATCAACCTGATTGGCGGCCTGTTGTCCGGGCTCGCCAGCTACTCCCTCGTCGAGGCACAGTACGGCTTCGTTTATGAGACTCATAAGGAGTCTGTCTAAAACGACTTTCTCATCACCGAGGTCTCTATTTCTTTTAAGATCAAGAAGTTTAAATGCTTTTTCAGAGGGGACTTCTGTATCAGTTGAATAGTCATAAAATCCACAACCAGATTTTTTACCAAACATCTCCGCATCCAAAAGCGTTTTCACCAGAGGGGGGCCTTTCATGCGCGCGCCATATCCTTCAAACATGACTTCAGAAACGTGGTAAGCGATATCAAGGCCGACTTCATCGAGAAGGCGAATAGGCCCCATCGGCATGCCAAATTTGAGCGCTGCGTTATCAATATCTAGAACCGAATATCCATCTACCAAGAGATAGGCGGCTTCATAGAGGTATGGTGTTAGGATACGATTGACGAGGAAGCCGGGAACGTCCTGCGCGACAATTGGAAACTTTCCAAGTTTTGTTGCGAGAGCACAGAGGACTGAAACCGTTTTGTCATCTGTCTTCTTACCAAGAATGACCTCAACGAGTGGCATCTTTGGTACTGGATTAAAGAAGTGCATTCCAGCGACACGCTCGGGATGTGGTATGCCTTCCGCAATCGCTGAAACCGAAAGAGAGGAGGTGTTTGTTGTGATGATCGCGTTGTCAGGCATCTTCGCCGCAAGGGATCCTAGGACTTCTTTTTTGACCTTGAGATCTTCAAAGATAGCTTCTATGGCAAAGTCCGCATTCGATACATTCGGAGATTCGCCGACGGTGGTTTCGATGCGGTTCAGTATAAAACTCTTATCTGACTCTGAGAGGTATCGAATCTTTCCTAGGAAGTTCGAGATCTGCTCCCGACCTCGAGCCAGTGCTTTCTCCGTGGTATCCTGCAGAATGACACGGTAATCCTTTCTTGCCATTATACCAGCTATCCCTGCGCCCATTACCCCGGCGCCAACGACTACAGCGGTAAGATCTGTAACGAGGTCTTTTGCACTTTTGCCTATGCCTTTTGATTCTTCCGTGAGGAAGAAGAGCCGCACAAGAGCCTTGCATTCCGGCGTCACAAGAAGACGGCCAAGTTCTTTTGCCTCTCGCTCATATCCTCGCGCTTTTCCTTTCTCAAGGCCATAAAGGACGGTCTCAAGAGCTGCTGGTGGCGCTGGATAATTCCCTCGTGTTTGCTTACGCAGTTTTTTGGATGCTGATTTCTTTACGAAATTTCTTCCAAAAGAAGTCTTAGCAAGGATCTTATCAAGGAGAGAGATCCCTTTCGTGCTCGGTTTGATTTTCTTTAAGCAGATATTTTCAGCTGTGCTAATGAGCTTATCATAGGGGTTTATTTGGTTTACGAGCCCACAGGAGAGTGCTTGACGTGGCTTAAGGACTTTCCCGGCTAGAATGATATCAAGAGACTTACGGAGACCAACAAGACGAGGAAGGCGCTGTGTGCCTCCGAACCCCGGCAGGATTCCTATCTTTACCTCTGGAAGACCAATAACACTTCCCGGCTCTTCAGTGATAATGCGGTAGTTACATGCTAAAACCATCTCGCAGCCTCCCCCTACGCATGGACCGCTTATTGCTGCGACCGTGGTGCAGGGGAGCTCCTCAAGAAGTGAGTAAACCGACTGTCCTTCTTTGGCCAGCTCTTCCGCTACAACAGGATCTGTTAGCCCCTGAATAGCATTAATATCTGCGCCTGCTGTGAACATGCTGGCTGAGGGGCCAGTGAGAATGAGTCCTTTTGAGCTTGCTGCCTTTACCTTATTCAGGGCCTCTTTAAGAGACGCCATGCGTTCTGCAGTAAGGGTTACAACTCTCTCATCTTCCGAGCCGAGCCTTAGAAGGTGTACTCCACTGGGGAGCTCCTCGAGTTGAACTCTGGGCTGAGCTTTTGGCTTTGTTTTTTCTTGCTGTTCTTCCATAATTTCTGATCAGGTCATACCATAATTTTACACTTTGCACAGAATGTAATTGATCTATAAGATACTCGAACGTTGAATACGATCTTATAAGAGCAAACTTCGGGTAGCTACATAACCTCCTGAAAAGAATATAGAAACCTGCCTCCGCTAGAATGCGGTCACCGTTTGCGTCCTGATCGGGAATACGCTAATTTGATGTGTTGAATTTAGAGCTCAAGCCAAGTGAGGTTGAGTTGTAATAGTAGGAGAATATGACGTGAACGATTTTGTTAATCAGGTCTCACAATTTTCAGATCCGGGAAAGATTATCACGGTATCGCAAGTATCAATATGCCTCGGAATGGCCTTTTTGTTGGCTGTTGTGGTTGCAAAAACGTACCAGATTACTTATCGGGGTGTTTCCTTTTCACCATCTTTCATGGTGACCCTTGTTATCTGTTCAATGGTAATTGGGGCAGTCATGCTTATCATTGGAAGTAATATTGCTCGGGCATTTAGTCTCGTTGGTGCTCTCTCAATTATCCGCTTTCGTAATGCGGTTAAAGACCCACGTGATGTAGCGTATATCTTCCTTGTAATGGGTATTGGTATGGCGTGTGGAACAGGCTTCTATGATGTGGGGATTTCGCTTACCGCGATTACCTGCGCTGCCTCGTTGCTTCTCTCCTTTGTTCGATTCGGAGAGCATGGCCTTACAGAGAGACTTCTTCGTATTCAAACTCCTGTGCTTCAGGATTTTGAGCATATCTTTGATGATACCCTTAAGCTTCATGCAGAAAACTTTAGTCTCGTTTCGGCTGAGTCCACACGAATGGGCACCGAGATGGAGCTCACATTCTCATTGCGTGTGCCAGAGAAGTTTAGCGTTCAGAAGCTTATCGATGACCTAGCGGCTCTTAACGAAAATCTTAAGATACAGGTTGTTGGCAGTAATCACGTATTGGATCTCTAAGCGATGTCTCAAAGACGATTCCGGCATGAGTTAAAATATGTTGTGGACTTAAATGAGGCAGAGGCCTTTTTTGAGTCCATTATGCCCTATTGCGACTACGATCCGTATGCTGGAGCTACAAAGAGTTACGAAATAGCTAGTATCTATTATGATACCGCAGATCTTCGATTCTACTATGACAGAGAAGAATCTGTAGGCTATCGTAGAAAAATTCGCTTGCGATCGTATAACACGGACAGCAAAGCGACTGCGCTCTTTATCGAGATTAAGGAAAAACATAAGCATTTCGTATCGAAGAAGCGTATTAATCTAAAAGATCAATCACTTCTCGAATGTGGTTTGCCGCATAATGAGATACCCCTTTCGCTTGTTGTTGCGCATATGGTTGATAGCGCAGAGGCTCGTGAGATTGATTATCTTGAGCGACGACTCAACCTTTATCCTGTTGTAAATATTCGGTATCACCGAAAGGCACTCATTCCAAAATTCGAACAGGATATGAGGATCACCCTTGATACAAGGATTACAGCAGGAGGGGCGTCGCTCCCTGCTTTTGATGCTGAGCATGAGCATGCCATTATTGCTCCTGATAAAGGCGTGCTTGAAATTAAGACCAATCGTTCTATACCTACGTGGTTGCAAGCAGCACTTATCCATTTTGGCATGGCTCAAACCAGATATTCCAAGTACTGTCTCGGAGTTGATAAGCTTTATGGAAAGGCTGGAAGAAACTGGTTCCCGCGAGCCACATCTGCTGGAACTGAGTCTGGCGCTTCTTCACAAGGCTCTGATACAGGTGAGCGCGGTGTTTCAGATGGCCGCAGTGAAATTTCGGAAGGGGGACCGGCGGCTCGTGCCGCAGGGTAGGGCGTTTTCTGCTATCTGAGCGTCGTCTTTTATTTTCGGCCTGTTACAACAAATTCCCCTACGCAAATCCCCTGTCCGCTGCACGGGAAACCCTTATTTTTCTAATAAGTCGAGGGATTTAAGAACGCTAATCTCTTGTTCTGAGTTGGTCACGTCGAAGTACTCTTTAAGCCTTTTTTTTCGAAAATATGATAAATAGTGACACGTATCTAAGGGAAGCTGATGACGAGGAGCTACGTGCTGAGCTCAAGGAAGGTCCGCATTCGATATTCAGGATCTGTCACACTGTGGCTATTCTCACTATTGCAGTAGTGTATCTTCATTTTGCTGCTGCTGACTCATACTATGTACATATTGGAGTGGGGGGCTTCTTACTCTTTCAGCTCTGGTATTTACTGCGTGTACGATCCGAGATGCTCAGGCTTTTAGCCGCACGAGTAGAAAAAGAGCGTATTCTCACTTACGTACAAGACAAGAAAAAGCAACTGGAACAAACGAACCTTCGTCTGCGTGAGGCGCAAGTCGTTGCGGATTCAGCGAATAAAGCTAAGAGCAGATTTTTGGCAAAAGTTTCTCATGAGCTTCGTACTCCGCTAAATGCAATTATTGGAATGAATGACATTGCTATGGAGATCTCGACAGAAGAAGAGGTCGCTGAATGTCTTAATGAAGTAAAATCTTCAGCCTCCGGTTTTCTCGACCTTATCAATGACGTTCTGGATATATCAAAGATAGAGTCGGGTACAATTGAAGTCCAGGAGAGGGGGTTTTCACACTCTACGCTTATTCAGCATGTCATATCTCTGACAAAGGCGATCTCTCACAGAAAGAAGATCGATTTTCATGCTGAGATCGATGATGATATTCCAGAGTATCTTGTTGGAGATGTCGTTAAAATTCGTCAGGTGCTTGTAAATCTGCTGGGGAATGCGGTGAAGTACTCACCAATAAATCGCTCTGTTCACCTTCGCATGAGTAGAGTAGAGCCGGATCCGCGCACTGGATGCATTCGCATTCGGTACTCGATACGTGATCACGGTGTTGGGATGAATAAGCACCTTAAGGCTCATATCGCTAACGCGCTATTGCAAGATTCTGCTTCACATCCTTTAGGAACACATGGCGGGGGATTAGGTCTATCGCTATCGGCCTTTCTTGTATCACTTATGGGAGGTGAATTCTCATTTACTAGTGAAGAAGGACGGGGAAGTGAATTTGTATTCATCCTTCCATTTACAGAGGCGCTCCAGGCAGAGATTGAAGATGTTTCTGAGACTACTAATAGTGTCTTCGGTCCTCGATCATCAACGGAACCCATTACAGAGCAGCAAACAAGAGTCCTCGTAGTAGAAGATAATCTCATTAACAAAAAAGTTATTTCTCACTTCCTGCAGAAGAATGGTTTTGAGCAGCTTCGATTTGCTGAGAATGGTGAAGAGGCGCTCTCGCTCTTTAAGGCAGAATCTTTTGATATTATTCTCATGGACTGTCAAATGCCGGTAATGGATGGCTACACCGCGACAAGAGCAATTCGCTTGATGGAGCAGACACAAGGAGTTGCTATGCCAGTACCGATTGTAGCTGTGACAGCACAAGCCATGGTTGGTGATCGCGAACGATGTCTCCAATCAGGAATGAACGATGTTGTTACAAAGCCCATAGATAGAGGACTTCTGCTAGCAACTATTCGAAAGCACCTCTCCAGAGGAGAAAGAGAAGACGAACATTTCAGCAGTGGACTTGAAGAATCCTTGAGTTCATCAAGTCTCTAGGTAATCTTCATTTTTACGACTTACAGTGTGCCGTAAATATACGCTTGGCCTCAGGCATCCATTCACGAAATTGACTAATCCGGGTAGATGGCGCCGGGTGTGTGCTCATAAACTCAGGGGGAGTACTACGATTTGCTTCAGCCATTCGCTCCCAGAGTAGCGGTGCCTCTTCAGGATTAAAGCAAGCTTTGGCGAGATAGATGAGTCCGATGTAATCGGCCTCTGATTCGTGTTTGCGAGAGTAGGGGAGAAGAATGCCAAACCGGCTTCCAATACCAAGCGCTCCGAGTACGATACGTTGCGTATTTACCTCCATGTCTCCAATAGATGCCCCAACAGCAAGAGTCCCAACTTGAGTAAGACGTTGATGAGCCATACGCTCTGCGCCGTGCCTTGCTACCGCGTGGGCTATTTCATGGCCGAGCACAGTAGCAAGACCATCTTCGTTCTGAGTAATAGGGAGAATGCCGGTGTAAACGGCTACTTTGCCGCCAGGAAGAGCAAAGGCATTTGCCTGTTCTGATCTGATGAGATTAAATTCCCACTGCATATCTTTCGCGTCAACAACAGCTGCCACGCGTTTGGCTACATTGCGTAGCATCTTTACCTCTGGCCCGGACCCGATAACATCTTCTTGGGAAAGAATCTCTCGGTATGAGCTTAAGCCTAGGGCGATCTCTTGTTGTCGCGAGATGTCAATGAGCTGTGTGCGACCAGTAACCGGTACCGTTTCTTGGTGGGAGGCAAAGTAATATATCAGGTAGGCTCCAAAGAGGAGTAGTGGCCAGATACGTAATTTCCCCTTTCGATTTCGGGTAACTTTACGTCCAAGATCTCTCATCGGTATTCTGCGCATCTGATACATGGCAGATATTATACCAATGGTTCGCGGCTAAAGTACACTTGTATCACTACTTTCTTATGATTTCTAATAGCAGGTGTCTTTTACCTTTGCCGTTCTTCTTAAGGTAGGAATTCTGGACGAACTCCTGATGAGGTTTGTCGTTTATCCAGACCATGGGTATCTCAGGAGCCACTTTTACTTTACTTCCTTCATCGGGAACAATCACAATAGTGCCGGGTATATTACCAACTATAATTTGTAAGCTGTCTCCTTTTGCCGTGTATTCAAAGGGCGAACTTTCACTCGCTCCAACAACTTTAAAAGGAGTCTTCCCCAGCATATAGGTACTTCCTATTTCGGGAAGCTCTGATTCGGTGCTTACTTCAGCTCTGATCTCAGAGTGAAAAGAGAGAAAGCATATGAGAGTTATGTTGCAAAGAATGATCAAGCGCTGAATCATAAGAGATGTCTCACAAAGAAAAAAGAGCGGTTATAAAATTGAAGCTCTGACTTTAAGATAGCGGCTCGCTGTTAAAGCCAGAGCTAAAAAATTTAAGAAACGTTAACGGTAAAGTTACCCTTTATAGTGGTTGTGCCATCTGTAAGGTCGACGCTTCCAGTTATCTTATCTTGAGATACTGAGGCGATGGTGATTTTGCCTTCCTTCATGTCGGCCATGTTAAGACCTTTTGAGTCCTGTTTGCCGCCTTTTCCAGCGTAGAAGGTGCCACTATTTGCCGTATGAAAGACAGAACCGGTGTTTCCGACCCGAGCTGGATATTCTCCTGGCTTAAGCGTTGTTTCCTTCCCGCTTCCCTTCTCGCCAATGAGTGAGATCTCAACTCTTTTACGTCCTTCTTCTCTTGCAGATTTATACACCTTCATCTTGTTTAGTGGGGTAGGGAGCTCATAGTTGGCAATAATAAAGGTATACATCGCAGCATCACTGGTGGTGCTGACAATAACACCACTTGATTTTGCTTCAATGCTGTCGGAACTATCATCTGAGCTAACAGTTATTCCTGAACCGCCTGAGCATGCAGAAATGAAAAAGAACAAGATGCAGAGTAAAGAAATGCGTAAAACGTTCATAAGGTCTCCATGAAAAAGGGAATAAGTAAAATATGACAACGAGAGATGGTGCCATATGGCCATAAGGATATCAATTTAAATCCCGTGTTTTACTTTTTCGTACTTGGTAGGAGGTCTATGGCATGTAAGAACTGTACGATTTTACTAATGAAGACCAGTGCCTATCTGCCGGACAGCCTCGTAAAAAGCTCAAGAAAATGCTGACCTTATGTTCCATTAGTTTGAGTAGCTGCATAACATATTCTAAGATATCTACTTGTCATTTTGTGTTTTGCTTACAATGCTGAGCTAGCAAAGAATGAGGTGTTTGTCTTTGATAAAGTGTATAATATTAGTGAGTTAAGCATTGAGAGATCCTCAGAATACACATAATCAGGATTTGAAGGGTAGGGGCTCTGGTGAAGATTCTGGGCTAGTTAGCGCTACTCCTGTTGCTCGAGATACCCCACTAAGTGATCATCGTGAGCAAAAAGCAGAAGAAGTTGTAGCTGTTCGTGAGGCAGTTGAGCATTCACGTGAGAGCCGCACACTTACCTCGGAAGCCTCTTACCCTTATGTGACGCTCCAGAAGCAGATAACTCAAACTTTAGGTGCTCAGCCAAGTACACTTGCGATCGATATTATTTCAAGAGACCGTTTTGATGCCGATCTCAGTATTCGCTCGCCAGAACTTTTAAGTGCTCAGGGAAAGGGGACCTTCATAAAAGAAACACTTCCGCGCTGGAAGCAGCAGCTAGAAAGTTCTGATCTGAAGACACAGGGAGTGATAGAGCGTGTTGATACGAAAGGTATCTTTCTTAATGTTCGTCTGAGCGACGAACAACTTTTTCGTTGTCTGTCATCTGTTCAGAGCTTAAAAGATCAATACGGAGAAGGCGTAGCTCTGGCCGGAAATCGCATAGTGGTTGATTATTCTAGTCCGAATGCTGCTAAAAACCTGCATGCCGGGCATATTCGCTCAACGATTATTGGTGAGGCGTTATCAAATATCTATGACGCTTGCGGCGCAACAGTATTCCGAGTGAATCATTTAAACGATTGGGGAGGATTTGGCTTTCTCATCGAAGCACAAGAGCGGACGGGCATCTCACTTGATTCGAACGCAGCCCTCGCATCGCTCTATGCCTTAAGACGTACAGCTGAACGCGCATCTTCGTCTGAGGACTTTTTTCAGGAGCTAACTGATAATGAGAAGGAGCTCCTAGTAAAGTGTCTTGGTGAGTTCTCAAATCTTGGTGAGCTTCAAGAGCAGTGGTATGCTTTTGGTGAAAAATCTAAGGAACGCTTTATCGCACTTGAGCAGGGAAATGCTCACGAGGTAGCTGTCTGGAAGCAGATGGTAGACCTGAGTCTTGCTGATTTTGAAAAGTTTTATTCGTTACTTGGCACCTCTCATGACATTACACTTGGTGAGAGTTATTACGCCGGAAAAGCTAGCGAGCTGCTAGAAGAATCACTTGCCCGTGGCTCAGCCTTTCACTTCTCTTCAGCTGAAGCTCAGGCCGTAATGGCAACGAGGATAGAGCAAGACGAGAAGGCTGCTGAATATGAGCGCAGAGAACTTGAATCTGACATTGGTGCAATAGTAGTTCCACTTGAAAATGATAAAAGACTTGTTCTACAGCGAAGCGATGGGACTACCATATATGCTTCACGTGATCTTGCCGCTATCAAGTCGCGAGGTAAGGAATTTGAATGTGACGAGATCGTATATGTCGTAGGACAGGAGCAGTCAGCATATTTTCGAGATCTCTTTGATGCTGCAAACAGCCTAGTTCCGGAAGACTCTAGACCTTCGAAGCTTACCCACGTGCCCTTTGGATTCTATGTTAATCCGCAGAAACAAAAACTTTCGAGTAGAGATGGAGCCTCTAATGTCATGCGCTTACTCAATTCTTCGATTGCGCATTTTGAGAAAACGCTTAGAGAGCGTGGAACACTCCCGGAGGATAAAGTTCAGCAAACTGCCAGTGAGCTAGCCACTGGCTCGATAACCTTTAACGATCTCAGACGTGATCGCGTTACCCCAGTGCCTCTAAAAGACGATCTCGCTGAGCAGATGACAGAATTTGAGCGCTCCGGTGGAGCATACGTCATGTATACCGCTTGTCGAGCGAATTCGATTTTAGGACGCCATGAGGGAACAGTGCCGAGTATTGAGGATATTGACTCTCCGCAGTTAAATGAGCAGGAGATAGGCCTAATTAAGGAATTAGTCCGATATCCAGAGGTTGTTACTCGAGCAGCGACAGAACATAGTCCAACGATTGTTGTAAATTACACCCTTGAGCTTGCGCGTCAGTATAATAGTTACTACTCAGAATGCCCGGTATTTCGAAATGGTGTACCTGATATACCCAGACTTGCTCTCACACAGGCAGTAAACCAAGGTTTAAGAAATGCCTTGCGTTTACTAAACATCAATTGTCCTGAACGTATTTAAGTCGTAGGTCTGACGGGCTATATACTACAATAGAATCAGAGACTCTTACTGCAGCTGAATACGAAGCCGATGCCAGAGAATGGCTGCTCAATTATTGCTAAATTCGATGGGCCACCCCTACTTTTGACCGATAAGGTTACTTATCGGTCAAAAACATAAGGCCTCCCCTGAGCTCTTTGTGGCCTATCCTCTTGAAACCCGTGAAATAAGTAAGTGGCCTAATAATGCCACTAATTAAAATTTGTACGCCTCCACAAGACGAAGCGCCTCTTCGTCGCAGTACGATTCTTCACTCAGTGAGCTTTTGCCGGTTAATCTCGGGTTCTCTCGGTTACTGTTGTATTCAATATGTTTCAACTCATGAAAGAGTATAAAGAGTGCATATCTCTTAGACGAAGATTCGGGCCACGTAATTGAAGCTGATTCCAAGTCAACTTTGCCACCCAATTCAATCACATATTTAAGGTAACTGTTTGAATCGGACAACATACGCGACTTATTAGAATCTAAACAGAAGTTTATTCTGATTTCGTAGCCAGATCCTCTTGTGACCAGTCTGCCCTCTTGAGTTGTTGCTTGATTACATCCAAAACGAATAGCTCGAATATTCGAAGTTAAATCTTTACTCAATACATTCAACGCTGCGCGCACTTCTGCGGTTGTGAGGGGATAGCTGTAATTAGAGGAAACTTGATCAAATGTAATTTTCATCGTTCAACTTAAGAGACTTAATCAGGGGAAAACCTAGATGAAACAACTGCCCCACCTGTCACTTCGATAAAGCAGATATCAGCTGAGTACTTTTCACTTAATCTAAATGCATAGCTGGTAATATCACCGCTCATTTCATTTGTTACCATCTCAAAATCTTGCATAACCTTTAGCATGACGTGTTCTGACGTGTTCTTGTCAATTGATTCGCAAGTTTGAGAGAAGTTCCTTAGTCGAGAATCTGAGCATCCGACTACGGGTAGGAGAATAAGGATAATTAAACAACGTAGGTAAAATGATGGCCTAGCTCTCTTTCCAAATGCATCAATAATAATCTTAATGAAATCTGGTTGAGTAACCATAATCGAGTCTTCTACTGTCTCTCTCATTCAAGGTGAGTGGCACTATGTACGGGGGCATAGAACTCCCCTTCTTCTACCTTCTCATCAAGAAGCATGCTCCAGTATGCTGAATATGAGTGAAGCGATTTTTGCTCAACAAAGTGGAGAATCACAGTGTGCTGAGGGTAAAATATACTGCCAACACCTTTTTTCGAAATCTTACACTCATACTTCTCCGTAGTTTTTTGAGTGTAGCAATCAGCTTGCTGAAGCGCTAGCTGAAACAGCGCTTCTTCTACGTTCATGCCTTTTCTTAGCTTATTTTCAATGTACCTAGGCGTGAGGAGTTGATTCTCTCCCCAGTAAAAAAGCACAACTAAGCACAGTAAAAATAGAGAAGGTAATAGTAGTGCTAATATAGTAAATGTCTTCACCCTATGCTCGCCATCGAGGAAACTTCTCCAAAACACTTATGCTTTTATGTACACTCTCTTGCTAGTCAATTGTATGGTTGTGAATACATCATCTGAGCCTGTTCCTGTAATTTCCAAAGTAGCCTCTCCGTCCTCATTGAAGTTTAAAGGCAGTAGATCGGAATATTCTTTTGTGGATATAACGATGCTGCCACTGTAAATGTCAAAGGGGACATTGATCCTTTTATTGATTGAATTGTCCCCTTGAAGTACAAGACTACACGAACCGTAGTCCCCTTCGTCGTCTTCTTCCTCATGCAACAGCGCAGGCTCCAGAAACAGAATGATATTATCACTTGTGATTGATATGCTAGAGATCGTTGAATCATGAAATTCTAAGTACTTCATATTGTATTCCTACGGAACAGGTAAAGGTACAATCTTAGCTGGAAGATAATTATATTTAGTATCCGTGTTAATATCTAGAAGTTTCTCGCCCTTCTAATTGGAAGCACACTAAGAGCTAACGTTAATCAGATACAGCGATCTTAAGCCCAAGCGCTATTAAGATGGCGCCGGTTATTCGTTCAAACCAGTGTCCAAATCGCAAGAATGCTGCGCGTACCCTTTCGTGGGTAAAGAAAATGGCCACGAACATAAACCAGATTACTGCATTGGCTACCATCCAGAAGCCATAGAAGGCTTGGAGTGCTATCGGTGTATCGGGGCTGATGACGACTGAAAATACTGAGAGGAAAAATAGCGTGGCCTTCGGATTAAGAAGGTTTGTGATAAATCCGATCTTAAAATCTGAAGAGCCACTCGTAGACTTCTCTTGAGCTGTGGTGTTCTCCTGTAAGGAGTTTTGCTCTGATGGCTTTGAGCGGAGTGACTTAATACCTAGCACAATTAAGTAGGCAGCACCGAGGAACTTAATCAGGTTAAAGAGAACTATCGACTTTGAGACGATATAGCCGAGGCCTAACAAACAATACAATAGATGCACAACAATGGCTGCGCCTATGCCAAGGCTTGTAATAAAAGCCGCCCTTCTGCCACGTACGATACTTTGACGTACAATGATCGCAAAGTCGGGGCCGGGACTGATCAGGGCAAAGATATTGATAGCAACTAGGGAGAGAAATTCGTGGTAGTAGTTTTCCATCTGTATTTTATAACCTAAATATCCTCAGGGTAAAAGGAACTCGCCTGAACAAATGCATGCGGCTAGAGAGCGATTTTTTCCAAGACGATTAAAGCGTTTATCTTCGGTGTCTGGGCCTAGCTCGCGCTTAATGCGTTCAATGACCTTTTCCCTACTCTGCCATCCTGGCTTATTCGGTTGGATAGAGAGGAGCCTAAGGGGTTGTTCTGCATGTTGAAATGCTATGACAAGGCAAGATTCTGTGCGAGCGATGAGTCTTTTTCTGTTCTGTTCGTCACGAAAAAGGACACCGTACTCAGGCGAGGCACTCTTTTGAGGGCGTACGATGTGCCTGACGGCGTTTGTGAAATCAATAAAGCCCTGAATTCCAAATTTATCTAAATTATCGTTTTGGTAGCGTTTATTCTTTCCACTATAAGCGCGGTATTCAAAGTAATGTACGACTCCTGCGTGATACCCTCTGCCACCGTTTCTATCGCCAACGGCGTTTCGACTTCTTCCCCACATCTCCAGTGCTCTTAGAAAATCAGGATGCTCTTTCATCTCTTCAAATTCTCGGGTGAGTCTTTCATAAGTCTCATTAACGTGCTGAATACGTGTAGCTCTTACTTGAAGAGATGAGCTTCGTTTTTGTGAGTAGTGGGCGTTATCTTTAGCCACCGCTTCTCTAAGTTTTAAGAGTTGCGCCCGATCGCTGGTATCGTATGTCAGTGACTTATAGGATACTACGTTTCTTAATCTGGCTGCTGCTTTAACCTCTTTTTTGTGTAGAGATGCACCTGCGGCAAGCCTCTCTTCCCTCTCGGCTCGGATCTTAATCTTGAAAATCAGAGCTTCATCTATTGCGTCTTCTACGCGGTGAACTTCAGCAGTTTCGCGGTGTGATTGTGTGTTAAGAAACCTATCACGAAACTCGTGACTATCAAGAAGAGCAGAGAGCTCCTCTACTCCCCTTTTCGCACATTTTAGTCCTTCAGCAGTAAACTCCGATTGAGTATGCTCGGGACAGGACAGTTGCTGGCACCAGCTATCGATAGGAGTATTTTCCATCTGCTCACGTATCTGAGCGTGTGTGAGAGAGCTCTCAAATGGTCCAGTCTGCATACGTGTGTCATTGTACCAGATGTACTTAGTTAATCATCTGTGTAGGCCGCATGGGGACGTTTAGGGAAAGGGATATCCCGAGTATTTGAGATGCTTAAAAATCTGTAATGATTTTATGCCGATAAGCCCGTCTCCGACGGACTCCTGTAGAGCTTGAATAATCTCATTAAGCTCCTCCGCATGTGAGATTTCAACTCCAATCTCATAGTCCCATGCGCCCATACACTCTATAAAATGGAGAACTCCGGGGTGCTTTTTACAGAACGTATAGAGCTGTTGCGTTAGCATCGGCGCGATGCCCCTTGAGTAGATTAACAATCGATAGGTAAGAAGATTGCTACCACTGAGATTTAGGCGATAAATATAACCCCCAATAACCCCACTTTCTTCAAGCCTGCCTACTCTTCTCTCAAGAGTTGAGAAAGGTATAGCGAGTAGTCTGGAAAGCTCTCTTTTAGAGCTATATTCATTGTTGGCGAGGCCAGACAGAATAGTGTGGTCAACTTCATTGATTTCAACGGAAGATGGCAGTTTTCCGATCTTTAGTGGCGCAATGTTTTGTGAGCGCTTCCAGAGATATTTGCGGCCAAAGGCGTGAAATGAGATGCGAACAGAAATAGATTTTTGAAAAAAGAGCTGCCCGAATTCTTCTGAAAGTTCACCGAGAAGAAACGAGACCTCCTCTATCCGGCGCGCACAAAAGGCCACTCCAATCTGAAAGTCGCCACCTAGCTGTGCCACCCACGATACTCCGGGTGCAGCAATCAGTCTGCTGATGAGCTTGTTTGTTGAGCGCTTTGAAGTGGAGGAGAGTGAGAAGTAGATCGTGTAATCGGTGTATCCCAGAGGATAGTTGTTAATAAACGGAGCCTTGCCGACAATTATCCCTCTGCGCTTTAAGGATGCGATAGCGTAATGAATGGAATGAGCACGAAGTTTGGTCTGTTTCTGGAGCTCGCTCACAGGCACCTCAGCTTGGTGCTCAATGGCCCCGAGTATCTTTCTTTCCTTATCGCTTAATTGCAACGCCTCTCCCCTTCCGGTCTGACAGATTGCCAATATAATCTAATATTGACCCGTATATGTCATAATTGATGGTCAGCTTAGCACAGAGTAGAGCAAAAAGCTAATTATGAACCATAATCTCGCTATCAGAGAACACTTGATAGGAGATGTCTAATGAATACTAAACAAGAGAACTCAGTAGGAAGAGGCCCCATTGCGCTTGAGCAGGCTCTTAAAGAATCGGCGAAGTTCACAATGCTTGCCGAAGAGAGCTTTCGCTCTGTTGATGAAAAGCAGAAAGAGGTTGAGAGAGAGCATGAGAAACAAAAGCAGATGCATATGGTGGAGCTTCAAGAGTCTCTCCTTGTACTTGAAGAGAGGCTAAATCTTGAGCAACAAAGATTACGAGAAGCACCCGCGTATACAATGCTCTCTGCGATGGACGCCATAACTCATTTTTATGGTAGCTCGCTTTTAAGAAAATCCGATTGGGTCGGAGCCTATACTGGCCTTGAAAGTAAGTTACGTGAACATGCGCTAGAGAATGAATATCCAGTTCCTGTCCTTATTTTTTCTGAAGTTAAAAAAGGTGGTTGGGAAGACGATCCTGTAAGGATCGAGCATGAGTTTAGCCTAACCTTTGTTGAACCGTCATCTGATGGAAATTACTTCCACGCAAAATCAAGAGAAAGAGAGCAGAGCGTCCACGCGTTTACAAATGATGTAGAGATGGTAGTGGATTCAAAACTCTCACTACCCGGCAGGTCCATCAACGTTGCGCGAGATATTACATATGGAGAACTTTCAGGTGTATATTTGACTCACGGAAAAGAGCTTATCCTTGCAAGCTCTCTTCTCCCAAAAGGGAGAAGTTTTCTCGATGTGTATGAGGACGAATCATACGCAGGTCGGTACGAATTCCAGAGTATCGCTAAGAGTCACCTTATCCGTCCTCATGAACTTCTCCCTGAGGATGAGAACGCAGATATCTTCTTTGAATACACCGTAGGGTGGGAAGAGCTCGAGAAGAAAGTACTTACCTACGAGTACGAAGAGCGAGAGCAGGTCGTAGAGAACCTTCTTTACTGCTTTGAATGTAACGGGCAAGAGCACTTTGGCGGCGTTAACACCCCACTTGGCGACCTCTTTGAGCACATAGTTGAGGCAAGAAAGGTACAACAAAAAATTAGCACAGAATGTTCAAGACGAATTCAGGAGTTATCATAATGAGACCAATAGACAATAATCCGACACGATACGATGTCACCCAAAACCTATCACACTACTCAACGCTTCAAGACTCGCTTGCCGATTTACGTGAGTTCTCGATCACTCTGAGACTCAAAGAGGGATATGAAGATTTAGGGAGTATCCATACAACAAGGGCAGTAAGTGATGCAGCAAAAAGCTGGATGCAGGAACGAGCCGCCAGACGTCAACCTTTTCTATCTGGTATTCTACAGGAGGGAGACATTCTCTATGCACACCCAATAGCTAGGCCGCCTTATGGCAGTGCGGGTGAGGAGCCAGTAGTAGAGTTTAAAGGGCTAGTAAGCCCGCTTTATAACAGTGATCTCACTGACGAGGAAGTAATGGCTCTCCTAAATGAGCTGGCATCACTTCTCGGGAACGTTGCAGGACAAACCAGAGTTTATGTCACATTTCAGGACTCATGCTGGGTTCTTCAACAAGATGGCAAATCTTCCCCGCGAGGAGATTATTTTACGGCAGCTCAAAATGCTCTGGTAGATCTGCACGAGCTTGGGCAACGTCTTATCTCTCGTAAAGAATTTCAGATCGATCTTATACCATCAGCAACAAGTCATACTCGCGCCGAGCTCCGCTCACTCTTTCGTGATGGTAGACTCTATGTGTGTGATTTCTATCTTGATGATATTGAGACCGAACATGAAATTAAGGGCGGGTATTACTCATCTGACTACGATATTGTAAATATTGACCATCATGCTCCTCATGATCGGATGTATCGACACATCTCCAGCGGGAATCTTGCTTGTGAGTATGTGAGATATGGAACTACTCGTAAAGAAGACAGGGTAATCATTAATCACACAGACTGTGATAGTGTTCTTAGCTCTCTTATTATGAGAGGCCATCTCCCTCCCCTGCCCCTTTTTGAAGAAGCTGTAATTGCAGCTGACCATACTGGAAAGGTGAATCCTATAGCAGATCTTTTGCAGGCCTTAGATGTAAAAAAAGATCTGGCCTACTCTGCAAGGAATCTCGGGCTCCTTTTAATGGAGCGCCCACTTGATCAATCAGCGCAAGCCTTACTTAATAAGCGAGAACGTGGCAGGGAAGAAACACGCGCGGCACTTCTTGATGGGGATGCTCTTAAAGTAGACGGACAGGTTGCACTTGTGCATTTGACCGATAACATGAGGAATGAGTTTATGCCGACTCTTCTTCCGGAAGCGGCTGTAATAATGACTTACGAAGAGATTAAGGGATCGGGTCGCTGGGCTTGTAGGCTCAGGCTCGGACAGAATGCCCCGGATGGGTTTACTCTAAATTCACTTCATATAAATGAGAATATCGATCCCAACTACGGAGGACGGTGGAATGCGGGAGCAAACAAGAGAGGAGGAGGCACCAATATTCCAATTGCTGAGTATCATTTAAAAATGTGCGAAGCTTATAACCGACACACTCAGACCTTATAAAGCTCATCTTGAATTGTATACATCTATCCTCGTAAACGTTCTACGTTCTCTAAATGTTTCATCAGTAAACGAGCAGCTATTTGGTGGCCAAGTGGTGAAGGATGTGGGTCTGTTGAGCTAATGGTAAGATTTGACCCTGTGTATTTTGTTATTCCCATTTTACTCATTTTCCGTTGGATTTTCGGCCATGCATAAACGATTTCAAAATTTCTCTTCTGAAATTCCGCTAAGCTTTCAAGAGAGGTCTTTTCATGAATATAGACAAGAACTCTGAAGGAGTGTTTGTGGCTAAGTTGTGACAACTCATCAAGGGCAGATTGAAACTTTAGAAAGCCTTGCGCTTTAACTTCAGCAGATTGACTGACTGGATGGTAGAGTGACGTATGGGGAGTTGTTATTCCGCTTAGATATTTTATGTGTTCTGCGAGAAAGATACGACAAAAAGAGAAATAGGGCGTGGGAGTTCTTACGAAATAAGGAAGTTCAAAATCATTAGAGTGCACAAATCCTAAGATAACTATCTCAGGGTTAAGGGAAAGGGCCTTAGCTTTGAGCGTTGCAACCTCAAGAGGAGTATTGTATCCGGGAACAGCCGTGTTAATGACTTGCCACTTATTCGCTGAGTACTTCTTATCTAGCTTTCTCTTAAGGAGTGAAAGATAGTCACTCCCCTCCTCTACTCTCCAGCCGAACATTAGTGAGTCGCCAATCCCAACTATTGTTTTTTGAGAATTGCCGTTCGATATGTGCGGCGTGCTGAAGCGAAATCCATTTGAGTCTGTTGTCACACGAGCTCCTAGAAAACGCACCTTCATATTGGGGTGAAGCTCGTAAATTCTGTCAGCATCTGTACTTATGGTTATAAGATTTGAAAAGTTATCAGTCTCAAAGTAGTTCTCAGGCGGTTCTGTCTGAATTTCATAGAGTGAACGTCCCTCACGGAGATAGATAAGGTACCGAAAGAGAGATTCGGCAACTATGAGTGACAGTAAGAACGAAGTGACGGCAAGAACGATATTCTTTAGTACAAAATGAGTTGATCGCGAACTTGCTTGTATGCTGCTTTCGGACATAAAAGAATGTCTGAATTAGGATTGAACTCTATGAGGTGGCCCAGAGGATCGGGTGAACCACGAACGTATCTCTTTAGCTTTATGCTTTATGTGTTCAAGCGCTAAACGCGGTTTTGTGACACTAGATCGTGAGTACACATACGGTTGATCATTCCACGCAATATCTGTACTTCCCTCATGCTGCTTTTGAAACACGACACTTCTCGCTGGAAACTCTTTAAGAAACGACCAGTGAGGATCTTCTTGTAAAAAATCACGTAATACTTTGCCAGTCCAGAGGTGGATATCATCTATGACAAGCATTCCGCCTAGTTTTAGGTGTGGTTCAATAAAGTACCAGTCAATAAACGGTGATGGAAAAGAGTGACATCCATCTATAAAAACAAAATCATAGCTCTTATGAGACATCGAAGGAAGGAGATACTGAGAACGCTCAATCTTAAAAGATACAGAATCAAGGGAGATACCTAGCTCAGAACAATACGACTTAAGACGATGAACCTCTTCGATATTTGGTACGATACAGGTATGGGTTGCGCCTTTTAGCGCAAAAATGACCGTGCTCAGGCCACATCCTGTTTCAATGGTAGAGGAGCCGGTAGCTACGTGATCATGAATGTATCTGGCACACTCAAGAGAGATCTTCCAGCAATGATCACCATCACCGTGGACAAGTGGCGGTGATTTGTAAATTGTTTCAAGAGATGGTTGAGGGTTTTCTTTCATAGAGCTAAAGAATACTACATATTACAGAGCGCTTCGAAGTGAATGCATCCTTCTATGTGATACTGCAGCACAGAGAAGAAATCCAGAAATAGCGATGGCAATTAACATAAAAATCGACTTGGGCAAGACAAAGGTGTGAAGAGTCGAAAAAATAATAAGAGATATCAGGGCAATGGCCCATCCTGGACGTAGAGCTCTTAGAAGGTGAAAGGAGAGTTGTTGTCTTACCTCGTGTAAGAGATAAAAAATTGAGAGCTGTGAAAGTATATAGGCAACGGCAAACCCCATTATACCAGCGAGATAGAGCAGCGGAAGCCCGATAATCCATACCCCGAGAGAGACTAAGAGCGTAAAACGTAAAACCTTCCCTGACCTTCCAGTTGCGTTCAGTACACTAAAGAGCGGAGCATAAAATGGAAATAAAAGACTTGCTAGCCAGAGAATAGTAAAAAGAGGTAGCGCATCTAACCATTTTTCACCAAATACAAGGAGGGTAATAGAGTCGCTATATATAAGAAGAAACATTGCGATAGGTAGTATGAGTATGTGTGTGAGTGAAAGCGCATCCTCAAGCTGTCTACCGAGCTCCACCGGATCGTCTTGTACTTTAGACATGGCAGGAAGAAAGAGGCGTTGCAGCACAAGAGAGCCCATAGGTAGCGATAATGCGAAAGTTGTCGCCCAACTCATCTGACCAACGGCTGTGGCTCCTGCAAAAAAACCGATAGCAATCGGGGTAAAGCTATCTCGCACGATCGTAGCAAGTTGCACGGATTGATAAGGAAGAGCAAAAGAGAGTCGCTCTTGGAGTTGATTTCGTTCAAAGGCAAAGCCAAAACTCCACGGTTGCCTAAGGAAAAGGAGTAGAGAGCCAAGAGTCGCGTATAGAACCCACCCATAGGCGATAATGAGATGAGGAGTCTCTGAGTAAGCTGCGAAGATACACGTTGCCGTAAAGCAGCCTGCCTGAATAAGCTCAGTAGTTGCGACGTAGCCGAAATGCATCTTTCTTTCTAATAAGATAGTAGGCACCGTTGCGAATGACTGAAGCCACGCTGCAAGCGCCACAAGTATAAAAGCGGTCGCTACGTTCTCTCCTCCTCCGTACCATGAAGCAAGGATCGGTGCGGCAAACCACACCAATATGAGCTGTATGGTATCAAGTGTTGAGCGTACACATTGTACTGTCCGAAGCAATGACGTATCAGGCTCATGTTTCTGGCGGATGATACTTGCTCCGAGTCCAAGATCTCCAATAGAGAGATGGAGATAGAACTGAAAAGTAAGCACCGCATAAATTCCGAAATCTGACACTTGAAGCGAACGTGCCAGTACAACTCCAGCAATCATGCCAAAGAGCTGAACAAAAAACTGCCTCGTACAGAGGATTACAGCACCTCTTGAGAGATTTCTTATGGAATAAACCATCTCGTCTTAGGTCCCCCTTTCTAGAGTTTGGGGCGAAACGAGGTGTTTCCAGAAATTACATGGTGGTTGAAGCTGCCGTAAGCGTACAATTGAGCCTAAATGAAAAAGGTTCCATATAAAAGCTACACAGAGAACCGGGGCTTTACGTACTTCTTTAGAGAATGTGATCCGTAAGAGCTGTGCTACTTCTTGTGCCATCCATCTTGGCAGCTTTGAAAGTGGGAAATACTTTAAGACAGTTCTCATGCGTGCTTTTTCAAAGAGAAGAGCTCGTTTCCATCCAGCAGGCATCCGCTTTTTATCTCCTGAATGTGCATCGTGGTCGACTATAGCGAGTGGGGCGACGATAACTTGTTGATTGTATAAGTGGAGTCGGATTCCTATTTCAGTATCGTCATACCATTTCGGAAGAAGCGCATCGAGGGGGAATACCTTATGAGCGCTCTCTGCTCTTAGAACCATTCCACAGCCCATCGGATAAAAGACGGTTGTACGTGGTTTGAGATTGGTGATGTCTACTCCATAATCTCTATCTGCCGCGAGGCCACTTGTCGTTAAAACTCCGCCAAACCCATTAACTCGTAGCGGATCATCAGCAAAAAAAACGAGTGAACATACAGCACCGATATCTGTTTCAGAGTAGAGGGCATTAAGTGCTTCTTGTAGCCACTCAGGAGTTGGATACCCATCGTTATCTAAAAATGCTAACACTTCCCCCCTACTCTTAGTCACTCCTACATTTCTGCCTCCAGCTACGCCGAGATTTGTATCTGCACGAATAACCGTTAGAGGAAATGGGGCGATGAAATTCTGTGCAATCTGATCGCTTCCATCTGTTGAATGATTGTCAATTACAAGGACTTCAAAATGTTTGTAGCTTTGGGCACTGAGTGCACGCAAGCAACGGGGAAGAACGTCTTTGCCGTTATAATTAAGGATGATTATCGATACAAGTGGAGTTGCTGTGTGCTTTGGTAGCGGACGGACACTAAGCTGTTCTCGAACAAGTTCAAGACGCTCTTTCTGTACCCGATCTGTGTGAGCAAGATCGGGGTTAGAGCTTATACCCTTAGAAGGTTGGGCCTCAAACATTGCTTTCTCTATCCCATGGTGAAAAGATTACTTATTATAAACCCGTATTCTAGCAGGATTGTATTGAACCTCAATATCGATTACGAGAAATATCGTATGAGCACCTTAGATAGTCTACAAAAGTGAAGATAGCTTTCGATACAAGAATTTACCACTATACGAAGACTGGAATCGCCCGTTATCTCTATGGGCTGGTCAATGCATTTTCAGAGTTACAAGAAGGTGACGACATTACCTTACTTGCTGCTAGAAACAGCTCTGAGCCGCTTCTTCGAAAAAAACATGTTCGTACACATAGGCTCTTAACTCCGCCCCATTTTCGTTTCGAACAACAGTCGCTTTTTTTTGATTCCCTCCTTTTAAAAGAGATCGATCTTATCCACTGTATCGACTTCTATGCTCCGTTTCCTTTCCGTTATCCTCGAGTGCATACAGCACAAGATCTCTATTTTCTTAAAGAGCCACAAAGCCTTGATCCCGCAAGCCGAAGACACTACACGAAATTTCAAAGTGAAGCTAAGAATGCGGCTCATACGGTATGCATCTCAGAGAGTACGAGAAGAGATCTCTTAAACCTTACAGATGTTCAACAAGAGCGCACCTCTGTCATTTATCCAGGCTTTACTACGCTAGTGGCAGACTACTCCGAAAGCTTTAGACGTAAGACGCTTAAGAAGATCTGCGACGGAGTATCGCCAATACTCATGGTTGGAACGATTGAACCGCGTAAGAACTATCTAAGGGCGCTTAAAGCCTATGAGATAGTATTTGATACGTACAAAGAGAAGACACCGCCACTCGTTGTTGTTGGGAAGAAGGGATACAGGTCTGAACTCTTTTTCCAAGCGTTAGATAAGTCGCCTG
This sequence comes from bacterium, assembly GCA_030431715.1. GTDB lineage: Bacteria > Bdellovibrionota_C > UBA2361 > UBA2361 > RFPC01 > JAUIIO01. Next base: position 28,717 of record JAUIIO010000004.1, read on the forward strand.
CTAATACGCATGTACGCTACGAGGGCTCTCTTACTGATACTGAGCTAAGTGTTCTTTATGATAAAGCTTGCGTCCTTTTGTATCCGAGCCTCTATGAAGGATTTGGTTTTCCGATTCTTGAAGCGTTTGGGGCAGAGACTCCCGTAGTTACTTCAAATCTCTCTTCAATGTTAGAAATTGGGAAAGATGCTGTGCTTACCGTAGATCCTGAAGATGAACACGGAATCGCTCAAGCACTTTTACGTCTTCTTGAGGATTCAGAACTCTCTGCACAATTGATAAAGAGAGGGAAAGAGGAACTTTCTCTATATACGTGGCAACAGTGTGCTTGTGAGATGAGAGAGGTCTATAAGCAGGTGTTAGCTAGAGTATGAATATCTTACTAGTCGTCTCATCGCTCCCCTATCCGGAAGACTCTGGAATGAAGATACGAAACGGAGCTTTTATCCGTGAGCTCTCAAAACATCATAGCGTCTTTCTTGTAGCGCTTGATCGCGGTGAAGATATCGACCGTGCTGTTAAAGCCCTTTCACCGCATACAGGTAAAATATTTCTCTATGACGGTAAGCGAACGCAGCTCCGTAGAGCCCTTGATATGTTTAGAACGGTTTTTTCATCAATCCCTTATGTGGCTTCTTCCTGCTACTCTAGAGAACTCAGCTCTACTATCCCTAAGATAGTGAGTGAGCACAGTATTGATATCGTTCAATTACAAGAGATCTATATGGCTTCAAACATCTGTTGCCAAGAACTCTCTGTGCCCGTTGTCTTAGATATGCCTAATTGCGAGTCTGATCTCTTATTTCGGATCGCTCACACGACCTCTCATCTTGTACGAAAGTGGTTTCACCGTTGGCAAGGTTTTAAAATGAGGCGCTTTGAGAGAAGTGTGCTTAAAGAGGTAGATAGTATACTATCAGTTTCTACTAACGATATGGCCCTCCTACGAGAACGCTCGTTCACTACACCACTCTCACTTATTCCAAATGGTGTGAACCTGCTAGAGAGAGAATCTGTTACGTTGCCCTCAAATAGACTCATCTTCACAGGTTCGCTTCATTATCCTCCAAACCGAGAAGGTCTTCTCTGGTTCTTTCGAGACATTTGGCCTGAGATACAATCTCTTCATAAAGAAGTCACCCTTGATATTATTGGACGGTCCCCATCTCTTGATCTGCTAGCATATGCATCTGAAAGAGTAAGATTTGTCACTGATTGCGATGATATAAGCGTGCATTATCGTAATGCTGATATAGCTATTGTTCCACTCCTTGCAGGCTCTGGCACACGTTTAAAAATATTAGAGAGTTTTGCCGTCGGTGTGCCTGTTGTCTCAACAACATGTGGTGCTGAAGGTATAGAGGTCACTCAATCAAAAGACATTCTTCTTGCAGACACTCCACAAGCATTTAGAAGTTCAATACTGATGCTTTTAGAAGATAGAGAGAAAGCTCAGGGCATTGCGGATGCAGCTTGGAATCTTGTCCGAGCAAAATATCAGTGGCAAGATATTCTTAAAAGAGCTTTACCTGTTTATGAGGAGCTTACGAGATGAGGCTTCTCCTTGTTGTTCCGCATATAACCCTTTTTCAGCCCGAAGGTCATCTTCACCGACTAGGAGGTGTACTGTCACTACTATCAGAGGTGCAGATCTCAGCACTTGTTCCGTACGGCTCTGAGCTTTGCTACTTTGAGCAAGAGATCCCCTTAGAGTCTGTTTATTACTTTAAAGAGCCTACCTATTTTAGAAAAGCTGTGCCCTTTTTTTTAGACTATAGCGCAGATTTTAAGAGAGAGCTCATAAGGGCGATATCAGAAACGAAGGCTGACATTGTATTCTTTGATTTTCCTTGGGGAGCAAACGCGCTTTCTCGCGACTTACAAACTCCATCTATCTATTTTTCGCACGGCGTGGAGAAGTATTTTTCCTCAAACACACTAAAACATTTGGGGATTCATTATCCACCACTTCCTACACTTTTTTCAAAAATCATTGGATCTATTGAGAAGAGAGCGTGTCAAAAAGCAAAGCATATTCTTACCGTATCCTCTAAAGACCGTAGCGATCTTATTCGTGAGTACGATCTCAATGAAGAGAAGGTAAGCTATCTCCCTCAGCCAGTTACTATCTATAGATCTGATTTGAGTAAGAAAACCATCAGGCAAAAGTATGATCTTCCACAAAATAAAACGCTCATAGTCTTTCACGGCTCTAAGAGCCATCTCCCAAACCGCGAAGCTACTGATTGGATCTGTAAGGAGCTAGCACCACGATTTGAAGGCGATAGAGAGAAACTTCAGTTTGTAATTGCTGGAAATGGTCAGCCTGAATTTCGGCACTCAAATGTTCTATCTTATGGTTATGTTGATGATCTCAAAGAATTTCTCTTTGGGTGCGATATCGCTCTAATGCCACTTCGGACTACATTTGGAGCGCAAATGAAGCTTCTTGATTATTTTAGTTGTGGGCTTCCGGTCGTTACCACAACGTGTGGCGCCCGTGGATATACTCTTGTCAATGAGAGAGATGCACTCATAACTGGAGATAACACGGAGGAACTTGCAGCTGGCCTACAAAAGATTATCCAAGACATGCAGCTTCAAAAATCTCTATTAGAATATGGACACGTTTATCTAAATAAACATGCCGATTCTCAGAATATAAAAGAACGGCTTACGTCCTTACTTAGTTCTGTCGTGTCTGGTTAAAGCGGTAGAGCCTATAGTTCTCATCAGTGACTGCGTCTGTAAAATTCTTTAGAGAGGTAAAAGAACCTCGGAAGTGCGCTCGCTCTTTCTCACTAAAAGAAAATATTTTGTTATAACTAAATGAATACTCACCGGGGCTTGAGTACCTATGACCATAGAGTAGTAGAATTGGCACGTCGTACTTCTTCGATAACCTTTTGGCTGTGCGCACAAGATCGCCTAGTCTTAGTGTTTGCGCATTTTTCGTAGTAAATGACACCGTTTGCGAAAATTGTTTTTCGCGAGGTAAGTAGATACGGATATTAGGGAGATAGTATGGTACCGTCTCAACGTAATAGTCAGGTTCCGCTATAAGAATAGCATCCTGAAGCATCGGCTCCGATTGAATAAAAGCAGCTAGCTGCTTTGCAGATGACATCGGCTTATGTAAATCAGGTAGAGCTCTTACGTATGCATTATCAATTTGTAAGATGAGGAGAAAAAGTATTGATAGTCGTGATATTGATATAAGTGGTGTGTACGTTACGCGAGTAGCTAATCCTGCTCGGTACATCCAAAGGGTTGAAAAAAGTATTAAGACAAGAAAACCTTGATGTCTAAGCGCTGAGCAATTGTAGACAAGTACGTGAAATGTCGTAAGAGACCAAACTGCAGCAGCAGAATAGATCAACACATAAGGAGATCTTCTAAGGAGATAATAGAGCGGTAAGAGTACGAAAATTGGAAAGAAAGTAAGGCGTAGCGAGAGCGCATCTGTAGCAAAGCTTGCTTGTGAGAGAAGTGCCCAAGAGATACCAGCAAGAGCTTTAAATGGTGAGAGGCTATGAGACTCAGTAACAATTGATTGCTTCTCAGGCCACATAAGCATGATAACGAGAAGAAATCCACAGGTAAGAAGAATAGATCCTGCGACTTCTCTTCTATGACACTTTTGTTTGTTATCAAATACGTATTCAGCGATTAAGCTTAGAAAGAGTGAGATCGCAACTAAAAAAGCGAGGGCGCTTGTAGTAGATAGTAAAAGGAGTAAGAAGAGATACAGGAATGGGGACTGGCGTCTCTGTGGATATACGGTGCAGCATGCAAAGAGAGCGAGCATACCTATCCCATAGTTTCGACACTGAGCTGCATACTCATAAAGAGGCAGTACACCAAAGAGCCAGAGAGTCTTCTCACTTTTATAAAAGTATGGACTCCGAATAATAAGAAATCCCGCAAGGAGCGCAACAAAGACACTTATGGCCTTTAGCGCAACAGGATTCTGTGTAAACACTTGAGCTACGCACAGTATGAGATACCAGAGCGGTGGATGACCTTCGCTTCTAGAAACACGGAGTAGATCCGAGAGCGAATCTATTTGAAGAGTGATACTCCACGCCCTTACTTCGTCTCGCCAAGGTTCGTGCGTATATGCTAGTAAGACGACTGCGATCGCATAGAGGACGAAGAGAGGTGTTAAAAAGTACCAATCACTTTTTTTAGAAGCAGTGATAGGAGAGCTTAGCCTGTTCATCTTCCCATTCTCGTTTATAGTGCAGAGTAGCCGTACCGCTCTGCTTTTTTAGATTTTTTAAATAGATAGAAAGCTTTTTTGACCCTATCATTTGGATCTTCTTTAGATCTCGAGGTCTAGAATTCCAAAAAATACAGTATCCAGGATCATCTCTTAATTTTCCAGTCACGTGGATGCGCTCTTGGCGGTAGTGGTAGTACTTAAAACTTGCATTCATAACCCCTGAGAGCACCCATCCGGGGGTAGAGACAAAGCCACCAAACAGCTTCTGTTTGGTGGTGAGCACTTCTTGTATCAGCTCTTCAGCTTTTGGATCTGCTAGCGGTTCAAGTATGGTATTATCTTTGTCTTTTTTTATTCTCTCTACGTAGTGAGCACGGACATTTGCATATCCTAATGAAAAGGCATACATGCCTCCAAAGAATAAAGCTACAAGAAGTAACGACTTAAAGCGCGGCAAAGGAGCGATCTGCTCAGAGCTTGGGTGTGAGTTACACAATGCAGCAATCAATACTACCGGGGCGGTTGAAATAAGAAGTGTAGTGGCGTGAAAGTTATACTTTAGAAGATAGTAATCTTTGGCATCTCCTAAAAGAAAAGCGAGCGTAGTCACTATTATCGCTGGGAGTGAAAAAAAAGTAGCGAATGTAGAGGTTTTAGCAAGTTTTAGAGGAATATATCTGCGTAAGGCGATAAGAACGAGACATATACTTGATAAGCCAACTCCAATTGCCGGAAGATATAATGGAACAATCCCACCACCACGGTTAAGAAGTACTGAGAGCTTTAACCAGAGAAAAGCACATAGCAAGATGCCAAGGGCTAGGAGAAGTAGTTGAACAGTACGACCACGTGCCTCACTAGCTACTAGAAGAGTGAGAGCAAAGACGAGATCGGGAAGATTTAGTCCGTACGTCCAACGGTATAGCACAAGAGTGAGCGCAAGTAGCGTTAGCCTTTTCCACTGAACATCTTCAAGGCCGTACAGAACCGCACCTAAGAGAAGTGGTAAGATCCCAAAGAGTTGCGGATAAAACCCTTCAGCTTGTAAATAACTTAAAATGGGGAAAAGTAAGCGATCAAAAATCAGTGTATACGTTATTACAATCGCAGCAAGATATAGCAGAGTTCTTCTTGAGAGGCGTTTTGAAGCAGCCGATCCTTTAAGTACCAAGAGCGTGATGGTACTCAGATAGAGAAAGCCAAATAGGTAGTAGAGCGCTCTAAGCGCTTCAAAGTCAGAAGAGATAGTTGGAACATACTTTATCCAATAAAGGAGAGTATGAAATATTATAAACCCGTGATAGATCGCAGGATCAGGGTTAGTGAACTTATAGCTGTAGTATATATGATCAGCAACGTCCCCTCCCCCAGAGCTTACGAGACCATAAAAAGATGGATGGTACATAGTGTAAAGAAAATAACTCACTCCTACGCTTACAAGCAGAAAGAACTGAAGGGCGTTCTCTCGTAATATTTTAGTGATACTTGTCCCTACTATTGTGGCACAGAGGAGCGATATCGGTAGTGCTAGCAACAGCGATAGCGGCAATGAAAAAAAAGACACTGTCCGTATAACGCCACTAAATGCTAGTGCAAACGTGATGCTAAGGAGAGCTAACACCAGTAAAGACATCAGTATGCTCGCTCCGCACCTTTTGGATTTGATATTGTGAGGAGCGTTAGCCTTGATTTTATTCTCTCTACAAGACGAGAGTAGTAGAGGTATCTTAGAAAGCCGCGAGTTCCTGAGCGCCAAAAAGCGATGATGAGAGTTTTTGAGGGGATAAAACTCTTTTTATAAAGTTGCATCAGGAACAGATTTATCTCTGAAGAGAGCTCTGCAAGAGCTAATACCTTCTCCGGATCTTTCACGTGTCGGCATATCATCTGACTGTGGCGAGCCGTAATGGCTTTATACTGCTTGTCATAGTCAGATACTGAGTCACTACCTAAAAGAGTTTGAGACGTGCGGTGTATTCGGAAAGAGGCGAGTACTTTAGGCACAAAGATCCAGTTACCCATCTCAGCTAAACGTAGCCACATATCCCAGTCTCCGGTATACCAGAGTGAGGGATCAAAAGTACCAGTATCTTGTAGTGTTGATCGCTTAAAGGTAACAGCTGGTACTGCTAAAAAATTCTGAATAAAAAGTCGTTCAAGGATGTATGCTCCATCTAAGTATTCGGTAGAATTATGAAACGGGCAGGTCCAGCATCCACGATGGACACTTTGCTCATCGATAAACTCTGCATTGTGAACAATGACTCGAGCCTTGGGAAAGTGTTTATACGTTGTACGTAGTACCTCAATTCTATTTGGTAACCATGTGTCGTCTTGATGAAGTATACTTATAAATTCTCCGCGTGCTTCGCAGAGTGCCCTATTTGTGTTCTCTGTCCAGCTACCGGTGCGTTCTGTGCGTAAAATGCGAATAGGGAGCTTATCTACATAAGACTTGGCTAAGGCTTCGGTGTTATCAGCTGACCCATCATCAATTAAGAGCACCTCAAACTCCTGCTCCGTTTGGGCCATAAGGCTCTCTAGCGTATCTTTGAGATATCTCGCGCCGTTATACGTCGGAACAACGACCGAAAGCCACGGAGAGAAGGAACCAGTATCGGTTTGCATTTCAAGAAGTTACCAGATTAAGCGTGAAATATCTATGCTCACACAAAGAAGCATGTGAGTGCTTGAATAGTGCCCCTTATTGGTTTAATACAGTACCACACAATTGCTTGTTCCCTTTGTATCATGGCCGTAGCCCCCCATTCTTCAAATACATATAGAGACTCTGACCTGCCAAGGACTGAACTTGAGCAGCTCGAATTGAGTGTCGTTATTCCGTGCCTTGATGAAGCAGAAACGATCGTTGAATGTGTGACCACAGCTCTTCAGACTCTTACCTTTCATAAAATTGCAGGTGAAGTCATTGTGGCTGACAACGGGAGTACTGATGGCTCGCCGCTTCTTGCCGAAGAATGCGGCGCGCGAGTTGTTTCTGTCAAGGAGAAAGGCTATGGCAGCGCGCTCATGGGAGGAATCGATAACGCGCGAGGACGTTACATCGTCATGGGTGATGCTGACGGAAGTTATGATTTCAGAGCAATTCCTCTCTTCTTGCAGAAGCTCCGTAGCGGCTGTGACCTCGTCCAGGGTTGTCGATTACCCGTCGGAGGAGGTGTTGTAGAGTCTGGTGCTATGCCGTGGTTACATCTTTATGTGGGCAATCCATTTTTCTCTCGATTCGCTAGGCTGCTATTTCGTACTCCAATTCACGATATTAACTGTGGCCTAAGAGCATTTTCAAAAGAGCTTTATCGCCGTATCGACCAACGGTGCACAGGCATGGAATTCGCCGTTGAGATGGTGCTAAAGGCAACGCTCTTTGGCGAGTCAATAGGTGAGGTGCCTATTACCCTACATCCGGATAAGCGTATTACAGGAAAACCTCACCTACGTACATTTCGTGACGGATGGCGCACACTCAGATTCTACCTGCTAATCAGCCCACGTTGGATTTTTCTCTACCCTGGACTATTTCTTATGGCGGCGGGAGCACTCTTAGGAGGTCTAGCTCTCGGATCTGTACAGATAGGCAGTGCAGTTCTAGGTATCAACACCGCACTTGTCTCTAGCATGATTGTTATCGTTGGTTACCAATTAGTTATATTTGCTGCTCTCATGAAAATCTTTGCTGTTATGGAGGGACTACTCCCATACAACAAAACAACAAAGACCTATTTCCAACTTTTTACACTTGAGAGAGGACTGCTCTGTGGTGGTGCGGCTCTTTTGCCCGGACTTACACTTATTGGTTTAGCTCTCTATCACTGGTGGAGTGCGAGCTTTGGAGATCTCACTTCTGAAGTTACGCTCTACTACGTAGTTCCCGGAGTGCTTCTCTCAATACTCGGTATACAGACGCTATTTTCAAGCTTTGCCTTTAGCATTTTGGGAATGAAGCGTAAGAAAGCCAGCCACTCCATCTCTTATTAGTATAGCTTCAGGGGAATTGAGAGAGCTACTTTGTAATCTCTATGAAATCTTCGATTGCACTGATTGCTCGTCGTCCATTTGGCAGATCGGTACTGAGTTGCTTCAGGTGTTCTGTGTAGTTTGTAATATCAGCACGATACTTATCCTCTTCTTTTACAAAGAAAAACGACATCATCTCCGCTAAATCAGATAGCGAATCTCCCCACATGTAGGTTTTCGTAGAGTCGACAAGACTGGGTTGGAAGCCGGCTTTCTGGATAAGCTTTTCGTGAAGATTTGAGCCTCCTGAGCGTGCAATGCCGATCTGAGAATACACATGACTGGAAAAGAGATCCCAATCACAACCATCTTGAAACGTTACTACTATAATCCTTCCATCTTCACTCTTTGCGTTTGTCAGTCTCTTGAGGGTATCAGCTATCTTATCTACAGGTATTCCAGTAAAAGAATAGGAAAGTAGAATCATATCGTATGTGCGCGTTGGCTCGTAATCTTCAATTTGAGATTCCTGTGCTTGAACCTTTGGAATGTCAGCTAAACGCTTTACAAATTCTGGTTTTTTATCGACAGCTGTAATCTCACGAAAGTAGCTTGAAAGATAACCAGTAAGTACCCCGTCCCCTGCTCCAAGGTCTAAGAGAGACTCAGCACCTGTCTCTTTCGCAAGATCAATCAAGATCGCTGCAATGCTCTCCTTGGCGTCTGTGGATGCCGTGAATTTTTCAAAGCTAGAGCTGTAGTTTGTGTAATCTGAAGAGTGGCTCAAAGTGTTCCTGTGAGTAAGTACAATCGCGGTAGCATATCAGATGTCAGCTTGCTTTGCCTCAGGTAGCGAATTTCCACGGCATTTCTCTGTGACTTTTGATACGAAAAAGCAAATATATCATAAATATCAATATGATAACAGGGCAGAGGGATGCCTCTCCGGAGTTCAATTAATATCAAGTTATTCTTCAAACTCCCCGACTTCGATCGTGTAGGTTACATCTTTACTAGGGCAATCATGAAACGACTCATTCTACTCTTACTTCTTTTTACTCATTCTGCACCTCTTCTCGCTGACGTGCTGGTGGCAACAGGCACAGCTATTGTAAAGGTGGAAGACGGAACACCGTCAACTTTCATATCTCAGGCAGCTACCTCCCTCTTTTATGAATCAGTATCTGAGAAGCTCTATTTCAGTGATGGTACTGGTATTTACCGTGCGGATCGAGATGGTTCAAACGTCGCTACTATCATAGCTAATGTTGGTAGTACTGTAGGAGATCTTGTTGTTGATACCGCAAATGAGAAGATTATATGGACAGAACCTGATGAAACAAGACTTCGCAAATCAGATCTTGATGGGGGTAATATCGCCATCCACTATAATGGAACCTCTCTCCCTGAAGGAATCATAATCGATCAGGATGGTGGAAAGGTTTACTGGGCGGCAGCAGCAGCGATAGAGTCTACTAATCTTGATGGGTCGGGCTATGCAGAGATCTATTTCGATGGTGATAATTTTGGAGTTCTTCAATTTCTTACCCTTTATGATTCTACTTTCTACTTTACTGATGGAACTCAGCATCAGCTTAAAAGCGTTGATATTAATGGAGACAATGAAAAGGTGCTCGCTTCCGGTGTAACAAATCCTCAAGGGGTTTCTTTTGATTCAGATGAGTATCGAATTTACTATATCGGCACAACAGAGGCTGCAGCCCTTTCTTCAATAAAGAGTGACGGCAGTGGGAAAACTTCTGTAGCAAGCACAAAGGGATACGACATTATTGCTGGGTACTATGCATCTGAGAGCGAAGAGCCAGTTGCCCCGATTGCCACCCCTGCCCCGAGTCCGGTACCAACACCAGCAGCGACGCCTGCCCCTCAGAAGAGGCCTCCGTACACAAGGATGTATATGAGCATTCAGAATAAGACGAACCCGGACGAATCACGGATTGTCTGGACAAGTTTTTACGGCGAAGTAAATGAAGTTACGAAGAATTTTACTGATCCTCGAGCACTTGGCTATTCAAAAGAAGAAAACAGCCTCTATGTAATTGAGCGGGCTACAGCAGGCTCCTCAAAGATGTTTCGGGTTGCTCCTGATGGGAGCGATAGAACCGAAATCTTTCATTTACCCTACAAGTATGAGTTTATGCACGTAGATGATGAATCAGACCGAGTCTTTCTTGGTCAAGCCGAGGACGATTTTGGCACCTTTAATAGAGATGCACGTTCAACTTATAGACTTTTTAATAATCCCAGTACGAATGGTAAAGGATTTGGAAAGTATGACGGCAAATCATTCATTACGCAGGGCAAGAAAATCTATTCATTTAAGAGTGATTACAATATTAAGAAGAACCCCAATGTCACACACGAAAGCTCGTTTTCAAGGAGTACGCTACTTGCGATACAACCTTATGATCTTGGAAATCTAATGTTACTGAAAGACCCTCTGGACCTACGGCAGTTTATATACAGTAAGTCAGGAGGAGATGATCAAGAACCTGGATATTTGTTGTATCAAGCTATAAGAGGGAAAGGTTATGAGTATACTGACATCGAGGTTCAACATCTTGATCCAGAAACCTTTACCCGTCCTTACTCTATTTACCTTATATCTGGGAATAAAGTTGATGTCCTTTACTTCTCGCCTGAGCCACGAGTGATTCCCTTCTTGAGGTTTGCAGAAGATGAGGTGGTTACTGATATCGTTGAGGTGCCTATTGTTGCAGCTACGCAAGATGAAGAAGAAGTTGATTCTACTACCATTAAAGGGAGCTTTCGTTTCGTAGACTTTTCTACAGACGGAACCGCTCTTGATGAGGTAGAGACACCATCGTATGCGGGGATCCATGTTCACCTGAGTGCGGCGTCAGAAGACACGCAGACAGAAAACGAGGATGAAGACGATATCTCACAATCCACCAGACGTACTATAACAGACGAATCCGGGAACTACGAGTTCACAGGCCTTAAAGAAGGTCGGAAATATACGCTTCGCTTCAGCAGACCAGACCTCTCATTTACTTCGAAAGAGCTAAGTGTGCAAGCTGGCACAGTCGCCCCAAGGATTGCTGTTAAGGTCGAAGACTTTAGTGAATTTGAGTGCACAACGAAGGAGTCGAGTCGCAATATTTCTAAGGCAGATCAAAATAATGAAAAGATCGTAAATTTTGCTATTGAAAAAGCTCAGCAGAGAATTGAGAAAGCTTCGGGCAAAAAGCTCGAAACAATACAGTCTCGTTCAAATGCTCTTAATAACCTCTATGCCGAGCTCCTAGAAAATAGCCGAGATCTTCCAAGTGTTCAGATTCGCTGTGAGAAAAGTGCGACAGAATGCACGTTGCAAAATAAGAAGAAGAAAGCAAAAAGCTATCGTAAAAAATCTAAGCGTGTAAGTAAGCAGGCGAAGAAGCTTATTCAGGCTGCTTTTGGGAAAAGTAAGGCGAAACGAAAGATACTAAAGCGTATCCAGAAACTTACAAAGGCGGCAAGCAAAGCTGCTAAAAAGCTACCTTCGAAAACCTACGAATGTCCTGTAGGTACTGAAGAAACAGAGCCCGAGGGGGGTGTTGAATAAAACACGTTACATTACTGCGTAGCTGTCACTTTCGTATGCACTTTACCTTCTTCGTTTTGTAACGGAACTGGTGTGTATTGCTTCCAGCGCTCGCAAGTACGGCCTGTATGATAGACGATGATGGCCCACTGCCAAAACCACTCGATGAAGAAAGTACTGATGCTAAGATCCCTTCGCCGAGAACGCCCGGACAATTGACGCCGCCAAAGAGTACTGCTCGATCACAGGGGTCGTTTGTAATGGTCTCTTCAGATTCTAGAGGCATGAGAGCCCCGCGGTGTGGTTCGTCTGGATCTCCACTGAAGGAAGCGCAGACTAGGGCTGAGGTAGTCTTTCTATACTTTCTTGGGAGCATGAAACCAACATAAACCCCGTACACCCACTTCTGATTATTGTTGGCATCAGCATATGTATAAAGAAACGTATCTCTGAAAGTGTCGATTGGAGGCAGCACCTTATCCATAAAGAACTTCTTAATCTGGTTAATCGCTCGCTGATTAATCTTTCTACGGTTGCTGAGCCTGCGACGAGTTGCTAGAACTCGCTGGCGTTCGGCTCCTGAAATGCCGTCTCTTGCCCCCTTTATGATTTTCTTAAGTGGCTTAAAGAATTTACTTTTGGGAACTTTAACTGGTTGTCCAACAAGTACTTTCTGAAACCCTTTAATCATTTTTTTGTCAGCGACAACACGTTTCTTAAGAGCAGCCAGAGCATCCTCCTCTGAGACAAGCACGATCTCTCCATCGACCTTTTGGCCGAGTGCTACGTCCCCATTAGGAAACTGTACGAGAAAGTAATTTGTTCCCTCAACACGCTGGAATTGCTGAGAGTTCGCAGCGAAAGGAAAAAGTGCAATCGCAAGTATAAGTAAGAGTAAGACACTTCGGTTCATCAGAGCCTCTGAATTTAATACTGTTTTACTTACTATACTGAAAATGCACCTAAATTGCTATTCGAGATGTCATTGGAATGTAAGTTATGAAAAACAGGGGCCACTCAGATGAGTGACCCCTGTGCGTGCAGCGTGGTAGGGAAAGATAAAGCGACGCTTCTACTAGGCGGCGATTGGTTGGGCGCTTCTGATGTCATCGCTTGTGCCATCTTCGAACTTCTTAAAGTTCTCCTGAAAGAGCCCGGCAAGTTTTTTAGCAGTAGCATCAAACGCTTCCTTATCTTTCCAGGTATTTCGTGGTTGTAAGATCTCTGCAGGCACACCGGTGCAAGATGTAGGGACATGAAGACCAAAGACAGGGTCTTCCTCCATCTTAGCTGACACAAGTTCTCCTGAGTGGATTCCATCGATGATAGCCCGTGTGTAGCTGAGTTTCATCCTCTCCCCGCTTCCGTAAGCTCCGCCTGACCAGCCGGTATTCACAAGCCAAGCTTCTGATCCGTGTTCACGCATTTTAGCTGCCAAGAGTTCAGCGTACTTGGCCGGATGCCAGACGAGAAAGGCTGCACCGAAGCAGGCAGAAAACGTTGCCTGAGGTTCAGTTACTCCCTGCTCTGTTCCTGCCACTTTAGCGGTATAGCCAGAGATGAAGTGATACATCGCCTGTTCAGGAGTAAGCTTGCTCACAGGAGGAAGTACTCCGAAGGCGTCACAGGTAAGTAGGATGATATTCTTTGGATGAGTACCAATAGCCGGAATCTTGGCGTTATCGATATACTCCAGAGGGTAACTTACGCGCGTATTTTCGGTAAGCGAATTGTCGTCGTAGTTTACCTTCCTACTCTCTTCTTCGTAGGTCACGTTCTCAAGCAGAGAACCAAACTGAATGGCGCGGTAGATCTCAGGCTCTTTCTCCTCGGTCAGGCCTATACATTTAGCGTAGCAGCCGCCTTCTATATTAAAGACGCCGTTATCCGTCCAGCAGTGCTCATCATCTCCAATGAGCTTACGTTGTGGGTCAGCAGAGAGTGTTGTCTTGCCTGTTCCTGAAAGCCCAAAAAAGAGCGATACATCGTTGTTCTCAGGGCCTTCATTGGCTGAACAGTGCATAGAGAGAACGCCTTTTTTGGGCATAAGGTAATTCATGATGGTGAATACCCCTTTCTTCATCTCTCCGGCATACTCTGTTCCTAGAATGACCATCTTCTTTCTTTCAAATGAGAGATCGACACTTGTTTCTGAAGTCATCTGCTCGGTATAGCGGTTTGCAGGAAAACGTCCAGCATTAAATATGACGTAGTCTGGTTCGCCAAAGTTCTTAAGCTCTTCCTCTGTTGGTCTGATAAGCATATTGTGCATAAAGAGTGCATGATATGCCCTTGAACAGACAATTCGTATTTTAAGTCTGTTTTCAGGATCCCATCCTGCAAAACCATCAAGCACATAAAGTGTCTCGCGAGTATTGAGATAATCAATAGCTCGTTCGTAGTTAATCATGAAGATTCGATCTTCAAGTCTAATATTTACATTTCCCCACCAGATATTATTTTCGCTGTCGGGATGCGATACGACGCGTTTATCTGAAGGGCTTCTTCCAGTTTTTTTACCGGAACGAACGGCGAGTGCTCCATCGGCTGTAATCGCAGAGCCTTTCTCTTTCTTCAGGGCTTCCTCATACAACCTTGCAGGACTTAAATTTCTAAACACATTTTCAACGTCAATTTCATACTCAGAAAGTGAAAAGTTCATAAGGTATCTTCTCCTTAAATAAGCAACCAGGCTGCACACCATTGTGCAGCTCATTTATATGCAAAGGGGTATGTCAAAACAATTTGTGAAAGTACGATTTTTAAACTTTTTTATTCTCTTACATGAATACGCTATTCAAGTACTCCGCGTGTTCGTTTTATGCTATAAAATAGGTGCTTTTTGCGCGCACTTCTCTGGAGTTGACAGAAGAAGATTTCTGTAGATGTGGAATGATTATTCGGTAGAGTTTCAGGAGAGATGAGTGAATACATCTTGAAGTGTCGTAACGAACGGAACTGCTAAATCGTTAAATGTTTCTTGTGTGTTTTCTGTGCGCGCAATACCGATGAAATCTATTCCGGCGCCGAGCGCGCTCTGAGCGTCTGTGGCTCTATCTCCGATATAAAGGATATCTGCTGCTGTAAGGTTAGACTTTTTGATATCGGAAAGCACCGGATCGAAGACACCGGGATGGGGCTTATGATAGGTGCTGTCTTCTTGGGCATAGAGATGGGTAAATCTTCCATCATGCCAGTTTAGACTCTGCAGATCGGTATCGAGTACTTTACGTGCAAGAGCGGTTAGAATTCCAACGGAGAAGCTTTTTCCCAGAGTCTTAATGACTTCTTCACTCTCAGGAAACGGGATAATTGGGTGATGAACAGCGTGGCTATCGATATAGCTCTCTTTATCTATTGGCTCTTTGCAGCCGAGAGCTTTCATCATCTGATCAAACGGCATCCCCCAGACATTTCGAATTGATTCAGATGAAGGAGAAATGTGGTGTTCAGATTCACAGTAAGAAATTATAGCGGGGATGCGTGAGTTGATCGTATCTACGAGCGTGTCATCATAGTCGAAAAAGATTATTTGTTTCCGCATACGCTACTCTACATCTGAGGCTTAGCTTTTTAAAGGCTGCGTTAAACGTTTCCCTACGAGATACATGAAGAGTGAAACGATGAGAGCTCCAATGGGAATCCACCACATGTAACGAAAAGCATTTATTTCTTGAATATAGTAGTCCCTACTTATGTAAAAATTTTTGTATACTACGGATTCAGGGCGTATTGCATAGAGCTCTGCTAAACGTTTCGCTCTCTTTTCTGAATATCCCGTATGTGTGAGTTTCTGATGAATGCTTTTTAGCTGTTCTTGAAATTCAGCAGAGCTAAATCTGCCATTCCAGAGGAGCCCGAGGTCGGGATCGACCGTTAACCACTTATCTTTATCGTACTCTACTTCAGCAACATAGTGATTATTGAGACGAACAAGTCCTGAAGCAAACCCCATGTCTCTTGCAAACTTCACGAATATCCATGCCACCTGATGACAAAATCCGCGCCCTCTACGCCAGAGGAGCTCTGCGTTCTGAGTATCAAGAATGACGTTTTTCTCAAAGTCTGAGTTCGATAAGAAAGCTTGTGTCCAGAGATACCAGTTATCGTACGGCTTTAGTGTGTATGAGCTCCCGTGTACAAAAGAATGAGTTAAAAGAAAGAAGAATCTTTCGAGTTTCTCTCTATTCCTCATGGTGGTACTGGCGTGGGCTATAGAAAGTTGCTCTCTCGCAGCAGCTGGAGAGAGTTCTCTCTGCGTATAATGACGGGCATTTTCTTCCGGAGGGTAGTCTGAAGTAAGTGGTGGTATGAAATGACCGATACTGTTTAGGGCAAGTAAGAATAAAGACAGGAGCATGAGTCCGAATGTAAAGTATCTCATCTTTTTAAGTTTATACGCATAAGATTGCTGTGAGAACCTGTGAAATCTCCTTAGCGTTCAGCCTTTGCACGTTATTCGCGCGCTTTGTACTCGTCGCTTCTTTTTTAAGAAAAGCTATGTAGAAGGATTTGTCAGGCGAAGGTTTTCATGCTTGGTATACTATTTGTACATCGGGCAAACTCTGAATGTGTACGAGATCGCTATAGTGGCATAACGTGCTGATATTATGCATAAAAAGATTGACACCAATTCTAAAAACTTGAGCACATCGTGTCGATTATTCATTTAGCTGCAGGAAGTGTTTGTATGCCTCACTAGCAAATATTTTTAAATTGGTAACGCAGCTATGCCTATACAAGGCTTAAGGAGCGATAGCTCCCTGATAAGAAATGGTTTTGGAACAAATAGGGCTGAGAGTAATCTCCGTCAATCATTTACTGTGAGTTCCAATAGAGATAGCGACTCCGTTAGTGTTTCCTCAAGGCCGGGAAGAGAGTCTGGGTCTGTGCTCGATGTGAGTCTTGCTAAATCTAATGCTGAGATAGCCTCCAATGCAGCAGAGAGCATTATTTCGCTCCGCGCCGATCAACTTGAGCTGGCAGAGCAAGCTGCAAATTCTTCAAATCCAACAACGAGATCTGATCTTCAGAGTGAAATTGAAACACTTCAGGCTGAGATTGAGCGTATAGCAAGCGAAGCGGTCGATCAAAATGGCAATAGCGTTCTTACCGGATCGGGTACAACTTTATCTAATGGTGAGGTCGTACAGCTTGCTGATATTTCGGCGATCCGCGACGATCCGAACGTTGATGTCAGCTCTGAAAGTGGAGCTGACGATGCTGTTGAGTCACTTACGGCCACTTTGCAAAGTAGTAGAGTGTACCGCGAATCTTCATCGAGTTCTCTAGGAAGAGCCGAGAGCGTTCTCGCAACTGAGCTTGCCACAGAGCGAACGACGCGGAGTGAGGATAACGATGCTATTGCAGAGATTAGTGAAGCAGAGCAGGTCGCAAAAGATATCTCTGCATCTCTTTTACAGGAATTTGGGAACACTGAGGATCCAGCTACATCACTTACCTCCACTCTTCTCTCCGGTGAATTAAACGCCGATGTTCTGCTAGACTAATCTATTTCCGTTTGCTTGTGGAGCACGAGCAAAATTCTCTTTGCCTCCACCATATGCATCAAGTGGTTTATCTTCTCTTCAAAAGTTGATTTTTCAGATGGGTATTTGCCAACCTTGTTAAGCCGTTCAGAAACAATCGAAGGATAAAAAGAAAAATCTGCTGAGCTATTCTGATCAAGCTCTGACCAGAGATTTTCTGTTACCATGACCCGGTTCTTATCATGAGAGGATATATCAGATTTTAAAAGAAGCGCGCTTGTTTGCTCAAACATCTGGCGCAAATGCCACATAGTCGTACCAAGTGTTTTGTTTAGCTGATCGCGACGTATTGGATTTGCAATTGAATCTTCAGATGAGAAGAGTCCAAGTGACTCAAGTTCAATAAGATCTCTTTGGTAAGCATCCTGCGCTGCTTGAAGTTTCTCAGGAGAAGCAGATTTGACGTCGCGTAGGAGTGTAAGGATTCCATAAGAGCATGCTGAAAGAGCAACTATTGCTGTTCCGTTATTAAGAAACATTCTTCTACTTAGAGAAACTTTCTCAGCATGGGAGTGGTCCTCCGCTACATTTGCGAAGATTTCGTGACTTGGAGAGTTTCTTTCAGGCATGGAACTTTCTATAAAGAGACTGCGAAATAGTTAAAATTATCAAATATATGCCATCACTCAGTAGAGTTGATTAGAATAAACATTTCGTGTAAAACGTTGTTTAACTAAGGGTCTGTATTATATGCCAAATACCGAATTATTCAAACCAGAATCGTATATCGCTGCCCCGGGAGTAGACCCGGCCGAAGCACATTTTCAAGAGGCACTACCTGCGCAGAGGCGTAATGGAGACTCACATATATATACGACCCCTCCGCAGTATGAGTCACTCCTTGATCCGAAGTCTCAGATCGTACGCGACTATCGAATGGCTTCGTCTTATTCTTACAATCCGAGAGCTATCAAAGATCTACGGGTAGATGCTGGCACACTTCTTTCGTACATCCGCTCTATGGGTTCAAACGATCCGAGCAGTGAATCCTTTATGGAGATAGCTCGCGGACTTGCTTTTAGACGTACTCCACACGACTACAAAAAAGGTCCGGCCATTGATGTTTACACCGTTCCCGAGCTGAAACAAAAGGTTATTGCTGAGTATGCAAGCAACCTAGCTTACATGCGCCTGATGACTATGCCTTCTGTACTGGAAGGAAGGCTTGAGATGTTACGGCGTGGGTCGCCCGGACGCTACCCGAGACGAAATCAGTACTTTGATAATCACATTGCTAATAAAACTGCCATAACGTGGAAAAACATAGGCTGGGGTATACCAGAGCGCGATCTTGAGCATAAGGTGGATGACGAGAGTACCACATTTGCTCGTTCTCAGGGAATGTGGTCACACATATACTCTGCTTCAGATAGCCAAATGGTCGCATCCCCGGTATGTGGACCTTCACACCCCGATCTCTTAAGCCCACTTGCAATGGCGGATCTTGCTCTTTGTGGATCGTTCTCTTTTGTTCCTTGCGACGCAATCTATTCTAGTGGGAAAGGCCCAAATGGCGCAGGGCTCAAGGCACAAATTGAATTTGTAAAAGCGACTCAAAATATTCTTAAGAACCATCCGCTTATTCTCAATCACCCTTATGGTAATCACGTGCTTTCAGATGGCAAAACGGTGAGTAGGCACTTGTACGATGAAGCGATTAAACGAATCGGTGTGACGTTAAAACCACATCCTACGCAAGATTCTGTTGAAAGAGCGAAGCGACTCTATAATGAATGCGGTGTTACTCTCTTTCGTGTATTTGATCCACGAGATACTCAGATGCTTCCTCGTACTATTGAGGCTGTATCAGAGCTTGAAGCAAGGACCGTTGAAGAAGTTAGAGAAGTTCAGCCTGACCAAATTATACCGATAGCTAGCCAAGTAACTGGCGTAAATAGCGCGATGAGGTGTCGTGACGCTGGAGCAAGAGTTATTGTGCTTAACATCGGTGAAGGTGGCTTCTGTAGTACTTCGTCTGGCACTGGCATGATTCCATCAAACCTGCTCACCTTTTATCGAATTCAACGAGAGCTCCATGAAGATACGGGCATAATCGTAGATGGAGGTGTTGGAAACACATGGGTGTTAGCGCTAGCTCTAGGTGCAACTGCTACCATGAAGCACGCGTCTCTTATAGGTGGAACGGTACAGCAAGTTCCTATTTTCACAGCAATTGACGAAGGAGGTTCTTACTACAAGCTCGCTTCCGGTGAAGCCGCAAAACGTACGAAGTTCCTCAGCAACAGTCAGACAGACCTCGTTGGCGACCCACGAAATGTTGAGGGAGTTGATGGAGCTCAGGAGTTTTTAGTAGATGGAATGAGCATGAGTATTGGTAAGCGACTAGACCAAAACTTCTATACACCAGCGGCCAAGCAACTTGTGTTCTGCGGCACAAGCAACCTTGCCGCTTACATGGACTGGTTAGATCCAGTCATTTGGGAACCGACTTCTGAAGCAATGATTATGGCAGCGCCACATATATAGTTTTATTTGGAGAAAAAGATGGCAAATTTAGCGGATACAAGATCGTCAAGACAAGAGGTGCTAACCGGACCCATTGAGCTACCATGTGGTCGAGGGAGCGTGAGTGTTTCTGAGATGTCAACCACCTCGAAGTTTAAGCTTAAAGAATATAGCGCGGCGGGACTCCACCTCGATCCTCTCTCTCTTGAGGTCGCAGAAATGCAGCCCACAGAGGATATGAACAAGCACACCGCAAATGGGGATTTTGAATACGTAGCTCGTACTGTAGCTGCCGAGAAGGCAGAGGCTGCATTCTATAAGGTCAATCGACCAGTTTTAGTAGAAGACACGTCTCTTTTTCTCTGTGCTCCTAAACTTCGAGTTCTTGCGGGGCCCCTTATAAAACAGTGGACATACGCTTCTCCTGAGCTTCAGAAAAACGCCCTAGATATTCTTACTCTGGCGGCAACGCTTGAAAATGACCGCAGAGCTGAGGCTTATTGTGTGCTGGCTGTCTCAAATGGGCGTGAAACCAACACTTGGGTTGGCAAAGTTACGGGTATGATCTCCGACAATCCAAGGGGAGGTAGTAATTTTGGTTGGGACTGCATTTTTATGCCTGAAGCTGCTTCTCAGCGTGTTGACTTCGATCAGCCTTCAATAAGAACTTGGGCTGAGATGAGTTTTGAGGAGAAGATAAACATCTTTCCTTTCAGGGGTAAAGCAGTAGATGAGCTTAGAAAGTCAGTTCTTTAACTGAGCTATCCCATAAGCTCTGGCTTGTGCGAGCCTGAGTTCGCGGCAAATGTAAGGACTGAGTTACAAGCAAGCTCTAGACAGAGCAGATCACGGGGCCCGAGCTTGATTCTTCTTCTTTCTTCTTCAGAACGCCCGGTTACAAGTCGGAGCCAGCATGTTTCTTCACCGGAAAGTTTTCCTTGAGCGCCGCGTGGCTTGTCACGGTAGAGTTTCACGAGAGTATCACCGTCTTGTCCCTGTGCGCCTTGAAGAATTACGTTTTCGTCAAGTGATTCAACACCGTAAAGAAATGCGCGAGTAGTTGCCCACAAGCCACCTACGGCATCAAGCGGAAGTACAAGGTTCAACATGCCAGCTGAATCCTTCTCCTCTACGCCATTTTTCATTGGAACGTAATAGAGTCTTAAGCCGTTATTCTCGGGAATAAGCTGCAAACGGCCAAAAGATTTAGAAATCGTAAAAGTAACACCACCTAAATACATAACCTTCCCAAACGCCTCTAATAGAAAATACCTGAATTAATATATACCCTACAGCGTTCATGTATTGCTGTTCAGGAGTATTATCTCTATGCAGTATTTAGAAGACACAAGTCGCTGCAGAGATGCGAAATCTTTATACTAACAGCGTATCATATACCAATATCTGCAGACTTTTTCAAAAGATTAAATAGGACTGATTGTAAAACAGCGTATAAAATCAGTTACTTTGCGCCGAGGTCGAGTGTCGCAAACTGAGGGCAATAGTCCGGAGCGAAACGCTGGGCCCTGTTAATTCGCATAGTTACGCCCTGAAATTCCCAGACACGATCTTTCTCAGGTGTGACTTCAAAGACTCGGCCTTTGGTGTCTTCAGAGATGAGAGTGTTTCCATTTGGTAATCGAGTGGCAGCTCCTGCCACAGAGCTACTAAACTTTTTACCGACGTCATAGACCCAAGTAAGCTTCTTATCCGGCGGGGCAATCTCAAGAATACGAGACTCTTTCATTGAGCGACCGTTATCAAAGAGGAGGATATCACCTGCCCCGTTAAGGCCCTTTGGTATCATGTACGGGTCATGGCCTCCGCTTATGCCGCCTTTGTAATCACCGCGATAGCTCCACACAACTTTCTTCGTGTCCCTATCGATAATCATCGCTGTCCACCAGTTACGAGCGAAGACTAAAATATTACCCGGCTTAAAACGGGTATCTCCAGCATCATACCATTTGTTTTCTGGGAGTGGTGACGCTGTGTTCATATGGGTCCAATCAAGTCGTCTCTTACCATCGATCTTACGCGATCGTAATTCGCTGCACGGTCGTGGTCCGCACGAATTAAGATCAAGATGCTCGTGAGCTGCCCACGACCATACGATCTCTTTTTCAGGCGAGATCTCAACTACAACATCTGAGCGGATATTGGTCCCACGAATTTTGGGGTCTTTGATCTTTTCTTTCAGAATGGCCGGAACATCTGTTAAGTACAGCGTAAGAATATTGCCATTTGGAAGTTTTCGGATGTCGTGATGAACGGGCTCTGGGAGTTCGTATTCCCAGACGACGTCCCCTTCCCAACTATACTCGCGAATAATGTTACGCATGCTTGCCCACGGTTCATGATCAATTCCCCACTTTGAACCGTGAATGACTAACAGGTTGCCGTTCGGCAAGAGTCGCGCACGATCGGCGTCAACTGGCCATTTGTGTACGGTCTCTCCTTTCATATTTAAGAGCAGTACTTCTGCCGTTCCACTTGTAGGATAGATGGTAAAGCCCGGAAATGCCTTGTCGGTGTAAATGGTAAGCCCCTTTCCGGTGTTCCCCGAGGAGGCGTCAGAGGCGCTCTTTTTTTTAGCTTTTGACGTTACTTCATTTTGTTTTAGGAGGGCTTTCTTAGAGGACGTGGGTTGCTGTACCTCTCGTAAAACAAGGAAGAGCATCGCACCAATTGCCAGCGCAATTATAAGTAGTCCTTCTGTGATGGTTCTGCTACGTGACTTCATGGTGGCGCAGTATAGGATCTTTCAGGGATGCTGTCATCGCCTTCTCCAGGGGCTCTTGCTGATTTATGTTGATATACGATATACGAGTTGTGTACGTGGTGACTCATTTAGGGGATTGCCGCGTCGTTTGACCTGATGCTCTCATCGCCACGCAATGACGAGAGCGGATTATAGTATTTTATGAACCGTACCCTTAAACTTGCTCTTGAGCTTCTCACATGCCTTTTATTGGCCGCTGCCCTCCTTTACTTTGTTCCCTCTCAAAGTATAAAGAGCGCCCCTGAAATACCTGCGGCGCATAAAGTGCCTCAGAAGACAGAAGAGAGAGCGAAGACTCAGCCCAAAGAAGCCACTAAGGGTCATCTCGTAAGCTCTGATAAGAGAGCGTGGCCCGGTTTTACACTTATGCCTGAATCAGGCTCAGCCACGGTAAAGCTGGTGAATATGTCAGGAGACATAGTTCACAAGTGGAATTTTGATGCCGCCAGAGCCAGATTGCTTCCGAACTGTAATCTGTTGGTAGTACACGGTACGAAATGGGGATGGGGCACTGAGTACTGGAGCGAACAGAGAAAGTACGTCAGGGAATTTGATTGGGACGGGCAGGTTGTTTGGGAGTATACAGTACCAGGGCCCGCGCACCACGATGTTCACAGGCTTAAGAACGGTAATACACTCTTACAGTACCGCTCAATCGTACCTGAAGAGTTTCGGCGTACAATTAAGGACGAAAAAAAGCGAAATGCCCGGATTCGAACAGATATCATACGTGAAGTTACGCCTGAGGGTGAAATCGAATGGGAATGGGCTTCGCATGAGCATCTTGATTTAAACTCATGTGGTGCTCACCCCTGTCATAAGACCTCAAAGAGTATTGCGAGTGGGAAGCGTACCTTTGATTGGACTCATAACAATACGGTAAACCCCTTACCGCAAAATAAGTGGTTTACAAGTGGTGATACTCGATTTAAGCCGGGCAATTTGCTGCTCATGCCTAGAAGCTGGTCTCAAAGCCTGTTGGTAAGTAAAGATAGTGGTGCAGTTGTGTGGGACTATCACGGTGACTTTGAAGGAGGGCTCTCAGGTGGTCATGAGGTGCATATGATTCCTGAAGGATTTCCGGGAGCCGGTAATATCCTTGTCTTTGATAACGGGAGAACAAGGCAGCGCTCAGCTGTACTCGAAATAAATCCTACTACAAAAGAGGTCGTATGGTCTTACGAGAATGGGAAATCGTTCTTTAGTCAGGCCGCAGGTTCTGTGCAGCGGTTCCCGGGTGGAAACACGCTAATCTCTGAGGATGTCCCCGGGAGGGTGTTTGAAGTTACTCCTGATAAAGAGGTTGTCTGGAGCTATCAGGCGCCTATGAGGACAGCTAGAGCACATCGATATGCCCCTGATCATTGCGCTAAGCTATCGGAATTAGACCTTTTTTAGAAAAGTTCCCCTGCTTGTTGCTGTTTATGCCAAAATCAGCTCCAATATATCCACGAATGGACAATACATGTATCTACTGCGTCCTTGGCGTCGTAGAGAAAATGATGAGGAGTGAAAGACTATGTCAGATAAAGATGAAGTACTCGTAGTAGTATCAAAACTTAAAAACTACGTTAAAAGTACAGCAGGAATGAATACTTCCGGTAATGTTCCGGCAAAGGTTTCTGAGATTATCCGTACTATGTGTGCTGATGCTATTGAGCAGGCCAAAAAGGACGGAAGAAAGACCCTTATGGATAGGGATTTCTCAGCTAGCTGTGCCCCTAAGACACCAGAGGGAATGTAGTTATTAGGGGAGATAATCCCTGAATGCTTACACGTATCCCGGCTCTGGGCTTTTCCGGAAGCCGGGAATGTTGTCATCTCTAAGCGTGTTGTATGCCTGTAGTTCCATCTCATATCGGTTCTGAGCGATGTCACAGAGTGTAGACCCTCACGACAAGCAGGTGTTTACCACTGGTGATGTAGCGAAGTTTACCCACACTGCCCCGCGAACAGTTAGTAAATGGGTAGATAGCGGCTTACTTAGCGGCTACCGCGTTCCGGGCTCACAAGATAGACGCATACCACGCGATCCCCTACTCGATTTTTTAATTGAGCATAATATCCCGCTCGGTCGTCTTCAGAAGAAAGTCCTCTTTCTTTCAACTGACGAAGCGCTCATAGATTCCCTTACTGAGCGTTGTAGGCCTTTAAAGCATCCTCCTGTTACGAATATAAAGCAGAGTTCCTTCGGTGCGGGCATGGCCTTTCAAACGTTAAAGCCAGATTGTTTCGTTATTGATCTGGGAACGGTGTCCGTTTCTGTGGCTGAAACTATTCTTGTAGCGTTCGGGAATTCTCAGAATCCCCCCTACTCAATTGCTCTTCTTCCAGATGGCATTACCGCAGAAGAGCTTGATGATACTTTGCAAGTAGATCAAATATTTGAACGCCCCTTTGATCCAGAGCTACTGAGCGAAACAATCCTTTCGCAAGTTGTCGTCAGCTCTGATTTTTAGAGCTTGACCTTATTTTTCAGATTTGTGCTGGTTGTGCTGCTACGTTTCTTTTTCTTCGCATCCTTCTCAGCGTTTTCTTCTTCACTCACAGGTGCCTTAAAAGCATTCACAACGCCTCTACGGAAGCGAGCTCCAAGGCCTTCTGAGGCGCCAAGTTTAAATGGGCCCGAATCTTCTTTCGCCTGCTGACTTGCCTGTGGGGCGCTCTCTTGTGCAGGTTTTGCGAGAGAGAAGCCAGTTGATGAGGTCGATCCACTTGAAGCTGAGTGCTGCGAAGTTGTTTGAGCATGTTGTGGCTGTTGTTGAGGAGGAGGTGGTGGTGGCGCTTTTCTTAGCGGCTTCTTGTCTGGGGCAAAGCGAGGAGAGGTTTCCTGCTGCTCCTGATTTAAGATTCTCTCATCTACCCAGCTTGCAAGCCCAATACCGTCTTTTTCAAATTTCTCAAGGTGAGTGATAAACTCTCTGCCCTCCCAAGAATCGGGAAGGTCGGCGTTAAACCAAAAGGCACGACCTTTTACAATTCGGCCATCGCCAGTATCAAACCAAGCGAGACCTTTCTCCGCTGACATTTCGTGTTTGAGTTCGTCAGCGCTTACCAGATCTTCTTCATCCTCAGAGATATTAACACTCTGCGATTCTCGGTTCATTGTGGAACCTGCCGTGGTCATGCCGGCTAATCCCGGAGTAGAGATCCCGGCAGCTACAGATTTCTTGGTGGTAGCGACTTTACCAAACCACTTGGCCATATCTTCAGCAGTACGGTTATCACCGACTCGCATCATGACTTTTAAGTTTACGTTCGCCATTACCCGTTCATAGAATGCTTCACTCAAGCCAACGGACTGATCGGTAAGACCACCAGTTGATTGCGCTCCAAAGATAAGAGCAAAACGACCTTTTCGCGCGAGTTCAAAAAGGTTCGCCCACGTTGGGCCAAAGGTTGATGCTCCCTCATCGATAACGACAGGGTGTGGATCTTCAAGATGAAGGTGACGTGAAGAAGTTATCTCACCAATTGATACTTCGAGATCTTCGCGGAAGAGCTTCACCATTCGAGCCGCACTCTCAGCTTCCTCAAGACGAGGCAGCATAAAGTAAATAATCTTTCCACGCATAATGGCATCTGTAAGAACAAGATCGGTGTATTCCGTACAGAAAACCGACCCCATTTCACTCCCCGAAATAGCATGTAGCTCAGAAGAGATACCACGCAGGTTGTCAGTAATCCTAGCGGTATCAAGTGATCCTTTAGCCGTACGGTAACTTGAAGCGAGGTGGCCAAGCTCAACCATCGCTTTCTTAGCTCCTATTTTATGGAGCATATTTCGTAGCTGAGGGTATGCGAGCTTAAAAGCCGAGAGCGCAACAGCTATATCCTGTATAGTCCATGTAACTCCAAAGCTCTCCATGGCACGGACAAGGCGATAGATAGAATCAGCAGCGAGACGATCGTAGTGCTTGGTTGTGCTCTGGTCGGAAGTAGGCGGAAGACCTGCACGAAGAACCTTCCGAGCTTTTACATCAGCTCTCTGGTTTGTCATTACAAAGTTGTAAGCATGAAGCGGATCAAAGGGGTCTACAACAACGAGGTCTTCTATACGACCAGTTATAAGCGCCATAAGAATAATATGCGCAAGTGTAGCCGAATCACGCTTGGCATCGATAAAGGTACAACCACTGGCTCGTCCACGAGCCATCTGTTGAAACATAAGAGATTCAAGCCAGAGAGTTTTCCCCACCCCGGTCTTTGCAAATACGCACGCGTGGCTACAGAGATCCTCATCGCCAATCCACAGAGGAGCACCGGTATCTAGCTCAAAGCCTACTAGATAACGGTCTATCATGTTTTTGCCGCGGGCCTGCGCTTCCTGAAGTGCTTCAGTAAAGCAGTCTCTCTCAGGAGGAGATCCGAGTACTTTCTTTCCGCCTCGAAAAGCGCTCTCTGAAGAACGTTCGCGTTCTAGCCAAAACTGCTCGGCTAAGATCTTACCTTGTTGAAGAAAGGAGAATGCTGGCAGGCCAGCCAGAGCGGCAAGAAGCGTTGGATCCAGTCCGGCAGCTAGCGGTGAGGCCGCAACCCCGAGCGCACCGAGAGAGTAGAGAGAGCTTGAAAGAAGCGCCTTTTTTCGCTCTTCCTCCCTCATAAACTCAAAATTTGAAGACTTATATTGCCGTGCCATACGTTCCTTTGTCTGCCTTAACGAAATGCCATCTGAATATCATCTTGGAGATCATCAGTGATACCGTGCAGTAAATTATTAAAATGTTCTTGAGTTTCAGCCATATTAGCAAATGAAACAGAAGAAAATTCGTCTGTCCATCCACGCCCCAGTCTTTCAGCAATCCGAGAGCCTCGAAGTGGAACAATACTGCTCTGACCGGCAAGAGCGAGTTCATTTTGAGCGATGCCACTCGTTGGATTATGGAGCACTGCGAAGATAACAGAACTTTCTGGTACCGTGTAATCCCCTACTCTCCGTGCTAACCAACCATAGGTGTAAAGTACTATTCGAAACGCTGACCACTGTCTGAGATCTCTTTCGTCAAGTTGATGTAGCTCTGCGAGAGTCTGTCTCTCGTCTTTTGTGAGCGGAGCGAAAATCTTTTCGTATTCTGGAACACCACTTTTGATAGAGTCTGACATGGACTCGGCTTCAAGAGCGAGCTTTTGTTGCTCGGTGTACACATATTGGGCGAGCTCGGTGAGGCGTTTAAAATATTCTGCCGGTATGACTTTGCGCGCCACCTGCATAAGAGCCGTTACCGGCAAAAGGAGAAGGCCACCCGGAGTAATGTGGATCTGGTCTGGAAACTGAGAATCGAGTTCATGAACGGCAACGGTAAAAGCCTGTTTCCATAATTCGTGGCATTCATAGGTTAGAGCAAAAAGTTCGAGATCGTGAGTGGTATAAAGAATTTTAGCAGGTTGTTCGAGTAAAAGTTCAACCCATTGTCTGAGAGCTCGACTCTCAAGCGAGAGATCTGTCGCGAAACGTACAGGACCAAATACACTACTTCTTGAGGCATATATGAGGGCACGACGAATCGTTTTTCTTTGCTCAAAATCATATTCTCTTGCAAACGATGGAATAGAATGGAGGATGGCTCTTGCAGAAAGCTGTGGATAATTTGATTTTTGTATCCACCTTCCCCCTTCATCAGCATAACTTAAAACCTTGCCAGCCTGATAGGCCAGCAGCGTTGTAAAGATCATCTGCGGCGAGAGTGAGGCGATCGATTTCCGGAAAGATTCAGGAAGGCTCTGATGCATTGCCCGGTGCATTATATCCATATAGCTAGAAATGCTAAATGGTTCGGGGAGCTTCTCATGAGCAAGAATTCCCGCTGGTCCTTCAGCGCCAGAGCGATAACGATTATAGAGATCATGTGCTCGGGTAAGTAGTAAGTGAGACACGTCGGCAAGGGAGGCGTCTCCTGTAGGTGGCACCGTTGTCATTGACGGCGGGGCGGCAAATGCAGGTATATGATTCGCAGCAAGAAGAGCAGCGCAGAGTGTTACGTTCGTTTCATTCGCAGCCCCAGTCTTTTCAAGAAACTGCCCAAGTGAGGAACTCATGACTTCATCTCTTCCAACGAGTGCAGGACAGGCAAGTCCTACGACTTGAAAGTCCGGGGCTCCAAGAGAGTTTAGGTTTCTAAGACCAGCTTGGATTCCACTAAAATATGAACGACCGTTGCCTGTTTGCCCCAGAACGTCATCAGTGTTCTCATAAGGTTGATAGCGGCGCCTAGCGAGTAAGATGGCCAGAAGTGAAGTAAAGAGCCAGAGTCTTCCGGCGGCAAGTACGAGAAATGAAACTCGTAAAAACATAAATTTGAAAGAGCCGAGCAGCCAGCTAAAGCCACCTCGACCGAGTGCCGCGAGATAAATTGATTCTGAAAAGTTATTGAAGGCGCGGACCTCTCCTATGGTACCGTGTGCCTCAAGCCACGCACGGTAATCACGTTGCGTGACAACGAGCTCATGTAAGACAGGATTTCGCGATCTGATAAGTTGATTTTCAACTGCTGAGAAATTTATTGAGGCTGGGCGAAAGGGAAGAATTGCCAGTGAGAGAATAAAGAGGACATACCCGGCTAAGAACACCAAGAACACAGGCCATAAAAACCTCGTCCAAAAACGTCGCTGGAGCCTAGCCAGCTCCTGAGTATGTGTACGTGATATTGAATCCGACACGTTTTAAAACCTCATAAACAAAGGGATACTGTAGCATGTTATAGGCGTTTTCAACATAAGAGTAACGCAAGGAGTGCCGGCAATTTGTAAGTCTTTGTCCCCTGCCCAGTCCCCAGACGAAATTCATGCCGTATTTTGTGAAAATAATTCGCAGAAGAACGCTTTTCTAAGTACCTAAAAACACTAAATTTCGAGAATCTAGACGTTTTTCTGTGCGTGTAGGGTAACCATTTATTAACCGCTACCCATAACAGTAGTGAAAGACATTTCGGAACGCCCGAAATTTAACTTGTAGAGGTTTTATGATGAATACGAGCCGTTTCTTAAAGGGAGCCACGCTTAGCCTGATATGTCTGCTAACACTCCATAGCAGTTGCTTTGCTCAGGAGAGTAGTTCAGCAGTTCCAGTAGCTCGCGCAGAAGGTGCCACTCTTTCCAGAGCCGTAGGTCACTACGCCAGAGCACGAACGCTTCTTGTTGCCGCAATAAGAGAATTTGATCAAGCAAATCAGATGGTTAATCCAGATGCGCTTCTCGACGCGGATGCATGGCGCAAATCACTCCTTGAACGCACAGAAGATCTTGAACGGATTCTCGATCCACAGCCACGGGTATCGGCTGCTGGTGTCAGATTTAATGAAGAACCTTCAATGCTAGGTGAAGCAAGGAAGTGATGAATGCGGAAAAGTACTATAGGAGTACAGGATGGATAATGGCGATGTGATACCGGGACTTGGTGAGAAGTGGAGCTTTATGGGCGCCACCGCCATGGAATGGATCTCAGGAGCCAGTATGGGGATCCTTATGCAAGAGTTTGTCTTTGGGGGAGGCTCCAAGACCGTTCCTCTCTTGCTTGCTGTACTTCTGGCCACCACCTTCGGATTGGCGGGAGCACGTAAGAAGTTTCCGGATGAAGAAAAAGGTGTCGCAAACGCTCTGATGGTAAAGATGGGGGTCTTTCCACCACGAATGCCAGCGCCAGCGGAACTCCAACCGATCTGGAGCGGGGCGCCACTAAGAGAGTTGGATTCGGAAAGAGAATTTCGAGAGCTACGGCTTGATGAAATGTTTGAATTAGATAGCACGCTCGATGAAGAGCAATAAGTTTTGTTAGCGGTTTTATCTTTAAAGGGTTTAGAAAATGAATGTAGCCGATCTCATTAAGAGTACTGCAGGAGCAGAAACAAGAGAAAAAGCAGATACATTTAAGATCTGGGAAAACTATCGTGAACAGGCCACGATGTGGCGAATTTTAGCGCTTCTTCAACTGGCGACCACCCCTCTCCTTCTTATCCTGTGTATTTTTATCTACTCAACCAGAAGTGTCACCTTACATGTTCCGGCGAAACCACTTCCCGGCCACTACCGCACAACTGAGATTCCCAAAAGTCTGTTTGTATCAAAAGCTACTGAGTTCATAAATCTTGTAGCCTCTTATCAGCCTCGAACAGCGGAGAGACAATTTCATGCTGCTGCAGAGATGGTTGATGGCTCGTATCTTGAAAAGTTTGAGGAAGAGTCTCTCGGGCTAGAGCTTCGTGCCATTGAGAATACAGCGAGAACTCAGATCTATTTTATCGACCCGACACGCACCAACGTTGAATACAAGAGTGGTCATGTGTTTGTCACCTTTTATGGCGCACGAGCAAAGTACATCGCTGGACGCGAGATGCCATCAGTTGAAACCAAGTTTGTAGTGACGATGAAAACAGTACCACGCCAGAACGTAAATCGTTACGGGATAGTGATTACAGATTTTGCAACGGAAAACATTGCATAAGGGGATTTTAGGAGATTTGAGGAGCAGTACTATGAAACAACAAAAACTTACAATAGGTAGCATTCTTGTCGGATGTCTCTTGCTTGTCTGTCAGAGCGCATTCGCGAGAGATGTGGATTATAACGATGCTGAGATATCGGTACGTGTTAAGCCGGGTGAGCCAACTCAAATAGAATTTCCAGGGGAAGTTTCAGGTGGTTTTCGTAAGAAGCTCTCATCTCTTTCCATAGATAAAAAAGGAGATGACCTCATCCTCTTCTCAAACGAACTTCTCACCCCAGAAGGAGAAGCTATTATCGTTCGGCTTAAAGACGGAAGAAATTACTCTATTCGTGTGAAGCGCTCAACTGAAGAGGCGCCGCGTGATGACGTTGTCCGAATTTATGATACCAGAGCATCGATCATTAGCAGCGAAGAAGAGCTTCCACCGTATGCTTCACCAAACGTGAAAAAAGCGAGTTCGAATCAGGTCAGCGGTTTTATGCGCGAGATGATTCTGGCAATGGAGTTTGGAAAGAATGGAATTCCGGGTTACCGCGTAAGTGAACGATTTAAGGGAGAAACCGTACTTGATGATGGTACGCTTCGAGCAACCATTGAACGAATATACATGGGGCCAAACTACTGGGGGTACGTTATTGAAGCTACCAATCTTCTCGATGAGACCAGACAGTTAAATCCAGCTACGTTTCGTCTCGATGGGACACGAGCGATATCGCTCAATAACTACGAGCTCTCTCCCCGTCCGCTCAATATTGAGCAGCAGATTGCAAAGAAGCATAAAGCGAAAGTGTACGTGATTACGAAAGCGAAGAGGTAAGTAACGATGAGTATGAAGCAGAGACTTGAAGATACCCTCTTACTCTTACGTGAGAATAGGAAGGCACAGTTCGTAGCCATATGTATTATGGGAGCAATCGCCTTTCTGATTGTAGGGGGTGGATCCAACCCACGACGAGCTCAGCAACCCGTTTCTCAGCAAGCGGATCTCCCGATCGATACCGCATCTGGAGCTAAGCGAGCAGAGCAGGCATATGAGGATTATACAACTTCACTTCGCCAGACAACGAAAGATATCAAAATACAGAATAAGCAGCTTCAAGAAGAGCTTGCTGAAATGAGAGAGCGCAGAGAAGAAGATCAACGCAAAGTCGCTGAGATTATGAAAGTGCTTATTCAGCGTGTTGAAGCCAACGAGAAATCAGCAGCGCCTCGTCAGGGAGGAGATGCCGATCCCGTTATTTACGCCGATGATGATGGTATTGCCGATCCTGAGACAGAAGAGCTTACAAGCTTTGGAGACATTGATGACAATCAGGTTGTGCCACCACCACCGCCTGCACCAAATCTCGATGCCTACATTTCACCAGCAGACTCTGTCCGAGT
Source organism: bacterium (assembly GCA_030431715.1). GTDB lineage: Bacteria > Bdellovibrionota_C > UBA2361 > UBA2361 > RFPC01 > JAUIIO01. The sequence goes on from JAUIIO010000004.1 coordinate 61,105, forward strand.
ACAACTTCTTGCCGGGGTAAATGCTCCGACAGATGGAACGCCGTATCCGGTTATCTTCAAGCTGCTCAGTGATATTCGCGGACCAGATGGGTCAGCTCTTCCGCTGGGAGAAGCAAGGCTTATCGCCGCAGCTCAAGGATCGCTTACTGATGCTCGTGCGCTCTTTCGACTCACAACCCTTAGTATGAGATTCCCTGATGGCTCGAGAAGAGACGTTGAAGTGGATGGTTGGATTGTTGGTGAGGACGGTATCCGAGGAATGGAAGGTCAGCTCATCGACCCACTGGGAAAAGCGCTCGGTGCAGCATTTGTAACTGGAACGCTTAGTGGACTTGGTCAGGGAATCGCGGGAGCTCAGACAACCACAACGATTACCAACACCGGACAACCCTATTCCTATGTAGACGGGGACACGCTGAGCTTTGCGCTTGGACGTGGACTTCAGGGAGCGTCTAGTGAATGGAGTGAGATTATCCGTGAACGGCTACAACAGCTTGTGCCGGTTGTAAAAGTTTTTTCAGGAAGAGAAGCAACAGCAGTATTTGCACGACCTGTTCGTATAGATGGTCTGTACGAGATGCTCACCGTTGCTGAAACGGACATATACGGAACACTAGATTAGAAATTTTATCGAGGTAGTATTATGAAAAAATATATCACACTACTTAGTCTCTCACTCCTAGTATCAGGATGTTCGACTATGGGTAATATCTTAAACCCATTTTATGAAACTCCTGGACCTGAAGCTTTTAAGGGGCAACCAAACGATCACGCGCTAAACGAGGAACGAGGAAAAGAGCAGGACGCACGGGCGCAGCTGGATCAGATGGCGACCTATGAGAGAGCCCACGCTCCCAAGCCGGTAAATCCTGTAGTACAGCCAGCAGTTGTAAGACTTATGTGGATTCCAGATCACCTAAACACCTCAGGAGATCTCGTTCCTGCTCACTACTACTATCTTAAAGTTTTAGATGACCGCTGGAAGGTAACTGACGTGTTTGATCGTGAATCACAGCTTCAAACAGGAGGAGCTTCGGGCGCGATACCGTATGTCCCCGGCAATTAACAGGGACACTGAAAGGGTTTTACTATGTTTTTTAGAAATGCTTTAACCATAACACTTCTAGGCGCGGTAGCACTACCTCTAAGCTCTTGCTCTAGAGCGTATGTTACCAACGATGAGCCGCCCAGAGTGAACCGTATAGCGAGGCGACAGCTGCCTCCTGAGCCTGTGTATAATCGGCTGCGCTGGGTACACCTGCCGTATACCATCCCCACTGCCGATCGCCCACACTCAGATACGGCGCTTATGCCAATTTATCACCTTGAGCTTGCAGAGAATTCTCTTAAAGAAGCCGCGGCAGCACTCGCCTCTACAGCGCGATACTCAAGCTACTGTTCTGAACTTATTGCAGAAGATGTCATTTCTATTAGTACGCTCGGAACTATTGAAGAATTAGCGACGCAGATCGAAGAGCAAGCCGGAATAGAGGTTGTAGTCGATCACGAGAATAAAGAGGTGCGTTTTTTACCTCTCGATGCGACCAGTAATGGAGAAAATGCATGAGTCTAAGTAGAATTACACGAGAGCGTCTCTATAAAGATGAAACGCTTTTTAATCAGCTGCTCCCCTTTCACCGCTATGATGATAAGCGCGGAGTATTTGTGCACGTTGATGCCTCTCTGTGGTCAATCTGGGAACTTCAGCCGAAGTGGATAACCAGCACATCAGATGCCGAAGCATTTGATCTGACCAATAGAATCCAAGAGATGGTTGATGCCCTCGATCATACTATCAGTGTTCAATTTAATTGGATTACGACATTTGATATTGAAGATGAACTGAGAAAAAATCTCACAGAGTATCCAACTACCGGTGTGGCTGGTTGGATGGCTCGTCGCTGGACACGTATGCTTCGCAATTCTGCTCGGAATGGCAGGCAGGGTGTTCGCCCGCGAAAGCTTCGTCTCGTAGTTTCTTTTCGGTATGATCCCTCGTGGAGAGCGACAAATGCGCTGGACCGAATGAAGCGTTCTCTCGAAATGCTTTTTAAGGGTAAGGTTGGGGTGTCTGCCAAAGAGCGTCAGGCAGAATATATTAACTATACCAACAGATTTCGAGGTACCATCGAAGGTACGATTAGTAAGCTAGCAGATCTCGGTTTTCAACCACGAAAAGTTGATGGCCAAGGAATTATTAATCTCCTCTACCCACTTTTAAATAGAAGAAGTACAAAAGCTGGAAAGTTCCGCAGAGGAAAAAACACAGCAGTGCCGGTCCCGGCATACGATCCGGATGATTTTCTGGCAAATCAGATATCAGAGACTCCGGCGGAACACCCGGAAGGTGGGATCGTTAAAAAAGACGGGAAGTTTTACCGCACGGTGAGTCTTGTAAAGTCCCCGAAGCAGGCCTTTCCACTGATGTTGACCTCTCTTCAATCGTCGGCATATGAGAATATAATCTCTGTCACATTTTCAAAGGATTCTCAGGAGAAACAGCTTAAAAGACTTGATACGCTTGATGGTATGCTCGGGCTACGTGAAGTCACTGGAATGGGACGAGCCAACCAGAAAATTCAACACCAGATCGCATCTATTCGAGCTGCACGGTCTGAGCTTTACAGCAATAAGTGCCAGATCGGGCGTGTGGGAGTTCATCAAACGTTTATCTGTCAGACAAAAGAAGAAGCCATACGTGCAGCTTCTGAGTCTCTCGCTACATTTCCGCAGATGAATGGTGCAAGAGGGATGACGCATACAATTGCCGATCTTGGAGTTATCGTGAATTCACTTCCTGGGTGCTACGACCCTGAGACAGATGGACCTGGATGGACTAACACCATGCGCTCCTCTCGTGCTGTCAGAATGTTTCCACTTTGGGGAAACTGGAAAGGAAGTCGCGGAAGTCTTTTTACACTTCCAAGTCTCTGGAACAGAGAATTGGTAAGTTTTGATTTCTATGATTCAGATATCGCACCGAACGTTCTCATTAGTGGAGTCTCTGGTGCTGGTAAGAGTTACCTGCTCTGCTACCTGCTTATTTCAATGAACCGTGGTCACTACTCAACACTTACAACTGGACGCAAAGTAGAGCGAAAGCCTATTACATTCGTCTTTGATAAGGGAATGCCTGGACAGCCTTGTGGTTTTGAGAAGGTAGCCAAGCTGTTTGGTGGAAGAATCTATGAAGCAAGCCCTTCAAAAGCACCGGCCATGAACTTCCTTGCGAGACTTGGTCAGACGCAACCAGACGTTACCAATGAAGATTATAAGGATCTCATCGATATCGGAGCTGATATTATATGTGATATGGCGACAGAGGGCACAAAGACCCTTGATAGATTGGATAAAGCTGCCGTAACTGAGTCCCTTATTGAGGCTCATCGGGTCTACCGCAGTGGTCCAATGAAGCGTGAGTTTATCCTCAGTGATGTGGTCGCGCTCCTCAGAGCCCCGCAACGAGTTAATGAGAATACGGACTCAACGACAAGACGTCAGCGCGTGGCAACACTTATTGGCGATTATTATGGTAGCGGTATTTATGCAAGTTTCTTTGATAGACCGGGAAGTCTTGAGCTCAAAGAGCGGTTTATCGTATTTGATCTTAAAGCTTTGAGTAGAAACCCCGATCTGCAACGGATCTTTCTTAAGATAGCAATGCTCTGGGCAGATACGGTGATGAACGATCCGCGAGAGCTAGATACTCGTAAGATTCTCGTTTTTGATGAGGCTCACGATCTTATTGGAAAAAGCTCATCAGCAACCGTTGAAACCGCGTTCCGACTTTACCGTAAGCGTAAAGGGATCGTAATTGCGGCGTCGCAGTCTGGTGAAGATTTTTACTCTGGTGATGGTGGACAGGCCATTGTTCAGAACAGCGCTCACAAGATATTCCTCCGTCAGGATCCTGCTAAGTTTCATCAGACAGCACAGGCATTTCATCTCACAGATCAGCAAGCACAGGTAATCTTGCGGCTGAGAACGGTGAAAGGAGTTGAATCACAGTTCTATATGGTCTCTGACATTGGTGAAGGGGCGCTGGTTCTTCCGCTTGAGCCATCATTCTACTGGGCAAGTACAAACAACGGTGATGATAACCAGCTCTTCCACGAAGTTCTTGAACAGAATCAGGGAGATTTCGCGAGAGCTCTCGAAAAAGTTGTCCAACTGGCACCACACGGAGCCAAAGCTTTTCAGGCCAGACAGAGCATGGAAGGCGCTGCGGCTGCTGCCGGAGCCCTTGGAAATGTTCTGGCTACCAATGGCTTGTACACGGAAGATAATGAAGCAGGTGAAGCAGTTACGCACTAAAGGAGTGAAACAATGAAAAAATATACATTATGTGCTATGATATTTGTGCTCGGGTTGAGTGCATGTTCAAGTCGGCCACCGGTCATCATACGTGAGCCCGCTGCGGTACCGGAAGCTCCACAAGCTGTCGTAACTCGTACAGCTCCCGGAGTTGTCGAGTATGTATGGGAAGAACCAATGGTTGATACTGTTGTAGTACCACCAGGTCTTGATCCTGAAGGGAACTATTACCGACCTGCACACAGGTCTATCGTAGAGATACGGCAGGGACGATGGAAGCACTACAAGCCGAATAAGTAAGAGACGTTTTACACACGGGGTAAGGTATGAGTCTGATAAGTATTGAAAATTTTGCGGCTCCTTTTCAGAATAAGGTGCACCTTGTAACAATTTTTATTGTTGCTGCTGTATTTGGAGTTTTGCGGATGCAAGGTGGTGGTGTGAGTATTGATAGTAATACACCAATCCGCCGCGGAGCTACGCAATATGAGCGTGTTGCACCAGCAGCGCAGGCTGCTCCCAAAGCCAACACCTATCAACGAAGCGCGCCAGCGAACACTCGTCCTGCACCAAATCAGCAAGGTGGTGGTTCGAGCCTTGATGATATCGAACGATCTTTAGGGCTTCGTTAAATTTAGCGTACAGAAAGTTTTAATCGGGGTAAGAGATGAAGCAGGTAGAAGTTGTCATACCAAAGACTTGGCGTTCTGAATGGGGCACCTTACTTGTTTTTGTAGTCCTTTCACTCATTAGCACCTACCTTTCCAGCTTAAACCAGTGGTCAGTTATACGAGGGGAACTCTTCTCTATCGGCGATTCGAGAGTGATGTTAACTCTCCCCCTCTTCTGGCTTTTTCCTGCAGGAGCTGCGCTTACTGCCATCTACCGAGTTTATAACGTCAGGTATTGTCTTGATACTCGTGGTATCGAGGCGAAAGTTGGTGTTCTTGGACCGTGGCAGAAGGTGAGCCGTATCAGATTTGAAGACGTTAGGGGCGTTGAGTACCAGCAAAGCGTTATAGACCGTTTGCTCAATATCGGATCCGTAGAGATAGGTACGGCTGCTACTGGGGAGGTAGAGATTGTATTTCAGGGAGTTGAGGATCCTTACAGTTTGCAAAATCAATTGCAGCGCGAAAGAGACGCTCGCATTGATATCCTCCATAACAGGAGTAGAAAGGAAAATAAGGTTAACACTGAGCCGGCACAAAAAACGGCCTAAGGGGTTATTATGACTACATATTTTAAGGTTTTATCAGCATCCATCGCGCTTGCCGGGGTATCCCTCGTGCTTACTCACCCAGAAAGAGTTCAGGCAGAGGCCTCGTTTATGTCAGCAGCTTCGCCACAAGGCCAGCGAGCATTCATTCTTTTAGAAGATCCAGAGTTAGACCCTGAGACCCAGAAATTGCTCGCTGAAGAAGAGAAGCTCCTAGAAGAGATCGGTCATGAGCCTGAGGCTGCAAAGAACAAGCCCACATCTTCTAACGACAGTATGATTCTTACTGAATCTGCTCCATCTGCAGCCGAAGAAGAGGCTCTTATACGTCAAGAGCTTGCTTCTCTACGCCCTCTAAAACAATCGCCGACTGCAGAGGCCCCGCCGCAAACAGTCACGAGAGGAAAGCTCTTGCGTAAACCCGACCAAATTGAGCTTCTTAAAAAAGAGCTAGAAGAAACAAGAAATAGGCTCCTCATAGCGGAAACAGAAGTTGCAAGGCTCGAGCGTATCCTTGAGAAAAAGCACGCAGTCCAACTTGAAAAGCTTACCTCAGGTGCGAAGCAGCAGAGAGTTGCCCTGCCATCAAATGCAGCCCCTGCTCATTCTGACTTCCCAATCGCCACGGTTGTTACGGCAGATGCCACTCTACGCTCAGGCCCTGATACAAAGAAGTCAGAACTTATGAAGATGCCACGTGGAGTAAGGCTCACAGTGGAGACCCGTAAGGGGAACTGGTACCGGATATCGACCCCTTCTGGCATACGTGGCTGGATATCGTCAAAACACGTCCATTTTGGGAAAGACGCCCTTTCTGTGCCAACTGATACTATAAAGATCTCAGGATACGACGAGAGTATAGAGTAACTCTCTATTCATTCTTCTCATCCTCAGCCTTCTGTTGCACCTGTACCACGAAAAGGACAAGAATCTAGCACATTACGAGGAGGAGAATGAGCACTTCCCCAGAGTGGCCAATTCTTTAAATCCATGCCACTCTTAGTATACACAGTGAGAAGATACCAACATAACACTTATAGAAACATGGGATAGGCTGCTGCTTAAGAAATTGACTGCAAGCTCTATCGAATAATATTGAATCGCGCTCTTAAGTTTGTTGAATTCTTTATCAAGGGTACGCAACAATCTCTAAGAGGTTTTAAAGGAAGTTGTCATGATTAATAAAGTAAAAAAACTTTATACACACACAGGACAGTATTTTACGAGCTTACGAGTAGCTCCATCAGACGCCCAGGCGCGTACGATGCTTTTTCTACTCGGACTTGGACTTTTAACTGTTGGAATGGCCGATCTTGCACACGCACAGGGTGCAAACAATATCCCATCTGAAAGTTCAATTAACTATACCGATGAAAGAATCATCTCCTCTATCCGAGCGGTACTCGCTTATATCGAGGGGGCTTTCGGAGCACTTGTAATGGTTGCAGCCGGTCTCGGCGCGATCGTGAGTGCAGCATTTGGTCAGTATAGTGCTGCTCTTGGACTGTTTGTAGTTGCAGTTGGTGCGTTTATCTTGCGCTCATTTGTTTCTACATTCTTTGGAAGTACGCTTTCACAGAATCTGTAAGACAGACGAATAGAGGTAGGGACATGTGATATGTCCTTACATACTCTTCTTTTGAAGGGGCAAAAAAGAGTTTCTTTTTTGCCCCTTTTCCTTTTCTAGCTCATTTCAATTTTTCAGAGAGAAGCCGCTTGAGATTTTTATCTTTCTCATTCTTTAGGGCTTCACTCAGCACCTCTTTTTCTGCTGGCACCCTTGTTCTGAGTCGAGAATATGCAAGAGCTCGGACGAGAGGTTCTGTATGGCGAGAGAGCGCTTTTAACTCTGGTACTCCCGGCTTCCATTTTTTTGTATCGAGGTAGCGCGCTGCCCGGACGGCAAAATAGTTTACTGAATCATCACTTGCTTGCGCTCTTGCTAAAAGGAGTGAGACAACCGCATCTCTATCAGGCTTCAGATCGAACCAAGCATCAACAAGAGCGTCTCCTTGCTTGCTTTTGAGTTTGAGCGCTAACATCAATGAGATCGTTTGATTTCTGTTTAACTTGTTTCGTTCACTCGCAAGGTAGGCAAGAACAGGCATAAGGGTTTTATCTTCGAGCCTCCCTGTGATCTCACGAAAGAGCTTCGCCTTTCGTGTTTCGATAGGAAGTGTGAGGAGATCGATAACCTCTTCATCGGTGAGGGATTCCCCCGGTACCTCACCAGCGAGGAGAGAGAGCTTGATCGCTGCTGGCTTGTCTTTCCAATTGTTGATAACTGAAGAATCGATCCATTTGCCCGCTTGAGAGTGCTTATCAAAGAACTCCAACACAGTGGTCATTGACTTCGGTTGCTTCTTGAGGAGAGGAAGAAGTGGGGCCAGTCTTTCTGGAAAGGTTGATTCTGGGAGAGTTTTATCAAAATAAATCGCTAGAACCTCTTCTGTTACCTCACCGTAAAGAATTTTACAGAGAGCTCTTAGAGCGAGATTATCAAGGCTCTGAACTCCGCTGTCACGTAAAACGATAAATGGCTGATCGTAAGGTTTGGGCAGTTGGTGAAAATATTCGATAAGATAGGTGCTGTACCAGCTCTGTGCGCTGGCAACGGGGAGTGCCCCTACAAGAACAACGACGGCACCGGGAGAAAGATTTTTAAAGTCCGGCACAGGAGGAACTCTAGGGAGTATCTCAGACAGCGCAACACCGTACAATACGGATGCGTCGTACTCGCTATAAGAAGAGGACCATGGGAAGGAGTAGGCAATTTGCAAAAAAGAGGCTAGGATCTTTTCTGTTCCCTGCCCACTCAAAAGGGCCTCTAAGACCGCTTCTCGAGCGCGTGGATTCGCTTCAAATACAGCCTGTTCCGCGACCTCCATCCTTTCTGAAGGATCCTTGCTCATCCACATCACGTAGTAATCCGGTCGAAAAAGGTAATAAAATGTGACAGCGGCAATAAGGAAAAGAGCGAGATAAAACGGAATATTTCTTTTTTCTTTTTCAAAATGTATCTCGGTAGTAAGAACTTTATGTATTCTGTGATAGAGATTCTTAGCCCAAAGTACCGGCATAAAGCGCATCGCTTGGAAGATATAGTCCTGTACTTCAAGGGCTGAAGGCCTCTTTGAAGGTCTCTCTGAAAGCGTGGTTAAGAAAAAAGCTTCATGCCAGAGATAGAGAGATGGAAAAAGCTTCTTGAGAAACTGTCCAAATGAATAGACATCGACTGCTGTTGTCGGTTTCGGAGTAGCTGAGGTGCTTATCTCGGGAGCGAGAACAGAATAATCCTCATGTGAATAATTTGCAGGCGAAAAGAGAGCTGCGCCGTGATCTAAAAGCGCCAGTGAACCATCCGTGCGAGCGTAAATGTTACCCGCGGTAATATGACCGTGAATTATTCCCCTTTCATGGAGATGGCGCAGGAGCTTAATGAGCTCAAGTAAGAAAGCCTTTGCTCCTTTCTTTGAGATGTAACTCTGAAAAGTCTTCTTTTCGGCAAAGGTATGTGGAACATATTCGCGCTTTGTCCAGAGAGTGCCTTCACTGATCCCACATTGGAGTGTTGGAGTCATGGTATGAATCTTCATGAAGTACGACTGCGCTTTCTCAGCCATCTCTACTGGCAGCTTATCAAAGGGGCCGAGAAAGCGAACAATGGTTCGAACGTTACCCTCTTCAAGCACCGGTCTGACGTCCCACGAGATCTCTCCTACGCAAGCACCTAAAAGTGTGCCTGTGGCTCCCGTCTGTTCGACGTACTCAGTGGCTCGCCTTCTAAGCGATGGTGAGAGATCTTTTAGTGAGCGAAAGGTTAGTGAACTCATAGCGTTATCAGTAAAGCACAGAGGGCAATGTGTGCACAGACTAAAAGGAAAAGTCGGTGGGAACTCAGGCTGCGTCTAAGATGTCGTCTCTGCCGGTCATCTCTTTAAGTTCGGCAAGTATACGTGGCAAGATCTCATCGTAAGAAAACGCTCCGAGAAGTTTGCTCTTTTTTTTCAAGTTAACGTGGTTTGGTGCACACCAGAGACCGAGATCGGCGTCATCTGTTTCACCAGGGCCATTCACTCGGCACCCCATAACGGCGATGGTAATGTTCTCATCCTGAAGTGATGTTGTAAGCTCTTTTACTTTCTCAGCAAGCTCTATAAACGCTTCATTTTCTACACGAGAACATGATGGGCAGGATATGATATTAAGACCTTCCTGTTCAAATCGTGGAACGGAACGGAATCTTCCTTCAGCGATGTCGCTAAGTATTTTTCTTCCGATAATGATCTCTTGATATTTTTCGTCAAAAGGGAGAGTCAAGGAGACTCGGATCGTATCACCAATGCCGCGGCGAATAAGATTCTCAAAGGCTATCCGTGTTTTAATTTCACCCATTGGAAGCATGCCGGCTTCAGTCACCCCGAGATGAAGTGGAATCTCCGGATAACGCTCTGCAAATATTTCGTTGATATCGATTACGTCATTGGGGTTACTACTTTTAAGGGACACGACAAAGTTCTTGAAATCAAGCTTGTCCATAAACTCAAGGTGCTGCTCTACTGAACGTAGCGCTACTTCTTTAGGGTCAACCCCCTTCCCTTCTGCCTCCCGGCTCGCTGGATCAAGCGAGCCGAAATTGACTCCAATCCGTACCGCACAGCTGTGTTGCCCTGCGTGCTCTACGATAAATTTCACTTTATCAAATACAGGTACGTTTTTCTGATGGTGATGGAGATGTCCGGGGTTATAACGAATCTTTTGAACAAACGGAGTTACCTTTTCAACGAGACGGTAACTTTCCTGAAGATCGACGACCAACCTAGCGTTCGTATTCTTTCGAAGCACTCCTAATGCTTCAACATCCTTTTTACTATCAACAGCAATACGGATAACGTCAGCACCGTGTTTCTCAAGAAGCTGTATCTGACGCTCCGTTGCTTCAAGGTCCTGAGTTCTGGTCGCGCACATAGATTGGACGGCAATCTTGTGTCCGGCACCAATCTTGAGATCGCCAATCGTCACGGTTCTTGTTTGACGAGCTAGAACTTCTTTTGAGTTCATGAAAAATTCCTATTGAATTGTACTACCATCCACATGCAGTATGCATATAGTACAGGAAGACATCATATGAATAAACTCTCGCTCCCAATTGTTCTCTGTTTTATCGCACTTTTTGTATCATTCGCCATGGCTGAGAGCACAGCAGATGACGAGCATGCCGTCCCACAGAGCTTTCTCCCGACTTGGAAACTTCTTAATCCTCAGGAAAAACAGTTATTTATATCAGGGTACCTCCACGGCTGGAAAGATGCTGCGCGGGTTACAGAGCTTGTTCAACAACATGTAACGGAGCATCCCGAGCAAACACTAAAGAGCTTACGAACTATACGGTCCATCTACGATCTCGGTGGGAAAAACACCCGGAGTCTTGGCCCTCTTGTCAAAGGCATAGACGAATTCTATGCTAATCCCGATAATGCTAGAGCCGCTCTTTCAAGAGCCATAACAGCGAGTACAAAATACGAATGAGTGATGTAACCCTTGATGATATAAATGATATCTTTCACCGTATCACTGAGAACTTTGAGGAGCCGGTACGTATTGGTGGACGGTGCGAGAGTCAAACTTACTATCAGACCGAAGATCTGAACGACGAAGATCTTGACGCTTGCGCTGAATATGTAGCTCACCGAATCGAGAATGTGATCTCCCCGCAAGAGCCTGCTCTTTTTCTTAAGCTTCCTGGAGGGTACAGCTTTTTTGCAGAGCGTCTTTCTGCATACTATTCAGAGCTCATGATGGGTGGTGTTGAGGTTCCACTTGAGCAATACCTTGAGAGTAAGATGTCAAATGGATTCGGTACAAAATACAAAGGATCAAACGCAATCATGGTAACTGATGTTATCACTACTGCGAGGTCGAGTTTAGAAGCTCACTCAAAAGCCACCCTACGAGGCATCCCGGTACTCTGCTGGGCTACGTTGATTGACCGAACATTCGGCCCCGGCCCAGTCCCAGTAGTCTCCGCTTTCACCGGAGCCCCTGTAAGGCTCCTTACTCAAGACTTTTAGGTGGTGGTGCCTGTCAGCCTTACAATTTCGTGCCCGGACAGTGATCGGTTGGTATTAACCGCCAAAAACGCGAAAGACGCAAAATGTTTGGCTTCACTCTTTGGCGATTTTTGGCGGTTAATGCTAGGAACTAGTAATTCCGTCTTCTAAGCGGAATGACATTCGAATCATCAGGATCGTAGTGCGGCGCCTCTTCGGCGACCTCTTCTTCTTCCTCAATACGTTGTGATTCAATCTCCTGTGCTGTAGGTGAGCTAACCTTCGAGTTCTCAATAATGCGTTGAAGTTCGTTATGAGCAGCTTGGCAGGCTTGCATTCTGGCCTTAAGGGAGACAAGGTCGACACTTAAATTTACACATTTAACAAACTCCCCACCCTCAGCAGCAGCTTCAAGCTCAAGTTGTCGGGTGTGAAGGTCGGCCTGAAGCAGTCGCCACTCATTGTAAAACTGATCTCTTATGCCATAAAACTCAATTACCAACTTTCTGTTGTTAGAGATGGTAAGAAGAGGAGTGATCTTTTGGAGGAGATCTCTGGTGACCTCTTTCCACTGTTGTACTTGCAGTACGCTGTAATCAATTGAGTCTACGGCGTGCTCGCTTTCAGTGGGAAAGGAACCGTTAGTAAGATATGAATCCTGTGAAACTGCTACGGGCTGTCGGGAGAGTTGTTGCAATGGTGACGACGAAGACTGAGTTGATCTATTGCGAGCACTTCCACTTTTAGAAGTGTGACCTAAAGGCCTTGAAGCATGTCCAAGAGGAGAATTACCAGAAGAAGAATATAACCTTAAAGCTTTCCGTGTCTTTTGTGTAAGCTTTGAAAGTTTGTTGCGAAAGGTGTCGTGTTCCATAGACGATGATTATAGTAGAACAAATTCTGAATTACAAAAAAATTACGAGTGTTTTTTTACTGCGAGTAAGAAAATTTCAAGAGAAAAAAATCGCCAACAGTTTATCCACAGTGTCGTAAGATGTCGGCTCGCAGTCTTCCACAGGTACGCGAAGCGTGTTGCAATCTGGCAACGGTGACATCATCAGGTATTTTTGTTGGATCAAAAGCACCGTTAACCAGCCAACGATACGAGTGCGGGCAGCTTTTTTTAAATCCTGCAATCGCCTCTTTAAGTTTGTCGGTTAAGCTCGAAGAGAGAGACGGAAGTGACTCAAGCCGTCCAAGCAATCGAAGCCCAACGTGTACATGAAGTACTGCGGGAAGATCGTCTTCTCGCTCTCTCTTTATCTTTAAGGACGAATCACCCAGAAGACGCTTAAGGATGCGAACTGATAACCCTAGCTCCTTAGCAAGCATTTCGAAATCTTGTTCTATAGTCATATGGCTGACATACCGGACATTTTTACCGACTTTCTTCTACCGCTACAGGGCAAAGTTTACCACACTCTGAAATGGCACCAAAAAATATATTGAATTTCCAGGATGTTAAATATGGCCCGCGGTTTGCTTTAGATAATCTTGCTACTTAAAGATATGTTTGGGTTGATTATCGGCGCCTCCTTGACCACACGCACACACTCTTGCCGGTTTTTAACTCTAGTATTTTTAAGATAGTAATTCGCGGGTACATCACGGAGAGACTTCAATGCTTTCTGTGTGCCTCAATTGTAGCGAGGCTGCGAATTCTTAAGCCGGGCACTACGGGCCCGGCTTATTTTTCTCCTCTGGTCAAGAGTGCTGGACAGAGGATTCCGTGTTCAAGTAGGCTGCGACTTATGGCCCCCTCTCTTACTCCTGCTTATTTAATCTTATTTTTGATGCTTCTCTCAGGGCAATATCTCTTAGCACAGACTGACTCTGAAACAATAAGCTGGAAGAAGATCGGAGATGATCTGGAGCTTGCGGTTATCCATGCTTCTGAATCAAATATTTTTGCTACTGACATGTACCTTTTGAGGACATCGCTTAAGCGTTTTGATCTAGCGGTAATTCGAGCAGAAGAATTTCAAAAGTCGAGAATGACCGCCAAGCAACTATGCCTTGCCAGTAAATCCTATGTCTGTATCAACGCAAATTTCTTTGACAAAAATGCTCAAACACTTGGTCTCGTTGTTCAACAGGGAATCGTGCAAAACAAAATGCATCGCGGCGGAAAGACTCTCACTGGTATCTTCTATACTGGAAGGACGTCTCCTCATATCGTTTCCAGATCCTCGTTGCCCGAGTCAGGCGTGCTTCATGCCGTTCAGGCTGGGCCACGACTGATCGAAGATGGAAAGCCGATTGTTGGTTTTAAAGAGAACCACAACGCGTCCAGACGGTCAGGAGTATGTATTGATAAGAAGGACCGAATTGTGTTTTTTGCCAGCTCTGCAGGCATTACAGGCGTCCCTCTCTTTGAACTGCAGCAGTTACTGCTCTCAGACACGCTTGGCTGTCGTGACGCGATAAACCTTGATGGAGGAGGCTCTACACAGCTCTATATCTCGCCTGATATACCCGGTGCTGCTACGTCATTTAAGGGACTTACCATACCGGGGCGCGATAGAGTGCCCGTAGCGCTTGCCCTTAAATAATTTTGGAGAAGTCTTTGGTTTAAGGCTGAATCTATAGTAGAATCACTCGTTAGTTCTGGTTTATCCAACCCCGGTTCTTGAAGCTCGAAGCTCGTACTTTTGCGCTTGATAGTTTTGAAGCGAAGGAGTACTGCTCGATTTTATTTCGCTTCTTCCCCATTTTATATTTTTGTTTTTTCTCACTAGGCTCTTTTTAAAAGATCAAGGCGCCATGCTGAGAGATTGTTCTTCCGGGTTGGTCTCACGATCTCGTGGCCCTGCAATCGAGTTGTACAACTTTGAGCCTTGCATGCTTTAAGTTGTAGACCGAGAGAAGAGAGCTTGGATCGATGAGCGTGGATGACAACGGTGTTGCGATAGCGTCGTGTTACAAGAGCGCTGTGTTGCAACAACACCATGTCGCAAGAGTAGAGAGGCATTTTTAACTTTGACAAGGTTGCTTCTCGCACATGCGAAAATGTCATGTTGTCAAGAGGGTTTGAAGCCCCTCTTCACCATTTGCTACACTATTAATGGTGATGAGCTATCCACAGGGGGAGACCTGAATAACTAACGTAATATGTTTCAATGATGAAACTTTTACACATTGACAGTTTTAAGCAATTTAACTTAAGGTGAGGCATTATGGGTGTTGGAGTTATTCAGAGAGAATTTACCGCTAAAGAAGTGCAGGCTGTTCTTCGCAAGCTTACCAGTGGTGAAGAGAAAATAGGCCTTGCTTTACTTAACTACTATGCGCGGACAAACCTCGTGCCTTGCACTGGGAAGAGTCTTAGCCGTGGTCGAGCTAAGTACTCGTACTCGGATCTGATCTTACTTTGCTGGCTTTTTCGTATGAAGAAAGAGGGGCTTCCTGTAAACAGATTTCGCCGTGGGATAGATTATCTCAGGAAAAAGCTCCCAAGACTCCACAAGAACCCTTCAGACATGGTTCTCTTAACAGACGGTCGCCATCTCTTCTTAAAGCACCGTGTTGAGGAGAAGGGTCAGATAGCTGAAGTTCTTACCGGGAAGAAAGCCGGTCAGTATGTCTGGGCTTACGCCATTGGATCGCTCATTGAAGAAGTACATCGCATTATCGAAGAAGACATCGAGAACAATGGCACCCCTCTTGCTAGTGAAGGCGTATCTACGGTAGGCTCAGCAGAACAGGGGAGCTCTGAAGCCAGTAGCAACAGAGATGCAGCTTAACAACAGTCGCTTATTATAGATTCCGTTTATGTCACGTAGCAGTACAGTCAAGCAACTCTTCACACTCCTCATGGAAAAGAAAGCCTGGTGGCTCGTTCCCATGGTTACGGTATTCCTTTTACTGGGCGTGCTTATTGTTGCGACTACGGGATCCTCTTTGTCGCCATTTATTTATGCACTCTTTTAGAGACTGACCCCTGCGGACTTAGCGTGCTCACTTAGAATTCGTTCTCATTTTGAATAATCGTACTATTCTTGGGTAACCTCTGGCACACCAGAGTCATTACTAGAGAGAGGTGCGTCGATAAGCTTGCCAAGAAATGCATGCTCTTCTCGCCATTCGGAATCAACGTCGTAAAGAAAGCAAAGAAGCTCAGCTACAAGACGTAAAGATTCGTGCTGAATGTGATCTCCAGTGTGAAGCTGTGAAAGGAGAGATGATAGTTCGTGATCTTCTTCCACCGGGATGCCTGACTTTTCAGCGAGGGCTACGATAATCTTTGCGATTTCGCCGTACCCCATAGCGACAACTCTTGGGAGCTCTTTAAGATCTTGATACTGTAATGCAATGGCGCGATTTTTCATGCAAACATTCTTTCTGAGTGTACGAAGCGCCTTGCGCCTCTTAACTCTCTTTTTGCTTCATCAGCTCCTGCGGCAACCTCCAGCCACCGGGCTTGGGATATTCATCATCGCCAAAGAGGAGTTGATTTGAGCGTTCATAATCCACAAGCGCTTCAATAAAATTCATGGTAGCCCTCAGTGAGTACTCATGTATGAAGTGATTCAAAGAGCGTTCGGAGTGCGCGAGGGCTCTTTTGAGGTCGCGCTCAACAGGAGTCATGTTATCGCCATTTTCAATAAAGGCCTGTCTAAAACGCTCTGCCAGCTCAACCTCGGTAGTAAGCTCTTCCCACTCCATCATCTCGATGACGCGGTGAGCTCTGGTGCGCTTTGATTCTCTTAAAACAATAAATCTCGCGACAAAGGCGGTTCGCCGCGCTTTGATAAGTGCGTCCTTTTG
This sequence comes from bacterium, assembly GCA_030431715.1. Classification (GTDB taxonomy): domain Bacteria; phylum Bdellovibrionota_C; class UBA2361; order UBA2361; family RFPC01; genus JAUIIO01. The sequence goes on from JAUIIO010000004.1 coordinate 77,455, forward strand.
TTCCGGCGTGAGATCTTGTTCTTGTTCTGACATTTCCATTACATGTGACACTTCCATAGTCTCCCTGCGAGGTTTTATCGGGGCGCAGTGGTTATTATTCATATGTTCCTCTATGAGATCGTCAGATAAGCTCTGAAACTTAAAACAAAATAGCTTCTTCCGGGAGCACGGAGACGATTTCTGGTATTTTTGAGTGATCCCGGTATAATAGAAACACATGAGAAGTAAACATACGAAAATCCTTGATGGCCTTAAGGCGTTTAGTGATAAGCGCTTGGGGATTATAACGGCCCCTATGCTCTCCCCCTCTGAGCCAAACAAAACTGCGCAGCCTTCGGTATCAGCGTTGCTTGTAGCGCCTGCTGAGGACATGACCCCTGAAGCGTTAAACACGATGCTTCATATTTGTGGAGCCGAGGTAAGTGTTGCTCTTAGCCCTTCTCGAACTGAGAGTCTTTTATTGTCCCCAATGAACGTAGAGCAAAGTTATCTCTCTGGACGAAACAAAACCGGGCCGTATCATTGTGTGTCTGTAGAGGCCAGAGTTGGTGTGAGCACCGGCATTAGCACTGCAGACCGTGCGAAGACCATATCACTCCTCGGATCTCCAGAACCTGACCCAAGAAGTCTTGTGAAGCCTGGTCATATATTCCCGGTCTGTGTTCGAGAAGGTGGAGTTCTTGTGCGAAACGACTTACCAGAAGGGGCTCTAGATCTTGTACGACTCGCCGGGTTTACCGATGCTGCCGCATACATCCCGCTCTTAAGTGGTAGTGGTGATCTGTGTTCAGCTGATGAGTTGGAACAGATCTCAAGCCAGAACGCTATTCCCCTAGTTCATCTTGGTGAACTTATTGAACACCGACTCCAGACGGAACAGCTTGTTTCACGTGTAGCAAAAGCGAAACTACCAACAAGAGCAGGTGGAGAACTCACGGCGTATGCGTATCAGTCTCTCATACATTCAGGCGAGCATATTGCGCTTGTTAAAGGGAGCATTGACTCCACACAACCTGTTTTAACGCGCGTACAGGCCGAACATACTTTTGAAGATGTTTTTGGTGCAGATACAAGAATGAGCTCACGAGATAAGATCCAAGAAACGCTACATGCGCTTGGGGATGCAGAGTGCGGGGTGTTTGTCTACTTACGCCGCGCTGACCCCGGACTCCTTGCAAAGCAGGTAGCAGAGCCTGCGAGTTCAGAGAGACTCCCTCAGGCTGCAGTTATGCAAGAGTACGGCATCGGTGCCCAGATCCTACGCGATCTTGGCGTGCGTAAGATCCGTTTACTCACAACCTCCCCGGCGTCAAGTATTCGTGGGCTTGATTCATTTGGTCTTGAGATTGTTTCATATGAAGAACTTTCGCCATCTCAGGTGGCTTCAGCTGTAGGAGAGAGATAATGGGATCAATGGTGAGCTTTGCTGATGTTGTCTTTTCGTCTGTTACGTTTAATGCAGACGACCCGGCCGAACGGCTTTTGCTGGATCTCATCGATACGCGCTGGTTTCAAAGATTACGAGACATAAGTCAAACTGCGAACACTCGACTCGTTTATATGTTTTCTGAGCACTCACGCTTTGGACACAGCGTTGGTGTAGCGCATCTTACTAATATCCTCCTCTCTAAACTGATGCAGAGATATCCCGAAAAGATTGCCCCTTACCGTCTCCCCGTTTTAGCGGCCGCACTTCTGCATGACATCGGACATTTAGCTCCTGGCTCACACACTGCATACAGGACATGGTTTCCTGATGAGGCCGATGTCCATGAGGAGATATCTTGTAAGGTTATCGAGCAAGATGAGGAGATCGTAAATCTTTTTAAACATCTTGGAGAAGCTGATCTTAGTACACAGATATCAGCTGTGCTCAGCGAATCCCCTGATCTGCCGCCATGGACTTGGCAAGTGATCTCAGGAGGCGGGTGGAACACGGATCGTGGGAACTGGTGCATCGTAGATAGCATTCTCGCAGGAGTGAAATATGGACAATATAATGTCGCTGCACTCACTGATTCAATTACACTCACTGACTCTGATGAGCTAGCTCTTGAGGAGAATCGGCTCGATGCGATGATGCACTTTGCTATATCAAGACATGCAATGTACCGGCAGCTCTATCAGCACCGCGTGCTCATGGCCTGTGACCGCTTGAATGCCTCAATTGCAAAGAGAGCTCGTGAGATCGCTTCTTCTAAGGAGCTTTATACTGATGAAGTTATGAGCCAGGTGCTTTCGGTGCACACGCCTTTAGACCTTCCCCTTAGTGTACTCTATGAGATGAATGAAAGCTGGTGGCGATACCATATTAATCGCTGGCGGAGTGCCGATGATCCTATCTTATCGGATCTGTGTAAGAGGCTTATCGAACGTAAGCTCTTAAAGACAATTCGACTGCAACCTGAGGATAATCCTGAGACCCTCCTTGAACTTGCCCAAAAAGCGAGTGCTGAGGTCGGATATGATCCTGATTACTACGTTCACCGTTTTTCACTCGCTCACATGCATTCAAGTGAAAAGCAACAGTCTATGAAGGTACTCACTGATAGTGGAAAAGTTATTACGATGACAGAGGCCGATCCACTCTATCTAGCTCTTTTAAATGAAACTCAGAGCCCTCATAGAAGTTGGATCGCACTCCCAGCAGAAGCAAAAGAAAGAATGGGGAGGAAGAGATAAAAAGAAATTACTTGGGCTCTTGTGGTGCCTTCATCATATCAAGCCCTATCTTCATCACTGCGCGCCAAGCCTCATCTATCGCCTGATTGTACTTTGGATCGACCTCCTCGACTACACTCATAAGAGCATCCAGCCAGAGGTCGTAGTGTGCAGATTTTACTCCAAGCTCATGGTGATAATTTGAAAGAGATTCAACTTTCTTAATACTTAAACGCGAGCCATCAGAAGCCATAATAAGGTAAATGGTTGCATCCCTGACCATCCGCTTTACTCGGCTGAGATCCACTCCCTGAAAGAGTTGCTGAATCTCATCTGATGCAGAAAGAAAACGGTCGTAGAATATGTCAAAGAAGCTTTCTTTCTCTCGGCAACGTTCATAGCTATCATGAAAAAGTTCTAGATCAGAATCCCTAAGCATAAATCCTCAACACAAAACTGGAGAAGGCGCCAGTGATACGCAAGACGCGAGTAGGACGCAAAAAATACGCACATTCCCACATCAAAATATAACGTATAGCCCGGAAATATCAACTAGGACAATTTGAGAATAAGAAAAGAGCTGGCGTGTAAGAGAAACCCTGACTGGCTTAGAGTAAGGCCTTTATTTCTCCGTAAGCCACCGCAAGAGCTGTTTCAACCCGTAACATTCGATCGCCGAGTGAGACAGGGGTGATGCCATTTGTGCTCATATAATCCACCTCACCCTCCTCCCATCCAGCTTCAGGGCCTATGAAGAGCCTTACGGGACGAGTTCCGTCTTGTGTTTGAAGAGCTTTGCGAAGCGTAGCATGCAAGGGAGCGCTCGTATCAGCAACAACAGATAGCCCCTGCGACTGAGCTACGTGTGTCTTACAAAAGGAAGGTAGAGTTCCGTTGTGAATTTCCACTTCAGGTGAAAAGGGGTCACACGCCTGTTCCATGCCACGACACAGATGCATCCAGATCTGCTCATGCTCAAGGACTCGGGAGGAAAGATAGCTTTTAATCACTTTGTTGCTTCTAATAAATGAAAGCTTGCTTACACCAATGGATGCGGCTGTCTCAAGCACCTTTTTCACGGTTTGGGGTCTTGGAGTTGCTATCACCAAAGAAAGTGGAATGCGGCTAGGAGGAGGTTCCCCACTCGACTCGAGTATCAACTCTATTTCTTCTTTTTCTACACGTGTAACTTTCGCATATCCAACTGAGTCTTGGTAAAGAAGGACCTTTTGTATTTGTCCGACAGTGAGATCGTGCCAATCATGTATGTAGCTGACACGCTTACCTGATATTACAATTCTCTGATCGGGGGTGCACTCTTTAGGGAGTACCAGTAATGAATTCATAAATGGAAAATTATGAGCAATCTTTAGGACACGTTGCCTTACTTTCGGCACATGGACACCCTTGCGCCATGCAAACCATCTCTTCGCAAGTGCCATTTCCACAGAGATCTTTACAGATCGGCCTTGGGTTCTGCAAATTTCTCGGAGGATTCACAGGTTGAACAAATACCAAGCCCTCGCTTGTAGCGCACTTTGGCGGCATACTTCGCATCACAGGATTTCCCGCAGCAACGCACTCTTCGAAAGAAGTTATCTTATTATGGAGAGTTCCTGCAGCTTTCTGCTCATCAACGGCAAATCCATCCACAGGCAAGACCTCCATCTCTAGTGCTTCAGCACCAGCAAGTGAAGGAATGCAACATATCAACAAGAAAGAGAGAAAGAGAGTGATTGAGGATAATCTCATAGCTGGTTCCTTATGTATGATTAAGACAACCCTATCTGGCAAGTGTACGGCTTGTCGTGGCGTACTTACTTACTTCAGCAATCTTCTTTCGAAGGTCTTTACACCTATTTGCAAGGCTAATGTTTTCTTTCTCAAAATCTGCAGTACAGAGTACATGTGTCTCTACAAGGAGTGCTCGGGCTCGGCCATAAAGATTCTGGTTCCCATCTTCTTTTTGAATGTTTGAGGCATTTTTCTTAAGAAAGGTTGCTCGCTGCTCAAGGGCACTGAGCTTCTGAGAAGCACTTACTTGTGGCCACGGCTTATCCTCCTGACTCCGAATCTGAGGTTTGTCTTCAGTATGACGTGTCTGTTCTATAGCACCTTCTTTCAGTGAATACCGAGCCACCTCTTCTTGCTCAGCCAGAGGCTCTTCATAAGCACTGGAGTAGCTATTGAGTCTAGGAAGTGAAACCTCCTCCCCCGCTGAATCCCCCTGCTTCACCGAGCAAGGTTTATTTTGATACGTCTTATCACACTTATAGATCTCAGCCCTTGCTACTTGGACAGCGAGCAAGGTCGTAAGAATCGGGAAAACGCACAGGGTGAGAGATAATGTAAAGCAACGTTTCATATGACTTCCTTGTAAAAACAACGTATCCGTATACTAGCAAAAAACTGAAGATTATTCGAACAAAATCGGGTTCTTTTTGCTTCTATTCTTCAGTTAAAGGCCACAAGACAAGGTCTTGGTCTTGCATAATTTTCTGCATTTCACGCTCACATATTTTCTCTACAGGGAGGGTATCTTGCTGTGTGAGAGCTCTTCGGGCGTAGGATGTGATTCGGTAGGCCATTTTCTCTAATGGTATATCTTTATATCCGTTCTCAAATCCCCAGTAGAGATAAAGCCTGACGAAATTCTCTTCCCCTAGGGTGCGTATCTGCCAGGTATGAACGAGCTCGTGAACGGCAGCTAATTCTGGAGACTCTACGCTGCGCTTAATGAAAATCATGTCACCGATACAAAGGGCAGCTGGCTCCTGCAGTATCTCCTCAGGATAAACTGCCCTAGCAACTTCAACGTAAGGTGAATCCGGCAGCGGAAGTGTGTCGACCCGCGCCACACGGATGTCTTTAAGAAAATCCTCTGAAAAACATCTCTGTGGCAGGCTCAGATCAGATTCTAGAATAGGCTGGGAATCCTCAAGATAGTCTTTTTGCGTGCTATGGACATAATCTACCCCTTCGCTGACGAGCACCTCTTCTGCCAAGTTGTAAACGATTGGCTTAATTTGCTCGGCTAAGGCATATAGGAGTGCAGGTGGTGCGACCGTAGTAAAACAGAGCGCCGCGAGAGTGCTTAAACTGGCATTTGTATCTCTGTGGGATGACTTCGATCGAAGAGACATACACGGAGAATATACCACCCGCTTCAATGTGGTGAAAAGGAAAAACTGGCTCTTTGCTCAAGAGTTTTAGGCTTGCTTTAAGACTCTCTCGTGTCTGGAGCGAGTTGGAGAGTAAGATTCGTGAAGCTTTCCGCCCCGGCCGTAAGAGCGAGTTACATTCTGAGTAGCCTGCCAAAGAAGAGAGATACTGCCGTGAACCATGTTAAGAGCAAAGTTCGTAATACTCTGGTATTCAATGCTTTGCACCCGTGTCTCTGCTACTACTTCTTTAAGCTCGTCGATTAGTGGCATCAGTACGATTTTTTCTTTCGCAGGAAAATACTCCTGCACGAACTCTGTGAGTTTTTTGCCACGAGCTTCCTCAACTTGTGCAAGGAGTCCTAATCTTTCCTTATGAGCTTGATCGATATCTGCGGCAAGGTGTTCGCGACGAGAGTCAAGAGCTTCCATGGGAGCCACTCTAAATTTCGTAAGGAGCTCCCTCTGCTCCTTTATGACAGCGAGAAATCTCCCGTGGAGCTTAATTTCTCTTTCGAGGAGTCTGGTAAGTCTGTAGTAAAGGTAATTGCTATCCATGCCTTAAGGTAGTGGGTTACTCTCTTTCGCTGAAATCATCAATAAATGAGCTAAGCTCAGATGCGAGTGATACAGCAACATCCTCTGAGGCATACCTTGCATTTAATGCACTGACTCCTTGTTCGGCTACGATCTTCTTGAGCATCATAACCTTTTCACTGTTTGAAGGTCCCTCAGCAACTTTATTTAAAAACTCACCAGCAGCTATCTCAACACGAGCAGCGCTATTTGGTTGAGGAGATGATGATTGAGCTTTGCTGGTACCAGGTGTCTGTGCATCAGCTTGTTTGGAAAGCCCTTTCTTAATTTGAATTCCGTCTATCTCTTCTCTCTTTCTAATCTTCATAGCTTCATCCTGACACAATAGTTTAGTCTATACGCACCCTATTATCCTTATATTAGATGCTTTTGCTCCTTACTTTTCTTCACTTCCCTCATACTTATTCATGTCTTTTAGAATAACCTCTTTAATTCCAATACTTTGCGTTTCTGCGATATTCTTTGAAATGGCATCGCTTAAGAAATCTCTGTAGTACTGCTCCTCCTGACTGCCGCTCAAAAGCCCATCTTGCGGCACCGTGGCCCACATAGACTGCAACATTTGCTTAAGGAGCAGTGCTTCAAAATCCTGTGCAGCTTTCTCTTTTTCGTCCATGCTCTCTGTCGCTTTCGCGTTAAGCCTGCTCAGACGATCTAACTCTATCTTTTCATTTTTATAGTTGGCAGAGAACGCAGCACCTGACCCGTTAAGTAATATATCATCACTCATATTACATTATCTCCAATTCAGCTTGTAACGCACCAGCACGTTGAAGCGCTGAGAAGATTGAGATAAGATCTCTCGGTGTAGCCCCAAGCGCGTTTAGTGCATCGACGAGCTCGCCAAGGGAGACCTTGCCTCCTACCACTGTTAATCCGTTAACATCTTCCCCCACTTGCACGTCAGCGTTTGTTACCACTTCCGTTGTTGCGCCCTCTCCGCCTAGAGCATCTGGCTGAGAGACCTGAGTTTCAGATCGAATGGCAATACTCAAGTTTCCGTGTGCCAGCGCAACTTTATCTACCATAACATTCTCTCCCATTACGATTGTTCCTGTACGTTCATTCACAATAACTTTCGCATGGGTATCTTGTTGAACGTGTATCTGTTCAAGACGGGAAACAAAGCCTATAGGATCTTCCGCAAATGCTCCGCGAAGAGGTACCTCAACACTTGCTGAATCAATCGCTACCGCTAAAGGAGCACCTATATCTTGATTAATCTCCTCAACAATTCTGGTCATAGTGGTAAAGTCAGGCTGACGCAGTACAATTCGCACACGCTTTGATTGAAAGAGATCAAATGGTATCGTTCTCTCAACAATAGCACCTCTGGCAATTACCCCTGTTGTTGGATGGTTCTTGATGGCTGCATCTCCTCCCCCTTCAACAGAGAAGCCGCCTACTGCGAGAGGCCCTTGGGCAACAGCATAAACATTTCCGTCTGGCCCTCTGAGCGAGGTCATCAGGAGCGTTCCGCCCTGTAAGCTCTTCGCATCTCCCATTGAGGAAACGGTAATATCAATCTCTGAGCCTGCTCGGGCAAATGGAGGCAATGTGGCAGTAACCATAACACTGGCTACATTTCGTACTTGTAGCCCTTGTGTGCTGATATTCAGTCCAGAACGCTCAAGCATGTTCGCGACACTCTTGAGTGTAAAATTAATCATGATACCGTCACCGGTACCGTTTAGACCTACAACAAGACCATAGCCAAAGAGTTGGTTTCCACGTACTCCTTCAACCTCAGCGATATCCTTAAGCCGTACCGCATGCGCTTGCGTTGTCCAAAGAAGACACATAGCCAGAAATACTGTCAGAGCTATGCTGAACTTCTTAAGTGACATTGATGAATCTTCAAAACTCTCGTACATTCCTATCACCTTAAAATGGCCACACATTGTGTAGGATCCTTGTAAACCATCCAACGTATTGGGCTTCACCAAGGGCACCACGACCAAAGTAATCAATCCTTAAATTCGCAATTTTAGAAGACATAACCTCATTGTCAGAATTGACATCACGTTGTCTGACAAGCCCTGAAATAAGCATAATCTGTTCTTCATTGTTGACAGAGATGATTTTCTCACCTTCAATCCGCATTACTCCAGAAGGAAGAACTTCTACGACCATTGCCGAGATAGAAGCACTCAAACTTCCTTTTCTGGTTGTTTCTCCCTCTGCTTCAAAGTCAGATGCCATTGTGGCATTTACGAGGTTACTTGTATCAAGTCCGGGGTTACTCGCTGTGGCATCGAGCTCAAAGTTAAAGAAATTTGCTATGCCAGCAAGGAAGGAAGACTCTTTTGAAACTTCGGTGTCAGCCTCTTTTGAACCTTCATCTTGTTCTGACACCATAATGGTGATGAGATCCATAGGTTGAAATGCACGGTGATCTCTAAAGAGGTTATTCCCCTGACTTGTTTCACGCCACAGTGAGGACGTTACGCCGGGTTCGCCGAGCTGAAGTGGTCCTCTGTATGGACGGGTTGTTCCTGAGGGAGCTCTGTATTCCTGATAAGAAACTGGGGCATGTGGTGCCATGTTACTTACGTTGTCAGTCTGCATTTGGGCTGGGATGTGTGCTGCTGCATACTGATCTGGAAGTTCATCTCCTGGATAATCTTTTACAAACCTGAGAGAAGCTCGCTGTTCGTCAGCTTTATTGAGCGGCGAATGAAATTCAGGGGTGTGTGTGCGCTCAGCGAAAGGACCAAGTTCTCTTTGAGCATGCACATTTCTGGTGTACTCGAGTGATGGCAACCCGGGACGTTCAAGATATGCTGGTGGCACACAACCCGCAACAAGAGTACAATAGAATGCTATGGGGATCTTTCCTTTCCAACTTTTCATCTGTATCACCGATTTACTCCAACAAGACCAGGTTCAATCACAGTCGCTGCGACAACTTTTCGTGAGTTTTCGTTTCGAATTCTAATTTTCTGACCTTCAATTCCATCTTCAAGAGCGACACCAGTTGCTGTGGCCTCAAGGAATCTGGATTTATATTGAATGAGCACCTTTTCTCCGTTCTTCACTAGCGGAGGGATGGCAAGTTTGTTCTTACGAAAGACCTCCCCGTATCGAATAGGGCGGCTCGTCTCAAAGCCAACAATGTGCTTGCTGCTTATCGCAGTGTCAGCTGGGATCTCAGTGGTTTTGAGTCTGGCCATAACAAGATCTTGCTCTTGCACGATAGCACCTTTGTAGAGCGCTCTGCCGGCAACAGGGACCTCCGCCCACTCTTCTATCTGAGCGTTGACGTGAAATCGTACTGGCGCTTCGTCTTTTACGCGGGCGGTAACCACCGCAGAAACTTTACCTTTGTGATTGGTACGTCTGAGTTCAACATCAAGACTCGTAACTCCGGGAATCACATGTACGGGTTCTTGATACTCAACTTTTTTTAAGGCCATATCGAGCTCTTCCCGGTCTATCTGGTCCTGAATTGCGGCTTCAAGCTCTTGGACCGTGATCTGACGCGATGCGCGGGTGATCTTAAGTATTCTGGGAAATGAGTAACCAATCGAATTAAGATTTACTCCTTCTTCTCGCAGGCGTTCAAGGATTCTAGCAGCGCTAACCGTTTCACTTTTTCCCGGACGCGGTGCCGAAGTAATTGTTATCTTTTTAAGGGCAATAACGGCTTCATCATCAGAAGAGCGGGCAGACCGTACTTTTGCTATATCAGATAAAGAGACACTCTTTTTGGTAACAAACGAATCTTTCCTGCCAATAACACTTATGGTCTTACGCGCAGGCGGATCACTTGCTTGCACATCCAGAGCAAGAAGTAGTGAAAGGATAATAAAAAGTACCTGTTTCATCTTACATTACCTTTTAAGGCTTATAGCCTGTCCAAGCATCTCATCAGCAGATTGCACACCTTTTGATGAGGCTTCATATGCTCGTTGAGCCGTAATCATATTAACCACCTGCTCAACAACACTCACGTTACTGGTTTCTAAGAATCCCTGATTGATACGTCCAAATCCGTTCTCTGAGAACGTTCCTACTGTGGGTACACCTGACGATTCAGTTTGTTGATAGAGGTTCATACCCATGGCTCTCAGGCCAGAACTGTTTGGAAATCTGACAGCTTGAAGTTGGCCAAGGTTGGTCTGAGTTGTACTCCCAGTTTCACGAACGGTAATCGTACCATCTTGAGCTATTGTAATTGCCAGAGCGCCTTCTGGTATGTTTGGTGCTCCTGTAATCATAAAACCCTCAGGGGTTACGAGCTGACCGTTCTGGTTAATTTGGAGAGAACCACTTCTGGTATACGCTTCTAGACCCGATGGTAATGTAACGGGGATAAACCCTTCTCCTTCAATAGCGATATCAAGTTGTCGTCCCGTATTGGTCAGGTCACCTTGTGTAAATATCTTTTGTACTGCTGCTGTCTCAACACCCAGCCCAATCTGAATTCCTGTTGGGTTTTGCGTGATCTGTGAAGTCTGAGCCCCAGGCTCAGTAATATACTGGTACACCAAATCTTGAAATATGGCAGAACTCTTCTTAAACGCCGTGGTATTGATGTTCGCAAGGTTGTTCGAGATAACATCGATATTGGTTTCCTGGGCGTTCATCCCGGTTGCTGCTGTATAGAGGGCTCGTAACATAGCTCTTCGTTCCTTATGATGATCTACCAATCTGCTGGATAGAGGTTTGATTTAATTCATCGATGCTCTTTGCTGCTTTCGTATAGAGCTCAAATCCTTTCGTTGCGTTTATGAGGTCGATGACACTCTCAATAGCTGATACGTTTGACATCTCTAAGGAACCCGTAACAAGCTTAACGTTTGGCACTTCTTCAGGTTGTTGTGCTCCCCTTTGAAGAACAAACCGCGATCCTCCAACCCGGTCGAGCTGCGATGGGTTTTCAAACTCAACGACCTGCACACGCCCTACAAGCTGCGTATTGCCATCGTTGGTCGTAACCGTTCCGTTTCCAGAGATAGATACACCAGGACCCGTTGTAACGATTGGTCCACCATTCCCGATGACTGGATATCCTTCCGCGCTCACCAGCTGACCTTCAACATTGAGGGTAAAGTTCCCGGCCCGTGTGTACTGTTCTCCTTCAGGCGTATCGATCACAAAAAATTGGTTTGGATCTTGAAGAGCAACATGGAGTGGATTCCCTGTTGTCTTAATACTTCCAATACTAAAATCGGTAACGGTCTTTATTTGAAGAACACCGGGACTTCTCTCATGATCTCCTGCGGCATACGGATCATCAGTTGCTACACGTGCAGCCAATGTATCTTCAAAGTCCTGAACCTCGCTTACCAGATACTGCTTTTTAAATCCTGGTGTATTTACGTTCGCAAGGTTGTTGTTCACAAGTTCAAGCTTGCGTGACTCAAGAAGTCCTGCGGATGCTGCTGAATATGTTCCTCTATCCATAAATCCTTACTCTCCTAAAGAACCTGTGTTTCTCGTTTCACGGGACTTCCTTCACCACTCTGCTCCTGTACATATTGTTCACGAGCGATCAGCTCTGACAGCATGCGTACCTCGTCAAGAGGAAGTGCGGTTGTCCTTGCTACATGTTCAAGGGATTGACCAGCGCGGAGAAGATCGTCGGCGGCCCCGTAAAGATCTTCCAGAGATTGCTCTACAGGTTGATGCGCCTCCATGATCATCTGTGGTGTCGTTTCTTTCTCGATAGACTCGCGAAGTGAGGCGTTGTTTTCTATTGGCTCACCGTAAATATTGACCGCACCGCTAGTGGCCTGCTGCGTTCTCTGAGGTCTTTGCTGAGCCTTTGGCATAGGCTGTGAAACATTACCCGCTCGGAGGCTCTCAAAGCTCGGAGGCTCTGGGATAGACTGTTCATACTGAGGAGCCACAGGTGATTGTGGTTCATACGTAGCTTCACGCTCATTCTGAATTGACACAGATCTGGCTTCGGGTGCTGATACATGTGTTCTATGGTTTTGAGTAGCGGGGGCTTCTTGAATTGGTCTCTCCCCTGCTCTTCTGCTCGCGTCTATAAGTGCTCGTTTCAGCTCTGAAGCTTCATCGAGAGAACGATTTATGCGCTGTTCCGCGGTTTCTATATCGAAGAGAAGTTGCTCGAGTTGTCCTTTCTTTCTACCCAGCTCCTCACCAAGTGTTGTACTTGAACGTTCAGCTTCTTTCAGGAGTCTTTTCAAACTGCTTTCAAGCTCACGCATATGTCCAATGTTCACGTTTGGACCGCCAATACCTCTAAACCGCAAGCACATATAAAGGAGAGACGCTACAAGCGCCCCATCCAGAGCAAGTTTCCACAAATATATATCAGCCATCTAAACCTCGTCTCATTGGTGTCAATTTCCTGTCTGTACACAGGGCCAACATGTCATATCTCTGCCACCTGTTGGCCGGGGACTGCTTCTTAACCTACTGAATTTATAGAAAAAGCATTTCATCCTTTTCTCCTTCATCCTTTATTTTGCAACTTGCTTGCCATGATCAGAGCAGACCGGTATGAATGACATCAGATATGCTTCTTTTCACTCCTGGCCCCACAACTATCCCTGAGCGAGTCATCACTGCGATGTCGCAATGTGCGTCTGTTCACCACCGCACCTCAGAGTTTGAAAAGATATTTGCTACCTGTCAGGAGTCCTTTGCCAATCTGTTCGCTCTCCCCGAACCCCCACTCTTTTTAGCTTCAAGTGGCACTGGTGGGCTTGAAGCCGCACTACGGAATATATGTGAGCCGGGTGAGACGGTAGCTTTTGTGAACGGTGGTAAATTTGGTGAGCGCTGGGGCAAGATCGCAGCTGCGCTGGGATTCTCCCCTCTTGAGCTGAGCTGCGAATGGGGAGAGAGCATATCAAAAGAAGAGCTGACCAATACACTTCGGAACGCAGAAACACCGATAAGAGCTATCTGCTTTCAACACCTTGAGACTTCAACAGGAGTGCTACACCCTGTAGAGGAGTTTTCTGAAATTGTGCGACAGGAGTCGCCTGAAACATTTATTCTTATTGATGCTATCTCAAGCTTTGCGTGTAGCCCGCTAGATGTGCGTTGTGCAGATATTGTAATTGCAGGATCTCAAAAAGCGCTGATGCTCCCTCCCGGCTTGTGCTTTCTGATGCTCAGTGAGAGAGCGTGGCAACGAGCAGAAGAATGCGATTCGGGCTCATTTTATTTTAATCTTCTTGCTGAACGAAAAGCTCAAAAGCGCTCGAATTCAGCTTGGACTCCGCCGATATCACTTATCCTTGGTCTCCATGAAGTTCTTAAAATGCTTGCCGAGGAAGGAATGCCTGAAGTCTTTCACCGGCAGGATCAGAACGCGAAGGTGTGCCGCGCTGGGCTCGTTGAGCTTGGATTTACCACACTTTCTGATGACTACCCTGCGGCGGGAGTTACCCCTGCCCGTCCCCCTAAAAATGTTGATGCTTCGAAACTTCCGGCGCTCCTCGTAGACTCGTGTGGTAAGAGAATTGCTGGTGCTCAAGATCAATGGAAGGGAAAAGTTGTACGGATCGGTCATATGGGAAGCATCACTCCACAGGACGTTCAAGAGCTGCTTAAGGATCTTAGCTGTGCTATAGTCTAAGTAATGATTACTGGCTTTAGAGGTCAGGCAACATAGAGAGAAGAACATTTCAATGCGATATGTGAATACTTTTAAGATACGTTACGCGGACAATTCTCAAGACGTATTGATGGAACTTCACCGTTCTCCTCGCTCAATTCTTGGATATGTGCTCACCTTTCTTTTCTCAGTTTTTGTGACATATCTTGTCGCTCATTATACAGGAACAAGTAAAGCTTATTGGCTCTTACTTGGCTCTCTTGCAATAGCACTTGAGGCACTTCGAAAGTATCACGACGACCTTTATATCTTTGAGCGTGACCAGATTACGCACAGAGGTGGACGCCTGTCTCTCAATTATGTCGTCCCCTCAATCCGTTACTCCGACATACGAGCCATTGAGGTCACTCAGAGCATCTTTGGACGTATGTTTGACTACGGGAACGTCTCAATTGGGACAGCCTCTCACGATGGTGAAGAGATGAAAATTGTAGGGGTACGAGGGCCCTGTGAGCTTGCCACAGCTCTTGACGAGCTTAGAGGGTTGGGATTAACCCCAGAAACCCACACCATCTCAATAGATTAGTCAGCACTCAGCCTTTGCGTAAGCGTTCAGCCTTTGTCCGATGTTCGCTCCAGGTGCTTACGCACCCTGCGCGACCTTCTGCTAGCCGCTTTTCTTACAGAAAAGCTATGCAGAAGGCTTCGTCAGGAAAATTTTTTCGTGCTCGGGGTACCTTATGTACGACCTGCGCGCGAAAAAATTCTCCTTCCTCGACACCGAACAAACTCTGAACGCTTACAGTGCCTTAAATACAATTGAATAAGGGACGTGAACGCTTACGGATTTGCTTGATGTTCGCTCTAAGGTGCCGATTTTACATATAGAGCTTTGGAAATAAATAAGTCTTACCTGGGCTAAAGTTTTGGTACGAGATTGTCGTAATACCCTCTAGAAGCTAGTCAGGGGAATTCCTGGCTTATACTACTAATTATGACTTATTGCCTCGTTGTTAGAACGAGAGGTATGGGGGAGAAATGGTAAACTTAATTATCGCTGATGATCACGTTGTTTTGCGCGAGGCGCTTTGTGAGCTCCTTGAGACAAAGGGTGATTATAACATCGTAGCGCAGGCTTCTGATGGAGAAGAGCTCCTTTCTCTCCTCGATGCACATAGTGCAGATCTCGTTATTTTGGACGTCACTATGCCAAAACTTGATGGCATCAGAGCCCTTGAAAGAATGGAAAGCGCTCAGGGGATTCCCCCGGTACTTGTTCTCTCTGCAAATGAAGGTCAGGGAAAGGTACGCGCAGCTCTGAAAGCAGGCGCGAAGGGATACTTACCTAAGAACGCTGGACTGACTGAGCTTGTCTTTGCTATCCAGTCTATCCTATCTGGGAAAACATACCTTAGCCCATCAGTTACCGAACCACTTATGTCTGGTGACTCAGATGAAAATGAAAATAACCCACTTAAAGTTCTGACAAAACGAGAAATTGAGATCTTAACACATCTCGCTGATGGGAAACCAAACAGAGACATAGGTAAAATGCTCCATATTTCGACTCGTACTGTTGATACGCACCGCAGCAACATCTTAAAGAAGCTCAAGGTGAAGACCAACGCAGAGCTTGTAAAACTTGCTATCGGACAGGGACTGATCACGATATAGTGATTCCAGATAAGAACTGGACCCCCCGACATGCAAGAAGCTAGCAAGCTTCCGAAAAATAAAACTGAAGAGCTAGAGCTTGCCCGTTCACATTCGGCACTGCCTGCTCTGCTCTGGCTGATAGCTCTGCCGCTCTTACTTCTTATTCACATGGTACCATTTCTTAAATCACTTCTTTGTGAATTTCCAAGCATGGTTGTGCATGAGATTGGACACTCAATCTTTGCATGGCTCGCCGGGTTGCCAGCACTCTCTTTTTTCTTCCTCTCATACCATTTCACCAGCAAACCTGTTTTATTCTTCGTTCTCCTGTTACTGGCATTCGAGGTAGCCTTACTCTTGAAACTCCGTTCCTTGAACCAACACGTTCTCGGTGGGCTTGTTGTAATCTGTATCATCACACACTTTTTCTTCCTTCTCCTCCCCTCATATAGCGAGCCCTGTGCCATCTTTGGAGGGATGGCTGGAGAAATGGTTTTACCTATTGTGCTCCTTGTTGTTTTTTCGGAACTTCCTCATACAGAAGATCTTAGAATCCTAGCTACAATACTTTTTGTTTCCGTTGTTTATTGGAACTCTCTTTACGAATGGATTTTCGCATACTTCGGTTATGCTCCAATTCCTTATCCTCACGATAGTAAGGGCATGTTCCTGTTAGCTGACCCTTTTAATTCTCTTAAAGAGACCCCAGCAGCTACCGGAGATCTTGATAAACTGCTCAAGGTCTTTGGATGGTCAGAGGGCCTCATCAAGATCGTGTATCTCAGCACTGGCATCTCTTGTCTGCTCCTCTTTCTCGGATATATCGTTTGGCGAGCTAACTCCTTTGAATTGCACCTCCCTAAGAGACTTAGAAGGCAATCAGACCAAAATAAGACTCAGAGTTCTTGACCCTGATACCCGCACTCTGTCATTCTTAGTGCATGAGTACTCAGCCCAAAGCACCTGTAGCATCCCTCCTCGATAAAAAAGATCTCAGTGCTTTCACTCCCAGACAAAGAATACTCGCTGCAGCTCTTAAGCTCTTTGTAGAGCAGGGATACTTCAATACAAATGTGCCAGATCTGAGCCGTGATAGTAAGTGTAGCGTAGGTTCCATATACCATAACTTCAAAAACAAAGAGGAAGTTGCCCGAGCGCTTTATCATGAAGGCATCGACTCTTTTCGAGGTGCGCTCTCAGATGCTCTGAAGAAGGTATCAAACGAAGATGCTGAGCTTGCAGTAAAAAAGCTCATAACCTCATTTCTGGAATTTTCTGAAGCCAATCATCAGCTATCGAAATACCTCTGGCTCTGCCGTCATAATGAATTTATGACCGGTCTTATCCAGCATCCAACAAGAGTCGGCACTGACGACCTCGGGCGACATCTGACTCGTATTATTAAGAACGGTATTCGCTCCGGAAAGTTACGAAACTTAAAAGCAAATATCGTCTGGAGCCTACTCTTTGGAATACCTGTGGGCTATGTTCGTGATTGGCTAGATGGGTATAACCCGGATCCTCCATCACAGATGGCGCCTATCCTTGCTGATTCTTGCTGGCGTGCACTCAAGGCAGAATAGAAGCGGTTACCTTAGTCCATTCCCATCACCATCGATCCCTACACCGATCCCTCCACCGGGAGGATCAACCGGAGGAAGTCCAGGCAAGCTTGTGGGTGGGCTCACTGAATTATTACTTTTACAGATTCTTTTCTCTGACTCACTTGCGTTCAGCAACCCATAGTCATCAATAAGGGTTGCGCCCGAAGGAGCTGAAATCGGAGCATCAGGAAACACGCAGTAACATTTATCACGAGGAGGGCCGCCGTATAGTGGTGAAGGCGCAAAGGACACTCGGATGCATTTCATCTTTATCTTCTTTGGTGGGTCTACTCTATTATCCATATTATAGACATTGCATGATCGCTGCTCAAAGCAGTCCTCAGCATGGACCACCAAGGGGGATAAAAGAAGTAAGAATAAAGGAACGACGCGCTTCATAATTTAAAACCTTTATTGATTCAAATAAGTTATGAGCGTCCAATGGTCCCCTGTGGCTTAAGCAAAGGCACCCTATGCGAGTCAGGGCCTATCCCAGCAACTTTATTCAAGAATTCCACCAAGATCTGAGTCCCAACGAAATACCCTGCCAGACCCTTGAGTGTTCTGCGCTTGCCCGGAAAACGCTGCGTCTCGTACAGAGATTTCAAGGGTCGTTCCTCGAGAGAGGGAGACAACCCCGGGGAGATTCACACATTCACTATCCTTACAGGCTAGGTATGTTTCGCTTTCCATAAAATAAGCTTCTTCTGCGATCGCCACGTTACGAAGGTCAGAAAGCGCCCTCATATCAAAGCTTCTTGCCCGATATTGTTGATACTGAGGTACCGCAACGGCAGTTAGAATACTTACAATCGCCATACTGACGAGTAACTCTAGTAGAGTAAATCCATTACATTCTGTACACATACTTCTGTCTCTCCTTTTTTCCTGTAAATAAAGTTCTTACAGGAGTACCTCGGGAAAAGGAGCAAGAAGTTTCGTAAAAAATTCATTTTTGCGATCAATGGTCAACACGTAGCAGCAAAGGGTTTTTAGCCACCTCGTCATTGCGAGAAGCTGAGGCGTTAGCCGAACGACGTGGCTATGACCACTACTCTTAAGTTCACTGTTGATCGCTAATACTGTTAAACTTTATGGCGCCTCCAGCAGAGCCGGAGGTAACTTTTGCGCTCCAATGACAATGAGAGGGTCATCAATGTTACAAGGTTTTAGAAAGTACTAAACCCTTCGGTTTGCTCTTGAGATTGCCCCTTACGAGATGGAACGGATTGACTGGTAGGATTTGGTTTTCTTTTTAGCTCTTTAACGTAGCGGCGTTCCTGTACTATCGCCGTAGCACAGTTATGAGAATAGGCGCCATCACGCTCACAGATAGCAAGACTAGAAAGGGGATGAACTGCAAGCATAGCCTCAAGAAGCTGTACGCATCGATCGCCAAGCACCCTTATGCGGACACGATCATCTTTTTTAGCAGGCAAATCGGCAAAGGCTCCCTCGTTTTTCGGATCCCCAGTAAGCTCCTTAAGAAGATTATCAACCTTGTCCTCTTTACTATTTTCTTGGAAATACTGATCACGTGAGAGCGGAAGATCTGACTCATGCACTAACCTGATAGTGACAGAATCACATGCCTCAGTAATTGACGGTCGAATCGCTCCTGTCATTTTCTTTAGATGAGTAAGATCTTTTTTGGCCTGAAAAAGTTTTTTTTCCTTTATGAACGCAGCAGGGAGAGGTTCGGATCCGGAATATCGTCCTTGTCCCTCTTCGGGATCAAAATGTCTCGCTGGGAGGCTTGAGCGCGGCAACGCTAGCTGATGAGCATATCCCTCTTTGCACAAGGGAGACCCAAACCCTTCCTGAATACATACGGCAACGATACTGGGCTCACCGAGCCCTTCTATCTTCTTTAACACCTCAAGACACGGTTCTGACTCAGGCTTCCCTGCAAACTGCAAAGACTTGTGAAAACTAGGCATACACACAGCCTGCGCAAGGTTTTCATAAGCAAAAAGGAGATTAAACTTTGAGAGCTCATTCTGGGCAGCCCGATAGCCAGCCTCTTCTTGAAGGACCTTCCACTCAAGACGCTTTATTTGCGCAGATTTTTGCCCCTCATCAGCAAGCGCTCCACTCACAAGGAGAGGCAGAAACGCTGCAAAGCTCAAGTAATAGGTGAAGATACGTAACATTAATCTCTTGATTGAAGCTTTGCTAAGAGACGCAAAATTTCAAGATAGAGCCAAATAAGTGTTACGAGAAGACCAAAAGCTCCGTACCACTCCATATACTTAGGCACACTCTTACTCTCGGCTGCATTCTCAATAAAGTCGAAATCAAGAACAAGATTGAGCGCTGCAACTACAACCACCACAAGCGAAAAGCCAATACTGAACATTCCTGAATCGTGAAGAAAGGTCATGTGTACGCCAAATAACCCTAGGACCATGGTGAGAATATATATCAGTGCAATAGCGCCAGTTGCAGCAACTATGCCGAGTTTGAAATTTTCAGTAGCTTTGATAAGGCCTGAGCGATAAGCCATCAGCAAGCAAAAGAGCGTGCCAAATGTAAGCGAAACGGCCTGAAAGACGATTGTCGTATTAGGAGGCATTGTTCCCTGAACGACCATGGCAGGATTCTCAGCGGTAGCAGTCGCATACATGAGTGAAATAGTACCAAGCGCAAATCCTTCAACGATCGCATACACTGGTGTCAGAAGTGGTGCGAGAGTTTTCTTAAATATAATGACAAGAGCAAGTATAAAGCCTGCGATGAGAAACAGAAAAGTAAGCCCACCCATCTCAGCTGGATGAGACCATGACCAATAGGCCGCGATTGTCGTTAACAAAATACTTATGATCGTTTTATTAACTGTCCCCTCAAGCGTCATCACGTCAGTAGGCGCGACAGTTCGGCTAGAGTTAAATACCTTATCACTTAAAGCCGGATTTCCTGTTCTCATGTAAAACTCCTTCTCTCACGAGTTAAGTCATTGTTTCTTGTGTTATGTAGGATATAATCACTATCCAATCATTATACAATAGAGTTCCGCTATCGCACCACACCTTAAGTCCACCTAACCATATGATTAAACTCTTAAATATTATAAGCGCCATTACAGGCAAGCTTGTCTGGTTAAAGCTCCCTCCCCCTCTCTCGGGTTGGTCCATCCGTGTATTCTGTTCGATCTTTCATATAGACACAGCCGAAGCAGAAAAAGATATCGAGAGCTATCAATCGATTGGTGAATACTTTTCAAGAAAACTCAAGCCTCACTCGCGGGCAATAACAGGTAATTGCGTATCTCCTATAGATGGAACGCTACGAGATCTTGGAACGGTCTCATCACGCTGGCTTCCGCAGATTAAGGGCAAGCGCTACTCTCTACCCGAATTTCTCGGCTCCGACAAAGATGCCAGTAGATATCAGGGGGGGACGTATCTTCATTTTTATCTTTCTCCCCAAGACTATCACAGAATCCACTTCCCGGTACGTGGCAAAATTCTTCGTTCCCTACACTTCCCCGGAACTCTTTGGCCTGTGAACAATTGGTCATGGAGCTCTATCTCAAATCTTTTTGTAAAGAATGAAAGATATGTTTCTTATATTGAGAGTGAATTCGGGCTCGTTGCTCTCATCATGATTGGCGCGCTCAATGTTGGAGGCATGCAGATCCTCGCAGATAGTGAACTCCACGAAGCAGGCGATGAGTTCGGGATGTTTATGATGGGATCGGCTGTTGTGCTCCTCTTTGAACGAGATATCATACTACCAGAGGATTTTGATCCTGATAAGAAAGGAAAGATTCTAATGGGAGAGTCACTACTTCGTGAAAAATGAGCGTACACTTCTAACCGAGCTTCTACAATTTCGGGGACAACAGAGACAAGACACCGTAGTTGCTACTGGCGATGATGGCTATATTTTTCGCGCTGGAGATACACTCCTTTGCGTCTCAACCGATTCATTCTGCGAAGGCGTTCATTTTCTACATGAACATTATTCCCCACAACAAATAGGAGAAAAAGTTTATGAGGCTACCGTCTCCGATATCGCCGCTATGGGTGGAAAGCCTACAAGCATTTTTTTAAGTCTCGCTCTCTCTGAGAAAACTCCTGAAGAGTACTTACCTGCCCTCTACCGGGGAATTGAGCAACGAGCGATTGCTCATGGTGTTGAAATAGGTGGAGGAGAAACGACTTCTCACCTTTCAGACCATCCGCTCATTACGGTAACCGCTCTTGGCATAATCTCCGGCGAAGAAGCTATCTGTCCACGAAGCGGGGCTGAGCTAGGAGATAAAATCTATGTCACTGGCAACCTCGGTGGAAGTGCTGCTGGATTTAAGGCACTGACAACGAAAGTTGCAGGCTTTCAAAAACTGAAAGACATCCATCTTACCCCGCGAGCACGAGTTGACCTTGTCGATACAATCGCACCTCTTGCATCTTCGATGATTGATATTAGCGATGGGCTCTCTTCAGAAATTCATCATATCTGCAAAGCAAGTAATTGTGGCGCCGTTATCAACGCTGACCTGATTCCCATAGATGCTGAAACAAAAGAGCTCGCATCTCTTACCGGAGTACGTGCTCTTGACTTTGCGCTTGGTGGGGGCGAAGACTTTGAGCTTCTCTTCACCTCTTCTCAAAATATCGATACAGAACTTGCTCACTGCATCGGAGAGATTACGGGTAATGATACAATCTTACTGCAAAACAAGGATAAAAAAGAGCCTTTGATAGTTACCGGATATCAACATTTTACTCCCCTCCCCTAAGAGCCCCTCTCCTTACTCCTGCTCTTAATCCTCATCCTCCTCTTGCACCTGCACCAGAGAAACATCTGAATCTAAAGAACCTTCCCAGGATTCATCACTCCATGAGGATCAAAGACCTTCTTTAGCGCCTTCATGTACGAAATCTCTTCCGGTGTCTTTGCCTGCGGCAAGATATCCCTCTTAAGGAGGCCCACTCCGTGTTCCGCAGATATACTTCCTTCATACTCCAGCACAAGTCGATAAATATCGGGGTCTATCTTCTCTTTGCAGAGCTTTGCATAGGCTTCCATTGTGAGATTTTCTGGCTTAAGAAGATTCACGTGTATATTGCCGTCACCAATATGACCAAAGAGTACAGGCACGACTGCAGGATAGCTTGAAGCCAAAAGTTCTCTGAGCTTACTTATAAATTCTGGCAGCATAGAGATTGGTACCGCGATGTCATTTTTATGTGGGGAGTAGTGGGCATTGAGAGTCTCTCCTATATACTCACGCAATTGCAGGAGCTCTTCACTCTGCTTGGAATTTTGACCGATAACAACATCAACGACATCCCCACTTTCAAACAGAGGAGAATAAAAATCCTCAAACTCTTCCAGAAGAGCTTCATCTTCCCTCTCAAGCTCTAACAAAAGATAGACTTCATGAGGATCAGAAAAAGGATCTCTTAGCGAATGGTGCTTTGTCACACGCTCAAGCGCTGAACGTTCAAAAAATTCGACGGCAGAGAGAGAGCTTAAGAACTTTTTTTTCGCAGCTGTTAACACTGGTAAAGCAGACTCAAAGGAAGAAAGCGCACAGAGACTTCTGGTGACACCTGTCGGCACTGGACTTAGGGCAATGGTTGCTTCTGTAATAAAACCGAGAGTTCCTTCAGACCCAACAAACAGATTTTTAAGGTCGTACCCGGTCTGATTCTTATACAACCTGCCACCGATACGAAGTATCTTTCCCTCGCCAGTAACGACCGTAAGCCCAAGAACCCAGTTGCGTAGTAAGCCGTAACGAATGACGTGCATACCACCGGCATTTGTAGCGATATTCCCACCGATCTGAGAAGAGCCCTCACTGGCAAATGAGACCGGAATGGTCAAACCGTGGGCTCTAGCGGCCTCCTTGGCATCGTGAGTCTTTACCCCGGCTTCACACCTCATAAACTGATCCCCCTCAGAGACTTCAAGCACCTTGTTGAGTTTCTCAAGGGAAACAACACACTCCCCTGCCGTAGCAGTAGCGCCACCACAGAGTCCAGTACGGCCACCTGATGGAATAAGAGGCGTTGAGAAGGTATTCGCTGCCTCTACGATCTTCTGTACTTCAGCAGTAGAGCGAGGGAAACAGACCACTGAAGCATCCGGCACAAAGTCACTTGCCGCATCTTTTCCGTAATATTCACGGGTACTTCCGGTGGTGCTAACGGAATCGTTCCCTAAAATATCGTGTAAGTGTTGAATAAAAGGTGTAACCATTGGATTAAATTATATATAATTCTCAGTTGAAGCAACAGACCGTCCCCACCGGATACAGATATAGTACATAATTCTTTTCTACAGGTACATGAAGGAGTTACGGGGCAGTGATAAAAGAAACAATACAGTCATCCATAAAATGGATCCGAACATGGGGAACACTCCCGGTGTTTTGCTGGATCAAGGGCGCATCGCTCTATAGGCAGGGAAAATACCGCATGGCGATCCCCTACTACGAACGGGGGCTCAAATCTTATAAAAACCATCCCGCCAGTCACTGTGCAAGACTCGATCTAGCGCAGTGTTTGTTTACTGAGGGACGCTTCATGGATGCTGAGCAACACCTCAAGGCTGTAGCGACAAAGATTCCATCTTCTCGTGAAGCCCAACTGCGACTTGCGAGGCTTCAGCTCTGGTCCGGACGTTCTCTTGATGCAGCATGGACACTCAGACGTGCACTTAGAACACTTAAAAATGACCCCAAAATACTTGGACTCTTCCTTTACGCCGTGCTTGATAACGAGGGCCCCAGATTCCTTTTAGATGAAGGGCTGGAGCTCGTTAAGAGACTACCTGAGCGTGGCAATAATGTCTTACTTGAAGCAGTTCTCGCTAAGATAGAGTATGACAAACAGAAGAGTTTACCAGCACGTAACGCCTTTTTAGTCTTTTTAGAAAACGAAGATATACCAGCTGAGGTCTACATTATGGTTGCCGAGATGTATATCCGAACTCGCGAAACATTTCGTGCCAGAGATATCTTACGTGAGGCTCTCGAAAAGAACCCTGAGCACCCGCGTATTCTTTCTCTTCTCGCTGAAACATATCTCAAGTCAGGAACCGTTTACAACGCCAGCTACGCCCGCCAACTCGCAGAAAAGGCGTGTCAGAAAGCCAGTTGGTTAAGCCCACGTGAGATGCACGTATTGGCAGAAGCCTACTATCACCTTGATGATAAGATCTCTGCCCTGATAGTGGCGAGCAAGGCAAAGGAAGAAGGGAACCGACTTCTCGGCTCATACCGTGACTCCGCTACCCTTGAGCGTCTAATTGATGACCTCTCGACTGGAACTCAGGCGTAAATTGATCCACAATACGGATCTATGATTCATCTACTCGAAGTAGGGCCAGAGCTAGATCTCAAGAGCCTTAAAAAACTGTCTCGAAAGTACGCCATGACCGGTGGCTACGAATTAGCCCTCAGGCAAGATCTAACGCCCGAACAAGCGCTAGAACTCTATGAACTACACCTTAAGGCTCTCAGTGACTACTCAACGGAGTCGAGCACCTATTTTACGAACAATTCATACAGAATCCTAATCCTTCTCTCTACAGCAGAACTCCTTCCTGAAGAGCTTTGCACCAAGCTCATTCAGCTCCTCGACCGGGATTCCATTACTGCTGAAAATAGCGTATAATATATACATTACATCCACTTACGAGAGATTATGAAACTACAAAACTCACCTACTATCCTTATTGTTGATGATGAAGAACTTATGCGTGAAGTGGTTGAGGTGATGGTTAACGACAACGGCGGGAAAACCCTCACAGCTGTAGACGGCGTGGATGCCGTGGAGGTATTTGCTGATAAGAGCGACGAGATAGATCTCATATTAATGGACTTCTCTATGCCTCGAATGGATGGGTACCAAGCATATCTTGAGATTCGAAAGCTTAAACCTGAGCTTCCTATCATTTTCATCTCCGGGCTACAGATGTCGCCCGAAGTTGAAGAAGAATGCGGTAAGGGAAACGCCCTCTTCGTGTCAAAACCATTTAAGGAAGATCAGCTCTTAGGTGAGATCAAAAAAGCTCTCACGCCATAAGGTACTATGTAATTTGTAAGAAAGAAGATGGCCCTAGACGAACTTTATCAAGAAATCATTCTCGATCATCACAAGCGCCCTCGCTTTAAGGGAAAGATTCTCAATGCTGATGCGGCGACGACGCTCTTTAATCCGCTTTGTGGAGATCAAGTCCAGATAGAACTCCGATCCGATGGAAAAACCGTAAGTGAAATTGCGCATGATGGTCAGGGATGCTCCATCAGTCAGGCCTCCGCCTCGATGATGAGCGAAATTTGTAAGGGCAAGCCGATCGAGGAAGTCCGTGAATTAATCGAGATCTTTGGGAAAATGATGAAGGGCACTGCCACCGAAGAAGAGCAAGAACGACTTGGTGACGCCGAGAGTCTAAAAGGCGTTCAACGTTTCGCAGCTCGTATCAAATGCGCAATGCTCAGCTGGGAAGCGTGCGACCAATGCATCAAAAAACTTCCCGAGGGAGCTCCTGCCGAGAACGATTCTCAGGAATCATAATCGTTTGCGCTCAGACTTCTATCGCCATAGTACCCGAAGCTATGGTATCCCTAGAACAATGTCAGAGACACAACATACTCACGCGCGGACACTTCCCACCCAATCTCACCTCCTGATCATGACAGCTCTAGTGAGCTGTTACCTGCAGTATCTCAGATTTGCTCCGTTGATCACCTCCCCGCGTCTTTGGGCTGAAGAAGGCTGGACCTTCCTACCTGCCCTCTACGGCGCTTCTTTCCTAGAAAGTATTAGCTACATCTACTACCGATCGGGATACTTTAACTTGATTCCAAATTTAGCTGCTTACCTTACGCAATTCTTTCCAATATCTTTTGCCCCAGCTATCACAACCACTACTGCTTTCTTCATACAACTTCTTCCGGTTCTGCTGATTCTAATCTCTCAAAGCAAACTCTTTGCGCATACTTCTGTAAGAATCCTTTCGATACTCATTTATACCCTATCTCCACTAGAGCTTCTTGAAACATGGGCAAATACTATCAATAGCCAGATCTATCTTGGGCTGTGCGCACTTCTCATCTTGATTGATGATTTCACAACAAAGAAGAGCCTCGCCCTACATCTCTTCTATTCCCTGATCTTTGCCTGTGCCGTGCTGACTGGTCCGTATGCATTCTGTGTCTTCCCAGCGCTGGCTCTAAGCTGCACTTCAAAGAGAAAGCTACCTCTACACTTCTACATCATATTCGCTTTTGGCTTTCTCATTCAAATGATCTCATTCTACCTTGCATACACGTCTGAGAAACTAAACCCCAAAAGGCAATTTGAAATAATTGATGCAACGATACATGACGTGATGACCCTACAATTTGTCGAATCCCTCATCGGCAAACAAGGCTACCAGACTCTTTCATCTTTCCTGAACGAGTCATATATGCCTCTCCTTGCTTTCATTCCCTTAGGCCTTATTGCCGCAGCTATTCTCATGGCGAAAAAAGATAAAGAAGTGATTCTTTCTTATGCCTTTATAGTGCTGACGCTCCTTACTGGAGTGGCTCTCACGGCACTCACTTCTTTTCACGGAAGGCTCACGGATCGCTACGTGGTATATGTAGGATTCATACTAAACATATTTATAGCTCTATTAACTGCCCATAAAACACCTCTTATAAGGTATGTGGCCACCATACTTCTCACCTCTGCTCTTCTCTGTGGCATCTCAGAGTTTCGATACGATATTCAAAGCACCCCCTGTAATGCGCAGTCAATACACTGGAAAAAAGCTGTTCGAAAATTAAAGAAGAAAGGCACCGGAAAACTCCCAGTGTGCCCGCCAAGTGGCTCTATTCCACTTAGCTCTTCCCAAGTGGTAAAAGCTAGAGAATCGATAGATTAGGAAGCTGCTTTAAGCTCTTGCTGCTGAGGACGCTCTTTAGGGAACGTAATATCTAAAGCCTCGTTAACAGTATATTGAGGCTGATATCCAAGTATCTTTTTTGCTGCTTCAAGAGAAAAGTAGTGACTCGTAGCCATCTCAAGCACGAGGAACCGGGTAAGAAGAGGTTCCCCGCGAAGAGGAAGAACAGTGTGAGCGAACTCAAGGATTGTTGCTAGCCCGTAAGCGATCGGGAATGGTACTCTTTTCGTAATCGGATCCAACCCATTACGCTTAACGATCTCATTAATCCAATCCCACATATTAACTGGCTCGCCCTGACTTACAAAAAAAGCCCGACCTCCGGCTTCCGGATGACTCTCACGTAGAGCCTGCTCGGCAAGCAAATGAGCCTGAACACAGTCAGAGATATAACAGATGTCAGTCAGGTTCGTACCTGCTCCAACTTGAACAAGACGGCCAGCGCGAGTACGCTCTAAAATAGTTGGCACAAGATTCGTATCGCCGGGTCCCCATATAAGATGAGGCCGGAGTGCTATCGTTTGTAACCTATCTCCGTGCGCAGCTAGGACTTCTCGTTCGGCGATCTTCTTCGTCTTCGGATAGTATGCGTGGTGGTGGTCTGGATAAGGATAAGACTCATCTATCCCATTTAAATCTTTTCCATCAGCAACGACACTTGGGGAACTCGTATAGATAAGCCGTGGAACACCTGCCTCACGACACGCACTGAGAACATTTCTGGTGCCTTGCACATTTATTCGAAAGAAATCATCATACACGCCCCACATATCTACCTTTGCAGCGACATGAAAAACAGCTTGCGCACCGTTAAAAACCTCACAAAGCTCTTTTGTATCTGAAGAAATATCTATGCGGTGGGTATGCACTCCTGCTTGACGAAGCTCCGGGTAATCACCACGCGAGAGTGAGTGCACCTCATCTCCACGTTCAGCGAGCGAAAGGCAGAGCGCCTTGCCTAAAAACCCACCTCCCCCGGTTACGATAACTTTCATTTTGAACTTTTATTTGAAACGTGGATCTGATCCTTCGCCCAGTCAGAGAGCTGATCTCGATAAATTTTGGCATTGTGACGAGCATCAACAGGAAACGAGGGATGAAAGAGGAACCACTTAATCTGAGAGGTCAGCTCATGAGCCTTTGCAATCTCCTCAATCTCTTTAAGGAGCGATGCTTTCTTCTCTTGTGAATCAGGCCAGTATTGTGGATACGGCTCTAGCACGATCCCGGGCTCACTCTCCTCAGCGAGCGCTACAAGCGCGCTACGTTTAATCTTCTCACAATCATTAAAGACTCTTTCTGTTGGCACGCTATAATATGTTCGCGAAGGAGAAGAGACGACATGGGCCTTTCGACCGCAAAAGTAAAGCCCACCATCCTCATCAAAATATCCCATATCACCCATGCGGTGCCAAAACTGATCCCCATCATCTTGCACCTTGGCGATGCTTGTTGCCTCTGGCCTTTGGAAATACTCAGGGCTAATATTGTCCCCAGAAACTACAATCTCCCCAATAGTCCGTGGCGGAAGATCTTGGAAATCATGTGCCCCACTAAAAGAGTCAGAAGGCTGGATAACGCGCAGGGAGACTCCCTTCACGGCCTTTCCGACATAGGTGCCCCTCTCCCCATCACGTGCCGAGAGGTCAATTCTAGATAAGATCTCATTTGAAGAAATCATAGTTACAGGCAAGGCTTCTGTTGCGCCGTATGGAGTATAAGCCTCGCCGCCCTCTTCAAGCACCTGCCCTACTCGCTCAAGCACTTCTCTAGAAATTGGCGCTCCTGCCATAAAGACTTTACGGATTGTACCGAGAGACTTTCCACTTCGCTTACAGTATTCCGCTATTTTGTTCCAGAGAGTTGGAGAACCAAATGAGGAATCAATATGGAGATCGTGGATAACACGTAAAATTTTCTCCGGGGTAAGACTTAACGGACTGGCTGGATCAAGTGGCGGAATCACACTACATATTCCCAGCGCTGACTGAAAAAGTGAAAATATTGGCAACAGTGGTAGATCTTTCTTACCGCTTTCAAGCCCAAATTGCTCACGAAATATTTTAAGCTGCGCCCGGATCATCTTGTTCGTAAAAACTACTCCTTTCGGTACTCCAGTAGCTCCTGAAGTGTACGCGACAAATGCAACTCCTGTGCTTTTAGCAGGAGGGAGAGGTTTTGTAGAAAACCGCTTTAAAAAGGAGAGCCCCGGGCCACCCGTGTAGAGCCAATCACTAGCCGTAATGTGAAACTTCAGGTTCGGAAAGAGCTCCTTCTTTTTAAATCGTAAGAGCTGAGCTTTAGGCGACCCGATAAGAATGTCCGGGCAGAGATCCTTAATGCATCGAAAGAGTTTCTCCCGGCCCATACCCGGATCCATAAAGACAGGAACGGCACCATTAGCCATTACCGCGTAGCTTAACGTTAGAAACGACACTCCAGGAGGAACGAGCATAAGAACCTTATCCCCAGACTTCATTCCGAGCTTAGAAAATCCTCTCTGATACTGGTAGATGCGAGTAATGAGATCTTCATAAGAGGTGTGGCCGTACCGTACAGAATCACCAAGAATAAGTGGCTCAATGACGGCACCTTCAAGTGGAGAGTTCTTCGCAAACTCTGCCAAAGCGCCGTACAAAGCATTTTGTTCATCAGGTGAAGTTGCAAAATGATTAGACTCACTATCTATAAGTTCACTCGGTTTGCCCTGTAAGAAATCTTCAATGACATTCGCCGTTACCTCAGGTGCATCCTCAAGTACCAGATGCGACGCCTCAGCAATTTCATACACACTTGCTTTCGGAAAATGCGAAGTTACCTTGTTTAACATATCGCGGTGGAAGCACGGATCTTTAAGCCCCCAAACGATCTGTATCGGATGGTTTTGAAGCTTGTGGAGATTGTCTGCGAGATCAAGCATCGATGAATAGCTTGGATGGTTATTTGTAAACGGTATGTCATCTACAAAATTCCAGATGGCGACCCGACGTCCAACTGTCTTATAGGGCATAAAATACCCATCTCTTACTTCTCTTGGCAGCTTGTGCGCCACCCCTAGCCCCGCTCCTGTTGTAAATCTCAGAAACTGTCTGGTGTACTTGGTCAGGATCTTACCAAAAAATGGTGATGCCGCAGATTTAATAAGAAACGGAAGGCTCTCCGTCTCAGTAAGAGTAGTATTTAAATAAACGATCCGCTCAATGCGCTCGGGATGCCTCACCGCAAAGCCAGTACCGATAGAGCCCCCCCAATCATGCATCACAAGTGAGGTCTTCTCTATTCCGAGCTTTTGAGTGAATTCTTCGATGTGATCAATTCTATCAGACGCTCTGAAACGGGCATAGGGAGGATGGTCTGAGAGACCAAGTCCTATAAAGTCAGGAGCGATAACTCGAAAATTCTCTTTAAGCCTCGCAATCAAGTTTCGATAGTAAAAACACCACGTCGGATTCCCGTGCAGAAGAAGCACCACCGGGCCACTCCCCTCATCGATATAGTGCATTTTGTATCCAGCAACAGTGATGTAACGAGAAGCATACGGTAAGAGAGGATGCGGGAATTGAGCACCTTTGCCAGCGCCTTCTTTCACGATGTTCCTACTGGCATCACCTTCAATGTTTTCAGCTGTAGAGTGAAGCATGTTCGACCAGAACTACCATTCAATTCCGACAAAGATCGAATTCAGACCACTACCAAAGGCGGTCAGGAGAATCTTATCATCAGCCTGGATCCCTTTCTCTTCAAGGCCAGTGAAGAGCGCCGCAGGAAGTGACGAGGATACAAGATTTCCATAGCGTTGATATACGGTGAATTCCTTTTTCATATCAAGCGTCATGTTCTTATAAAATGCTTTATTGACCTGCTTTCCTACCTGGTGACAAAAGATATGGTCAACATCATCTCGGCTCCAACCGGTGCCTTCAGAGAAGTCTTGCCACATCCGACCACCAAGCTTCGAAGCTTCACCGATAAGCCCCTGTGACTCTGTATGCATAATAGGATTAAGGTCAAGACGCTGGTGAATGTAGAAGTCCCCATTGCCCTTACACAGCCCATTATGTTGCGAAGCCGTTCTTGCAGTGGCTCCTACAATTCGGTGATTTGTTGACGCAATATCCTCATGGCAGAGAATCGCAGCGGTAGCCCCACACCCTAACGTAAACGTTGGAAGAAGCCTTAAAAGATCGTCACGAGAAAGAGTATCATCTTCAAGAACAAGCTTTAAGCTGGACTCAATAATTCTTGCAATGTTTTCACCTGAGGTAATAAGAGCTGCCTTAATAACACCGGACTCAATAAGACTCGCCATCATCTGGATACCATTTGAGAATCCGATACAGGCATTTGTGATATCAAAGGCCATGACTCGTTCATCAAGGCCGAGGTTTCCGTGTACAAGAGCGGATACTCCAGGCTCAAAGTAATCACGAGTGACAGAGGTATTTACCACCGCTCCAATGGCATCACGATCAAAGCCTATGTGCTCAATCGCCATCTCTGCAGCTTTTGTCGCAACCTCACTTGGAGAAACATTTGGATCCCAAAAGCGCCGCTTAGCAACACCACTTACTTTCTCAAGAGTTCCGTACGGAATACGCAACCTGTCGTAGAGCGGGGAAAGTCTATCTTCAAGTTCTGCCGAAGTGACCTCATACTCTGGTAAATTGAGTGCATAGGTCTCAAGCCTGACGTGTTTAAATGACTGTAGGAACATATATGTACTTAAAAGGTATAGATATTATCGGATGACACTAACACGGTTCGATAGTGGGAAAAAGCCCGTTACCCTAATTTTCTGTCAAATTAATGCTTTGCGAGCTCTCGTGTGACCTGAAATTGAGCTCTGGCTCTCGCCCTGTTGTGTTTGGGGTGATGAATTTTAAAGTACTTATCTCCACTAAGATAATCAGCAAGGAATCGGATACCCAGCGTAAGCGAGACCAATGGGGGCATCTCTGGAAGCATCCGACGTTCTTCTTCGGTGAGTATTTCGCCACACCCCGAGAGAAAGCCGTCTTTCACTGCTTCATAAAACTCTTTCACCACATAAATTTGCGACAGGTCCTCTTCATCCTCACGAGCTAAAAGAGCCGTGGTGCGCATCAAATCTCCGTAGTCAAAAAGCGGGCTCCCTGGCATACAGGTATCAAGATCAACTATACACACTCCTTTCCCTGTTGATTGTGAAAAGAGGATGTTATCAATCTTGGTATCGTTATGGCTTACCCGAGTAGGGATAACTTCTTTCTTAAGAGCTTCCATCAAAAGAGCAGCACGACTCGCATTGCTCTGAACAAAACGAATCTCTTCCTGACACTCCTTGACTCGACCAGCAACATCTTCACGGCACGCTTTCTCAAACTGCTCGAAGCGATACGGCGTGTCGATAAAATGAGGAATAGTAATTTTCATTTTTGTCGGGGGGAGATCCGAAACGTAGCAAGCAAACTGGCCACAGACCCAACCTGACTCATACGCCACACCTGCATCAGGGCACGACTCGTATCCCACCGTATCTTCAACATAACGGAAGGTCCGCCACCACGAGCCGTCCTCGTGCACATGGTAGAGTTGACCAGATGCCACTGGCACAAGCTGAAGTGTCTGATAGGCCTCCTCATCAACACATCGATCTCGTATATGAGCGGTTACCGTATCTATATTGTGCATAACCGCTTCAAGATTTGGAAACACATAGCTATTTAGCTGCTGGTGAACGTACCGCGTGCTCTTTCCGCCCTCACTCCACGTACTCACGTACGTCTCGTGAATATGCCCCTTCTTAAGGAGTGAGAGGTCTTTAAGTTCACCAGCAATTACAAACTGTGCAAGGATTGCCTCTAGATCGGCTTCTTGCACTGTATTTTCGCTCATCGCATTAGAATACTCATTACACGCAATATATCAACAACTTACAAAAAGAATGCTGGCGTACGGAAGAAAAATGTTTAATACTCCCTGCAGCAAAATGACTTGCTCATTAGCTCTTTCAAAGCTCCGGGGGGAAATTAATATGGAAAAGTTCTTTGTACTTCGAACTGTAACTGATCAAAGTTTAGCTGAGCGTATCTGTGAAAGCTTTGAAGACGAGACGATTCCAGTACTTTTAGAACATGTTACTCTCTCTGAAGGAGTAGACTCTGTATCAGGATTTCGAATCCTTGTCCCCTCACAGCACACCCAGCACGCCCTTGGTCTGGTAGAAAATATCGAAAACCATTATTACTCTAGAAACAGCGAAGCTCTTGCCTCAGTAGCAGTACACTAAAAGGCCGAGCGCTAAGGTCTTTCTACACAAAAATTCTGGGCAGCATTGTCTCCGATATCATTTCTAAACTGAAGCCCGAGAAGTAACTTCTGCCCACTCTGGAGTGTCTGACTTGCACTGGCGAGACAGTCAGTAAGGTTCACTGAGAAACTCACTGTATTTCCCGCATCAGCATCGGTATCCCCAAGAGAGTCCTGCAAAGAATCACCGTCAGCTGTCAGGTTTGAATCGCTTGTAGAGTAGGTATCAATTGGACACATACCGGGTCCAGCGGAAGCGCTGCCAGAGTTAAGAGAAGCAGTGGGGCCGTTTGGAACTTCGATACTCACCCTTGCGTTACCAATATCAACAAAAGTAGCTTCCCCAAGAGCAGCTATGCCTTTTCGCTGGGGCCTCCAAGCCGTAATATCAAGCACTATATCGCCTTCATCATTCACATCAACGTCAAGACAGTTCCCTTGTGTTCCTTCCGATCCTGAGCTTATAGGATATGAGAAATTTGCTGTTGATTCCTGAGGAGAGTCCGCAGCTACGGTGATAGATTTTAGCGCTGGTGTCGTATTATAAGTAAACTGCAGGGACGCGACATACTCCGTCTCACTTCCATCATCCCCTGTAACAAGTTGTACCAAGGTATCCCCGGCCTGAATATCACTGGCATCAGCGTTTGCACGGAGTTGAAAATCTCCAGTAGCTCCTGCTGAGATATTTCCGAGCCCATCGCCATCAGGGTCATTATCACCACCAGCAGTCCCAGGAAATGCTGTCGGGTTCGCAAAGTCGTTTATGTTTTCCCCGGTACCTCCTGCGCTACAATAGGAAAGCCCATCACAGTCGAGCTCTGAAGTCTCTGACGCAGATTCATCACCTTTCACTTCAATGGCGAGTGTCATCGTGTTCACCACAGCATCTATCTCTTCGTCACTAGGCACAGTTCCTGTATTCACATTTACGGTATCTTCCAGATTTACTTTCAAATTTGAAAAGACGTAATAAGAAGTCTCTCCGGTTTCGTACTCACTATCAAAGTTGTTAAGAATACCGTCATTATCCACATCGGCATCGAACACATCTGCTAGACCATCTCTATCAGCATCAATGCTTCTTATCCCAGTAGGTGCTTCCTCCTGCGCTCTGAGATCAGAGGTGACAAGCATACGTTGTGTTGTGGTATCAGCATCGGTATCACCGCCCCCCTGTCCAACTCCAAGCGTCAGACCATTGCCTGACGGAAGACAATTTGATGACTGAACGGGAACAAGGCCTGAAAGATTCCTTGCTGAGAGATTACGTCTATCACGTCTGCGATTTCTACTCTTGTGAAGCGATCCTCTATAGAGCGACACATCTCCCTGCTCACGACTTGATAAACGCAATCGGACATTTCTCCCCTTAACTGCCGTATAGGCCTTTACACCACCCCCACTGCAAAATTTATCAGCATTGCGTAGAACTTTCCGAGCCCGGACGATACGTCCGGACTTTTGGAAAGCAAACACCACAGGCTGAGGCGCACCATCCTTAATAAGTGCGAGAGTAGCGCGGCGCTCAGACCCAAGGCGTAGAGTTGAGCGCTTGCGCAGCGTAGACTTCACATTATCCTCACCGACTGCGACCACACGTGCCTGACCATCACTGCCCTGTCGAATTGAGAGGCGTAAAGCAAAAGACTGCTGAGTACATAAGACGAATAAGAGAAAGAGGAGAAGATGTGAGCGATTCATAACAAAAATTACCGTGTTTGTATGTATTTCGTAACAGATAAGGTATCGACACCAAGCGCTTGAGAACTTGTGTCATAAGTCACGGATCCTAAAAAACTTTTTATCTATACATTTCAGATGGTTATGGCGTACAGAAGAACTTCTTCATACCACAACGGTGTTTACCGATAGAGTATATATGGCTATAAGAGCGCTCTTTCTTGTCTTCATATTCATCCCTGCATTCTGCACCTTCGCTGAAGTCCAGCTCAAAACAGCCGTACTTGAGGACAGCCGCAAAATCCTCATTACCTTTGATCACGATAACAGCGAAGAGATGATAGAAAAGAACTGTCACTTTAACCTCTTCTCAGCAGATAAGAAACGAGATCTCAAAACTCTTCCCGGCAAAGGACTAAGCATTGCAACCTTCTATAAGGCTCAAAGTTCTGTCTCGATCGTAGCAGTAGATTTAAGAAAACTCTCGCGTAAGAAATTCAGGAAAAAAAATCAGAACCTCTTTCTCCGTGTGCTCATTCCGTGTGAAACCGGAGAAACCACAATGAGTGAAGTGACACAAGTACGCGTACCAACATTTAGACGCGGCAAGGTTAAAAACATTGACCGACTCATTAAACGGATGAAGTATCATATGCGCTATGCTACAGAAGAAGAAATCGCATCTGTGCCTTAAAGTGACAATGGTTACGCTCTACCATATTCATCGATAAGCTTCTGCTTATAAAGTCTCATTTGCTCTCTGTGTGCTCGGTCTTCAGGGCTCAAATTATACTCCTCTTCTGCGGTAGCGATTCGCACACAAAGTGAAAGTGTGTCTCCTACTTTTTCAAGGTCTTCTTCATGTATAGCGCTCGGAGCTATTCTAATATGGTAATCGCGCTCATCCCCGTTTGGGAAACATGCTCCAGCTTTTGTAAGGGTAAGACCGAGTTCAGCACAAAGTTCGATGACTCGTTTTGCAGTACCCGGAACAACACTCAGTGAGATAAAGAACCCTCCCTTGGGTCTGCTCCACGATATGTCGTTATCTTCTCGTAGAGATCCAAGATTACGGTCTAAAGAATCGAGAATTGCTTCAAATTTAGGGCGCATGATGTCGGTATGCAATTTCATATGCTCATCGAGCGGTGTTTCAGAGAAAAACCTGTGATGCCTTAGCTGCGGCTCTTTATCAGGCCCAATAGTGATCTCATCAAGATAATCACGAAACATCGTAAAATTGTCAGGGGAGAGCCCCACTGCAGCTATCCCAGCTCCGGGAAGAGTAATTTTTGAAGTTGATCCAAAAACGGCTATGTTATCCTGCGCACCGTGTATCTCCGCCATCCTTCGAAGCGAGGCAAGCTCAGGGGTGTCCGCATAAAAGTCATGCCGCGCATAAGCGTTATCCCAGAGGATAGTAAACTGATCGTCATTCACGGGCAGAAGAGATAGCATTCGCACCGTTTGTTCTGTGTAAATCTCGCCGGTAGGATTTGAATGCTTGGGAACACAGATCATGCCGATAATACCAGGCTCTGTTAGTAATTGATGTTCTAAGAGATCGTAATCAGGACCTTCAGGGAATATCGTAGTAGGAGACACCTCGATTCCGAGATTTTTACAGATTTTAAAGTGACGATAAAATCCGGGAACAGGAACTAGCATCTTTGGTTGAATACCCCGAGCCTTTAATTGATCAATTCGCTCGCCACAACGTGCCCGAATGTAGTGCCACATAAGTTGCAGGCTACTATTCCCATGTACGATAACTTCTTCAGCAGGGTAATCGATAAGATCTCCCATAAGCTGTCGGGCCTCTAAGATCCCCTCAGGACGTCCTTCATCATAGTTCGTGACATTGATTTGCTCAGCCGGTGAGAACACCTCTCTCCCGAGCCCATCTAATAGACCTCCAGATAAGGCCAGTTGCTCATCTGATGGAACACCTATTGCAATATTAACGTCTAATGGACTTTGAGCCGCTTCTTCAAACTGACTGTGAAATTCGTTACTTGGATTAAGGTTCAGCATACTTCTACCTGACATCATGGAAATGACATACGGCCAAGTACCTATAGTAGCACAATGCAGTGGCTATGAAAGAGCCATCAGACAGAGAGCGAATATCTCGGTAACTCCCTAAAAAGAGATAAAGAAACTCTAGCCGCGAATACGCCTTAAGAAGCTATTCACCGAACCATTTAACTTCTCTCCAAGCTCAGAGAGATCTCCTGCGGCTTCATGAACCTGATGAGCTGCGTTGCTTGTCTCGCGCGCTGCTGAATTCACCTCGGCAATATTTTGGGAAACTTGCTGTGTGCTCTCTGCTGCCTGCTGGATATTACTGCTAATCTCCTGCGTAGCTTCTCGTTGTCCTACTACAGCAGAGGCAATAGCTTCTGAGATATCACTCATAGTACGAATGGTTTCGCCTATAGTTGTAATTGCTTCAGCTGCTTTTCCGGTATTGCCCTGTATCGCTGAGATTTCGTTGGTGATCTCTTCTGTTGCAGAAGCTGTTTGCTGTGCTAGGTTTTTCACTTCCGAAGCCACAACCGCAAACCCCTTCCCGGCTTCACCAGCTCTTGCTGCTTCAATTGTAGCATTTAACGCTAAAAGGTTTGTCTGTTGAGCGATCTGTTGAATAAGCTTAATGACTCCGCCAATTCGCTTTGAATCTTCAGAGAGTCCATCCATAATCTCATTTGTTCGAGTAGCTTCCTTTACGGCCGATGCTGCAACATCAGAAGATTGCCGCACTTGATGCTCGATCTCACTCATCGTACTGGTGAGCTCTTCCGTTGCTCCAGCAACTGACTGAACATTTCCTGTCGTTCGGTTAGAAGCTCTTGCAACGTCCTCAGAACGGTCAGTTGTAAGCGATGCCGAACTATTAAGAGATCCAGCTGTAGATTGCATCTCAGTAGCAGCCGAGGCAACGGTTGTTACCATATCAAGCACCTCGTTCTCAAACTCATCTGCTATGCGGTAACGCTCTTCAGCTGCGCTTGCTAGCTGCTGCGCTTGATGGGCCATCTGATCTGTCGCTCCGTTTATAAGCCTTGCCCCATTTTTAAATGTTCCTTTCATACCTCTGAGAAGTACTCTACGGAAAAATTTACCTTTTGCGGCATACTCAAGTGATGCTCCCGCTTCTCGGACAAAGGCATCAGTCAGATCCAGCATATCGTTAATGCCGTGTGCTAATGATTCTACCTCCCCACCGGTATTACATCCTATAACCCGTGCTTCAAGATCGCCTTCTGCAGCACGTTTACAAACATCAAGCATCAATGGTACCCACTTCCGATACATCTCTAGCTCACGCATTATGAGTTGCACATCGTGATCTGATTCATTGAGATCGTTTTCATATATAGTGGTGTTACTCTCTGTTACGCTTTCCATACCGTATTCTCTCAATAATATTTTATAGCGAAAAAATCATCTCATCGTAGTCTGTACCTTTTGATTCGAGGTACTTTAGAAACATATCATAAGAAGCGAGCAACCCCTTTCTTGGATCCTTGTGCTTCTCTTCCTCTGCTCGTAAGAGTTGATACACTCCAGAGATGGCTTCAACTGCTGACTTTTCAGGGACTCGTCTATTTGAATGATATCCGGTGATGGTGCCCGATTCATTAAACGTAGGTGTTACGTGTGCAAATACCCAGTAATGATCACCGTTCTTACACTGATTTACGACATAAGCAAAAATCTCTGACCCTCCTTCCACAACATCCCACAGATATTTAAAAACACATCTCGGCATATCAGGATGCCTGATAAGATTATGCTGCTGTCCAAGCACTTCGGCTT
Source organism: bacterium (assembly GCA_030431715.1). GTDB lineage: Bacteria > Bdellovibrionota_C > UBA2361 > UBA2361 > RFPC01 > JAUIIO01. The sequence continues at coordinate 116,382 of JAUIIO010000004.1, forward strand.
CCGTGTATCCTGCGACATCAAGGAAGATGCGGTTCGCATAAGTAATGCGACCGGTCGTGTCAGTCTTACTGACAATAATTTCATCTTCCCCGAAGAAGCGCTCTACACCAGTTGGTTGTATCGATTGAACTTTCATAGTCTCCCCACAAAGAGTAGCTACTCGAGTAGCTGCACTCGGTATAATCGTCTGATCCGCAAAATATCTTAACGCTCTCAAATAGTTGAATATTGTGTTCAAGTATGCTCAGCGCGCAGCATACGCCCTCACAGACAAATAGCCTGTAATTAAAAGAAATAGGTACTACGCAGATATACCCTTTCCCCTCGATCAAGAAGAACGTCGTTAGGCGGTAAGGCAAGGCCCCCGAACTCCGTTCCCTGCCCTCCGTACGGGACATCGAGTCCCAGAACAAGGGAAACATCACTAGCGGCATCGTAACGAAACTGTACTTGGGCGATGCCGCTAGTATCGTCAAGGTTCATGATGTGCGTTGGTACGATCTGAAGTAAGGGATGTACCTCTACTCTCAAACCTGTCGCTAGATAGTTTCTGGCAAGGGTAAAGAGCTCCTGTCTGGCAATTCTTTCACGCAGATCAGGCGGTGGATCTAAATAATGCTCCTTATCAGTGCCAACTCCACTATAAAAATACTCCAGAAAACCATAAACATTCATTCCAGCGATGGTCCATGAGTAATCAAGATTCGTCACAAGAGAGATCCCACCATTTTCTCCATCAGCCTCAAGCGATATGAGATCAACACGCCAAATAGCACCTGAGATCTCCTTACTCACCCCGGCTCCAATAAGAGCCTCTCCGTAATGTCTAGAAACCAAGAGATCATATTCGATATCCCAGGGCAAAGCTCCCTTAAATTTTAATCCATACGAGTTCTGATCCTCAGTAAGATTTCCAGTATCAACATCTCTTCGTGGAACAAACAAAAACTGCAAATCACTTCCTGAATCAAAGAGCCATTGTGCATAAAGAAGATCGTCACCTACTTTATAATCTCTATTTACCTCTATGGGAGAAAAAGGATTAAACAGATCAAGTGTTTGAAATGCCATCCCATTGCCCCAGGTTATGGCTTGTCGACCAGCGCGAAGCACAAGAGCGTCCTGCGTATACTCGGCATAGAGCCTATCAAAACGCATCGCCATCTGGGCATTCTCATCCACAAGAAAGGTCTTACTCAGATCAAAAAGCCTTCGGTCATCTGTTTGAAAGACATCTCGCCTGAGCATCTGTGGATATGCTTCGTCATCAACAAAAGGAGCATCTGAAAAAACACCGAGAAGCTCATTATGAGTCACAAATCGAAAGTTTCCCCGTTGGTACTCAGTATTAAGCCTTCCATCGAAGAGCTGTTGGACTGGCTGCTGCGGGCCGATAAGATCAGCAAAGGTATTATCGCCGTATCTACTCAAAGCCGTTTGTTCCTGAAGATGACCGCTAGTTCGAAGAGGTGATGCCGCTATAAAAGCTGGAAGAAGCAGAAGGCATACAGAGAGAAAAAGGACAGTGATCTTCCTCTTTCTCTCATTGCGACCACCAATTGTCTTACTCAGACACAATCTTTCCATCTTCCAGTCTTACGATTCTCTTTGCGTGATCCATTACTCTTTGATCATGGGTGGAGAAGAGAAAAGTTACTCCGCGCTCCTCATTCATCTTCTTCATAAGATCAATAAGGCCTTCAGCCGTTTTGGTATCGAGATTTGCTGTTGGTTCATCAGCAAGAATGACCTCAGGAGAAGTGACCATCGCTCTGGCGACAGCAACCCTCTGTTGCTGTCCTCCGGAGAGTTCCGCTGGCCGTCTGTCTTCCATCCCGGCAAGGCCAACTGAAGCTAGCATCTCAAGAGATTTCGCTCGACGATCCGCAGACGACATCCCCTGAAGCTGTAAAATAAACTCTACATTCTCACACGCCGAGAGTACTGGAATGAGGTTATAACTTTGAAAGATAAATCCCATATGGTCTCTTCTCATATCACTGAGCTCAGATTTTGAAAGCCCTGAGAGCGTTCTTCCAAAAACACTCACACTCCCTTCTGATGGGACATCGAGGGCGCCGATTATATTAAGTAAAGTTGTCTTTCCGGAGCCCGACGGGCCACAGATGCACGCAAAACTTCCGGGCTCAAACACAAGGCTCACATCAGAAAGTGCCCGTACGGAGAGTTCCCCTTGTCGATACATTTTTGAAACGTGTGATATGTGTATTCCAGTTTCCATCTCTTACTTACTTTACCTGCTAAAAATTGCCTCTACCGGACGCAGCCTCGATGCCTTCCACGCCGGATAAAGGGAACATATGACTCCAAAACCAATAATTAATACATTTCCGAGGATCCAATCAGATGCAAGTGGCTCAGGATACACAACACTTGCTGCACCAAACACCTCAACCCCTTTGGCAAAGGCAGAGAGATCAATTCCGTCACGTAGAAAATACGTTGTCAGGGCAGTTAAAGAATTCCCAAGTACGGCACCAATGAGCAGAAGTAAGAAGCTCTCTGCTGCTACTAACATGATAATTCCTGAAGGACGCATTCCAAGCGCTAACATCATTCCAAATTCCCTTGTCCGCTCTAGGAGAACCATAAACAAAGAATTCGTCAGACCAAATACTACGGCTATAACCACGATACCAAACCAGAGAAGCAGGAATCCGTCCTGCATTTTAAGCATAGCACCGATCATAGGTTGTATTTTATCCCAAGGAGTGAGCACGAGTGGTCGATAAGCCTCCTCGTTCTCACGAACGAAAGCGGAGGCTTTCGTCACGTCAGAGGCAAGAAGTGAGACCTCTGTAATCTCATCTTTTGCATGAAGCATCTCTTGAAGCACTGTCCTGCCGACAAGTACATAGCTCTTTTCCGTAGACTCTATCTCAGCGCGGTAAATTCCCTTAATACGAAAGCCCCGGTCTCCAATCGTACCATGAGCATCTTCACTCATTAAAACGATACGCTTTCCTACTTCAACCTGTAACTTCTCAGCCAGTGCCTCTCCGAGGATTACCCCTTGGTCTTTTACTGAGGAAAGAAACGATCCCTTTACTGGAGCATCTTTAAGAAACGTAATCACTCGTTCCTGCTGCGGATCAACTCCAAGGAGTGTCACACCATAAGACTCCCGTTCACTCATTATAACCCCTGGCACACGAAGACGAGCTGCCCATGAAGTGATCTTTGAATCCTGCTTGATATGTTCCTGTATTTCTTTATCAGGCCACTTAAAACGCTTCTGGATAACGGGATCATCCAGATACCCCTCTTGATGAAGCTTGGCCGTTCCCATAAAAGTCTTAATCACATCGCCAGACATCTGCTTTCCAATTCCGCGAGCAAGTGTTGCAAGCGCCAGACAACTCCAAACTCCTACCGTTATAGTTAAAACGGTAAGGAGCGTTCGTCTCTTCTGCCTGAAGATATTTCGAAAAGCAATTCGCAAAAGCGTTCCAGACATTCTGTTCGCACTCATGTTTGTCGCCTCATAGCTTCAATCGGTTGAAGAGTGCCAAGAAGGTATGATGGATAGAGAAGAGAGATATATGAGACTATGAGTATAACACTAGGACCGATAAAGAGAGAGGCCAGTGAAATTCGGGTGTAGATGGCAGCGGGCAAGTTCCAGATCTTTAGCGCCTCCTCACTCCCGGGCACATAGAACCCATAAAAACCGAAATAAAAAACGATAAGGCTACCAAAGAACATTCCGAGCAGAAGCCCAACCAACGTAAGCAGAGTTGCCTCGATGTAGAGTAAGCTTCTGAGCTCACGAAGCCTTACCCCAATCGCCAGCATCACACCGAACTCTCGGGTACGCTCAAGCACAGACATCAAAAAGGTATTTAATATACTAAAAACAACAACGAGGATAAGTCCAAAGTAAAAGAACCATCCAGAAACCATATCCAGCTCAATACTTTGTTTCATGCCAGGCATAAGTTCATCCCATCTCAGTGCCCGAAGTTTCTGATCTGAGGGGAGAGCACGGATGAGTCTCGTTTGCACAGCTCTATCATCATCTAGATCTTCAAGCTTCAGTACCAGAGAATGAGCAGCTTCTGGCATCGAGAAAATCTCGGTAAAAGTTTTATAAGGAATATGGATCATTCCACTATCAACTTCACGCGCACCAGATTCAAATATACCCACTACCGTTACAACACTTGCCGCTAACGACCCATCCTGCCCCTGGCCAAGAAGGGTTACCTCATCTCCTAGTTCAACTCTTAGATTTCTTGCGAGAGGTGCGCCGATAACGGCTTCATACCCCTCGTGTGAACCAAGGTATGTTCCTATGCGCACATTTGAAGGCAAGCTCGAAACCTGTCTTTCCTCTTCAGGTACCACCCCAACAACTTGCACCCCAAAGGTTCGCTCCTCAGATGAAGCAAGAGCAAAGGCTTGTCCTCTGGTAGAGACCGCTACAACACCCGGCACCGCCTGCACTGCTGCTCGCACCTCTGACGCATCGTGAATCACCTTGCGAATTGAAGGGTCCTCAAGATAGCCCTCTCTCTGTACTTGCATATGACCGTGGTAAACCGTCGTGGCAACGTTAATCATCATGCTATATGAGCTGTACTGAAGACTTGTGAAAAAGATGAGAATAGCCGCCGTAAATGCAGCTGCAAGAACTGTGAGAATCGTTCTACGAGGATGGCGCCAGATATTTCGCCAAGCGAGTGCAAATGACAGAGTGCTCAATAGGAGATACTCCTTGGGTTTCTAAGAGAGGATAAGGTAAAAACACTATCCTTGATTTTGAGATCAAACTTCACTTTCAGGTGTTCTACTTCCGTCCAATGATCGGGCTCTTCGAGCCGCGTCATGCGAATGACTCGAGGATAGACTTTTCCTCCCATTACCCCTATTCCGCTAGCGTCAAGTTGCTTAAGAAGCTTCATATCCTGATCATAGAATTCATGCTTCAAAATCACAAAATCTTCCCTAATAAAAAGTATCTCTTTTCCCCAGACTACCGGTGCTGCCTCTTTAGGAATCGACTCCACTACATATATGATCATTGCGTCTTGCTTCTCTGTACGCAAAAGTTTGTGGTTATAGTACTCGATGATATCATCAGAACGGGCGAGATCCTTGTAAGAGAAGTCAGACCCCATCCAACTCTGACTCATCATGCTCGCAGGGATCTTAATTACGCGATTCACTTTGGGAGCAAAGTTCCACATTGAGTTATTAAGGGTCAAGGAGGCACTCCCCGCATCCTTCGGAGGCTCTACAAACCGCACAAGGGACTTATCTGTACCACTGGTAAGAGAGAGAAGTTTCATCTTTCTTTCCCAATCAGGGCGGTGTACCGTCATTTGGGCTTCGATAAATGATGTAGAACCACGCCAGTGGTCAATCGCGTCAACAACGAGCTTTGCTGGATCTACCTCAACATTCTTTGGAGCGTCCACGTTCTTTGAAGCGTCTACGGCCTTCGATGAATCCTGAGCCGACGCTGGATGGGTGAAACAGAGCAGGAGAAAAAGGAGCTGTAGAAGCTTGATAAAATATCGAATTGAAATCATATTCATCTCTATATCACAGAAGGGCAGTAACAGCACTCACATGTTCGTAAGACGATGATTTGCCGCCCTCCTTATTTTTTTTTACCATGTATATGAAACAAAATAAGAAAACAGGCAGACCTTTATGAGAATTAGTATCCTCTCAAACAATTCAACCCTCTATAGCACCACACGCTTACGCAATGCGGCCAGAGCTCGCGGACACACTGTTCGAGTAATGTCCACTTCAAATTTCTCACTCGACATTAAGTCTGGGAAACCAGGTGTTCTCTACAAAGGAAAGCCTGCTTCCAAGGTTGATGCTATTATTCCTCGAATCTCCGCGAACCAGAGTTTTTATGGCACAGCGGTTGTCCGACAATTTGAACAAATGGGGGTATATTGCCTGAACCCATCGTTTGCTATCTCAGTATCTCGGGACAAACTCCGTTCAATGCAGATACTCAGCCGTCATAAAATAGGTATTCCTGATTCTGCATTTGCTTTTGGGAAAAGTGATATCGAGCCTGCTCTGGAGAGAATTGGCGGCGCACCTGCTGTTATCAAACTCTTAGAAGGAACACACGGTGCAGGCGTTATGCTTGCTGAATCTGCCGGAGTTGCTCGAGCAATTATAGAAGCTCTTCAGGTAGCTCAACATAATGTACTCATCCAAAAATTCATCGCCGAGAGTAAAGGGAGAGACATCCGTGCCTTTGTCATAGGCGATCGTGTAGTCGCAGCCATGCGACGTACGGCAAAAGAGGGGGAGTTCCGCAGTAATGTTCACCTTGGCGCGAACACGGAAGCGATTGAGCTAGATGAGGAATATACCCGAGTAGCGGTGAGAGCAGCTCATATCATGGGCTTGCGAGTGGCTGGTGTAGATATCTTGGAGAGTGATTCTGGTCCACAAATTCTCGAAATAAATTCCTCTCCAGGACTCGAAGGGATTGAAGGAGCCACGCATATTGATATAGCGGACGCCATGATCTCCTACCTTGAGGACCAGATTAAATTTCCTGATGTTGATATTCGTGAACGACTCACGCTCAACAAAGGCTATAGCGTCGTCGAACTCCCGATCATTCCAAAATCTTCCCTTGCAGGAAAATCAATTGGGGAAACAACACTCGGAGAACAAGAAATTCAGGTGCTTAGCATCATTCGAGATAGCGTAACTATCCCTACCCCTTCCTCTTCAGAGATCATTCATACCGGAGATATTCTTCTCTGTTTTGGAAAGCAGCTCACTCTAAAGGCACTCATGCCCGAGCGCGAGAAGAGAAGAAAATCAAAGCCCAAAACCATATCTCAAGAACAGATTCAAGAGGTACTTGACTCAACAGAACACGTGCATGATATAAGTGCTGATAGACCGTAATGCGATACCAGCTGCATGAGAGCCAACTCTGAAATCATTCTCTCGGGGAAGAAAACACTTAAGAAGCTAAAAGCTCAGGACAGGGCTCTTTACAAGATTGGTAAGAAAATAGAGATCCTCGATCGTCTCAAATGGCCAATCTCGGTTAAAAAGAAATTCTTAAAAAACTGGAGAAACAAAACTCCTGCTCTTCCACGTGTTACGTACCCGGACTACAGACTTGATTCAGAAAAAAACGATCTGAAGGAGATCATGGCCGCGTGTAAGGGCAAGGATCCGCTCGCTAGAATGATAAGCCGGGCTGCTGGAAGCTACCTGACCGCGCTGCGCATGCTGGAGAACACTGGCAAGAAACGCTTCTTGACTCTCTCTACGAGACTTTACGGCGTTCCCAAAGAACCCTTTGAATACGGAGGGTCTATCACAACACTTCGAGCGGCTCAGCATATCCTCAAAGAATCTCAAAAATTTAATATCGGGAACATTATTCCTGAAGAGACCATCTGCATAATGCCAGATTATGTCGCGAACCGCATAGCGAAGACAGCGAAACGAGTCTTTGGGCACGATGAAATAGAGGTTATCGTTGATCCAAAGCTTACATCTAAGGCTTCTGCGAGCTCAAAAAGAATTCGAGTAAGAGGAAGTACCTGCTTTGCAAGTCAGGATATCGATCAGCTCATCCACCACGAACTCCTTGTCCATAGCCTCACGCTTTCAAACGGACGCGCACAACCGCTAAAGACACTGGGCTTAAATTCTCCTCGGATTACCTGCTCTCAAGAAGGCCTTGCTGTATTTGCTGAGTTCATTACAAACTCGATCGATATCGCACGGCTCCGAAGAATAAGCGCCCGCGTACGCGCCGTTCAGATGGGAATTGACGGGGCTGACTTTATCGATGTCTTTAAGTTTTTTCTCGATCAAGGGCAATCACAGGCTGAAAGTTATTACTCAACTGTTCGTATCTTTCGAGGTGGCAAAATTACGGGAGGTATCGTCTTCACCAAAGATGTTGCCTACCTTAAAGGCTTTATTGAGGTCCACCGGTTTTTTCTAGAGTCTCTACAAAATGAAGACTATCTTTTTCCACTCTACTTCTTTGCGGGCAGAATGTGCACCGAAGACGTTACCGATCTTAAGCCATATTTCGAGGCCGGGCTTCTGAAGCTTCCGGTACATCTTCCAGAGTGGGTAAAAAATCGCTCGACACTGCTCGCCTTCCTCCTCTCTTCGTCTGTCATGAACAGCCTCGGGCTTAGCAATACTGGCAAAAAAAGACGAAAAAGCTCAGCGAAACTGCTCTCTCGCAAATGAGATCTTTTCTTCAACGGACCACTTGCGTACACCTTCTTGCTGTTCAACAAGCTTTAGTCGTCCTGAGAGACCGGCATTGTTCGCGATTTGAATACTTAGCCCCGGACGTGCATTGAGCTCTAAGAGCAGAGGCCCCCGGCTCTTATCGAGTACCAGATCAACGCCTTGATATCCGAGACCTGTCATATCATAACTCGAAGCTGCAATTTTAAGTAGCTCATTCCAATACGGTATTTCTAACCCCAAAAGCTCAGCCCCAGTGTCAGGGTGTTCAGTGATGAAATTCTCATGCCAAACAGCTGAACAAGTAGTACCGGTAGCTATACAGATCCCTGCACCAACTGCTCCCTGATGCAAGTTAGCCTTCCCGTCTGACATACGAGACGGTAACCGTATCATAGACATTACTGGCACCCCAAGAAATGTAATAATACGAATATCCGGGACCCCCATGTAGGTAACATCTTCAAAGACTGGGTCATGAGAAATTTTATACTCGATAATCGCCTTATCCGGGTGGCCTCCGAGACTAAAGACTCCTCCGATAATCATAGAGATATGATGTTTCAGATCATCTATTTCAAGGAGCAATCCGTTAGTCTTACGAAACCTGCCGTTACGTTTACTGGCGATAAGAATAATCCCCTCACCACCAGATCCCTTTGCTGGCTTAATCACAAATTCACTATAGGGCTCAAGCGTGTCTTTGAGGTCACGTACTTGGCGTTGAATTTCAACGGTGGCGTAAAGCTCCGGAACCGCAACACCGGCCTGAAGGGCTAACTCCTTTGTCTTAAGCTTATCGTCCACCAGAGGGTAAAAACGACGATTATTGTAAGGAAGAATGTACGCCGCATTTCTGGCATTAATACCGAGAATACCTTTCTCTCGCAGCTTTCGTACCGTACCCATCATCATTTGTTAACAAATTCCCTGAAACGATAAAGCTCAACAACTCTATAACCGGTATATCGGCCAAGTAGAAGCGTGAAGGCGAGAATCACAAAGAGGAGCTCAGGAAAGACAAAGAGGAGATGTTCGAAAAGCTCATGAAAAATAAGTAAGAAAATGGCAGAGGCAACTAACATCGTCCCAATCCCCTGCTTCATAGCATCACCCGGTCCAAGCTCATCCCATACTATCGACATTCGTTCAATAGTCATGGCAAGAACGATCATCGGGAAAAGAGCAACCGAAAGACCGCGGTCCAGCCCGAGCTTCTGAGTCATAATGCTAAAAAATACCATCATAATGACCACTACTGTTACAATAGCAGCCAAACGGGGCACGAGAAGGAGCTTGAGATGCTCAAGATAAAACCGCACCATTAGCCCACCGGAAAGAAGTAAGGTGAAGAGAAAAATCCCCCATAAAAGCTCTGTTTCACGAAAAGCTAATGCAATAAGAACTGGCATGAATGTTCCAAATGTTTTGACGCCAACAACATTACGAAGAATAACTACCAGTAACGCCCCGAGTGGTATAAGCAGAAGCACACGGTATACAGCCTGAATATCTAAGGGGAGATGAAGGAGCGAGAAGTCCAAAAAGAGTGAAGAGGCTTCTTGATTATTCTTCAAGGCGCTCTTTACAAGATTTTCCTGCGAGCGCTCGATACCGATATTCACAATTACATTCTCCCCTCCCTTAACCTCTGTAAGGCCTTGCTCCCCAAACCACCATGGTAAAAACCCGGAAGGGACACGAGAAGAGCCTGTATCGATATTATACGATATCCATTTCTTCTTTTCCTTGCTGTACACCTCAATGCGATGCTTGATATCAGCATGGCCGACAAAGTCGCCAAGATCTATTCCCTGTACTGATCTCGCAGCAAATCCTGCTTTTTTAAGTATCTTTAAAAGGACCTCAACCCTACGTTCATTCGTAGGTCTGGAACCAGCAAGTAAGAGGACGTTTTTGTCGCTCCTTGGCAGTTTTAAGAGCTCAAAGGCATTGTGAATAAAACTCTCCTCATCTGCGGACATCTCCTTAATTTTCTCTATAATGCCCCCAACAGCTTCTTGCTCCACCTCTGGCAAAAGAAATTCAAAAACCGCTGGTTTTTTAACTTTCTTTCCATTTCTCGCTGTCTGGTTTTTCCTGATGACGGCACGGTAGTAAAGCGTTTGCCACCCCTCTTCACTTCGAATGGACCATACGGCTTTTCGGTTTTCATCTTGTCTCTTCGTTGTAAGACCATAGCCCCTAGATACAAAATTCTCATCCATAACAAGAAAGCTATCTGAACTTTGAGGGATATACATTTCAGCCTTGACTGGCCGCCCATCAGCTTTAAAACCAAGCTTAGCCTCAACAAGCCACACCTGCGACTCGTGATCCGGAGTAAGCGCAAGATTAAGCACGAACGCCTTGTAGAAAAAGATACCGAGCCCAAGGGCAGCTAGCACAAGGGAAAGTAAAAAGAGGTGTGTATTTTTCAATTTTTATCCTTCGTTACACTCCGAGTACACGCAGGAGTAACCGTGTAGGTTACCGCTGGATCCACAATGGTGTTCCCGGCAAGAAAATTTCTTCCTATAAGAGCCTGATAGTTAAAGTTCTCACGATTGGCGAGGTTAAACTCCTCTTCCATATATTTGTGACCAAGACAAATTCCAAGCTGAACGACGTAACGTTCATGAGCTCCGCCCCCGTGTCGTTTAATGCGAGCTTTGCGTACGATCTCTCTCTCAAGCATTTTCATTTTGCCGTATCGATTCTTGACATGGAACCGTATCCATTCTTTCCCGTCCTTCTCAAACTTCTCTTGGCCTTGCGCACTAAGGGAAGAGTAATCTGCACCGGTATCAAGCTTGGCATGGATGAAGAATCCTTCAGGCGAAATGCTAATCTTTTCAACCCAGCCCATAGTTTCTTTCTCCTGACACAGAGCCTGAGCACCGAACAAGAAAAAGAAAGCTCCGAGTAAGAAAAGATACGATGTTCTGAGAATCGACAACATGGTGGAGTAGATTATAGTTTTTCCCGACTCAGATCAATTCGAACAGGCACGATAGTAGAACTACTTTTTATCAGAAAGGATTTCGTGGGGAAGCTAAAACTCTAATCGAGATCTAGAGGACGCGGCGGACGGTAATCAGAGACCTCTTCTACCCCTAGGCCCTGCTGGAAGCTCTCAGAAGTGGCTGCGGTGGAAACCTCTGATACAGCCACTTTACCTGCGGAGCGCAGTATCTCTTTTTCATCAGGTCGGTTTGAAAGACTTGTACGGATGGGGGCAGCAACTTCTTTCAAGGTCTGTAAGTTCAGGGTGAGCGCCCGCGAGGCTCGCTTCGACGCCCGGACGTAGCCCGGCTCTGCATGGCGAATGCTACACTTTTGTTTTTTACCCCTTTTGGTAAATGCCTCAAACATAAATCTTCCCTCATTGCACGACTGATTGATGGTATCGGAGTTTTCGGAGCTCAGTCAAGAAAAGATTCCTCTTTACCTAGCGCTCTGTCCATTCAGTTTTTTATGGCAACTTCTCAGAAAAACTCTCGAATAAGTCAGTATGAGGATAGAAAAACGAAATATATACGACCACCTAGAAGCAGCTCACACCTCGCTCTCCTACGAGCGAGCATTGCGATTTGTGCTCCATGCTGAAGGCGGAATCAATGCATCTGCCGCCGACAGCGGAAACCGCGGCGGAAATGTAACCAATCACGGGGTTACTCAAGCCGTCTATAATGATTGGCGAAGAGAGAAAGGGCTCCCCTATCGTTCGACACGAGAGATCACGCTAAACGAAGTTAAAGAACTCTACTACGAAGACTTCTGGCTTGCCTCTGGAAGTAATCTTTTACCTTACCCTCTTGATGTGATCCACTTTGACGCCGCGGTCAATAAGGGCCCACGCAGAGCGATCCTACTGCTGCAACGTTCGCTTGGAGTCAAGGAAGATGGTCTTATCGGAAATAAAACTAAGAGCGCTTACTTAAAAGCAGAGAAAACACAGCTCACAAAAAAATACCTGCATGTGAGAGCTAAATACTACAAAGACATATCTGCAAAGAATCAGAATCAAATCTTCTTAAGAGGATGGCTTAACAGACTCACGGCTCTTGAAAAGTTCATTCGGACGGCTTCATAAACAGACGCATTCAAAAACATTTTCGTCTTGCTCCTCCCTGTTCCAAAAGATATCTTTGACACATCGAAACCGCGACCCTCTTCATCACTCTAGCTGTTTGTGCGTTTATCCAGTCTCTCTTTGGCACTGGCCTACTCGTATTCGGAACACCGACACTGCTCCTTTTGGGATACTCATTTGAGCATACGTTGTACTACGTATTGCCATCATCTCTTACGATAAGCGCTCTTCAGGTCTGGCATGATAGAGAAGTGCTTAGCGGGTTTAAACGTGAATTTTTTTGTTACAGCCTCCCCCCTCTATTAGTCACTTTGACAATCATCTTGATTACAGGAACACACTTTAAGGCAGCCCTATGTATAGGTATTTTTCTTTTGGCATTTGTTACCATACGACTCTTCGCTACGTTGCATGGGAAAGTACGGTTGCTTCTTGAAAGACATAGAAAGATATTCCTCCTCTGTATGGGTTTTCTCCACGGGAGTACCAACCTCGGTGGAGCCCTTCTCAATATATATGTAAACGGGCTCTTTCATGAAAAGACTCAGATACGTGTACATATCGCGTACGCGTACAGCACATTCGTATTTCTCCAACTTTTAACTCTACTCATTACTACCGCTCAGCACTTTTCTGGATCGTTTCTGCATGCCTTTGTCTTTATGCCACTCATGAGTAGCGTCATTTTTCTCTTACTAGGAAATGCGCTCTTTAAAAGAACCTCAAATGCACTCTATTTCCATAGCATGACAGTGCTCATGGCATTACTGGGGATTATGCTTGTGTGCAAGAGCTAACTAAGTTTTAGCCCGAATTGTCATTGCGAGGAGCTGAAGCCAATGGCTGAACGACGCGGCAATCTCTCGGCCTAGGCAATATGGAGTCTCTAGCAGGATGTGGAGATTGCCGCGTCGTTCGACATGAATGTCTCAGCTCCTCGCAATGACGTTCTTTCGGTTAGTAATTTAGTTCACAGTGTACTAAAGCAGCACATCTAGGGATGTGCAGAGAAAATACAGGAAACTTGCCTGAGCATTACGATTAAAGAATGCGGCGTTAATTCTATCAATATTTCCGGGTCGAAGCATCGCGTGTTGGGAAAAGAGAAAAATACTAAAAAGCGCCACACCAAGGAAGTACATCGCGCCCATCTCGAAAGCTACTCCAGTAAAAAAGAGTAAAATGATACTGCACATGTGGCAAAGACGTGCGATCTGAAAAGCATTATCTAATCCCAGCCGGGATGGGATGGAATATAAACCTTCGGCCTTATCAAATTCCTCATCCTGACACGAGTAGAGAATATCAAAGCCAGCTACCCAGAACAGCACAGCAACCATCATGAGTACCGGTCGAAAGGAGATAACTCCAGTAAGTGCGTACCACACTCCTCCGGGAGCAAGTGCCAGAGCGAGTCCCAGCACCATGTGCGACAAAGAGGTAAATCGTTTCGTCCACGAGTAAAAAAACAAAACGCCCAGAACAAAAGGAGCAAGGACCAAACAATGCATACCCAATGCCAGAGCAGATGCACCGAAAACAATTGAAGAGAGGGTAGTCAGAGTGAGCACGGCAACATTCGAAATCTTCCCTGCTGGGAGCTCCCTCGAAACCGTTCTGGGGTTCTTCGCATCAATCGAACGGTCAAGATACCTGTTCCACCCCATTGCAGCGGTTCGGGCGCTTACAAGACAGAGAAGAATCCACACAAGCTGAGACACGCTCACCTGATAATACTTTGAGACAATAATGAACATACTCATGGCAAAGGGAAGAGCAAAGAGCGTGTGTGAAAACTTAACAAGCTGTCCAAAGGTTTTAATATGAGTAATCGGGCGGGTAAGAAACATCATCTCTCTCAAGAAAATTAAGAAATAAAAGGCAATGGATGAGCGGCTGAAGATCTCTCCTCAGAAGCAACTCGCTCCGGAAAAAGTTTTTGAAAGTGTGACTCAAGACGAGCTTTGGTGCTCTTAGGATGATCACCAAAATCATAATAGCAGATCTCATCAACACCAAAATTTAACCGAAAGAGTTTCCCAAACTCATGAAGCGATGAAATGACCTCCTTGGCCTGAGGGACATTATCAAGAAAGAGGCGAGATATGAGGTATCCACGAACACGCTCTTCCATGGTAAGCGTTGAATGTGCTTCTGTTCGAAGATTAAAGTTACGAAATCCTGGATTCATGTCTTGGATGTTTCGGAGTTTGAGTAGGTGTATGATCCGCTCCTCCCAGCTTTCTGAGGTGCTCATGGTGAGACGCGCAGAAGTTATACCTCCGTAGCGGTGCGCCCACTTTAACACACGCATGTAATCTGCCGACAGAAAAGGGCCGCGTTGCGGACGCTCAGTCTTAATATGGTCAAGGAGCATCCCCGTTCCAGCAGCTGAAATCTCGATTACCCCACTTTTAATAATCGCAGCACACACCTCCTGTATACTGAGAGACTCCTGTTTCGAGAGCAGAAGAAGAGAACGCGGAGAGAACGCCTGAAGGGCGACCGGATAATTTGATGAGATACTATGGAAGAGCTCTTTATAATACGATAATGAAGAAAGAGAATCAGGGGTTGGAATATATCTGATATCACTTATTCCTGCTTCACAGGCACGTTCGATTCTTTCAAAGACCTGCTCTTCCCCATGTGATTCCTGAACAACGGTGTAAATTTTTAGTGTCGAAGACTTTCTACGAGGACGCGGGCCAAATTCTGCAACCATGCTGAGATCAGAGAGTTTCGCCTCACGAGCAAGCGTTATGGCATCTCCCATTCCCAACCGTTTTCCATCCATCAAACCTCGGAAAATTTCTGATACTGATTTCTCTGAGCACAAGCTACTAGGTTGCTTATCAAACATGTTATAGGTGCCGGTATGGTAGAGTGCCTCTGGCAAAATACGCTCTGAACTAGCGTCATGAAAAGCTCTCTCGATACCAGCCTTTGCACGTTGATCGAGGTAATAGCGAGCATTCTCACCGCCCTCTTTATGTAGAGTCAGATGTTCTTTAATAACCCGGTAGCACCGATCATAGAAATATCGATGTTCACTAAAACTCAGCGCAAGAGGACGAGTTGCCCAGATGAGAAAGACAAATGGTAATCCAGTGAGATCGTACCACTCCTTTACAAGATCAATCTCATAAAGAAACGATCGTGAACCCAATGCCGTATATTCTGGCCTCATGAGGACCCCCTCATTTGGCTTCAGCGTTTCAGCCGGGAAAAGCCTCCGCTTTGAAACGATTCGTGGCTGAGTTCGGTAACGGTAACGAAGCACGAGCTGCAGAAGAAACGTTGACGCACTCGCGCCTTCAAAAACATAGATAGTATCAAGTGTTTCAACAGGCTGATTCGAAAAGAGATGTATAAGAGGATATGATTTCTCAACAGCGAATCCATAGTCCAGACCAACATATGATCCCGATGCACCAAACGCATTTACTGGCAAAAGAGCTAGATCAATCTGATCCTCAAAGAGCCTACGGGCATTCTCCTCCGGAAGATTTTCCTCGTACGTTATGAAGTCAAGATCCGCGAGTCCACGGAAGGCACGTCCGGCAGCAAGAGACACATTCGCGATACGAATCTTTTTCATTGAAAGACAAGGCTCCCATCAGGAGAAGAGGTACGAGAAGGTGTACCTGCGTCAGATCCAAACAAAGACTCAAGGGTCTGAAACATCTCGATACCAAGCACTCGCGCCGTATTTTCATCAACAGCACCATAGCCAAGACAGTTAGCTCCCAAACGCCATGAAAGTTGGAGTGCCTCAACGGAAAAAAACTGGGATGAAAGGATATGCCAATCCACATTGCGAAGCGTGAGACAGCCGACAGCAAGAAACCTGAGCGCATCGCTTTCAAGAAATACTTTGTTACGTTTCTTAAGTCCGCCCGGTGAGATCTCCCACCCACAGAGCACGTTCTTCGTTACTAAATTCTTAAGCTTAAAAAGGTGATGAATATGCTCTTCAATAGGGGCATCGGCATCAAGAGTATATCGATACACAGAAGAAATTCCTCTGTCACAAAGGAGCTGAAAGGCGTCGAGCGACGAGACTGAGTGCAAAGTGTCAAAACCTTCATTCTTAAGCTCCTCTAAGAATCCGAGGAGTTTTCGAAGCAGCTCTTCTTCACTCTCATTTTCATACCGTGTCTGAAGTTTGCGCTGGATCGATTCAAAAGAAGGGGCCACAGGTATGACTCCAGGGAAGCGTTCTTTTACCTTCGCGTAAATGCTTTGACCTTCATCGGAGAAAGACTCGATTCGAATATCTCCAAAATAAAGATGCAATCCAGGCTGATAATATTTTTCAAGTTCAGCATAGAGATCCTCTGTCTGAAGCTCTTTTGAGCCACTCAAGTGAGAGTACCGATTTGAGACAACATAGATTGGGATAAGAGCACTTGTGTGATTATTTAACTTTTGTGGCGTCATTTCGGCTCGAAAATGAGCCAACTCAGTCAACTTCATGAGTACTGGCAATTCTACGTGACGAAGAAGGTGTTCAATTTCACCTTCAGTAAGGGTATCTCCACGACTGATATGCTCAGCGATGAGCTTTACTCCTGCCCGCTCAAGCGTTCTCCACAAAAGATCCTCAGAGAGCACGTTTCGATCGTAGGGGTCAAAGCTCGCCAAATTGACAGGCTTGCCTCCCATTATCCCCATTCGTGCTACATTGCCCATCGCTTGCTCTTACTAAATCATGCTTAATTTGACAGATGTATCTTCTTCAGCTGCTTTACCCCACCGCTGCACAAGATCCAGTGAGTACCCCATCTGATCAAGTATTTTCATAACTAACATATCTACAAGATCTTGAATCTCAGTTGGCTGGTGATAAAAGCCTGGCATGGCAGGTATAAGGGTTGCTCCGCACCTTACAACCTTTGTCATATTTTCAAGATGTATAAGTGACAGCGGCGTCTCTCGTGGAACAATGATAAGTTTGCGATTTTCCTTTAGCACCACATCCGCCGCACGGTGGATAAGGTTCGAGGCGAGACCATTTGAAACCGCAGCCAGCGTGGACATTGAGCAAGGCACAATCACCATACCGTCGCAAGGATGAGACCCCGAGGCTATACTGGCCCCAATATCATTTGGGGAGTGAAAGATGACCTTACCATTGCGGTCCGGTCTTCCAATAAGCTCTTCAGTTGAGAGTTGAGAGCGTGAAAGCTTGCGCCCTGAGGAGCCTTTGCGCTTATGCTCCTCGTGCATGACACGAATGGCGGCATCAGAGACAACGACATGCACCTCCTCACAGAGATCAAAAAGCACTTCAAGGAGTCGCAGCGCATAGGGTATCCCACTTGCTCCCGTCATAGCCAATACCCACCGTCCGCTTGAAAGTGATTTCAAAGCCAGACTCGCATCGTCTTCATTTTTCTTCATAAGTACCCCTTGCCGTTTTTGACATTTTTAAGAAGAGACGGCAGCGCAGCTGAAACATTACGAACATTTTCACCAGCTTAGCGAGTATATCAAAGTCTATGCGGTAGGCAAATGAGAGTTGGGCACTATTTACTGGCCTTCGCCCGATAAATATAAGCTATTCCACAAGTTAAGGGCTTTGAACTGGCTTGCGTATAACCGTTCTCAGCGAGCTTACGGAGGAAGGCATCCCCGCAAGGGAACGTGGCCGATGTTTTAGGAAGGTACTCGTAGGCATGCCGATTACCAGAGAGCATACCTCCGATAAATGGCATAATTCTCTTAGAGTAAAAAGCAAAGAGTGGTCCGAAGAAGAGCCCCTTTGGCTGACCGAACTCAAGGATGTGAAGCGAGCCCCCGTTTTTTAAGACTCGTTTAATCTCTAAAAGTCCCGTATCAAGATTCTCAAAATTACGAACACCAAACGCCACGGTTACGTGATCAAATGAATTATCGGGGAATGAAAGACTTAAGGCATCTCCCTGAATGTGATAAACGGCAGGGTGATTCTCCTTAGAACGCACAAGCATAGGAGAGCAGAAGTCAGTAGCGACAACTCTTAATCCTCTTTTCTGAAGAAGCGAGATAAGAGCTCCTGTGCCAGAACAGAGATCGAGCGCCATCTTCTGCTCAGACGGTGTAGCCTTTGTAATACCGGCAGCCAGTAAGCGTCTCCAAATGAAATGAACGCCACCACTAAGAACGGTATTGACCAGATCATAGGTCGGAGCAATCGATCCAAACATGCTTCTCACTTCACATGAACGCTTCTGCTCAGGATCGGGATTCATCTTAGCGCTATCAATATCCGCTGCTGTCTCTTTAAGAATTACATTCATACTATCTCAATTATCCCCTTCCGATACGGCATAAGAACACACCGAACAGTCAGTTGTGTCAGGATGATAGTGCACGTTCTCTTTCAAATCAAACCCCTCCTAATAGCGTGAGTTAACGTCTGTCCGGCAGTACTTTTCTCAGGCTATACTCGTGGTGATGAAACTCGTCCTCTATGTCCTTCCCATACTCCCTCCGCTGCTTTGCGGCTTTTTCATCGTCATAAGTCCCGGTAAAATCCTCGTTTCGTATCTGCTCTACCTCGCATTGCTTTTTAGTTGGTGGCAATTCCTAGCATACGTATTCAAACTTGATTTCGGAACTCACCCACTTTCTCCGCGTGAAGAGACAGACTACCGAAACTCTCTCTGGATACTCATACCTTCTATAGCCCTCGTACTTACCCTACTCGCTCTTTTTCGGCGCACAGTAGAACGTGAGGTCTTTCTAACCGTCATTCTCACTCTTTTTTTTATGGGCATCGCTATGCGCCTTCTCCCCAAGCGACCACTCTCCTTTCGACTGCCTTCCCTCTATCTTAGCCTAACGCTTACAACCGCCATCGCCTACTACTTACTGCTAAGAAAAGCTTCTTGGCCTATACTTCCCCTAAGCCTTAGTGCCGCAACCCTGCCGCTCATCCCATGGCTTGGAAATCAACTTCTTGAGTGGTCGTCATCACTTCCGCAAACGGTTCAAAATCGGCAGCAAAAACGAAAGGCCTATAAAGTACAGAGAGAGAATCCGATACAGGTTCTCTCAAGGATCCACTCGGTGAGTCTTGGAGTCTTCCCTGCCGTACTCTTCCTCATGTGTGTAACAAGTCTGCTCCCTAGCCATTATTTACTCGCCTGTCTTCCGATCCTGCTTGCCCCACGCCTTTTAAACGAAACACGGGGCCTTGAGACGTCTCACACCCTTAGCCGACGATTTTTAGTTCAAAATACACTTTATCCCTTCGCCTTCCCCGCAATTCTCTTGGCTCTCTTCTTCTATTGAAGAGTTGTAAAGTCTTTTATGCCGCGGTACATTACCTGCTGTAATACGAAAAGGTTAGGACCGAAATGTCAGACTCTGAGCTTATCTCAAAAATTGTTTCACTCTGTAAACAACGTGGATTTATCTTTCAAAGTAGTGATATCTACGGCGGCTTAAAGAGCGCCTATGACTACGGACCTCTCGGTGTTGAGCTCAAGCGCAACCTCGCTGCCGAGTGGTGGCGTGACATGGTGCATCGCCGGGAAGACATCGTAGGTATTGATGCCTCAATCTTTATGCATCCTGCTGTTTGGAAAGCGAGTGGCCACCTCGCCGAGTTTTCAGATCCTCTGGTCGACTGTCTAAATTGCAAAGAGCGCTTCCGAGCCGACAAAGCTCCGCAAGTCGAACCAGGTACTGCGGTTGAATATATTAAAGGCGGTAAAAATAAAGGGGAGACCTTAAAGGGATCAGTTCCTGAGGCCGGATACGTTTGCCCGAACTGTGGTAGCCCCGAGCTCTCTTCGGAAAGACAGTTTAACTTGATGTTCCGAACTTCTATCGGGCCTGTGGATCCGCTAGATGCCGCGATTGACGAAATTGCCGACAAGTCACTCTCAAGAAAAGAGATCCGTGAACGGATTGAAGAAGCGTTGAGACCAAGCGCGATTTACCTCAGGCCAGAGACCGCCCAAGCTATCTTTGTACAGTACCTGAACGTACTCCAATCAACTTCCATGAAAGTACCATTCGGTATCGCCCAGCAGGGAAAATCATTCCGCAATGAGATTATCACTGAGAAATTCATATTCCGCACATGCGAATTCGAGCAGATGGAGATGGAGTTTTTCATTGAACCCGGCACCCAAGATGAGTGGCTTGATTACTGGACCAAAGAACGAATGAACTGGTGGCAAAAATTCGCGAATAGCGATGACGCTTTCAGGGCCAGACAACACGAAGAAGATGAGCTCGCTCACTACGCAACAAACTGCTACGACATCGAGTACAAGTACCCCTGGGGATGGGATGAACTTGAAGGAGTTGCATCACGCACTGACTACGATCTGAAAAAACACATGGGAGAATCAGGGACAAAACTCACCTACTTCGATCAACAAAAACCAGATCCTGAGACGGGCAAGAACGGCTGGCGCTATACCCCTTACGTTATTGAGCCTGCCGCAGGGCTTACTCGTGGAGTTCTCGTGTATCTCTGCGATGCGTACCGCGAAGAGAAAGGCACAGATGCTGATGGAAAAGAGAAAACACGAAAACTCTTAAAACTCCATCCCCGCCTTGCACCATATAAGGCTGCGATACTTCCTCTCGTTAAGAAAGATGGGCTCCCTGACATAGCTCGTAATATTGTCAATGACTTCTTAAAGGAAGGAATAAATACAAAATACGATGAGCAACAATCTATCGGGAAACGTTATGCCAGACATGACGAAGTAGGCACGCCTTACTGCATTACCATTGACCATGATACAGCGAGCGATAATGCGGTAACTATTCGCGATCGAGACACCACACAGCAGGAACGCATCCCGATCGCTGAAGCAATTGCGACTGTCAAAAAACGGCTTGAAGGCACCGTGGCATGATTTGGGGCATGATTTGGGGCATGATTTCACGCACCGCCTATTACTTACTAGCGGTTGTTTTCTTGTTCCCTCTATCTGCTGCTAGCGCAGATCTCCCAGAGCCGTGTGCCGCTGTCGCACTTGAGAAGAGCATCGCCAGCGCAAGTATCTGGGCAAATGCTTTTGGCAGAGATCACTCTGTGGGAAGCGAAGTGAAACGGCTTCTTCATGAGGCGATTGAGAAAGTAAGTAAGCTTAAGGCCCCCACCGAGCACCCCTGCCTCAATCAGTGTGCTTCAAGCGATCAGGCTTTGCCACAAATTATAATAAGCTCTGTCCCGAATATGACCTTAAAAACGGCCGAAGCCACTACTGAATGCGAATCATATGACAAGAAGTCGCAAGAAGACCCGTTTCGAGTCAACACAGTAACATTTACCGACCCCGACGATCTTAACGATTGGGTGTCAGATTTCAGCAGAGGATATGGCGATGAAGGGGAAAAACTTTATAAATACTGCCCCGGAAACTGCAGCCCTCGCTACAGGTATCTTGTTACGGTAAGCCAGCCTGCCGTGAGCGAAGACACCAGACACTACCACCTTGAGACTATAGCCACTTGCGGCTTTCCGAGAGACACCGACGACAATCAGTACATTCTAAAAACCTCATACCAGTGGAAATGCTCTCAATCTGAGTAATCCTCTCCCCCAATGCGTTCGCCTATCTTCACTCACTTTTCGAATAGGACGTGAGAGAGCACACCACTCTGTCTGGAAAACACTACGGCGAAAGTTAAAAATTTGGGGAGGGAAGTTGTGGACAGAAAGCCCGAAGAAAGAACACGCGGCTCCAGCATAAAGCACCGGAGCCGCGCATAAGATGAAAAATAGAACTAGCCGTTCGCTGCTTTCTTCATCCCTGTATCCACACCGATCTCACAGATTGTAGAGATCAGGCGATTCGCCACAGTGTACGGATCAGCGTTCGCTGCCGGACGACGGTCTTCGATATAACCGCAGCCGCTCTTTGCAACTCCTGCAGGGATACGTATTGATGCGCCACGGTCTGAACGACCAGATCTAAACTCACTGATGTGACACGTCTCATGCTCACCAGTAAGTCTGTCAGCAAGCCCATCACCGTAAACCATAATGTGATCAGTATGCACTGCTTTTAGATTTTCAATAGCGTCTGCGATAGCCTTTTCACCAGTCTTCGGATCACGCATCTCTTTTGTAGAGAAATTCGTATGCTTTCCAGCACCATTCCAGTCTCCCTTAACAGGTTTCGGGCTAAGAGATACCTGCAGGTCAAACTCTTCACCCAAGCGGTAAAGTAACCAGCGTGCAAAGATAAGGTGATCAGAAACGTTAAGCGCATCGGCACTCTCAGTATCAAGTCCGCGGTAGCCTACCTGAAACTCCCACTGCGCAGGCATAACTTCTGCATTGATACCGTAAATCATAATACCACAATCGATACATGCTTTCGTATGTGCTTCAACAAGATCTCTTCCGTAAACTTTCTCAGCACCTACACCGCAGTAATAAGGTCCCTGAGGCCCAGGATACCCTTGCGTAGGCCACATGTATGGGCGCTCTCCGAGGAAAAGGGTGTACTCTTGCTCAAATCCAATCCATGGCTCATGACTAGCACCACCGGCTTCAAGCGTCTGCCGAAGCATCGCTCGAGTATTGGTTTCATGAGGGTTGTCATTAACGTCGTACACTTCGCAAAGTACGAGATAATTCCCTTCACCACGAATTGGATCCATGAGAAATGAAACAGGTTTAAGGATGCAGTCCGAGTCATTGCCAGCGGCCTGGCCAGTTGAGGAACCGTCAAATCCCCATTCAGGAAAGTTTTCAAGTTTGGCTTCTCCGTCTATAGGAACTATTCGTGCCTTTGAGCGGAGTTGTTGTGTCGGCTTTGTGCCATCTAACCAGATGTATTCAGCAAGGCTAAGCATAGAAGGTAATCTCCAATTAATGTGTATTTCTAATGAACTGTTTCTGACTCAAGCGTGAAGGAGTAGCTATCACATTCATTAGCGTAAAATGTTAAAAAGAAAGGTTAAACTTCCCTTCTTTCACCATTATTATCTAGACGATAACAGTAAATAAAGCAATTTTATTTTTAGTCGTGGCCCCCTAGCGCCTTTCTCTCTTGCTCCGCTAACTCTTTGGATGTAATACCGTATTATGAAAAAAGTCGCCTTTATTCTCGCACTCAGCGCCTTCGTCCTCTTATCCACTACACCAGCATCTCTCTGGGCACAGTCGAGACCTCAGCTTTCAAGCGCGGCAAGGAACACCTTCCGCTCGGCCACCAACGCCATCGTGACGCTGACAACAGACGATAGCCTTTCTGCCGGTTCCTATGCTTTTAAAAATAGCGATGCTCCGGACGCTGACGCTGATCTTGTGAAGTTTAATGGGGAATTTAAGCTAGGAGAGGAATCTGACCAAATCATCCCCCTCTTTCAGATCTCACCCGCGTACGTTGAGCTTGAGCAGAGCTCAGATGTAGACGATCTTAAACTTAAGGTTGAGAGTATGGGGATAGGCGCAGGAGGTGGCGTCCTCATGAAGTTCTTTGAGAATGTGCTAGAAGTTACTCCCAGAATGAAGATTGAGTACTCAAGTATTAAGTACAGTTCCTCCTCATCCTCTCTCGATGTGACAGAACTAAACGCAGAGCTTCCCGACTTAGATGCTTGGTCTTACATTCCTTCCCTTGAGTTCGCTCTCAAACCAGAGATCAGTGAGAGTGGAAACTCAAAACTCTTAGTGGACAGCCAGATCTCGTTTGTCTACATCCATGCCTCTACCTCTTCATCTTCAGCAGATGACTTTTCAGACAAAAGCTGGGTATGGAAGAACTCTCTGGGGGTTGAAACGCCACTTATCGATTCAAAAAACAGCTCTCTATTCATTCGTCCTCAGATATCACGTATAGATATGCACGGCGCAGCAAGAAATGGATTTGATTTTAACAACTTCTATGAAATTGGCCTCGACCTCTTTACCTACGACTTCATGAAGAACTACTTCCAAACACTCGGATTTGGCGCAACCTACGTCTATGAGAAAGAGATTCAGGGCTGGCGCCTTGGGTTCTTTGCTGATTTTTCCTAGCAGCTAAGATCTCTATATATCTACTTATTTTATTATTTGAAGCATTCCCTAACTGTTGCCGGATACGTACATGTGAGTTCAAAACATTACGGGGTAGAACAAATGACAAATGATGTACGCAGGCAGCAATTTCAATTTAACAGTAATATTGTAACTTCTAAATTTGGTCCCGATGCGTTCGTGGTCTCTATCCGCGAAGGCGATATGAACCACGACCTCAATGCAAGTGTTACAAACTATCAGATCTTAGATGAAGTCCCCCTCGCAGATATCGGAGGAAGTGTCACAAAGACTCTCGCCATTAAATGGGAAGACGGTGTGGTCAGAACCCAAACCGTCATAGAACGCCTAAAGCTCTCAAGCTACAAAGCAGTCATTGCTCATCAGGAAAGTAAGGTCGCCTGAGTATAGGTGTCTAGAAGATCTCCTATACAAAACCCTGATCTTTATATTCGTTCATTTTATTTCTTAGTGTACGAATACTGATCCCAAGGATCTTTGCTGCCTGAGTACGGTTATCATCAGTTGATTTTAGTGTTTCAAGGATAAGCTTACGCTCCATTTCCTGTACCGTAATGCCCGGCTTAAGCATAAGAGAGTCCTCTTCTTCCGAAACTCCCTCGCCAACCACTTCTTGTTCAACTTTTTCATGCAGAGTCGTTCTCTCTATCGAACCTGGTGAGAGTAGAAAATCACTCTTCGAGGGCACAGCTCCTCTTGAAAGAATAGCGGCTCTCTCAACAGCATTTTGTAATTCCCGAATATTGCCCGGCCACGGGTACTGCTCAAGTGACGATGTCACCTCTGCTGGCAACGTCGGCGCATCCTTCCCTAAGAATTTACGCATAAAATGCTCTACAAGTAGCCTAACATCACCCTCTCGGTCACGAAGCGCAGGTAGCGTTACTGGAATAACGTTTAGTCGATAATAGAGGTCAGCTCTAAACAATCCCTGCTCGACCATAGACTCGAGATTTCTGTTCGTCGTCGCTACCACCCGAACATCAATCTGAATTGGTTCTTTTCCACCAACCCGATCCACTTCACGTTCTTGTAGCACACGTAAGAGCTTAGCCTGAAGCGGAAGCTCCATCTCAGAGATCTCATCAAGAAGAATGGTACCACCGTGAGCCAGTTCAAATTTACCAATCTTTCGGTTTTGAGCGCCGGTAAATGCTCCCTTTTCATGCCCAAAGAGCTCACTTTCTAAAAGTGTTTCTGGAAGCGCAGCACAGTTCACTGCCACAAAAGGTTGATGAATTCTCGGGCTTGAGTCATGTATGAGGCGAGCGATTAACTCCTTACCTGTTCCGGACTCACCTTGGACAAGCACCGTCGCGTCACTGCGAGCAACCGCCTCACATACTTCAAGAATCCTTATAACCGTCTTATCACCAGTGATAATAGGCTTTCCAACAGCACCTCTCTTTTTCTGAGTCCTACTCTCTACAACATCCGGGTTCACTACACGCTCAACAACCCGAACGAGATCTTCTGAAGAAAACGGCTTGGTAATAAAGTCAGCAGCGCCGAGCTGCATGGCTTCAACAGCCTGATCAATTGTTCCGTGAGCGGTAATCATTATAAACGGGGTAACAATGTCTCTTTCTTGAATGGCTGCCAGAAGCTCTTGTCCAGTCATCTCAGGCATTCTTTGGTCTGAGACAATGACGTCATAGCTCTCTTTCTCAAGTTTTAAGAGCGCTGCTTTTCCATCAGAAGTTATCTCTACCTCATGTCCAGCTCTACTCAGTGATGCCTTTAACGCGACCTGCATCTGCGTATCATCATCTGCTACAAGAATACGTAATGACTTCATTGAGAATCTCCTTTTCCACTCTTATTACTCTGAACTGCTCTTGGAAGAGTGATCTTAAATTCAGCTCCCCCCGTAGTTAAATTTCTCGCTTCAACGCTGCCTGAGTGTTGCGCAATAATCTGCTGCACAATCGCTAACCCCAGTCCGGTTCCCTGATTTTTCGAGGTAACAAATGGCTCAAAAAGAACAGGGAGTATCTCTTTATCAATACCTGGCCCGCTATCTCGAAAGCTTATAACGAATTCATTCTCAAGCTCTTCCTCTGTAATCACTATCCTGCCCTCTTCTCCCATCGCCTGAGCCGAGTTAAAAAGAAGATTACGAAATACCTGCTCAAGACTAAGCGAGCATCCAAAAATGTAAGAATTCTTTGCCTCATGAAGCATGCACTCAATTCCGGGGTACTGACTTTTAAACTCAGACACAGATTGCTCTAGGATCGCGTGTATACGAACAGGCGCAAATCTTGGATTTGTCGTTTTGGTGAATCTCAGAATATTACTAACCACCTGATTGAGGCGTTCTGCACTTTTCTCTATATGCTGAACGAGCTCAAACGAATCTGGACTCTCTGAGAGGTCGCCTTTAAGAAGAGAGGCATAAAGAGTAATGGCCCCTAAAGGATTACGAATTTCATGCGCGAGCGCAGCTGCTGTTTTGCCAAGTGTTGCGAGCCGTTCCTGACGCTTTACCTCAATCTCTTTTTGAGCCAGCTTTTCGCGCAACTCACCTGCTTCATGAGATAAGAGCTCATACTTTGTTTGGAGTCTTTCACTAGCCTCGGTAAACTTTGCAAATGCTTGCTCAAGCGTTTGGGCTTGCGGCATATCCTGACTGTTTAATTCCTTCTTAATAACCTGCATTAGCTCTCCATCGCTTTTTGATTGTTTTTCACCTTCTCATTTTCCTGCCACTCAAAGCTCTCAGCTGATGCCTGAAGAAGCGTGAGCCACGGATCTGATGGTGGATATTTTTTCTCGGCTTTCTGCCTAAGCTTTCGAACCTGTTCAAGGTCCCCCTTACTCTGAGCAACAACAACTTCTGCGTAATCTACCCAGCTATCGAGGAAAAAATCAGGGAATTCACTCTGACCTTTTTGAAGCCAAAAAGCGGCATGCTCATAATTTTTGAGTTTTAAATTGATCTTCGCTAGTGCGCGCATACACTCTGGAATGCGTTCTGAATCAAGAGGCACCTTTTCATAATACCCCTTCGCTTTGTAAAGCTTTCCAAGATTTACTGATGTTTCACCTAGCCGAAAATGAACCTCTGCCAGATGTGAGGGATGACTCTCTTTAAGAGCGAGCTCATACTTCCCTTCCGCTGAGCCATATTCATGCAGGGCACTAAGACTATCCCCCCAAACAAGCCAGGCCTTTGAACGAAGAGGACCTTCTTGAAGTCTCTTTGTTGCTCTTTCTGCAAAGAGAATTGCAACCTGATAGTTATGTTCCTGATGCTCAATTACAGCCTGAGAGATCTCAACCTCTGCTTGCTGCGTTGCGCTTAGCTGTTTTTCTCTTGAGAGAGTCTCAAAGATATCCTTCGCTTTCGTATGCAAACCAAGCGCCCAGTAGCTCTTCGCAGCCGCTATTCTAGCTTCTGGTGTGAGTTTCCGATCTGGGATCTTCTCAAAGCTTAACACAGCTTCGTAGTGGTCTCCCGAGGCGGCTTTTCTCTGTACCTCAATAGGATGTTCTGCAAGGAGACCATCTGCAAGTGAGAGGAAAAGAATAAGAAGAAGCAAAACCTTTTTCATAGTACTTACGCTAAAAGTTCAGATCTCGCTTGAGCATCATCGGCCTCTACTTCTATCTCAACAGGCTCAAGTCCTTTCTTTTTGATCTTCTCTACAAGAGTCGTTCTATTAAGATTAAGAAGCCGTGCAGCAGCCTTCTTATTCCAACTCGTTTTCTCAAGAGCCATAGTAATGAGCTTGGATTCGAAGTTGCCTACAAGCGAATTGTAGTCAATGCCTTCATCCGGAATATGGTCCGTGGTCTCAACGATCTGACATTCTCCAGCTGCCCCACTGATATAGGAGGGAAGCTCATCAATATCGATACGAGGTGATTCAGTAAGAATAACAAGGCGCTTCATAAGATTTTCAAGCTCACGCACATTTCCGGGCCAGCTGTATCTGGCAAGCGCCTGAAGCGCTGCTGGACTAAGCTTGTATTCGCTCTTTGTGCCAAGCTCATTGGCTTCTCTGCCAACAAAGTATGAGGCCAGAAGAGATACGTCTTCTCCTCGCTCCTTAAGAGATGGAAGCTCAATTGGAACTACTTGGAGACGATAAAAGAGATCTTCACGAAATCTCCCGGCCTGAACCTCTGCCCAGAGATCTTTATTGGTAGCAGCCACAACACGTACATCAACAGGAATAGAGCGAGTTGAGCCAACGGGTTCAACAACCTTTTCTTGTAGCACTCTAAGAAGCTTCACCTGAAGCTTAGGACTCATCTCCCCTATTTCGTCTAAGAAAATAGTTCCATTATCTGCAAGCTGAAATCGTCCTACCCGCGATCCCGTTGCACCGGTAAATGCACCTTTCTCATGACCAAAGAGCTCGCTTTCAAGTATCTCTTCAGGGATGGCACCGCAGTTTACTGGAACCATACGTCCTTTACGCTCACTGTGTTTGTGTAGTGCTTTGGCGATAAGCTCCTTACCTGTTCCTGATTCACCTAATATAAGGACAGTGGAATTTGTTTTGGCAACCTTTTCAATCACCGCAAACACTTTCTGCATTCGGGAACACTGACTGATGATTCCACAAAATGAAGTTTGTTTCAGTGCTGCTTGTTTATCAGAAAATTCCTCAGATGCGAGGGAAGAATACAACTCGGGAGATAGTTCCCCCATTGATACCGATTGCATAAGCTCTCCTTAGCTACAAAACCCTTTACTACTCTCAATCCTTGATGCCGTCAGGTCTGGACCCTTGAAAAACCTACCGCTCGAACAACATCGCAAAAGGTACATTCCAAAACCAGTCAGGATTCCAGACCCGCTGACGTGTATGTCAGGATAATGGCAATTTGCATACCACTCTCAGTCTACGATGTAGGGAAATTGACAACTGCTGCAGAAAAGTACGATCTAAGGGTCTAACTAATCGTACTTGTTAGTGAAATATAATTTTACTCCTGCTAAAAGATCTACTTGCAAAAATTTTTTTAAAAAATTTTGATATAAACTATTAAGTTTTTGCATGGCCAGACCGATAGGATCTCGCAATTTTTGCACACCTCCAAGCCCCAAATCCCGTCATCAAGAAAAGTTTCAGGTTAATTCCGCCCCTCAGATGTAGAAAATACGTCATTTCAATAAGATAGAGTATTTCCCAAGTTGATGCTTTTCACGCTTCTAACCGTTCGACATCAACATAAGCCGTGTGGGCTAATCAAATTAAAATACCTCTAATTGATGGCACTCAGGTGTAGCCGGAGTTCACAAGTGCTCTGAGAATAACGGAGGAGGAGCTTAAATGCTCTCTCTCGTCCCGATATCGCATCGTTAAAGAAGTTATACCCCGGATAGTCCCCTACTCTCTCTACAAGCCCGTCCTGAACAGGTTGCAGAGCGATGTAGAAGAACTCGTTCTCCACGCTCTTATCGTCAGGGACGAACTCGTTTGAGTACCGCCTCTCCCAGAGCTTACGGCAGCCACTGTAGTGCGGACAATGGCGCTTCACTGCACAGACAACGTCACTGTTAAAGTCTCTAAAGAATGCGGCTCTTCTCCCCTTTGTAAATACCGGGAGTTCATGCTTGTGGCTTCCCTCAAGGGCAAAGGCGTAAAGTTCTACCTCATGACGCTTAAGGCATTTGGCCAGTCGGGCAAGGATATCTTCTTCGAGCTTTTTGTTGTTCACAAACCACAGCTCTGAGTTACAGGTACGAGTAGTAGTGAGGTTTGTAACACCGTCTGCTTCTATTCGGGGGTGATAGGCACACATTCTGAGGGGACTCCATTAATATACACTTCTCCCCATCTATTCGTTCGGCATCAAGATAAGTTGTGTGTGCTAATTACCTAGTGATACTTCAGATTTGTGGAGTTCTGGCGGGAGCGGAGTTCACGAGTGCTCTGAGCGTATAGTAAGAGCGTATAGTAAGGAGGAGTGCTCTGAGAATAACGGAGGAGGAATAACGGAGGAGGTGCGTCGGACGCTTACGAATAATAGAAGGGGATTCACAAGTGCTCTGAGAATAATGGAAGGGGTAAGATTCTCAGCAATGCCGTCTCCGAAGCCCGCCATTCACAAGTGCTCTGAGAATAATGGAAGGAATAATGGAAGGATGCTCTGAGAATAATGGAAGAAATAATGGAAGAGGTTCACGAATGCTCTGAGAATAATGGAAGGGAGGATCTTTGACAGTTATTGACCCCGCCTCTCTTTTAAAGAAGGAGGTGCCTCATGAGGAGGCATTTCATGAGAGGCGGGTTTATAAATCGGCGTACAAACGATTTTAAATTCCTTAGAGTTTTCTAAGTATTCGATAGTAACTTTCAAGTATGGCATATTAGCATTGTTTTGGTATCGGTTCTTGGAGATATACGTCAGCCTATCTGAGTTTTCTTCGATAAGCCACCATTGCGACTCTAGCAGCTGAGATTTCACTTTCTGAAAGTACTCTGCAGAAGATAGGATCTCGGATTTAATGGCAAACTCAAAGTACCCTGTATCGATATCATAAATAATTCCTCGAAATTCCTGTTTATCTAAGACAAACGGAAATAGAACTTTATATTCGGCAAGGAACTGAGCTTCGGTAGGTTGACGTTGCTCTACTGAATCGCAAGAGAACAATAAACAGCTTAGCAAAATAAGTATTATCAATTTAGAAAAATTGGGCAAAATATGCATGTTTAATAATCACCCGGAAATTCATCGTCTTTTGGTCGATACGGCTCACACCAGGACTCACAAGAGATTCCGTCAGGAACTCCACGACCTTTAGCGTTTGCTTTTTGATCTTCCTCTCCATCATCTTTTCTGGGCTGTATTCCTAGATAAGATTTAATGTTATTCTTAGCCGTATCGTGTGCTTCACGTAAGTTGCTTAATCGAACACTAGCGTTACGACCATATTGCCCCCTCTTGGCAGCCTTGCAGTTTGCCTTACAGTGAAAGTATTTGTCTTGGCCTATAAAATTAGCGGAGAGCATTTCAAAATAACTTTGACAGAAATCTGCGATTGCACCAGCCGGTTGCGTGACTGGGCCCAAAATGGACTCTTCCGGCTTGTAACCTGTGGCATCGAAATATCTCATTGGATTACTCTTCACATACTCATACAAGTTTATACCACCTTCTATCCCAATCGGATCACGCTGAAGCCACCGCATGAGGTAAGGATGATATGCTCTTGCACCTGCTAATATTATACCAGTTACTCCTTCTGTGTAGTAACCATATTTTCCGCCGTATTTGTGGTAGTTATTCGTAGACCCTGATGTGTAAAGCGGCACCCCATAGGCTGAAAAACGGTAAGAGTCAGTTACGGTACCACTTGAGTTGGTTAAATGTCTCGTTTCACCCTGTGGGCCATAGTGGTAGTAGCTTGTAGTGCTATTAACAAGGTCTCTTTGTATAGCAAGACCATCTGACCCCCATGTGTACGCCATCTGAGGAGTTCCGTCAGGCTTAATCTCTCCTACAACTCTATCTCCATCAAAGATAAAGAAACGGCCGCTTCTGTAAGACCTTTTTCCTCGTCCATCATAGATAGTGCTTATAGTATTATTATTTGAGCAGTCTTTTTGCTGGCCTAGTTCGCCTCTGGCATTAAAGTTAAAGCGTCCACAACTTATACCAGTGCCTGAGACCTGATAGGGATTACCGCTACTGTGGTAACTGACACTACCGCCAGTGATACTAGAAATTCTATTTGCATCATTGTAACCGGCAAAGGTGCTACCGTTAAAAGTTGTGACATTGCCAGCTACGTCATAACCATAGGTGCGTGTGTACGAACTTGCCCCTGACCTGTCCTCTTCTGTTAGACGGTAAAGAGCGTCATAGGTGTAATCTACAACATCAGTGCTAAGCTCAGTTACAGAAGTTATGTTCCCTACTGTATTACTTCCGCCATCATACTCCATCTCGAAGCTTTCAAAGAGCGTGCTGCTGACATCAAAATGCTCAATGTCAGTTACCCAACCACGTGGCTCGTAGTAAGTGTATTCAGTAGAGGTACCATTGCCATTTGACTGGGTCAGAATCTTACCCTCATCATCGTACGTATACGCGAGTGACTCACTGAAGTTGTTTGATATTGCAGTAACCCTCCCTGCTCCATCATAGGTGTAGGACCAGCTGGCAACCGTTGTGCCATCACTTTTCCAAGTAAGTGAAGAGAGCGTTCCATCAGGGTTATAGTCGTATTCAAGGAGCTGAACATAATGAAGCTGATTAGGCACACTGTTATATGTACTGTAGTCGTGTGAAACCGACTCAACTCTTTTCTCCCCGTCATAGGTGTATGTAACTGTACCAAGACGACTGGTAGAGGTCGCCATCAGGTTATCATTATAATAGGTGTAGCTCAGATTGTTATTGGTATCACCGGTGTAGGTAACAGCCGTTACATTACCTGACCCATCTCTTGTAATATCCCCCTTTGTGCTTCCCGGATAGGTGCTGCTCTTAAGCCTTCCGTAATCGTCGTAGGTATAAATATACTTCTTGCCATCAGGAAATACGATCTCCTTAAGCTCCTTCATATTTCCAAGGGTATAGGTCGTGGTCTTACTCCGTGGATCGGTAAATGAGGTTTCGTCAAAATCAGTATCAAGATTCCACGAGTAGCTTCGACTAAGTGGCTCATCGACTCCCGTAAGCTTTCCGCATCCAGGACAATATTCGTAATCGATATCCGATCCTGCTTCGTCGGTGACAGTCGTAAGATCACGCCCGGTGTAGATGTAGTCAATATCTTTGCCGTCATCAAATTCACGCCGCGTGAGCCTTCCAGCTTCATCGTACTCAAAGGTACTGGTGTTAGTGACTATACCAGTTGGATATGTGCTTATTTCAGTAGCATTCCCATTTGCATCATAGTCATCAAAGGTGATTGACTCCCCTGCCCCATTTTCAATCTCTGTGAGTAAACGATAGGTGGGTGACATTGAATTTGTGTCATAGGTAAACGTTACCGTCCCAATAGATGAGCCGGTCGGAGGTGTTATTGAGGTCAGCTGTCCTGCGCTATTATACGCATATGTCCAGTCTTCTCCTTCCCCATCAGTGACTACAGTAGGTAAATTTGGATGAGTGCCGCTACCGTAAGTAAACTCCTTTAGGATGCCTGTATTATCCTCAATCTGAGTGAGATTATTCCCGCTCCATGTATATTCAATGAACTTACCTGTCTGATCCTCTACCTCGATTAGATGTCCGCCTGCATCATAGGTATAAGTGTAGGTGGTAGCTCCATCAGAGCTTGTGAGCATATTATCATCGCTATCGTAGGTATACGTCATTGTTGGGGCGGACCCGGCGCCACTCGGTACAGGATAGGTTGACTTAAGAAGATTTCCCCGCTCGTCATAATCGTGGGTGATAGTCTGTCCTTTAGAATTTTCTTCTAGAACAGTAAAGTCCGCACCGGCGGAAGGGACTGTTCCATATGTATAATCAGTGCTACCGCCCGGATACACGATATTGGCTAAAAAGACTCCATTACCACCGTCTGAATACGAATAGCTAATCTCAGTGCTGGCATCGCCGTCTTTTGTAACGGTCTCAATGAGATCGTCGTCATTGTAGGTAAAGGCGAAGCTTCTCAGGGTTGTTGTTCCACCGGTATTTTTAAGCTCGACATCAGTAAGCAGGTCTGCCGTATAGCTTAAGTGAAGCTCACTGCCTGGCCCCTCTACTTTTGAGATATAACCGCTACCATTATATGTGTAAGTTAGCGTTTTACCGCTACTAACGTCAGTAACCGTATCAAGATTACCGCTGCCATCATAACTGATGGCCTGCTCATTTCCTGCAGGAGTTGTGATTTTTACAAGCTTCCCTATGCTGTTAAATTCATACGTAAAGTTACCGGGACGATCCATCTCTGTCGGTGCCCCTGCCCCGGTAAGCTCATATCCCCCAGTTATTGCGGTAAGAGTGCCGTAAGTACCGTCTCCTGCTGTTGGACTACCCGAGGCTGGGCCGTAGTCAAGCTCTTGGCCATCGGCTGCTACTACATATCGCGTGTTTACTGAGCTTGCATTTGGTGCTGTCTCTACATGCATTTCATAAGGAGTAAATGCATTGGCTGCACCATTGCCCGATCCGCCTCCAGTGTAGCCTCCCTGGGTATTCATAGAGACAGAATTGTGAAGAGGATAATCACCGCCTGTGTCGTACGTAGTTCCAGCGTTTGTACTGGCGTTCCCTGTGCCAGCATTGGCGCCGGTGCTCAAGTTAGGATCGGAGTGGCATGACGGTTCTTTATTTTGTTGAGGCTTACGTTTTGGTCCAGCCGGTACCTTTTTAACTATCGTACTTGTGTCTCCTTCATTATCTGTGACATCGAGCTGAATATAGTATGTTCCTGTCTTACTCGCCGTAAAACCAAAAGTTGTATTGGTAGAGTTTTGGGCAATGATGACACCGTTAGGATCATAAATTGTCCACTGATAGTCACATATACCGTCTAAGATAGTTGAACTATCATCCGGGTCATAAGAGATATTATCAAACGTAACGGAAGCGCCGAGTTCTGCATTTCCGTCCGCGTTTGTTGAAGAAATTATTGGTGTGTCAATGAGCGCCTTAGGTTCGTCGCTCCCAAGTACCATTGAAAATGATGCCACGACCTCTGCATCTACTTCACCATCAAAATTCCCTGCAAGGATTGTTGAAACAAAGATTATCTCTGTTCGTACATGATAATAATTTACACTAGGATATTCGGTAAAGGTAACAGCTCCAGTAGAACATGATACTGTTACCGTTCGGACATGCTCATCATCGATCGTATCTGAGTCACTCCCTGAAGCCCCTCCGGCTAGAGATGCGCTAATAGTTGTTCCATCGCTGGGCATTAATCCACAAGAAGCAGAACGACTGTAATTTGAGGTTCCATCAACTATCACGCCACCTGAGAGATCGGATGTGATATCGACAGTACCGGGATACTTTGAATATATTCCGACTTCATACTTTACTAACCGAGTGCTACTAGCACCGATAGCGTCACCTATCTGATTACTTGAGAGCGTTAAGGTGATGTTGTCCCCTGCAGGCATGCCTGAAAAAAGATCCGAAATGGATATGTTCCCCACCGTTGCGGAAGCGGGGATACTCCAAGATGAGGTAGCGGTCGTCCAGCTGCTATGAGGACCGCCTGTTCCGTCATTTGATCTTATCCGATAAACAAAGTCTGGAGCTTGTGCGAGGAGTGCATTTGAAACGCAAAGAATTGCAAAGATGAAAAATGAAATTTTAGTGTTCGCCCGCATAATTGCATCCTTTCGAATGTTATTTGGTGAACACTACTACCTTACTTTGATACTCGGAGTATACAGAAATCTAAGATGGAAATATTTATTTTGTATGAGTCTAGTAATGAAACACTCATATGCTATTAAGAAATGAAAGTTAATTTCTTAACATAAAGGTTCCTCTAAAAAAAATCATTAACTCTTATATAGTATTATAGGATAATATTTAGATGTTAATAATCACAGCTGGTGGATTGTTCATCGCTTGGCTACTTTTTAGCTTGCTTGCTTTTTTGATGCACACGAATTGTCCTTTACCTCAATAATGATCCGCTTTCTTTGTCCCGGCACAAAATAATTTCATTCATAAAGTCTCGAACGATACTCAAAGATAGAGAGAGAGGAATACTGTAGGAGGGCCAGCATTCAGAAACTATCCAAGGGGCTTCCATTTTTTGATGCAATAGCTAGTTATTTCAACAGGATAGCGCGCCTGCGATTTCTCTTATATTTTCGCTACAATGATACCCCCTCCATGCGTAGTGCCATAACAACTATAGCTAGTTTTTATTACAGGTTTCCGGAGGAAAAATGATCCGCCAATTTCAATATCTTATTGCCCTGCTCTGCGTTGTCTCTTTGAGCTCAATAATGAACGCTGAGGCTCAATCTTCTATTTACGAATACTGCACCCAAACAGATAACTATCAACTTGACCTTACTGGAGTGGAGGCAAACTCTGAGACCTCGGGTAGTGTAAGACTGACCGCGTTGTTCACACCAGCATTTAACACGAACTTCTGTCCGGAAGGAGCAAACACATACTCCTTCAGCCTTAAAGGTGGCCCCTTTAACCAAACCCTCTACAGTGGACCACTCAGTACGCCAAGCTGGACGTTTGATTCTTCAACGCTCGAGCCGGGAGCATACACAGCTAAAGTGATCTTCAATGGTGTCTTCACGGCCTATGACACACTCTCCTTCACTATTATCCAAGACCAGTCCTCACCAAATGTTACTATTTCTCAGCCCTATCAAGGACTTTCTGTTCAGGGAAGTATTCCCTTTGTAGCGACAGCTTCTGACACATCAGGGGTAAGAGATATTCAACTCTTTGCTGGGAACAGGGACCTTGGCGTCTTTTCTGGTGACAGTGCGAGCACTCTTCTAAATACAAAACTCTTTCCGGATGGCATCCTCCTACTTCGGGCTCGAGCAACTGACACCCTTGGGAATGCTGCTGAAACTTCTATCACTATCACTATTAATAACGTTGATAACGCGCCAGAGATAGCGTTCCTTGATATTCATGACAACCAATCTGTTGCCGGTCATATCACGGTGAGAACCGGTGTATTTGATGAAGTAGGAATCGATAAGGTCCGTTTCTTTGTTGATGGTGCTCTCATCTCAACTGACACCGTTGCGCCTTATGACGCAATCATAAACACAACAGAATTTAACGATGGTCCGCATCAAATTGCAGCAATCGCAACCGATCTCAAAGGCCAAGAAACAGCAACTGAACTCCTACTTAACTTTGAGAACGGAGATACCGTTGCCCCGTACGTTCAGATCGATTCACCAGCCACCGGATCGACAATCAAGGGCACAACAACACTTATTGCACAGGCCTACGATGAATCGGACATCTCAAAGGTAGAGTTTTTCATCGGCTCACGGCTTTTAGGAACGGCTACCCTTGAACCATTTACGATCCCATTCGACACTACACAGCTCGTTGATGGAATATATAACTTCGGAGTAGTGGCCTATGATAAGGCTGGCAATGTTGCAACAGATGACATTGTGATTATCATTCAGAACGGCGATAAGATCGATGCCTCTGTATTTATAACCAATCCTGAAGAGAATAGCATACTTGCAGGAAAGGTTGAGGTTTTAGCCATCGCCTTCGATAATATCGCGATTAAAGAAGCACGGCTCCTCGTTGACCAACGTATCGTTGCAACCACAAAGCTAACTCCTTACAGTTTTATACTTGATACTACTCAATTTAACGATGGAGCTCATCAAATTACCGTAGAGGTGTTAGATTTTGCTGGAAACGTGGGCGAGAGCTTTATTCCCGTGCGCTTTAGTAACAGCGATCCCTCTCAAGCAACCGTACCACAAGCCGGTGAACCTGAAGTGAATCCAATTACAAACGTACTCGGGCTCTCTGAGATGGTTGAGTCTCAAGTCGGAGCAGTAAGTAAGTCTTCACGGCAACAAACAAGTAAAGAGGACATGCAAGAGCACTCGCTTGCCATTAGAGACTTCATGAAGGATCTTACCACAACGGTGCGTCAAAACCGCAAAATACTTAGGCAAAATGCCACTACCAAGCGCATACCAAAGCTCACAAAAAGAGCCAATAGAAAGATTAAGCAGGTTCTAAAGGCAAAGAAAAAGAAAGCGGTGACAAAACGCAGTAGACAGGCACTTCGTGCCATAGGAAAGCTACTAAAGCTTCTTAGAAAATCTGCGACTGCACTTGGCTCATAGCTTCTTTACAAGTTGCTGATTACACTCTTAATTCACTGACAAGAATGTGACAAAAAATAAGCATTCTTTTCTTGCAGCAATAGAAGAAGAACGTCATCTTATAGGCAGCGTCTGAAAAGCGGGCATGCGCTCACCTCGCTGTCTTTTTAAATTTTCAGACATATTATACGCGTCGCGTCGTCGCACAGTAGAAGTCTAAGGGGAAGTCTCGGGAGTAGGTTATG
This sequence comes from bacterium, assembly GCA_030431715.1. GTDB lineage: Bacteria > Bdellovibrionota_C > UBA2361 > UBA2361 > RFPC01 > JAUIIO01. The sequence goes on from JAUIIO010000004.1 coordinate 154,704, forward strand.
GCTGGTGAATCTGAACACAAACATGTGTCATTAAATGCGCATAAAGATATCCTAGAAAACCTCTCAGAGTATCTCAAACGAGAAAGCCCTGATGCCGATCAAGAGCTTCTTCTCTCAACAAGCTCATTTGCTCAAACATTTTTCTCAAAAGCGCCTGGCGAATTTGTTGAACGCAATACTCTAGAAGACCATGCCAGCGTCACGAACTACTGCTATAACGCCTTCCACGAGTACACCTCTGGCTCTGATTCCTTTGTCCTACGTAGCACTCGTACTCCTACAAAAACGCTTCTTACTATCGTAGTAGGAGACCGTCCGTTTGTTATTAACTCCATTAGAGAATGTATCACTGATTACGGAGTTAACATCTTTACCTTTATTCATCCGATTTATATTGAGGATGGGCTCCGTATTTCACTGTCCTACATTGAACTCTCCCCGCTCTCTGAATCAGAGCTTGAAGTACTCATGCGCCGACTCACTCTCTGCCTGCAACATGTTGTGAAGGTTACAGACGATTATCAGCCCATGCTGGCTCAGGTTGAAACAGTCTCAAGAACGTTAAGCACAGCTAGGGCTTCTGGCCTCTTCACCCAATCTGAACGCCACGAGGTTTCAGCATTCTTGCGGTGGCTTATAGATCACCATCTACTTTTCTTAGCACACCTTCGCTGGCCGATCTCAGATGGGACTCTCCATCCTGAGAGTCCTGCTATGAAGCAAGGATTGTTTGATCTCGACACCTCATACTCCGCAACGATTTTCACAGAGGCTACAGAGGATGCTGAGGCATTCTTAAAAAATGACGATCTTATTTCCGTGAACATCTTGAGATCGACATCTCTTGTGCAACGCCGCAATCGCCTTACCCATATTCTTGTTAAGGAGATAGGTGGTGATGGGAGCTGCGTTGCTGTTCACAGCATTCTCGGTCTTTTTACCTCCAACGCTCTAACTCAGGAGTCCTCAACTATACCGCTTATACGCCTAAAGCTTGCAGAACTCCTGAAAGCAGAAATGGTTGTAGAAGACTCTCACGAGCATAAAAACATCGTACATATCCTCGATAGCATGCCGAAAGAAGAAGCGCTTTCCATACGGATCGACGAGCTCCGGGATACCATTCACACCATTTTAGATATCCAAAACAAAAACGAAACACGAGTATCAATTCGGTTTGATTCTGCAAGACGCGGAGCCTCAGTTCTTATCGTAATGCCGGGAGATCGTTTTAACTCAGATGTCCGCCGCAAAGTACAAGAGCATGTTGAGAAAATATTTGGCACTGCACCCGGAGCCAGTGAATATTACTTGGATCTCTCTAGTAAACCGCATGCCCGCTTCTATTTTCTTGTCCCACTCTCAATGGGAACCCTCCCACCAGTAAGTCTTGCTGAGCTGGAAAAGAAGATCGTTGAGCTTACGAGAAGATGGAAAGACAACCTAGAAGAAGAGATCTTCTTAAGCGGCCGTTTTGCAAATCCAACCCCACTCTGGCACACCTATAGCGAGTCCTTTGCGGAAGACTATCAAGCCCTGCAGTCTGTAGAAGAGTGCATGCATGATATTGAGATTATCGAAAAGCTTTCCGCCTCCTCGCCCCTTTCCGTCGGAACGCGTCCGGCAAAAGATGGACCGGCCGGAAGCTTTTATCTTATCCTATATCACCTCTCAAGTGATATCACGATCAGTAAAGCATTCCCTATTCTTGAAAATACCGGACTTGAAGTACTAAAAGAGAGTACCTTTGTTGTTAAGCCCGCCGGGAAGGAGAAAGTGTTTCTCCAACGCTTTCAGGTTAAGCCGCATAACAATCAATTTATCTCTGAGCATATTTTTAATGAAACACTAGCTCCCGGACTCATCGAAATATTTTCTGGCTCTAGACGTAATGACATTTTGAACTCGTTAATGCTGAGTGCCAACTTAAACACCCAACAGATAACGCTCCTTCGTTCCTATTGCTACCTGCTATGGCAGATTAATACATTTGCCACTAGAAGCGCGCTCTTTAAGGCCTTATCTGAAGTCCCAACGGCCGCGAATCAGCTGTGGAATATGTTTGACATTAAGTTTAATCCTGATGTTTCCAGTACTCTCGAATCACGAACGCAGCGTTTTGAAGCCGCACTGAAGTCTTACAAAGATAGCTTACGAGACGTACATGACATCACACGCGATAGAATTCTCCGTGCCCTAGTAAATATTCTTGAAGCTACGGTACGTACCAACTACTACATCGATGGAGCTCAGGCGATCGCTCTTAAGATTCAGTCTGGCAGGGTTGAAATTATGCCAGCTCCCCGACCACTCTATGAGATTTACGTGTGGGAGGAAGAGATGGAAGGGATCCACCTCCGAAGTGATATGATCTCACGAGGTGGCCTCCGGTACAGCGACCGCTATCAGGACTTCCGCAGTGAGGTCTTGGGGCTGATGAAAACCCAGAAATTCAAGAACGCCCTTATTGTTCCGGGAGGAGCCAAGGGTGGATTTATTATTAAACGCTCCTTAAGTGATTCAAGCGATGCCCGTGAGGCCGTAAAACACTTCTATAAGCTTTTTATCCGCTCACTTCTCTCAATTACCGACAACCGTGTTGCTGGTGAGGTGAAAACTCCAGATCGGGTAATCGCTTTTGACGGGGAAGATCCGTACTTCGTTGTTGCTGCTGATAAAGGAACGGCAACCTTTAGTGATATCGCCAATCAGGTCGCGCAAGAGGAATTTAAGTTCTGGCTCGGCGATGCCTTTGCCTCTGGAGGAACAAACGGGTACGACCATAAAAAATATGGCATTACTGCGCGCGGAGCTTGGGAATCGGTTAAGCGGCACTTCCAAAATATCGGTATCGACTACAGTGAATCTCCTTTCACCGCTGTTGGTATCGGCGACATGTCTGGCGATGTTTTCGGAAATGGCATGCTTTTATCCGATAAGATTAAGCTTATAGCGGCATTTAACCACCGTCATATTTTTATCGATCCGGATCCGGATCCTGCGACCTCCTACGCAGAAAGACAGAGACTTTTTCAACTTGAGCGCTCTGGATGGAATGACTATAGCGCAGACGTTCTTTCAAAAGGTGCCGGAATCTATGACCGATTCCAGAAAGAGATCGAACTCTCCCCCGAGGCTCGTAGCGCACTCTCTCTTGGTGACGATGTCCCCCATGTTCTAGACGGTGAAACTCTCATTTCCCACGTCCTCCGAGCAAAGTGCGACCTTCTCTGGAACGGTGGGATAGGAACCTACGTGAAGTCACGTACTGAGTCCAATGCTGATGTGAACGATGGCACCAACGATAGAGTCCGTGTGAACGCCGATGATCTCAGAGCACGTGTTATTGGAGAAGGTGGAAATCTGGGGCTTACCCAAAAAGCACGCATAGAGTTCGCCCGGCTCGGTGGACACCTGCACACAGATGCTATCGACAACTCAGCAGGTGTGGATCTCTCCGATCACGAAGTGAACCTCAAGATCCTCTTCGGCGATCTCATTCAAAAAGGCGAGATGACTCTTGAGGAAAGAAACTCACTCCTTGTGGACCTCTCAGACGAAGTCATAGAGAGCGTGCTCCAGAACAATAAGAAGCACTCACTCCTTCTCACTATCGGGGAAGGACGCTCACGAGACAGCATAGAGTATTTTAGAACCCTACTCCACGAGCTTGCAAAGCGCGGATATATTGACCGACAACTTGACAATCTCCCCACCGATGACGAGCTAAAGGATCGCGCAGAGAGAAACAATGGGCTGACCAAACCTGAGCTCGCGGTATGTCTTGCCGCAGTGAAGATGCTCGTTAAAGCTGAGCTTGTCTCGGTCCCACTCCTGCAAGATCCCCTGCTTCACTCGTACCTACTCGACTACTTCCCAGAGAGGCTAAGAGAAAAGCGAGCAAAAGAGATCTCTGATCATCCTCTAGCACAAAATATCGTTGCCACTCAGTTTACAAACATGCTCGTTAACGCCGTTGGTATCACTTTCACGCACCGCATGTGCCTGAACTACTCAACAACGCCCGTTGTTGTCATGAAATGCATACTCGCTGCTCATATCATCATCGATGCTCGCACAATACGCAGCGGATTAATGCGCTTTGATAACTTCGAAGACAACGACACTTTTTACTCACTTAATGTTTCACTCAACAATGTACTAAGAGATGCCTCTCGCTGGATCTTAAGCAACCATCGCTCGCTCTCCTTACAAGAGATCGTTGCTCACTACGCTGAACCATTTCAAGAGCTTGTTAATCATGCTGAAGAAACCTTATGCTCTCGCGAGCTTGAACTCTTCCGGTCGAGCAAAAGCGATCTTGAAGAACTTCAGCTTGATGGATATCTCCTAAAGAGCTTCTCATGCTTTCCACGAATACATATCCTGCTTGAGATGATCTGGACAGCACGAGATTCAGCGGCTTCTCCAAAAGAAGTAGCTCATGTGTATTCCACTGTTAGCCATCTCTTTAATATCGATACTATTTTATCTGCAGAACACAGCGATGTCCCTGCAAACAAATGGGAGCGAGAGCTCTTCCTCTCTTCCCTTCGTGATATAAATAGAAGTATCTCGCATATCTCATCAGTTCTACTGAAAAACCAAATTACGGAGAAAAAGGAGATCCAGCAGGAGCTCGAACGAAGTACTCTCTTCGATCGCACTGTACAGATCATTGCCGAACTCTCCGAATACACGGTATCAATAGCTTCTATTGCTGTTCTTTCGAGGCATCTGGCGGAGTATCACCTAACGCTTTTGCACGACAAAGAAGACGTTCGATAATAGGACTTTTACTCTCTGTATAATCAGTCCGATCATTTGCGTAGCGCTCTTGAAGTTTTGTTTTAACTTCCGCATATTCCTTTGCGCAAGCCTGATCCTTAAGGAGCAATTCACGGAACAAGACCATATTTTTCCAATGCTCAGATCCCAGAACGACAACATGGAGATGAAATCTCGTAAGCCCATCATCTACAAACTTAAAAAAGTGACGCCCCTTAAGCCCCAGCTCACCACGGTAGAGATAACCTATTTGCTCGGTCGCCTCTTGAAGCCTCTCAAATTCCGAAAAATCGACAACCCCCAGAGCAATGTCAACAATTGGCTTTGACACAATATCAGGTATCGCCGTACTTCCAACGTGTTCGATCGAGCATTGAAACTCACCGAGCTTCTGTTTGAGGAGCTTGCTTTCTTGGTAAAACGCCGCGGCCCACTCTGGGCGAAAGGGCACAAGTCGCACTTCACCATCTGCCAGCCCAAGGCATTGATATTGCTCTTTTTCTCGCATACGAAACTTTTTTGATGTTTTTAACGATTATAGAGGTAAGGGCATAGAAACAACAATGAGGATTATACTATGAGAACAGAAGGGAAAAATAAGCCAAATCCATTAGATGAAATCTACGAAAAAGTAGTTTTGGGACGTGATGCAAATTCTGAGACCGATCTCGTCAAGGAAGGGGCAACGGCCTTAGTAAAACGTGCTGCAAGCGGGCATCCTGTTGCGGCCATACTGGCTGAGACCGTAGGGCCTGTTTACGTTGATGCTACCATTGAAGAGATCCCGAGATATATTGATGATTACCAGCGGTTTCATTTAGGCAAGCCACCGTCAGCGACACTCACGCCCGGGGAGTATTACGTGAACTCTATGAACAATTTTTTCTCCAAGAACCTGACAAAGCCGCTTAGCTCCATTGTCACTTGGATGAAAGATCTCTTGAGGAGAGACGCCGAACGAGCGAACCACATACTGCACGGTGGAAAATAGGCTCGTATTCTGCGAAATTTGTGGCTTACTCAGTGAGCTCTAAAGAGCACGAGATAAAAGGGGCATCCTCACAGGAGCCCCTGAACTCTGCGCCATACGCGAAACTCTGTCGAGATATTTCTCCACCGCTTCAATATTTCTGGGTATTCTTCGCGCGAGGTACTGTGTGTGACGTTCCGTGAGGCTCATTCCACGTTGTCTAGCAAGTCTCAGCGTCAGCTCTGAAAGCTCTTCATCTGAAGGTTGGGCGATCTGATACTCATGCCCGGCGAGAAGCCGACTTGCGACATGCTCGTCATAAGCAAAAGCCTCTCCCGAATCATTAAGAAGGAAGAGAATCTTAGCTCCTTTCTTACGACACGCTTCAACAAAATTTACAAAAGGCCCAGAATCTCCGGGGCGAAGGTTTCTGAGATAGGAATCCGCATCATCTACGATGATAACTTCATCTGAGTGGATCTGTGAACGCTCCATTCGTTGATCTATCCAGCTCGCAAATTGATCTCCATCAAGGAGTCTTGGGAAACGCATCTTTCGATAAGCAAGGTCAGCAAAATAAAGTGAAAGATGCGTTTTCCCACTTCTGGCGGATCCTTTAATCTTTATGATCTGAAAAGAGCTTTCAAGCAACAGCTTCTCCACCGCGCGAGAGACCTCAGATATACCAGAGTGCAGATAAAAGCCGTCGGGGCTGTAAGCCAACCTTGGAATAATCTCCAAACTGAGTTGACGATGGTTCGACACGTTTAACAGCCAGTAAAAATATAGTCCTCTGCATCAATGAGCTTACTCTTCACGCGAGCTCCAACATTTGAGAGCTTTTGTTCAAGGTGGGAGTATCCACGTCTTAGGTGCTGCGGCTCTCGTATCTGACTTGTTCCTTCCGCACCAAGCGCACCAATAACAAGAGCAGCTCCGGCTCTGATATCCAGAGCCTCAACTGGCGCAGAAGTAAGCTGTCCTGTACCAGTAATTGTTGCTTCTCTCCCATCAACTTTAATCTTTGCTCCCATACGGCAAAGTTCAGACACATGGCCAAATCTTCCCTCATAGACCTGCTCAGAGATAACACTCTCCCCTTCCGCAAAACAGAGCGCTGCCATAAGTGGTGCCTGAATATCAGTTGCAAATGACGGAAACGGCCCCGTAGTTGCCTTTACTGCCTTAAGCCCTCCCGGCCCGACTTCTACGGTGATGCTATTCTCTGATATCTCTGTTTTTACATTCATCTCGTGGAGTAGTGGGAGAAACTCCCCAAAGAAATCAGAATCAATTCCTGAAGCACAGATCTTACCGGAAGTTACAAGACCAGCTAGGAGATACGTTGCCGCTTCAATCCTATCGCCAATAAGCTCAAGAGAGAAACCACCAAGCTCATCACGACCATGAACAGAGATAGTATCAGTACCGGCCCCTTCAATCTCCGCCCCCATTCTCGTGAGAGCGGTAGCGAGAGCAACAACCTCTGGTTCACGAGCAGCTCCTCGAATAAGAGTGTTCCCGCGGGTTCGCGCTGCTGCCATAAGTATCTGGTGCGTTGCTCCAACAGAGGGGAAACGAAAATCTATGGTGGCAGGCTTTAAACCATTTGGAGCAGTCGCCATCACTACTCCATTTTTGACCTTTATTTCAGCTCCCATCTTCGTAAGCCCCTCAAGGTGCATATCAACAGGTCGGGCACCGATAACATCGCCACCAGGAAGCGCGACACGTGCCGCTCCACCACGGGCGATAAGTGGGGCCAATACCCAAAAAGAGGCGCGAAGAGCCTTAACAAGGCTGTAACTGGCTTCTGTAGCACGAAGAGCTGGAGTCTCTATACGAGCCCTGTCGTGAAGTGGGGAAACGCTGGCCCCAAAGTGCTCAAGGAGGCGGTATGAGAGATGTACGTCTTTTAAGTTCGGTATGTTACTAATCTCACATGGCTCTGAGGTCAGAAGCGTAGAGAGGAGTATGGGAAGAGCGGCGTTTTTAGCTCCACTAATCGGAACAACGCCTTTAAGTGGTACCCCACCGGTAATTTCAATAATATCAGACATATAACAAAGAAGTATTTAGAGCCGTAAGTAATAAATCATACCCTCCAACTGGTGAAGAGTCAAAGATCATCATCTACAAGGATTAAAAAAACCAATTGTGTTCCGCCAAGGCAAACTATACTTGGGACGAGCTATTTAGTGGCACTAGGTCTGAACCTTCGTTAAGAAGCTCGGTGATTACCTTTTCAGCTCCTGAGAATATAAAGCTCTCATCTTCTGTGCCGATCTGTTTGGCGAGAGCACGTGCGGCAGAGATATTACCGCTATTTAAATACCCTCTTACAAGAGCCAGCTTAAAGAGATTGTACTCAGGATAAACATCGGCCGCCTGCTGGAGAAGTTTATTCCCTCCTTCTGACCCAAATGACATGTCATACTTACAACAAGCATACACAAATGAAAATGCTGTTTGCTCTGTCATTTGTTCAGACCTGTCTAACGCCATCTCTGAAGCGCGCATAGCTGCAAGAAGTGCTTTCCTTGATAGCTCGGTATCAATCTTTTTTAATCTGTTAGATAGCGCTGTAAAATTCTTCATCCATGAGAAGTATCGTTGGTTACTTGTGCTCCGCTGAAGAGTTAAGAGAACTTCTAGAACCTTCTGCGCTCTTTTTGCCGTGGTGTGTTTCTCAAGTATCTCTTTGCGCCCTGCAGCAGCGATAGATCGGGCAAGCTCTGGCTGCTCAAGATACATTCTTATCTTTTGTGCGGCATCTTGAACATTTCCCTTCTCATAGGTTACAAGATGTTTTCCATCCTCAAAGAGTGCGGTAAGCCCATTCCCACTCATCTCTGTTAAAAGCATTGAGCCAGACATCATGGCTTCAAATACTCTAAAGTTGAGGTCGCCTTTTACGGTTTGATTGATAACTATTCGGCTATGAGGAAAAATCTCCCAGTATTTCCCCGTCATGCATAGCACTGGTACTTCTTTCTGGAGCGCTTCAAAAAAATCCACTCGCTCTTCATTCAGTTCTCTATTTAGCGTACCAACAAAAACACAACCGTGTTCAAGGTGTGACGAAGGCTCAACGTAACGTGAAGCCCAAAGTGGCAGCCATTCAACGGGCACAGGAGATTTTCTATTTATCTCTGTGCAATAATCACGCTGCGCCATAAAAACATGATCGACAACATGACAGAGGGAGTCATGTAACTCAGCATGGTGATGTACATCCACAGAGTAAAAGAGAAGTGGGATGGATGTCTCAGCTAGGCCCTCTACGATAAGCGGCGCACTATTATCAAGGATAAGGATACGATCAGGCGCCTTGCCACCAAGATGCCCCTCGATGATGGAATCGAGATGGATGAGTGGTACATGCAAGGTTACGTCGAGATGTGTACCGAGGCCACATGTTGTTACCTCATGCCCTTCTCGTCTAAAATCTTCTGCAAACCAATCCTGGTTTAGAATCAGTATGTTCATAGTCCCAGTGAAGAGGCTCCCTCTTTTTTACTCTGTATCGCTTGAACGAGCTCTTGTGCATGGACATTCTCTTTGTCAAAAATAAGTACTTTTTGAACTTCAGAGAGTGCTTCATCAAGCTTATCCTGAGCAAAATAACAGCCCGCCAATGAATACAGAAAGTTCAGATCTGCTGGATGATATTCAAGATACTCTTCAAGGGCTCTTTCTACCCCAGTATAATTTTTGGTTGAATAGCCGATCTCAATAATACCATAGAGCGCTCGAGTATTTTCAGGATTCATTTTAAATGCCTGCTGATAGTACTCCCACGCTCTTGATTCATCTCCTGCGACACCAGCACACAGACCTAGCCCAGCAAGAGCCACATCACACTGACTATCGATTGAGAGCGCTTTTTCAAATAAAGACTGTGCTTTGTTCCAGTCCTCATCATTTGCCTCTAGAGCTCCCACTCCACATATGGCTCTAGTTGATTGAGGATGAGCGCCAAGGATCTCATTAAAAAGTCGTCTTGCTTCTTCAACTTCCCCCCGTATCGCTTTCATCTCGGCAAAAAGGAGAGTCGCTTGCTCTTTTTGCGCGGGAGAAAGAGCTGGGTTTTTAAGAAGCTCCTCAGCATCACCCATGACTTTCTCATACTGTCTCTTTTTCTTACACTCTTCGAGTTCCGCAAGAACGGCGTCAAGACTATCAAACGAGCCGCTACGTTTTTCAATCAGACTATCAATACTTTCTTTGATAATTTGCTTGTCTAACCCTTTCTGTTTTACTTCAGGTTCAGTAGGCGCTACTTTCGAAAGCTCCACTAAGAGTTCCTTAGCTCCTCTATGCTCAGTTTTTTGTTCAAGCACCTTATTCGCCTGCTGCTCAGCTTCTGCGTACATCTGCATGCGAAAGAGACAACCTGCTAAACAATAACGCATGTCAGCTTCTTCAGGGTGACGTTCAACGAAACTCACTAAGACACGATGAAGGTCCTCAAAACGCTCAAGCTTATAAGAACACTCCATAAGCTGCATGATCGCTACCATTTGAAACGGATCCCCAGCGAGCGCACGAACAAAGTACGGGTAGGCCTCTTCTGGGGCCTCACGCATCATCGCACACATTCCAAGCCCGGAGAGGGTTCGAGGATCTTCACTTGACATCTTATGTGCTTGTACAAAGTATTTTTCTGCCTGCTCAGCATTTCCTTCAGCCATATACACCGCCGCTCGGTTGCGATAAACACGCAACTCGTTAGGGGCAATATCACCGGCTCTGCTAAGAAGCTCATGGGCACGAGCAAAGTCACCTTCTCTCGCTGCTTCCTGTCCTTGATCGATAAGTGTCAGCGCTTCTGCCGGGGTAATGCCTGTTGCTGCACCAGCTCCCGGAACCTTTGCTCCAAATCCTCCAGTCACAGATACAGGAGTATGAACTTCTGGCACCTGTACAGGTACTTCCTGTCTTACTGGGGCAAGGCTTTCGTAGAGACGAAGAGTATTCTCAGCAAACCGACTCCAGGTATATTGAGAGACTATTGTTTTTAAGTTCTCATCTACCGGAGAGTAATAAGCAGCAAGTACTGCATTCCTTACAGAATGTTCACTAGCAGGATCACAATAGTATGCGCGCTCCTTGAAATAATCTTTTGCCGTACCGTTCTCAGTCACGACAACATTACAGCCGTAATACGCTGCTTCAAGAGAAACAAGCCCCGGAAGCTCATACCAGCTTGGTAGCACATGCACTTTCGCCGCGGCATAGGCACTTGCGAGCATCTCTGGGGAGAGTCTTTCAAGCACAAGCGTTTCACCTTTACGCTTGTAAGAACTCACTGCTTCAAAATAGTCAGCCTGATACGAGAAACCACCCGATGCAAAGACGACCGGAAGATCAACATCTTCAAGCGCTTTAAGTAACATCAACTGGTTTTTCCGTGACTCAAATCGCCCTACACAGAAGATAAAGTCTTTTACCCCATACTCGCGTTCAAACAACGTCGGATTAGCATCTTGCTCACTGACTTCATAGCCAAGTGGAATTGTTACTACAGGAGCTGTTTGACCATAGGTTTTCTGTAAAACTCGAGCCTCTTCTTCTCCGTTCACTAAGAGCGCAGAAGCATTTTGAGCCGCCCAGCTGTTATCAAAAGGCGCACATCCAGGTACTTGAGAAGGGTCTTTCCAATTGCTTGCCAACCACTCACGGTCTTGTCCCACTTGAACATATTGAACAAGCGCTCTTGCGGCCTCAATAGACTGCTCATGAAATGTCGGGATATCCTCACAGAGCGTTGTAACAACGAAAGGAACGCTTGCCTCCTTTGCCCTCTTCCCGAGAACCTCTACCATCTGAGGCATCGCAAAGTTTATGAGATGCACGAGATGATAGTCTTTTGGATCTTCTGTAAGTTCAAGATCAACTTTAACGTCTACACCACGTTCCTGAAGACCTGTAACGAGCTTATCTACGACAACGGTATCCCCACCACGGTGAGTATACATGTTCGAGCGATTCTGAATTAGCACCTTCAATCCGGCGGTAGAAGATACAGTTTTCTTCGTTTCCACTTCTACATTCTCCTTCTTACGTTTTCCGGGATGAAACCCGAGTTCTTTGTAAATTTGTAATACTTTTCTAGCGATCTTTGGCCAACAATGCTCTTGTGCGTAGGCTTGAGCTTTCGTTCGCAGTTCTTGCTGAAGCGGTTCATTGCTCAACAGAATTCCCAACGAGTGAGGCACAGGAAATCCTGAGGAGATATGCCAGACGGCATCACCGTACTGCACAAATGGTGGAGCAAGTGAGGTAGCGACCAAAGCTCCAGCGCCAAGCGCCAGCGAACAGGCTCCGGACGCCTCATAGTGGCCGGAGCGATAGTTCATAAGCACCACATCAGCCGCCTGCAAGTATCTTGTCACTTCTTCTGTTCTTAGAAAGGTATCTATGAACTTCACATACGGCATAACCCCTTGCTCTGCGGCAAGTTGCCTAAGACTCTTGAGGTACTGCAGAGAATTCGGATCTGAAGTGTTAGGTCTGCCGGCAACATATCCACATACGTTTAATCCTTGCGCACGTAAATCTTTTACCGAAGTGATCAGCTCTTCTATGCCTTTATGAGGCTGAACAAACCCAAAACATACTACTGCCTTCTCATCAGGTGAAAATCCAAGTTCATTCCTCAATGCATATCGCTCAGAGTCTTCAAGCTGAGGTTTGACATCAATCCCATGAGGCACAAAAAAGGTCGTAGATGCATCAGCACCATTTGCCACGGCTTCTAGTCGTGCCTCAGGTGAGTGAACCAGTACGGCATCAACAGCTTCAAACAGAGCCCGTGCTTGAGGTCGTTCTGTAAAGATACTGTGCAGATGAAGCACGACTTTACAGCCTTGGTCCTGAAGCGTTCGCACGAACCGAACAAATGGCTCAACTGGAAACAGAAGTGGATTATGGATATTTAGGTGCAGGAGTTTGAGCTCATGCTCCCTGACGGCTTGAAGCACCTCAGTCCAATCTGTCTGTCCCTTGCTCCAACAACGCACAACATTGGCTTGATCCTGACTTCTCTCAGCTTCGGGTGTGTCTTCTGCAAGCACCAGATACTGTTCAGAATCCATCTCTGAGAAGAGATAGTTGGCATATGTTGCCAGTCCGCACTGTTGATTCCATGTCGTTAAAATCCCAAACGGAGCCGTAGAACCTGTTTCAGGATCAGAGGTAACAGCTTCGGCCGAAATACGCATGATCTCACAAGCTACCCTCTCCCAAGTATACCGTGGACGCTGAATCTCTAACGCCTTTTCGGTCATACCCATGAGTATCTCCGGGTTTGAAAGCAGTCTGTCGAGCTCTCGAGTAAGGGCATCTACAGATATCTCTTCTAATACCGAACCGGTCACTCCATGAACAACTCCTTCACCTAGACCACCAACATTGAAGGTCACAACAGGACACCCCGTAACTTGAGCTTCTATAGATGTCAGCGGAAATGGGTCAAACCAGATTGAAGGAACAACTGCGATTCCTGCCTCCTGATAGCTTTGAGATATCTGGCTCTGATCTACCGCACCGTGAAAAGTCAGTCCGGGAAGTTGTGATGCAATCTCCTTTTCATCAAAAAGAGGTTCACGCCCCCACATCTGAGCACTCCCATAAACATCAAGCATAATGTCAGGATGTTTCTGTTTGAGCTGTGCAAATGATTCTATAAGAAAATGTATCCCTTTGTCCTGAACCAGAGCTCCCGCAAAGACAAGCCTTTTATAATTTCTGGCTTCCTTTCCAACCGCAGGAAACATCTCCTGATCGACACCGTTATGAACTACGGTTACCTTTGTCGGATCGGCCATGTCTTTAATAAAAAATTCTCGCTGTGCTTCTGATACGCAAACTATCTTATCTACTGCCGCTGAGAGAGCAGCAGCACTAATGCCGGTGTCATTACTCGTACGATCATGTGAAATAAGAATCCTAGACTGGCAGCCTGGATAGTTTCCAGACATCAACACGGCAAGAGCACGACCTGATGATATGAGGTGATACTGACCAAGCTCTCTTTCGGCTCTGGTAAATGCCGCGCGAACGTCATAACCTTTCCCAAGGTCCCAGAACTCAACTCCCCTATCTACCTGCTCTTCTCCCTCTCGAAGTTCAGCCGCGATGACCACACGACATCCTTCTTTAACAAGGTAACGCGCAAGAAAGAGTGTCGCCATTTCGGCACCCGCATTGACCCCTTTTACGCTAAGAGAGTAGTCCTTATGTACTATTAAGTAGCTCTTATTCTTCATCAAATATATGTACAGCGCCTCCTGCATCTGGAATGAGATACTTTGTGCGCTCATTACTACTTGCAAGATGCGTGCACAATTTGAATTCGATGTAGAGCTATGATTTCACAAGAATTTTTGAATGAAGAGATTAAGCCACTTCCAAAACGCCAAAAATATGACGGTCTGAGAAGATGGTCAAAAACAAGGATCTGATAAGAAGAAAAATGCGGCTGGAAACTTAAAATGAGGAAACAATGTTATATGTGCTCCCCTTTCCAGTACAGGCACATCTTAATAAATGAGAGGATAAAGCTACACGGTTTTTCGGTTTTCTCAGGTCTTTAGATAAGGTCTTTTTTCCCGGTTTCTTGGTTTTAATTTTTCCTTGCTCGATGGTTGCAGCTTTATCCTACTCACCTTTCCTCCATCATCATAACTCGTCCCACACCCCAAAACTCCTCCTCCTAATCCTCCTCCTGCACTTGCACCTGCACGAAAAACAATTAACAAAATTTCAATGAAACAAAAGAGCGCTAGCTTCGAAAAGCACTCCCGAAAGAGCTATCCAACCAGCCAGTTCCAGCCGTGACCACGCCGGACGCAGAGCTTGGATTCCTCAAGAAGTTCGTTCTTTGAATTCTCATCAATACTCAACGCATCAAAGAATTCAGCATCAACTTCCGTGACCCCACCAGTACGAATCCACTCACACACCACATAAGCAGAGAGCCAGAGAAGCTCCTCATCGTTACTTACTCGCTCTAGAGGGTTATCAGATGCATAACTGAGAGTTCCAAAGGAAGCGTTCCTCCCACATCCTGCAGCGGATAATACCATTACACTCACCTGCAATGGGTCACACTTATAGACCTTCATACCCACGGCGCGAATGGAAGCACCGGTAGCTAATAGTTCGAGGGCTTCACGAGCCTCATTGAGATCCCCCTGCGCGATAAGTATCGTTAACCCGATTCTGCCTGAAAATCCGGCTAACATCGCTCTTCCCGGACCAAATTCTTTTGAACACTTTCCAACGCTTAAGCCGATACGTGCTCGTAAGAGAGCATCCTCAAGGATGGGATTCCAAATCCTCTCATGTGGTAAATTTTTAAGACGCCGACAAACAGAATGAATGACGCTGGCAGCAGCAATAACATCAGCATCAGAACTTTTAAGAGCGGCTCTGACTTTGTTCGTCTTCTCACCACATCCCATATATGGATCACTTGCTACTGCAAACAAAAGTCGGCGCAATCCAAAGACATGCCCTTCGGTTAACTCAGCCTCACCGGCTGGCTTTGTAAAAACAAAATTCGAAAGTCTCCAAATAAAGTAAGGTACAGGTCGAAATTTATGTACCTTCTCAGAAGCGATGTTCCAAGCAACAGATTGATCTGAGGAGCTTCCGCCCGACTCTACTTCAAGAACAGCTTCTTCTGTTTCTTTAAGCGTTTTCTCAAGCTGTATCTCAAATTCATCACGCGAATCCTCGGCATCGACATCATCTACCAGTCCGGCGCCACGGCCCGATTCCTGCTCTTCATGTAGATCTTTATTCTCCATCCCCATTTCCGTAGAAAACCTCTCAACCCTACTCTGATAGCTAGGGTCTTACGAGCTATATTTACTTGCCCGTTCATGTCCCCGTCAGAACACGCATCCGGGCAAAGGCTGAACGCTTACCTATATTTCGGCAATTTGCTCTATTGCCTTGAATTTCCAGTATTTTTAGGATAACTATGTATTAGAATGGAATTAGGCTCTTGCCATCCTCAAAATTAAGCTGTTTAATTCCAACACGTTAACATTTTTACACAGGTAGAATCATATGGGAAATTCGAGGTACTGTCTCACTAAAGCGGATCTGGCTGATGCGATTTATGCTGCGCTTCCAGTAGATAAGCAGAAAGCAGCTCAAATTATTGAGGACTACATTGAGCTCATTAAAGATGCGCTAGAAAAAGAAGGCAAAGTCATGCTTTCAGGCTTCGGATCATATGAAGTGAAATTCAAACCACCACGCCGTGGAAGAAATCCGCAAACTGGTGACTCAATCATCTTACGCGCTAGAAGAGTGGTGAAGTTTAAACCCAGCCAACTTTTAAGAAAGGCTATTAACGGTCAGCCGTATGATAGTTCTGAGGCGGACAACGAAGAGTTGTAGGCTTTTTAAAAAGCTCTTCTACAACTTTCCTAACTAAAGATTTACTCTTATAACGGCATGCTGCTGCATGCCTTTCTAATTCTTTTTCTTTGGTGCAGGCGCAGGAGGAAGAGGAGGAGTTAGTGTAGGTTACAACCTTGTGCAAACGCTCACACTACGGCGCGCTCCTCCTACTGCTAAAAGAGTCAGCTAAACTAGGCGCATTCCTCATCAGCAGAGAAGAGAACTGGTGGATTTTTAAGCTGCATTCCGGACTGTTTTATTCTTAGCCAAATGTCTCTAGCGAGCTCTTTGTTCTCTTTATCGAGCATTTTATATATCTTAGAATTATTAAGGATATTGTTAATAGCGCTCACAGCGAATATAGGCGCCACGGTGTCATCTGCCATACCATCGCGAATGCTAAGGAGGAACGACTTGAGATCTGCCGCACTGGTCACTTCCCCACTCGCTGCTGTAGTCTTTTTCTTACTAGTTCCTTTCTTAGACTTTGTCTCGCCTGATTTCTTTGTAGTCATTCCTTATCCTTCGTATACCCTTACTACCAGCACAGCACATGATATGAGAACTGTGGGTGCGCAGGAGATTTAATTACATATGCTAATAAGATACTTTCTCACTCCGATCTGATTCGCAAGATCTCATGCCCCTACTCACCCTGAATAAGCTCTGAGACATTAAATTCTCTACAAACCTCCGCCGTTACCTCAGCCACGACCTCAGGGAGCGTTTCTAAACCAGCATTTTGAAATCGCATATCGCTTCGTAAAACTTCAAGCAGTCGCATCTGAATACCATAGGCAACCACCATTCGCTTATCTAGTGGAGTCATACTACCTCCCCTCTCACGATCGCTACTCTCAACCTCACATATAGCCTCTGCCTTTTGTTGTTGATGGCTAGCTACCGAAGCTAAGTCCTCGTCCGGTATCTCTCTTGGCTCTGGTGGATGCTTCTCAAAATGCTCAATGAGCTTCCTCACCTGTTGCGTAAACGTTGGAAACTCAACTGGTAACTTAAGACTCGCTTCAAAGATATTTGTTTTCTCATACCCCGGCTCATCCTTCTCATGGAGAAGCACAATTGGGGTCGTCTGAAGATCTACATGAGACTTCACGTTTTTAGAGAGTTCAACTGCAGGATTTGAATCTCCAGAAACGTCACATCGGGCAAAGACGAGCTTCGGCTTCATCTCAAGCATAGCGCGCTTGGCCTCTTCAATGCTCTCCGCACGCAGAACATCCATCTCAATGAGCTTCATAGAAGCGATAATATCGCTCTCAGTCGATGCATCACATCCAAAGAGTAAACATGTCTCTCCCTGTGTCATATTCTCCTTTCCCCCAGCGCCTTATCTATCCGCTGCCGTTAGTTCAATAGCTTGGCTGTACCTATCACGCCTGTCAGCCGGATCAAGTAAAATCGCCTCTTTCATGACTATTGGTCTCGCTGTAAGGCGTCGAGGCTGGATTCCATATTTGATCAAAAGATTACTTAAATTCTCAGCCCGGTGCTCCGCCAAGTACTTCGCATAAGCGGAATCTTCATCAGCGGATTTAATATATGACGTAACGATAAGACGCGACCATGGCATTCGGTTCTTATTTAACCGTACAATCTCTTTAACAACGGCATAAGCCTCTGGCTTGACCTTGACGTTATCACTCTCAAAAAAAACATCTGCCGGAAAGATATCACGTGTTGGATGAAGCTCGGCGCGACGCTTGAAATGCTCAACGAGTACTTCCTGTGCGTATGCAACCTCACGCGCCTCCTTCGTTCTTACAGCTAAATCAAGCATGCTTTCTTCTTGCATGTCCTTAAAAAAGCCCTGAATCGTCCCAAGGGCAGCCCCAAATCCTGCACCAACAGCAACTCCTGGACCAGCCCCGGCTCCAATCTGAGCACCAGTTACCGCTCCAGCACCTGCACCCATAAGCATTCCGCTCACACCACTCTCTACCTGCTTATCGGGCCCACGACGTGGACCGGCACAACCGAGAGCCGCCAAACATATACTAAGACCGAGAACAAGGCTCGTGGAAAAGGAAGCTTGCCTTATATTCAGCATGCGGGAAGGAGTGTTACTGGAGTGTCTCATCAAATGTCCGTTTTGTGAGTTTATAATTTGAGAGTATCCCCGATGCACTGCTCAGGTAGTTCTCTAGCAAAGTATAGGCATTTTTATCGCCCACGACAACAATAACAAGTTTCTCAAGATCCCACCTGCTCTGAGCAACCGTAAGAATATCTTCTCTGCTCACATCATTAAGATTCTCCAGATAGTCCTCATCGTAATCATCAGGATAATCAAGAATTCGAAGTAGCGCCTTACGCTGCAGGAGTTTTCCCGGGGTGTCATAACGGAAAACAAAAGCGTTCTGAGCCGCAGTTTTTACGGTTTGAAGCTCCTTCTTCTCTACCTTATCACTTTGAAGCTGGCGAAGCTGATCTAACGATTCTGCTAAAGCAACCGGAGTAGATTCTGACTTGGTCTGCATCGCGATAATATTCTCTCCGACCTCACGTCCCGGAATAATGGCCCCGTAAACGCTATACGCAAGACCTAGCTCAGTCCGAACACGACGCATCAGCCTCGAATCAAAACCACCACTACCAAAAACTTCATTAAAAGCAGTGATAGCATAACGATCTGCTGTGTGCCGTTTCACACCGGGTTGGCCGATATAAATACTTGACTGCTTTGCAGACGCCATCTCTACAAATAGAATTTCAGGAGTATACTCTGCTTCAAATGCAGGAAGTTCCGCACGCTCTTCAGAAGTGTTCTGCCATTGACTGAAATACTTCTGAACCAGCTCCTCCACAACTTCTTTCTCTACAGAACCAGTGACAACAAGATAGGCCCCGTCCGGATGAACATATTCACGGTGCTTCTCAAAGAGAGATGTGGGGGCAACCGCCTGAACGTCTTCAGTTGTAGATACATATCCGTAGCGACTCCCACCATAAACACTCTGAGTAAGAGACAGAGAGGCTATCGTACCACTATCATCTTTCCTTCTCTTTATCCCATCAAGCGAAGCACTCTTCCAGACATCAAGCCGTTTCTCATCAAATCGAGGTGTGAGAAGAACATCATGAAATATCTCAAATACTCGTTCAAAGTCGCTCTCTAGACATTGAAACGAAACAGTTCCGTACTCAGAACCAAACGACGATGAGACACTTGCGGCCAATTTTTGAAGCTCTAGATCAAGCTGTTCTGGTGACATCTTCTCTGTTCCGCCAAGACGCAACTGTGAGCCCATAGCTGCGAGCTGAATTTTCCCCCCAGCCTCTTCGTACAGTGAACCACCGGGCAGATAGAGTGTTCCACTAACGAGTGGTAACTCATCATCTCGTAAATAGAGTACCGTGAGATTATTGGAGAGTTTCCACTCATCAACTTCAGGCGGTTCGTAGTGGACTGTATCGGTGCCGGGTTCTGGCAAAGGCCCTGTTACGACCTGAGAACTGCAGCCGGGAAGGACCACAAGGCTAAAAACAAGAAAGAAAAGAGTTCGTAACATCATGATTGGCCTCCTTTCTGTGTTTCAAGCCGCCCTACCGTTCTTCTCTCTGGAACTAAATAGGTACGAGCCACACGTTTAATATCATCTCTACTGACTGCCACAACCTTTTCGTACCAATCAATGGACGAAGCCCAGTCTCCGTACACCACCTCAGCCTCAGCCATATCCCGAGCAAGCGACAAATTCGAGCTCAGCCCCGTCAAAAACGACATCGCGATCTGGCGTCTAGCTATGGCGATTTGTTCTTCCGTAATGTCACTCTCAATAAACTTTTTTAGCACATCATCAAATGCACGTAAGAGCTGCTTATTCGTATGCGGGGCTCTTGGCTGCCCATAAAAGACAACCATATTAGGGTAAGCGATCCCCGGAGCCTCAAAAAATGAGAAATGAGTAGCAACCTTACGCTTTTCAATCAGCTCAGTATACAAAGGGGTAATCCTACTCCCACCTAAAATTTCAAAGAGCACGCTTAACGCCGGGTCATCGGGGTGTGGGTACTGAGCCTTTTTGTAAGCTATTGCAAGCTGTGGGGACGAGGGATGCTCTACCACCAAGTTCCTTTCCCCATCCTGTTCTGGTTCAACTGTTTTTGGATGAGCAACTGGTGCTTCACTGAGTGGCATACGTCCAAAATACTTCTTCACATCATCGATGGCGTCATCAGGATCTATATCCCCTACAATGGCAAGCACCATATTCTCCGGCACATAGTATGTCTTAAGAAGATCGGCTACCGTATTTATAGAGAGCTTCCTAAGGTCTTTCTCATATCCAATAACTGGATTTCGGTATGGGTGCTGTAGGTATGCTACGCTAAGAAGTTGTTCGTAAAGTTTCCCACCGGGATCATCCTCATAGCGCATGCGACGCTCTTCAAGTACCACATCGCGCTCCTTATAGTACTGACGAAGAACCGGATAAAGAAGTCGCTCGGACTCCATCCAACACCAGAACTCAAAGGCAGAGGACGGGAGACTCACAAAGTAATTAGTAACTTCTTTCGCCGTCGTTGCGTTAAGTCCGGTTGCACCCTTCTCACGGTACAGTCTTGAGAACCCATCAGGGACCCAGAGCTTTTCAAGTTGCTGATAGAGCGTGCCAAGTGTTGCTTGTTCCTGCTTTGAAAGCTCAAGAGGTGTGCGCAGGCCACCTTTAAGAATCTCATTAACTTCAGCAAGCAACACTTTCTCTTTCTCGTAATCCCTTGTGCCGAGTTCGGTAGTGCCTTTAAAAGCCATATGCTCAAGGAGATGCGAAGCTCCGGTATCTCCGACTTGCTCATCAACACCACCGACTCGTACGCTAAGCACTCCTGAAAAAACAGGAGCGACCCCGCGCTTATAAAAAATGACGCGCAAGCCATTATCGAGCGTGAACGTGCGAACATCTTTTTTAAGTTGTTGGAGAGCAGAGGCTGATTCCTTTTCAGATGCACATACCGTGCTCGAAAGAAAAAAGACCAAGAAGGTCAAAATCATTGATATTATACGCATGGTGCCAAAATAACCGGGCAGTCGGTATTTGGCAATCAGGAACCGTCTCTCAAGCGAGAATCAGTCGTGTGGCTCGATTACAGGAAGAACAAGAGAGATAATCGCTCCACCCTCTTCGCGGTTTGATATATCAAGGCGTCCACCATGAATCGCTGCATATTTTTCAGCAAGAGCCAGTCCAAGCCCGCCCCCTTGCTGCTCAAGCATATCTCTATCAACTTGACCAAAAGCGTCCATCGCGTGCCGTACTCTCTTAAGATCAATCCCAATACCTCTATCACGCACTTCAATGTAAATCTCGTGATCGGCCAAAGAAACTACGACTTCAATAACTTTATCCTCTTTTGAGAACTTCTTCGCATTATCTAGGAAGCGCAGTAGTAAATCTTGAATATGCGGCACATAAAGCTTCGCCCTTGCGTCCTTAACGTGACAGGAATATTGAATCTCAAAACCATTTGCTTCAAATTCTTCGCGACGCTTCTCAACTACCTCACTTACGACCTCAGCAACATCCACCGCTTTTGATCGCTCCCGAAAGAGGCGCTCAGCAACTCCTGCTTCTATCTGCTGCATAAGCATGAAATCATTTACGAGTTTTTCAAGCCGCATTCCGCCGCGTTGTATAGCAGTGAGGAGGCTCTCTGCCTTCTTGGGATCAAGCGCATCCTTTTGCTCAAGGAGGAGTTCGGTACCGGTATTGATGGCAACAAGAGGTGTGCGAAATTCATGTGAGAGGGTATGGATAACTTTCTTGCGATATTTCTCACTCTGCTCTTCAGAAGCCTGAAGGTATTGCCGGGAACGATCTATTTTCCCTTTAATCGTTGCAAGAAGCTCTTTGGGATTAAATGGCTTAACAACGTAATCGTCAACGCCTGTCTCCTTGCCACGCTGTCGTTCTCCATCAGCATCGAGTGCCGTCAAAAAGATAAAAGGCACATGATGGTAGTCTGAGCGTTCTCTGACGCGGGAATGAAAGCCGTAGCCATCAAGCTTGGGCATCATGACATCACAGATAATAAGATCGAAGTCATTTCCAGACTCAAGTTCTGTTAACGCCTCTTCGCCGTTTTTACAACAAACGACATTGTAGTTTTCTGATCCGAGAAGCCCGCTAATAACGTTGGTAATAAGTGGATTGTCATCCACAACTAAAATTGATGACTCCTGTGGACTCGATCCTCCTTGACTCATGTGACCTGTATCCTTAACTAATAGATTACTCTCACATATTGTATCGACATCTAAAAAGGGATCCTAAAGTGAAGTTTGTGAGTCTTTCTAGTAGTTTCTCGTACTATTACACGGAGCTTGTACGCGTTCATCTATTTGGATAAATGCTTGATTTTTTATGTACACAACAGTAGGTCAAACACAGGAGCCCACGGAGAACACGGAGAAGTAAAGATAGCTCGCTCCGCGTTCTCCGTGGGCTCCTGTGTGATTATTCAACCTAAAAACACCCAACACACATACCGCAAATGCGGCCAAGGGGGTGAATGTTTCCCTGAGCTTTTTCGACACACTCCCGGTCTTGAAAAGTACGAGTAAAGAAGTTAGGTTAGCGCCATGAAAAAACTCTTAGCACTTTTTCCTGGACAGGGATCACAATCAGTAGGAATGGGCAAATCGTACCTCGAGTCTGAAAACGAAAAGATTGCCCAAATAGCAGATGAACTCTTTTCAAAGGCTGACAAAGCGCTTGGATTCTCTCTACGAGATATCTGTCTGTCTGGACCAGAGGAGAAGCTTAAAGAAACAGCTATCACTCAGCCGGCAATCTTAACGGTAAGCGTCATAGGCTTTAAAGCCTTTGAGTCTCAAGACTCAGAGCCTTACGAGATCGTCGCTGGAGCTGGCCATAGCTTGGGCGAATACTCAGCTCTTGTCGCTGCTGGAGCACTCTCATTTGAAGATGCTGTTCTTCAGGTACACAAACGTGGAACATATATGCAAGAAGCAGTTCCGATAGGTAGCGGTAAGATGGCTGCCGTACTCGGCTCAGAGATCGCTGATATTGAAGATGTGCTTTCTCGCGTTGAGGCAGTAGCTGAGATCGCTAATATTAATGCCCCCGGACAAGTCGTTGTAGCCGGCACCGCTGAAGGCATTGATGAAATGATCGCGAAATTTGAGGGCGCAAAAATTAAGGAACTCCCCGTGAGTGCCCCATTTCACTGTTCACTCATGAAACCTGCCGCTGAAAAGCTGGGCGCAGATCTCGACAACCTGTCTATTTCAGAAGCTTCATTTCCTATATATGCAAATGTAACGGCTGAGCCCGTGACAAACCCCGAAGACATCAGGGCGTGCCTAAAAGATCAAGTATGTGGAAGGGTCAGATGGGTAGAAAGCATGGAGCGCGCTATTAGCCAACACTCACCTGAAGAAGGTATCGAATTCGGCTCCGGCAAAGTCCTCGCGGGACTGATGAAAAGAATTAACCGCGAACTCAAAGTAACGAACTGCTAGCACGCTTCAACAGAAGCTTATAAGAATATCTTCTCCGCGCTCTCCGTGTTCTCCCTGTTAATTCTTTCCTTGGCGTACCACAAAAGCCAGACTGCACAGCAGGCTAATTTTTATACGATCATAAAATATAATAATACACTGGAGTTCGCGGAGAACGCGGAGTCCAATTATTCTGCACCTGTACCAGAAACTTAAAAGTCCCTGCAAGCACAGGTGCAGAATGACACAGAGTATTCTCTACGCTACTGCGCTTTCAGCTCCCTCTTCACTGTCGTCGTCAGAAGAGCTATCCATGCTCTCTTCAACAACATCAGGCCAGAGCGCAACAATACTATTATCGTCTGCACTATAAACTCCAAGCTCGTCACCGTAGCGCTGAAAGCCATAACGAACAGCCCCACCGTTATCACGGAGAAGATCGCGACACGCTTTGTCCTGGCCACTAAACCAGAGCTGCTGATACTTCTCTAGGAGCGTGATGTCATCAAGAAGCTCACGATCGATCATCGCCAGACAACGAGTATCAACAAAGACCCTTCCAGCAGACTCATTTGCACGTTCGCTTAACGACTCTGTTTCAGGAAGATCGCCGTCCTCGTGAATAATGATAGTAAGCGCATATGGATCACGAGCGATGCGGTACGTGTTCGGCGAAAGCTCTACCACGGTACCACCAAAATCTTTGATCACACTGTCCTTCTCTTCAGGATCAGAATCGAGTAGTCCTTTTACCTTCTCAAGAAACTGTGGGTTGGCAAGCATGAACTGATCAATAAGAACAAGCGCTCCGCTCTCAACCTGAATCCTCTCACGCTTGTTGCCGCTCTCAGCAGCTGGCATACGCCGTCCACCGCGACCGCGACCTCTTCCTCGGCCACCACCGCCGCCGCCATTTCCTCTTCCGCGACCACGACCTCTTCCACGGCCACCACCGCCACCGTTACCACGGCCACGACCGCGTCCGCCGCCGCCATTACCGTTACCATTACCGTTTCCGCCGCGTCTATTGCCGCCACCTTCACGTCCACCTGATCCGTATCCATTTCTCATTGTATGTTTTTCCTGTATTGACCCTTCACGCTCTTTCTCATTACACACAGCTATCCTCGTCTACTGCAGACAACGCTGCTATAAGCAACCGCGGGATACTACACCAATAATGTGTCCTGAAGGGCTATCATTTATAATCAACTACCCGGAGGTATGAGTTTGCACAGCTCAATAACGAACGCAGCTTATCTTGATCGCAGAAAGCGAAACCTTCATCCCACTTTCCCTACCCGTTCGGAATAATCTGTCGGAATGGCTCCGTCTGAAAACTGCGATATATCGGGGCAATCAGCGCTAACTCTGCCATATCTCTTATATGGCGAGGCGTTCTTCTACGCACAGAGCGCCTAACTACCTCTCGCTGGAGTATCAGGTGATCTGCACGCAATGCTATGCTGTAGACTACCTTTTATATCACGCATCTACCCCTTTTGCCATCATATGCTGATGTGTCGTTAAGATTACCGGGGAACTGGTCGATAGTATAACCTGACCATAAAAACATAGTAAAAACAAATGTTTGGAACAGAACCCCTCAATACACCACGGACCGGCGGAAACGCTCAACGGTTACCTGAGATCTGCTACGATCCTGAGAACGTACTACTTGAAGGATGGTACCCGGACGAACTTTCTGCGTACCGAGCAAGGACGGTCTGGAAACAAACGCTATCACACCACTTTCTTCTAGAGTACGAGGAAGACTTCCAATTAAGCATTGAGCGCAATAAAACGGGAGACGTCTTCCAACTCTCCTGCACCTTCTACACCGCTTGCGCACGATATGCATTCTGGCGCATTACAAATGAGCAGGCCCCTGAAGTGCAGTACCTGCTTGAGACAGCGCACATTCCAAAGAGCAGCTCTAATACAGATCTCTTACTAAGCGCACCTGATATGAGGTGTGTTACTGAGGGCCATCTCTTAATTTCAAAATACGGGGAACCACCCGAGTTAAATACCAGTTGGCTTAACGGGCTAAAGCGGATCTTTCAAAAACTCTCAGAGTAACCCCTATCGCCCCTACCCCTGATGTATGGTCTAATAGGCGCATGGCAAGAAAGAACGAGTACGATAGATATATCATCTCTGCAAGCGAAGTAGGTTCATACGTTGTCTGCCCCAGAGCGTGGCACCTTGCACAAATTAAAGACCAGCGCTTTAAAGAAACGAGACGGGCCCAAAAAGGCGAAGAACTCCATGAAGAATGGGCTACCGACTATGGTACCGCCGTTAAGCTTACCCGGCAGATTCGCATGATTGTTTCCCTGCTTCTCCTCTGCATACTCATCGTAATGCTCACTAGCGATTTCGGTCTGCGTCCATGATTGAAAATATAACGCATTATATTAGCGAACTTTTCCAAGACGCTGCAAAGTCTGACACCGAGCTCATCTTACTAGCGATACTGATCGTTGTTGCCGTTATTATCATAGATGCTACCAGTATGATGTCTAAACGCTTGCAGAGCAAAACTGGCATCGCACCAGATGCGAAAGCGATCGGTATCGACGGTTTCGATACCCTACCGGTAAAAGACTATATATCAGATATTCAGGGCATAGCCGGCCGCCCCGATGCTGTAATTGTGGAAGAAGGAAATCTCATTCCGGTTGAACGCAAACCACTGTCAAAGAAACTTAGAGACCGACACGTAGCACAACTTCTTATCTACATGCGACTTATCGAAGAGTTTGAGGGTAAGAAGCCACCATATGGGTACCTGATCCTAGGCGAAAAATGTCGCCGAGTTAAGGTGAAAAATTCAGACGAAAAGCAGAAATGGCTCCAGACCAAACTCGATGAGATGAGAGAGATCCTAAACGATAACGCTGAGCCAATCCCCTCTCCATTTAAACCCAAATGCAAACGCTGCTCGTTTAAAGAACAGTGCTCAGACGCCATTCTGTAACATGGCGATATTATTGAATCTCGCTTAAATATATACAATAGTTACAGCCACTTAAGCCATCAACTATATCAAAATTTATGAAAAAGAGGGTATGTGATTTTTCGTCGATTTTCAGGCACAAAAAAAGGGTTCTAAAAACCCATACTTAAAAGATAATTGCCTGAGATGTGGTAACAACTCATTGTGTATATCTAATTATCTGATAACAGAGCGACATTGTCAACATATTTTTTACTCCCCTGATATTAATAGATATTTTAGAGAGTACGGAGGCGGCAAAATATCATTTTTCAAAACTTAGCGAGATCGGGAATGTCGGCGCAGCCTGCCCAACTTCTGCCAAGGTGAATTCAACGAGCCGCTTAAAGGCAGAATCAGTCGGGGACTTCTTCTTGCCTCTGTGAAGATTAATGGCAACATCCTCCGTTCCGATAATCACCTTTGCGGCGAGGAGCCTCTCATACTCACCTCGCAAGCTATCTCTGACAACTTCAAAGTTTTCAATACGCTCACGAAGATTATCAAATACCTCTTCTTCTGAGGACCGGTACGTAAGCGTAGTAGCAAGTTGACCACCTCTCCCAAGAAAACCAAACTTGAGTATGGCTAGAGAGACTTCTAGATTTAGTCCTTGGCGAGCAAGTGCATTAGAAAGCAGCTGCCGTGCTCTTTGATTTTTTTCCTGTTGTTTATCGAACTCAATCTGTTGCTCAAGCGTATACGGATCTGAGTACCGAGCGATACTCTGTAAGTCGTCACTCATCTTTTGTACAATAGTAGTGGTATTCGATAGAAGATCATATGCGAATGCCCTAAACACATCCGGTTCTTCCTGAGCAATTCGGAATATTTCAGGATTCTCCATAAGCATCGCGTCAGCAAGCTCACCGCCTTGTAGCGCACTACGAAGCGAAAGAAAAACATTGTCTATCGTATCAGGAGCAACAGCTTCTGATAATCTATGTAACTGCATCTCATCAGAGCAGTAATCAGATAGTGTTAGGTACACAAGCTCTCGTTCCTCGCGAACAAGCCTCTCCATAAGCTGCCGCTGTTCTTGCTCCTCCGGAGTCTCCTCTCGAATCTCGTCTTCAGGCGCGGTACGATGCTTACCACAGTCATAACGAAGCGCCTCATATGAGCTTTCCTCAATTAGGCCTTGCCTGTGATATATCTCCTGCAATGCAGCTCGCACCTCTCTTCTCTGAAAACCATCTATGAGTTCAAAATTCTTATCGATCTCAACTTGATCGGACTGCTCTCTTGCAAAGTTGTATCGCAGTATAGCTCTGGCAAGCTCATCGTTAATTCTCGTATCTGATTCAGCGCTCATAAAAACTGGCGCCGGAAAGCGTGGGGCAAGCAACATCGCGTCTGCACGCGCTCTTGCGAGTTCAGGTAACGCCTCTTTCGATCTGCTTAAACGCAGTGATGGAATAACAGACTCAAATTCGGCAACTGTCTCATAGAGCACATTGACATCTTCACGAAGCGATGCAGATATTTGAGACAGACCGTTCATACACTGCTTGTAGTCAATAAGACTCCCTGCAACAGCTTGTTCAAGCGTGTCGGCAGCCTCTTCAAGCCTCTTTAACAACGCAGGATCTAATGAGGTTGGGGTTTCTATATCTTGCTGGTAGGCAAAGCTACTTAATTGTCTTGTCGCTCTGGCGAGACTCCCCAAAACCTCTTCCCGAAACGAAGACTTGCAATCTCTCGCTAACAACTGGTTAATATCTCTTGCGACCTTACCGGCCGACCGCGCAGCAGCGCGTGTTCGTTCGCCGTTTGGCCCATTTAGACGACTCAAGTGATTCGCGCGTTCAGTGCCTTTAGACTTTTGCCTTCCCGAACCTGGCTTCTTTAAAGCATCTTCATAAACCTCCATGGCATCGGTCGTAGCTCCTCTCGCCATGCGAGATTGAAACTTTGATCGCAAGCGATTACGGTTACTGGCAAGAGCATTAGCAAAATCATCCATATCTATTTCTGAGAACGCATCATACATGTAGGAATGTAGCTCCTCTTCAAGGATAATGGCTGGATTACAACTCTTAAACTCAACTCCTAAAATCTCAGCCCCGAGCCTACGGAGGATCTCACCAGTTTTAACATCCTGATCGCTCATCTCTCTCTTCCCTATCACGTACTGATAAGATAGCTTGCGATTTGCTTCCGGAATTTTGCGAGAGTCTTTATAAGATGCTGAGAGTTCTTTCATCAATTGGTCTGCAAACTCAGTGTACTGCACTATCTTTATAAAACCAGATGCGCGTTCAGCAACTTCAGAATCTTTAAGAATCGCAAGCTCTTTGAAGACTTCTTCACTAGCAGAGAGGCTCGCCTCGCTCATGCGCATCATTCTGGCTTGATATCGATACTTGTCTGCAAAATAGCGACTTGTAGCTTCATCTTGAAGAACTGGAATCTCTTCCGGATCTAAACAATGCTCTGCTTCATGAGAAGAATCACTCAGCGAAGAGGTGGCTAAAGAGAGTTTTAAAACTTTGGTGTTCGAAGCTGTTGCGGGTGACATAAACTACTGTTCCTCGCTAATTAAGAATAAGCCAAATCAGAATAACTAAGCCAAGTTAGAATAAGTAAAAAAGTGCGGCAAATCACCTGTTACAAAATCAAGTCGTAGTGAACCGGAAACTTTATAGTGAGTCAGTTATTTAAGCAAATATCTCATATCTCCCTGCAGCCATTCAAAGAAACTACTCCTTCATTATTTTGATTAGCCTTCGAAATGAAGCTAAAATACGAGTATGACAATACATTCTCAAGTTCACCTCGATAAGATCCCCCGAAACGACGTAGAGCTATCCGAGAAGCTTCTTGATACCTTTGGGGAACACGGGTCAAAGATTATGGAGGTTCTTAGAGCTGCTGCTACCCTTTCCGATGACATTGACGAATGTCGTCTGAGTATCAATCTCATAGTTGAGAAAGTATCAGGAGGGGCTACCATGAGCGTTGATGTAGATCTTGATGCCCCTTTGGTGAACGGCCTTCTAGAAATGGCTGTTTCAGACTTTGGTTTTTCAGTAAGAGCCTTAAATCGTATGCAAACATTAGACATTAAGACACTAAGAGATCTGACAGAACATTCGCCTGAAGATCTGATGCACACAATATATTTTGTACATTCAACTTTAGATGAAGTTCGAAAGAAGCTCTTTGTAGAAGGCCTATTTCTTAAAGGCGACGAAGATTACAAACCAAAATCTTTTTAGAAACGCACTCGTTTCGTTACTTCACATCATAGTTGAGGTTCGAGATTATTTTCTCCAGCTCTACTTACGCTGCTTTAGAATCATTCAAAATCTATGGAGATCCCCCAGAACAGGGCAAATTTTGCGAGACTAGACTCTGGCAAAAGAGCGTCCCATTCGTTCTTTAGCGTAAATGGAATCTTTTCCAAACGCTCAATAAGCAATAGAGCTGTGGGATCATAAATAAGCGGCTCAGATCGGTTATCGTCTTCGTAGCGATCGTAGAGTAACGTTAACTTCTCATCATACGTACGTATAAACTCATCAAATATATCTGGAAGTCGCGAAAGCTCGTCATCGGTGTAGACCCCAAGAAAGAGGTATAACTTTCGATCCGGAGGTACGATTGTTTGAAGCTCTTTTCCGGTGTATGTCGATAAGCACTTCGAAGCAGAGACAAAGACAGATTCCAAAATCTTTTTTTGTTGGTCTAGAGATAGACCAACTTCAGAAGACGACAGAACGCTATCTTTGCTACAGACTTCCCCACCATCAGAGCCTACAGATGCTTTTTCACCTGCACTACGATCCATCATAGATTGCAAACTACCAACAATACTACTACTCGCTAAGACGCGCCGCTGTTTCCACAAGACTGGAAACAACCTTTTGCACCTGTTGCACTTGGGCCTCAGCAACTAACATCCCACCTTCATCAAACGCCTCTCCAGCCTGACCGAGAGCAAATTGCTCAGGAATAACGGTACAACCGATATTACCAAAGAGTGATCTCACCGTCACAAGCCCACGCAAGCCACCGAGGGCTCCGGGGGAAGCGGCAAGTAACCCAACAACCTTTTTCTGGTACGCATAAAGTCTCGGCTCATCCCCTTGTCGCCTAGACGCCCAGTCGATGGCGTTTTTAAGAAGTGGGGTAATAGAGCTATTGTATTCGGGGCAAGCTACGAGCATCGCGTCATGCTGAATCAGAATATCCTTAAACCGCTGAGCATGTTCGGGCAGACCTTCACTCGCTTCGAGATCTTCGTTAAAAAGAGGCATAGGAAAGTCAGCGAGATTAAGGAGCGTAACTGTTGCTCCTTGCTGCTTGGCCATCTTCGCGGCAACGGAAACAAGCTTCTGATTCACCGACTCTTTTCTTGCGCTTCCGGAGAATGCAACGATCTTTGGAGACATATTACGATCCTATTGAAAATCCACCGTTCTTCCATAAGGTCTCGAGGTTAAGCTCAACTGGCACCTCTCCCTTCTCTATCGCGACAATGGCGTCTTCAGTAACCTGAATACACTTCTCAACGATTTGCTTCTCTTCATCGCTTCGTGGGTCAGCACACTCTCTTCCAAAAACACAGTGAAGTCGAACAACATCTTTGGGCGCATTTTTGTCAGCTGCATGTGCGTCTGGTGTTGAAGGCTCAAGTACTTGAACATCATCAGAGACGGCCATAAGCCGGTGTATCATCCCGGCGCTAAGGTTCTGTACATCTCCTGCTTTCATGAGGCGCGTGCAGACTTCACCATTAACGACAACCATCGCCCAAGCCGTGCCACGAAACACAGCCCACGTCTCACTTTTTTCATGGTGATACTGAAGGCTCAGACACCCCTCGCGCCCCTTTTTTGGCTCAAGCACTTTAAATGTGTATCGGTGATCTGGCTCATAACCCCAGAGAATCTGCTCTTTACCCCAGCGCCACTCATCAATGTGGGAACATAGTGGTTTTGACATCTTGTAATCCTTATATCTATGAAGAACTTATCGTGCCAACGGCAGCTCAAGTTGAAGCTGCGATAGCCCGAGATAGGCTACCATTTCATCAAGACTTTGCAAGAGTTCAGACGGCCAAGTCTGTACATTCTCACGAAAAGCTGAGATATCACTCACCACCAGCTCGCTTTTAAAGGTCTCGTCCACAGAAGATCTCAGCACTCGAACAAATCTCCCTTCAGCAGCTGAGGTAAACCTCACTACCTCTATGCCCATTCGCTGCGCCGCTGCGAAGAAACAGGCCGTGATAAACTCGTCTCCACCCGCCATGAAGATCATATTTGGTTGAATATCTTCATTACACTTAAGTGCGGCAGTGAGCATACGCAAAGAGGCAACGCTGAGCTTTTGCACGTAGTGCTGGTGTTGCACGTTTCTAAAATCTGGCTCAAGAGTTCCAAACCGTCTAGAGAAAGACCCTTGCAGAAGTGTACGAAGCGGAATCCCCTTCCACACAGCTTCCCAGAGATGATGAGCATCCATCTGCTCAACCCAGCGCTTCGTGCCTTGGATCTGAGCTGGTTCAAGATAACTGGTAATTCTGAGCTGCCGAGCCCCAGACCACTGGGCAAAGGTATTTTGCTCCGCCATGCAGTTTTGACACTGAAGTGCGGTGCGCCTGAAGTGGTTTTCGGCATCTCTATCACAGACGGAGAATGCGCCGTTACATTTGAGGTGCGAAGTGTCCACACCAAATTCCCTGAGGTATCTGGAAAGGACGAGCGCAAGCCCTCCTTCTTCCCGAATAGAGCCATATGGATGTAGGGTTAATATGTTCATAGTGATGACACCGACAATGGAAGATTGGTTTTTACGTCACGGTAAAGTATATAGCCGACGATACTGTCTGCTGCCCCTTCGTGGCTGAGCTCAACCATCTGAAGCGGATCCCCATCCACGCAGCAAGCTGCAGAATCATCAAGTCGCCGCTCTACAACAGCCCTCGGCTCAAGCTTCATCTCTACGGACTCAGTCGATCCGTTTACCGTATGATAGGTGAGCTGTTGTTCGGTTTCAGAGGAGTTCACAAAAACAAGCGAGGTGTGCTGAGACATCTCCTCGGTATCGGAACCGAGTTCGCCGCAAAATAGTGGTACCCTCTTAACTCGTTCAGGATCTCCCTTCTTGAGATATGGGCGCGCGCGGTAATGAAGCGAATTATCTTGGCACTCAAGCTCCACTAGACAGTCTGACTCTGAGAGATCGGTATTTCGCCCCTTCGTATCGATCTCGATCTCTACACCAACAAGCCCACCCGGAGCGTCTGCGGCAGCGCCTGCCAAAAGATCCTCGACACGAACCCCGTCTGGGTGTGAAAGCCTAAGGCCATCAAGAACAACACTTTTAATAAGCCTCTTCTCACTAAAAAAAGTAATCTTACATGTCACTGGATACGGTGCGACAACCTTCTGCGAAGAAGGAAAGAAGTGAAGCACCGATGTAAGGAGTGTATGCGTAGGAATAAAGGTATGAAACTTCACAGAAGCACCTCACAGGAATAAGAAGGCTGCCCACCGCGGCCGCCATTTTGCTTAAGTGTGTAAACAGAGAGCGTCGACGGCGAAGGCGTTGATAATCTTAAATACGCCTGCATTCTCTGCGCACCGCCTTCAATGCCAGCTTCCGCTGCGTCACTTGCGCCACAAAACTCGGGGAAGCAGTCTTCAAGACTCACAACCGTAACCCCATTTGGGGGAATAACGATATCGCACTCGGGTTTACGTTTTCCGATAAAGAGTCTGAGCTTTACCTTCGCCTCATCGCTCTCGCCAGAAACAAAGCAAAAAACGTTCTTCCGTATTGCTGAAATCTGCACCGGAAAGGCATGCGCCGCACGAAATTCTGGATTGACCACGGGCGAATAAAAAGTTGTGCGGGTTTTATCTGAGAACTTACAGATAAATCTGGCGGGAAACTTACTTCGAACCTGAAGATGAGCGTGCTTCCACCCGGACTCTAACTTACAAGACTCCATAAAAGATTTAAGTGAGAGTGTAAGGGCACGATCAGAAGGACAGGCAACTCCACTTTCATTAAACTTGTACCCATCAGCATCGAAAAACTCGAGCGATGCCGTAAAAAGCTTACTGCCCTCTTCCGCTCCGCCGTCCTTTTCAGCTGACGCCTGAGTTTCGGGGAGTATAAGGAGATCGGTTGTAAAGAAAGATGAGTGAGAGACCCACATATGGTGAACCTGCTCATCGACGGCAACACTACGGCGTCCGTCCGTACTATCTTGATTCTCTGGCTTTGGGGCGAGTCGTAGAACTTGCGACATAAAAAGGCTTCTATCCCTGCTTACTTTAAACTACTTTAATCTAGCAGGAGAGAAGCCTCTCTGAAAAGGACCTATTTTCAGCCGGTGTTTGGCCTAGTGTCTCTTCAAGTTCATTTTTGCCGGTAGGGCGAGCAGGTTTGGTTCAGATTGCTCGTCCCCGGACTGAGCGAAACCGCAGGAATACTGAAGTATTTTGAGGATTTCGGGAGGGAGGAGACGAGCAAGATGGGCCAAAGATGTTTGACAAAACGGTGAAAATGAACTTGAAGAGACACTAGTTCCCTTCCATATTCTGGTTCATGTGCACAGTTTCGCTCTCAAGCTGTTGAAAACTCGCTTCTGGACGAGGCGCTGGCTGCATAGAAGGCGCCATCATACCGCCTCCGGCCATGCCGCCGCTCTCTTCAAGATCCCAGTACCGCCCGTAGTTTGCCTGAAGAGGCATAGGATAGGTGTACATACCAAGCTTCTTAACTGGGATCCGCTCAAGACTCGGGGAAACAGCGCCGCCACGTGTAAGCTTTGTAATCTCCTCGGTCTTTGTCATCTCCACAGAGCCTGCCGAGAGCACTTTAGAGTTCGCAGGATCTATTAGGCGGGCGTTGAGATAGACACGCACTGGCGAGACTACGTATGTGCCCACAATAAGACCACCTAGGTCGCGCTCACGCTTAACGTAACTGACATCACGCGAAAGACCAAACTCTCCGGTAGAATTTAAAAAATGTAACGCATCAGCGTGACGAAGCTCTACCACATCGTACCCCCGCATAGAAAGTTCACTAAGCAGCTGCTCGGCACAAACACGGCCAAATGATGATGTAGAGTTAAGTTCATCAAGGTTTACAAATGTGGTAACTCCGATCGGACCGGGGTTTACACCGCGGTAGTAGTTATCAATTTGCTGCGCGAGGTAAGAGGTCTTAAATCGACCTACAGATCGGTTCGGCTGCTCCTCAAACTTAAAGGGCCAGTACACTGGAAGATCAGAATACCTCCTGCTACAGGCAGAAAGTGCTGTTAGAATAATAAGAAGAGAGATAAAAAGTTGGTACGGGAATTGATACCTTTTCTTCTGTGAGCTTGTCTTGTGCTGTTCCATAGCTTACTAAACCTAATGTTTCGAGGGGTTTATGATACATCTTCAAATAACTACTCCTGCTCGGTGGCTGCGCACATGTGCCAGAATATTGACATTGTGCGTTCTGATCACGCAGGCAGGATGTTCCATCGCATATATTGGTAAGCAAGAAACGTGCACAACTCGTGCCTACATCCGTACGCCCCTTAATCGATACCTAAATGCCCGATTTGATTTAAATGCACCCGTTAGGATGGGAATCATTCCGTTCGCTACTCAGGCAAATATTTCCGCATGGGGGAGAGAATTACACGGACTGGGCATTCAGATGGCAAGCACAATGAAGAACGAGTTTCTACGAACAGGGGAAGTTCCAATCGTTGAACTTATGAACAGGCAGGATTGGCCTGCAAAGAAAGAGGAATTCCACGCAGGGAATTTTACCTCAATAGAGATGGCCAGAAACGCCGGGTACGATCTTGTACTAACAGGCCTCCTTGAAAATATCACAGAGATGAATGAGCTAACGCTACAAACAAAGGTCATCGAAGTAGCGAGTGGTATGACCGTTTGGAGCGGGAAAACCACAATCGAAACAAGCAAACACGAATACGAGCGCTCACGTCCTATTGTTTGGTTTAAACGCAGGCGTGCTGATAAGCTCGATATTTATAAACTCTCAGATGAGCTCGTTATGTGTGCTATTGACGAGATACTCCTTGATGAAGAGGTGCCCGAGTAGGCCATCTAAGGCTCAGATATTCCAATATTGATTTTCACCAGCTCCTGTTCCATAGTTTAGGAGTGAAAAGAAGAGCGTTTCTTAAAAATATAGCATCCGGTGGAGCCCTGCTCGGAGCAGCACAGCTCACGAGCCCAGCGCTCACACCCCCCGCTCTTGCCTTACCAAAGAAACTCCGCTGGAGGATGGCGCTTGCCATTCCTAAAACACTCCCAATCTGGGGAGAGGGCATGGAACGTTTTACAAAGATCGTATCTGAGCTTAGCGGTGGTAATTTTAAAATAAGAGTATACGGTGCAGGCGAGCTTGTTCCGGCTCTTGGAACTTTTGACGCGGTTAAGAAAGGCGAGCTTCAGATGGGCCATAGTGCCTCTTATTATTGGCAGGGCAAGATACCGGCTACACCATTTTTCACGGGCATTCCCTTTGGCATGGACCTGCAAGATGCTCTTGCATGGATCACAGCAGCAGACGGGCAGGCGCTCTACGATGAGCTCATGCACCCACACGGCGTGCAGTGTCTTCCTTGCGGAGCATCCACCGCGCAGATGTCTGGATGGTTTAAGAAAGAGCTTAAGTCCCCTGCGGATCTTAAAGGGGTTAAAATACGAATACCCGGCCTTGCTTCAAAGATCTACTCAAAGCTTGGCGCTAAACCAGTGCTGATTGCCGGAGGCGAAGTTTTTACGAGCCTTTCTACCGGAGTCATTGATGCCGTAGAATGGGTTGGCCCGTACCACGACTACACGATGGGGTTTCACCGCGGGGCGAAGTATTACTACGGCTCATCTTGGGCAGAACCGGGTGGGGCGATCCTTGAACTGATGATCAATAAGAAAGCATGGGATGAGTTACCTGAGGAATATCGTCAAATCATTCGAGTGGCTTCTGAAGATACGACTCGTTGGATGCTTGCCCACTTTGAAAAGCAAAACCAGATCTACCTTAAAAAGATTAAAGACGAGGGGAACGTTGTCGTAGCCCCTCTTCCTGAGAGTATCTTAGACGCGATGAGAGAAGCATCAGTGCCTGTGCTACGCGAAATGGTAAAAAGTAGCCCCATTGCAAAAAAAATATGGGAATCGTACTCAAGCTTTCAAAGAGGAGCTGTTGAGTACGATACCCTTACGTTCATAAAGCCCTCAACTCTTACGCTGTGAAACCTCTTACGATAATAGATCGGCTTTGCCACCTAAGCTTTCGACTCGCTTCCGTTCTTACCATATTGCTCGTACTTTTAACGGTGGAGCAAGTAGTGGCGAGATACCTCTTTAATGCCAGCTCAATTGCACTACAAGAACTTGAGTGGTACCTCTTTGGGGCATGCATCACCCTACCTATGGCCTACGGCTATAAGAAAGATACTCATGTAAGAGTAGACTTCATATCTCGCCTGTGCGGTGCACGACTTATGCTCTGGCGAGAGCGAGTTGGGATAACGCTCCTTATCGGGACTCTTGTCGTACTCCTCTACTACAGCGTCCCATACGTGACCGAGAGCCTTTCTTTTGAGAACCTTAGACCTCGTGACTACTATACCTCGCAGCTCATTAGTGAACCGGATTCAACACTTTATAAATCGTTTGCTACCGTTGAAGGAGCGATAAGAAGTACTATACTCTCCGGCGAGGTCTCACCCGATCCCGGCGGACTTGAGGCTCGCTGGCTTGTGAAAGCTTTTTTCCCACTCGGTATCTTTCTTCTCCTTCTTCAATCTCTCACTATGCTTCTTGCTACCATTAAAAAAGATGAGAGTGACAGTCGCGAGGTAAGTCATGGATCTTGAAACGCTCTTACCCCTACTTATGTTTGTAGCGCTCTTTGCCGGTATACTTACTGGCTATCCTGTTGCATTTGTGCTTGCAATTACCGGAGTCCTCTTTGGTCTTATCGGATACGGCTGTGACATCTTCATGCTTTCTGATTTTGGATTTATCTCTTCCAAAATATTCGGCGTTATTAGTAACTTTACCCTCGTAGCAGTACCCCTTTTTATCTTTATGGGTATTACTCTCGAGCGTTCAGGCATAGCCGAAGATCTAATAGCAGCAATCGATCACCTCATGCGCCGCTTTCGAGGCGGGCTAACACTCACCCTCATTCTGGTTGGAGCCCTACTTGCTGCGTCCACAGGCATTGTCGGAGCCACGGTGGTAACTATGGGCATCATCTCACTACCCGCCATGGTAGAGCGTGGGTTCTGTAAAAAACTTAGCTGCGGAACCATTGCCGCATCTGGCACGCTCGGGCAGATAATCCCCCCTTCAATAGTGCTTATTCTTCTAGCTGACATGATGAATATCGCGGTTGCCGATCTCTTTGCTGCAGCTGTATTTCCCGGTCTGTTATTAGTAAGCGCTTACGCTGGCTACGTATTTATCCATTCACGCCTCTGGCCTGAACTCTCGCCACTTCCAGAAGCACAGGACACACTTGCTGCAAGTGAGCTCACGCTCCTACTTCTAAAAAGCCTCGCCCCTCCCTTTCTTCTTATTTTTTTAGTGCTCGGAAGTATTCTCTTCGGCATTGCCTCGCCAACAGAGGCGGCTGCGTGCGGCGCCGTGGCAGCGCTCATACTCACTGCTCTAAAGAAAAAGTTTACACGAAAGCTGCTGATAGACGTTGCAGAACGAACAACATCTATTACAAGTATGGTTTTTACGCTCTTAATTGGAGCTCAAGTCTTTAGCGTAACATTTCGTGGGCTCTACGGCGATGAGATCATCATCGACATGGTCACAAGCTTTTCTACACACAGCGGACTTATCCTCTTTTTGGTAATGGTGCTCCTGTTCGTACTCGGATTCTTTCTCGACTTCTTCGAGATCTGTTTTATTCTTATCCCAATCCTTAGCCCGCTGCTCATACAAGAACTCGGCATGAACCCGATCTGGATTGCGATACTCATAGCCATCAATCTCCAGACCTCATTCCTGACCCCACCCTTCGGCTTTGCCCTCTTTTACCTCAAAGGCGTAGCCCCACCAGAGATCACCACCGTCGACATCTACAAGGGAATAATCCCCTTCGTCCTGATCCAACTCCTAGTCCTAACCCTCATCTGGATCTTCCCCCAACTCACCCTCTACCTCCCCACCCACCTAAAATAGGGACGCTCCCCTTTTCCCCCTCCAACCCCTCGAACTCCCACAATAAAATTTAATAGGGACGCTCCCCTTTTTTCACCCCCACCAAAACAAGGCACAAAGATCCCCCCAAGGGCACCTCCCCAATCAATTTTCCATGAATTTTTGAAATGAAGAACTACTCAGCGCAAGAACCAGCACCAAGACTATCTCGCCAGACGGTATAATCCGCTAAGTCCACCGACCCATCCTTATTTCCATCTGCAGGGTGATTGGCGTCAGTTACTCCAAAAGAAGAACGCCAGACTTGATAATCATCAACATCATTATCACCATCGAGATCATAATCACCTCGGAAATACTCTGGCTCAACACACCCCTCAGAGTCATCCTCAAGACAGGTCCCGGCTCCA
>JAUIIO010000005.1 GCA_030431715.1 bacterium
CTTATTCCTGTACGTACAGCAGCCCCCATCTCTCTCAAGCACTTCTTTCTTAACCTTCGGGGAAATATACCGCCTGTTCTTACTCCCTCTCTCCTTACGGGTTCCCATTTTTTCCTTCTTAGAGCCTTCAGCCGCCAGTATCTGCTCAACCCCCTCAAGAAAGAGCTCCTCAATACTCACTCCCTTTCCGGAACACTTGCGCGACAAGATCTCCCGAGCCCGTTCTATCTTCTCACTCTTATCCTTAGAGTATGAAAAAGTAACCTTGAGCCGTTCTTCAAGCACCACTTCCTGCCTTATCACCATCGGTGGTGGGGTGAGGCTTAGCCCACCTGCTGGCGGAGTAGAAAATACAGTTTTCTGCTCCACAGCCTTTTTTACAACAACCGGCACCACTCTTTCTCTAATCCGTATATCTTTACCACCCTTTAGAGCTAAAAGCTCTTCTACCTCTCTCTTAGATTTCCCCTTGATTTTAGACAGCATTTCAGGCTCATCAAGGATCTCACTCAGAGTACAGAGCGACACCTCTCTTCTTCTAAGAAGCTCACACACCTCTGGCTTTTTAAGAGAAAGCCTTGCCGCTCTAATCCTCCTATTTGCAGCACCGTCTGAGTACTTAAGCCCCTGCACCAGATACTGGTGGAGTGAAGAAAATCCGTACCGTAAAAAATGTTTCTCTTTCTCAAGCTTAGCCACAAGCTCAATGACCTCTACTGTAGAAACAGTCTCCTTGTATACTGCTCTTCTTAGTTCTTTCATTAATACATGCATTGTTATGTGCTCCTTATCACTCTGAATAAAGAAACTATAACATGCCCTTTTTTTGACCTCGTACGTAGCGCTCTAACAAAAAGGGACAGTGCTCCAGATAGTAAGAGGTCATTTTCAGGTACGGTCCTTTGTGAAGCTAGCTAAGCAGTGTGAAGTGTATCAGAAGAGCCAATTCATTTTTTGCCAGACTATGCGCTAAAAAGTCGTCAAGCTTTTAGTGAAGTTTTTTTGTTTTTTTTCAGAAAAAAAATCGGTGGTGGAGTGAAGAAAATCATGACTCCGGAGCCAACACAGTGGTGGAGTGGGATCGCCTCCGCTGCTGCGTACCTTCTGGATGCTCGCAAGTTTTTTTTACGCTTAGCGCCACAAAGCAAATTAATCCACGATACGTATCAACTAAAAAATCTAAGCCAAGAGATTCCTAACTCACCCTCTTAAAGCGCAGTAAAAATGTCGTCCCAACGCCCGGCTCGCTCTGAACCTCAATATCACCGCCAAGTTTATGAGTCAGTTTCTGAACGCAAGCAAGGCCGATGCCGCTTCCTTCTGGGGACTTATTTGCTGGTTCTGTGATGGCTCTTTGAAAAGGCCGGAAAATGTTGTGGAGTTTCTCCCGAGCAATTCCGGGACCATTATCAGAAAACTCAAGAGTAACGTAGCGCTCTTCGCTATGCTCATGTTCTCTAATCTTTATGATGAGAGGTCTTTCAGGGGAGCGATATTTAATCGCGTTTCCAATGAGATTGCTTAAAATCTGATAGAGCTTCAAGGAGTTCGCATACACTGATGGCAGGTTGTTTTCTCTCTCGAATTGCGCCTGGCACTCTTCGAGTTGGTGTTTAAAGTCATTTTGAAGATCTTTAAGGACATCATCGAGTTTTACCTCTTCTAGTACCAGCTCTGTACTACTGATTTCTGAATATTCAAGAACGCTTCCTACGAGAGTCTCAAGACGTCTGACAGCAGTTTTGATATGTTCAAGAGGTTCTTTTGCTTCAGCAGGTAAAGACTGAGAACAATCTTCCTCGATGACGTTGACCATGCCCTTTACAGTATATATCGGTGACTTGAGATCGTGGGTAACCATGTACGTAAAGTCTTTGAGGTCCTGATTCTTCTCTTCTACTTGCTGTTGATAACGAATAGTTCCGGTAACGTCCAATGTGATCGAAAGCGATGAAAGAAGATTATCGTTTTTATCTAGCAGTGGGACAGTTCTTGTTTCAGCCCACATTTCAAGTCCGCTTTTATGAAAGAATCGATATCGGTACTGAAACGGCTCCCCGGCAGTAACAACTCTTAGCGCGCGAGCATACCTTTCCTGATCTTCCTCGTGCACAAGGGCATAGAAGAAGTCACCATCTGCTTCATAGATATCATCGAGTGAGTATCCGGTAAGTACTTCGGTGTAAGGGCTGCAATAAGCTATATTATTATCAGCATCACGGATGGTGACTGAGGCCGCGAGGTTTTCAGTGAGAATGTCATATCGTTCAAGGATTTCATCTGTTTCATTTTGGATACGTGTAATTTCTTGTTGTGCCTTTTCTTTAAGCGTTTTAACGACTGGTAGGGTCGAGAGTGAGGAGGGATCAGAGAAAGAAGCTACGGCTTTGTTAAGTTGATACCGGTAATAGAGGTGGCATCCAATGATACCAGCAGCGAATGTGAGTAGGGGAGTCAGGAAGGGAAACATTATTACATGCTATAAAGCTCTCTTTCGGTTGTATAGAGCTTTCCTATTTCTTGTACGAGTTTTTTACTTTCTCCGAGCCCAAGCCTCTTTGCCGCCTCAATAGCCTCTGGCTCAGCTCTCTCTTTAAGAGACGGCACCTGCTCAGCTATTCCAATGCCGCAGGCGTGCACAAAAGTATCTGCGGCTTTAACGATTCCTGTTACGGATCGAGGACTAACGGCTTCCCACGGTTCATGATGGTTTCTAATTGCCCGGCAAAGGTCGTCAGAGAAATTCCATTTATGAGCAATCAGAAGACCTGCTTCTGTATGGTTAAAAGGAAACATGTCCTCTTCACTAGAGCAAAAGTCTCCGTTCTTCTTTACTTCTTCAATAATTTGCTCGTACTCTTTT
Organism: bacterium; assembly: GCA_030431715.1. Classification (GTDB taxonomy): domain Bacteria; phylum Bdellovibrionota_C; class UBA2361; order UBA2361; family RFPC01; genus JAUIIO01. The sequence continues at coordinate 2,864 of JAUIIO010000005.1, forward strand.
GAAACTCTCCTTAAGAGAAGTAACTTTCCGATGTCATGCATAAGACCAGCAACAAAAGCAGTTCCTGCCATCTTTGGGTCTATTTTTTTACTGATATGTTTGGCAGCAAGGGCAACGGCGATGTCGTGTTGCCACAGATAGTGTCTGGCATAGTTTTGTGATGGGAAAACCTCAGAAAGGGTAGAAGCGCTCAAAAGATCTCGCAGGTCATTGGTGCCGATAACGGCAACAGCATCGACAATTGTTTCACTCCCGGATCCGCGATCGTAATATACAGAATTTGCAATTTTAAGTATTCGAGCTGATAGAGACTCATCTGATTCAATGACCTCTACAAAGTCACATGCCTCGGCATCTGGGTCTGTCGAAACACGAAATGCCTTTTGGGCCGCACGTGGCATGCTGGGGATGCTCTGAGATCCGACAACACGCTGGATCGTAATGGCGAGGCCAGAGGGAAGTTGAGGTCTGGCAGGCTCGAGGCTACTTTTGTATTTGCTTATGAGCTTTTTGAACACGATATGAGTTTTACCGCGATATTGTGGTGGGTCACAAGTGACAGATCCTCTTTATCCTATTCCTCATCCTCATCTTGCACCTGCACCTCTTCCATGAGTGTGTATATGTGACCTTTTGGTGCAAGTGCAGGAGGAGGATGAGGATGAAGATGATGAGGAGGAAGGGGATTTAGGGACGTTCCTAAACCTAGTCACAGCCCCCTTCTCAGCTACAGTCCAAGAGTTTAGGAGGTGATAGACTTCTTTACCAGTTAATAACTATCTCAATCCCCGGAGCCGCCGATTTTGATATCTTTGATATCCCGCTTCGAATTCGTACTCCTGTTTTAGTAAGAGCGTTCATATCCTCATAGAGATTGTATCCGTAACTCGTGAGGGTCGCGTTTGAGTCTTTGTACTTCAGGTCGAGTTTCTTAAAATTGCGAACAAGCCGTTTAATACCACCGGGAAGATAAGCATATTTCTCTTCCTTCTTACGCTGTTGGTATGTTTCGAGAGTGTCCTCTGCAAGCACTGGCTGTACAAAGAAGAGAGCTATCGCAAATAGAATGATTAACTGAGTTGTAACCTGTCTCATACTGTCCACCTCACTACTATTACTGTGTGCCAGTATGTCGTTACGGTTGTGCCGAAAATCCTCTAGATATTTGAGATCTTTTTGAAAGTGGCGATGGGTGAAAATGGCGGTCTTCTGTAGTGTGAAACAGGGGTTTTCTTAGATTGAGATCGGAAATTCTCTTAGAGAGAGGCCCTAGCCTTGCCAAAGGGCCCTGAAAGGGGATAATCATACAGCACTATGCGAACGCTACTAACCTTTGGAAATGTCCTCACATTCTTGCTTCTCGTCGTCTACCTCTGGTTTTTTAAGGAGAGCCTTCCGAACTGGTTTCACCCCGGCTGGACCACAGACGATGCTCTACAACAGTGGTTCATGTTCCACGATGTTTCCGGTAGTGAAATTTTCAAAAATGATTTTATAGCTCAGTTAATGACGGGTTACCTAGCGCCCCTTCATTACTGGCTGGCTTATCTCTTTACGTCTCTCTTTGGTGCGCCGATCGTTGCCAGCCACTACCTGATGCTCGTTCAATATCTTCTTATAGCTGTATTTCTCTTTTTCGCCGTAAAGCATGTTGCTTCCTCTGCCGCAGGCTTTATCGCAGTGCTCTGGCTTTTTCATACACGTGAGATAGTTCAGCGTATGGCTGGTGGTCTCCCCAGAAGCTGGGCCGGGGTCGTTTTTGCAGCGTACTTCTGTTTTGTTTTGCGTAAAAATCACCTCGCCGTGCTTCTTGTCCTCTTCCTTGGCTGTCTGAGTCATCCTCCAGCTACGGTTATCTGTGCTCTTTCGTATGGTCTCTATCTTCTGTTAGGGGTTGCGAAGAGAGAAACACGTGGCCAGTGCCTAAAGCCACTCCTTATTCTAATCTGCCTATCACCATTCTATGCGTTGGTAACGTATAAGATTGTTGAGCGCCCTCCAGAAGTTGGGCAGATGGTCGGTCCGGATAAGGCATACGATATGCCTCAGCTGCAAAGACCAGATGGACGTTTTCCGTTCTTGCCTCTTCTCCCAATTGATAAGGAGATTCGAATGTTTGGATTTCAGGCGTTTGTGGGAAGGTTATATAATCCGGGTAAGGTCCTGAAGCCAGCGATACGTATTTTCGTTATAGTGGGAGTTCTTCTTCTTTTTCTCTACGGTCTTCGACAAAGAGAGAAAGCCGTTCCTGTGCAGCTCTACACCTTTCTAGCCGCTATCTTTATCGTGTATCTCACTTCTCGTCAGGTGGTCTTTAAGCTCTATGTACCTGATAGACATGTGTTACTTCCTTTTGCGTTCTTCCTTATTTCTTTTTTCACCATTGGGGTTTGGCGTGCTTTTTCGTCAGCAGACACACTGCATGATACGACCTATAAGCACGCGTGGCGAAGCATACTCGGTGTATGTGTGGTGCTTGGTGTTGCCTTTTTGGGATCGGGCACAGGCCTTTACGGAGATGGGAACTTTAACTATTCATCAACTAAGAAGGGAAATGTATTTCTTTGGATTCGAGAGAACACGCCTGAGAATGCACTTATAGCCGGACACCCGACATTTATTGATGGAGTAATGCTTTTTGGCGCGAGAAAAGCTTTGGCCACCACTGAGGTGTATCATCCATTTTATGATGGGTATCTTAAGTTCATTGAACCTCGCCTTGTTACTTCTTTTCAAGCGCACTATGCGCAGAGTCTGAAAGAGCTTGTTCAGATCCTTGCTCCTCATCATGTTGACTATTTTGTCTTTGAGCGTAAGAGGTTTTATCCAGAGAAGCTAAAAGAAGAGAAATATTTTGAACCACTTAACGCAAGCATTCAAAAACTTACCGGGAGGCATTATACTAAGTACGCCTACCGTGAATTGCCGAGAGAGATAGATTTAGAGAAGTATCCATTTATGCCTTTTAGAGACAACCGTTCTGTCGTAGTAGATGTTGCGGCGCTGAAGAAGTACCTTGAGGAGCAGAAGCTTTGATCAGGTACGTAATTCTCTTTCTTCTCAGCGCCATCTCAGCCTTTGCGGGTCTTACCCATAGCTATTGGCGTACGGCTACTCCCGAGGAACAGTATGGGATGTTTTCGGGTATTAGTCGTGACGGTTGGATTGAGGATGGTTCTGAAATTGTCCTTCCCGATCTCTTTCGTCGTGGGAATACTCTTGATATTGAGTTTACATCTTGGCGGCCCGCTGGTCTTGAACCGGCGCTCATCGACATCTACCTATGTGGAGATAGAGTATCTCAAGTACGAGTTGATAAAAACTTCACGCATACCGTATTTCTGACAGGAGATTGCAATCCCCGAGTTATATCCTTTGATGTTTTAAATCCGTTTACTCCATCTGCGACAGACCAGAGAGAGTTAGGGGCCCAGATAGCAAAGGTTTCTGTGTCTTCAAAAGCTGGCTTTCCAATTCTTAAGCCACAAAAAATACTTTTAGTTGCTTTTTTCATCTTCGTATTAGCACTAGTGCTCTTTGAGGCGGCGAGCTCCTATCGTATTGCGGCATACCTTCTGCCAGTACTGTGCTACGTGTTTCTGGCAAGCACATTTCCATACCGGATCGACAAACTCCTGCCCGTATGGTTTGTCGCGCTATGCTTTTTTGCAGGTCTTATTTATGTAGCTGATTATTCCGAGCGTAAGATCTTTAGCGCGAAGGAGTATAACTTCACTTTTTATGTGGCAGCCGTACTTATTACGCTTGCAGCGGCAGCGCTTCGTTTTTATGGGCTCTCGTTTGGCCTGCCTGAGAATTATCATCCTGATGAAATTGCCAAAGTGAATGCCGTGATGCGTATGAAGGCAAGTGGAACGCTTAATCCAGAGTACTTTCTCCATCCTTCTCTGCTTCTCTACAGTACCTATGCATTTACGGCTATCTTTGAACACTTTGGTATAATTGATAACTTCCAAAGTGGGGCTTTTCTAGCTGGAAGATCTGTAAGTGCTCTTGCCGGGACGCTATCGGTATTTTTCGCTTGTCTTATTGGGAGACGAGCCTTTCATAAGAGTGCCGGGCTTTTAGGTGGGCTGTTCTTTGCCTTTGCTCCGCTTCATGTTGCTTCAAGTAGGTATCTTAAAGAAGATTCTCTTCTTCTTTTCTTTTCGCTCATTGTTGTTTGGCTCGTTCTTGTAGCGGTGCAAGATACCAAACCTCGACGTTTACTTCTGGCTGGGCTTCTTGCCGGATTCTCTGCTTCGGTTAAATATTCAGGACTCTTAAATGTCGGAATAGTATTGTCAGCCCCTTGGTTGCGTTCAGGAAGCGTAGTCCCCGCATTTGAGTTTGTGAAATGGGCTTTTGCCGGAGCAGTCCTGAGTATCCCCGGATTTCTTCTCTGTACGCCTTACGCCGTGCTTGATTCTGAAAAATTCCTCTCAGATTTTAATTATGAGCGTAAGCATATGAGTCGTGGCCATGTGTTACCGATCACGGCCTGGTCACAGTATTGGATGTACCATCTCTCCAGAAGCTTAAACTACGGCATGACTCTACCAGTTGTTGCCCTAGGCATGATTGGAGCTGGTATGACGGTTGTGCGAAGGAACTGGTATGGTCTGTTTATTATTGGCCTGTTCCTTCTCTACTACCTTCCTGCTGAATTTGTGAAAGCTAAGCCGGCGCCTCAGCCTGAGAGATATGTTCTGCCGTGTGTGCCGTTTCTTGCTCTTTTGGCCGGTGAAGCGCTTCGAGTATTTGCCGTTCGTCGTGGAAATGCACTTTTAATTTCTTCGCTTATTGGTGTGATTAGTCTGGTTACGGTCTCGTACCGTAGTATTACGCTCGCCTCTGAGATCCGCGTTGATACGAGAGTTCAGATGACAGAGTGGGTGAATGAGAATCTTCCAGCTGGTGTAACGATATACATTGATCACAGACAATACTCGCCGGGTCTTGATGAGAAGAAATATCACCTCCTTTATGCTCCACGAGCTCGAATTCACAGCGAGCTTGATCGAGAAGTGTTGCGGAAAAAAGGCGTAGATTACCTTATGCTCTCAAGCCTCTGGTACGATCGCTACTATTCACAACCGCGTACCGATGAGCGGGTGCAAAATATTATCCAAAATGTTTTTGAGACTTTCCCGCTCCTCCATGAAGTACGACCCCGCTACGGCACGTACGGATTCCATAATCCAATTGTGAGGTTATATAGAGTCAGGTAGTGCTGGCTCCTCACTAAAATAGTATTAACCGCAAAGGACGCGACTAAAGTAAAGCTTTTGAGATCTCCTCAGCAAGCATTGTGCATCGCTTCTTAGAGGTTGTTCGCTGGCATGCGAGATTGAGTGCTTTTTTTGATCCTACCACCACGAGCAATTTTTTGGCGCGAGTCACTGCGGTGTAGATGAGTTGGCGTTCAAGGAGCGTATAGTGTGATTCGTGAAGAGCCAGCACCACGCAAGGCATCTCTGATCCCTGAGAACGGTGCACTGTCATGGCGTATGAGAGTGCAAGCTGAGTGAGGTCACGTTCTTGGTAATCAATAATTCGACCATCCCAGAGTTCCACACGCAGCAGCTTTTCCTTTGGATCGAGAGAATGGATACGGCCTGAGTCCCCATTAAAGACACCATAAGGATCGATATTATAGTTGTTTGCCCTTTGACATACTTTATCACCGACTCTCATCTTCTGGTTGTTTACTAGGACGTAGGGCTTATTTTCGGCAGGGTTCAGTCTCTCTTGGAGTTTCTCGTTTAGAGCCAGCACACCAAGGGGGCCACGGTTAGAAGGGGTTAGGACCGTAATGTCATCTGTCGGAATATCAAATTTTTTAGGAATCTGGTCCGCTATAAGAAGCTCGACCATCTGCGCGGCTTCTTCTGCTGAACGCTTGGGAATGAAATAGGCATCAACTCGAGTTTTTCCATCAGGGGTTGGTATGTCAGGAGTAATGCCCGCATTGATGCTGAAGGCTATATCGTTAATTGAAGAGGTAGCTTCTCGTCTGAAAAGTCTTGAGAGGTTAATCGTTTTTACATCCTTTACAGCAATAAGATCGGCAAATACACGTCCGGGGCCAACTGAAGGAAGCTGGTCTCTATCCCCTACGAGAATAAGTGTTGCCTTAGAGGGGAGTGCGGAGAAGAGATCTTTTGCTAGTTGGATATCGATCATTGAAGACTCGTCAACGATAACAACATCTATCGGTTCACCGTCTTCTTCTAGTGGAGTATCATGACCGTGCAGGAATCCTCCAGATAATGGATCGTATCTTAGGAGTCGATGGATAGTCTTTGCAGGGAGATTGCAGACCTGAGACATCCTCTGAGCGGCACGTCCTGTTGGAGCACAGAGGGCGATACGTTTATTTGCGTCCATGAATGTTCTTACGAGTGCTCGGATAACAGTCGTTTTACCACAGCCAGGGCCACCGGTAAGCACGAGAAGAGGGTGTTTAGCAGCAAGCTGTACCGCTTCTCGTTGTTCAACACTAAATTGGATGGCGAGCTCTTTTTCCGCTCTGCTGAGAGCTGCTTCGACCTCAATCTCTGAGATTTCAGGATCTTCTCGGGGAGATGTTTTTTTCGCTACGAACTCGGCAACGTATTGTTCAGCAACGTAAAGCGGTCTTAAGTAAAGGGCCGTATCAACTCGGACGATATAGTCATCTTGAATGAGTTCGTTTATTGCTGGATCGAGATCGAGAGCTTCGCCAAGACCGAGGAGGAACCCGGCTCGTTGTCTGAGTACGTCTTCTGGGAGATAGCAGTGCCCATCATCTCTAGCTTTTTCAAGAGCATAGTACACGCCTGCTTTGAGGCGTTCTGGAGAGTCCGTTTGCATCCCAAGGTTCAGAGCGATGGAATCAGCGGTTGTGAAACCTACTCCTTTCATCTGTCGAGCTAGAATGTAAGGGTCTCGTTCTAGCACCTCAATCGCTCGTTGTCCGTATCGTTTAAATATGCGGTTTGCCAATCCGGGGCTGATGTTATGTTCTACGAGGTAACGCATAACCTCTTTCACCTCTTCTTGCTCTGAAAGAGCGAGATGAATCGCCTGAGCTTTTTTTTCGCTCATTCCGTCTATGCGTGCGATCTTCTCCGGATGTCGGTAGATGGCCTCAAGTGTTTTCTCCCCAAATTCTTCGACGAGTTTTTTGGCAGTAACCGGACCAATCCCATGAAACATGCCACTTGAGAGGTAACGTTCAATGTGCTCTGGGGTAGAGGGCTCAGCCACCGTGATTGAAACGGCCTGAAGCTGCTGGCCGTACCTTGGATGCTGGATGTAGTTCCCACGCACGACAACATCGACACCACTATGAAGTTCTTCCATGGTTGAGCCTACAACCGTAATTTGTTGTGTCTCTTCAAGTGTTTGAATCTGGATAACAGAGTAGCCATTATCAGGGTTACGAAAGGTCACCCTCTCTACGGTGCCTCGCAGTACGATCTCCCCTGAATCTGATATGCTTTTTTCTTGTGCCTGAGCTTCTTTGACCACTTCTACTTTTCTCTCAGAGAGAGCTATTTACAGAATATACCAATATTTTCTAGAGTGTACCCTATGATTGACATAAAAGCACTTAGAGAAAATCCGGAACTTTTTAAGCAGGCGGCGGAAAAGAAACGCATGAAGGTAGATATTGATGCCTTCTTGGAATTAGACGCGCAGTACCGTGAGCAAAAGAGCACCTTTGAAAACTTACGAGCAGAGCAGAATGCCGTAAGTAAAGAGATCCCGAAGCTTAAAGGCGATGAGAAAGGTGCCAAACTCGAAGAGATGAAGTCGCTCTCTGCCAGTGTGAAGCAAGAAGAGAGCTCACTTAAGGAGCTTGAGCAGAATTGGCAGAAGATCCTCTGTACCATACCATCTATTCCCCTTGAGAAAGTGCCTGACGGAAAAGATGATACAGAGAACGTAGAAGTTCGTAAGGTCGGAGATCTTCCAACATACAATTTTAAGGTTAGAGATCACGTTGAAATTGGAAAGGCACTCGATCTCTTCGATGTTGAGCGTGGAGTAAAGGTCGCAGGAGCAAGAAACTACTTTTTAAAAGGCGACGGAGCGTTACTTCAGCATGCGGTGCTCGCTCTAGCTATCGACCTCTTACGGAAAAAGGGGTACACCCTCTTTGACCCACCCATTATAGTAAAATACGATGCGATGTTTGGCACGAGTTACTTCCCCGGTGGAGAGGAGCAAGCCTATCACCTCGACGAGCGAGATGATGATTCTTACCTTATAGGGACTTCGGAAGTTTCAGTCTGTTCCTACCACGCGGATGAAGTGCTTGATCTTGAAGGTCTTCCCAAGCGCTACGCTGGCCTCTCTCCCTGTTTTCGCCGCGAGGCCGGAACCTATGGGAAAGATACTCACGGGCTCTACCGGGTTCACCAATTCTATAAAGTAGAGCAGGTCGTAGTTTGTGAAGCTGACCCGGAAGTGAGTGCTGCTCTCCATACAGAACTTTTGACCAACGCTGAAGAGATGATGCAGATGCTCGAACTCCCGTACCGGGTGGTAGATGTCTGTGGTGGTGATATCGGAATTGGGCAGGTTTATAAGAACGACATTGAAGCGTGGATGCCTTCAAGGGAAGGCTATTCAGAGACCCACTCCTGCTCGACTTTCTATGATTTTCAAGCTCGCAGGCTGAATATGAAGTATAAAGACCGGGACGGCAAAAAACAGTTTTGCCACACGCTCAATAACACCTGTATCGCTTCCCCGCGTATTCTTATTCCTTTACTTGAGGTGCACCAGCAAGAAGATGGGAGTGTGCGAATACCTGAAGCATTACAGCCCTTTATGCAGGGGCGCTCAGAAATCACCGCTGCTTAAAAAATTCTAAATATTAGCAACATTTAGCTGGCACTGCTCGATATTACTTATAGAGGATGAAATCTTCTCTGTGAGGAATTATGCGTAGTATGAATACAAAGAAACATTCCCTCTTTAAAGAGCTCATATGTGCTCTGGCGTTAGACTATAGCTTTGAGGAGTTGTGCGACCGGGGATTTATGATCGAAGAGATTGAGTTTCTTACTGGAGAAAAGAAAGGCGATGCCGAGCAGCTTCTTCAAGAGGTGCTTAAGGCCAAGCTCAAGATGGGAGATGAGCAAAGCTCTTCTTGGCTTCATTAGTGTCCTTGAGCATCCTGTAAATTGTTTGCTCTGTGCCACCTGATATGTCACTATCTGTAGCTCAAAAAACTCATTCGAGGGGTAGCTCTGGTGTCATCAAATTCACGTTCGCAAATTGCAACATTTGGATATAAGCCTGGAAGAATTTTCGCTCGCAAATACGAAATCGTCAGTTGTCTCGGTAGCGGCTGGGAAGGTGAGGTCTATAAGATTCGAGAGAAGGGGACAAATATTGAACGTGCCGCGAAACTCTTCTTCCCCGGTAGGAACCCCAAAAATACAGTTTCATATACGTATGCAAAAAAACTTCATCGTCTTCGCGAGTGCCCAATTGTTATTCAGTATCATACTCAGGAAGAGCTGCAATTTCGCGGAGAGCCTATAACAGCACTTATCTCTGAATACGTCGAAGGGGAGCTGCTGCCAAATTATCTAAAGCGTTTTCCTGCCAAACGGTTACCTATATTTCAGGGGATTCATTTATTGCATGCTCTGGCAACGGGAGTGGAAAATATTCACCACCTTGGTGAATATCACGGAGATCTCCATTCAGAGAATATCCTTGTGCGAAGACTTGGCCTCTCATTTGAGCTTAAGCTCATAGATCTCTTTCACTGGGGCCGCGCAACGAAAGAGAATCGTCAGGACGATATCTGCGATCTTATAAAAGTATTCTATGAGGCTATAGGCGGGAAAAAATACTACGCAAAGCACCCCCCAGAGGTGAAAGCGATCTGCTGCGGATTAAAGCGCAGCCTGATCCTTAAGAAATTCCGCACCATGAGCGATCTCCGCATCCACCTCGAAAATCAGGCTTGGACCTGAAGTCTTTTGCCAATCTATAGCTGTGCATAGGTTACTTGATCGAGTAGGTTACTTGCTCCTAGACCTAGACCTAGACCTAGACCTAGACCTGCACCATTTTCATCCTAAGGCTCCCAGTTGTAACCCAGACCACGTACTGTTTTGATATGATCCTTCCCTGTTTTACTAAGAGTCTGTCTTAACCGAAGCACAACATTATCAATGGTGCGCGCATTGTGGCTGCCGGCGCTGTTCCAGATCTTGTTCTGGATCTCTGTTCTTGTCACTACCTTTGGAGCACGTGTGAGCAGTTCTGTTAAGAGGCTGGATTCTTTTTGCGATAGGATCTCCTCATTCCCGTCAGGATACCGAAGTGTGCCAGAGCCTGTGTGCAACATACAACCGTCGCAGTCGATAGTCGCTTTTATCTGATATTTATCCAGCACACGCTTAAGTCTAAGTATGAGTTCTTTAAAATGAAATGGTTTTGGAATGTAATCATCTGCACCGAGCTCATAAGCCTCCAATCGAAATTCAGCCGAGTTCATTGCAGTAAGAAAGAGAAAGGGCATTTTATCTTTGAGTTCTCGTACAAAGCTAAAACCATCTCCATCAGGTAATCCAACATCGATAAGCGCAATGTCGTGCCTTTTCTTGCGAGAACACTCCATAGCTGAGCTGAGAGACTTTTGCCACGAAACTGAGTAACCCTCAGAAGATAGGCGTTCGCTCAAGGTTTCACCCAGCACTGCATCATCTTCAATGAGGAGAAGCTCAGGCATTGGTGGCCTCCTTAAGGGTAAGCACAAGCTTGAGTTTGTCCTGCAGGGGAAGTATCTGGAAGTCACCATCCATGAGCTTCGCCAGTCTCTTGCAGATGTAGAGTCCCAGTCCGGAGCCACTATTGGTAGAGTGTCGTTGAAAGGGAATGCCGAGTGTCGCTACATTCCCTTGGAAGCCACTCCCGTTGTCAGTGCAGATAACGCGTACCCTTCGGTTCGTAGAGATGCTTTCAGAGTGTAGTACGGTAAGCTGGAGGTTATGCGCTCCTCCATGAATCACAGCGTTACGGGCGATGTTGCGCAGGATAGTAAGAAGAGCGGAACGATCGGCCAATAGGGTTTCATCTCCTGTGAGCTTGATGGAAAGAGATGGATACTCGGGGATGAGTTCACGTACGACTTCTGAAAGTGTGATCTTTTCAAGCAGGAGTTCACGTGACGAGTTTTCGCTGGCCAGATACAGAGAGTTCTCGAGTTGCAAAGTGAGTCGAGCAGTTTCGTTTAGTAGGTTCTGGGCGAGTTTGAGTTCGGATGGATCTGTGAGCTTCTCTGTAAGATTTTCAGCTTGGAGTTGGATATTCGTGAGAGGGGTCTTTAACTCGTGGGTAAAAGTCAGAAAAAAATCCATGAGCTTTCTTTGTTGGCGGAGGTCTCTTAAGACATAGTAGGCAAGTGCGCCTCCACCCCCCACCAGACAAACGATTAAAACAACGCCCTCTAGAGTAAGCATCTTGCGTTCTCGCAGAGCTTCTTCCTTTGAGAATGGGGAAACGTGGGCGCTGCGGTCAAGCTGTCTGACGGAGTAGATATACCACCAGATTGCAAGCGAAACGGTAAATACGGTCCAAATGCCGATGAGAATGAGGCGGCTGGCTGAGTTGCTCTGTCTTTTACGTCCTGATGATTGCATAGTAGGGTGAGAGACTTGCTACGGTTTCATTTTACTGCTGGGGTTTTTATAGTATAGTCTAGCACCATGCTACAAATAACTACACTTCAAGTTACAGATTTTGCTCAAAATTGTCGTATTCTTAGCGATGATTCTGGCCTTGGGAGTGCTGTCGTGGTCGATCCTGGAGGAGACGCTCCTCGTATTGTATCAGCGCTTCAGGAAAAGGGGCTAACGTGCGAGGCTATCTGGTTAACGCACTCGCATCTCGATCATTGTGGGGGAGTTCAGAAGCTCCTTGAACATTTTCCTGAGGCCACTCTTCTCGCTCATCGTGCTGAGAAAGTGATGAGGGAGAAGGTTAAAGAGATCTGTCAGATGTATGGTCTGCCAGATTCGAAGATGGATAACTGCCCTGAGCCTCACCAATATATTGATGAAGGGAGTGATTTACTATTTGGTGAGCATCAATTCAGCGTTCTTTTTACCCCTGGTCATTCTCCGGGGCACCTCTCGTTTTACTATAAGCCGCAAGAGATCTTATTAGCAGGTGATGCCGTTTTTGCCGGTTCAATAGGTAGGACTGATCTTCCAGGTGGAGATCATGAGCAGCTGATACAGAGTATTAAAGATAAGATACTTACTCTCCCAGATGACGTGAAGATTCTTTCTGGCCACGGCCCGGATACTTCTGTAGGGATAGAGAAGAAAACAAACCCATTCTTAACTGGAGAACCACTCTACAGATGAATACGGCGCTAGATAGAAATAGAGTACTTCTTGGAGTTACAGGCTCAATTGCAGCGTATAAAAGTGCTGAACTAGCAAGGCTACTCGTTAAACGAGGCTATGAAGTTCGAGTTGCAATGACAGAATCGGCGCAGCAGTTTATTTCGCCTCTTACCTTTGAGTCGCTTACCGGCAATGCTGTTTCTACAGGATTTTGGGATAGCGGGGATTCTAAAGGAGATATTGAGCATATCGCGCTGGCGGACCGAGTGGACATAATTGTAGTGGCTCCGGCCACCGCTGACTTTATCGCAAAGGCTGCGCACGGTATGGCCGATAACGCACTTTTGGCTATGCTACTAGCCTCAAAAGCGCCAGTGCTTCTCGCGCCGGCCATGAATGTAAATATGTTTTTACACGCTCGTACTCAGGCGAATATAGAAACCCTTAGAAACAGCGGAGTGTCCGTGATTGACCCCGAAGAGGGAGATCTTGCGTGTGGATGGCAAGGTGCAGGTAGGATGGCTTCTCCCTGGGAGATCTTTTATCACGCACAACGTGGACTATCAGCCGGTGATCTGACCGGCAAAAAGGTAGTCATCGCCGCGGGACCAACAAGGGAAGCGATCGATCCCGTGCGCTTTATATCAAATAGGTCTTCTGGGAAGATGGGACTGGCTTTGGCACGAGAAGCCTTTCGTCGAGGTGCTGAGGTGACACTTGTTCACGGGCCGATCTCTGCCAAGGTGGCAGGCCCAATTCATAAGGTGCCTGTTGTGTCAGCTTCTGAGATGAGAGACGCGATGCTCTCTCACTGTTTTCCAGAAAACGAAGAGAAGGCCGCGGATATTATTATCATGACGGCAGCGGTAGCAGACTTTAAGCCTGGCTCTAGCGGTGATAAGAAGCTCAAAAAGAGTGAGATGCCGGCAAGCCTTCAACTTGAAAAGAATCCCGACATTCTCTCCGAGCTGGGAGAGAGGAGAGGTGATAGCAAGCGACCACTCCTGATAGGATTTGCTGTTGAAACCGGAGAAACCGAAGAGCTCTTAGAGGAAGCGACAAGAAAGATGCGCGATAAAAATGCTGATATGATAGTAGGAAATTTTGCTGAAGACGCACTTGAGCTTGATACCAACAGAGCGTGGATCATCAATCGGCATGGGAAGAGAGATGAAATCGCCACTACCTTTAAAAGCCGAGTGGCTCAGCAAATTTTTAACAGTATTGTAAAACTTTGATGGGGTTTACTTGAAATATCTCTTGGATGAACTTCACGCCTACCTTTCTAGCACCAGAGATTGCTATCCGGCCGGGATTCCACTATCAACGGAGTCATCAAGCGTTCAATCAACTTCACCAGCAATTCCATCTGGAAAGATACTTATTGTAACAGGCCCCGAGCTTCCTGAAGAACTGATGGAGTTTTTAAAGTCCATTATTACCGCAGGTATGAAACGTCAGCTTGAGGACTGTGAAATTTGCGGAGATGATCTCGATCTCGAATCAAAGATAGCGGAAGAATCTCCTCAAGCTATTCTTATTTTTGGAAGCCTTGTAGACCTTCCTGATGGGGTAGGGGCAGAGGCAATTTCTTTTCATAACTCTACTCCAATTCTTATAACGAGGTCTCTTAGCGAACTTCGCTTGAGTAAAGAGAGGAAGAAAGAGTTCTGGGGACACCTACAGCAACTGTTAGCGAACTTACGGCCACACTAAATTTTATGAAGAAATTACTTATTGTAGCTTATATTGTGTGTGCGTTTCTTGTTTCGTTTACGCCTCATGACGTTCGCGCAAAATCATCAGTTCCTACCAGTAGTTCTCAGGAAGTGCTGGTTATCGATATGGATATGATGATTCTGCCAGGCACGCAATCTTACCTCGAAAAATCGATAGAAGAGGCTGAAGAAAAGAACGCCGCTCTACTCATTATACGGCTTAACACCCCCGGAGGGATGCTTCAAACGAGTCAAAAAATGATCCAGAGTATCTTTCAGTCAAAGGTACCAGTCGTTATCTATGTGTCTCCTTCTGGGGCAACTGCAACCTCCGCAGGTGTTTTCATTACCATGGCAGCTCATGTTGCGGTGATGGCGCCGGGTACAAGTATTGGTGCAGCGCATCCAGTAGCCGGCGACGGCAAGGATATTGAAGGCGACATGCGAAAGAAAGCAGAAAATATGGCTACCAAAATGGTGGAGTCTATAACAGCGCTTAGGGGAAGAAACGTAGAGTGGGTAGAAGAGGCGGTGAGAAAAAGTTCTTCGCTTACAGCAGATGAAGCACTGGAGAAAGGAGTTGTTGATTATGTCGCCTCAGATGTCACTGATCTCCTTAAGCAGCTCAGCGGAAAAGAGATTCAGTTAGATAAAGATACGAAACTTGCCGGCCGTGACTTTACGGCACTCCCACGGCGAACGCTTGAGATGTCACTTACCGATAGTGTGATAAACGTTTTGGCGAATCCTAATATCGCAGCACTTCTCTGGCTGGCAGCAACCACTGGAATATCACTTGAGCTTTATAACCCGGGAGCTATTCTTCCCGGCGTTGTAGGTGTCATCTGTCTCATCCTAGCTTTAGCAGTGAGCCAAGTGATACCGATTACGCAGGGCGGGATTGCTCTTATAGTGGTAGGTGGGCTGCTCGTAGGTGCTGAACTTTATATCGGAAGTGGTATATTGGGAGCTGGTGGACTTATTGCTATGGTGCTTGGAACGATCTATCTCATTGATGTGCAGGAGGCCCCTTCTATGGCTGTTGATCTTGAGCTGATGATACCGGTAGCGCTGGTTCTTGGGGGCTTTTTTCTTTATGTTGCATTTCAGGCGGCAAAAGCAAGAAAGCAGAAAAATCTTACCGGAAACGAATCGCTCATTGGACGTATCGCTACTGCGGAGACGACCATTGCTGAGTCCGGGAAGGTCTTCATTGAGGGGGAGATCTGGAATGCCACGGCAGAAGATGGTCTCATCTCTAAAGGCGATAGGGTTCAGATAACAGAAGTGAAAGGGGGACTAACCCTTGTTGTTAAGAAGTGTGAAGATTAATTTAATATAGGGATGACTTTAGAGGAGATGCTATGAGCCCGATTATTGTTACGATACTTGTTTTAGGTGGGATTTTTCTCTCAAAGGCTATTTACGTTTTACAAGAATACGAACGAGGAGTGGTCTTCTTGCTTGGAAAGTATAAGAAGGTGTCTGGGCCCGGCCTGGTGTTTGTACTCCCCTTTATTGAACGGCTCGTTAAGATTGACCAGCGGGTTATCACCATGGATATTCCAACTCAGGATGTTATCACCAAGGATAACATTACTATTAAGGTAAACGCGGTACTCTATTTTCGGGTGATGGAGCCTGATAAAGCTCTGATTAAGGTCGAAAATCATGAGTACGCAACTGGTCAGCTCTCTCAAACGACGCTCCGAAGCGTATGTGGTGAGTGTGAGTTAGATGATCTGCTTATTGAACGCGAAAAGATCAATCATCGCATTCAAGAAATTATCGATAAGCAGACTGATCCTTGGGGTATTAAAGTTACTGCAGTTGAACTCAAAGACATTGATCTCCCACAATCAATGCAGCGCGCAATGGCTAAGCAGGCTGAAGCAGAGCGGGAGAGAAGGGCAAAGATTATTCAAGCAGAAGGTGAATTTCAGGCTGCAGAGAAACTCACGGCTGCTGCTAATATCATGTCTACGCAGGGTCTGACTATCCAGCTCAGGTACTTAGAGACACTCCGTGATATCGCAACTGAACATAACTCCACTATTGTGTTTCCTTTGCCTCTGGAATTTAAGGAGATGTTCAATAAGATCACGGGCTCATAGAGAGCTCTGTTTATAGAGACTCCTTTTAAGAGAGATTTCTGGCCAGAGTACGAACTCCAGATGATGAATAATCCTTACTGGTATGAACTCCCCGCTGAAAAGATAGCGCAACGCCCGTGTGTTCCCTACGACGCCGCAAAGATGTGTGTTGTGCAGCGGGGGAGCGGAGAGCTGACGGATGGAGTCTTTCGAGAAATTGCTGATTTTCTTGAGCCCGGCGATCTTCTCGTTATGAACAATACCAAGGTTATCCCGGCGAGACTGTATGGAGAGTTAGAGACCGGGGCAAGCATTGAAATCCTTCTTGAGCGACAACTGAATCGGTGCAAGTGGCATGTGCTCGGTAAGCCGCTTAAGAAGTTTAAGCCCGGAGTTCGACTCTTATTCGCTAATAGGCTCATTGGAGTCGTAGGGGAGCGGAAAGACGTTGGTGTTGAGATTGAGTTTTCAACTGAAGATGATAGGAGCGTCCAAGACGCTCTTCATGCTACCGGAACAATGCCAATACCTCCGTACATACGTAAGGGCAAGAGCGATGAACGAGATCTTACCGATTATCAGACACACTTCGCACGTCACAGCGGTTCTATTGCTGCTCCAACCGCAAGCCTTCACTTCACTCCAGATCTCCTTCAAGCATTAGAAGGGAAAGGGGTGCGTCGCTGCGAGCTTACGCTCCATGTGGGAACTGCAAGTTTTCTTCCGCTCTTTGAAGAGGGTGATCAGCCGCTACGTAAACCGGGTGAGGAACGATATGTCTATTCCTCTCAGGTACTAGAGACGATAAGAGAAACAAGAGCGAGTGGGAAAAAAGTTATCGCGGTAGGAACGACCACGGTCCGAGCGCTTGAATCGCTCTTTGGTCTCGAGGGAGAGTACAAGGACGGGGAAGAGCTTCTCACTGAACTCTTTATTACCCCCGGTTATACCTTTAAAGCCTTCGATGCTCTAGTCACGAATTTCCACCAGCCGGGCACAACACATCTGCTTCTGGTAGAGGCCTTTTTGGGCAGGGAGCTTCTGACGGAAGTTTATACTCATGCTCTGGGAAATGAGTACCGTTTCTTGAGCTATGGTGACGGTATGCTCCTTTTATAGGTTGTGAGCCGGCATTACGCATGAATAATTCCTCATCCTCATCCTCATCCTCATCCTCATCCTCATCCTCATCCTCATCCTCATCCTCATCCTCATCTTGCACCTGCTCCACGCTCTTCCTCTCGCACTAATGTGCTGAACCACGAAAAGTGTAATTTCCTAATCCTGCTCCTTGTCTTTGTTTTGCCCCAAATTGTTTGTTATAGGGCAGGAATAGGACTAGGAAAAGGACAAGGATTCTTTCGATCTTGTGAGAAAGAGTGTGGATTAGGTGCAGGGTGAAGAAAAAGAGGAGGAGAAACGCTTTTAAAGAAGTTGCATACTCCGCCAGACTTGCCTCAAGGATGGGATATAGTATGCTCTCTTTCTGTTTATGGATAAGAAATTTCAGATACATTGTGAAGACGGCTTAGCGCGAGCAGGCGAGTTCACCACTGAGCATGGTACCTTTTCTACACCGAACTTTATGCCGGTAGGAACGAAGGCAACTGTTAAGGGCGTTGATGTTGAGCGACTAAAAGAAGTTGGCACTGAGATTACCCTCGTAAATACGTACCATCTCTGGCAACGTCCTGGACACGAACTCATTCGAGATCTCGGTGGAGTACACTCTTTCTGCAATTGGCACGGACCTATCCTAAGTGACAGTGGAGGCTTTCAGGTTTTTAGCCTTCAGGAGATCCGTGAAGTAACGGAGCAAGGAGTACATTTCAGGTCGCATGTAGATGGGAGAAAGCTTTTCCTCACTCCTGAGCTCTCAATTGAAATTCAAGAAGCGCTTGGTGTTGATATCGCGATGGTCCTTGATGAGTGCCCGCCGGGTGATTGGCCTCATGATAAGACAGCCGAGTCTCTTGAGATGACTCATCGCTGGGCGAGTCGAAGTCTTGATAGTCGTGAAAAGTCTACTACGAACATTTTTGGAATTACGCAGGGGGGGTGTTACCAAGATCTTAGGACTCAGTCAGCAGAATATCTCTCAACACTCCCCTTTGATGGTATGGCAATTGGTGGCTTGAGCGTTGGTGAGCCAAAGGAGAAGATGTATGAGGTGTTGTCCTATCATCCGGCGCAACTCCCGAAAGACAAGATTCGTTATCTTATGGGAGTTGGAACTCCTCAAGATATTGTAGAGGCGGTGTACCGCGGAGTAGATCTCTTTGACTGTGTCATGCCAACTAGGTCTGGGCGTTTTGGAAGGGCGTTCGTCGGCGGAGAGAAGCCTTATATAAATATACGTAATGCGGTCCATGGCAGAGATCTTGAGCCACTTGATCCAGAATGTGGTTGCTTATGTTGTAGAAACTACTCAAGGGCCTATATTCACCACCTTTTTAGAGTCGAAGAGATGCTTGGGCCTCAACTTTTAAGCATACATAATCTTGTGCATTACCTCGATCTGATTAAATCTATACAGAGAGCCATAAGAGAAGGTCGCTATGAAGAAATGTACAAACAGGAAATGGATCGTTGGGCTACCGCTGATGAGAAAGCAGCTTAGGTTCGCAAGCTTCCTTCTGTTTCTTTGCCTTGTCTTCCCGGCGCTTCTCTTTGCGGAAAAAAAAGATCTTAAAAACGCCGTTCAGGTTGGTATCGTTGGTGATAAGTCTTCAGTGAGTGGTGGAGATGCGCTTTATGTAGCTGTGCGTTTTCAACTTGAGGATGGCTGGCATATTTATGGGAAGGAGTCAGAAGGGATTGGCTTGCCGACCCGAGTTCGCTTTACGTTGCCGAACGGATTTCGTGGCTCAGATATTATCTGGCCGAAGGAAGAAGCGTTTCTTTTACCCGGCGATCTCAAGGCCAGTGGCTATTCCGGAGATGTGCTTATCGTTCAAGAAATCGATGTTCCTGATGAGCTTAAAGCAGGAGACACATTCACTGTGACTGCTGATGTAGATTGGTTACTTTGTTCTGAGAAAGTCTGTGTGCCGGGTAAAACGACAGAGACTTATGAATTTGTTTCTGGTGACTCAAAGGAGAGCGAGAGTCGGCAGCTATTTAAAGAATTTTACTGATAATAACAATTGGAGGACTTATGTTACGCAAAGCGTTACTCATATTATCGTTAGCCCTTGTTCCTGCGGTCAGCATGGCACTTGAGACGGGTGATGAGGCCCCGGACTTTACGTTAGAAAATTACGATGGGAAAAAGATTTCTCTCTCTGATTACCGCGGAGAATATGTCGTACTTGAATGGACAAACCCAAAGTGTCCATTTGTAAAACGACACGCAAAATCAAGCACCATGAAGGCACTTTATGAAAAGTATCATAAAAAAGACGTAGCGTGGCTTGCGATTGATACAACTCACTTCCTTGGAAAAGAAGACAACAAGAAGTTTGCTGAGAAGTATGGTCTAGAGTATCCAATCCTTGACGACAGCTCAGGGACCGTTGGGAAGCTCTATGAGGCCAAGACAACTCCTCATATGTTCATCATCAACCCCGAGGGTAAAATCGTTTATCAGGGCGCAATCGACGACGATCCCTTCGCAGAAAAAGATAAGAGACTGAACTATGTCTCAGCGGCTCTGGAATCTCTCCTATCAGGAAAGAGCCCCGAAGCCCAACTAACAAAATCCTACGGCTGCAGCGTAAAATACGCCAGCTAGCCAAGTTACAAAAGAAAGGGCCGCATACGGCCCTTTCTTCTACCCCCTCCCCACACACACATCTACCTTGAGAATCACCCCCGGCGAGGAGCCCTGAGCATACCCGGATTTTTGATCGTCTCCTATCGCATCATAAAATCCGGGTATGCTCAGGACTCCTCGCCCCCCTTGATATTCTGGATTCTCAAGGTATTATTACCCCTCTAATTACCTTCAGGAGTTATTTTCACGTGAAGAAAATCCCCGCACTCTTTTTTATTCTCTTTTTCCCTGCATTAGCCCTTGCTCAGGAAGCCGCAGCGCGCCCGCCACTTACCGAGGTGCTCTTCCGGATGATGCCGCTCTTTTTGATGGTTTTCATCGTCTTTCACTTCTTGGTGATTCGTCCGCAGGAGAAGAAGTCGAAGGCCCAGAGAGAACTTATTGAATCTCTTACAAAAAATGAACAGGTAGTAACGACAAGTGGGATCGTTGGAAGGGTTGCTGGAATCGAGAAAGATTATATACTGCTAGAGATTTCCAATAACGTTAAGGTGAAATTCGAGCCGGGACATGTCGTGAAGCGGTTCGAGAAAGAGAAGTCATAAGCGGGTTTTTATGGGCTCAAGTATCAAACAACGAATCATTATTTTCTTTGTCGTAATTGTTTTTGCGATCTTATTCCTCTTACCAACGGCTTTTAAGTCGACCTTTGATGGTGTTCAGTGGATCTCCAAGCCAATCTCATTTGGTCTTGATCTAAGCGGTGGTGTCTATCTCGTGTACGAAGTGGTAGCTGAGGAGGCTGTGAAGAGTAGGTTACAAGCCACTGCGAATAGCATGCGTAGAGACCTTCGGAATGAGAAGGTTGCGGTAACCCGCGCTACCGTTGAGGGCGATCGAGAAGTTCAATTAGTACTCTTTAGTCAACGTTTAGTCGAGAAGGCGAAAGAGGTTGTAAGTGAAAATTATGGTCATCTTGAATTCTTAGGCGCTGAGCCTGCAGGAACGCGAGTTAAGCTCCGTTACGGAATTAGCCTTAAGGAAGCTGATAACATCAAGCGTTCAGCTATTGATCAGGCTATTGAAACGCTTAGAAACAGGGTTGACCAATTTGGAGTAGCCGAGCCGCTCATTCAAAAGATAGGTACCCGTCGTATCATTCTTCAGATGCCCGGTGTTTCTGACGTTGAATCAGTGAAGAAGATTGTAGGATCGGTTGCGAGCCTTGAGTTCCGATTTCGGCCGAATACTGAATCAGCAGCCTATCAGGTAATGATTAAGGATCGATCTGGCACGAGCGTACCGGTAGAGGATGAAGTGCAGATGACGGGTGATGCCGTGGATGACGCACGAGTTTCTCTCATTAACGGTCAGGTTGAAGTTTCACTTAATCTCACCTCTGAGGGGTCTCGTACCTTTAGACGCATCACTACTGATGGTGTTGGTCGTGAACTCTCTATTATTCTTGATGGTGTTGAGTACTCTGCGCCGAGGATTAATGAGCCGATCGCTGGAGGTCGTGCGAGTATCTCAGGTGGCTTCACTGTTGAGGAGGCTAAGAATTTAGCCGTTGTACTTCGTGCCGGAGCACTTCCTGCCCCACTTAAAGTTTTAGAAGAGCGTACCGTTGGACCGACACTTGGTGCCGAGTCTATTCGCAAAGGGGTGACGGCTATTATTGCAGGTTTCCTCCTTATCGTTGTCTTTATGGCGCTCTACTATAAGAAGGCAGGTTTGATTGCTGTTGGGACGCTCGTGCTAAACATTTTGTTGGTGTTAGCGGCTCTCTCGGCCTTTGGTGCAACACTTACGCTTCCGGGGCTTGCTGGTCTTGCGCTTACGGTCGGTATGGCGGTTGATGCGAATGTCATTATATTCGAGCGAATTCGCGAAGAAGTCCGTATCGGGGTAGGTCGTGATGCTGCTGTAAGCTCAGGGTTTGATAAAGCGCTCTCTGCGATCATTGATTCGAACATCACGACACTCCTAGCCGGGCTTGTCCTTTATTATTTTGGAACTGGTCCTGTCCGCGGTTTCGCAGTGACGCTGTCAGTTGGAATTTTGACTACTATCTATTGTGCAACATTTGTCGCCAGACTCGCTTTTGACGTATTTCGTGTCGAAGGACGTGAGGGGACTGTTTCGGTTTAGCAGGTTTGTATGGAAATAATTTCAAGCTCTACGAAGATTAATTTTCTGGGAATGAGGTATTTTGCCTTCCTTCTCTCTACGCTCCTTATCGCAGGTTCGGTATATCTCTGGGTGACCACAGGGGAATCAAAATTTGGGATCGATTATCTCGGAGGTCATGAACTTGTTGTTCGCGTCGATGAGGGAGTAACAAGCGCTGATATCAGAAAGCAGCTTTCAAAAGAGGGGATAGATCCAGTAGTTCAGGCTTTTGAGGAAGCTGAAGGTGAGTACTCTATACGCTTGAGTTCAGATAAGAAAACAAAGGAAGTTAGAGATCTGATTACGAACTCTCTAAAAGGTATCTCAAAAGATACGGTAGAAGTTATCAAGGCAGACTTTGTTGGCCCTACGATAGGAGAAGAGCTAAAGCGAAATGCTCTTATCGCTATTTTGGTTGGTCTTGTTGGAATGCTTATCTATATCAGCTTTCGATTTGAAGTTGCATTTGCTGTTGGAGCCGTTGCTGCGCTCTTTCACGATGTTATTGTTTCAATGGGAGTTTACCTCTTTTTTGATTACACCATAAGTGTCGCCACCCTTGCTGCTGCGCTTACGATAGTCGGGTACTCGGTAAACGATACGATTATCGTTTTTGACAGGGTGCGTGAGGAGATCTATCGCCAACAAAAAGCAACACTTGAAGACATCATTAATTACAGCATTAACGCTACACTCTCTCGAACCATCATTACGAGTTTACTTACATTCTTCTCTGCAATAGCACTTCTCCTCTACGGTGGTGGTGCAATTGCTGACTTGAGTCTGTTCCTTTGTGTAGGTGTTGTTACCGGTACCTATTCTACAATATTCATCGCTTCTCCAGTCGCCCTAGCATGGGAAAACTTCAGAAGACCTGTGAAATCTTAATACGCTCCCTGAATGAAGCACCTAGCACAACTTCGACCTTGTCCTGCTCCTAGTCCTATTCCTGACCCATTATAAGACAGTGGTTACTCTCTACTCACTCATTTTGACCTTGCCAAACTCCTAAAACAACCCGAGTTTTTCCCTATTTCTAGCTGAAGCGATCGAGCTCTTATCCCGGATAAGTGGGGGTAAGAGGTATCTAATGCTGTTTTCTACTATAAGATTGCTCCTATTCTTAACTACTGTGGTGTCTATTAGTGCATGTAGTATAGGGACGCCTTCCGGGCAGAATCTTGTCCTTACCGATCAGCCAGAGCGTGAGATTAAAGTGCTCGTAGCTTATGGTAGTGGCGTGTCCAAGGAAGCCGGACATATGGTAGTAGGGCGTGTCGCGGCACGCTTAAAGGAGCAGGCAAACGTTACCCTGATTACACATGAGGTGGAGAACCATCTCGATTCGACCCCAACTCGCAGCCTCTCTACCTTTTTGAGGGGATGGAAGAAGGCGCTCGGTCAGAAAGGAGAAGAGTATGATATCATTCATCTCTTCTTACCAATGAAAAGTGTCGTTCCTGCTTCAAGTGAAAATGCTCTTGGTTATGCGGAAGGGATTGGCGTTGCAGGAAGGATTCCTGATGCTTTTTCTTATACACGACTGACGGGTGACCTTGATACCGATACTTGGTCAATGTTACACGAATTTGGTCATCTCCTTGGAGCCGAGCATGCTTCAACTGGAATCATGAGAGATGACAGGCTCCCTGAGGAGCTTTACTTCTCTGCAGATTCGCTTGTTTCCATGTTTGGAGATAAGAATAGAATGGCAAGATTTGTTTCTTACCGTAAACGCCCTCAACTCGCATTTACTTCTTTTAAAAGTTTCTAGGAGAAAGACTGCAGCGCTTTGCGTGAGCAAAAATACCTGCTCCTAGACCTTAAGCTGCTCCAAAGTTTGGTCAAGGTATAGGTTTAGGTTCAGGTCAAGGTGTTTGGTGGTGGTTGAATTCAGCCTCACGGGGATGACTTAATTGAACTGTGATAAGCTCTGAGGGAAGTCTTTGCGGATATCTCCGGAATAATAATCTTTCAGTGCGGCTACTTTGTCTTTAAATCCTACAGCGTTTTCTGCTGCTGGTGCTTTGATCATGAGCTTGTAGAAGAGGTCACCTCTGTTTCCTTCTCTATCAGGAATCCCTTTTCCCTTTACGCGAATACTAGTGCCGCTCTGTGAGCCAGAGGGGATTTTTATTAAGACCGGATCTTCGAGGGTGGGTACTTGAATCTGCGATCCATCAACAGCCTCAGAGAGTGTAATTGGTACTTCAATAATTAATCCCTTTCGTTCAATAGCAAGGTAGGGGTGTGAAGCGAGCTGAACAATCAGTACAAGTTCTTCCCCAGGAAGTGATTTACTACGCATACGAACGACACTTCCAGTGCGCACCCCCGGAGGAATGGTAACCGAGACTTTTCTCTCCTCATGTTCATCAGCAATTTCGATTGTTTTTTTAACTCCTTTAATCGCATCTGGTACGGTCAGTGAAACCTCAATGATTGAGATGCTATTTGGCCCGGATTTTCTGACGTTGGTAGCACCTTGCTTGTGCTTACTTAGAAAGGGGATAGATAGTTTAGGTATCTCAAGAGTAAGCCCTTTTGCCAGTGACTCTCCGGCTTGCTTCAGAAGGCTCTTGCCGACGGTGGGCGCTGCTTTCCTAGAGGTGTCTCTTGGGGGAGATTGTTTCGCGGTAGAAGCTGTGCTTTGTGCTGAGCTCTGCCGTGCGAACTCACGACTTTTCGCCTCAAACTGGGCACGAGCCTGTTCAGCATAAGCTTTGAGTCGCTTTGCTGCCAGCTTGTTGTAAGCTCGCTCGTAGTCAATATCGTACTGCTTTTTTTGCTGCTCATCACTCAGTACCTTGTAGGCTTCAGCGATGGCCTTAAATTTGTCACTGGACTCTTTACCAGGATTTACATCTGGATGATATCGGCGTGCGAGAATGCGGTACGCCCTGCGGATCTCATCTTTGGTAGCTGAGGAATTAAGTCCGAGGGTGTCATAGTAGTCCTGCATAGTTACACCTATAATTACCTGCCTGATAGTGCTTCATCAAGATGATTTCGCGTCCTTAACCGGCATTTAGACAGTAAG
Source organism: bacterium (assembly GCA_030431715.1). Taxonomy (GTDB): domain Bacteria; phylum Bdellovibrionota_C; class UBA2361; order UBA2361; family RFPC01; genus JAUIIO01. The sequence continues at coordinate 27,967 of JAUIIO010000005.1, forward strand.
TAATGGATTGCGAGAGTAGGCGATGCTACGTAGTATAGCCAGATAGGCACACATCATCAGGCGGGGTGGATTCGGTGGTAAGATCAAATACGTTTCATGTCAAAAGAGTCACTGAACATGATAAATTTCGTAAGAGATTTGCACTTGAGGTTGTGCATCAAGCACAGATAGTAGATGAGGGGGTTGAGCATGCACTTTTTCAAGCTCTATCAGCAGTCCCTCGTGAGCAATTTATCCCGGAAAGATATCTTACTCGCGCGACAGAGAATGTATCGCTGCCAGTAGGCTTTAATCAATTTTGTGAGCAGCCCTCAGCATTTATACGTATGGCCAGTATCATTGGTGTAACTCCCGGAATGCGTGTGTTAGAGGTTGGCACCGGCTCTGGTTACAGTGCCGCGCTTCTATCGAAGATGGGTATCAGAGTCTGTTCTATTGAAAAAGAGGGGCTACTGGCCCAGCAGGCCCGTAAGCGCCTTGATAGACTTGGGTTTTCAAATGTGTTGATCCGAACTGGGAATGGGCTCAAAGGGTGGAAGGACTATGCTCCCTTTGATGGTATTTTTCTGACCGTAGCGATTGATGAGCACCCCTATGAACTGGTAAAACAGTTGAGCCCTGAAGGAGGCCTTATGGTCTATCCACTTGAAACTGTTGAAGGGCAACGACTCACCCTGGTGCAAAAAGAGGGCGATGACGTGAAGATCTTCACCCTTGAAGAGACTGCCTACGCACCGGCAGTACTCTAAGTTGGCGTACTCTACGTAAAGGAACTCTAAAATGTCTGAGATGTTACATTTGTTTGTCGACTACGTTGTCGAGCTTGTTAGTGGTCTGGGTTATATTGGTATATTTCTCCTTATGACTCTTGAGAGTTCATTTGTGCCTTTCCCCAGTGAAGTAGTGCTTATTCCAGCAGGATATCTCTCCTCAACAGGTGAGATGAACGTTTTTCTGGTATGCCTAGCTGGTATTGGTGGCAGTATTGCTGGTGCGCTTATTAATTACTATCTCTCCGCAACGCTGGGGCGTGCCTTTATTGTCCGGTATGGGAAGTACTTCCTGCTTCCAGAAGATAAGTTTCTAAAGTTAGAGAAGCTTTTTCTCACCCACGGTGCTTTTGCGACCTTTGTAGGACGGCTTATCTTTGGAATACGGCAGTGGATTTCTATTCCAGCCGGTATTAGCAAAATGCATCTGCCCACATTTATTTCTCTCACAACAGCCGGTGCTTCTATCTGGGTCATTATCCTTGCCAGTCTTGGTTATCTCTTTGGCGAAGGAAAAGAAACTGGCCAGATGGCGAAGCTTGTTGGATACTGGTTACTCGCAGTAGTTGTTATAATGTTTGTTGCGTATTTTTACTGGTGGCATCCAAAGAAAGCAAAAAAGCACGTGAGTGCGACAGATGGCTTAAGCCAAAATGGCGGAACGGTCTCTTAACCGCGATACTGGCGTTTTCCTGTTTATGCAGCTGTTCAGTCCTAAAACCGCCTAGGTTCGTCCGAGTAATACAGTACCCCATGCAGACGGGCGATACGGTTTCAGGACTTGCGCATCGATTTAATGTGCCAGCACGTGAGATTCTCCACTTCAACGACATATCAGACCCTAGAACAATAAGAACTGGTGATGTTATCTATGTGCCATATCGAGGAAGCAAGAAAAGTGGGGCATCGGGTGAGAGAAAGTGGGATCCGAAGGATAAAAACTATCTCGATCTCGGTATTGCGAGAAAACACATAGGGCGCATGGACTGGCCGATCGGAGGGCAGGGCAAGCTCACCTCAGAGTTTGGTCGAAGGTGGTTTTCTTTCCATGAGGGGATAGATCTCTCAGCGCCTTCAGGCTCACCAATTTACGCGGCGCATGCTGGTCTTGTTGTGTATAGTGATAATGGGATGTCAGGCTATGGCAACTTGGTAGCAATACGAGGAGATCACATCCTTACCGTGTATGCTCATAACAAAAGCAATCGAGTAAGTAAGGGAGAGCGTGTAAAAATAGGGCAACACATCGCAGATGTTGGCGCCACAGGCAAAGCGAAAGGCCCCCATCTCCACTTTGAAGTGCGCATCAAGGACGAAGACGGTAAAAATGTTGCCGTAAATCCATTGCTTTTCTTCCCCGGTTTTTTCTAAAGTATTCCGAGTGCCCTCGTAGCTTCCCCCTCCGCACAAGGCTCCGGAGGACGGGTGTCAGATACATGAGGGAAGTAGATATTCGAAGTTAGGTTGTATAAGGTAGGAGTCTATTCGCCCTCGTAGCTCAGTAGGATAGAGCACAGCTTTCCTAAAGCTGGTGTCGCATGTTCGAATCATGCCGGGGGCGCCATTATTTTAATAATGGAGCAGCCGGCATGATTCGAACAAACAATACTGCGAATCAAAATGGCAGAGCCATTTCCATGTTGCCGGGGGCGCCATCTCTATTCATCTATCCCCGTCATTGCGAGGAGCTGAGACATTTATGTCGAACGACGTGGCAATCTCCAAGCGCAATCAATTTAAGTATTAACCGCAAAGGACGCAAAGAAACGCAAAGAATTTTGACTTAGGATCTTTGCGCTCTTTGCGTCCTTTGCGGTTAAACCCAAACAATCTTCATCTTAGCAGAGCTCCCTGTGGCCAGTGCACCATCTCTCTTTGCGTCCTTTGCTGTTAGTACTATACTCTATCATGAGTAACATCCCTCTAGAAATTTGGAATAATGAGATTAAAATACATACAAGTCCTTACATTATGCCTACTCTTTTTTACTTCTCCGCATTTTCTCCTGGCTGATGAGGAAAAAGAGATTCGAATCGGTGTCATTACTGACCTCACTGGGCTCGCTGCCTACTGGGGAAAACAGACAGCCGTTGGCGTAGAGCTACTTCAAGATGAATTTTCCGCAGCGGACATGCCAGTTAAGATCATAGTAGAAAACCATAATCTTGATCCCAAATTAGCAGTAACCGCCGCTCAAAAGCTTCTTTTTGTAGACAAGGTCGATGCTGTTTATTCCGAGTTTACCATGACTGCTATTGCGGCTTCTGCTATTGTAAAGAATGCTAAGAAGCTCTTTATGGGAGATTGTGCGGCGAATTCTTTTCTGGAAAGAAATCCTTACTCTTTTAAAACATACATAGACTACACGGCTGGTTGCCAGGCTGTTGCAACACGTTGGAAGAAGAAAGGGATTAAACGGATAGGAGTCTTAAAGGCTGAAACTGAATATGGAGAGTTGTGTGCTGATGGTGTTCGTAAAGTTTTTCCTGAAAGCTTTATTGTAGATTATAAATACGGTGAAGCTGTTAGAACCCAAGCTCTGTTACTTAAGAAGCATAAAGTTCAAGCTGTACTAAATGCCTCATTTGAGGGTGATGTCTTAAATATGCTTGAAGCTTTTCGGGCTATAGATTACATGCCGCTTTTAGCCTCAAATTTTGATGCTTACACAGATAATGTACGTAAGAAATACTCTACGGTTATTGACGAATTTACTACCTTTGGATTTAAGAAAGTATCAGACGAGTTTATTAAGAAGGTAAAAACGAAAGATCCAGAGAACTCCCTTGTTTCTATTGAGGGTGCAGCTCTTGCTTACATACATATAAAGCAGTTTGTTGATGCCCTACGAACATGTAAGAAAGATGATATCGAATGCCAGCTACGAAAGATGCAAGTAGCCCCACATCAGAATGGCACGATCCTTGGATTTCAGGGATTTAAGGATAGAACTGCGATATTTCCTCCTGACTTAGTAGTTTATAGGGGGACTGAGTAGGCATGTAAAGTATCGTCCACTCTCATTTCACTTTACATTTCCTCCAATTACACTAAAATTACTCCGATTTATGACTCGTGAGGATTTTTGTGTCCTCACATTTTTATCGGAGCACCCATGGCTGAACCTACAACAGCGGAACAAGCAGAAACAGCACTTAAGCAAACAGGAACCGAAGTAACCGAGCGTGTCAGCGAAGCATTTGATGGCCTTACACATGGAGATATCTCCTCGTCACTTGTGCTCGTTGAAGACTATGTCGTGCCTATCGTAGTCTCTGTTCTCATTTTGATTGTTGGGCTTATAGTCGCAAGCTTCATATCCAAAGCTGCCGGGGCGCCGATTCGAAAGCGTGTAGATGAGACAGTAGGACGTTTTGTTTCAAAGCTTGTTTTTTATTCCTTGATGGTGTTTCTCATTCTCGGTGTTCTCGGTCGCTTTGGAATAAGCGTTGCCAGTTTCGCCGCCGTCATCGCTGCTGCTGGTTTTGCTGTTGGTCTGGCATTTCAGGGTACCCTTAGTAATTTTGCAGCCGGTGTGCTCCTTTTAGTATTTCGTCCATTTAAAGTAGGTGATGTTGTCAATGCCGGTGGGGTGCTCGGAAAGGTTGATGAGATAGATCTGTTTACCACAACATTTGATACGTTTGATAACCGACGCATTATCGTACCAAATAGCAGTATTGGTGGATCTACGATTGAAAATATTACCTTTCATACCGTCCGGCGTGTAGATGTAAGCGTTGGGGCGGAATACTCGGCAGATATCAAAAAAACGCGCTCTGTACTTACCCGAGCGGCAGAAAGCCTTAAAGAGCACCTTGTTGAGGGTGAGGGACGTGGTTTTCAAGTATTCTTAAAAGAGCTTGGAGATTCTTCAGTCAACTGGGCCGTTCGTTTCTGGACCAAGGCTGATGATTACTGGGTGGTTCATGAAAAGCTTACTGAAGCAGTAAAAAACGAGCTCGATGCAGCTGGTATTGGAATACCTTTCCCACAAATGGATGTGCACATTGATGCACCTGAGGGCAATATGAGCCTTAAGGCCGTTGGTGAGTAGGGCGGGTGCCGCTACTTACTGCCTAGAAGACTCTGGTTGCAGATATGACAGAGTGAGGTCTTCGGCTATCCCTATTTGATTTCTCCAAGAGACCATCGCAACACTCTTTGCGGAAAGAGGATAGATCTGTAAGAAAAGTCGATCTGATGGAATTTCTGGAACACGGTGAAAAGACGATATCAGTGGATCGGAGCAGCGTAGGATGTGAACATCCCCGGTAGTTCCGGAAGTTACGAGATGTGGCTCTACCGTAGCTTCAAGCGAATTTTGTATTTCATCCAGTTTCTGTGTCAGCCCCGAGAGTTCTCTTACCTCAGCTTCTGAGAGAGTTCCGATTTTTAGCTGTTGCTCTAGCTCCATGCGCCTTGGCCATGCATATTCTGATATGTGTGCATGTTCAACGAGTTTTTGACGGTGTACATGTTCATCGGGATAGATGTCAGTATCAGCGCCGAACACGGTGCTAACGACCTTTCGCTCTTTTTTGGGATCGGTATTTAGTGGATCAAAAGGGCCATCAATATGCCATGTTGAAGCAGGAATAGGGGAATTCCTAGGCTTGAAAGTTGAACAGATAACAAATGCAGACTCGGCGCTGTAGGCATAGACGACACTGGCCACGCGTTTGCATATTGTATCAGCTGCAATCTCTTTATTTGAGCTTGGGGAGAGTCCTTGATCCTCTAGGTATGTCAGGACATTTTGTCTGAGGTGGTGAAGGTTCCCATAAAAGTTCTTACTGCTATTTTGAGCAACTGTTGAGTTATCAAGTTTTAACTGTTCTTCATGTGTTATGCCGGAATGATAAGAAAGAAGAGAGGGGGAATGTGTATTGTCTAATTCGTCAGCGTTAACCTTGGCTTTTGCAAAGAGGGTGGGATCATAATAGCTATCAACAAAAGAAAGTGTATTTAGCGGTGCGTTCGGATCAACTCGCGCTATCTCCACTTCCTCTATAGTATCTAAGCGTTTATGAAGCTCTGCAATTGCTTGATCTGAAGAATCTATGGAATGAGCCAAGGCCTGAGCACTGTATCCTCCATAGGTTTCTACTACGTCTCGAACGATCTCTTTTACTGCTGGACTAAGATCGGACTGTTGGATGCGTTCGAGATAGGAGAGCGCGTCGGTAGGATCTGCGCTTACAGACTCACCGGTGTCGGATGCTTGTTCTCTCTGGACACTTTTATCTTCAGGCTTTGCACTCATGGAAGCATACTCACATACCTGTTATGCATTCCATTATGAGTTCAGTCACATAGTTGCGAAGGGGTTGAATTTCTTAAGTTTTTAAGGGGCGACAACCCAAGAGTGTATTGAGGAGTTCCTTTCCTGTTCTTGAATTATCAGAGCCTCTTCCTCGAGGAACCACTCAAATCGTGTACTGACTTCGTCTGGATCCATAAATTCTCTAGCGAGAAGTATAAAACTTTCATAGTGGTCACGCTCTGATGACCAGAGCCCGGTGTAAAGTTTTGAGAGTTCACGATCTTTACTTGCAGTAGTTTCCTGCGCCAGAAGATAAAAGCGTTCACACGACCTCGCTTCAATAAGAGCCGAGACTAGCAGCCTATCGAGCGTTTCGTAATCTGCGCGTCCCTTACGGATTCGTTTAGCGAGTGAGCCTGTGTAGAGATTGCGGTGGGATTTAGCGAGAGTGCCTCCGCGTTTATCTAGATGTCTCAGCACAAGGGATAGGTGAGAGGCCTCATCTCTGGCTATTTCTCCGAGCTCTTTGGTCCAGACCTCAGGTGGTTTTCCTTCGGGCCAACGTTGAAGGAGCGTGAGGGCATTGGCAGCTGCTTTTTTCTCCAGATGAGCATGGTCGGATAAGAGCTCAAGCGGATTCTCAAGGACTCGCTTCGCCCACGGAGCAGGGGTATAGACACGTAGTGGCAAGGCTGTTTGAGGAGATTCCATAAGTGGCACTTTACTAAAAAGTCTTGTGCGTTACTATAGTACTATGGTTCAGCAAACGATTTCAGATGCGCAATTAGAAGCCGATGCAAAGCAGTTAGCAGAGGATTATCTTGGTCCTGAGATTATTGGGTCGTTTTTTGTAAAAGAGAAAGGTGTGATGGGCGTGGCCGCGAATAAAGAAGACGGCTGTGTTGATATCATTATGTATGCGGCCCCGGACTCTGACGAAGCTCGTGCGATGCTTAGAGACGCACAATACCGTATCGCTTCACCAGCAAGAGTTCTCTAAGACTCTTTATTGCCTGCTTACCGTGAGCCTCGTGATTTCAGGTTGAGAATCGATTTGATCGGGCTGGATAATACCCTGACCGACCAGTTCAGGGAGTATTATTCGTATCGTAATCCGTATAAGAAGATCTCCGCTGACAGGAAGGTTACTAATGGTTGCCTCTTCGTCGTAGTTCTCAGTTCTCATTCGTAGCCTAAACTTCGTTTTGTCACTTGTCGTGCGTAGTTCAAACTGGCCATTTGCTGCTGTTGTATCGTGAGAGCCGATACCTCTAAGTGTTACTCCTATGCCTGATAGTGGAGTATCGTCTGAGGAGATGATCTTTCCGAGTATTCTGACAGTGCGCGAAGGATTTTGCTTCTCCTGCTGCCCATCGTCTTCTGGCTGCTGTGTGATCTCTTCGTCTGGAGAAGGGGTGGGGGGAGCCGTAGAGGGATTTACTGTAATCTCGGTAACAACGACGGTGTCACTGCTGGCACTCACAACAATTTGCGCGTTAATGACAAGAGCCTCTTCTGAGAGTATTCCGAGGCTTCTCGTTTCATTTATCTGTTCTGAGTGGATAAGCACTTCGAGTTCTTCACCAACACGAGCCTGTGTTTTAAAGCTGTAGGAACCGCTCTCGTTACTTATGCCAGCTGAGCCGCTACGCAGATCGGCAACCTCTATTCCAGCGAGCGGTTCGCCGGTTTCTGAAAGAACGTTGCCCTCAACGGTAATACTACGAAGATCGCCAGTTCCTCTGGTCCCGCCTCCTGCACATGCCGTTAGTACCATAAGGAAAAGGGCGCTAAGTACCATACTGGTAATTGTTCGATAACTACTCTTCGTCAGCATTTTTGTTCCCCTCAGGAGTGTTTGATTCAGTTGATGTGAAGCTTGTGAATGCAACTCGGGTGCACTCTCCTCTGTAGCTCGGATCTGGTGTGGTGTCTTGATCGTAGGAGGCGATGAGTTCGCGAATCTGTAGGTGAAGTTTATGGCCTGCTTCTAGAAGTTTCCGGTTAAGCTCAGGGATGTCGCGCTTTCTTACAGAATCAAAAGCTGTCTGGAGATGATGAAGTGGAGTGTCTGTATTTGCTCTTGTGTTATGTTCCACGGTAGTTATGAGGCCGTGCATATCCTCTGAGGCGATGTGATAAGCTTCTTCTTTGTTCTCCTTTTCGATAAGATTAGGAGCGAGGAGTCTTAGCCCGCGCGAGGTCTCCTCTACCATCTGAAGTCTCTTGAGCTCAAAAAGAATCGTAGCTGGATTTAGGTCTGTTCCTGCCTTCTTTACAAGTGCTTCAAATTCACTTTTTCCAGATGAGAGAGACAAGACTCGTGGCTTTCTGGCCGTTGTGCGAAAGGAAGGATCTGTCATCCAGTGCGTAATGATTCGCGTAAGCGTATCTCTATTCTCGTCGAGCTTGTAATCGCCACGGTCAATACGTCCGATGTCTCGGCGGTGCATACCTGTCATTGCAGAGATGCGACTCGCATTTGCCTTCTTACTCTGCTTTTCAAGCTCTTGCCCGGCACTATAGGCGAGCTCTAGCTTTACACACTCAGATATGTCCTGAACCTTAAGCCCTCGCTTCAAGCAGAAGCGTATAACAGGCCTTAGAAGGAGCCGTAGCAGGGTGAGTGTCTGCTGTTTATGTGAAGAATATGAGCTGCTCATAAATGCGTATATTTTACATATGTTATTTGAGATTTTAGCTAGTAGCGCGCATATAAATCTTAACAACCTGAAAATACATTACTTAATTAGCTTTTACTTTGCAAGAATAATATGCTACAAAAGTGTGCAAAATGCACATAAGATAGTAAACGTTGCATGGAGGCTTATATGTTTTATAAAGTGTCATTTCTTACTTTTGTAGTGCTTACAGTAATTTCCCCATTTTCCGGGGCTTTCGCACTCGATTTTGAACCAAAATCCATATCACTTACCTCTCTCTCTCCCGGATGTAAGAATTTTGATATTACTGAAATTGAAATGGGAGGTATCTCGGCTCAAATTGGGAAAAGAAAGCAACGCCGTAAGAAACGAAGGTGCAAGCTGGGCTTTCAAGTTCAGTCTGAGCTCAATGGTGTGAGCCCACTTATCTGTAGGAGATTTCAAGCGTATCTCTACCGATTCCGAGGAGAAAGAGACATCGCCCCAACAGACAGCACGATTACAAGAGTTCTTGAGTCAGATGAGTGCGGAGGATTTTCCTATACTCTTAGAACAAGAAAGCGAAAGCCGAGAGAGGAGCGGTGGCATATAGCGCTTGAGAGTATGGCGGTAAACGAGCCTAAGATTCCTTACGTCGTTGTGCCGCCTACAGGAAAAGTTTGTCTGCAAGTACTGACCTGCGGCTTGAATGTCGCAACAGGAGAAGTTGCCATCTATTCAAACTCATGTGGAGTGGACGGCGAAAAAGTTGTCCGTGCCAGCAGTGGTGCGTGCGGAATGGGTGGCGTATCTATGACTCTGGATAAGTAGGGAGGTTTGTATGCATGGTAAGACTAAAACACTCCATTCTATCTTCTTTGTTATCTGTGTAATCACTCCATTGAGTGCTCTCTGTGAAAGATATCTCTCTAGTGATACTGGTCTCGCCTTTGAAGAGTCCGCAAATTTGCGAGTTGCAGCCTCTAACAGCTTCGGAGATTTCATACTGCAGGTAAATAACACAAATCAGTATCTCTATTACCGAAGTGGGGAGGGGGAGTCGCCTCTCCCTTATTATTCAGGGGAAACGCTCATTTCTGTTGCTTTAAGCGATGATGATCGTATAGCCCTTGTTCTTAGTGAGGGAGACGAAGGTGAAACGATACTGAGGGTTGCTGACGCCAGCGGCACTATTCTTGAGACGTATCAGGTTGAAGACGTTAGTACCGAAGATCTACAAATAACTTCATTTTCTAAAGTTTTTTTTCGGCCTGATAATGTTCTCGGAGCCCTAGCAATTTCAGCTGGAGAAAGCATATTCGATGCCACATACGTTGTTATCCCTTCGCTGGCAATGCCACACGCACAAGTCACGTCCTACGGATTTTCGTTTAGTTACGTTGGAGCAGATAGCGATAGCTCTATGTACCTGAATAGATGTCTTGTCAGTGGACATTCAGTTTGCGGAGTGTCTCGTCTTGATGGAACAGACTATTTGCGGCTTCCACAGCCTGGCGGTGCAAGGGGGGCAAGGCTCTCGCTTGTGTGTAAGAATGGTAACTACATCGCTCAGCCTTATCCCTATGGTCCGAATTATTACTACCGTAAGAAAGGAGAGGGAGACTATGCCGTGTATAAGCTCGCTCCTGGAAAAAGAACTCGCTTCTTTCGAAAAGCCTCGAATCAAACAGTCACTATAGCTGATATGAATTCTTTCAGGACTCTCCTAAGAGTAACTTCAAGATTTAAGCGCGGAAGACTAACTCGACCAGCGATAGGTTCTGCGAAACGTCCTAATCATCGTGGGAAAGTCAGATTGCTGAGTAGAATCACCTTTGGGCTATCACCTGACTGTAAGATGGTCGATCCCCTTAAGATATTTGTATCTGGAGAAATACTTACTACGGCTCTCTGTAAACAAAACGATGAGAGAGTCATGAAGGTCTTACGCTTAGACGTGCTCCTTGAGCAACAATAAAGGCCAGAGCTTACGCTTCGTATATTCTTCGAGTGAGTACCGAATCTTTGAGTATGCGAAGCGCACCCTTGTCAGATCCCGAGAACCGTCCAATTTTTACCGGACCGTTTTCAAGCGCAAGTACTCCTCGTGGGCATACAGCCGCACAGACGCCACATCCAACACACGAGGCGCGTACGATATTTTCTCCGCGCTGAGCATACGCTTTTACATCAATTCCCATTTCGCAGTAGGTAGAGCAGTTTCCACAAGAGATACACTGACCACCATTAACCGTAATGCGAAATCTTGAAAAACAACGCTGGAAGATTCCAAGTATCGCTGCCATTGGACAACCAAAACGACACCAGACTCGACTTCCAAGAAGTGGATAAAATCCGACACCGATAACCCCGGAGAAAATAGCACCTATGTAGAGTCCGTACAGTGATTTTGCTGAATAAGTCCAGCCTCCTAAGAGCGATCTTCCTGCATACTCATTTGCCCAGAGAAGTACTGTAATAAGAATGATAATGACTAAGATAGAGTGTATAAGCCATCGTTCAAGGATCCAAGCTCGCTCCGACTTGCTTGAAAGATGCCTGAAAGGATCTCCAGCTGTTTCAGCTAAGCCACCACACCCACATACCCACGAACAGTACCAGCGTTTTCCAAAAAAGTACGTTAGAACTGGAGTGGCAATAAGCGCCATGACCGCACCCCAGAAGAACATAAATACTCCAACTCCTCCGCTCTGGATGAGTGAGTGTGCACTGTCTGGAAAGAGGTAGTCGTACTTCAGAGGCCAGAAATAGGTAAAGTAAAATTCAGGTTGTTGAAGCTTTCTTAAAAAAGCAGGGAGAAGAAATGCGAGTCCAAGTTGGCAGAACATTACAGAAAGTGTTCGTAAGATGTGATAGCGATTATGGCGATACCGGTAGAGCATTCGTATTCCCATAATGAGAATAGCAGAGGTGTAAAGGCTGCCGTATAAGAACCACTGATCTGCGGGAGCGTTTGCAAGAAGTCTGGCGAGAGGATCGACGATATCTATCCATGGGGCAAAAAGTGGTAGAAAGCCAGCTGCTGTGAGGTCCTGATAGAAATAAAGATACACATAAAAAGCAGTGATAAGCACCCCGAGTATCCATGCTCCAATTCCACGTGAAGAGATTCCCTGTGTTTGTGTCCCGTTGTGTTTGATGCCGGGTGTGGTGCCAGTATAAAGGGAGGCTATCCATCCAATTGCAGAAAGTGTTGTAAGACCAAATGTCAGTAACAGTGGTAAATAGGAGGGGGCTACCGACTGAAAGAACTCATAAAGTCGTGGACAGAGAGACGCAAAAAAAAGAAGAAGCCCAATATAGGTGCCGATGCGAAAGAGAGTCGTCGTGGCGTGACGGGACTTTGGATTTGAAGAATGTATTTGAACGAGGCTCATCTGAGCTCCTCCGCAAAAGCTGCCACGATCTCTGGCTCAAACCGCTTTGAGAATTCAGGATCAAAGTTTGCCTCTCCAAGTAACGGCAGTACTTCCTTTACGGAGAGCTTCTGCTTAATCCACTCTTCGCAGGTTCGGTGTCGATATCGAATGCCCATAAGGTTGACGCCAATAAGAGCGCCACCGCGTTCAACAAGTCTCAAGCTGTGCAGTCCATTTTTTGAGCACCAGTAGTAATGGGTATCGTCCGGGTTCTGCTTCTGAACGGTCCCATATACCTGATATTCAAGGTCAAGAAACTTTGCCGAGTTGTAGAAAATTCCGGGATCGTATGTGACTCGTTCACCGGTAAGATTTCTTGCTAACGTTTCTCCTTGAAATTTTCCGGTATACCAGATGGATTCCACTCTGCTACTGCCCTCAACCTCATTTTGAATCTCAGCGCAATCTCCACATGCGTATATATTTGGAATGCGAGTTTCTAAGTATTGGTTTACCAAAATCCCTTTATGCGTAGGTATCGAGGCAGCTTGGGCTAGTGTCTTATTGGGGTGAACTCCGGGAGTAAGTCCAACGATCTGACATGAGATTTCCCTTCCGTCCTCGGTAACGATAGCTCTTACTCGGCCAGTACTGTCAGGCAATATCTCTGCTAGGAGCGAAGAGGGGACAATCTCCATATTCTCTGCCCGGATAACGTGATTAATCATCTGAGATTCTTCATCAGGAAGAACGCTATTCCAGTAAGAGCATTCCCGAATAAGAAAGGTCACATGAATTCCCCTTGAGTGGAGCATTTCACCGAGCTCTATACCTATGAGCCCACCTCCAACAATGACTGCTGAAGAGGCATTAGGTACAAGCTGTTCAAGTTTTTCTAGATCTTGGAGGTTGTAAAGTCCGAGCACACCTGTGAGATCTTCACCGGGCCATCCAAAAGTGTTCGATTTTGATCCGGTAGCTAAAACGAGTTTGTCGTAAGAAAATGCGGTGCCGCTGGCAAGGCGAACTTTTTGGTCGCTCGAATCGATCTCTTCCACGTATCCGTGAACGAGCTCTATTTTTTTCTTCTCCCAAAACGTGGGCGGATAGGGCATCGTGTCGCGAAACTTCAAGTGCCCCATGAAGATATACATCAGCGCGGGTCTTGAGTAATGGTACTTTGATTCTGATGAGATAACGGTAATACGAACGCGCGGATCTCTCGCTCGCACCTCTAGTGCTGTAGTGATTCCAGCAATTCCGTTGCCGATAATGACCAGTCTTTCCAAGCTCTCTCCTCGCTACTTTCTTTACGTTTGTAGCATTGGGGAGGATTTTGTTACAGATTATTTTCAGAGGGCGCTGAATAGGAGTATGTATGTTGATTCAAAAGATAAAAACACAGGAGCCCGCGGAGCTCGCGGAGGGGGAATTGTCCTCTCCGTGCTCTCCGCGGGCTCCTGTGTTTATTATTTTTGGAGTAAGAGTTGTTTTAGTTATGTAGTAACTAGAATCTTACACCAAGTGCCAGAGAAGCTTTCTGGTTTACTTCAGTGTCTTCATCAACCATCATTACACGGTAATCAGGCTTAAAGAACACTTGCTCAGAGATGTTCATGAAGGCACCGGCACCAGCAGCAGCATAGAGTGCTGTGTGGTCACCGTCTTCGAGCTTGTCTCTATAGTGCTTAAGTCCACCACCAAGTGTTAGGTAAGGATCAAATCCTTCTTCCTCGTCGGTGAGGTGAAAGAGAAAATCAGCGAAGTAGTCAAATACTTGAGTATCCTGAGGAAGTCTGTATGCGCCCGGGTTTGGATGCTCTCGGTTACGGACTCTTCCACTGTATGCAGCACCGAACTCAAAACTTGTATAGTCAAGCATGCGGTAGAAACCGATTTTAAGTTCAGGAGCCATAAGGTGGTTAAGAACAGTCTCGTCTTTCTCCATGAATACATAACTGGCACCAACAGTAGCGTACAGTGGGTATTCACACTCATCTTCTTCGATAACTATTGGAGTAACTGGTTCTGGCTCAATTATCTCAACAGGGATTGGCTTAGGTTGCGCTCTTGGAGGAGCCACGTAACATGGATCTCCTGGTAAGCATCCATCTCCAACGAGAGGAGGAAGTGCAGCTGCCGGCGCTGAAAGACTAACAATTGCAATGGCACAGCTAAATGCGTATGCGATAGATGAGGTTATTTTTTTCATTTCTTAACTCCGTTTTAGTATGAGTTCGCTATCTCATAAACGCTGTTATAGTATGTCACTGTCGATTCTTAGTAAAGAAATTCGAAAGGTTTCTACTGCTGAGTTGGATAGGGGGGGTGTGTGCCCATTATGTCTAGTAAAATCAAACAGATATGGTGATTTGCTGTGATGGAGAAGCGAATGCCGCTTATAGAACTTACTGAGCGAGGAATATACTGTAGTGTCGGCGATTTCTACATTGATCCAAGTCGTCCTGTAAAAAAGGCTATCATTACCCACGCCCACAGTGATCACGCACGACCGGGAAGTAAGGCATACCTGTGTGCTGAGTCTTGTCGCGAGCTTCTAGCTCTTCGTTTGCAAAAGGGGGCAACGATTGAAACAGTCCGATTTGGGGACGAGATTCAGATTGGAGACGCTACGGTATCACTTCACCCAGCGGGCCATATTCTGGGCTCCTCTCAGATAAGAATTGAGCACGGTGGAAACGTTTGCGTGGTAAGCGGCGATTACAAGTTACAGCAAGATCATAGCTGTGAAGCATTTGAACCAGTGCGGTGTGATCACTTTGTAACAGAGGCTACTTTTGCGTTACCTCTTTATCGATGGGAAGCCGAGGAAAACGTTTTTAAAGATATACACACGTGGTGGCAAAGGAACCAACAAGAGTCAAGGACAAGTATCATCTACGCATATGCACTTGGCAAAACCCAGCGGATACTTGCTGGTCTTCATTCTGATATCGGTCCAATTGGATTACACGGATCAGCTTTGCAGTTTCTTGCTCCCTATAAGAATCAAGGAGTGAAATTTCCATCAGTCTTGAGTGCCAATGCAACAAACGCTGATGCCTTGAGATCAAAAGGACTTGTCCTTGCTCCGCCATCTGCAATGAAAGAGTCGTGGCTTAAGAAATTTGGCGCGTGCTCAGAAGCGTTTGCCTCAGGGTGGATGCAAGTGCGTGGCAAGCGCCGCATGCGAGCACTCGATCGCGGTTTCGTAATAAGCGATCATGTTGATTGGGACGGAATCCTTGAGACAATTGAAGCCACCGGAGCTCAACACATTACAGCAACACACGGAGATAGTGCGGTACTCGTTCGTTATCTCCAAGAGAAGGGATATCGTGCCGATGCCCTAGAGATTACTGATAGAGCTCCAACTTCTAGCTTCTCGAATGAGGCAGATAGCGTATGAAGGCCTTTACCGATCTCTATCTTGAGCTCGATCTTTCCCAGGGCACAAAACAAAAAGTCTCTGCGCTTAAAGAGTATTTCTTAGAGACTCCACCTGAAGATGCGGTACATGCTCTGGCTTTTCTGAGCGGGAAACGCCCCTCTCGAGTAGTGAAGACGACACAGCTACGTGAGTGGATGGCGGAATTTTCCGGGTATCCACTGTGGCTTGTTGAGGAGTGCTATGACCATGCTGGCGATCTTGCAGAGACGCTTTCACTTCTTAAAAAACCTCCTTCGCAAATAAAGGAGTACTCTCTTGGGTCTATGGTAAATGAGATCTTGCTCCCTATGCAGAATCTTGAAGATGGCGAGAAAAAGCGCCGAGTGTTTGAGCTCTGGGATTCTCTCGGGAGACATGAGAGTTTTGTTTTTCACAAGCTACTTACTGGCGGCTTTCGAGTTGGCGTAGCGAAAAATCTTGTGATACGGGGATTATCAGTAGCCTATAACCTGCCTGAAGCCATCCTTGCGCACCGTATGGCAGGAGAGTGGCCCATAACAGCTCAGTTTTTTGAAAAACTAGTATCTCCAGAGCAAGGTGAAGAGATCTCTCCGGGACAGCCTTATCCTTTTTTCCTAGCGCACGCTCTTACCGAGTCAGAGGAGCAGGAATTGAGAAAAGAGATAAAGGATCTTGTATTTGAGTGGAAATGGGACGGGATACGCGGCCAGCTTATTAAGCGTGCCGGTGAGGTTATGATCTGGTCGAGAGGGGATGAGGCAGTGACAGAGAGTTTTCCAGAAATTGCAGACTCTGCGTCGTCGTTACCAGATGGAACCGTTCTTGATGGAGAGATCCTTGCATGGAAGCAGGGAGCTCCCTTGAGCTTCTTTGATCTTCAAAGGCGGCTTGGTCGTAAATCAGTGGGTAAAAAGTTACTTACTGAGGTGCCAGTCAAATTTATTGCATACGATCTCCTTGAGGATGAAGGGCGAGATATGCGTGAGGTTCCGCTACGTCAACGAAGAGAGCGCTTACAGAATGTGGTTGCATCACCTTTAGCGGATGAGAGTTTCTGTATCAATCTATCGCACTCGCTTGATGTCCAGCATTGGTCAGATGTTCAACGCTTCAGGGAACAAGCAAGAGAAGAGCAGAGAGAGGGGATAATGATAAAGCGTTTAAGCTCTTCATACGGATCTGGGCGTAAGAAGGGAGCATGGTGGAAGTGGAAAGTGGAACCGTACACCTTTGATGCGGTGCTTCTCTATGCGCAAAAGGGGCATGGTCGAAGAGCAGGGGTTTATACTGACTATACATTTGCTGTCTGGGACAATGATGGAAATCTCGTTCCGGTTACAAAAGCGTATTCCGGGCTTACTGATGCAGATTTTCGTAAAGTTGATGCGTTTATTCGCAAGAACACGGTAGATCGATTTGGCCCAGTGCGATCCGTGAAGCCCCAGCTTGTATTTGAGCTGGCGTTTGAAGGGGTTCGAGAGTCGTCGCGCCATAAGTCAGGTATTGCCATGCGTTTTCCGAGAATGAAGCGTCTTCGTGAGGATAAGACGCCAAGAGAAGTAGATTCACTCCGCTCACTTCAAAAGCTCATAAAAAAATAGTTTTGCCTTTCTTCAAAGCATCGTACGATAGCACCAGTATTTCTTAATGAGGTGTTATGGATAAGAATGATAATAGGAAGAACTACAGTCTCTCTACGCGTTTGCTCTACGGGAAGATGCAGACGCAAGCTTGGGACTATACCCACCACGTTGTTCCTCCGATTACAATGTCATCTACCTTCCGTCTGAATTCTCCGCAGCGTGGGGCTGAGGGGTTTAGTGCCATAGGTCAACGCTATCCCGATGATCCCGGAGAGCAAACGTACGTATATGGAAGAATGGGAGAGCCCAACAATGATATGTTGTCAGATGTGCTGGCTGAAGCTGAAGGGAAGGAGTGCGCCGTGACGTATGCTACAGGCATGGCTGCGATTAATGCCGCCGTGCTCTTCTCGCTACAGGCAACATCTGAGGTCATATCGCACAAGACCGTCTACGGCTGCACCTATAGCTTCTTTACAAATTGGATGCCGCGAATGGGTCACAAGGTTACGTTTTGTGATCTGAGTAATCCAAAGTCATTTGTCGAACATGTTACTGACAGAACACGTCTTCTCTATCTTGAGTCGCCAGCGAATCCAACTCTTGAGCTTCTCGATCTGGAAGCCATTATGGCCGAGGTGAAGAAGATTAATGCTTCAAGAGGAGAGGACGATAAAATTCTCACCGTAATGGATAATACGTTTGCTACTCCGTTTGGGCAAAACCCCGCTAAGTACGGCGTCGATCTTATCGTACACAGTTTAACCAAGGCGCTTAGTGGATTCGGTACGGTACTTGGTGGGGCTGTCGTTACTGATAAGAAATATAAAAATGGACTAACCCTCTTTAGGAAAGATTTTGGGGGATCGCTCTGTCCGTCAACGGCGTGGAATATCTTAGCTCATGGGGTATCAACGCTTTCGCTCAGGCTCCCAAAACAGCAAGCAAATGCGATGAAAGTCGCTGAGTACCTTGAGGCGCATCCAGATGTTGAGCGTGTGTACTATCCCGGTCTTAAGAGCTTTCCGCAGTATGACATAGCGCAGCGCATGCTCCGTGATTTTAACGGTAATTTTGCGCCGGGCTTCATGCTCTATTTTACGCTGAAAGCAGAGGATGGTGATGCCTCAAAGGTGCGAGGTGAAAAAATGATGACGTACGTGGCAGATAATGCATATGCTATAACCCTCGCTGTGAGTCTTGGGCAGATTCGTACTCTTATTGAGCATCCAGGTTCGATGACGCATGCTTCTTATTCTGCCGAAGAGCAGATTAAAATCGGTATGCATCCTGGAGGTATTCGATTAGCGATTGGGATTGAAGAGGCAGATGATATCATCAAGGATCTTGATGAAGCTCTCATTGCCACAAGAGAATTCGCAAATACATAAAGATTTAAACGGCAAAGGATAATTATGAAAGCTCAAAATATTTTAGAGACAATTGGAAACACTCCGCATGTAAAGCTTAACAAGCTCTTTGGGCCTGAGCATAATGTTTGGATGAAGCTCGAACGAGCAAATCCGGGAGGAAGTATTAAGGATCGAATAGGCTTAGCAATGATTGAGGCTGCTGAGAAGTCTGGTGAATTAAAGCCCGGTGCCACTATTGTTGAGCCCACGTCGGGAAACACTGGAATCGGGCTCGCTATGGCGGCAGCTGTAAAGGGGTATAAGCTTATTCTGGTTATGCCCGAGTCGATGTCTTTAGAGCGACGACGGTATATGTATGCATTGGGCGCTGAATTAGATCTTACACCGAAGGAGGGGGGCATTCCGGGAGCGGTAGATCGTGCGTGTCAGCTTGTAGATGAGATTGATGGCGCATGGATGCCGCAGCAGTTTGTTAACCCTTCAAATGTAGAAATTCATAAAGCAACAACAGCTCAGGAGATTCTTAAGGACTTTCCTGATGGAATTGATTACCTGATAACTGGCGTTGGAACTGGTGGTCACCTTACAGGCTGTGCAGAAGTATTAAAGGAAAAGTTTAGTGGGATGAAGGCCTATGCGGTTGAGCCTACGCTTTCGCCAGTTATTAGTGGGGGAGAGCCTGGGCCGCATACCATTCAGGGGATTGGTGCTGGATTTATCCCCGAGAACCTACATCTTGATGCTATTGATGGAGCTATACAGGTAGATCCCGAAGACGCGAAGGAGTATGCGAGACGAGCTGTAAGAGAAGAGGGCATCTTTCTCGGGATATCTTCTGGCGCCTCGTTAGCTGCTATTGCCAAAAAGCTTCCAGAAGTACCAGCTGGTAGTACGATCCTTACGTTTTGTTACGATACTGGAGAGAGGTATCTTTCCATTGAAGGGCTTTTCCCAGAAGGGGCGTGAACCTCGTTCGATATTTCTTAGCTACTCAAGTTGTGACCACGCGCTATCAAAGAGCGTATTCAGGAGCGTTGCAAATTCTGGATGTGTTATCCGGAGCGCTTGGCAGTTGTTATCTTTGTAAGATATGAGTGTTACCCGTTCGCGGGTAATGATGCAGTCACATTGGATGTAGAAATGTGATGGTGCTATCTTTACGAGGTGATTAGGGTTTTTTACGGCGCGTTTATAAGTGGTTGCTCTGGGGCCGGGGCGCGCTATCTCTTTAATGTTATGTTTTCCTTCCCTCGTTTCATTTAGTACTTCAAGTGCGAGCTTAAAGGCTGCTTTTGTCAGGAGCTGAGGGTCGAAGATGGAGTTAAAGCTCTCGTTTGTTAGGGATTCGTAAAGATGTTCGTAAACTCCTTTTTCGCCGGTAATTGTTTCTAGTTCGAAACCGTCTATCTTTCGTTCCTTTCCTTCTGGGATCTCCATGAAGAGTTTTTTAAGAGATGCCGTTGTGCTTTGAAGCTGTTTTATCTTGCGTGTGGCTTCTAGCTCGAGTGTGGATAAGAGCGTCTCTCTTGGAATTGGAGAGAACATCATCGTTTTAGCTGAGCGCGATCGGTTGATCAGGCCTCTATCCACGAGTGAGTGAAGCGCCGCATAGACGGAGCCTCTTTTAAGCGAACTTCTACGTGCTATAGAGCCAGCTGCAGAGCGTCCATGGGTAATGAGGTGTGCCAGAATCTCTGATTCGTTGGCTGGCAATCCGGAGTTTTGAAGGGCGATATCTAAAGTGTTGTCATTCATATATGACACATTATAGCACTATAACATACTGATAACAAAGATATATTGCAATTTATGTTTCTATCCATTTCCTAATAATGACAATCGAGGCACTATCAAGCTCATGAAAAACGTATTATATCAAACACTTCACTGCTCACTTTTTATTCTTCTTTCACTGTATTATCAGGCTGAGCTTCACGCTCAAGTCTCAGTGGGGGTAAGCGCTCCGCTCACTGGTATCTGCGCTGAGTATGGTACTTCAGTTAAGCGCGGCATTATTCTTGCTCAGAAAGAGCAAAAGAGCTCATCTGTTCGCTTTGTTTTTGAAGACAATGCATATGACGCTAGAAAGTCGATTAGTGCTTATCGCTCCCTAAAGGATATAAAGAAAGTGTCGGCCATATATTCGTGGGGAGAGATTCCTCTGGTTGCTGTCTCTAATCTTGCTGAAAAAGATCGCATGCCGTTACTGGTAATGTCCAATGATGATCGTCTGGCAAGAGATCGGAAGTATATACTGAATATGCAACTTCCACCTGAGAAGTACGCTGCAGCATTGAAGTCACAGTTAGATAAAAAGGGGATAAAGAAAGTTGCCTTTCTCGTAGCAGAAGATCCCTTTACTGAGGCTATGGCCAGAGGGATGCGTGAACAGCCTGGGATGCAAGAAGGTATTGTGAGTGAAGTTTCCGTGAGCCCGGATCTTTCAGATTTTCGATCTGAGATTTTAAAGCTTAAGAATAAATCATTTGATGCTCTTGGGGTCTATTTACTTCCTGGCCAAGTGGGAGTGTTTGCCAAACAGGCGCGTGCCGCTGGTATCGGAGCGTTTCTCTTTGGTGCAGATTCGTTTGAGAGTTCTACTGAGTATGCGCTATCCTCTGGTGCTCTTTCCGGTTCTCTCTATACCAACATAGGTGTGCCGAATGAATTTGTCTCGAAGATAAAAGAATACTTTCCTTCTGAAGAGAAGCCTGGCTTTGTGTGGGATAGCTATCTCTTTGCAAAGGCAAGTATGCAGGTTTTTGAGAAGGGGCAAGTGAAAGATCCACTTACCATTACGAAGAGCTATCGGTCCGCAATTGGAGGGATGGGTATACAAGTACTAAAGAGTACTCATGGCATGGAGTACACAGATCTTCCTCTCGCATTAAGGACTTTTGATGCTAATGGAAAAGTTGCTGACTACTAAAGGGGCAATGCCTCTTTGAGGGATAGAGGCTTACGCTGCTTCAGACCAGATTCTTACCATGTCATTCACGCTTTCTGCGGGGAGAGCGTACCGTGCCCGAGATGCAGCCCGGCAAAGATCAGCGTGATGTTGAGCCGGAGTAAAACAGTCGAGTGTGCGGCCAGAGAACGCCTCACATGTTTCACCTTCCACCGGCATTTTTATTACAAAGTCGCGTAGCGATAAATTGATTAAGTCTGCTGCTGAAAATCTCTCAGAGAAGATACCTGATAAGCTGGCGGCATCTGCTCCTCCTACCTTCATTGAAATGATAGTGCCCACATTTGAGAGAAGCGTCGCTCGAGTTTCATCATCAACCTGGGTAAGAAATTGGTTTGAAAGGGTGAGGCACAGTCCGAACTTTCTTGATTCACTGAGCATCTCTTTGAGCGACGTAGTCGTAAATGTATGAAATTCATCTACGTATAAATGAAATGGCACCCGCTCGTCAGTAGGTATGTCGGAGCGGGTTAGGGCAGCCTGATAGATTCGCGCGAGAAAAAGTGAGCCGAGCAGAGCTGCGCTGGTATCACCGAGCACCCCCTTGGGGATCTTGATAAGCAGGATTCTCTGGGAATCCATAATTTTTCTAAAGTTGAGCCGGTTAAGTGGCTGACAGAGCATGTCGTGCAGCGGATCCGGAGCAAGCAGCTCGCCTAGAAAGTTTAAGAGTGGGGATATGACACCATCGTCTTGTTTTTCTCTGAGGGTGGGGAATTCGTTCTCCCAGTATGCAATGAGATCTTTGTTTGTTAGGTGCGCGATTGTCCATTTTCGATATTCGCTGCTTGCGAGGATTTTAAGCATGGTTTCAAGTGTTCCACCCGGAATTTGAAGTATGGTTTCAAGGCTTTTATGGAGTAAGCGCTGGAGGTTTTCTGACCAGACGTTTCCTAGCACTTTTTTAAACGATTCAAGGAGGGTAGCGCATACTTTTGGTTGTTCGAGTTCGGGAACCTGCGCAACTGGATTAAAGCTTACCGGATATGCGGTATCAGTAGGATCGACTAAGACAACATCATCTACTCTATCTTCGGGAACATGCTTCAAGATATCATCGACGAGGTCGCCGTGGGGGTCTATGACGGCAAGTCCTTGTCGTTGGTGTATGTCAGTTTTTGCCAGAAGTTCAAACAGTTTAGATTTTCCCGATCCTGTTTGTCCGACAACGTAGGCGTGACGAGAGCGGTCATTCTTATTGAGTCCAAAAAGAGTCGATCGCTCACGGTACATATTTTCTGCGAACACAGTTGTATCTTTAGAGAGTGGATTTCCACTTGCCGCAGCGGGAGGGTTGTTCTTTCTCGAGAGAATGGACTCAATATTTAATCCATCATCGACATCAGGCAGGTGCCACAGGGTAGAAAGTTCAGAGGCGGTGAGTCGATAAGGTTTGTGGTATTCGCGATCTTGCAGGAAGTGGAGTGCTTCGGGGCCCGTCTTCGACTTGCTCGGCAAGAGTTTGTTTAAGGAAGAGGAGGCACACTCTGTGTATCCTCCTTTGATAATCAGGCGGATGAGGTCTTGAGGAGATTGCTCGTACTCACCATCTGCTGGAAGCATAGCGCAAATGCGACCGCTAAATCCAAAAAGGAGGTCATTAACCTTGTTGTCGATTGCCTCAAATCGCATGGTGAGACCGTGCTCTTTTACCCAGAACTTGGGTTTGCGGATATGAGAGAGTTTGCTCAGGACTGCATCTTTCTTAAGCCCGGCCCGTAGCAAGGCGGAGTCTTTAATGGGGCAGCATACGAATTGTAAGATATATTTCCCCTCGTACGGAAGCCTTGTCAGTGTTGTAAGTAGGGCGCTGAGTGAGTCTTGCTGTAGATATGATGCGTCTTTAAAAGGAATAATGTCTTTTTCGCGTAACCGAATCTCAGACGTTGCTATGCTCCAGTGGTGTGGATTGACCTTTGTAAAATCCGGACGCTCTTCGATCTGTATGCCGGGATAAATGGCGTAGAGCGAACCGTTAATGATATCGATCGTTTGAGAGTGAGCAGTAATGTAAAAGGTTGTGATCTGTCTGTGGCAGTAGATTTCGAATGAAAAGAGTTCGTCTATTGAGCTTGCGTACTCCTTAAGGGCCTGCATAAAAGTTTTTTGCCGGGTTACTTGCCAGACCGTCTCGACGATAGCTCGTGCTTCGCCGTAGGATTCTCTGGGGATAATGATGGCTACGGTCTTCATAAAACTGTTATTAAGTGCGTTTTATAGTGTGTGTCTGGATAGTAAAAAAAGACCTACCGGGGGAGGTAGAGATTACATCATATAAATCCGATTATGGGATTAGCCGGGTATTGAAGCAACCTAAATGCAAGTAATTGCAGATATTTAACGCTGAACTAACCTTGCGCTAACACTATCTAAACAATCCACAGTTTTATAGTCGTTAGAATTTAATCTTCTTGTATATTTCTAGGTACATACATAGTAAGTCCCTGAGTATATTAAGATAACTTAACTCTTTAAAAATTCAGTTACTTTTTCAACTTATGCCTGGCATTTCCTAATAAATTAAGGTAGTCATATCATTTAACAGGCCCTTACTGGGTTAGGGTGCTGTTTCAAAGGTAGGGAGTTTTTCCTCGCTTTTGTGAGTGGCAACATTAATTTAGGATGTTGTAGCGGTAAGTTGTTAATTTTATAATATTTCGTATTCGCTATTGAATACTAGAATATATCATTGGGAAGTTAGGTAAGTGAATAAGTCAGAGCTCATAGAAAAATTAGCAGAAAAGTCAGGAATTAACGTAATGCAGGCCGAAGAGATCGTTAATCTCATCTATCGTAAGATGAGAGATACGATGGTGAACGGCGGACGTATTGAGATACGTGGGTTTGGTAGCTTTGTCGTTAAGGATTACGGAGCTTACCAAGGGCGTAACCCGAAAACAGGTCAGAAGATAGACGTTCCGCCAAAGAGACTCCCTTTCTTTAAGGTCGGAAAAGAGCTCAAAGAGCGCATAGATAGCATTGATGAGAATCCTTCTTCCGGGGAAGCCGCATCGTAAAACTCTGTGGAGTGTGACTGGTGGGGCCAGCTAGTGTGTTCCCGGTGAGCTTTCGGTGGTATTTTTCGCATACTTGTTCCACGTTGCGAATGTATATAGTATATAAAGGATCTGGTTAATAATTAAGTAATTTATGAAAGGGGTTATATGTCCATAGACTGGTTGAACGATCTTGAGAGAGATATAGATAACGGAAAAGAGATCTTCGCTTGTCCCGGGGTAGGTAGAAACCAGTGGGTCGTAAGTGATGTAATGGAAGAGCTGCTTAAGACAGCTAAGCGTTCTGCTGGACATAAAAAGCTGCCGGTGAATATCGTTCGCCTCATATCAAGGCACGATACGATTTCAGGGGACCTTTTCCTTGTACCGACGAAGATCGGAGACCCCGGTCCTCGTGGTGAGGCTCAAGTCGAGTGGTCAACTGTTGAAACAAAAGAGGCTTCAGAGATGATGCGTGACGTACGTCACGGTCCTTCGCCTTTTTTCGGTATGCAGGTTGAGCAGACAATTGAGCCCGAGAACGTAGAGTAAATTTTTTTCTTAATGAAAATTCCTCATAGAGTTCAGATAGATTGCATTGTGACCTCACGTTATGACGGTGAGGTGCGGCCTGCTTCGTGGGATAGTCGTGCGGGTGGAGTCGACGTGGTGAAGACCGTCGATGGAGATACCTTACGTCTGTGTAGCGAGGCGGGTCAAAATACTCCTCAACCCGGCTGGGTGATTCTTCTTACTGCCGGAGATGCTGAGTCAGGCTATGCATGGACCCTTTATGGAATGCCCGTAGCTGCGGACGCCTCGGGCGCTCATTAGTAGCTAATTAATTCCTCCTCCTAGTCCTTCTCTTCATCCTCATCCTGCACTTGCACCTTTTCTATCTCCAGCTTTTTTGCTGAAACCTCTTCCGTGTCCACACCAAAAGCTGACCCTGCTTGACGAATAGGTGTATTCGTCCGAAGGAGGGGAGAGATTTAGTGCAAGTGCAAGATTAAGAGGAAGAAGAAGATTAAGAGGAAGAGAGCACTCGCTCTTTTAGGATTCCCCGTTGTTGGGAAGTATTTGAATAACGGGTTGCTCCGCAAAAAGCGGTGGGTAGTTAAGCTCTGCAGATTTGTATATTTCAGGAGTAAAAGAGATATCACACAGGTAGTGCCGACCAGCATACTGACCACCTGCCTGCAGCCCAACAAGTGGGGCTCCCAGTGACAGAGTTGATGAAGCAAAAAGCGGTACGTATGATTTCTTGCCTGTTGTCTCGCAAATTCCCAGTGGGCACTCTATCGCATGTATTGGTGTGCTAATCTCATTTAAAATTTCAACAACACTGGCTTCAAAAGCACTTTGCTCGGTATCTGGTCGATAAAGACCACAGATGCTGTTGTGACACTGCACGAGAAGATCTTGAACAAGAGAGTGCTGTTCTTCCTCATGCCAGTACTCCATGCTGACGTTCATCTGTTCGAGCGGTTGCAGAACGCGGGTGAAAAGCTCGCTGGGTGTTTTCTCCTTTATTGCTTTTCCGACAAAGAGTACCACTCCCTGTGACCCACCGTTTACCAGATGTCTGAGTGTCGTAAGTGCCACTGCGCCACTTAGGCTGTCATTCACAAGAGCGCAGACTTGGCCTTCTAGCGCAGAGAGTCCCAGAGCGAAGCGAACAACCATTGCCATGCTAAAACCGGCGGCTTCAGCGATCTGAAGATCGGTTAGCCCGTACTCATCACGAAGTCGGGCATGCATTCCGTGAAGGGTGTCGGGGGTAACGCCTCGTAAGGGGAGCGCTGTTTTGGTAGTAAAGTGTGCGTTCTCAGGAGATATCGTCATAGGAAAGATGTCGCGTTCATAGACTCTTTAAGGCTTTTATGTATACTACCGGTATATAATAGACACCGTTGTCGCCTGCTGAAAAGCTTTTATGTGATATTGCTATGAATTTGAATAAGCCACTTCCATCTGAACCTGTAATTGCCATCGTTGGTGCAACCGGTGTTGTCGGCAGCGAGATGCTCAGCATTCTTGAAGAGCGTAATGTGCCCTGTCGTTCAGTAAAGCTCCTTGCCTCGAAAGACTCAGCCGGCGAAATGTATTCGTTTAATGGAGGTGAGTGTGAGGTTGAAGAGCTCACTGCTGAGAGTTTTCAAGGGGTAGATATTGCACTATTTGCGACTAGCGGTGCTCTTTCCGCAGAGTTTGTTCCAATAGCCGTAGAATCAGGGGCAATCGTTATTGATAATTCCAGTCACTATCGTATGCAAGAGGGAGTGCCACTTCTAGTTCCTGAGGTGAATAGGGTAGCTCTTACCAAGAATGATCCTATAATCGCTAATCCAAATTGTTCTACGGCACAGTTGGTCCCTGTTTTAGATATTATTCACAAAAATGCAGGTTTAAAGCGCGTAGTGGTTTCTACGTATCAGGCTGTTTCCGGTGCCGGCAAGGCTGCCCTTGATGAGCTCTGGGAGCAAACGCGCGCCGTTTTCACACAAAAGGAAACTGAAAGTGAAGCCTTTGCTCACCCGATAGCTTTTAATTGTATTCCTCAGATAGATACCTTACTTGAGGATGGCTACACCAAAGAAGAGATGAAGGTTGTAGATGAGTCAAGAAAGATTCTGGGTCTTCCAGATCTAAAGATTACCTGCACCGCAGTACGTGTTCCAGTTTTTCACTGTCACGCCGAAAGCGTGAATGTTGAGACAGAGAAGCCATTATCAGAACAAGAGCTCACGACTCTCTTAGAGAATGCGCCGGGGATAGAGGTTTATGCGAATCATAACGAATTCCCTATGCAAATTGATTGTGCATCGAAGGACCCAATCTTTGTTGGTCGTATTCGAAAAGATTCATCTGTAGAGAATGGGCTCAATATTTGGATAGTCGCTGATAATTTAAGAAAAGGAGCTGCTCTAAATGCCGTTCAAATTCTTGAGCTCCTCCTTGAAAAAGAGCATTAAGAGCCGTTTCTGCCTGAAAGTCGGAGGATTCCTTGCCTAATATACGACTTGTGCTTGAATACGACGGGACGCGATTCGCAGGATGGCAGGTACAACCCGGTCAGCGTACGATACAGGAAGAGTTGCGAAAGGCGCTTGAGACCATATGTGGGGAATCTCTTAAAAATCCACTGGCCTCTGGACGAACCGATGCTGGTGTTCACGCCAGAAGGCAGGTCGTAAATGTTCATCTGCCGTCTGATGCACCACCCCTTACAAGGATTCAGCACGGAGTGAGCAATATCTTAAAAAATGAGGTTTCTGTAGTTTCGGCTGAAGTTGTTTCAGATGACTTTCACGCCGTGAAAAATTCAGTAGAGAAGCAGTATACCTATCATATCTTTCACCGTCCTGCTCCGCCTACATATGACTATGGCCACGTGTTACACATTGCATCTTCTCTCGATATTGAGACGATGAATCGTGAAGCAGCTTCTCTTATTGGCGAGCATGATTACACAAGTTTTCGCGCCTCTGGCTGTGGCGCCAAGCACGCGCGCCGTGAAGTTTTCTATTCTGCCTTTGAATACCGTAATCCGCATCTCGTGTTTACGATCCGTGGCAACGGCTTTTTAAAACAGATGGTGCGAAATATAGTTGGCACCCTTGTGGCCATTGGGCGTGGAAAAATGACGAAAAGCATAGAGGAGATCTTGAAGGCCGAAGACCGAACTCTCGCTGGGCCAACCGCACCGGCACATGCCCTTTTCCTAGATTGGGTTAAATACGATGATGGCTTCATCAGCAATCTTTAGATATTTCACAATGATCCTCATTTGTTCGAGGGCAAGTAAGGACCTGTCCCTAGACCTCTTTGTGCTCTTAGCTTCCTTTGCGGTTAAAAGTGTTCCATCTAAGATGCATCCCTAGGGCAATTCATTGTTCAAAAGACAATCTGTTGTGGATAAGATGAAAAGTGGCAAGCCCGAGCTCCTTGAATCCGTAAAAGTCGCAGAGAACCCAAGCCATTAGAATGGAAAGGATGGTAAAGTTCATTCCAATAACATAAAGCAGACCAATACGATATCCACCGAGAAGGTTAGAGAAGTCAGTTTGGTGTGGCCCAATATCGTTATAGTTTAAAAACACATCAGCACCGTACCAGAATGATACGAAAAAGAGATATGCATTTGTGTGTACTTGTAGCAGGGGGATACCGAGAAGGAATGCGGGAATAGTAAAAAGGGGGAAGTAGTACGGCGCGAGATAGATGAAAGCATTATATGCTTTTGTCTCTTCAGTATAGCTGTATTGAAAGTGGCCTGTTTCTTCTTCCACTTTCATCTCTTTCCATTTATTCCCAACGAGATTGGAAACGATAGCATGTTTATACTCATGAAGGAGTACGGCGAATTCATTTTTAACAAGAAGCGAAGCGAGCCATCCACCGGTACACCCCGCGAGAAGAAAGAGCAGGAGTCTCTCTGTGGAGCTACTATTGTAAATCGAAATGAGGGCAATCGTGTTTAAGAGCCCGAGTACGTAGAGGAAGATAAGAGAGAAAAAGAAGACGATGCCACCAACAGGTCGTTTTGCCATAGGAGGTATCGTCAACTATTTAGAGGGCTGGCGTCAATGGTGCGGGTTTGCCCTCGAATGCGGGGGGCTATCACAGGGCATCAGTGCCTTTGCGAGAAGGTTATTCTTAACCTCATATTTCCCCGTCGCGATAATTTTTCGCAATCTTTCAATCTCATTTTGGCGGACACTCTCGAGTTCTTTTGCGAGCGATACTGAATAGCTAACGGTATTCATCCTGTACTCCTCTTTAATAAAGTATATCACCCAGAGATAACATCGAGCATAATTTGAGCATGCTCAAGGAAGTGGGGCTCAAATATTTTGAGACACTGCGATTTGGGTATTTCTCTTAAAGCTTAAAGACTACGAATGTTACGCATCTAATCTAAAGCTCTCATAGCTGGAAGGGGTTTCCCTTCTAGGAGGGCAAGGAATGCACCGCCGCCAGTAGATATGTAATCAAACTTATGATCAAGTTCCATCTGGTGAATCGCAGCATCAGTATCTCCACCACCAACCACGGTAAGTGCATGACTACTTGCCACGTGCTCGACCATGGAGGTCGTTCCTTTAGAGTATTCCTCAAGTTCAAATGCTCCCATCGGACCATTCCAGACGATTGTTTCTGCTGATTGGATCGCTTCGCTATAGAGCGTTACCGTAGCTGGCCCAATATCAAGTGCCATCATATCGGCAGGCACCTCTTGTGCGGTTACTGCACGGCTAAAGCCGTCGTTCTTGAGTTGTGGTGCGACAACAAAGTCGACAGGGAGATAAAGCTGGCAGCCTCTTCGAGCGAGCGTACCCATAAGTTCTAACACTTTTGGAAAGAGCTCAGCTTCGTAAAGTGAGCGACCCATTTGAAAGCCCTGCGCGGCAATAAATGTGTTCGCCATTGCGCCACCGATGATGACTTTATCTGCCTTGTCAGCGAGGTTGATGAGAGCTTCAAGTTTTGATGAAACTTTCGCGCCACCAAGGATAACACAGAGTGGCCGCTTGGGATCTACGAGCGCCTTATTATAATAGTCGAGCTCTTTCTGCATCAAAAGCCCTGGTGCCTTTTCGCTTAAGAGCGCAGGAATTCCAACGACAGAAGCGTGTGCGCGGTGAGCAGTTGCAAAGGCGTCATTCACATATACTTCACCGAGAGAAGCAAGCTCTCTGGCAAAGGCGTTGTCGTTATCTTTTTCGCCGTTATGAAAGCGCAGGTTTTCAAGTAGGAGGATCTGGCCAGTTTCGAGATTCTTTGCGAGTTCCTGTACTTCAGATCCAATACAGTCTGTGGCGAGTGTTACATCTTTCTTTATGAGTTCAGAGATTTTGTCTGCAACAGGTTTAAGCGAAGCTTCAGGAACACGCTTTCCGCCTGGTCTTCCAAAGTGAGACATAATGATTGGTGTAGCCCCTTTCTCTAAAAGATACTCTAGCGTAGGGAGGAATTGTTTGATTCGGTTGGCGTCAGTAATAGCTAGCTGCTCATTGACGGGAACATTGAGATCGGCTCTGACGAGAACTTTTTTGCCACTCACATTTAAATCGGACAGATGTTTCATAAGATTGTGTCACTCCAAGGTGTATATATTGACTGAGTTTTGCGACGGCAATTATAGACACAAGAATATTGAGGTACAAGGGGAGGGCGGCGAAAAAGTGATAAATTGCGGCTTGCTCGCACCGTGGGAGAAGGCCGTGCAAGGAGACCGTGCAGTGCTACTACACGCCAGTGGGCTCATCAAGAAAGACTGTTTGAACATCAAAGTCTCGTTCTAGTCTTTTCGCGATAGCTCTCACGCCTGTTGTCTCTGTGGCATAGTGGCCGAGAAAGAGTGCGTTTTTACCAAGCTCTTTAGTTAGATGATACGCTTCATGCTTTGGCTCACCTGAAATAAGGAGATCTAGTCCCTCGTTGGCGCAAGCTTCAATTGCAAAACTTCCAGAACCAGTGACTACTCCGACAGATGTCATACGTTCTGGACCAAAGGCAAAAAGCGTGTCAGGGGTTTGGGCACGACCGGGAAGCGCAGCAGAGAGCTCAACAATCTCTTCGAGAGTGAGTGGGGAAGGGAATTGTCCCTTTACCCCTATGAGCTTTCCCTCGTATTCGCAGAAGGGCTCAAGTTTCTCAAGGTTTAGGAGCCGTGCGAGTTCATATCCGTTGCCAACTTCCTTGTTCGCATCAAGTGGAAGGTGACTTGCGTATAGCGATATATTCTTATCGAGCAGGTAGCGTATCTTTGAACCAAGTCGCCCAGTAATGGGTTGTAAGTGTCCGCCCCAGAAGAGCCCGTGATGCACTATGAGCAAGTCGCAATCTTTCTCGGCAGCTTGTTCAAATATGCTGCTAGCGGCATCAACAGCGACACCGACCTTTGCGATATTTTCGTTTGCCGCTTCGACCTGTAACCCATTGTAAGCAGCGTCTTTATAGGCGCTAGGCTCGAGCAGGCTATTTAAATAGGTGGTGATAGAGTGAAGTTTGACCATCTGGTTTCCCTTACTTGCATTTTTTGAATAATATCCATATCCTCTACCCCTTACAAGTCGTAAGGAAACGTTCACAAGGAAGAATAAAGCTGAACTGATATGGGTTGGTTTTCTAGAAGTAAAGCACCGAAGCCGCAGAGCGATCAGAATGAGAGCGATCGCTATCAGATGCCTGATGATATCTGGACGAAGTGCCCGGAGTGCGCCTCAATTCTTTACACCAAAGATCTCAGAAGAACCGCAGGTGTTTGCACAAGGTGTGAGTACCATTTTCGTTTAACTGCTAGTCAGAGAATACCAGTAATGGCAGACCGTCACTCATTTGCTGAGATTGACGCTAATCTACGTTCTTCAGATCCTCTCAACTTTAGAGACAGTAAGCGATATAAAGAGCGCATCAAGAGAGCAGAGAAAAAGTCTGACTACGTTGAGGCTGTTGTAACAGGCCGAGCACGTCTTAATAACATACCCGTGATGCTAGGCATATTTGATTTTAGTTTCATGGGCGGTAGCATGGGGGCTGTTGTCGGTGAAAAGCTCGCTCGAATGATCGAGATAGGGAAGGACGAAAAGCGCCCGGTTATCATCGTTTCAGCTTCTGGTGGCGCTCGTATGCAGGAGGGAATTTACTCTCTCATGCAGATGGCTAAAGTTAGCGCGGCACTCGCTCTTCTTGGTCAAGAAAGAATCCCATACATCTCCGTGCTTACAGATCCGACAACCGGTGGCGTTGCTGCTTCTTTTGCTATGTTAGGGGATGTGATTGTTGCTGAGCCCCGTGCTCTTATCGGATTTGCTGGTCCACGTGTTATTGAGCAAACCATTAAGCAAAAGCTCCCGGAAGGTTTTCAGCGCGCAGAGTTTCTTCTTGAACATGGAATGGTAGATAGAATAATCGCAAGAACCGACCTTAAGGACGAAATAGCTCTCATCTTAAAAAACTTCGGCTTCGCAGCCACAGGGTAGTTCTCTCGCTCAAAGTCTTCTTATTCTCCCCGACGACTCTTAATCCATCCTGCACCTGCCCAGAGCCTCCCCAGATATAGTTCTAGCCCCAGCCTTCTTGCTCCGTATCTTCCTCTTTCTCTTAATCTTCCTCTTGCACTTGCACATACGCAGCGCTCTTCGCTATAACGTCGTTATAAATGTATAGACTAGCCTGAATTTATTAGGAATGTTCTATTAGTAGGGTATTTTATTCTTACTGGATTCGCAGGTGAAATTCTCTATGTTTCGTGCCAATAAAGTTCTTCTGGCTTTTGCCTCTCTTCACTTTTTAAACACGCTTATTCCCATTGTGCCTGTCTTTGCTCAGGAGGCTCCAACTGATGAGTTTATCTTTGATGAGGATTCCGAGAGGAAGCAGCGGTTACTGCAGCTAGAACGCGAACAGATTCAGAAGAAACAGATGCAGGCTATTACCGGGAGCAGTAAGGTAGATTTTGAAGCTCCCAATGTTGAGTACTTACAGGAAGAGAACAAGCTTAAAGGAACTGGAGGTGTGCTTGTTTCAGCTGAGGGCCTTCAGCTTGAGGCTGATGAAGGTGAGCTTGATCTCGACACGAAAGACGGTAGCTTTACCGGCGATGTTCTTCTAACGACTCCCGATGGCGTGATAGAGGCCGACCGGTCCGACTTTAATCTTGATTACGAAACTGGAACTTTTTATGACGCAGATTTCTCGATTGAAGAGGGAGCGTATCTTATCCACGCAGAGGAAGCGCAACGTATTACAGAAAAGCGCTTTCGGTTAAATGATTGTTTTTTATCTACCTGTCACTGTGATGATGGCTCGCGACCGTGGCGAATCTCTGGCGACGAAATGGATGTAACAAGAGAAGGGTATGCCCACGCTTATGGAAGCTCAATATCTTTTCAGGGAGTTCCGTTTTTCTACTCCCCGTGGCTGGCTTTTCCAGTAAAAGAGGAGAGGGCTTCTGGGTTACTCGTACCAATGGCCGGGTATAGTAACCGTGATGGTGTATCGTTGCGTCAGCCTATTCTGGCAGTGATAGACGATCATTCTGATATGCTCTTTGAGCCTTTTTTCGCTTCAAGAACGAGGAGAGGTTCGGCGTTTGAGTATCGTAACGCATTTTCGACTCGCAGCAATCTCCATACCCGACTCCTCTACTCAGATGAGAGTCCGCGAGATGGAATGCTTCGAGGAACAAATGTCACTGATGTCTTTGATCCCACAATCGATGAGGACCGATTCGGCGGATTTTATAGACAAAACTGGCAGAGCGATCCCTCAAGTATCATTCCAACCTCTTTTATAGCCAATGTGAATTATGTAAGTGATAATCTCCTTCTGCGCGAGATGGATGAATCAGAGATTGGTGAGTCGAATTCAAGGTATGTGAATTCGGATGTCGTTCTTAGGAGTAGTTTTGGTGATTACGTTACGACATCTCTAGAAGGTGAGTATAACCAGAGCTTGTTAACGGATCAGGATCTCGTCTTTCACCGACTTCCTGAAGCGAGAGTGAATGCGCTGCGAAGCTTTCGCCCGTTTGGTTTTCACCCGCTCGGTCTTAAGGTAACAACCAAGGCTGATGTACAGGCCACAAACTTCTCCAGAGATACGGGTTTTGAGGGGATGAGGTATGATATCCGCCCGAGCGTAAAAGTGCCTTTACACTACAAAAACTATGTTAATATGGAATTTGAAGCTGGCATACGTCAGACTATTTATGATCTCGGAGAGACGTTTAACCCAACAATCTCTGCACAGCTTCCCTTTGAAGATCTTGATGATTCAAACGATCGTACCCTTCCTGATGCGAGTGTTAAAGTTAACACTGCTATTGAGAGAGTTTTTGAGCTCCCCGAAGAAACATGGATTAAGGACGTTACCGCACTTGGTTCAGAAGCCGGTGAATATGAGCTACAACGTTTAAAGCATACTTTCGTGCCTGGCATGACATTTCAATACGTTCCGGATACGACGCAAACGGATCTTCCTATCTTTGATGCGATCGATCGTCTCAGGGAGAAGAGTCTTGTTGCGCTCGATCTGAGGAATAGTCTTTACGGGAGCTTTAAGCCTCGTGGTCAGCTACCACCTCAACAGATTGAAGAGCTTGCCCCTGAAGTACAAGATTTCGGTCGTATTCGAGATAATTATCTTTTGGGAGATCTTGATAATCTGTATGGCACAGAGGATGTCTTCGCCCGTCAAAATATCCGTAAGGGCCGTAATATGGTAAGAGAGCTCGCCAGCTTTAGGCTCCTTCAGAGCTATGATTACATTGAAGATGTTGATGATAATGATCCGAACCGTGATGCTTTCTCAGATCTTGGTGCTATCGCTACAATCTTCCCTACGCCTCAATTTGCTCTGAGCGCAGATACAAACTATAACGTTCAAGAAGAGGATGTTTCTTCGTGGGGACTTGCAACGCACTTTCGTGATGATCGTGGAGATGTGCTTCGTGTGCGCTACTCTTTTATCGATGAGAGCATTAGCCAGCTTACAGGCAATTTGCAGATTGCACTTACCGATCAGCTTCAGGTTGGCTACTTTGCGAGATTTGATGAGCTCGAGAGTGACTTCATCGAACAGCGAGCAGCGCTACGGCTAAAGAGTGCGTGTAACTGCTGGCATATAGATTTTGGAGTCAGCGAGCAGGTAAACCCCGACAGGCAGAGGTTCTTGTTTAGCTTTACACTTCGTGGCCTCGGAGATCTTACTGAGGAATTTGGCTTTCGTGATGATCCAGACCGGGATAATACCTGAGCCAATTGCGGGAAAAGGATTACACATATGACTAAAAGAGTTCTCGTTACTGGTGGAGCCGGATTTATCGGGAGTAATCTCGTACATTATCTTGTGAAAGAACGTCCTGATTGGAAGATTGTAGTATGCGATCTTCTGACCTATGCCGGAAATCTTGAAAATATTTCTGCGCTTCTTGATGAGAATAAAATTGATTTCGTGCGTTGTGACATTGCAGATGCGAGTAATGTAGAAGATCTCTTTTCAAACTATGAATTCGATCTCGTCTTTCATCTGGCCGCTGAGAGCCATGTCGATCGTTCGATTCTAAGCGCCGCCCCGTTCATGAAGACTAATGTACTTGGTACAGAACATCTTCTCTCCGCAGCCAAGTCTCATGCAGTTCAGCGCTTCGTCCATGTCTCTACAGATGAAGTATACGGGTCTCTTGGCGAAACGGGCCGTTTTGTTGAGACCACACCTCTAGACCCCACAAGTCCATACGCCGCCTCTAAGGCAGCATCAGATCTTGTTGTTCAGTCGTATCATAAGACCCATTCCCTTGATGCTGTGATAACTCGTTGCACCAATAACTATGGCCCTTATCAGTTTCCAGAAAAGTTTATCCCACTTTTTATCTCTAATGTTTTAGAAGGCAAACCGCTCCCGCTCTACGGCGATGGCATGCAGATACGCAACTGGCTTCATGTCATCGATCACTGCCGTGCCCTTCTTCTTATCGCGGAAAAGGGAATAGCTGGCGAAGTCTATAATATTGGTGGCGGGGAAGCTTCAGAGGTGCCAAACAAAGAGGTGGCATTAAAGATTATCCATACTCTGTCAGCATCTGAAGATCTCTTACAACATGTAACGGATCGTCTCGCCCACGACCGACGCTATGCAATTGATCATTCAAAGCTTGAAAATGAATTAGGTTGGTCACCGACCGTTACTTTCGATCAAGGACTTGCTGATACGATCTCTTGGTATCAGAAGCATGCTGCATGGTGGGAGCACATTAAGAGTGGCTCGTACCGTGAATACTATGAGCAGAACTACGGGAACCGCTAATCGGTACCAGTTATGAAGATCTTACTTTTTGGTGGAACAGGACAGCTCGGAAGAGAGATAGTGCAGAAGGCCGAAGGCCTTCACCTAGAATGCGTGTATCCGGTAAGTAGCGAGTTAGATGTTTCAGAAAGAGATGAAGTGGTGCGTCTAGCTACCGCAAGCACCCCAGACATTATTATTAATACTGCCGCGTATACGGCGGTCGATCGAGCAGAAGAAGAGTCAGAGAGATGCTTTGCTATTAATGCCAGAGGTGCGGCTCATGTTGCAGAAGCCGCGAAAGAGAGTGGAGCAGCACTTATTCACATCTCAACCGATTATGTCTATGGCAATAAGGCAACAGAGCCTATTAAGGAAGACTTTTCGCCTGAGCCACTCAATGTCTATGGACGATCGAAGCTTGAGGGAGATAATGCTGTTCTTGATATCCTCAGAAGCCGTGCTACTATTATGCGGGTTTCCTCGCTTCACGGGCAGTATGGGCACAATTTTGTTCATACGATGCTTCGACTATTTGAAGAAAAGGAGCTTGTAAAAGTGGTGCAAGACCAGGTGATGTCTCCGACGTGGACTGGCTGGCTTGCTGAAGTCGTATTAGATATTGCTCGTACTGATACCGACACAAGCGGTATCGTGCATGCAGCAAGTGCCGGAGAGATCTCATGGTTTGATTTTGCCAGAGAGATATACCAACTTGCCGCGCCACAAAGTAAGGACGAAGGCTGGAAAGCAAAGCTTGAGCCGACAACTTCTGAGAGCTATGTGACGGCGGCTACACGTCCCCGGTACTCAGTTCTCGATACTACAAAGCTTGAACACATACTTGGGAGAGATGTGATCACCTGGCAAGATGGGCTCACTCATCACTTAAAAGACATAGGGAGATATGCATTATGATTACAGGTACGAAAATAGCTATCCTAGCAGGTGGACAGGGCTCACGTTTCTGGCCGGTGAGCAGGATGGAGCGACCCAAGCAGTTTTTGTCTATTAGCCAGACCGGTGAAAGCCTCATTCAGGCAACATCAAGACGTGTCGCCTCACTCGTACAAAAAGAGAATGTCTGGATTATTACCAATATCATCCACGAGCCGATGATACGTCAGCATGTTCCATACGCGAAAGTAATATCGGAACCAGTAGGAAGAAACACTGCAGCTGCTATCGGACTGGCGGCTATTCACGCGGCGGTAGAAGATGAAGAAACAGTGCTTCTTTGTCTCCCGGCGGATCATGCGGTTAATGACGAAGAGAAACTCCGTGAGACCCTCGCCGATGTTGCCACACTGGCCAAGAATCATGATGTGCTTGTGACAGTAGGTATTCCACCAACTCGCCCAGATACTGCTTATGGTTATATTCAGCGCGGCGAAAAGATTGAAGACGGGGCCTATAAAGTAAATCGCTTTTTTGAGAAGCCAAATGAAACAAGAGCTGAAAAGTATCTGGAGCAGGGAGGGTTCTACTGGAACAGTGGAATGTTTGGTTGGAGAGCTTCTGTAATTTTAAAAGCTATTGAAGATCATCTCCCGGAGCTTTATGCCCAGCTTATGGAGCTTAAGCCAGCTATAGGAACTCCTGAAGAGGCTGAAAAGACCGCAGCCATTTACGAAAAAATGGAGTCAATCTCTATCGATTTTGGAGTTATGGAGCATGCTAAAAATACTGCTATGGTAGAAGCCAAGCCTTATGGTTGGAATGATGTAGGCTCGTGGGATGCGTGGGCAGAGCAATTTGCAAAAGATGAGAATGGGAACCTCTTTCACGGAGATGCGTTAGCAATTGATTCAAAAGACAATGTTCTCTACTCAAATGACAGACTGGTAGCAGTAGTTGGAGCAAAGGACCTCATCGTCATAGATTCCGGCGACGCCGTCCTCGTCTGCCCCAGAGACAGCGTCCAAGACGTACGAAAAGTAGTAAAAGAACTAAAAGAAAAAGGCCGCACCGAACTTATCTAACACGGGGGCGCAAGCTCCCACTTTGTCCTGCTCCTTGTCCTTATCTTGCTCTAATTTGGGTCAGGAATAAGACTAGGAAGAGGACAAGGAGAGCTAGCCTACACACATCACCTGTGAAATAATCTCCACAATGAACCAACTCATCGTCCGGATTTTATTTCTTCTCTTCGGCCTTCTGATCGGACTTGGAGTAGCTGAGATAACGCTCCGCGTTTTTCACCTCGCTCCCGAAGTTGTCTATATCGAAAAGTGGCGTATGCGCCTCGCGAAAAATCCGAAAATCGGCTACGAGCCGATTCCTCATCTCGATTCAAGCGGAAAGTCTGTTCAGTATTATGGTTACCGAGGCTTAAGTAACGATCTCGGTTTTCGAGACGAGAGTCACACAGAACTAAAACCTGCTGGAGAGACGCGGATACTTGTACTCGGCGATAGTATTGTGGCTGGGCTCTGGATCGAAAAAGACCGTGACATTTATCCGGCTCTGCTCGAAGAGAAGCTCAGAGCTGAAGGGAAGAAAGTAGAAGTCCTTAATTTCGGTGTCAGTGGATACAACACTCAGCAAGAGGTTGAGACATTAAAAGAGAAGGGGCTTCGCTATTCTCCTGATATCGTCCTTTTAACGTATTGTTTGAACGATACATATGCTGATGATGGTGGGATCTACTACCACCTTAAAAATACCGAGAAAGAGCAGGACGGAGTGAACGCGGCCACTCTTTCTCCTTGGCTTCGTAAAAGTGCTCTTTTTCGTTTCATGAAGTTTCGGGTAATGAGACAGGAGGAAAAAAAGCAGGAAGATCTCGAAGCTCCTGATTTTCTAACTGAGAATAAGACAGCACAGTACTTGAGTGTTCTCTCAGAGCTCCAGAAACAACATGGATTTGAGGTGTATGTAGTTTTCTTTCCTGATTTTGATTTTCTGGATAAACGCACAGCATCTTATGCGTTTTTTGACGAACACCAGAAAATACGAAAGCTTGCGCTACAGAATAATTTTCAATTCATAGATCTCTATGATTCTATGAAAAAATGTAAAGCTGAGATAGGCAATCGACTCCTCTCCTATGATCGTTTTCATCCAAGACCAATAGGAAATGATTGTGCGGCTTCAGCAATTGCACAAAGACTGCGTGAATCTAAGAAGATTGCGGGTTAGCCTACATTTCCGCTTACCTGTGCGCTTACACTCGTTGATACACCAGAGGTCTGATCTGTGCCTTCAACAGTAATTGTTCCGGAAAAAGAAGACGATTGACTGCACGTAAATGTAATCATAACCGTCTGCGTACCTCCCGGGCTCAGGCTAAATGAAGATGGCATTGTGGAGAGTTGATTCCCACTGGTGCTTACAGTGTAGTTTGTTTCAGTATTACCGGTGTTAGTGACCACAAACTGTCCGACTTTTTGTGGACAGGAGGTTTGGCCAACTGTGTGCGAGAAAGAGAAGTCCTGATCTGAGAGTGTGAACTCCAGAATGCTATCTTCATCATCAGGGGTAGCGGTCGGGGAGGGGGTAGTAACAGAACCTTCTCCTGAGCCGCTTGTGTCGATATCTTCGCCGTCACCGCTTCCATCTTCCCCGGAGAGCGCGTCTTCTACGTTAATAGTAAGACTTGTGAAGGTGCTCCCCCCATCAGAGGTAAAGAATGCTCGTCCCTGATCTCCAAGGAGTACGCCACGAAAAGGGTTTGAGCCGAAGAGCAAGAAGAGTTTAAACATCATGACGTCTTGAACAAATTCTTCATCGACTTCAGGAAAGACGCTCGGTTGGTATTGGTATCCACCGTCAGTAGAGTACGCTGCATAACGGTCCCCGTAGAGTATTGCTCGTGAGTAGTCCGAATTAAAAGAAATACCGTTAATGGTATTTGATGTGCCGGTATCAATCTGACTCCATGTAGATCCCCCGTCAGTACTAAAACCCGCGTAACCACTATCGCCAGTAATCCATGCGTTTCTACTATTTGTGAGCATAACACTATTGAAGTTAACGCTTACTCCAGCATCAAGCTGAGTGTAGCTCGTAAAGCCATCGATGGTTTTGTAGATCATACCGACTTCACCGACAGCGATACACGTATTTCTATCAACGCAATCTATAGAGGAGAATTTTATATTTCCATCTCCAACGGTTAAGGAAGACCAGTTTAATCCACTGTTTGCGCTTTTTAAGATAAGAGAGTTTGAAGCCGCGATGTATCCTACTTCGTTATCAGCAAATTCGATGTCGTAATAATCCGCGTTAATACCGGTATCAATAATGTTGTAAGATGAGGTGAGGGAGAGACGCGTGAGTAGGGTGCTATTTAGGCCGACCGCGTAGTGAAGACCGTTTTGAACGGCATAATCTGTGAGGTCGTACTTAAGGGGAACGTCTTGCAGAGTGTAACTACTCCCGCCATTATTGGTATAGAGACTTGTACCTGACTCCCCAACGGCAACAAACTCATTTGCATCTGTGGCGTAGCCTCCGCAAAGCAGGGCAATAAACTCAAAAGTGCTACTACTGCCGCATGAACTTACCTGAAATAGGACAAAGATACTTAAGATGCCGGCTAAGAGTTTTCTGTGAAAATTCATAATCTCCCCCTAGGAGTAATTTTATTGATGTTCCTCGCAAATAGTAGCCCACGATAAGCTGATTTCAAGAAGAGATTTCGCAGATACGGGATGTGCTCGGAAGTGGGGTGCTAGTCTATTGATATTATGAGAGAAATAAGCGTATCGGTGGTTACTTGTAATATCAGGGTACACCTGTTTATTATACGAGCCTTAACAAATTGAACACTGTATACAACAGGGCTTGGAGTATTACGTATGTCAAAGAAAGCTGCATTAATTACCGGGGTAACAGGTCAGGACGGGTCGTATCTCGCGGAATTTCTTCTCGAGCAGGGATATAAGGTCTATGGAATGGTACGCCGTTCTTCAGAGGAAAAGTTTGAGCGAATTAATCACCTTATGGATAAGATTGAGCTTGTTCAGGGAGACCTGCTTGATCAGTTTTCACTTATGAGCATCTTGCAGGAAACAAGGCCTTCAGAGGTCTATAACCTTGCTGCACAGAGCTTTGTTCCAACAAGCTGGAAGCAGCCTGTACTCACAGCTGAGTTCACAGCTCTTGGTGTTACGAAGCTCTTAGAAGCAATTCGCTTTGTGGATCGCTCTATTCGAGTGTATCAGGCGTCAAGCTCTGAGATGTACGGAAAAGTACGTGAGACGCCGCAGACTGAACTTACTCCGTTCTACCCGCGTTCACCGTATGGCGTATCAAAAGTTTATGGACACTACATTACGGTAAACTACCGTGAGAGTTATGGGCTCTTTGCCGCTTCAGGAATACTTTTTAACCACGAATCACCAAGGCGTGGTCTTGAATTCGTAACTCGTAAAGTAACTGATGGGGTAGCACGCATTAAGCTTGGGCTAGACGATGAACTCCGTCTTGGAAACCTCGATGCCAAACGTGACTGGGGATTTGCTGGAGATTACGTAAGAGCAATGTGGATGATGCTTCAACAGACTCAGCCAGATGATTACGTTATCGCTACCGGAAAGACGTACTCCGTGAGAGAGCTTGTGCAAACAGCTTTTAATCACGTCGATCTAGACTGGGAGAAGTATGTTAAAGTTGATAAGGCCTTCTTACGCCCGGCGGAAGTAGATCTTCTGGTTGGTGATGCTACCAAGGCGAAAGAGAATCTCGGTTGGGAGCCAACAGTATCATTTGAGCAGATGATTCAGATGATGGTTGATGCTGATTTAGAGCGTCTGGAAGCGAAGAAGTAATTATGAAGGCTCTTGTAACCGGTGCCTGCGGGTTTGTCGGCGGGTATCTTACCAGAGAGCTACAGGGTAATGGGCATACCGTACTCGGGGCCCTTTACTCTGAAAAACATAACTGTCCGACCGAAACCGTCCCCCTTGATATTACCTCACGAGAGGACTGCCTGAAGGTTCTTTCCGCCTTTAAGCCAGATATCGTTTATCACCTTGCAGGGATGTCTTTTGTCCCCGCGGCACAAAAGCATTTTGATAAAGCGCTCGAGACGAATGTATACGGCGTATATAATATTTTAGATGCACTTTCAGAGCTTGGACTGACATCTCAATTCGTTCTCGCGAGCTCTGGAGAGGTTTACGGAATAGTTCGTCCCGAAGATCTTCCTCTGACGGAATTAAGCCCTGTTCGACCTGCAAATGCATACAGCCTTTCTAAGGCGATGGCAGAAGATACTGTTCGATATTTCATGCGTAGAAGCAATTCTCGATGCTACATAATGCGCCCCTTTAATCATATTGGACCCGGCCAGAATGAATCATTTGTTACCGCATCATTTGCTTCGCAAATTGCAAGTATTGCAGCAGGAAAGTCAGAGCCTGTGATGAAAGTTGGAAATCTTGAAGCTGTTAGAGATTTCATGGACGTACGAGACGTCGTTCGAGCATATGCGGAAGTGCATACCAGTGAACCGGGGACCTATAATTTAAGCTCAGGTTCTTCTGTCTCAATACAGGCGATCCTTGATATCTTACTCGATATCTCTGGAGTTGATGTGGATGTGCAGCAGGATCCTGAGAGAATGCGACCATCTGAAGTGCCAGAAGTCCAGGGAAGTTTTGACAAGGCCTATCTTACCTTTGGATGGAAGCCTGAGATAGATATTGAGACTTCACTAAAAGATATCTACCAATCATGGCTCTCTTATCATCAACAAAAGGGATAATCTGTTCCTTACTTCATCTTAGAGAGCTTCTGAATTGCTCCTTCTGTGAGTCTATTTGGATTTTTTAGAAGATACGATGGCACAATAACAACATCACCCAGTTCAAGCTGCGTGCCATCCGCGATCTTGTTCATTCTGGCTAAACGCCCTTTATTTGCAGCTTCGCGCGTGTACCACAGAGATATTGTCTGAAGGGTTTCTCCCGGATAGGTAACATAGTGTACCAAATCGCCTTTCGGAGTGAGTTCCGCAGGAGCTGTGCCTTCTTGTTCTATGATCGTATCAAGGGCACCGGCCTCACTTGCTCGCTCGTTCTCCATGGGGTAAGTCGAACTGGTAAAGGGTTTACCAGAGTATTCATAATTCTGAGGAGTTTCTTCCTCTTCTGGGAATCTGGTTTCATTATAGAGAATAGTTTCTTCAGACTCCTGCTCAGCGATAATCTCACCTGGCGCTTCATCTTCATCGGTCTCTCCTATTCGCTCAAGTGTCTCGTTCTCAAACTCTTGAAGCTCAGCTGGTAGGGGAGCTTCGCTCTGTTGCTTGGGAGAGCTTTGCTTTTCTTTAAAGCTCTTTGGGAAATTCACTTTTGGGTTGCCTCGTACTCCGCTCATAGCCTTGTGTACAAGTTCCAACGTCGCTGGTGCGATTGCCTTTGGGCCATTTATCTTCCAGCCGTCAGCCTTTTGCACCATGGTAAACATCTCTACGTTTTGAGGATAATAAA
Organism: bacterium; assembly: GCA_030431715.1. Lineage (GTDB taxonomy): Bacteria > Bdellovibrionota_C > UBA2361 > UBA2361 > RFPC01 > JAUIIO01. The sequence goes on from JAUIIO010000005.1 coordinate 71,589, forward strand.
AATAGAGATTCACCGGGGAGAAAAATTCTTTGTAGACTTCAAGCGCTGCTGGAGAGCCGCGGTGCTTCACAAAACTATGTATCTCAGGACTCCTCTCCATCTCTTCAGATATGAGGAGGTTTTGGGCGACATAGGCATTTGTTGTGCTAAGCGCTATGGGGCCACGACCATTGAGTCTATTAATGAGCGATTTATTTGACTCTATCTGAAACGAGGAGCAGGAAAGAAAACCGCAGCAGATAAGAAGTGCTGTTATAAGGAATCGTAGCAACATATGTTCTATTTTATGTGGAACGTCGACCTGACAGCAATATGCAAATTCGAGGTTAGGACCGCTCAGAGCCGAGTCCGTAAAAGCTACGCCGTCCGCACAGCGAATCTTCACCTAGCGCACGTAGCTCCACAGCTAGCCTATAAAGAGATTTCTCGTGAATTGTTGGAGGCTCAGTGACGCTATCGAGAGAAGTCTCAATTTTAAAGGAAGATGACGTCGTCTGAACCGAAAGGAGGTATTTTCCGGGGCTGTAAAATGTGGCCTGCCCTTCAGGAGGAGTAAATGTATGAGATTTCGCCTGTAGAAGGTTCATTATCTGAGCAGCAGCTTTTTTAACAGCTAAAATTTCTGCCTCTTCAGGATTTGTGATGCTCTGCCTCTTTGGTACCTGCCGCCCATTTGAAAATACCCCACATTCAGTATAGAGAGTATTTTGGAGAAGCTTCAGTTTTTCAAATTCCTCAGCCTGGATTGAAGATCTCTTAAGATAAAGTTCAATGGAAGTTATCTCCTCAGCATGTACCAACGGAGCATGAGTGGTACCAGATTTTTTTTGAGAAGAGCACGATGTAAAGCAGAGTAAACAAAAGAGGACACGTATGATACTCTTGGTACAGTAGCATTTTAACATCGAGTTCTTTCTCTGGAAGCACGACCAAGCATGTGCGCAAGTGCTAAATGGAGCTCCGGGAATTGAAAAGAAAAACCACTGTCAACAAGCTTTTGCGGAACAGCTCTCGTGCTCGCGAGTAAGAGCTCATCGGCCATCTGTCCCAGCCCGGTTTTAAGTACGATTTCTGGTACTGGAAAGAGGCATGGGCGATTAAGTGTCTTAGCAAGCGTGTTACAAAAATCAGCGTTTCTGGTTTCCTGGGGAGCGCAAAAATTAAATGCCCCGGAGAGTTCCTCTCTGGCAATGAGGTGGTATAGCGCGTAGAGTAGGTCATCAAGAGCTATCCAGCTAAAGTATTGCCGACCGCTCCCTAAGCGTCCACCCAGTCCGAGCTTAAATGGGAGAAGCATCTTTGCAAGGGCTCCTCCTGCCGGGGTGAGCACGGCTCCAAATCTCATATGTGCAGTGCGAATTCCTGCGTCTTGGGCTGGTAATGTTGCGGCTTCCCATTTTTGTGCTACTTCAGATAAGAAGAGCTCTCCTGCGCTCTCTTCTTCTGTAAGGAGGGAATCTCCTCTATCTCCGTAATAACCAATGCCTGATGCGGTGAGTAGGCATTTAGGCTTTGAGCTCGCCATACTCATCGCTTTTGCGAGCAGTGAGGTGGAGTCTACTCTGCTTTTTAAAATCTTCTTCTTTGTCGCTTCTGTCCAGCGCTGCGCGATTGGTTCGCCGGACAGGTGAATAACGACATCAATATCGTTAAAAATCTCTGGTGAGAGCGTCTCACTACTAGGATTCCACTCCCTTTCATGTTCGTTTCTTGGTTCCCTTCTTACAAGGGTGATCACAGTGTGTCCGGCAGTAGAAAGAAATGACTGCAGGGTTTTACCGATGAGTCCGCTTGCTCCAGCTAAAAGGATCTTTTTAGGTGGGAGGTCATAATTGGATATGCACGTAAGATCGTTCTTAACAGTTGTATGCCTGTAAGTGAACATTCTCTCTAATTTACTCTCTACCATCTTGCCGCAGAGTAGATCCGCGATAGGTGAAAGCGGGAGTGCATACGTAATAGTATCCTTCATAATGCAGGTTGAATCAGAGCTCGGTTCAAAGCGATGTTCATGTTCCCAGTGCGAGAAGGGGCCCCCTTCTTGAATGTCGACAAAATGTGATGTGGGAGAGACCTCAGTGTGAAGTGCTTTCCACGTACAACGTAGTGGTCCGGCGATCGGTACTTTTAGCGTGATAACCGATCCTTTTGTAATTGGCCCTGAGAAATTTCTCTGAACATCAACCTTTTCCCACGGGGGAAGGAGCCTGTGAAGCGCGCCGTCACTCATATGCCAAGAGTATACCTTGTCTGCGGGATGGGGGAGGTTTGAGTGAAAGGTGAATTGTTTCATGGTCGACTTTGTGTCTTAATAGTTAGGCAACATATTTAAGGCTTCCCCTATGTTATTATCCTACATGCACCGAACCGGACAAGAACAAGTGCCAGAACTTTGCCTTCTGGCTGATAAATGTGACGAATATTCGGTTCCGGTAAGTGTTGATTGCCTGCCAGTAACGAGTTGCTCTGTTGTCCGGCTTGGACCTCACGAGGCGGTTACTGTTGCTGAAGGAGAGGCAGGAGAGCAAGTCCTTACTCCGGTAAAGCCATCAAAGATGTATCTTACCCCCAGTCAGCTAGATAGTCCCGGGGTAACAGTTGCAAAGGTTAAAATCGTGAAAGAAGCTCAAGACCAGTATAAGGTCTTCTTCCAACAAGACAAAGACGTAGCCACCGGAGAATGGCGCCCTTGGAACCCCAACCAAAGCCAGCGGTAGATTAGCGCCTCTCCACGAAATTCACCTTGACCTGCTCCTTGACCTGAACCTGCACCATTTAGATTCTAGCGCTCAATCAGCTTCACCCCATTCGCACAGTAATCACATGCCTCCGGAGCATAAGTCGGTAACACCTCTTTAATCATCGCCTGGTAAGAAAATCCGGCCTCATCCAGCTTTTCAAGCTGTTCGCGGCGTTGCCACGTATTAAGAACTTCAACCTTTTTAGCTCCTGCCTCTATCACGGCACGGCAAACACTTGCAGAGGATGTCCCGGAAGTTCCGACATCCTCAATCACAAGTACAAAATCAGGTTTATAGGAAGAGAGATAGTCGAGCGAAGAATCAACAGGCTTAGCAGACTTCGGAGTATCTTTCTCAGTAATCAGACCTACGGCACCGTTTTTAAGCTTTGCGGCGATGCTCAGAGCGAGTCTATTCGCTCCATTTGCAACCCCGATAAGTGCGTTCGGTTGTTGTTGATACTCAGTACGAATATATTCGGCAAAAGCATCTGTCCAATCTTCATAGAGGCTGCTAGCTGTTTCGATGCGATCGAAATCAAGCTTTCTTCCGTGCATGCCACTCACAAATTCATGGTGCATATCCTCAGGATCAAGGACCCCCTCAGTTAATATTCTTTCTCGTAAACTTTCTAAATACGGCTTCACATCTCCTCCAGTTCGTTAAGAATTCGTTCCAGAGCATCTGCTGGGCTTCCGACAGACTCTGGGGGTTTTGTTATCGGTCTACCAATGACGAGATAATCAGATCCTGCTCTCACAGCATCTGCTGGTGAAAGAACTCGCGACTGATCCCCAGCGACAGCCCACTCGGGTCGGATACCGGGGGTTACTAGGAGTAAACTACTCGTACTCTCATTTTCCTTAAGGAGTGCAGCTTCCTGCGGGGAGCAGACAACGCCATCAAGGCCGTTCTGGGCAGCCATGGTTGCGAACTGAAGTACTTTTTCTTTTGCTACCTTACCGTAGAGCTCCTGTGATTCAGTGTCCGTAATTGAAGTAAGGACCGTAACTCCAAGGAGAACAGGCTTTTTTTTCAGCCCATAGTTTTTTACAGCTTGATCTCTGCCCTTTACTGCTCCAATGAGAGCCGCAGGTGAATTGTCAGCCATGATATTAAAAAATTCTGGTTGATGTCTGGTAATAGCGCGGCAGGAGCGCTCAACGGTTGCCGGGATATCTTTAAATTTGGTGTCGCAGAAAATCTTTGCACCAGTACTGTGTATTGTCTGTATAACCCTTAACCACCCTTCATAGGTGCCGAGCTGATTACCTACCTTAAAAGTGACAGGATAAGCACGGAGGGCCTCGATTAACGATACGGCCTCCTCTAGCTCATCAAAATCGAGGGCCACCATTACTCTTTCAATTGGACTCTTGGGTTTTAGCATGTACGGGAGTATAGCCTTTTTCTTCCGCCTCATAAAAGGAGAGAAGGAGTAAGGTGAAATATCCATATTATCAGCATCTTGCAGAGATTTTTCGTGATTCTTCTTAGATTCTGAGTAGAGGTTTTAGGCAAGATCGCCCCTAAAAAGTATGTTTTGAATTCTGGACCTGATATGCTGATAGTCAGTTGTTAGAGTAGTTACGTAGTAAAATGCAAAGTCCATTAGAAGATCCAGAACACCAACCTGATACTCCACCACACGCTGATGATGCCTCAATCTCAGAGGTTGGCTCCGAAACGCCAGAGGTAGAACTTACCGCAGAAGACGCGCAGGCGATGATCGCTGAAATGGAGAGTCTCAAGAGCGATAAGCCGGGCTTTCAAACACGTTATTTTGTATCGCTCGTAGATCACGCATCAAATCCAAGCTGTATGGCGGAACCTTCACTCAGGAAGTTTCTCACCGATCAGCTCTCTGAGCTCCTTCCTGCGGCGAGAGGCCATATTGGGGATGAGGCTTTTCTTAAAATTACACTCTCCGTCTCTGATCTCTTGCTCTGCTCTGGTGATGTTGTTCGGGCCAGCAGCTGGGCGAAAGTTGCTGTCGCTGAGCCTGATAAATCTGCTGCTTTAGAAATCGAGAGTATTCGTCAGCTCTTTAAAACCACTCATGAAGACTTCTCTGAAGATACCAAAGAAGTCATAGACGATATTTTAAAAAATTCAAGCTTACTTATAGATAGATGTATCGCCGATAATCAGGTCGATGGGCTTCTTTCACTCTCTTTTGAATGTCTCAGTACCCTTGAATCGCAGCACCGACATCTTCATTCAGCGGCATTCGCTTTGAAAGTCATCGAAGCTGTTGAGCCATCACCTTCTGGGAATCACTTTCAGCTAAATAGGCTTAGGCTTGAGTGCGCGAAGGTATTATGTAAGGGAGAAGCCATCTCGTATCCCGAGGAGTTTGATGGTTCTTGTGCGACGGAGCTTCTTGAACAATCACTTTCTTACTTTAGAGCCCAAGACTACGTGGAAAGACCGCAGTCTCCACTACTTGTCATTGACTGTTACCATACCCTTGCAGATATCTATTCTCATAAGAAACTAAATGATTTGATGGTTCATCATTCACAGAGCGCTTATGATCACTGCATCGCACACCTTATCCCCAGACTTGATGAGCAAGAGTGGATAATGGTTGATGATAAAAACTGCATTTTAGATACCATAGTCTATCACGCTGAAACAAAGCTTGAGGTCGGGCAGTATTTAGCTTCCGATGAGATATGTAGTAACGGTCTCCGTATTGCTGAACGGCTTTCTGAGTCCGGGCTTTATCTAGCATCAATTCTTTCTGTTAAGGCTCAGGCATTGAATGGAATTTCAAAGGATCAGCAGATTCCTAAAGAAGAGAGAGAATATGCACTTGAGATGGCGGAGGAGTGCTTTTCAAAGGCAGCAGATGTTTATGACTTTGCCATGAATGAGGAAAACTATTTTGCTGGTGGAGAGTGCTACTATCGCTTCGCGCACTTTCTTCTCGATCTTGCAGAAAATCCTCCTCCAGAAGAAGACCCTGAATCATATACCACAAAAGCCATCGATCACCTTAACAGAGCCCTAGATTACTTTAAGGGCGTTCAGCCGGCGGTGTCGAATTGGCTTAAAACTGTTTCCTCTGATTTGGCGTATCTCTATGAGCAGATTGATGAGTTCCCCCTAGCAGAGGAACTTCATGCTCAGGCTGAAAGATACGGCGCTGAATTCCTCTGAACTTGAGCCCGAATAGCCTGTGGTCCGTAGCTCAAAGAGCGCAGGACCATGCCGATTCCTGTACTTCACAGGTTGAATATTTTAAAGACTTATATAGGATAAGAGCCTCAGGAATAAGAGGTTAAGCTACTGGTATTATACGATATGACTATCCCAAAGAAATACAAAGCTGGTGAGATTGAAACTAGGTGGCAGGACCACTGGAGTGAGCGTGGTGTTTACGACTGGAAACCCGATGTCCCTCGTGAGAATACCTTTACCGTTGATACGCCACCTCCAACGGTTTCAGGTTCGCTTCATGTCGGCCACGTATTTAGTTACACCCAAACAGATCTTATCGTTCGCTACCAGAGAATGCAGGGCAAAAATATTTTTTACCCCATGGGGTGGGATGATAACGGTTTGCCAACTGAACGTCGGGTACAAAACGTTTATGGCATTTCGTGTAATCCGAGATTGCCCTACGAGAAAGATTGGAAGCCAGAACCGCAGAGTGGTAAGAAGTCGAAGAAGTCGGATGCAGTTGAGGTTTCCAGAAAGAACTTTATCGAAGCGTGTGAAATTCTTACCGGTGACGATGAGAAAGCTTTTGAAGCTCTCTGGCGTAGGCTTGGTCTTTCTGTTGATTGGTCGCTTCAGTACGCAACGATAGACGATCACTGTCGTAAACTTTCGCAGTATTCCTTCCTAGATCTCGTAGAGAAAGGTTTTGCCTACTCTCACGAAGCCCCAACAATGTGGGACATTGATTTCCGTACAGCAGTAGCGCAAGCCGAGCTTGAAGACCGTGAAATGCCGGGCGCATACCACGATATCAAATTCGCAGTAGAGGGTGGGGGAGACTTCACCATCTCAACCACAAGACCAGAGCTCCTTGCTGCTTGTATCGCTGTGGTTGCTCATCCTGATGATAAACGTTTTAAGGACCTCTTCGGAAAGCATGCGATCACGCCTCTCTTCCATGCAAAGGTCCCAATTCTCCCTGCCGAACATGCTGATCCTGAGAAGGGAACAGGTATCTTGATGGTCTGTACCTTCGGTGATGTCATGGATGTTGAGTGGTGGAAAAGCTCAAAGCTTCCGGCTAAGCAGATAATTGGGCGTGATGGACGACTCATTGAGCTTGACTACGGTACTGCCCCCTTCACCTCAGAGAATCCAGAGCTTGCAAATAGCAATTACGGAGAGCTTTCAGGGCTGACCATAAAGCAAGCTCAGAAAAAGATAGTTGAGCTTTTAGCTGCTGATGGTTCTGCTGTAGATGGCAATGGAACTGCTTTGCTCGGTGAGCCAAAGCAGATAATGCACCCTGTAAAATTCTTTGAAAAAGGAGATCGCCCGGTTGAATTCCTTACTACCAGACAGTGGTTTGTTAAGGTCTGTGATTACAAAGAAGAGCTCCTTGCGCAAGGGAGAAAGATATCTTGGCATCCAGAATACATGCGTGCTCGGTATGAGCATTGGGTTGAAGGGCTAAACACCGATTGGTGCATCAGCCGGCAGCGTTTTTTTGGTGTTTCATTTCCCGTCTGGTATCCACTTGGTGAGAACGGTGAGCCTAACTATGATTCACCGATTTATGCTAAAGCTGAGAGTCTACCTGTAGATCCGATGTCCGATGTGCCGGAAGGGTATACGGAGGATCAGCGAGGACAAGCCGGTGGATTTATCGGTGATCCTGACGTTATGGATACATGGGCTACCTCTGCGCTTACGCCACAGATAGCTTCAGGATGGTATACTAATTCAGAGCGTCATGCCGGGCTTTATCCGATGGATCTCAGGCCTCAGGCTCACGATATTATTCGAACATGGGCGTTTGTAACGATACTTAAGAGTTGGATGCACGAGGGTACTATCCCGTGGTCACACATCGCACTAAGCGGCTGGATCCTCGATCCAGATCGCAAGAAAATGAGCAAATCAAAGGGCAACGTTGTTACCCCCGATCATCTCCTGACCGAGTATTCATCAGATGGTGTGAGATATTGGGCTGCCAGAGCGCGGCTTGGTACTGACACTGCGTTTGACGATAAGGTCTTTAAGATCGGGCAGAAGCTCGTACTCAAGATCTTTAACATGGGGAAATTTGTGGTATCTCTGCTCAGCCAATTAGAAGGCGAACCTGTGTCTAAGGCTGATATAAGTGAGCCACTTGATTTAGCGCAGATTGAAGAGCTTCGCGCAACTATTGCAAAAGCTACAAAATCATTTGAGGCGTTTGATTATGCCACAGCCCTTCAAGCAGCCGAGGATAGCTTCTGGAAGACCTGTGATTTCTATCTGGAGCTTGTAAAGACGAGAGCCTACAAGGGAGAAGATCTCGCTGCTCGTCGTTCCGCTCTGGCAACTCTAAAAGAGAGCTTACTTGTTTACCTAAGACTCTTTGCTCCAGCGCTTCCTTTCATAACCGAAGAGGTCTGGTCATGGCACCCTCACTCTACATGCGAGAGTATCCACCATGCTCCGTGGCCAAAGCTTGAAGAGCTTCAAATTGTGGCCACGCCTGAACAAGATAATATTCTTCTAGCAGCAAGTGAGGTATTATCTGAGGTAAGAAAGCAAAAGAGTGTTGCTCAAACAAGCCTGACAACAGAAGTGACTCAGCTAAAGGTGAAGGGCGTTTCCTCAAAACTCTCTGCCCTGAAGTCTGCACTCTCAGATCTCATACATGCAGGTCATATCACAGAGTCAGGGATGGAATTTGAAGAGGATGGTGACCTTCAAGAAAGTGATCCCTGCGAGGTACAGGTAACACTTGCAGAGAGCAGTTCATAGTATAGTAGTATACTGCCCACCAAATATCGGTATGAATCCTTGTCCTGCTCCTAGTCCTATTCTTGCCCCATTGGAGCAAGACAAGGACTAGGAGCAGGACAAGGCATCTGGGAAGTATGACGGCAATCTCCATGCGTTAGGAAAATACGTGTCTATGAACGAGCGTGAAGATACTGAGAAGTTTGTCAAAAAGATAATCCTAATTGGTTGGATAGCTATCGCGCTGTCATCGCTCTTTCTCTTCATTAGTGGATATTCTATTGGCGGAGTACCAGCAGGGAGCAAGACACTACGTGCGCTACTTCTAATGCTTGCTCGCACCGCTGGAATGGCAGCTTTTGGAATCGGTGCTTTTGCGATTGTAAATCATCGCTGGACAGTAGGAGTCCTGTTGATAATTCTATCTACCGGCTTGCCAATAGTCTCCCTCTATCTGCACGGAACATTTTAGTGCTGAGACATGAATGTCGAACTACGGCTTGCTACACTGTAGTTTTTACGTAGTAGGGCGGCAATCTCCCAGCCCAAACTGTTAAATATTAACCGCAAACAACGCAAAGCTCTCTAGGCCCAACTCCTTAGCGTCCTTTGCGGTTAATCCCAATCCATCTCCACCCCTGCAAAACTATCAAAATAACAAAACCTAGTCCTGCTCCTTGTCCTATTCCTGACCCAAAGTAAATTGACTTGGGGTAAGACAAGGACAAGGAGCAGGACCAGGTTTTATATCACCGTTATCCCCCGTTATTGCGAGGAGCTGAGACATGAATGTCGAACGACAGCTTACCACGCCGTAGTTTGGTGGCGATCTCCCAGCCCAACCTCCAACAGCATTAACCGCAAAAGCCGCAAAAACCCTACGCGCAAATATTTTGCGTTTTTGGCGGTTTCTGGGGTTAATCCTAATCCATCTTCGCCCCTGCAAAACTATCAAGATAACAAAACCTAGTCCTGCTCCTTGTCCTATTCCTGACCCAAAGTAAATTCACTAGGGGCAAGATAAGGACAAAGAGCAGGGGCATTAACAATTAAGAAACTACTTCCAGCTTGCGCATCCGTTTCGCATAACTCCCGGATGTTTTACGTATTACCATATATCCAATTCCAATTTGGAATGCCGCAAATACAGTAGCTGCGATCGCCAGCATCGTAACAAATGTCCCGAACTCATCACTTTTAAGATCTCCTGATACTTCAGGGCTTAGCAGCGTAAAGGCAAAGGCAAATACGAAAATAACACCCAGTAGTGTGAGACAATAGAGAAACGCAGTCATCTTAGGCATTTTCTCCTTGAAGTACGTTCCATAGCAGCTTCCCGGAATGATAAAACAAGCTAGGAGCATTCCTAAGCCAGCTGGCTGATAAAGGCTTTCAGGTAGTGTTACTGCAACGATGCTGCTTCCAAGAAGCAAGCAAAAGACACTAAAAAATCCGTTGAGAATCGGCCGTTGCAGTAGTGCTTTATACATTCTCTTCATTATAGGTTCTCCTTTGTACGCAAGTTTTCACACTATCGCTCAAGGAATATGAAAGTTTCCTCGATAAGTCATCTTTTAGGCAAAAAGAGGCATTATGGTTGCTGAGGGTATTCTAATGCAACTCGCCGGACTCCGGCAAAGGAATCAAAAGTATAGTCTGATGTATTACCTAATTCTTTGCCAAAGCCGTATGATACCCAAGCTACCTCAATTCCGATAGCTCTTGCGAATGCGATATCAGTTGCAGTATCACCGACCATTAAAATTTCGTTTTTATCAATATCAGGAAAGTGAGGCTTAATCACTTCGTCAAACAACTCTGGAGCAGGTTTTGACGGCCGCCCTGGCATTTCACCGATAGCCATACGAAACATGTCCATAATTTGAAAATGACTTAAGGTGGAGGCGAGGGCAGTGGCCCCCTTGTTACTGATAACTATCAACGATTTAGATTGTCTATTGAGCATGTCCAGTGTTTCTTTGACACCGGAAAAAAGAGTTGAATTTTGAGTGCCAATTTTTTTGTAGTGCTCTCTATATTCGGTTATAAGTTCCTCTGCTGATTTGCCAGATTTTTCGGTAAGCATTTCTACCGTTTGTGGCAATGTTAAGCCACCAGTAGTTGTTAATTCTATCGCCTTGCGTGTGAGTTCAACATCAATGTCGTTATCACTTGCTACGGCCTCAAGACAAGAAGAAATAGCCGGTCGTGTGTCACAAATGGTTCCGTCAAAATCAAATATAATTAATTTTTTCATTTATATGCCCCCATACATTTTATCCCCAATGTCACCATGAGTGTAGGGGGATAAGATATCCTTCATTACCAACTCTTTCTGCCTCCTCTCTCAGTATTTTCAAATGTATTCGCAACAGGAGCTAAAGCGGTAAGGCACTCATAATATGTGAAAAAATAGCATTTTGTGGCACTCCACGAATTTGAAATGAATCACGTGAAATTTAAAGTGAGAGATTCTCTTAACTCTTTAGCGCAACGTGTCGTATCAGAGAGCGGACTTACGTTATTGGGACTTCAATATGAAAATGAACTACTCGCGCATCTTGACCTATACATTGGTATGCTTTCTTGCGATAGCAGCCCAGCCAGTTATCTCATTTGCTCAAAAAAGCTCTGAGAACATTTCAGGTACTCGTTTTCGTTGTGTAACAAACGAAGAAAAGGGTACTTCAAGACTCTTTAGGAAACGTAAGAGATTAAAGAGAAGGCAGATAAATAGTATCAGGAAGAGATACGATCGAAGGATCACCAAAGTTGAACGAAAACTTGACCGAATAGAAGAAGGCACAGAGCAAGAGAAGCAGGAACGTCTCGAAGATAGGCTCGATAAACTTGAGTCAATACTCGATGCCCTAGAAGCTTGTGTTGAGGGGAATGATGACAACGGTGGTAACGGAACAACCTCGTGCCCAAACGGTTTTTCTAAACAAGTGACGGTGTTTGGCCTTCGCGTGTGTGCGACATCTCAGGTAAGTGATGCCAAAGCACTCCACGCGGCTTCAATACTCGCTGAGTATCTGGATAACGATGAGGATGGTACAGCAGATGACCCAACGCTTATCGAAACACTTCAGAATAAAAAAGCGACACTTGTTATGTATCAAAATGAAAGCGAGGAAGAAGATATTGAGTTGCCTGATTCGATCGAGACGCAGAATCTGTTCGCGTTTGAGACTATTACTGAGCGGCCACTTACCGGCGAATTTGATGCGGCACTTGAAGAAGTGCTCCATCTGGTGAGCCATATTGGGCTCGCAAACGCCTATCCCGAACAGCTTGGTGAAGACGCTGGCTCGACATTAACTGAAGCAATGGATACAGCAAGGGGAGGGCAGTTCTTTACCATACCGCCAAGCTACCCTGATGGGGCGTGGTACACCTATGATGACGAATCATGTGATTATAACTGTATGGCCACAGAATATTTCTACTGGTCTCTAACCTCTGTGTTAGGTGCCCAAGACTTTGGAGACCGATTCAATTCTATTAGCGGCGAGTGGAAACTTAACACCCTCGAAAAGGTGCAGACAACCGATACTGGCGTCTATGCCCTTATCTCCAGCTTTCAGCAAAATGGTTTATTGCCTGTAGTAATACCTGATGGAACTTATCTGGGAAGCACGCTTGAGATTGAGTGATAATTCACTTCGTCCCTGTTCTGTAGCTGTAGGTACGCGCTACCTGTGCTAATATTTGAGATGGAGAGTAGTGGAAGGCGTCTATGCTACGCCTAAGGCTCTGTCCACCATAACAATCAGGACTCCATATGCCGGGATTTCTCTCTATGTCAGAAGACATGTTTTCTAAAAATAAGCTCTTCGATCGATCTGAGCCTACGAATTTCTCTTCTGTAGAATTTGAGTCAAATTTAAGGTTTCATCAAGATGCTGGTATGCAAGGCTCAGAAGTGAACTCTCCAGAGCATGACCTTAGCTCATGGGATAGCCTTAACGATCCCAGAGAGCATTCTCCGCAAGAGTTTAGATACCTCGTTCATGCAATTAATCCATTAGCGCGTAGTAGCATGTCAATTGTTTATCTGACGTCCGTTGCAAATGGTGGATATGAATCTGACCCTGAAATACTAAAAAGAATGCAAATTAACATGAGTGCTGAGCCTGAGCGTGTATCAGAAAGGCCACTTTTGTCGATGTCTTTAGTTGATCAAGATCACCCTGCCACATGGGGACCGGCCGGTCTCATATTGAAGGTTCCTGCAAAAAATATTGTTATTACCAGTCCGCAAGACTTTGGTTCGCTCAATTTTGATATGAAAACCACACTGGAAAGAGGCGCAAGCGTCCCGAAGTACAGTGTGGATAGTCTTTTAACCCTCTCTTCACCCTACGACTATAATGAAGTGGTCGCTCAGGGGTGTGCAAGTGATGGTGCTAGAATTGAGTTAGCTGGCTTTTTTATAAAGAAAACTCCAGGCGGGAAGATGGTAAATGCTTATCTGGCCAATACATTTAAAGGGCATGCCCGAAGGTTAGGTTTGCCAATTGTTGAAATCGAAGATAAAGCATTTGTGAAAGATGGAATTCAATTAGACAAGAATACAGGATCTCTAGACGTGATCTCCCGTGGAGTGAGATACGTTATTACTTCAACGAATTCTGCTTATGATTTTTATGCTTTTGATGGAGATACCAGAAGCTTTATGACACCTGAAGAGGTTTCTGAGGTTCGCGGCATACTAGAAGCGGCATCACCTGAAGACAGAGGTACAATAACTCTGGAAGAATTTGATGAGAAGTACTGGAAAGCGATACATAAAAGAGAGTCTCCATCTATAAAACGTGACGAGAATGGAAGTTTGCAATCGATATCATGGAAACAAGGATACGGCAGTTACGCTACTACTTATAGAATTTCTCAGAAATCTTTTTATGTTGTGAACGATCAAGAGGAGTCTGCCTGCATTCAAGAAGGAATGACTGGAGGGAGCCTATTTGAAAGTGATCGTACACCTTATTCCTATAAGCCAGCTGAAGCTGCACTACAAAGTGTTCGCTCCGCTCATTCTTTAACTGATGAGGAGAAGTCGGAGATATTGACGTGGTTGGATGAAGAGGCAATAGATCGTTTGTATCAGGCTGAGGTTAGAAGATCAGATTTTGAGGATAGTATTCGTGAGATAAGTTTAAAATATTTTAAAGGACGGAATTAGAATTCCTACAGATGTTAGGCCGCAATATCCATATGATTGAAGCAGGCAGCTGAGATAGCTGTATTTATCGCCGGGATAAGAAAGAGTTGTTCTAGTAGTGAATTATCAAGCTCAATAGCCATCAGCATCGAAAATGAGCCGGGGTGGAGTTCCTTAAGATAGTTAAGATCGCCTTTATCCGTATGAAGATGCTTTGATTTAACCTTGATCTTGTTTTCTTTTGGGCATAAGAAACTCCCGACAGCGCTTATATGATTTGCCCCTACACGGTACTCGCTTAGAAGAGAGAGCAGTTCTCGATATTCTTCCTCCGATCGTCTTTTGGTATCATGTAGGTGGGAGAGATCAAAGCAGATACCTGCAAATCCGTTCATGTCCTCTGAGCGAAGTGTCTGGTTCGTACCGGGGTTTTCAATATAGATGTGCTTTCTGACTGCATCGCTTAGCTCATAGTGAAGCGGAAAATATCGCTCAGGGTGAAGGTTAAATGTTTCAGTATCGAAACTCTGCTGCAGGAGAACATATTCCTCCTCTTTCATGCAGCTTGTGGCATGGACAAAGGGGATAGAAAAACTATGGTGCTCTTTTAATTTTTGAAGAAGCTCGTAACATTGCATTCTTTCACGGGCTTTAAGGCCTGTCAGGAACAGCGCAACGTGCTTGAGCTTAAGATCTTTGATCTCAGTGATTTTCTCTCTCCAGCTCTCAGAGTGGGTAGTTATAGATGGTATGACTCGGTACATATACCACCTATCCAGAGATGGTAATGTTATGCTTCAGAAAAGGCTATTAATTGTAACAATTAGAGCAGCTTAGGGGGGTTGTTGTGCAATGTTGAGAATTGTTGAGGTTTATTGACTGAATTGGAACAAAACTGGACTAAAATTCCAGGTTGAAGAGAATTTGAGCTACTTGTTCAACATACCCTATAGGGTTTACCGTATATATGAGTTCTAGGGCTAAGCAACATACCCATCCCTGCCACAAAAAGCAGTTAGGTCGTCTCAACAGAGTGGCTGGTCAGATAGAGGGTGTGAGGCGTATGATTGATGAGCGGACAACGATTTTTCAAAAATTTAGTTGATGAATAAGGGGATTTTTCATAGCAAACAGGTAAAAGCGATGACGACTACGCTTGTCGCACTGTCGCTACTTATGCTCGCGTTACCTTGCAATTGTATGGCAATTGAGAATCCAAAACCTGCTAAAAAAGAGCACCCCTGTCACTCTTCCTCGGACACACCAGACAGCGACACTCAGCAGCATAACAATTGTTGTTGTAATGGCAATGATTGTCCGCTTCTTTCAGAGGTTGATCTTATAAGCTGGAAAAATCAAGTTCTAGAGTCTGATACAAAAATAGTCTCTGTCAGTAATATCTTTGCATATTTTGTAGGTGAATGGCTCTCTAAAGATGAGCATATACGGGGAAGTCCACTCACACACGATTTCTTTTCGTATTCCTCGAAAACACTCCTTATCATATTTCAACGCTGGCTTATCTGAGCTAATTCCAACTAGTTCGTTCTTAGCTGTGTAGTAAATTCTACTGCAAAGCGCTTCTCATTTTAACTTGGAGGAATAGTTAGTGTGGAAACAAGTAAAATATTTTGTCTGGTAGTGGGATTTTTCTCACTTTCGTTGGTTGGGTGTTCAAACAAACAACCTGTTCACAGTCCCCCAGTAGTAATTAACTCAATCTATGAGTCTTTCTCTCCTGAAACGACGGTAGAACTTTCAGAAGAACCTCATTTGGATGAATATATTCTGTACGCTCTTCGAAATAGTAATGATCTTAAAGCAGCTTTTAATCTCTACCAGGCAGCCAGGGAAAAAGCTCCTCAGGCATCAGCTTTGCCAGAGCCTCGACTATCTTATGGATATTATATAAACTCTATTGAAACTCGTGTTGGCCCTATGCAACACCGTGTAGGGTTGTCTCAGCCTATACCATGGTTTGGCAAACTAAGCCTGAAAGAAGAAATAGCAGATTTCGAAGCTACGGCTGCGTACTATGCCTTTCTTACAAGAAAGAACAAACTTGTTTCTGACGTTGTAAAAGCCTTCTTTGAACTTGCTTATTTGCAAGAAGCCAAAACGATAACTGATACAAATCTAGAATTACTGAAACGTTGGGAGCAGGTGCTAGCTGGCCGTTACCGCTCTCATTCTGGCACTCAGGCAGATCTTATTAAGGTACAGGTAGAGCTGGGGAAACTAGAAGATAAACTAAAGGAGCTACAAGACCTAGAATATCCTCTCAAAGCACACTTTAATTCACTTTTAAACAGGCCTGTGAATTCTAAAGCGGTAGTAATGAATGCTCTCGATAGTAATTTAGATAAAAGTACCAATAGTTTTGCTTCTTCTTCTAGGGAATCGTTGAAACAAATGCTAGAAGAGCAAAATCCAGAGTTAAAACTATTAGCTGCCCTTGCTGAAGCTAGAGAGAAAGGAATTGAACTCGCAAAAAAAGATTTCTATCCAGACTTCTCTGTGGGAGCCGATTATACGTTTATAGGTGAGAGAGAACAGGCTGGTTCTGAAAGTGGTGACGATGGTCTGGCTGCTATGTTCTCAATCACACTACCCATTAATTTTTCAAAGTATAGAGCCAGTCTTAGAGAGTCGGAGTTTAGAAACAGGGCGGCAAAGGAGTCTCTGGCCTCTCGAAAATTCCAGCTTACCTCAATCCTCGCCAGAAATATTTTTGATATCTCTGATTCAAAACGACGGATTAACTTATTCAAGAATACACTCGTACCAAAAGCTGAAGAGTCACTTGAATCAACCTATACAGCCTTTGAAGCAGGAGAAGCGAGTTTTCTTGATCTCCTTGATACAGAGCGAGAACTCCTTGATTTTCAGTTGATGCTATCTCGTGCTCAAGCTGACCTTTTCATTAACACAAGCGCACTGAGATCACTTGTAGGTGATTACAATGAAATGAAGACAGATTTTAAAGGGAAATAACTATGAAACGTTTACATTTATTAATACTCACTTTTTGCTCGTTGCTTATAGCTTGCATTTTACCACTTCAAGCACAGGAATCTCATCATGGACATGACCACTCTATGATGCAGCATGAAAAAATGGCTGATGAAGGACGGATCGACTTTTGGACTTGCTCAATGCATCCACAGATAAAGTTAGATGAACCTGGGAAGTGTCCTATCTGTGGTATGAATCTTATCCCCGTTACGAAAGATGAGGAGCATAAAGCAGGAGATAGTAAAAAAGTAACTCTGAAGCTTTCTGATACAGCAAAGCAGCTTGCAAATATTCAGACCGCCAGGGTTGAACGTAAGGCTGTTAGAAAGGAAATTCGTTTAGTCGGAACAGTGGACTACGATGAAACTCGCCTGACGCATATCACCGCCTGGGTGCCAGGTAGAATTGACCGAATGTTTGTTGACTATACTGGCATCACCGTAAAGAAAGGTGATCACATGCTTGAATTATACAGCCCTGAACTTATTTCGGCTCAAGAAGAACTCATTCAAGCCAGCAGATCACTTAGAAAACTTGGTCAATCATCTAGCAGCCTGGTGAGAAACTCAACTGTAAGAGCAGCACAAGCCGCTGAAGAAAAACTTTTATTGCTAGGATTAACTGGAGAACAAGTAGAAAACATAAAGAAACGAGGGAAAGCGGAAGACGATGTAGTTATTTATGCACCTGAGGGCGGTGTTGTTGTTGAAAAAAATGCTACAGAGGGTATGTACGTTCAACAGGGCACAAGAATTTATTCTATAGCTGATCTGAAGAGTCTCTGGGTGTACCTTGATAGCTATGAAACAGATTTGCCCTGGATTCGATACGGTCAAAAAGTAAGTTTTACAACTCAAGCACTGCCAGGTGTTACCTTTGATGGGACGGTCTCTTTTATATCTCCTGTAGTGAACTCTGAGACACGAACTACGAAGGTAAGAGTTAATGTAGATAACTCAAAGGGGCTTTTAAAACCTGGACTATTCGTAAAAGGCATTATCAAAGCTGCCGTTTACGGCAAAGGCAAGGTTGTAAATACAGCTTTAAAGGGAAAGTTTATCTGCCCGATGCATCCAGAGGTGGTAAAAGATAAGGAAGGACAGTGCCCGATCTGTGGCATGGATTTAGTCCCTGCTGAAGAGCTTGGGCTTATCACAGAGGATACAGATGTAGAACTTCCACTTGTGATACCAGCTTCAGCACCACTCATTACAGGAGAGCGGGCAGTTGTGTATGTCAAACAACCAGATACATCAAATTTTGAAGCAAGGACTGTAGTGCTCGGTCCAGAAGCAGAAGGTTTTTTCATCGTGGTTGATGGTCTCAAAGAAGATGAACTCGTTGTTACAAATGGGAACTTCAAAATAGATGCCGATCTACAGATCAGAGGTAAAGCAAGTATGATGAATCCTCATGGTGGTGAGTCTATGGCAGGACATAAACATTAGAGGAGGAAGTCATGAAAAAAGAACAAAACTTCCCTGGCAATATTATTCGCTTCTGTCTTGAGAATAAACTTGTTGTCTCACTATTTCTAGTTTTCGTAGTCGTATGGGGTGTTTCTGTTGCTCCCTTTGATTGGGAAGCTCCGATTCTTAGAGATCCCGTACCTGTAGATGCAATTCCAGACATAGGCGAGAATCAACAGATTGTTTTTACAAAATGGCCTGGTCGGTCGCCGCAGGATGTTGAAGACCAAATCAGCTATCCTCTTACGGTTTCGCTCCTGGGCGTTCCAGGGGTGAAAACTATCAGAAGCTATTCTTACTTTGGCTATTCTTC
The DNA here is from genome assembly GCA_030431715.1 of bacterium. Classification (GTDB taxonomy): domain Bacteria; phylum Bdellovibrionota_C; class UBA2361; order UBA2361; family RFPC01; genus JAUIIO01. The sequence goes on from JAUIIO010000005.1 coordinate 90,216, forward strand.
AATCTACGTCATTTTTAAAGAGGACATTGATTTCTATTGGTCACGCTCACGCATACTCGAAAAGCTATCAAGCCTTGCGCCTGGTACGTTGCCAAACTCCGTATCTCCTGCTCTCGGGCCAGATGCTACCGCCCTCGGTCAAGTCTACTGGTACACACTTGAAGGTCGAGACAAGGATGGGCAGCCTACAGGTGGATGGGATTTAGATGAAATAAGAAGTGTTCAAGACTGGAATGTTCGTTATGCCCTGCAAGGTGTTGATGGTGTTGCTGAAGTTGCCTCCATCGGTGGTTTTGTAAAAGAGTATCAGGTCGATGTAGATCCCGACGCTATGCGTGCATACGGGGTGAAGCTCTCAGAAGTTATAGAGGCTGTAAAAAATTCAAACATTGATGTAGGTGCCCGTACCATCGAAGTGAACAATGTTGAGTATGTAATCCGTGGTCTCGGTTTTATCAAAAAACTTGCTGACCTTGAAAACACTGCCGTCAAAGCATCAAAAGACCACAAGATACCAGTCTACATTAAAAATATTGCTCATGTCTCACTTGGGCCAGCTCTTCGAAGGGGTGCTCTTGATAAAGATGGGGCTGAAGTTGTTGGTGGTGCTGTAGTGGTTCGCTACGGCGACAATCCTTTAGCTACAATCAAACGTGTAAAGGAAAGGATAGCAGAAATATCTCTAGGGTTACCTATAAAAACTCTTTCTGATGGCACAGTTTCAAAACTTACTATAGTTCCATTTTATGATAGGACAGGTTTAATTTATGAAACTCTCGGAACTCTCAATTCTGCTCTAAAGGAAGAAATATTAGTAACCATTATTGTAGTAATGGTGATGTTACTCAATCTCGGTAGTTCACTACTCATATCGGGACTTTTACCATTGGCGGTTCTTATCTGCTTTATCTTTATGAAGCTCTTTCAGGTGGACGCGAATATCGTTGCGCTATCTGGAATCGCTATAGCGATAGGCACAATGGTTGATATGGGCGTAGTGCTCTGCCAAAACATCTTATCTCATCTGAAAAACAAATCAGAGAAGCAGAGTAGTTTAGAAACCATCTATGAAGCATCAACGGAGGTTGCTGGTGCCATTCTAACAGCGGTACTTACTACTATCGTGAGTTTTCTGCCTGTATTTACAATGGAGGCTGCGGAAGGAAAACTCTTTAAACCACTCGCATATACAAAAACCTTTGCCTTGCTCGCAGCTATTGTTGTCGCACTAACAATCATTCCACCAGTCGCACATTTACTATTCAGAAAGCGTGACTACAGCAAGAGAGTAACGGCTGGTCTTTACCTTTTACAGATTTGTATTGGTGTTGTTCTTCTCTACTGGTTCTCTATACTCGCTATGGCGGTAATCATACTGGGCAGCTTTGGTTTATTTAAAGACAGACTCTCAACTCAACTTGAGCGTATCCGGTGGAAAGATGTAGCTCCTGAAACCCTCGTCGTGACTGGTATCGTATTACTCACTGTTCTTTACTATCTGACAACTTCATGGATGCCGTTTGGCATTGATAGCAACCTGGTTCTTAACCTGCTCTTTACTGGACTCCTCATAGCTGGTGCCCTCTATCTCTTTAAATTATTCGAACAGAGCTACCCGGCAATCCTAAATTGGTGCCTTCATCATAAGAAGCTCTTTTTAGTTGCTCCGATAAGCGTTGTTTTGTCTGGTGTTGTTATCTGGTCACAGATGGGGAAGGAGTTCATGCCTCCTTTAGATGAAGGGTCGTTTCTGTACATGCCGACAACTATGCCACACGCATCAATCGGCGAGTCACTTGATCAGCTTCAAAAGCTCGATATGGCTGTTTCACAGATACCAGAGGTTGAAACAGTTGTAGGGAAACTTGGACGAGCTGACACACCTCTCGATCCAGCACCGATCTCTATGTATGAGAATGTAATTAACTACAAGTCTGAATATATCATAGACAAAGATGGTAATGCTCTGCGTTTCAAGTATGACAGCAAGAATGACCAGTTTATAAGAGACGAGAACAATAACCTCATCCTAGATAGCGGCGGTAAACCATATCGACAGTGGCGAGAGCATATTCATTCACCTGATGACATCTGGAAGGAGATCTCTGAAGCTGCCAAACTTCCTGGTGTAACTGCTGCTCCAAAGTTGCAGCCCATAGCAGCCCGTATCGTAATGCTACAAAGTGGTATGCGTGCTCCGATGGGCGTTAAAGTAAAGGGGCCAACGTTAGAGGCTATAGAGAAAGTCGGACTGCAGCTTGAGCAATTCTTAAAGAAAGTTCCATCAATTAAAGCTGAAACTGTTATAGCTGATAGAATAGTTGGAAAACCTTACCTTGAGATTCACATAGATCGCTTAGAGATAGCCCGTTACGGCCTATCTATCCAGATGGTGCAAGAAGCGATAGAGGTTGCAATCGGCGGTAAGCCGCTTACTACAACTGTAGAAGGACGAGAGCGTTATCCAGTACGAATCAGATATCCACGAGAACTCAGAGGATCTATTGCAGATATTGAAAAGATTCTTATCCCTACACCTACAGGACAACAAATACCGCTTGGGGAATTAGCTGAGGTAAAGTTTACAAGACAAGCCCAGGTGATAAAGAGCGAGGATACTTTTCTCGTAGGATACGTTGTATTTGATATGAAAAAAGGATTTGCTGAAGTTGATGTTGTAGAACATGCACAGAAATTTCTAAAGGAGAAAATAGAATCAGGTGAATTAGAACTCCCATCAGGAGTCAGCTATAGATTTGCTGGAAGCTATGAAAATCAGCTCCGTTCGGAGAAAAAACTAGCAGTTGTTCTCCCACTCGCACTGTTCATCATCCTCTTACTCCTTTATTTCCAGTTTCGCTCGACTACAGTCACGCTGCTAATCTTCTCAGGAGTATTTGTAGCGTGGTCAGGTGGATTTATCCTCCTCTGGCTCTACAGTCAAGATTGGTTTTTGAATATCTCCCTCTTTGGAACGAACCTCAGAGAGTTGTTCCAAATGAAAGAATACAATCTGAGCGTGGCTGTGTGGGTTGGATTTTTAGCACTCTTTGGTATTGCCACTGATGACGGTGTTCTTATCTCTACATATATAGCACAGACGTTAGAGAAACATAAACCAGGTACAGTCTCAGAAGTGAGAGAGGCGATTCTTGAAGCTGGCAGAAGAAGAGTGAGGCCAGCTCTCATGACAACAGCTACCACTCTATTAGCGCTTTTACCTGTGCTCACCTCAAGAGGGAGAGGCTCAGACATCCTTGTGCCAATGGCGATTCCTTCATTTGGAGGGATGACGGTTGCACTACTTACAATCTTTGTTGTTCCTGTTCTTTATAGTGCCTGGGTTGAACGGCAAGTGAAAAGAATGTGAAATGAGAAAGGTTACAAGGTGAAAATATGAGTAAGTCAGAAGATAGAGAAACACACTATAAGGAAAATAGCCTTACACTCTGGGGGGCTGTTTCCATGGGAACGGGTGTAATGATTGGAGCTGGTATTTTTGCTCTGACTGGTCAAATAGCGGAGCTTGCCGGACAGTGGTTTCCTTTAGCTTTTTTTGTCGCAGCAATTGTGAGCAGTTTTAGTGCCTATTCCTATGTAAAGATGTCTAATGCATATCCCTCGGCAGGCGGGATAGCAATGTTCCTTGAAAAAGCATATGGCAAAACGATGATGACCGGTGCGTGCGCTTTGTTAATGTATTTTTCAATGGTGATCAATGAGAGTCTCGTTGCTCGAACATTTGGAACGTACACTCTTCAACTCTTTGACGTAGACAAAAACAGCTTCCTTGTTCCAGCCCTCGGTGTTGGTCTTCTAGCATTTGCATTTCTTGTTAATATAATGGGAAACAAATTTATTCAGACGTTCTCATTCTTTATGGCATTTATAAAGATCGGTGGTTTAGTCATATTAGCTGCTGGTGGTCTTTATGCAGCAGGATTTTCCTTTGAAAGTGTCTCAATTGCACCTCAAGAAACGACTTTCGGTGGTTTCTTGGGTGCTGTAGCTCTTGGAATTCTTGCTTACAAGGGGTTTACTACAATTACTAACAGTGGAGGTGAGATTGTAGAACCGCACAAGAATGTAGGGCGTGCCATCATCATTTCGATTGCTATCTGTGTTGTTCTCTATCTACTTGTATCTCTTGCAGTGGGTGGTAACCTTTCTTTACAGGAGATTATTACGGCAAAGGACTATTCTCTTGCTCAGGCAGCTCGGCCAGCTTTCGGCAACTATGGTCTGTGGTTTACCGTAGGATTTGCAATTGTTGCCACCGTGTCAGGAGTTATAGCAAGTGTCTTTGCAGTTTCTCGCATGCTTGCAATGCTTACCGATATGAAGCTGGTACCACACAGTCATTTCGGCATGCCAGGAAGTATCCAAAAGCACACCCTTGTTTACACTATTGTCCTGGCAATGTTGCTAACAATATTTTTTGATCTCAGCCGTATTGCTTCTCTTGGCGCAATTTTTTACATCATAATGGACTTAGCCATTCATTGGGGAGTTTTGCGTCACTTACGTAATGATATAGATGCAAACATTTTTATACTTATTACCGCAATCTTACTTGATCTTATCGTCTTAGCAGCTTTTCTATGGGTAAAAGCAGAATCGGACATGCTTGTTATCTGGTTGTCGCTGGTTGGGTTGCTGGTTATTTTCCTTGGCGAGAAGTGGTTTATAAAAAGACATGACAGTTAACCGTCGGATGATCCCACTTCGTTCTGCCTACGGCAGATACTACGAGGGATAAAGTCATTTCGCCTAATAAGTACTTGTGCCTCGAAGCATTTTGCAACGCAAAAGCGAAGTGGTATACCGGGGGAGGGATCGGACTTGGCTTCAACCTTCGCTAAAGAGCCTGTCCCCGTAATGCCCTGAATCCACCAATAGCGTGCCTAAATTTTTTTGTTTATCTGAATTTGGTGAAAGATCCCGAGATTTGGAAAAAAGAGTGATTGTTCTTGCTCTGACTTTCTAGCTTCTTGCCTTTGCCAATTTCCATAAGTTATGAGCTGAACACACCAGAGCCCATTCTGTTTTGACCGAAGCTATACCGCGCATGAGAAATCCAGAATATGATCGAGCAGATTTAATGATCCCAAACACCGGCTCAACAGTATACTTGCGTATCCTGTATCGACTGCGGCGTCCTCCTTTTTTCAGTCGCTGAGACATTTCACGAATGATTCCAACATCGGCAATCTTATCAGTTTTTGGTATATATCCCCTGACTCCTTTCTCTTTTAATTTTGTCAGATTTTCCGTTGAGCAATATCCCGAGTCTGCTGAGACTTCTTCAGGAAACCTGCTAACATTATCTTTTATTTCTTCAACTACTGGAATAAGCTCCTCTAAATCATTTTTTGCCTGTGACACACTACATGCCACTATTATCTGGCTCTCTGAATCGACTGCTATCTGTGAATTATACCCCTGTATAAAACCCTGACGACTGCGCATGAGTCCACTGTCAGGATCGGTAAAATTATATTGTTTGTTTTCAGGAGGCTCTGTGCGTTCTTTCGTTTTTGATTTCGGCTTTCCTTCTTCTTTCTCAGCTTTTTTGCGTTTTTCACGGGACTTTTTGTCTCTTTCCTCCAGTGCTTTCTTCGCTTTTCTCACTCTCTCCAATGCTTCCGCAGCTCTTGGAAATTCATCTCCACGCTTGTCTTCTCCATATTTTGCGTCTTCTTCCCGATCTGCAGCCTCTGCCAGCTCGAACCATTCAGATACCAGTCTCTCTTCAGTCTTTTTCAGGTCACTATAACTCATATTTTTAGAACTCGATGCATTCGCCTTTATCTTCGTACCATCTATCGCAACGTGCTTCATCTCAACGAGTCCAGCTTCCGCACACAGCTGTACTACCTGTTTAAATATACCTTCCAGCGCTACCATGTGCCGTTTGCGGAAAGAGGCGACCGGACGGTGATCCGGTCGACACATCCCGCTCACATACATAAAGTCTGTTCGTTCCCGGCATGCCTGCGCCAACTTTCTTGACGAGTACACCCCCTTCATGTATCCGTACAGCAAAAGCGCGGTCATCATCTTCGGGGAATGAGGAGGATATCCTCGCTCTTCTACATCAAGCTCTTCGTTTACTAGCGTTAATATAAAGTGACATACGTGATCTTCGGGGACAAAATCCGATAAACTCGGAGGAAATAAATAATCTTGATGCGGATTCCAGGCTCTGAAGGTCTTGCTCATCACTCCATTTTAAACACTTTAAGGAGTCGGTGCCAGGGGGATTACGGGGACAGGCTCTAAAGCTTCGGCTGACAGAGAAAGCTACGACCGACGGGCTTCCTCTGAATTCAGTACTAGGATGGCTTGTGGTTGTAGCAGTATATGAGGCGATGGTGGATTATATGAAGACCCGCCTTCGCGTTAAGCTTCGGCGTGGTTCAATTCGTGAGTCAACTTAGCTGACGCTAAGTTGGGCACTCATTGAATACCGGGGGAGGGACTTGAACCCTCACGCTGTTGCCAGCATCGGATTTTGAATCCGACGTGTCTACCAATTTCACCACCCCGGCTTCGTAAAACTGACCGCAGGTCAGTTTTACGAAGCCGGCTCCGACGAAGCCCAAAGGGCGAAGTCGAGCCCCCAATATCACCAATAAACCAGTCTATAACAGTTCCCCCCCTAAAGATCCACCTCCCGAGACTCCTCAAGTATAGTCCGAGCCCCATTCCCCATAAGCTCCTCAGCAACCCGTTGCCCAAGCTCCTTAGGAGCCGACGCTGGTCCTTGCTTCTGAATCCGGAGATCTCTTTTTCCATCAGGCGTCATCACGCGAGCTGTGAGCGTGAGCTCTTGGCCGTTAATTTCAGCATATATCGCAATAGCGGACTTACAGTCTCCCTGAAGAACTTCCGCGATCTCGCGCTCGGCCTGAAAGGCACATTCCGTGGGAGGATCAATGAGTGAGGCTAAAAGCTCTTTAGTCTTCTCGTCGTCTGAACGGTACTGCACACACAGAATTCCCTGATTAAGAGCTGGGATAAAGTGTGGCGGTGTCATGTTCTGGCTTTCGACATTTGATAGTTTTAGTCGTTCTACACCTGCACCGGCCAGTACAATCCCCGAGAGCTCTTCACTCTCTTCAAGTTTGCGTATGCGAGTAGGTACATTTCCGCGGTGCGGGATGACGCTTAGGTCAGAGCGGTGGAGTATGAGCTGGGCCCGTCTGCGTAGGCTTGCTGTACCGACTACGGCATTCTCAGGCAGTAAGTCGAGAGTCAGTCCGGGCTTGCCAATAAATATGTCAAAAGGATTAGCTCTGGGTAATACCGAGTGGATGGTCGTCCCATCTTCGTAGTCGCAGGGGACATCTTTTCCAGAATGGATAGCGAAATCGATATCTCCGCGAAGCACTGCGAGCTCAAGTTCAAGAATCCAATCTTTCTTATCACTCTGTGCTGCTTGTGGCGTTCCTTGTTTGCTGTCACCAAGGGTTTTGACGGTAATCGTCTCTATCTCGCATTTAGGAGAGCGGCTTTGAAGCGCAGCTACTACTGAATTTGTCTGTGTAAGCGCGAGGTCACTACCCCGTGTTCCGGCACGTAATTTCATAGCATAGTGTTAGCAGGGAGGCTCTCAAAGGTAAAGTCGAAGAGTCGAACGAAGGCTAAATAAGCTCTTTAGCTTTCATCCTCATCTTTAACGAGTTCTTTAGCCTTCATCAGATTATGTGGAGTTGTGCTATAGAGCGTGTGGGTTGCTTCTTCCCATAGAAGTACCGGCATAAATCTCTCTGCTCTATTTACTTTGGCCGCCTCGTAGATTGCATCAATCTGCTTAAAAGTTGGAACCCCAGTTTTACTTGCAATGGCAATCATTCCAAGTTTTTGAGGATTCTCTCCTTGTTGGCCAATTAAAAAATCCTGTAAAGCATCTGAGTCTGAAAGATCTATCAGAGTTGGGAAATGTTTAGCTTTTCCATTTTTGCAGGCAGTGTTCGTTCTAATACTGCAGACATCTACATTTGAACCTTGGTTGCGGAAAGTAGCAAGGAGAGGCTCCACAAGGTCAGATACTTGTGTTGAACCGTACTGACTACATTCCTCAACTACCGGGTATTCACTTAGCTTATGAATCTGAACCGTTTTATCTACAGCTGATGCTATCGCTATAATAGTCTCAGAGGTATTCGTACGTGCCCGAAGTCTATCATAGGCAGCGCCACGTATCAGAGCTGAGTTTAGATTGTCATTCTGAGTGACCCGTACCACGAGGTCTAGAGAAACCTCAGGAGCAATACGAGGATCTGTTAAAGGGCGCGGATATTGAAACGTTGAAAGTGCTGAAGCTTCAGAGCTAAAAACAGCTGAGCCTGATGTATTACCCGTTACTTCTGTTTTTCCACTAAGCTCAACAGTGCGCCCGGTTTTATCTGTTAGTAAGAAACACGATCCAATTGGATCATACTGAGAGCTTGATTGAGCAGGCGATTTTAAGAGCTGTAAATTTGCAGTTTCAAGCGCATAGCCCAGTCGGTGCAGATCTCTTTCAGTGAGTCCTACCTGCTCTCTAACTTCCCACTCTCCAAGCTTATGAAGACCACTTTCAGCAGTCGTATCTTTTGAAACTTCAGAGAGGGAATGGAATTCGCCGCCAGTTACAATTCCAGTGTCGGCGGAGTGCCCGTCGTGATGTGTGCTCATAATAGAACGTCCTTTGATGCGCGCCCATTTTACAGCCGACTGGGCACAAAAGCAAACTCGAAACTTATTAAAACTTGAATAGTTTAGTTAAGTTATGAGGTGTAAGGATTGACTCTGGTAGACGTTTAATATCTGATAGTTATGCTTAAAGTCGGGGAGATGAAGTGAAGAGAGCAGATTTTGATTCGATACTGATCGTTTCGTTTGGAGGTCCAGAGGGGCCTGAAGACGTGATGCCATTTTTACGTAATGTTACTTCAGGACGAAATATCCCTGAAGAACGACTCCTTGAAGTTGCTGAACATTACCATCACTTTGATGGAAAGAGTCCAATTAATGCTCAAAACAGAGAGCTTATAGCAGCTCTCGAGTCAGAATTAAAAGCTAGAGATATAAAGCTTCCTGTTTACTTTGGAAACAGAAACTGGACGCCGTTTCTTGGCGAAGCGCTCACAGAGATGAAGGAGCACGGTCACCAAAACGCTCTTGCTTTCTTTACCTCAATGTTTAGCTGCTACAGTGGCTGTCGTCAGTACCGTGAAAATATCTGTGATGCACAGAGTGAGGTGGGAGGTGATGCTCCGAAGGTTAGTAAGCTCCGCATGGGCTTTAATCATCCCCGTTTTATTGCTGCCATGAGCGGCCGGGTTACTGAGAAGTTAGAAGAATTCCCTGAGGCGTTAAGATCTCAAGCTGAGCTTATCTTCACCGCGCACAGTATTCCTAACTCTATGGCTGCTGGATCTGATTATGAATTACAGCTAAAAGAATCAGCGAGTCTTGTAGCTAATGCTGTTGGTGTAGAAAAACATACTCTTTGTTATCAGAGCAGAAGTGGCCCGCCGCAGGTGCCGTGGCTTGAGCCTGATATCTGTGACCTGCTAGAGGAGCGTGCTGAGAAGGGAGATCGAACTCCTGTTGTCGTCGTTCCTCTCGGATTTATCTCTGATCATATCGAGGTGCTTTACGATCTTGATGATGAGGCTAAGGAAACAGCTGAGAAACATGATATTCCCTTTAAGCGAGCAGGGACTGTTGGAACCCATCCAGAATTTGTCTCAATGATTTGTGACCTGATCGAAGAGCGACTCTACGACAAATCTGATAAGCCAGCTCTCGGTACACTCGGAGCGTGGCACGATGTATGTCCCGAGAATTGTTGCGAATATAAGCCTGTAAGACCACGACCGCCAGCGTCGTGATGACCTATCAACCGATCTGTTTGGTTAACAGTTAGATGGCTGCTAAAATCATATAAGAAAATTTTAGGAGTTGTATCATGCTTGATATTGAGAAATCTGTAGCTGATCTTGAAGCACTTGAAGCAAAGTTTGACGAGGCAACCACTGGCCTAACTGAGATTATGAGAGAACAAGGCTACCTGACCGACACACAGGTACCTGACAATGCGGTTCAGACATCCAAGTATGCTGCTTCTGCCGGAATACTTTCTGATATTGAAACCGTAATGCAGGAAGCTGCAAATCCGTCAAATGTAAGAATCGCAGTACAGCTTGCAAAGATTGGTGACAAAGCCCGAATATGTTTTCCTGGCGGAGCGTTGTTGTCTGAACAAGAACTTACGTGGATGGAGTCTCATCAAGATCAAGACGCTCCCGGCCACCTCTTTTACATACTGGCTCAAGATCAACTTGTAGAGAAGGGAGAGCTTAATTTTTCCTATGACTTTTCAACAGCATCCCCTTCATTTAGCGCGAAGTTAAGAAGTGACCTCTTGCGTGAGCTTGGTGAAGAGGCAGGGGAAGAAGCTGCCAGTAAGATTACTCTAAAAGAATTTTTACCCGGTGAAAGGGTAACAACACTTTCTGCCATCGGTCTTCCAGATTCAGAAGTATCTAAAGAAATTGCAACAAAGCTCGCCTCGCGCGGAGTTACCCTAAACGATAAGGGAAGGCTTCAAGGGGTGTACACCAACGTTACTGAGAAAGTTGCAGTTGCCACAGGAGGAGATCTCTCTGAAATAGAGCGTCTTGCGACTGACAATGAAAAAGAAACGAAAGGGATGAGAGTTAAGTCTCTTGGAGAGCTCGCTATAATTTCACTTCAGACTTCAGAGTCTGTCGATGCTTTCGACAATTTTAAGAATCTACACGGCGACCCGCACGGTACAGACGGAATGAGAAACCCAAGCGCCACATGGGGCCTCTCTCTTGTAACCGCTTGGCTAAAAGAGCAGGTCAAAAAGCAAGATACTTATAAGGATGGCTCGCCAAGAAGTTAGATGGTGTGGGGGCTCTAGTATTTGTGCTCCCCCCACTGAGCAAGTTGTGAACCTATTTACGCATGTGCCCGTACCCTTACAGGCTGGAGAATAAGGCGCCAGCGCTTCAGCATCTCGGCCAACTCGGCCATGCGCTTGCGCTTTGGCGGCTTGTTACGCGTAATGCTTAAAAAGATTACGCCATAAGCCACCACGACGCCGAATAAAGACGTCACCGCGAGAAGTAGTGGAGTCTGGTCGGAGATATCCGAGTAGACCCACGAGGTTAGGTTGCCAAGGCCGAAGCAGGAGAGGCTGCTGTGCCCCTCATCAAAGTCCTCCATCACTTTGTTTGACAACCAGTAACCTAACCATCCGGTTATAGATCCAACTATGAATCCGGATGAAAAGTTTGTTCCGAATCGCAAATCGGTGTTGATGAACAACGCCGACAGCAGGGTAATCGCAGTTAGTGTCAACGCACGATTCTTGAGGTACATGACCAAATCCTTTATGTAAGAGTAAGAGAAAACCTTCTCAGAGATTATCTTTCTGAGGGAAGGCCTAGTCAAGCAACACGGAAAAACAGGTATAGCTGGGTGGCTGCTCTATCTTTTCTCGGGTCGGCGGAGCCGACTTTGCGCTCTTTGTGTCCTTAGCGGTAAGTCTTCTAAGCTATTTTTCCAGAAAAGTAATTCTGTAGCTCCTTATAAGGCAGAGCTGTACCGAAGTAGAACTTTCCAAATGCCCCATAAAGTGACGTTGCATCGTCAAAACGCATTTCATATATGAGCCGCTTGATATCAAGAGGGTTATCGGCAAAGAGGTCGACGCCCCATTCCCAGTCATCAAAGCCAATAGACCCTGATATAATCTGTTTTACTTTTCCAGCAAAGCGTCTGCCGGTCATTCCGTGTTCCATCATGTACACAGCACGTTTGTCGATAGGCTCAGCGTACCAGTTGTTCTGCTCTCCCCGTTTTTTGTCCATCGGATAAAAGCAGTAGTATTTTGCTTCAGGTATTTCAGTAAAACATCTATCTTTCAGGTTCTCCTTATGAGGAGCAAGCTTCTCTTGGTATTCCTGTGTCCACTCCTCTGAGTAGGGTTTAACCCCTTTCTCTTCAAGTGCCTCAATAACCTTTTTGGTGGTGTGATACATTCCGAGTTCTACTACCGAGACATACGAATCGGCGAGCTTCAGATATTTTGCAAGGCCAAGAGTGGATAGCTCGAGTTCGGTTTGAGCACAGTCCTTAAATGTGGGCCTGAAGTGTAATAACATCAGCTGGCCTTTGTGCCCTAGAATGTGGAAAGCTGCGCTTTGACCACCGCTAGCTGGTCTTGCATATTCTGCGAGGTAAGAAGTAAATGTTTCAACGAGATCGTTTTTTTCCTTGCGGGGCATGGCATAAAGCACCTGCCAATCGACATGGAAGAATTGGTGAAGAACGGCCCAGCCGTCAGCGGTTTCCGGTGCAAACTGTGTACTCATAGCTCTAGGCTCCCTTAATGTGCGCCACTAGACGCTTTACGTTCTTTTCAGGTGTCTCAGGCAGTATGCCATGACCGAGGTTAAAGATATAGCCGGGCCTATCTCCAACTTCAGTAAGTATTCGGTCTACCTCTGTAGCTACGATATCAAATGGCGCAAGGAGTACTGAGGGATCTAGGTTGCCCTGAATCGCGACATCCTCACCGAGTACACTGCTTGCGTAGCTCATAGGCGTTTTCCAATCAACGCCGATGACATTTCCTCCAGCCTCTTTCATAATCGGTAGAAGCATCGCAGTGCCTGTTCCAAAGTGAATAAGCGGGACATTAAGTGCGCTAAGTTCTGTAAAGAGCCTCTTCATATGTGAAAAGAGGTAATGCTCGTAAATAGATGGATGAAGACCTCCCACCCAGCTATCAAAAACTTTTAGTACGGATGCTCCTGCACGAGCCTGCGCAGTGAGATAGTCGATAGTGACATCAACGAGCAGGGTCATAAGCTTGTCCCAGCTTTCAGGTTGGGTGTACATAAACTCTCTGACTTTCTTAAAATCGCGGCTCGGTTTTCCCTCAATCATGTAAGCGGCCAGTGTAAAGGGCGCGCCAGCAAATCCAATAAGTGGCACATCAAGAGACTCAGCGAGGAGCTTTACGGCTTTTGGAATAAAGTCGAGCCGCTCTTCGGTCTTAAATGTTTGAAGCTTTTCAATATCTGCCAAATTGCGGATAGGATTATCAATAACCGGACCAACACCGGGCTTAATATCAAAATCAATATTTAAGCCCAGGAACGGAATAGTAATATCTGAAAAGAGAATGGCAGTATCAAAACCGAACTCATCGATTGGTAAATGCGTGACCTCACAAACGGCTTCGGGGTTCTGACATAGCTCAAGCATTGTGTACTTCGCACGAATAGCTCGGTAAGAAGGCATATACCGCCCAGCCTGGCGCATAAGCCATATAGGTGGCCTCTCTGTCCGCTCACCACGGCATGCCCTTAGAAAGAGTGAGTTCATTATATTAGAGGGGAGAGATAGAGGTTCTGCTGTGTTCATAAATTCTTATTTTGTAACCGCAAAGGACGCTAAGGAGCGCAAAGCACGTGAGCCCAAATCCTCTGCGCTTCTTTGCGTCCTTTGCGGTTAATATTCCTACTTAATCCAATTAATAACTTCAGGCGTATAATAACTAATAATAATATCCGCCCCGGCCCGCTTAAATGATCCGAGCATCTCAAGCGCCACGCTTCGTTCATCGATCCAGCCGTTCTGCGCCGCAGCTTTAATCATGGCATATTCGCCGCTCACATTATAGACCGCTACAGGAAGATTAAACTCATCACGCGCTTTTCGAACGATGTCCATGTAGGAGAGCGCTGGCTTAACCATGATAATGTCAGCTCCCTGTTCAACATCGCATGCGATCTCACGCATTGCCTCACGGGTATTCATAGGATCCATCTGATAGCTTTTCCGGTCTCCAAACTGTGGGGCCGAGTTCGCAGCTTCACGAAATGGTCCATAAAATCCTGAAGAGAATTTCGCAGAGTACGCCATAATGGGAATCTCCCTGAACCCATTTGAGTCCAACCCGTTTCTTATCGCCTCTATTTGAAAATCCATCATCGCGCTTGGGGCCACCAGATCTGCTCCCGCTCTTGCATGGCTTACTGCCATGTTTGCTAGGAGTTCAAGCGATTCATCATTAAGCACATCGCCGTTTTCAATAAGCCCGCAGTGGCCGTGCGAAGTGAACTCACACAGACAGATATCAGAGACACATACAAGCTGAGGTGCGATCTCCTTTGAAATTCGAATTGCTTTTTGTACCAGCCCTTCCTCATCAAACGCCGAGCTTGCCTTTTCGTCTTTATGATCGGGTACACCGAAGAGGAGAATTGAGCGTACGCCACTTTCAGCTAGCTTTCCGACTTCCTCCTCAAAGAGATCGAGGCTAAATCGGTGCTGACCGGGCATTGAGCTAATCTCAACCTTTTGGTTCTCGCCGTCGCACACAAACATCGGGTAGATGAAGTCGTCAGCCGTAAGCGCTGTTTCTCTTACCAGCGCACGCATGCCTGGCTTATGGCGCAGCCTTCTCAGGCGGTGTGAGCTTTCATAGTGGGGTGTTCGGCTTTCAGTCATGTGTTCTCTCCCAGTCTAAGATCGCCTCAAGAAGGCCATCAGTTGTATATTCCTTTGCTACAAAACATTTTTCGACACCACATTCTTTAGCCGTGTCCGCGGTTATGGGCCCTATGCAGAAAAGAGGCACCTCCTTTAGCCAGTGAGCCTTCTCTGCTTTAGTGAGGAGCGCTTTCAGCCCTCTCACCGTTGAGGAACTTGTTGCCGTAAGATAATCAGGCTTTGCCGTTTCTGCGGTATTGCTCAGTTGCCGAACCAATTCGTCATCATCGTTGGAAGTTACCGTATATGCCGCAACATCTAAAACGTTAGCACCACTCTCTCTTAGAACGTTTGCAAGGTTTTTCCTCGCGATATCTGCACGCGGTAAGAGAATTGTCTTTCCTGACACATCCCCAAGACGTTCGGGAAGGGCGTCAGATATATATTCATCAGGAATGATGTCCGGTGTGCAGCCTGCCTGAGTGTCAAGTGCCGCCGCAGTTGCAGGTCCAATAGCTGCCACCGTGCAATCTGAGAGAGTTGATAATGGAATCTCTAGCCGATTCATCTGATTCACAACGGCTGTTACCCCGTTAACGCTGGTAAAAATAATAAGATCAATGCTGCTAAGCTTTTTAAGTGCCTCTTCAAGCTCGGTATTATTCTCAGGTAGGCAAAGTTTTATTGCTGGAACCACAGTTGCCTGACCACCGGCACGTGTAATCTTTTCCGCAAATGAAGCTGCTTGGTGAGCGGGTCTCGTTACGTAGATGTTTTTACCCTTTAGTGCGGAACTACTCGTCATCTCTACTCAGGCCGCAATATCTAATTGAAACTTTTTACAGGCTCTAAGGAGCGCCTCTACAAGAAAATCCATCTGAGCCTCGGTATGGAGCGGAGTAGGGGTGATCCGAAGCCGCTCTGTGCCTCTTGGAACCGTAGGATAGTTAATAGGTTGAATGTAAATCCCTTCATGCTCAAGGAGATAATCGCTCATGGACTTACAGATCACAGAATCGCCGACGGTGAGTGGCACTATATGGCTTGGGGTTTTAAGAATTGGGAGATTCGCAGCAAGCATCTTTCGCTTAAGTAGTCTCGCATTCTCCTGATGCGTTGCTCGTTCACTCTGGCTTTCTTTAAGATACCTAATAGATGCTATTGCACCTTCAGCAATAACTGGTGGTAGTGAGGTCGTAAAAATAAACCCTGTACCATAACTCCGGACAACATCGATAATATCAGCACGAGCAGTAATAAATCCGCCAACCACACCGTAACCTTTCCCAATTCCACCCTGAAGGATATCGATCCGATCGGTAAGTCCAAGCTCCTGAGCCAGACCTCCGCCTTTATGACCATAAAGCCCTACGCCGTGAGTTTCATCAAGGAATGTAAGCGCTCCGTATTTCTCTGCGAGATTCGCTATCGCTTCTATCTCACCGAAATCACCACTCATGGAATACACTGATTCAAAGGCGATTACGATCGGTCTACCCGGTTCAATCTCAGAGAGGAGCGATTCGAGTTGATCGAGATTGTTGTGCGCAAAGATGTGCTTCTCTGCTTTGCTACCTCTGATTCCTTGAATCATAGAGGCATGATTTTCCGCATCAGAGAGGACAACACAACCGGGAAGAAGCCTCGCAACAGTTGAAAGTGCTGTTACATTTGCTACGTAGCCAGATGAAAATACAAGCGCCCCGTCTTTGTCGTGAAGATCAGCTAGTTCATTCTCCAGTTCGACAATAGAAGAGGAGTTCCCGGAGATATTTCTCGTTCCACCAGAGCCTGCACCGTGGTCATCAAGGGCTTTATGCATCGAAGCAATAACGTTCTCGTTATGCCCCATACCAAGGTAGTCGTTACTACACCAAACGGTCACTTCACGCTCAGTGCCATCATCAAGATGTTGTTTCACTACCGGAAAGGTCCCGACAACGCGTTCAAGTTTAGCAAACTCCCGGTATCGTCCCTCGTTCTTAAGGTCACCAAGGAGTTTGTGGAAAGTTTTACTGTATGAGAATTGTTTTGCTAGCATAGCTCTATTTTACCGTCACTATCGTGGATATCTATACGCAAACATTCTCAATTTCGATGAAATGTGGAAGAATAAGACTAGCAGTGGGACGGAATTGACACTTATATGACTGTCACTGATATATATAAATAGAAAATATGGCCACTAGAAAAAGAGTTTGATATGCCAAACACAACAGATCCACATATTCTCCTCTGCGGAGGTGGTTTCGTACTGAACCGTCTGGCGACAGTATTGCCTCAGGACTCATTTGTTATTACCTCAAGGAGCGGTGAAAAGGTAGCTGACTGGAAGAGCCGTGGGTACGTAGCCGAAGTTCTTGATATAGCAGTAGTAAATGATGTTGAGGCTTTATTTTTAAAATATCCCTCGATTACTACGCTTGTAGATAGTGTCCCACCTATTCGTAGTAATGGCGCATCGACAGAAGACCCTTACATTGGGGTGCGTAACCTGAGATCTCAAGAAGCTCTTCGCCAGATTATTTATCTGAGTTCAACAGCCGTATACGGTGAGGACTCAGGTGGATGGGTCACTGAAGAAACCGTTCCAGAGCCCGCAACCCAAAGTGGTGAGCACCGGTTACAAAGCGAAAACTTGTACCGCGAATCAAGCGCGAGCGTTACCGCACTACGTCTCTCAGGTATTTACGGGCCAGGACGTGGTCTAGGCATCGCCCTAAAAGAGGGGCGTTACCGTATGCTAGAAGATATTGATAGGCATGCAAATAGGATTCACGTTGACGATATCGTACAGACGCTTCATATCTTGCTCACCGCATCCGGTTTGGAGGCTGCGCCTACCTATAATGTAAGTGATGACGCTCCGACTCCTGTAAGTGAAGTGGTGCAGTACTACATAGAGAAGTTTTCATTACCTGCCCCTAAAACGCTCACTTTTCAGGAAGCCAGAGCAGCCGGCCGCGAGCGGCTTATCTCCTCAAATAAACGGGTCTCAAATGCACGCTTAAAGACACTGCCCGGTTTTAAGCTTCGTTATCCCTCTTACAGAGAAGGCGCAGGTACGGAATTTTATAACGATTAGCTGTCTTTTCGTGTAATACTACTTTCGTAATTTCTTGCTGAGATTTTCGACTATGTTTGGTGAAACTTCAAATTACACTAGTGCCAGAAAGGCAATGGTTGAGCAGCAGCTTAGGTCTCGTGATATTACGGATCGGCTTGTGCTAAGTGCAATATCAAAAGTTCCCCGTGAGCTTTTTGTCCCACAAGGTAAAAGATCTCATGCGTACGACGACTGTCCACTCGCTATAGGAGAAGGGCAAACGATCTCTCAGCCTTATGTTGTCGCACTTATGCTTGAGCTCCTTGAGCTTACCCCGGAAGATAACGTGCTAGAAGTTGGTTCAGGAAGTGGATATGTGCTGGCGGTATTATCACATATCGCCGCGCGTGTTACCGGAATTGAGTGGTATGAGATTTTACGTGCACGTTCGAGCGCTACCTTACAAAAGCTCCACTGTTCAAACACCTCTGTTATTCACGGTGATGGTTCAAAAGGTTATAGTGCCCATGCCCCGTACGACGCTATCGTAGTATCAGCTGGTGCCAAAGAGCTTCCTTCAGCGCTTCTTCGTCAGCTTAAAGTCGGCGGGCGTATGGTGTTACCACTGGGAGAAAATCACGATAGCCAGTTTCTCATAAAAATCACGAGAACCTCAGAGGATGACTACCGGGAAGAAGATCTGGGGGCGGTAAGGTTTGTACCTCTTCTAAGCGAAGTATCGGAGAACCTCCACTAAGCTCCGCACCTAAGCCTGTGCCCGTACTACCTTAAGCTCATCTCTTATCTCATTTTCAAGCCTTCCCGGGAGCTCAGCAATATTCTCAGCTGTTATCTTTATGGGCTTAAGCGCGCGCAGCGTGAACCTTTCACCGAATGGAGTAGGGATGAGATGATGCCTCACAATTTTCCAGCTCCCATCGAGTACCAGCGGAACAACATATCCGTTCTGGCAACAATCAAGAAGTGTCGATAGCCCTCTCACCTTAAAAGCTTTCATCTCTCCGTCTTTTGCTCTCGTTCCTTCAGGAAATATGCACAATGCATTTTGATCTTGCAGAATATTCTGTGCTGACTGCTTGATTTGTTCCATCGCCGATTTTGGGTCCTGACGATCTATAACAATATGTCCGGCGTTTCTAAGCGAGTAGGAAATAGCAGGTATAAATCTTGCGAGCTCTTTCTTGGCGATGAATCTCGGTTGATATTTACGTAGAGTCCACGCAATGAGAGGAATGTCGTACATGCTCTGGTGGTTCGAAACAAAAACGAGGGGAGCTTCTTTCGGTAAAGAATCAAGGCTTTCGAGCGACAAATTGAACTTTGTTCCTGCAAGTTTCATGTTCAGGACATGAGAGAGGTTTTGGAGATCGTGCCAGAAAAGAAACACCTTCTTCGGGAAAAATGTATTGGTAATAAGAAAAATGATGTGAAAGGTGCACAGGATAAGAATAAAGATAAAAACATGTATCGGTGTAATCAGGATACTAAGGAGCGTCTTCATGAGCGAGTACTGTAACGATCAAGAGATTTTCTGTATATAGTAAGAAGTCGAGTGAACCTGTTCCCGATTAGTTTTTTTGTGCCTTCGCCGTGGAGTGATTCACATCTTGAGATAAAACTCTTAAGCCACTTATCGTTATTTTCTTCTCGTTGATGAAGGTGTCTGATGTCATCAAGGGTAAGGGCAAGCGCGATAGCGAGAGCTTGCTCCCGAAATTCCTCTGGGAGAAGATCCGCTTTGAGTAGTGCTTGCGCTTCATGTGCAAGATCTGTAGGAGGTTTGAGCTCTTGTCCATAGGTATGGTCAGGTGAGGGGAGAGCCTCAGCGCAGGCCAGCATGCATGCGGCAAGCGTTAACCATGAGTTTTCTTGTGTATAATTGCAGAGTATCAACGGGCAGCGGGCTACTCTTGGGTTGTAGGAAACACCTTCTTTTCTTGTAAAGCCAGATTCGCTCTTTGCATTTCCTTCACAAGCCAGCCGATAGGCAGCGCGTAGTCCGGGCATAGCCTCATCAGGCCCCTGCTCATAAAGGAGCTCGAAAGCTCTGTTTAGAGCTGGTGAATCCTCTTTAAGGTTATGTGTGTTTCTCGTTGACTCGTTTTCAAGCATAAGGAGCTGATTTACCCTCTCTAACTTGCTGTTTATACAATATTAAACCGTGTTTTTGTAGGGGCTGTCGTAAAAACAGCATAAGAGGTATTCTACGGGTGTGAACAAATGCCCCGTTGTAGGCATCTAAGTTACAGCATCAGTAACATCTGAGTTTAACGATATGCAAATACACAGACTTCTTCTCGTCATACTGGGTGTTAGCTTACTTGTCTGCTCGCAAGCTTTGGCGGAGAAGCCAAAGTATATTCCTGCCTCAGAGGTAAAGATTAAAACGCCGGTCTATGAAGACCACTACAGTGAATTCTCTCCTACGCTTGGTGAATACAAGTATCGTGTGGCATGGCAGGGCATTGGGGCAGCCTACTTGAACGTCTATGTAGATAAGGTTGGTGACGAGTACCATATTACAGCCAAGGCCCGTACGAATAGTTTTATCGATGTTTTCTATAAACTCCGTTACCATGCCACAGGCGTAATCTCGGCTACGAATTTTTCTCCTAAAAAGACATTAATCGATCAAAGAGAGAACTCAAAGATTAAGCAAGCGCAGATAGAGTTTCTTGATGGTAATCAGATCCACACCACCCGTTGGAGAGATGGTCGCGAAGAAGCCGATGAGACCTTTGATCCTGAAAACTTTATGCTCGATCCTTTTTCCGCAGGATTTCTCGCTAGGAGTCTTAACTGGGAGCTTGGTCAAACAAGAACGTTTGATACGTACGTGGGCAAGAGCAGGTACCTGATATCACTTAAAGCCGAAGAATTAGTAGAGATGAAAATCGGCAAGTCTATGCGTAATGTCTGGGTTGTTGTTCCGCACGTAAAAAAGCTTACTTCTACCAAGCCGAAGCAGAAACTTCGTGAAGCGAAAATTTATGTCACCGCTGACGACAAGCGTGAAATCATAAAGATTGTAAGTGAAGTCTTTGTCGGTAGTGTTACCACGAAGCTTGTTTCCATTACCCCTGCCAACCGTCCAGAAGAACGAGCAAGGCTCGCGCGTGCGCATTTGAAGGCGATTCCTCGTTCCTGATATCGTTGCTAGAAGCGTGAACCTTTTCAGTTTGGGCTACTAACGATGAGCATTTGATATTGTTAGTCATTTTTATTGTTTGAGCATGATTCAGGCTTGGCTTGTAGGAAGACGGCAATTCATCGATGACTGTTGACGTATGACATGTTTGTTTGGTACCCAGAACATCTGTTAGGTAAGCGCTCGTAGTTTGAGGGGTATGATGATAGAAGTCCAGAACATTCAAAGTTTAGATAATGAAGACCAAAGCTGTGTGCTCGCTGAGGTCACCTTTAGTTCGGATGGGTATGAATTTACCGCTTCGGTATACGAAGATGCCTATCGTAAAACACGCTATGGCATGCCAGAACATGATATTCCTGTAGTAGTCAGGATTAAAGATGGCGACTTTGAAGACCTAGTTGGCAAAGCCCCTACGAGGAATGAAGACTACTTAGGAGAGTCTTGTGCTGAGTACGACTTACAACTGGAGGACTTTGAGCGAGAGATCAGCGATGCACTAGTCTCTAAATTAACTTCTCGCTACGGTATCTCAACAGGCATGAGATTTACGATCTTTGTTGCGAATCTAGATGATCTGCCGGCAGTGAGTTGAGTAATAAGAGAGGCGCATCCGCTCTTTCGGGGACGTCTAATAACTTTTAAACTGCTAACAACCGTGTGCGTTTCTGCGATGAATGCTCAGATGCCCATGCTCGAGGGATCGGTCTGAAAAACATGCCGTGAAGTTTTTGGTGAGAAGAGGGTTCCTGTTCTTGCAGCTTCAATTACCATTTCCTTACAGATCGATTCACCCTTTCGCCATGAACATACTGAGATGTTCTCATCACTCAGATAGTCAACGAGTAAACAGGGGACTGTAGACATGCCGCATTCTCTAGCAGCCTTGCACCTATGATGACCATCAAGGATAGTGTTTGTCTTACTATCAACAAGAATTGGACAATTCATAATTTTCGTTTCTGAGAGAGCTTTACAGAGCTCGGCAACTCTATCCTGAAGAGTTTCTTCGTGCTCTCTTAATTTACTTACTTCAACGTACGTTATGCGCTGATTCATTTGACAACCGCCTCTTAAGACTCAACAAATGTTTAATATGAACATTTCCAGATGAAAGTGCATTATTTCCAAAACTTGGTCAAATTTATTTTTAGGAAGCCAATAAAGCTTCTCGCGAGCTACGCCAAGTAGCTAACTGGCTGTATTTATTGCTCTCGCTGCTTGGCTATGCAAAGAATATGTTTTATATGCCATACTACCCCTTGCTATTAATCATTAGTGCATGTATTAGCTAATAGTGTAATTTTTTTAACTTTATATGAACAGGATTGTGCTGTGAAAATCGCATTTTTAGGGAAGGGGGGCTCAGGGAAAACCACAGCAGCAGCTGCTTTCACCCGTTATGTTTCAACAAAACGTTCTTTGGTTTTAGCAATCGATGCTGATGTGAATGTGCATCTCAAGCAAGCACTCGGAATCGACTTTGGAAGCGATATTTTAGAACTTGGGAATGCCTACGAGGATATTATTGAGTATCTCAAGGGGGAAAGAGATGACCTCGGAGACGCTCCAATGGTGGCCTCAACACCTCCTTGCGAAAAGTCCAACTTTGTTACCGTTTCCCTTGATGACCCGTTTATCAGAAAATATGCCACTGTAAGAAAAAACATCGCATTCCTCACAGTAGGCTCGTACGACAAAGAAGATGTAGGCTCATCATGTTATCACGGTAAGCTCTATAGCCTTGCTGCATTAATGCACCATCTTATTGATACTGAGGATGATGTCGTCATTGCTGATACAACAGCGGGTACTGATAACGTAGCGACCTCTCTTCACCTTGCTTACGACCTGAACCTTTTCGTTGTAGAGCCTACGGAAAAGTCTACAAAAGTATTTCATGATTTCGTGTCGTTATCCCCTGAACTGAAAGAAAAAACATACTTTATTTCTAATAAAGTCAGAGATGATCGAGACATAGATTTTCTGAAAAATAAGCTGCCAGAAGACAGATGCTTGGGAAATATGTCTTACTCTCCTTATCTGAAAAGATTTGAGCAGGGGAAAAAAGATGCGCTTGAGGAGTTTGACAAGACTCAAGTTCAGGTTTGGGAATCTGTGCTCAAGCAACTGAGACTTTGTGATAAAGATTGGGGGAAATATATGGAGGACCTCAAGGCTTCACACTCCAAAGTCAGCAAAAAATGGCTTAATCCTTTCTACAGCATGAGTGTTGATAAGCAAGTAGAGACGAATTTTCAATACGGCAGCGCAGATATCTACAGTGAGAAAACCTAGAGTTAAGAAAGGTTATATTTAGAAGTAAAGTAAAAAAGTTAGAAGTTATGAGAGTAGCATTTTTAGGAAAAGGTGGATCGGGAAAAACAACAGTTTCAGCTGGATTCACCAGATACGCAAGTAAGTTGCATGACTTTGTATTAGCAATAGATGCTGATGTTAATGTTCATCTGCATCAAGCATTAGGCCTTACTGTTGAACGTGAGATCTCTTCTATTAAAGAGTCTCATGACGAAATCCAAAAATATCTCCGCGGTACAAGATCAGATCTTGGAGATCGTCCTATGATCTCAACTACGCCACCTACGTTTGATTCAAATTTCGTTCGGATTTCGCCTCATGATGAATTCTTAAAGCGATATGCTACCATTGATGGCAATATTGGACTTCTTACGGTCGGAAGCTACGAAGAGGATGATATCGGAGCCTCATGTTTCCATGAAATGCTTTATACACTCGCTGGTATTATGCATCATACTTTAGATTCGGAAAGTGACTGTGTCGTAGCCGATACCACTGCTGGTACTGATAATGTTGCTACGTCGTTATGGTTTGCCTATGACTTAAATGTCTTTGTCGTAGAGCCAACTGAAAAATCTATTGGAGTCTATAAAGACTTCATCGAGCTTCATGAAGCTCACGATGACTTAACGCTGGTCGTCGCAAATAAGATTGAAGACTCTTATGATGAAGAATTTATTCGTGAGCATGTTTCGCCAGAGAAGCTTATCGGAATATTGCCATACTCAGATGCAATGCGACGTTTCGAACAAGGGGAAAAATCAGTACTTGATGAGTTTGAAACTCAACAAAGTATCGTATTTCAGTCGATCTATGATGCTTTAAGGGCGCGGAAGCGTAATTGGAGAAGCTACCTTGAGCAGCTTCGTGCATCTCATGAGCGACTCTGTAAGAGATGGTACAATAATTTCTATAGCTTGGAGTTGCATACTGATTTAGACGAAAATTTTGACTATGAAGTTGCCCTGAGCAAATCGCCATCTGAACCACTTAGAAGACAAGTTAAAAACAAGAGTCTCGAGGAGGATCAGCTATCTCTTGTTATTTTTGATTGTGATGGTGTTCTTGTCGAAACGGAAAGGTTTTATGTTGAACTTTTACTTGAGTTTGGCAAAGAGTACGGCTTTGAAATGGAGCTTGCTGATGCTATGAATCTCTTCGCAGGTGTTACTCTTAAAACATGTATGAAAAAGATCGAAGAAACCACTGGCAAGAATCTCAAGCCTGATTTCTTTGAAACGTTTCGTGATACATTTGCTGATCGTATAGAGTGTGAAATCAAACCGGTAGAAGGTATTCGTCATGCTATTGAGTCAATACATATAGAGAAATGTGTTGTGTCAAATAGTTCTATGGCTTCTATTGAGCAGATGCTCGGAGCTGTAGATCTCCTGAAGTATTTTAAGGGAAGAATTTTCTCCGGTTATGACCTCAAGAAATGGAAGCCAGACCCGGCACTTTTTCTCCACGCAGCAGCAAGTATGAATGTTGATCCCAAAAAATGTCTCATTGTAGAAGACAGCCTTGTCGGCGTTCAGGCTGCTCAATCAGCTGGTATGAAAGTACTTGCTTATACTGGCTCCGAGTTCGCGGCGCGTCAATTGAAAGATTCAAAAGCCAATTTTTTTGATAACATGGTTGACCTTCCAGAGATTCTAAGCGAACTCCTCGGTGTCCCACATTCAGAGATGCGCCTTGAAGCACAGATGTCATGAAACCACGTCAGAAGATCATGTTTATAGGTTTTGGGCTTTTAGGCGCATCTACTCTTGATATGCTGATGCAGCGTCCGTCCTGCAATTATGATTATACGATTGCTGGCAGAAACCTTGATAGAATTACCGAAAGATCAAATCTTTCTGCTCTCCTAGCTACACAGCTCGGAAATCCATGCGTAGTAAATTGTGTCCAGATGGACCTGAATAATATTGAGCAAACGGCAGAAACAATCAGCGCTTGCAAGCCCGATGTGATTTTTAGTTCTGTAGCCATGCAGTCGTGGAACGGGGTAAAAGCATCTCTCTCTGAAGAGGTACTGCAGCAAGCGGCTGTAGCGAGAAGAGGTTCGTGGTTGCCGCTCTCTCTTACGCTTGTATACAAATTGATGCAGGCAATCAAAATGACGGACCTGCCTACAATGGTTGTTAATGCATCATACCCAGACGTCATTAATCCCATGCTCAAAGGAGCAGGCTTTGGCTCACTGATTGGAATTGGAAACATTTCGAATTGTATACCTGCACTTCGTTCTGCGCTTGCTTACGAATTGAATGCTCCAGTAAAGGATATAGATGTACGATTATTTGCCGCGCATGCTTGGAGTCATAAGTTTGATGTCAGCGGAGATACTGGAGGCGCTCCTTTCCATTTAACTGTTTATCGCAACGGTGAAGATGTTACTGAAGATTGTGACTTCGAAAAGGCTTTTCCTCACGTTGTGACCCGTTTTCGTCGACCTGGTGGGCTTGAGAGGGTGCCCATGACGGCCTCTTCAGCAGTTGCCGTTTTAGATGCTTTAGCTAGCGAAAATGATATAATCGTTCATGCGCCGGGGCTACTTGGCTTACCTGGAGGATACCCCTTTCGGATGAGCAAGAAGAACATATCAGTTGAGCTACCTGAGGGGCTTACGCTTCAAGAAGCCGTGGATGTTAACGAGAGTTGTCAGAGATATGATGGCATAGATTCTATTGATGATAATGGTGTAGTTCACTTTACCGATGAGGAAGTGCTCTTAATGAAAAATACATTTGGTTACGAGAAAAAGAGTATGGCTGTTGAAGAATCTGAAGACTGTGCGCTTACACTTATGAGCTGTTGGGATCAGTTTGTGAAGAATTATAGTAGGCAGGATTCATTGAATTCTGCTGACGCAGATTTATGAGATAAGATATGAAGAAGAAGTATAAAAATAATAATACTGTAGATTGTACCCTCTTTGACGGGTTGTCGTGGTCTCAACGCAAAGATGAGAGCGACGATCTCGCAATGGTCTCAATTCGTATGGAGAAACTACGCGAGCTTATTAGAATGCATGAGAGTGCTCTCAAGCAATATTATTATACCTGCGATGAAATGAATATAACTCCAGACGCCTCTGCAATAGTAGCATCAGAAAAGATATCAGAGACAGTGCAGGCGCTTCTTGAGGAGCACAATAGTATAATCCAGAAACCAAAAGAGTTCTTTTCAAATCATCAAGATCTCATGTATAAGCTGGATCAGATATATCGAGTGCTACTTAATTTGCAAGTTTCTCATGCTCGAATTTTTTCATGGTCAGCACAGAGCTATGCGGCGACGAAGATTCCACAATTCTTTGATGGTGCACGAACTAAAAAAGAGGGGGTGAATTATGATCGAGTTCAATCTCCTCGTGTTGGTTTTATTGAAGCTCAACTAACAGAAGTTTACGGCTTTAACTCCGATAATGTGGAAACACTTTGTGTTTCGTCAGGGACAGCTGCCTATAACATTCTTGAGAAGTATCTATTGATCCATGTATTACAGCCAGGAGATAAAATACTCGTAGCACCTACGATGTATGATGAACATCAAGATTGGGCTTTTAGAGATATTCCCCATGTTGAAGTCATTACGAAAGATGTGAATCAAACTGATGATATTCTTAGGTTTATCCATGAGATCAAACCGAAGGTGGTTATGATAGATTCTCTTAAGAATCGCCTTGATACACGCATGACCGACGTTGCTGCCATTTTAAACCGTTTGCGTGATGAATGGCATGAGGATATTTACATCCTTATCGACGATACGATGTCACCCGGCGTCCTTGATCCATTCAAAGCATGTGAGGGAAATGAACACATTAAGCCGCTTCTTTGCTCTAGCGGGAGTAAGTACCTGCAGATAGGTCAGGATGTTTCCATTTCTGGAAATGTCTCTTACCCCAAAGAGATGAGTAAGCGGATGAAAAATATTAGGATGTTTCATGGTACGGTCATGAATGATGTGGCCGCTTGGAGTTATCCAAACTTTGACCGTGAATTTTACCATAAAAGAATGAAGCGTTTAACGAGAAATGCACTTTTCGTAAGTGACATGATAAGTGAATGTAAAGAACTGGGTGAGTATTTTAGGCCAATTTATGCTGGCCGTTCAGATCATCCTGATTTTGAAACAGCTTCGAAGCTTCCATTTTTAGGTGGTGCTGTGAATCTCTTTCTTCTCCCAAGAGTAGAGAATCCTATCGATAACTTACATGACGTTTTAGACGAAATGATAGTTGAAGTCTTAGAACAAGCTCGTCTTGATGGCAATTCATTGGCATGGGGGGAGACTGTTGGCTCTCCAATACCGAGAATAGCTGTCCATCTTGAATGGTTGTGGCGTTTGCCACCTTATCTTCGATTTTTTGTTGGTGACAGAACTCTCGATGAGACCAGCAGGACCGCCAAGAGCGTCATTAAAGGTCTCGTTTCCTACATGACCAAAAATAAAGATAAATTTATTTTTGATCACGATGTCAATACTATTCAGGGGCAAGGGAACTTAATTGAAGTAATTACAGAAAATCATAATCGAGAAGAGCTGGGATTTTTTAACTGATGTCATCTATTTCACCACTCATTTCTGAGGATATTCAGAGTCTCCTGAGGGAGGCCAGTCTGCTTCATGAGGCCAAAAAACTTGGTAGTGGACCGCTCCATATACTTTTACCTTCAGGAATGAATAGGAATTTGCGGGATTTTAGAAGAGCTTTGATCGGAGCGAATGTTGATCATTATCTTTATTTTGCACATAAAGCGACAAAATCAAAAGCCTTCCTCAATCAGGCTTTGCGTCTCGGAATAGGGATAGATGTTGCTTCACGGGAAGAGCTTTGCAGTTCTTTATCAAGTGGTTTTACTGGTCTTGATACAGAATGTACAGGAATCAAAAGTGACTCGTTTTTACAGCTTGCTATCCTTCATGAGTGTTTAATTGTTGCTGATAGCATATCTGAACTGAAGAGAATCGTATCTTTGAAAAAGAAACTTGAACGAACTCGACCGATACCTGTTATTGTTCGTCTTGCTGTGGTGAATATCCCCGGTCGTTCCCTTCAAAGTCGTTTGTCAAAATTTGGAGTGCCTTTAGAAGAACTCTCTCACCTCTTTCAGTTTTTTGAAGAACACGCTGATGTTGTCTTTACTGGATTTCATCTTCACACTGATGAGAGAGAAGTCGACATACGAGCAGGTCAATTAGAAGGACTTCTTCATTTGATGATGGATGCATTCCGGGAAGGACTGAATCCTCAAATAGTAAATATCGGCGGTGGGTTCAGAAGACAGCAGTTAGCGGATCCGTCTCAGTGGATACAGTATATCGGAGAGCTTGAAGAGGCTCTTGTTCATGGAAAAGCGCTTGGGACTTGGAAAAACTTTGCCTATGATATGAGATTAAATGACAGTGGGAAAGTTCAGGGGCGTGCACAAGCTATAGCAAAGTGTACAGTACCGAGCCTTGAGAATGTGATTGAAGAAATGTTTCATCAAGGTGACGTTGACGGTAGAAGTAATGGAGATTTTATACGGGATAACGGATTTACAATTGTTCTGGAACCGGGACAAGCATTACTAGAGCAGTGTGGTATATCTCTCTTTTCAGTAGTTGAGGTGAAAAAGTCTCAAGATTCAGAGGATATGGTTGTACTAGATGGAAGTATGTACAACTTATCCGTTTCGATGAGGGAGTACGTGATGGATCCTATTCTTATTCCTAGTAAGAATGAATCTCAAGAATCAGAGTTCGATTGTTATCTCGTTGGGAGCCTTTGTCGTGAAGAAGATTTCCTCATGAAAAGAAAAGTTACGCTGAAAAGTAGACCGAACCCCGGAGACCTCATTTGTTTTGTTAATACTGCTGCATATAGAATTGACTTTGAAGACGCCTCACCGCATCAAAAAACTACTGGTCGTAAAATAGTAGCAGTACCAAGCTCTGCAAAATGGAGTTTTTATGATGAAGAAACTTATAATGCTTTCGATGTCGCAGATAGACCTAACAACACTGAAGATGCTGATATTCAGTCCTTGACACGAAGTGATTTCCTGAAAGGTATGATGTAATGATTGTTGACAGCATAGAAGAGCTTATTGGCAATACACCACTTCTAAAAGTTTCGGAGGAGATCACTCAACTCTCAAATATCGATGTATATCTTAAACTTGAGTATTATAATCCATTCGGCTCAGTCAAAGACCGGGTTGCATGGGGCATGCTTCGGCCACATTTGGCAGAACTTGTGGAGAAAAAAAAGACAGTTTTAGAGTCCTCGAGTGGCAATACGGCAAAAGCGCTTACGAGCTTATGTCTTAAAAATAACATTGATTTTGAAACAGTAACAAATAGAATAAAATATCCCGAGATTCGAGGTGTGCTTCAAGTGCTTGGTGCTCAGGTCGAAGAGCTCCCCGGGTTATCGGATTGTCCCAATCCACTAGATCCTAATGATGCGATACAATATTCAAGAAATAAAGCATCACAAGATCCAGATAAATATCACCTAACCGATCAGTACTTTAATGAGCAAAATCCCAATGCTCACTATGAAACAACGGGAAAGGAGATAATAGAAGATCTTCAATCCGTTGATTACTTTTTTGGATTTCTGGGGACCTGTGGCTCTACTATCGGTACAGGTAAATATCTCCGCGAGATTAATCCTGATACGTCAGTATTTGGTATAGTCGGAAAAGCTGGACATGCAATTCCTGGCGGTAGGACTCTCGAAGAGCTCTGGGAAGTAGGGTTTTTTGATAAGGATTTTTATACAGACATTATTGGTGGAACGACTACTGAGGCAGTCGATGGCGCTTTACTGTTGAATAGAAAGTGTGGGGTTTTATGTGGACCGACTACTGGATTGATTTTCAAAAAGGCTCTCGAAAAGCTCAAAGCATTAGATGAACCTGCTCAACTAAGAAAGAAGGCCGTATTGATAGCTTGCGATAGGATGGAACCTTACCTCAGTTTCTTTAAGAAGCATCAACCTGACATTTTTGATAAGCGAGCTTCAAAGAAAGTCTCTGTGGATACAATGACAGATGATGAGATTAATCAATCTTCTGAGCTTGATGTGTCTGAATTAATCGAATTGAGAAAAAATGCGGAGCCGCTTCTTATTGATATTAGAGGTCACTTTGCATTCTCTACAGGACATATTCCTGGTTCTCTTAATATCCTTGATGATTATCTTAATCAGATGATTGATAGTGGAAATGTCTTCCCCATCGATAAGAAAATCATTGTCATATGTCGTGTTGGGGATATCTCTAAAAAATATGCTGCTTTTCTAGAGAAACAGGGATATCAAGCCTATTCGCTCAAAGACGGCATACAGGCCTATAAAGAGAGCGAGAATGAACTCGTACGGACGATTAAAAATGTCAGAAAGTAGTGTTCATTTATCGCAAAGCGCTATCCAGTGCGCACTAGATTACATGTACTATCCTATGACCCCCTACCGGGCGCGCATCTTTAGTGAAGTTCTCGCACATGTCAAAGGTAAAGATATCCTAGACCTTGGGTGTGGGCAGGGAGGGGTTTACTGGGCACTCAGCTATTGCTTTGACTGCCGCAGTATCTCTTTTTTTGATTATTACGAGGAGAATCTTGAAGAAATAAATAGGCAGCTTACTTCAATTTCTCCTGAGTTTTTAGAGCAAAATTTTGGGAAGACGATCGAGTTCTTGTCTCAAAAGAGACTCATACCATCACAGAGTACTCCATTTGATATAGCGTGTCATCTCCTTGATAAAGTCGAAATCGTTAAACAATTTGATTTTAGGATAAATTCGACGACAAGAACATTCGACACCGTACTTGCGATTGAATCTCTTGAATGTGTGAACTCACTCGAAGAGTTGATGTCAGTGCTCCAAGTATGTCATGAGCTTCTTCGTGAAGGTGGTCAGCTCGTTGGTATTGCTGCCCGATATGATACATTTACGGATAGAACCCAAGAGCTCATTGATGCGCGGTTTGCTGGTGCATTGAATCCCGACGAAGATATGCTACTGAAAGCTTTTTTAGAAAGTGGATTTAGTGTCATTGATGTAAAAACGGTCTCTACGCCTGAGCTCCATAACTATAGTCACGCTGTACTTTTTAATGTCACAAAGAAATAGAGACATATGTATGTCAGACTATAAACACCTTTTCCCCATTTTTGAGAATCATAAGTCAATCATCTATCTCGATAGTGCATCTACCACGCAGAAACCGAGCTGTGTCTTTGATGCGGAGAAAGACTATTACAGTACGTGTTGTGCAAGTTATGGGAGAGGCTCATATGACTGGGCTAATAAAACAACAAAAATTATAGATCGAGCCAGAGAGAACGTGGCGCAGTTTCTTGGTTGTCACTCAGATGAAGTGACATTCACCTCTGGAGCTACTATGAGTCTTAATCTCGTCGCTCTTCTATGGGGGGAAGCAAATCTAAAAGATGGTGATGAGGTGCTTTATTGCCCTCAAGATCATGATTCACTTAATCTTCCTTGGTTTCTTCTGCAAGAAAAGCTAGCAGCGAGAGGAGTCAGATTTGATCTTAAGCCATACCGGCTAACATCGTCTGGACTCATTGACGCCTGTTCTATTCTTCAACAGGTCACCCCACGTGTACGCCTAATCAACCTTACTCATGTGCATAATGTAGCTGGTGTGGTGAACCATATACGTGACCTCTGCGCTCATCTACCTGAAACTTTACGTATTAACTTAGACTGCTCACAGAGTGTTAGCAGTATTTATCTTAAAGAAGCTGCAAATGAAGCTGATTTTGTGAGCTTTTCAGGTCATAAAATGTATGCGGCGAATGGTATTGGCGTCTTAAGCGTTAAGAGAGATGTACAGCCTGAATTAACAAAGTTGTTCTCGGGAGGTGGTCAGTTCCATAGGAGTGACGGGGGAGGCGGCCTGTCGGCCTTTGTAGAGTGTGGAACGCTCAATACTGGAGGTATTGTTTCCCTTGAGGCCGCCCTAGGCTTTATCACCACAATTGGAGTTCAAAAGATTTACGAGCATAAAAAGTCAATTTCTGAATTATTTATGAAGAGGGTGAAGAGTATGCCTGCGATACAGCTCTTGTTTCCAGAGTCGCTTGCCTCGCGGTCTGTCTGTGATCCGATTGCATTTAATGTTCAGGGATATTCATCAACTGAGATTGGTGATTATCTAGCCAGCGTTGGTATATTTGTGCGACATGGGAACCATTGTTCTGGGGGGCGTGATGCGGAGTCATCGAGGAGCAATGATTCCGTCAGGATAAGCTTTGGTCTCTATAACACAGAAAGTGATGTAGAAAATCTTCTTGAAGCGCTCGAAGCACTTCCAAATAAGGAAGAAGAACTCACTTACCACTTCGGTACATAAGTTATGTCTGATACTTCATTTGATACGATAGTAGTAGGTATAGGTGGAATGGGAAGTTCCACTATCTTCAATTTAGCTCAAAGAGGGCAGCGCGTTCTCGGTATCGAGCGTTTTTCTATCCCGAACGCGCAAGGTTCATCTCATGGTGGAGGACGAATTTTTCGGTTGTCTCAATTTGCTGGCGCACAGTATGTCCCATTGGCTATCCGCTCACTGGAGCTATGGTATGAGCTTGAAGAGCAGGCTTCTAAAAAGATTTTTCACAAAACTGGTGGATTAGATTGTGGACGAAGAGATAAGGAGTTTATCCAGACGGCATTGAAATCATGTAGAGATCATGGGATTCAACATGAAGTTTTAACCGCTGGTGAGGTTATGAGCCGTTTTCCCGCAATCAGTCTTCCCTCAGATTATGTCGGGGTTTATCAGTCGGATGCAGGAATCTTAAACCCTGAGCTTTGTATCACTGAGTATACCAATCTTGCGAAACGTCATGGGGCAACTATTAAAACATCAGAGCAACTTCTTGAATGGAATTCTGATGGAGAGTCTGTCTCTGTAAGAACAGATAAAGGGACCTACGAAGCTCAAAATGTTGTGTTTACTACTGGTGCCTGGATTCATAAAGTAGTGCCTCTTCTTCGTCCATTTATGAGGATTGAAAGAGCCGTTGCTGCTTGGTTTAAACCGAAAGAGCCGCGTATTTTTGAGAAAGATCGACTGCCCATCTATATCATCGAAGAAGATGGCGATGGTTGTTATGGATTTCCTCTCTTTAACTCTGAAGGATTTAGAGTAGGTACCTTTCGAGATCCGAGTGCAGAGATAGATCCAGACACGGTAGTAAGAGATATATCTGAAGACGATATTCTGAAGCTCCGTTCGTATGTCTCAAAATTTCTTCCTCATGGTGATGGGGAAGTGGTAGGTGCGGAGACCTGTCTCTATGAGTTTAGTTCAGATGAGCACTTCATCATCGATTTCCATCCTGATTTCCCAAATGTATCAATAGCCGGAGGTTTTTCTAGCTATGGCTTTAAGTTCTGCTCGGTCATTGGCGAGGTGATGTCCGAGATGGTGCTCGAGAGGAAAATTCGGGATGGAGTAAAAAGCTTTACTCTTGATAGATTCAATTCATAATGCGCTGTTTCAGCCTCACAAGATCCTAGAAGTGCCCGAATAGCTTGGGAATTCCTTGTTGAATTCCAGAGAGTTATGAGAACTACTCTGCCACCGCCTAGCAGGCTAAAATCAGTAAAAATCACCAAACTTGCTGGCTTAAATGCAGATTAATTGCAATATTATAGTTAATGGCTTGGGTATGCATGATTAATTTTGGCATATCGAGCAACTGTGCGCAGTGCCTTCCATGGAGGAGATTCTTGGGGTATTTGTGGGGCATAACAGTTTAGAATGGCTTTAAAGTACTGTTTGCTATTGTGAATTTCACTGAGACATTATGAAGACCTTTTCTATCTCCATTCCTGTTGAGAAGTACGATGTCGCGCTACTGAGGCGCGACATGGAGATTCTGTCCTTTAAGTGCTTTATCTTTGAAGAAGGAATTAAGCGTTACATTAGTCTTAGCCAGAGCCCATTCTCACTTGAAACGGTACATGAGAATGGCCTGACCACGCTTTATATTACAGCGCTCGATTCAACCATCTTCTACTTACAAGATTTTATTTATCTGATGTTTCCAAACGCCAAGCTTGAAGAGGTCCCAGACCCTCTCTTCGATAACGAAGGCTACGAAACCGTCAGACATGCAGAAGTTGGATTAAAGCTCAATTCTGTTGTCGCTTCCAAGACATTCATGGATCTTCAGGTTGGCTCTATGGACCCAATTCTAGGTATTCAGACTCGCTTTCCTAAAACCACTCGGTCTATTACTCAGCTTGTATGCCAGCCTATTAAGGACTCTACAAAAAAACACATTGATTTCACCCTTAGACGTGGAGTTGAGCACATGAAAGAGCTCCTCCGCTTTAGAAAATTTTTAAACTCTGCTGATTATGAAGATAAGTGGAAAAGAACACTTGATAAGAACAGAAGTGCTTCTTACCGAGTCAGTATGAGAATGGCAGTTATGAATCCTGCAGGTGCTCAAGCTGATGAGGGGCGTATGTTGCGCAACATGCTGGCCGGGTATTCAGAGATGTCATATCAAGAGTTAAATGGTCTAAAGTTTATTGAGGAAAATACAGGATGGGAGAAGTTCAAGCGATTCCAAGATAGAGATCATAATAAATCCTTCTACATGTCCACGATTGAACTTACCACGGCGTGGCATCCACCTGTATTAGCAGATGCCTACAACCTCAAAAAAAACCTGTTCCACCAACAAGCCGGAAAAGGCTGGTTGTTTCAGACTCCTGGACAGGACGGGGGAGTTGTCTGTGCAAGAAATCAATACCGGATGAATACTCGCGGCATTACCCTCTCTTACGAGGACAAAAAACAGTCTATTCATATTATCGGAGCGCCGGAGACAGGAAAGAGCACGTTTCTCACACAACTCATAACACGAGATATTTCGAAAAAGCGTCCCGGTATAGTAATTGATAGTCAGGGGGTCATTGAGCCTCTTCTCAGATCGCAACAGCCCAAGCCCGATCTCAAAGATGTCTTAATACTTGATTTCACAAATCCTGATCATCTGCCGTGCATAAATCCCCTTGTTGGAATACCAAAAATTGTTCGTCCGGCGTATGCGTCTAAGCTTGCAAGCCTCATTTCAGACTTTGGTGATACTGATTTTCCGGATGATACTGCTCAGCTGCTTTGTTATTCCATTCTGACACTTATGCAAGTGCCGGGAGGGTGTGTTGCTCTGATACCGCTCTTTCTGACAGATACGCAGCTACGTGAAGAGCTTCTCTCCACATGCAGTGAGCAGAGCTTACTTCAATACTGGTCCAAGTTTTATAAGCTCCAGTATAAAAGCGGTGATCATCCAGCAGTGAGTGCGCTCTGTGATAAGATTGACCAGCTGCTCACATATGATTCGCTAAGGCTTCTCTTTAGCCTGCCGGTAGATAAGTGTGATTTTAAAAGTCTTTTGGACCAGAAAAAAACGATTCTTGTTAAATCTCAAGTAGGTGAAGCAAATGGAGTCGTAAAGGAATTTGTCCTCTCGCTTGTTATCCAAAAGATACTGGCCCAGCTCACCACCCATTCCTCTGAGCAAGTCGAGCCGTGTCTGATGTATTACGATATGCCGTCTGAGACGATGCTTGAGTCCGTTTTGCCGGATATTGATGAAAAGAGAAAGTATATCAGGCCTATTATTACCCGCTCAGGTTTGCCGAATTCACCAGAGATACGCTCTCTTTTGCAAAGTACATTCTCGATGCATGTTTGCTTTCGCCTTGCTATGCAAGATGCTCAGTTTTATGAAACACTCTTTAAGCCAGTTATCGATCCAGTACATCTCACAAATGTTCCCAATAGAAATTTCTATATGAAAGGTGAGCGGGCAGGGCGCCCACTTGATCCTACAACCGGTTCAACTCTTGATTTTAACACCAGCCCCAAGAGCATCGTTGCCGATTCCCTAAGCCAGTACTCTGATCCCACACCCCATGTCATAAACAGAGCTGAAGCCGAAGAAATAGCCACCATGTGGCAACCCCAACCCCCCAAAGACAACGTCACACCCTTAAGAGCCTGATACCAAAAATCTTCACCCCGGCACCTAACAAACCTTGTCCTGCTCCTTGTCCTATTCCTGACCCTATTGGAGCAAGACAAGGACAAGGAGCAGGACAAGGGTATTTGCTACTTAATACTCGTCAATGAAAGCTGTGAATATCTATATTACTGCGGCAGCAGTGATAGCAATGCATTTTGCTGACTCTGTAGCTGCCCGATCTGGGCCTCAAGCCTTGCAAACTGTGCCGTAAGCGCCTGCTCTTGTCTTGCAAGGCTATCTTCAACATCACTAATACGTGTTTGTTTCGCTGAGATCTGCTCAGTATTTGAGAAGACACTCTGATCAATGAGTCCATTAAATCGGGTAAACTGCGCAATCGTTCCATCAACAGCCCCGAGGTTTTCCCCGAGCCTCGCCAGCAACGACTCCGTTCCCGCAGGATCGTCGCCAATTGCCTCGGTGAATACATCTCCGTCAAAAAGTAATGATCCGTCTCGATCTGTTGTTATCCCGAGATCGGCCAATGTATTTACTGCGAGATTTCCTGAAGAGCTTGATTCGGAGAATGCAGAGCGAAGGGCTGAGATAATATTTTCATCAAGAGACGTTCCTGCAAGCGGCCCAAAAATATTAGTAACCTCAGCACCACTTTCATCCCGAGTAACAGTATCGTTTTCCGCAATAAAGGCGACGATTTCATTATACGCCTCAACAAACTCCTCAAGGGAGCCTCGAGTTGTTTCAGAATCGACACCTACTGAAATGGTAGCAGAACCAACATCAGAAGCCGTAAAAGTCACTCCAGAGACTACATCAGATACTGTATT
Source organism: bacterium (assembly GCA_030431715.1). Classification (GTDB taxonomy): domain Bacteria; phylum Bdellovibrionota_C; class UBA2361; order UBA2361; family RFPC01; genus JAUIIO01. The sequence continues at coordinate 127,139 of JAUIIO010000005.1, forward strand.
TGACGATCGAGTAATCGTTCCTGCTACCCCGTCTAAGGTAAACTCAAGGTCTGTAGCTTGATTAAGCTGATTTGATGTAAAGGCTCCAGCTCCAGCTCCAGCTGTTTGCACCTCTGTCCCAACACTATTTAGAGTAATCGTTCCATCTTCAGTTCCTTCACTATCAGAATTAATCATAATAGCGTAGCTGGGACTCGCTGTGGTACCAACGTTGATAAGAGACGCTGTGGCTTTATCACTCTGGGCATTGAACTGCTGTACAAAGTCATTTGCAGAAGTTGTGCTTGTAAGAACGATATCAATATTTTCGGCATCGCCCCCGGTTCCCACTGTAAAACTTACGGTTCTATCGGCATCCGCGGCGCCATCATTTATGGAGCTATTGATTGCGGTGTCGCCGGACGAGAACCGATCGTCAAAGGAGAATGTTGCGTTCTTTGCAAGCTGATTTACGGTGATATCGTAGGTGCCAGTCTGTGCACTGTTACTTGCGGCGGCACTCAAAATACTTTCATCACTTGAGAGTCCGGTCTTTGCGACTCCTCCGCCATTTATCACCCTGAAAATATCAACACTTGATTTTAAGTTATCAAGCAGCGTTGAGAGCTCTTCAAGCGACGAATTCGTCTCTTGTAATTCAGTTACTGCTGTTTCAAGTGGGGTGATGCGGGCTTGCCGCTGCTGATCAAGAAGTGCCTCAATGAGGCTTGCGGAATCAATTCCAGAAGCGATTCCAGAGAAACTAATAAGGGCCATACTACTTTTACCTCAACTACATCCATGTAGCGACACTCCATGTGTCTGAGATAAAACATCGGTATATAGTCAGATTCCCTTGAGGACTTTATAGATATGATAAGTATTTATAGGTAGTTATTGGCCCAAGCCACACGATCACCTATACCTAGACCTGAACCTAAACCTGCACCAATAACTATGTGACTTAACCACATAGGACGCAAAGAGCGCAAAGAAATTAAGCCTCACAGCTACGCGACCTCTGCTCCTTGTCCTAGTCTTACCCCAATAAAGTCTATGAGCAGGAATAGGACAAGGACCAGGACTAGGAGCTTATTACCCAAGCCCAGCCAGCGCCGAAGTAAGCGCCTGCTGCTGGTTCTGAAGCCCACTTACTACAGATTCAAGTCTGGCAAACCTAGCTCTGAGTGTTTGTTCATTACGTGCGATAGATTCCTCTGCTCGCGCAATACGATCATTAATATCGCTTATAAGTTCACTATTCCCACGTTCGGTCACATCAATTAAGCGGTTAAATCCCGTGAATTGATCAATGGTACCGGCAGTAGCGGTAACGGTGTCTGCAAACCTTGAGAGAAGAGCGGCGACAGAGTCAGGCTCTTCTTCAATTGCTGTCTGAAAGTCACTACCAATTGTAGCATCTGCAGTTACAAATTTGAGAGATCCATCAATAGCATCCCGGTCGGTAATAATACCGAGGTCTGCAAAGATCCTTACCGAGTTTTCATTTAGAGGATCCGTATCGGCAGCTCCTTCTCCATCAATATCATAAACGGTACCAGACATTACGGAACGTATTGAGGTAAGCGCATTGTCATCCACGCGAGTAGAGGCGAGGGGAGCAAAGATATTTGTTACCTCACTCCCATCTTCTTCACGTGTTACGAGGTTATTTTCATTTATAAACTCTACAAGCTCGTTGTACTTATCAATAAACTCTTGAACACGACTTTCTGTTGTGGCGGCATCCACTCCAACGTTTACCGTAACAGCCCCTCCACTAACCCCTTCAAGATTAAGCGTCACGCCGGGAATAAGGTCGTTGATAGTGTTACTTGATCTCGTAATCGTTCCCGCAATACCGGTCATGGTAAATTCTGCATCGAGTGCCTGACTTATCGTACCTGCTGTGGAATCAAGATAGTTTACTAGAAGATCATCATTAGGCGGATTGGGCGTGCTATTTGAGACCGTTGTATCTACTGAGATGGTTCCTTTCTCTGTGCCCTGTTCTTTTCCGTTAATAAATAGAGCATAGGAAGGACTAGACTCTGTTCCCACATTAACGATGCTTGAAGAGATACTCATGCCGCTTGTTAATGCTTCGGTGTTTATCGCTGCTGCCAGCTCGTTCCAGCTCATGTTTTCATCAACATCAACACTGATAGTCTTTTCATATGAGCCTGTTCCATACGTAATCTCAATGGCACCGCTTTCGCCGGGAACAGTTATAATGTCGGCATTGGGGTTTGTCGTTCTTTCATTAAACGAGTAAATAGCATTTGAAGCGAGTTGGTTTACCGTAAGTTCGTAAGTACCAGTACTGGCCGAGTTTGAAGCTATCGCTGAGACTGATGTTTCGTCAGAGCTCACGGCACTCTTAGCAACTCCTCCACCGTTTAGAGAGCTAAATGTGCTTGCAGCAGTTTTTACCTCATTTAAGAGCGTAGTTAACTCATCAAGAGCAGTATTGGTTTCGGTAAGTTCGGTAACCTGCTCTTCAAGCGGGGTCACCCGCGCAGCGCGTGCAGCTTCGCTGGTAGCCTCAATAAGGGCCTCAGAATCAATACCAGAAGCAAGTCCCGAAAAGTTAATAAGCGGCATATTTTTCCTGTTAAGAGCAGATAAATAACTCCACACAAAAGAATTGCAACTAACGGGCCATATCTAAGGGTTGCTAATGTCCAATAAATATTAGTATTTTTATATGATGATAGGTGAAGCGGTATTTTTTACTCCCTTCGAGCAACGGTCATTGCGAGGAGCTGAGGTCTCAGACCGAACGACGCGGCAATCCCCTTATATGGCCAGTGTCCGGGATATAAGTAGGTAGGTTAGTAATATGACAGTAACTGTAAAATTCCTCGGCGCTGCCGGAACCGTAACCGGCTCAAAATATCTAGTTCGTAGTGATAAGTACACCTTGCTTGTGGACGCGGGGCTCTTTCAGGGAAAACGTGAGTGGCGAGAGCGAAATTGGAATCATCCTGATGTAGCCCTTGAGTCTATTGATGCCACGCTACTTACTCACGCTCATATTGATCACACAGGAATCCTCCCCAGATATCATGCGCAGGGGCTTTCTTGTCCAGTCTACTGTACGGTTCCAACCCATAGTCTCTCTAAGATCCTCCTACCAGATAGCGCCTACTTGCATGAAGAAGAAGCCGAATTTCGAAACAAAAAAGGGAAGAGTAAGCACCATCCAGCACTTCCCTTGTATACTGTAAGGGATGCTGAATCATCGCTTAACTTATTTCAAAGTGTTGAGTTTAACGTGAATGTTGAGATCCTTCCCGGTGTGTTTGCAGAGTGGCGCCGTATGGGGCACATCCTTGGTGCCGCTTCTATCACACTTTCAATTGAAGATAAGGTTATAACCTTTTCAGGCGATATCGGCAGGTACTCAATACCCATTCTTAAGGATCCTGAGCCTCTTGAACTCGGGGATCTTCTGCTTATTGAGTCTACCTACGGTAATCGTTTACACGAAAACGATCGTCCAAAAGAAATCCTTACGAATGTCATTAATGATACCGTAAAGCGTAAAGGTGTTGTCGTTATTCCAAGCTTTGCGGTAGGTCGTGCCCAACTTCTTCTTTACTATATCCGTGAGTTAAAGGATCAGGGCAAGATTCCCGACATCCCGGTTATTATTGATAGCCCGATGGCAACGGATGCTACCGCCACGTACAAACAACACACAGAAGGCTACGACAAGGAAGCGATGGCTATCCTCAAAGAAGGTCGTTCACCGTTTGAACCGAGTAAGGTGTACTACACAAAAGATAGACGTGAATCGAAAAAACTAAACGGTATTGATGACTCTATGATAATCATCTCCGCATCAGGAATGCTTTCAGGAGGAAGAATACTTCACCATCTCCTGCACCGCATCTCCTCACCCTCAAACACCATACTTTTTGTTGGCTACCAGCCGCCAGGGGGTAGGGGAGATTGGATTCTGAAGGGCTCAAAAACATTGCGCCTCTTTGGTGACGAAGTGCCAATTCGGGCCCAAATAGAAGAGATCGATGGCCTAAGCGCTCACGCTGACCGTGATGAGCTCCTACGTTGGTGCGAAAGCTGCTCCGGCACTCCGAGCCAAGTAGCCGTAGTACACGGCGAACCAGACTCCGCAAAAGACTTCGCCGAGACCCTAAAACAAAAATACTCTTGGGACACCTTCACCCCCAAATACCACCAGGAAGTCGAGGTGTAAATCACCTTGTCCTGCTCCTAGTCCTAATCCTGACCTCAAATAATCTTCAGAGCAGGACAAAGACTAGGAGCAGGATAAAGAAATCATTTTGTCCGCTACCTAATAACTTTTCGTATTTTCCACCCCCACCAAAATTTAGCTCCCAATTATTAAAATATTTTCTTATCTGCCGTTAACTGTAATTAGCAGATTGGTTTTAGGAAAAGGATAAGGGTGTCATAGCCGGAATGGATTCGGAGGTGTACCATGACGGTATCATATGCGAGCAATACAGCTTCTCTCGCCGCGCAGAGGCAGCTTTCGCTCAGCACAAATAAACTCAGCAAGACATTTGAACGGCTCTCTTCCGGGCTAAGAATCAACAGTGCATCTGACGATCCTGCAGGACTTGCTCTTGCAGATAGCCTCAGGGCCGATACACGGCTTGCCAGTGTCGCACTTCGAAATGCAAATGATGGAATCTCAGTAACAAGTATCGCTGATGCCGCGCTCGGTGAAATTTCAACAATTCTTACAAGAATGGCAGAGCTCGCTCAGCAAAGTGCTAACGGAGCCTATACTACCACGCAGCGCTCAGCGCTTGCCTCGGAGTTTCTCTCACTAGGGTCTGAGATTCAGCGTATCGCCGTTACCACAGAGTTTAATGACCGAACACTACTCTCTGATAGTAGCAGTATCTCTTTGCAGGTTGGTTTTGATTCTTCCGCAAATTCCTCAATAACGATTACAGGTGTGCTTGGAACACTAGATTCTCTTGGGCTTGCCTCGAATGGTTCCAGTACACTTACATACTCTATTAATGCTGATACTGATGCGAATGCGATTACAGCGTCACAGTTGGCGTTAGATGCAGTTAATGCAGCTATTTCATCACTCGGAGTAACGCGAGGTACTGTGGGCGCTGCAGAGAGCAGGCTCGAGAGCGCGATAAACTATCTTACTGTTGCCAGAGAGAACTTTGCTGCAGCGGAAAGTCGAATTCGCGACGCTGATATCGCACAGGAGACCGCAGAGCTCGTAAGACTCCAAATACTCCAACAAGCAGGAGCAGCCGTCCTAGCCCAAGCCAACCTCCAACCACAGGTAGCCTTGGAGCTACTAGGGTAGGTTGAAACCCTTCCTCATAATTCTTCAATTATATTATACGTGCCAGATGCCGATCCGTAAGAGCAACTTTTTTCCGGAAAGATCGAATAAACTTTTGTATGAAAACACAGGAGAGCGCGGAGAACGCGGAGATGTATAACCATCCTTTAACGAGGAGGGTGATTGGCTATGCAATAGAGGTGCATCGTAGGCTTGGATCAGGCCTTTTAGAAAATACCTATAAGCAGTGTCTTGCGCACGAATTGCATCTTGCTGGCATTAGCTTTCAATTAGAAGCTCAGATGCCAGTTCATTATAAGGGAGTAAATTTAAACTGTGGATATCGTATAGATCTCTTAGTAGAAAATCTTCTTGTTGTTGAATTGAAGGCGGTAGAGCAAATCTTAGGAGTCCATCAAGCGCAGTTAATCACTTATATGAAACTCGCTAAGGCCCCTATTGGGCTGATACTTAATTTCAATGTTAAAATGCTAAAAGATGGAATCAAGAAATGCGCGCTCACAGCACCTCCGCGATCTCCTGTGTTTTATACAAGTTAAGCCGCAGGCTGAGCTCCCGGAGCCTGTCCGGAATTTTTAGCAGCCGCTGCCTTCTTAGCTTCTTTCTTCTTACGCTCCTCTTCTTTCTTAAGACGAGTGTAATCCAGATAGTAGAGATTTGCTTGGATGTTATCAGTGTTACTATACACGTAGGCGAGAAAGAACTCGGTGATAGTAGCTTTACGGTTTGAAAGCTCTTCAGCTAATCGCAATACGAGAGCCACGCGGTGTTTATTCTCGTTCTCAAATGCTTCCCACCACTTCTTAGCACTTCCGGTTGTGTTCTCCCAGTCGAGATTTTTCTTGGTCTCTTCAAGCTTCTCTCGAACCTTATCTTCTGTCCATCCTCTGGTGTCAGTAATACCAGCAGGGAGCCCATTGTTTGTAGCTCCAGCCGCGCCGCCGCCACTGCCTCCAGCAGCAGCACCATTTGCTCCACCAGCCGGCACCGGCTTAGGAGCCATCGCCTCATCGTCATACTCGATCGGCTTTTCACGCAGGATAAGCGTATCCATCTGCGATGCTTCATCAATACGACTGAGCATCTCAGGGATTTCGTAAAATGGAATAAGATGACCTTGAAATGGAAGAAGGTTTGGTAAGAAGAACGTCGCACGGTTATCCTCAGGGCGACCGATCTCGTCAGGTGTAAGAACCGCACGTTGCTGCACCTGTTCCTGCATGCTGTCGTTCACGCTGGCAAAGACCTCGATCTTTTTTCGGTTATTACCGACAGACTTTGTCTGGAAACGAACAGTCATCTGACCTGTTTCTTTCGAAGCCCACTCCGCATCCTGAACGTCAAGGTTCGGCATGAAGATCTTAGAACTAAAACCAGCTAGTACAGAGTCGGCATCGTCGCCGTAATTCGCCTTTACCTGAGCGATAGACTGAATAGCTGCTGTAATACTCACGTTACGTGAACGGAGCGTGTTAAGCTTTACGTGAATGTCCGGAAGTCGGCCGAGAGCCGACGCGAACTCATCGATTACAAATCCTACCGGGCGGGGAAGGGTATGTCCCTTACATCGTTCGGCACGTTTAGTAAGAAAGCGAAGGAGCTCGATAACGATAACGTTCGCCATCGGACGTAACATCTCAAGCTCTGATTCACGGAATTCAATGATAAAGAGAGAAGGCTTTTCGATGAGATCTTCAAGGTTAATCTCATTTGCAGCCGTAGTGATCCGGATATCCTTAAGGTCCCACGCCGCGATACGCATACTGAGTTCTGACATGATGGTGTCAGCGTTTTGCGAACCCGAACGTGCAAGTTCAACAAACGTCTTTGAAGTTCTAAGCGCCTCAGGATGAGCTTCTAACCAATCACAGAGCGGCTTCATCCCTGATTGTACAAGCGAGTGAATCTTCGGCATGGAGAGCGTATCGTTCTTGTCACTAAGAAGACCGACCATAATGGCATTTAAAAGTGCCAAAGCGTTGTTTCTAAAAAATGGACTGTCTGACTTTGCGGCCGGGTTATCTGTAGCAAGAATAATGGTGTTCGCAATCAGCTTGGCATCTGTATCATCTTCAATCTTTGAAAGGATGTTCCAGCTTAAACTTCTAGCCACATCAAGTGGGTTAAAGAGCATGATGTTTTTATGTGGGCTGTACTTTCTAGTTAGGTTCGCAAGCTTTTCCCACATCTCAGGTTTTGAGTCGATGACGATCGTTGAGCTCTGCGGGCAGAGGACATCATTATAGAGTACCGGTAAAATAAGTTTGGTTGTCTTACCACTACCTGTTTTAGCTACTGCGAGGATATGTCTGTTACGTTCTTCACGTGGAATTACGAGCTGGGTACGTTTAAAAGCCATGCCCTGTGCGCCGCGTAGTTCTTTTACCTGTAGTATCGTGTCGGCATTAAGCGCCTCTTTCTTATTTGGTCTTGGCTTTGTCCAGTTTAGAATATCGTCAGTAGAAGCAAGGTTTCCTGATCCAAGCTCATTAAAGTCTGACCGCTCTGGTCTTGCTACATTACTCTGAAAGAGGATCGCTGGGTTAAGTTCACCAATCAGAATTCCAGTTTTCTTATAAGACTGATATCCATGCCACGCGACAAACCCGAGGTACACCGCTAACCAGACAAAAATGATCTCTTGGTAGCGAAAACGATATTCAGCCGGGGCAACAAAGATACTAAAAAATGGCTCAAAGAGTATAAATACTGGCTCATTATCGTGTGGCACATACATTGAAGAGATATGTGCATGGAGCGCTTCGATAACCCACTCACTTGCAGCGCCGTGCAGCGCCACAACAACGATGGAAAGAACCGCACCGATCCCGTAGGTGTAATTTTCCTTGTTCTGAAACTGAAGAATGATTAATACAGCGCCCAGCACCCCAAAGGTGATAATGCTCGCAAGGACAGGCAGGGCAAAGAAGGCCTGTACCAAGGAAAGAAGTAATATTTCAATACTCTGGATCATATCTGTCCCAATTTTAAAACAGTTTGGGGTGTTTTACACGCTTTCTTCACTATCAAAACACCAGTTCAATATGCTTCACCCTGTTATGGGCGTAATTGGATCGTCTGTTGCATAGTGGAAGCGGCGTAAGCTGTTGATATGACTAGCTGTTGCTGGTGTTTTGTCGCCCGTTTTGCTCTGAACCTGATTTAAGAAAGGGACGGATTTCTTTGAGGAGTTCTCGGGGAGACATCGGTTTGTAGAGCAATCTATCCGCTCCGGCCTGCAGAAGTGTTTCGGCCGTTTTTCGAGAGGCGCCACTAAATCCAAGTATTGCTGTATCGGGCATCGATCTTTTAAGCGCGCTCACAAGGGAGGCGCCACTTCTATCAGGCAGCACAGCATCAAGGATTACTGCGGAGAGACTTCCGGCGTACTGTCCGGCGAGCTCCAATGCTTCACTTACGCTCTGAGCCTTAAGAACCTGTATTCCGTTTCTCTCAAAAATTGTCTCAAGAGTGCTTAGTATTATTGAATCATCGTCTACAAGAAGAAGAGTAGGCTGATCTTCATGAATCGCTTCTGGTTTCTTCATGTGATGAAGTGAGTTCAGAGCCTGAAACGTTATCTCCCAACACGTTTCATGATTATTAATGAGCTTCTTCTGAATGCTTGCCTCAAATCTCTTAAGAAGCTTCATGAGTGTTTCTTCCGCGATAGAGGTCAGCGATTCGCTAAGAAAGAGCGCTGGTATATTTCGGGTTGATATATGCCTCGAGAATTTAATCTGTAAATGACATACCACGGTATCACCGTATTGCGTCGTCTTTACCTGAAGCCGAGCATCTTCCGGTGCAGCTAATACAAGCTCATGCAGGAGCGCTGTCATCGCGCTAACGAGTTCGTGTTCAATTGCGTAGACAGAATTTATGAGTCCGAATTTAACAGAAAGCGAGACATCGTCTCGTGCGAGTTGTGGTTCTTCGAGAGCCCGCAGGAGCGCTGCATTAAGATTTACAAGTAATTTTTGCTCAGCAAAATCCCTGTTGTCGCCAAGCCCGGCTGAGAGCTCAGCGGCATGTGTGGCAAGTTCATCAATAATAGAAGCTGTTCGCTCATAAGGCTTTCCAGCCTTCTGTGCGAAGAGATGGCTGTGGGTCGTGATAGCGTGCAGCGTGTTATTAATGTGATGCACGCACTCATAGACTCCTCTTCGGTACTGAGTGTTCTCTCGTCGCAGCTCTCTTAAGCGATCGGAGAAAGGAGCAGTGGTGACGTCCCAGAACCTGAGAGCAGCTCCAGTAATCTCTTTCTCTTTTGTAAGAGGGACGAGTTCGAGTCTGAGATGACTTTTTCCTGGAAAAGCATCATAGACTGCCCTTTGCGGAGCATGTCCTTTACGAAGAGCGTAAAGCGCATTGCGAATCTCTTCATGATTACAGATCTTAAGAAAATCAACCTCGGGAGTCAGTTTCGAAGAATCGATCTTAAATGCTTCAAGCGGCAGCTCGGCGGACTTAAGGTGTAGCGATTGCACTGTTCCATCAACTCCGAGCAAGATCTGAGGCTCTGGTAAGGAGTTCGCCAGAAGCGCTAGAGATTTGAGTTCTGGATCGAGGCTAAAATCATGATCGGAAGATATCTGATGGAGAAATCCAATGAGTTGACCTGACTCTCTATCAAGTCGAGCGCAGCAATAGATAGATATGACCTGCTTGTTGTCAGGCCGTATCCAGCGATATCTCACCTCATAGTCTTCGCCTTTAAGCGCAGATTCAAACTTTTCAAAGAGAAGAAATCTGTCGTCAGCGTGGACGTAGCGTAGGAATAGGTTGGCGTCTGAGGAAAGTTTGCGACGAGTTGCTCCGAGAATGTTCTGAGTGTCGCCTATGGCGGTTAGTATGGCGCGTTTTTTAGGAGAATATATAAAGGTGATAAGTCCGGGCAGCTGTTGCAGCTGTCTTAAGTCGGGGAGCTCGGGCTCCTCCGCAGAATTTCTTCTCAAACTCTTGCTCACAACTTTAATGACCTGATGGTTACAGCACGAGGAGTACTATACTACAGTCTAGCCAGATCTTTGAGGAAAAATTATGAAGTTTGTATTAAGTCCTTTTTTGTGGAATTCTCTCGTGGTTTAAGTCACTTTAAATGTGTAAGGAAATGATGGAGCGCTTACAAGTTGCACTTCTGGGAACAAGAGGGATACCAGCACGTTATGGTGGATTTGAGACCTTTGCTGAACAGATTTCAAAGCGACTCACCGCCAGAGGTCATAGCGTCACCGTTTTTGGAAGGAGGCGTTTTTTTGAAAGGAAACCTTTTGAAGAGTATGGCGGTGTACGGGTAGTACATACACCTACGATAATGCACAAGTATCTTGAGACTCCACTGCACTCACTCACTTCATTTTTGTATGTGTTTTTTTTCGGTGGAAAGTACGACGTCATTCTCTTGTGTAATGCTGCGAACAGCCCCTTTGCGTGGATCTCAAAGTTGCGGCGAATTCCTCTTGTCATAAATGTGGATGGAATTGAAAGGTTGCGGTCAAAGTGGAACGCGTTTGGTCGCGCGTGGTACATGCTTGGTGAGCGGTGTTCTGTCTGGTTTGCTACCCGTATTGTAAGTGATGCCGGCGTGATCGCCAAATACTACGAAGAAACGTACAACACCGACAGTGACGTTATTGCTTATGGGGCAGAAGTGGTGCACCGGGAGCCGGGCAAAGTTCTCTCCGAGTTTCATCTTACCCCCGGAAAATACATTCTCTATGTTAGCCGTCTTGAGCCTGAAAATAATGCCCTTGGAGTGATCCAAGCCTACAATAAGGTTAAAACAGACATGCCACTTGTTATCGTTGGCGATGCTCCGTATGCAGACGAGTATAAAGCTGCTCTTAAGAATGAGGCCTCTGACGGGGTGGTTTTTACTGGGTTTCAATTTGGTGAGGCGTATGAAGAGCTCCGCTCACACTGCTACCTCTATATTCAGGCTACAGAAGTAGGGGGCACTCACCCTGCGCTTGTTGAAGCAATGGCATACGGAAACTGTACGATCGCAAACGGAACCCCTGAGAATCGAGAGGTGCTGGGGAACGCCGGTGAGTTTTATTCTCGAAATGATTTTTCAGAGCTTGCAGGTAAGATCGAGATGTTTCTACAAAGCCCGGAAAGTGTAAAAAGTTACTCTGCTGCCGCCATCAAAAGGGCAGAAGAAGTGTACAGCTGGGATAAGGTAACTGACCAATATGAAAGGCTCTTTGCCAGACTATGTTTCCCGAGTACGTTATGATAGACTCTCGCTTTCCGTAAACATCAGTAAGGAAAGGTACGTGTATGAAAGGTATATCAGTAGTCGTCCCTATCTATAATGAAGAAGATAACGTGGTCGCCTGTTACAAGGAGATACGTGATGTTTTAGAGTCTACCGGCGAAGTTTACGAGATAATCTTTGTCGATGATGGTTCTTCAGACAAGACGATTGAGCGAATTACCGATGCTGCTCGTGGCGATAAGAGCTTTGTTCTAATCGAATTTAAACGCAATTTCGGGCAAACAGCTGCAATGGCTGCTGGCTTTGAACATACACGCTACAACGTTGTCGTTGCCATGGATGGTGATCTCCAAAACGATCCCCGTGAGATCCCGGCGATGATGGCAAAGCTTAATGAAGGCTACGATATGGTAGCCGGATGGCGTAAAGACAGGCAGGATACCTTCCTGACCCGCAGGCTTCCGAGCATGATAGCAAATTCAATTATTTCAAAAGCTACGGATGTCCGCTTGCATGACTACGGGTGTACGCTCAAGGTCATGACCGGTGAAATAGCACGAGGCATAAAACTCTACGGTGAGATGCACCGCTTTATTCCGGCACTCGCTGCTGAGCGTGGTGCGAAGATTACGGAACTTCCTGTAAACCACCGGGCCAGACAGCACGGAACATCAAAGTATGGGATCTCTCGTACCTTCCGTGTCGTTCTTGATCTCCTAACTGTAAAATTTCTTCTTGGGTACTCGCGCCGACCGATCCATCTCTTTGGTTCGCTTGGACTCCTTTCAGGATTTGCAGGATTCGCAACGTTACTGCTTATGACGTTCCAAAAGCTTTTCTTCGGCACCCCTATGGGTTCACGACCGCTTATGATGCTCGGAGTCATGCTCGTCATTATTGGTATACAATTTATGATGTTTGGCCTTTTGGCTGAAGTAATGGTTAGAACCTATTACGAGTCTCAACAAAAGCCGACATATGTCGTGAAACGTATTTTACGATTCACAGATAACGTAGATCCTATCAATACGGGAAGAGTGCCCGAAGGATCTTCTGAAACGACTCAGAAAATGAGCTCTTAACGAACATATCGTTCATCGAACTATGAGTGCACAAAACGCCGCGAACGCTTCGTCATCTTTTCTTTCTGAAAAGCTAGGAAGGCAGAGGAGCCTGACAGAAGAGATGTATCCGTTGATTGATGCGAGAAAAATCTTAGACGGAGGTATCGGTGTTTATACGCAAAATCTAATTGAAGGACTACTCGAGAAAGGAGTCCGACTTTGCGCTATGGGTGAGCCTGAGGTTCTTTCTCGCTTTCCGTGGTATGATCTCGTCGATGTTGAGTATGAAAAGGCGAGGCCATACTCCGTTGATGAAATGCTTTCGCTCTCTGGCAGACACGACCTGACAAAGTACAGCCTCTTCCATACCCCACACTACGTGCTCCCACTCTATATACCGATACCAACAGTTATTACCGTTCACGATCTTATTCACATCCATTACCCTGAAAAATGGTATTACCCATTTGTTGCAAATCGTTTGCTCTCTTCCAGTGTTAAAAGAGCAGATGCCGTTATTACGGTAAGTAATGCTACAAGAAAAGATCTCGAAGAGTTTCTTGGAGCCTCCAGTAAGCAGTGTAATAAAATATCGGTGATTCCAAATGCGGTTCACCGTAAGTATGGAGTGGATTGTTCAAGCGCGACGCTCGCAAGTAACTCAGAGACAAAGCCAAAGAGGCAATGCTCTTTCCCTATTCAGGGAACCACCATTAAGGGTAATTACCTTCTCTCCGTCATCTCTATGCACAAGCCGCACAAGGGACTTCATCAGCTCCTTGAAGCGTTTAGGCTCTATAGCTCGGCGGCACAGAATCAGCAGCGGCAAGATATTTCGCTCGTACTTGCCGGAAGTGGGCTATCAGAAGTAGTAAAGGATGAAGTGCTCTTTCATAAAATAAGCGAGATGAAGAATGTGCAGGTCCTTGGCAAGGTCTCCTCAGATGAGCTTTCACGCCTCTACCGAAATGCACGAGCACTGGTTGTTGCTTCAAGAGCTGAAGGGTTTTGCCTGCCTGTTATTGAGGCGCAGTCTTACGGCGTGCCAGTCATCTCATGTCCTGTGCCAGCTATTCTTGAAATTTTAAGTCAAAACGATTTTGCAACAGGTGGGTTTGAGCCGGCAGACATCGCAGCGTGTCTTCAGTCTGTAATGGGACAGATACTTGAGAGGGAGCCCGGTCAGGTACAACTTGATCACCTTGCAAAATTTGATCGAGGTATCCTTACTGATCGAATCCTTGGAGTTTACGATAGTATAATTGAAGGGGAGAAGCGTGCCGCCGCGTAGTCCTTTGCGAGTAGCGTTGGTGCACGATTGGCTTACCGGCATGCGGGGAGGGGAGAAGTGCCTTGAAGCTTTTCTTAATATCTATCCCGATGCAGATATCTATACCCTGTTGCATGTTCCTGGAGCCACTACAAAGGCAATCGATGAGCGTGTCTGTGGGACATCTTTCTTACAAAAAATCCCCGGCATCCAAAAACTCTACCGTCATCTCCTTTTTCTCTATCCTCTTGCCATTCGAAGTCTTCACTTCCGTAGAGAGTACGATCTTGTTATCTCACTCAGTCACGCCGCCGCTAAGAACATCGTTGTTCCCGGTAATGCTAGACACATCTGCTACTGCTTTACCCCGATGCGCTATATCTGGGACCAAGCGTACCAGTACTTTGGCCAGCTAACGCGCCTTATCTGGCCTGGTATTCTATTTTTAAGAAAGTGGGACGTTGCCGGTAGTAAAAGCGTTGATCACTTTATCGCCATTAGCCGCTTCATCTCTGCTAGGATCAGGTGCTATTACCGTCGTGATTCAACTGTTATCTATCCTCCGGTTGATACTGAGTACTTTGAGCAAGAAGCGCCGCTAGTTAAGGAACACGGAACGTATTTCCTCTATGCAGGAGCGCTTGTTCCTTACAAAAAAGTAGATCTCATAATTGAGACCTTTAATGATCTAGGACTGCCTCTTATCATTGCAGGCGATGGTCCTGAGAGAGAACGGCTACAGTCTCTCGCCGGGAAAAGCGTTACTTTTAAGGGCCGGGTTTCTGATGAAGAGCTTAAAGCCTACATGGCAGGATGTCGGGCGCTCCTTTTTCCTGGGAAGGAAGATTTTGGAATCATTCCAATAGAGTGTTTAGCCACCGGGCGTCCGGTGATCGCAGGCTTTCACGGAGCGCTTCGTGAAACCCTTCACGGCGTAAAGCCGTGGAGGAAAGATGAACGAATTCAAGATCCTGTCGGAGTTTTCTTTCGTCCTGTTGCTAAGAAAACGCAGTTAGTTGAGGAGCTTAAGCAGAGTATTAGGACATTTCTTAAGTCTGAAAAAGACTTTACAGTGGAGGCGTGTCAAGATCACGCTCGTAAGTTTTCGGCCACTACCTTTCGAAAGATGTGGGATCGCTTTGAGCGTGATATAGTCTCGGCCAGTGCTCCCGTGAGCGAGGAAGATGTTAAAACAAAAGCGGCAAATATTTGAATTTTTCTTTATGGCCACTGACCTGATCGTGGTCTCAGGAGCATGGCTCTTGTCGTACTGGATCAGGTTTAAGTCGGGCCTCGTACCTGTGACCAAGGGGATACCTTCCTTTGATCACTATCTGACAATGCTGCTCTTTATCTGGCTTATCTGGGCATTTGTCTTTCGTCGCATGGGGCTCTATAGACCGATGCGTGGTGTCAGGCGTACTCACGAATTGTGGCTGTTGCTTAATGCCAATGCCTTCGCTGTACTCCTCTTAATATCTGTTACATACCTTGTGCGAGAGAAGAACGTAGAGTTTTCTCGTCTTGTATTTGTCTATTTTGGCGCCTTCGCAACGGTGTTTACCGTCCTACAACGCTCCTTGCTTCGTGTCCTTCTCAGGGAACTTAGACGGCGAGGGTACAACTTGCGTTATATGCTTATTGTCGGTTCAGGTCAGGTGGCAGGCGATATCGCTTCTCGTATCAGGTTGCACCGAGAACTCGGAATGCAACTTGTTGGGTGTTTGACCCGTGACAAGGAAGAAGTAAAGGGACCACGTGGAGTACCTGTCCTTGGAACGTATAAAGATCTCTCTAGGGTCCTTGATCGTATGGATATCGATCAGGTCGTTGTTGCACTTCCTCTTGTGGATAATGAGTATCTTCCCGAAGTGATGGAGGAGATTGGTGATTCCCTTGTTGATGTAAAAGTCGTACCAGATATCTATCAGTTCGTCACCCTTGGTGGGACAATCGAAGAGTTTGAAGGACTCCCGGTTATCAGTTTGCGTAGCACCCCTCTAGAGGGCTTTAACCGTTTCTTAAAGCGTTGGCTCGATATTACGTTTTCAGCCATCTTCCTTGTGCTCTTCTCACCACTCTTACTCCTTATAACTCTAATTATTAAATTGACCTCAGAAGGTCCAATCTTTTATCGCCAAGAGCGGGTGAGTTATGATGGCTCTCCGTTTTCTATCTTAAAGTTTCGCACCATGTATACAGATGCTGAAATGCAGGGGCCTGGCTGGACAACAGAAAATGATAGCCGTGTTACGCCAGTAGGAAAGTTTCTACGTTCTTGGAGTCTTGATGAACTCCCTCAGCTTATTAATGTTCTCCGTGGCGATATGTCGATAGTTGGTCCACGCCCTGAACGACCGATCTTCATCAAAGAGTTCAGGCAACGTGTTCCGCGCTATATGCTTCGTCACAAAGTCCCAGCGGGAATGACTGGCTGGGCCCAGATAAACGGCTGGCGTGGTGACACCTCTATCGACAAGAGAATAGAATTCGATCTCTACTACATCGAAAACTGGTCCGTAATCCTCGACCTAAAAATCCTCTTCATGACCCTATTCAAAGGCCTCCGCGACCGAAATGCGTACTAAGTAGTATTTTCTCCTGCTCCTTGACCTAGACCTATACCTGACCCAATTTAGTTCAGGAGCAGGTTAAGGTTTAGGTCAAGGTGTGCTCTTTCTCAGGTCTCAAGTTGCTCTGCTCGATTTCACCTACCACTCTTTCAAAAACCCCCCGCTTACGCTAAGCTGACCCCGTCCTATCAGTAAGGGATTAGTATTATGGAAATTGCAATAATTGGTACAGGTTACGTAGGTCTCGTAGCAGGAGCTTGCTTCGCAGACTCTGGAAATGACGTTATCTGCGTAGATAAAAACACAGATAAGATAGCAGCCCTAGAAAAGGGGGATATCCCTATCTACGAGCCTGGTCTTAGCGATATCGTTGAGCGTAACGTAAAAAACAAACGCCTCTCCTTTACCACATCACTTGATGAAGGGGTGCAGAAGAGTGAAGTCATCTTCATAGCTGTAGGTACTCCCCAAGATGAGGATGGGTCTGCCGATCTCACTCACGTACTCGCTGTAGCTGAAGCAATTGGTAAGGCTATGAATGGCCCGAAGATCATCGTGGATAAATCAACGGTGCCAGTAGGTACAGCTCAAAAAGTACACTCAACGATAGCGAAGTTTACTGAATACTCCTTTGAGGTCGTAAGTAATCCCGAGTTTTTAAAAGAAGGCGCGGCAATCGATGATTTTATGAAGCCAGATCGTGTCGTTATCGGGGCCTCTAGTGAAGAAGCTGCTAAGAAGATGGAAGAGCTCTACAGCCCATTTGTACGAACCAATAATCCAATTCTTATCATGGACGTTGCTTCTGCAGAGATGACCAAATATGCGGCCAACGCTATGCTTGCAACTCGCATCTCGTTTATGAACGAAATCGCAAATCTCTGTGAGCGGGTAGGTGCGGATGTTGGAAAGGTCCGTGTCGGCGTGGGAACTGATTCGCGAATTGGCATGAGCTTTCTCTTTCCTGGTATTGGCTATGGTGGTTCATGTTTCCCGAAGGATGTACAGGCGCTGATCAAGACAGCGCGTGATTTTGGCTCAGAGCTGCAGATCGGAGAAGTCGTTGAGAAAGTAAACGCAGAGCAAAAGCGCACCATCATTAAGAAGATTGTCGACCATTTCGGCGGACAAGAGAACGTGCGTGGGAAAACGTTCGCTATCTGGGGACTTGCCTTTAAGCCAAAGACCGACGACGTCAGGGAAGCTCCGGCGCTTGTCGTGTGTGATGAGCTCATGAAGATGGGCGCAAAGATTCAAGCTTATGATCCTGAAGCTGTAGAGACGTTTTCTGAGAAATTAGGTGAAAATGAAGCTGTGAGTTATACAGAAACAAATTACGATGCGCTTAAAGGAGCTGATGCTCTTGTGATTTGCACAGAGTGGAACGACTTTAGACATCCAACGTTTTCTAAGATGAAAGATCTTATGAATGAGTCACTTATCTTTGATGGGCGTAACGTATTTTCTCTTGATGAGATGAGTAAGAACAAGTTTACCTATTACTCAGTAGGAAGACCGGTTATTAAATAGGCAGGATATGTCACGGATACTTATTACAGGAGGTGCAGGGTTTATAGGTTCGCACCTCACCGATGTTCTCCTCCAAGAGGGGCATGATGTTATTGTGCTCGATAACCTCTTTACTGGTCGTAAGGTCAATATTGAACGTCATCTGCAGAATCCAAAATTTGAGTTCATTCGTCATGATGTAACTGAGCCAATATTGCTTGAGGTTGAAGAGATTTATCACCTCGCATGTCCAGCTTCGCCTGTTCATTACCAGCACAATCCAATTAAGACCGTTAAGACGAACGTGATGGGAACTATTCATATGCTTGGCTTAGCGAAACGTATAGGGGCCCGTTTCCTTCTTGCCTCGACTTCGGAAGTATACGGCGATCCTGAGCAGCACCCTCAAAAGGAGAGTTATCACGGAAATGTGAACCCTGTTGGGCCGCGTAGCTGTTATGATGAAGGAAAGCGTGTTGCGGAAACCCTCACACACAACTATGCGCAAGAGCATGAACTCGATGCTAAGATAATTCGAATATTTAATACCTACGGACCACGAATGCTCTTTGATGATGGTCGGGTAGTGTCAAACTTTATTGTGCAAGCGCTTAAGGGCGACGATATTACGATTT
Source organism: bacterium (assembly GCA_030431715.1). Taxonomy (GTDB): domain Bacteria; phylum Bdellovibrionota_C; class UBA2361; order UBA2361; family RFPC01; genus JAUIIO01. The sequence goes on from JAUIIO010000005.1 coordinate 145,721, forward strand.
ATGGTGAAGGCCAGCAGACTCGATCGTTCTGCTATGTTTCTGACCTTGTAACAGGGATTAAGGCCACAATGAACAAGCACGGATTTCATGGCCCAGTTAATCTTGGTAATCCAGAAGAGTTTACTATTATGCAGCTTGCTGAGATGATCTTGGAATACACCGGATCGAAGTCTAAGATCGTCTATCAACCGCTACCTCAGGATGATCCGACAAGAAGAAAACCGGATATTTCACTTGCCGAGAAAACGCTTGGCTGGAAACCAGCTGTTAAAGTTGAAGATGGGCTTAAAGAAACTATCAGTGAGTTTAAGTCCCGTCTTGAAAAATTGTAGCGGGAGCAAGTCGTGTCCCGTACTCATATCAGAAACTTCAGTATCATAGCACATATCGATCACGGTAAATCGACACTCGCCGATCGCATTCTGGAACTCACCGGTGCGCTCCAACAACGTGAAATGCAGGCACAGTTTCTTGATAAGCTTGAGCTTGAGCGTGAGCGCGGTATTACTATCAAGGCGCAAACGGTACGTCTGCCTTTTAAGGCGAAAGATGGGAAAGAATATCAGATAAATCTCATCGATACTCCAGGCCACGTGGACTTTCATTACGAAGTTTCTAGAAGTCTCGCTGCCTGTGAGGGCGCCCTCCTAGTGGTAGATGCCAGTCAGGGCGTAGAAGCACAGACGCTTGCAAACGTATACCTTGCGCTTGAGAACAATCTTGAAATTGTTCCTGTTCTAAACAAGGTTGACCTTGATAGTGCTGATCCCGCCAGAGTGAAAGCAGAGATTGAAGATGTTATCGGAATTGAAGCTCAGGACGCCCTTGAGATAAGTGCCAAGACTGGTAAGGGCGTTATGGATGTGATCGAAGCGATCGTTGAAAAGATCCCTTCGCCAACCAGAGGCGACGCTGAAGCTCCACTACGAGCTCTCGTATATGATTCATGGTTTGATTCGTATCTCGGTGTTGTTGTTCAGGTAAGGATTATCGACGGAGAGCTTAAGCCTGATGACACCATTCAGTTTATGAGCAATAAGGCTGAGTATGAGGTGTATAAGACTGGTGTTTTTACGCCTCATCCGATGGAAGTAAAGTCCCTAAAAAGTGGGGAAGTAGGGTACTTTTCAGCCTCTATTAAGAATTTACGAGATGTCAGTATTGGAGACACGGTAACAGTTAAGAATGGTGCTACGGAACCACTTCCTGGTTTTCAGGAAGTAAAGCCAATGGTATTTGGTGGGCTCTTTCCTGTTGATGCCGATGATTATTCTGATTTACGTTCCGCGTTAGAAAAGCTGAGTATAAACGACTCCTCTTTTACCTATGAGCCAGAAACAAGTGCAGCTCTGGGCTTTGGTTTTAGGTGTGGCTACCTTGGAATGCTTCACATGGAGATCATTCAGGAGCGTCTTGAGCGTGAGTTTGAACTCGATCTCATTACAACGGCACCAACAGTAATTTATCGGGTGAACCTTGAAGATGGGACGACATTTGAAGTTGATAACCCATCAAAGATGCCCGAGCCTACAGAGATCTCCAGCATTGAAGAACCTGTCGTACTCGCAACCATTCATGTTCCAAAAGATTTCGTGGGTAACGTTCTCTCGCTCTGTGAGGAAAAGCGTGGGACACAGAAGAACATGGCTTTTCACGGTGAAACACGAGCAGTGATTACATATGAACTCCCACTTGGTGAAGTTGTTTTGGATTTTCACGATAGAATAAAAAGCATGACCCGAGGCTATGCCTCTTTTGACTACGAAATGAACGGCTACCGCGAAGCAAAGCTTGTAAAACTCGATATTAAAATTAACGGCGATAACGTTGATGCGCTCAGTACTATTGTGCATACCGATCAAGCTTACGGGCGCGGACGTGACCTTGCTGAGAAACTTCAAGAGCTGATTGACAGACAGATGTTTGATGTTGCTATTCAGGCAGCAGTTGGAAATAGAATTATTTCTCGTACAACTGTTAAAGCACTTCGCAAAAACGTAACTGCAAAATGTTACGGCGGTGATATAACCCGCAAGCGCAAACTCCTTGAGAAACAAAAGAAAGGGAAGAAGCGAATGAAGCAGGTTGGTAAAGTTTCACTCCCACAAGAAGCGTTCCTCGCTGTGTTAAAAATTGGCACAGAAGGAAAATAACGCACATGTTCATTGGCGGGCAGTATACAACTTACTGAAAAGAAATATTGTTTCTTTGAACAGAAGTTCCTTTTACGGGTGTTTCAACGCTCTAAAAAAGTGTTATAACTTTCTGGTGGCAGAGCTAAAAGAAATTAAAAAAAAGCCGAAAAGACTTTTTGCAATCGGCGATATTCACGGATGTTCAGAAGAGCTTTCAATGCTCCTGAATTTCCTTGAGCAGGACATGAAGATCTCAAAGAAAGATCATGTCGTGTTTATAGGAGATTATATCGACCGTGGTCCCGATAGTAAGGGTGTTATTGAGTCTTTGCTCGCCTTTAAGGAAAAGCACGGTGAGTACACCACCTTTCTAAAAGGAAACCACGAAGATATGCTCCTCGGGTGGTTAGGCCTTGGAGGAGAAAACGGCATTGCCTACGTCTCAAATGGTGGCTCTGATTGCTTAAAGAGTTACGGCGTAAAACGAAGCGGGAAGCCTGATGACCTCTTAAATGCCATGCCTGAAGAACACCTTGCTTTTTTTCAAAGTCTTACCGGGTATCTTCTCTGCGAGGAATATGTGTTTGCCCACGCCGGCCTTGATCCGCTCCGCGATCTCCGCGAGCAGATCGATGATGATCTCTATTGGATTCGGGAAGAGTTTATTCAAAACATTCATTACTTTGAAAAAACTGTCGTATTTGGTCACACGCCTTTTGAGGATGTCTTTTTTCATCTGCCGTATAAGATTGGCCTAGACACTGGACTTGTGTACGGAAATGCTCTGAGTTGTATTGAAGTTGAGAGTGAGGTCATCTACCAGATAGGTTACGGTGATAATGTAATTTACGAACATGAGTTTGCTGAAAAGGGAGGCGTATGGCCACCAGCAGAACTCGCTGAATAGGCAGGCCGCCACTGTACTCATTTCCGGTTCAAATACATCGTAAGGTTTGATAAGCCCTATCGTCACAAAGTTCCTATGGCAAAGAAATACAAAACAGTACTGTTCATCTTTCGAAGAGATCTCCGACTTGTCGACAATACAGCCCTGATACACGCACATAGAGACGCGCAAAGCGTGATCCCAGCCTTTATCTTTGATCCCCGCCAGCTAGAAAAGCACCGCTACCGCTCGCTCCCGGCTATGGAATTTATGTTAAATTCTTTAGAGGAGTTAGATGAAAGCCTCAAGCAACAGGGAGGCTCTCTTTATTTTGCAAAAAACGAAGCTGAAGCAGCTGTTAAGGAGCTTATAGAGAAGCACCATATTGATGCGCTCTATATAAATGGAGATTACACCCCCTTTAGTAAAAAGCGCGATAAAGCTCTAGAAAAGCTCTGCAGCGAAAATAGTGTCGGCTTTCACTGCTTTCATGACGCGCTTCTTAATGCTCCCGGTAAGGTACTAAAAGATGATGGAGAGCCTTATACGGTATACACGCCCTTTTTTAAGAAAGCTTCAAAGATAGAGGTTCCTAAGCCGCGAAACACAAAAGATCCGTCTTGGAAAAAAATTAAGAGTAACGTTAGCCCTAAAGATATTCGTGATGAATATATTGATACGCCACTTGAAGAACCTTTTAGAAGGGGAGGGCGTAACGAGGCGCTCGCTATCTTACGAGAGCTTAAGCAATATAAGAACTATCAGGAATCAAGAAACATCCCGTCTAAAAGAGGAACAACCGGACTTTCACCACATCATAAATTCGGCACCGTATCGGCAAGAGAAGTTTACGAAGCTGTAGAAGAGACGCTTGGTTCTGAGCACGGTCTGATTGGGGAGCTCTACTGGAGAGACTTCTTTACTCATATCGGTTTTCACTTTCCGCACGTTTATAAAGAGGCGTTTCGCACGAAATACAGCTCTCTTAAATGGTCACAGTCAAAGAAGAACTTTGAAGCGTGGTGTGAGGGGCGTACTGGTTATCCGATTGTGGACGCTGGTATGAGAGAGCTTAATGCCACTGGTTATATGCATAACAGAGTACGAATGATTGTAGCCTCTTTTCTGGTAAAAGACCTGCTCCTTAATTGGCAGTGGGGTGAGGCCTATTTCGCGGAGAAGCTCCTTGATTATGATCCGGCAGTAAACAACGGCAACTGGCAGTGGGCAGCATCAACAGGTTGTGACGCTCAGCCTTATTTTAGAATTTTTAACCCTTGGAGCCAGCTAGAGAAGTTCGATAAGGAATGTCAGTACGTAAAAAAATGGATACCTGAACTAGAAGATCTCACCCCCAAAGATATAGCCAACCTCCAAAAACCAAAAAACAACCGCCCAGAATCTTATCCCGCGCCAATAGTAAACCACTCCGAAGCCCGAGAATCCGCCCTAGACCTCTTCAAATCAGCAACTTGAATGTATTAACCGCCAAAGCCGCCAAAACTCACCACCGTCATTGTGAGGAGCTGAGACATTCATGTCGAACGACGCGGCAATCTCCCGACCTAACCACTTACAGTATTAACCGCAAAGGACGCAAAGAGCGCAAAGATCTCTAGGCCAAAATTCTTTGCGTTCCTTTGCGGTGAAAAATAAAAAATCTCTAAGAATTAACCAGACCCTTAATAAAGCTCTCCGGATCCTCAACACTCTCCGGATCAATCTTAGACTGAAGCTCCGCACAGATCATCTCAGCAACAGTCACCTGCATCTCAGCAAAAGACCCGAGAACCTTTCTGATGTTCTCATCCGGATTATGAATATCTTTAATAGTAACGATCGCGCCCTCAGAATCTATAGCTAGCCCTTCCTCCCAGAGCCACGGATATCGCTCCTTAAAATTTGAGGCCTCCATCCGTTCTTCGGTTGTTAAGAATTTTGTTACAGGAGCCTCGCCCTCTTTCGGAATAGAGGTGGAGGTCATGTCGTCAGCGAGATGTACAACCTTCTCAGGGAGCATCCCATCTACGAGGCTGATTATGTCATCTTCATTTACGGTAAGAAATTGAGCTAGGCTAAGGTGTCCTGTTTCTTTTCCTGCTTTTACTAGATATTCAAGATACGCAGGCTCAAATCCCAGTTCCTCTAAAATTGGGCTCAGTTTCTCATATGCCGACTCTGAATAGGCGTCGTCAATAAGGCCTTCTTTAAGAGCATGTTTGCGCATGATCTCAAAGGGCTTGGGAGCATCGTGTAAAAGTGTTCTGCCAATAGCGTATTCCGTCTGGGCATCAGTAACTTCACCGTTTGCTTGTAAAGCTGTCATGATCTTTTCGGTCGGATGAGACACTTGAATGTTATGGCTGGTAACATTAAGGAAAGACTCGGTTCCGGGTTTATTCGTATAAGGATTAAAGGGAACTCCTGACTGCGACGGATGCATGTCTATTTTACGGTAAAGTTCAAAGATGCGAGGAAATTGCGCTTCTCTTCTCTGCGTAAGTTCCTCTTCGTTAACGACTTCCCTAAGCATCTCTTGAGGAGCAACAGTATGTTTCAGTGCATCCGGTCCGAGCCCTGCCTCTACTGGTGGTGTTTGAGCACCGGTGTGATCAGCTCCTCGGTCATTTCCTGTACTGCCGTGTGGTAACATCATCATAAGTTTTCTCCTTCAAAGACGTTTGTCAGAGATTATAACATCGTTATCTTTGAGGCGAGAGGTTTGTTGTAAGTTTGCTAAGGTACTCGCAAGAGTCTCTAGGACAGAACAAGGCTCTTAATATAAGCCTCAGGATCACCTCCAACCTCGGGGGAGATACGTGTTTGAAGTTCAAAGCAGATCATGCGAGCTACTCTCTTTTGCAGCTCGGCATAAGAGCCAAGTACTTTGTGAGTGCTTTTATCAGGATTGTTAATATCTTTTAAATGAACAATTTCGCCGTCATAGTTGATACCGATCCCTTTAGTCCATAACCACGGATATCTTGATTCAAAGTGAGAGTTTTTCATCCTTTCTGAAGTCTTAAGAAATTTTGTAACGGACTCCTTACCCTTTGTAGGAATGTTAGTAGAAGTCATACCATCAGCCAGATGTACCACTTTCTCGATAAGCTTACCTTCAACAAGCTCAAATGCCCCAGCGTTTCCTGCTTTTATAAAATGAGCGATGCTGAGATGTCCGGCCTCTTTGCCTGCATCACGTAAATACTCCACAAAGCGCGCTTCCATATTCTGCGCTTTAAGTAAGGGAATAAGCCCGTCGTAAGCAGACTCTGTATACGCCTCATCAAGTAGGCCTTCTTCTTTAGCTACGTTCCTCATGATCTCATAAGGCTTTGAGGTGTCGTGAAGTAGCCCACGTTCGATAGCGTACACGGTTTCAGCACGTGTGGTATGTTCGCTCTTGGTAAGAGCATTCATGATCTTCTCAATCGGGTAGGTGACCGCAACACTGTGTTCGCCAATGTTTGGATATGTTTGAGTATGTGGTTTCCCGGTATAGGGATTAAGCGGAACCACTGCTTTGGTCATGTGAATTCCAACAACACGAAAGAGCTCAAAGATCTGAGGAAACTGTCTTTCACGAATTGCAGTAAGCTCATGCAGATCAAAGTGAGTAAGAGTATTACGACCACTTCTTTTTGCTCTAAACGTAGCAATCTCCTGAGCCGTATTCCCAGAGCTATCGGTATCACTAAAAGTACTCATATCTTCCTTCTTTATACCTGTTGTGCCCCACAGCAGCAAAAACGTCACATAAAAGCCAAATCTGCATCGTTTCTACAGCCCAGCCCCCCTAATAATCCTCCTCTTCCTCTTATTCTTCCTCTTTCTCTTGTACTTGCACCACGACCCACCTTTTCTTTTTTGTGCAGGTGCAGGAAAACGATTAGGAGGAGACCCTCAACCGATCTCCGCCCCTGCACAACCCCCACCTTGACCTTAACCTATACCAGAACCAGAAAAATCTCCGCCCCTGCACCACTATCTGCCTTTTCTTTGGTGCAGGTGCAGGATTAGGATTAGGAGAAAGAGGAGTAGGTGCCTGACCCAACCACCTACAGTATTAACCGCCAAATCCGCCAAAGATCGCCAAAATCCTTAGCCTAAATTTTTTGCGTCTTTCGCGTTTTTGGCGGTTAATCCCAATTAAAGACCCCAATAGTAATCCCCCCAATTCTCTGTTACTATCGCCCAAAAACTAGATAAGGATACCTATGTCAGCACCAAACGTAGCCGTAGTCGGCCTAGCCGTAATGGGCTCAAACCTTGCCAGAAATATTGAAAGCAACGGATTTCCTGTAGCCGTTTATAACCGTACGGCTTCGGTGACAGAAGAGTTTATGTCAAATTTTGGCTCCGGTCAGTTTACCTCAGCCTCATCCCTTGAGGATCTCGTAGAGAAAATGGCGGCCCCTCGTCAGATTATCCTTATGGTAAAAGCGGGCGGGGCAGTAGATGCTATAATCGATCAACTCCTACCGCTTCTTGATAAAGGCGATATCATTATCGATGGTGGTAACACCTATTTCACAGATACCGAACGCCGCGAAAAGAAAACAGCAGAGGCTGGAATAAATTTTCTAGGTGTGGGGATCTCAGGTGGCGAAGAGGGCGCTCTTAACGGCCCGAGCATTATGCCCGGCGGCCCAAAAGAGGCGTGGCAGATCGTATCCTCGATGCTCGAAAAGATCTCAGCGAAAGCTCCCGATCCGTGTACCACATATATCGGACCCGGTGGTGCCGGACACTTTGTAAAGATGGTGCATAACGGTATCGAATACGGAGACATGCAACTTATTGCTGAGAGTTATCACCTGTTAAAAGAGATCGCCGGAGTAAGTAATGCGGATCTCGCCAGCACCTTTACAGAATGGAATAAGGGAACGCTATCATCATACCTTATTGAGATTACGTCTAAGATCTTTACTCGTGCTGATTCACAGGGCGGGAGCGGAGAGCTCGTCGACAAAATCCTCGATAAAGCCGGACAGAAAGGCACCGGAAGGTGGACAGCTCAGGTAGCGCTTGAACTCGGAGTATCTATACCTACGATCGCTGCCGCAGTGGATGCTCGTGTGATGAGCTCACTTAAAGACGAACGTGTCGTTGCAGCTAAGAGTATAAAAGGACCAGAGAGAAGACCTGCTGCTCCTGATGATTTTACAGCTCTTGTACACGACGCTCTTTATGCAGCAAAGATTCTCTCATACGCTCAAGGCATGGCTCTTATGCAGGAAGCCTCAAAAGAATACGATTGGAATCTACCGCTCGGAGACATCGCAGCGATCTGGAAAGGTGGCTGTATTATCAGAGCCCAGTTCCTTGATGATATTAAGAAAGCATACGAAAAGGATCCTGCGCTTAAAAATCTTGTACTTGATCCATTCATGATGGCAGAGCTTGAGCGAACGCTCCCAGGCCTTAGAAAGGTAACTGCTCTTGCCGCTGAAAGCGGAATCCCAGTGCTCGCCATGAGCGCTTCGCTCTCATACTTCGATTCCTACCGCTTGGCCCGACTTCCCCAAAACCTCACCCAAGCCCAAAGAGACTTCTTCGGCGCCCACACCTTCAACCGCACCGACAAAGAAGGCACCTTCCACGAAGAGTGGGAGGGGTAATTAAACCTGCACCTTGACCTAGACCTTAACCTGCACCAAAAAGTCTTTTGTCTAGGTCTAGGTCTAGGTCTAGGTTATTTCTCCCCCATAACCCCCCGAAATCCCCCAATCATTGCTTATCCCCCAACAATCTGCTATAAAACCACCATCTTCAGGGACATCCTATGTCGCCGGGCTTTTCGTCTTTTCAGATTATTAAGCCCCCTTGAGGAGAGTTCTTCTCCATCAAGTGATTTACCTGTACAGGTACAGGTTTTTTGAAGTTGTTGTGGTGGTCGAGTTTTCTCATCACGACAATTCGATGTCGTATGCCCTTGAAGGTAGGAATCTGGCGTCGCTGCTCTGTAGCGTGCGCATGTTGAGTAAGAGAGATGTTAAGAAGAAGTGAACTTGAAGAGTTGATAAAGCCGATCGCAGAAGAATTCGGTCTTAAGCTTTTTGATATCGATCTGCCATCTGCAGCCGGCGGAATCCTTCGTATCACCATTATGAAGGAGAAAGCAGGGGAGCCAGTCGGAGTTGAAGATTGCGCAAAAGTAAGCCGTAAGTTAAGCGCTGTCGATCGCTTCGAAGATATCCTACCACCTAATGTGGTGCTTGAGGTTTCAAGCCCCGGGGTGAACAGAAAGCTCAGAACGCCAGAACATTTTGAAGGTGCTGTAGGAGAGCACCTCAAAGTTAAGGCATTTAACGCTGAGAATAAGAAAGATACGCTCTGCGGAGTTTTGAAATCTTTTAATGGCGAAGCTCTTGAGCTTGAACTCGATAAGAGTGGGGAAGTGGTAGCGTTACCGTTCGCTGACGTTTCTGAAGCCAGAGTGGATTTTCAGTTTTAAGAGTTATTAGTAGTTAACTGTGTATTATTAAATGGTGAAGAGAAATGGGATTTGATCTCAATGCTGTATTAAACCAGATAGGTCGTGACAAGGGAATCGATGTCGACGTGCTCGTAGAAGCCGTTGAGTCTGCCATGCTTTCAGCCGCACGAAAGCACTATGGGCATAACCTGAACCTTGAGACCCAATTTGACCCTGAATCAGGCACAATCGAAGTGCTCCAATTTAAGGTCGTAGTTGATAAAGTAGAAGACCCCGATACGCAAGTTTCTGTTGAAGAAGCTCGCAAAGATTACGACCCGGATGCCATGGTTGGTGATGAGCTCGGTCGTAAGATGAGTACAGAGCTATTAGGCCGTATCGCTGCTCAGACCGCCAAGCAGGTCATTATTCAGAAAGTCCGTGATGCTGAGCGCTCTGTAATTTACGAAGAGTATAAAGATAACAAAGGTGACCTTATTAACGGTATCGTTCAAAGATACGACCGTGGGAACCTTATCGTAAACCTCGGACGTACTGAAGCGGTACTTCCACGTCGTGAGCAGATCTCACGTGAGCGTTACCGTCAGGGTGACCGTCTGCGCGGAATGATCCTTGAGATTGACCGTTCAGCTCGTGGTCCTCAGATCATCCTTACCAGAAGCCATCCAGACTTTTTACGTAAGCTCTTTGAGCTTGAAGTTCCTGAGATCAACGAAGGTGTAATCGAAATTAAATCAGTTGCGCGTGAGCCCGGTGAGCGTGCTAAGATTGCTGTGCATTCAAGTGATTCCAGCATCGATCCAGTAGGAGCGTGTGTTGGTATCAAAGGATCTCGTGTTCAGGCTGTTGTGCAAGAGCTCCGTGGTGAGCGAATTGACATTATTACTTGGACCTCCGATGAGCCATCATTCGTTGCAAGAGCGCTATCGCCTGCTGAGGTGAGCCGTGTTGTTGTAGATGAAGATGAGCACTCTATGGAAGTGATCGTAGCCGACGATCAGCTCTCTCTTGCAATTGGACGAAGAGGACAGAACGTGAAGCTTGCTAGCAAGCTTTCCGGTTGGAGAATCGATGTTCGCAGCATCTCCGTTGCTGAAGAAGAAGCCAAGCGTGCTAGAGCACTCCTTGAAGCTATTCCGGGCATTAACTTTACCGATGCGGAGCTCCTCTATCAGGAAGGGTACCGTAGTGTTCGTGAAGTTGCTGATGCCGGTCTTGAAGAGCTTCTTGATATCGATGGTATCTCTGAAGATTCTGCGAAGACTATCCTTGAGAATGCTCAGTCGCTTGCTGATTCAGGCGATCTGGACACCGAGGAAGCTGAGATTACCCCTGAAGTTCTCTCTGACCTTGATCGACTTATGCTCGGTCAGGAGCTTAAGGATCTTCTGATTTCATCAGGATTTGCCACTATCCAGAGTTTGGTGAGTGCCGATCAGGATGCGTTACTGGCAGTTGAAGGAATTGATGAGCCGCTTCTTGAAGAGATTCGTGAAGCAACGAACAATTTCTTCCGTTCCACTCCTGCAAGCAGAAGCTTTCCAGGAAGCGCTTCTTAATAAGAGGCGAAAGAGGGGAGCGTTTGACCTGTGAGCAAGCAATCGTGGCGTAAATGTATTGCTTGCCGCAAGGTTGATAAGAAAGAGGGCTTACTCCGGTTTGTCCTCAACAAAGACGGCGAGGTGTCTTTCGATGAGAGACATAACGCCCCCGGTCGCGGCGCCTATGTGCACCGCGACAAGGAGTGCCTAAAACGGGCACTCGAACGACCAGGGCATGAAAAGCTCTGGAAGTATGCCCTGAAGACAGGACAAGTTTCAGGGATAGAGAAGCAGCTCAGTGTAGAAGCTGTATGTAGTGTTGAAGAAGTGAACACGAATAATGGAGGTTAGTCCTTTATCGTATGGTTAAGTTAAGAGTATATGAGCTCGCCAAGGAACTTGGCGTAGAGAACAAATTAGTTATCAGTAAGGCCACAGAGCTTGGTATTGCGGGCGTTAAGTCGCACTCCAACTCACTACAGCCTGATGACGCCGATCAGATACGTCGTGCCTTTATCAGGCAAGCAATCGGCGCACGTCCAGAGAAAGAGACGGTAAAGACCAGTGTTAATAAAGATACCGGTGAGTCGCATACAATTGTTGAGCGACGTAAAGGTAACGTTATCCGTAGAAGAAAACGCTCCGGTGAAGAAGCTGCAGAAGAAGCGGCAAGAGCACAGGAAGCGCAAGAGGCAGCAGCCGCCGCTGCTGCGGCAGAGAGCGAGGAGGCTTTAGAAGCTAAACCTTCAACAGAAGAGACTCTTCACCCCGATGATCTCTTTAAAGATCCAGAGCCAAAAGCTGAGGAGCCAGAAGAAGAAGCCGCGGCTCCAGCGGAAGAGGCCGCAGAGGCAGAAGAGGTTCAAGCAAAAGAAGCTGAGCCTGTAGAAGAAGAGAAGCCGAAAGAAGAGCCCAAGGCTGGCCCTAGAGTACTTGGAAAGATCGAACTCCCTCAAAAGCCTGCGCCGAAACCTGCAAAGAAAAAGGCTGGAACGAAGCAATACGTTGTAGATGAAGGTGAAGATGAGGATTCTGATGGCCGTGACCGTAGAGGACGTAAAAAGCGCAGCAAAAAGCGCGAGTTTAGCCGTACAGATCTCGTTGATTACGAAGGAAAGCCAGTAAGACGAACAGGTAAGGGAGGTAAGGGTGACCGTAAGGGAGCAGACCTCGTTGTTGATCCTGATGATATCGGTTCTGGTAGTCCCGAGATTACAGTTCCAAAAGCTTCAAAGCGTGTTGTGAAAATGGACGAGTCTATTAGCGTAGGAGATCTCGCTAACCAGATGAGTCTTAAAGCTGCTGACGTTATCTCAAAGCTCATTGAGCTTGGAGTCATGGCCACGATTAACCAAGCAATCGATCAAGACACTGCAGCGATTATCGCTGAAGAGTTTGAATTTACGATTGAGTCTACTTCTTTTGACGAGGGCGAGATCCTTGAGGAAGAGGAAGTTGACCCAGAGAAGCTTGTTGTGCGACCACCAGTTGTTACTGTGATGGGTCACGTTGACCACGGTAAGACTTCGCTTCTTGACGCTATCCGTGAAACATCTGTTGTTGATAAAGAGCATGGTGGTATCACGCAGCACATTGGAGCTTACAGTGTTGAGCTTGAAGATGGGCGTACCGTATCTTTTATCGATACACCGGGCCACGCCGCGTTTACCTCTATGAGAGCGCGCGGAGCTCACGTTACAGATATCGTTATTCTCGTAGTAGCTGCTGACGATGGTGTGATGCCTCAAACACTTGAAGCAATAGACCACGCTAAAGCGGCTGAAGTGCCGATCGTTGTTGCTGTTAACAAGATGGATAAGCAAGACGCTAATCCTGATAAGGTTAAGCAACAACTTGCAGAACGCGGACTTCAACCAGAGGACTGGGGCGGAGACACGATGTTCTTCCACGTTTCAGCTCTTCAAAAACAGGGACTCACGGATCTTCTAGAAGGGATACTCCTACAAGCAGAAGTCAAAGAGCTAAAAGCTACCCCTGATAAACGTGCACGCGGTACAATCATTGAAGCCCGTCAGGACAAAGGCCGTGGTACGGTTGCCACTGTTCTTATTCAGGACGGAACGCTTAAAGTCGGTGACGTGTACGTTACCGGTGGTGAATACGGACGCGTCCGTTCTATGACCAACTATCTCGGCGAGTCTCTTGATAGCGCAGGTCCATCTATTCCGGTTGAAATTACTGGTCTTAGTGGTGTGCCTGAGGCAGGAGATGACTTTGTGGTTGTGAATACTGAGGCCAAAGCCAAGCAGGTTGCTTCTCACCGCGCAGAAACCAAGCGTAAGAAAGAAGCGCTTGCTCTTGCCGGTGGTCCAATTAGCCTTGAAGAGTTTGCTCGTCAGGCCAGAGAGGCAGAAGCCGCGCAGCTTAACATTATCGTCAAGGCTGACGTACACGGATCGCTTGAAGCTGTTAAAGAGACAGCGATTAATCAGTCGGTAGATAAAGTAAAAGTATCGGTTATTCACGGCGGTGTTGGTGCTGTGAGCGAGAGCGATGTTCAACTTGCTATCGCTTCAAAGGCACTTATCGTTGGGTTTAACGTACGCGCTGAACCACGTGCGATGGCCGAGGCAGAAACTCATGGTGTTGAGGTACGTTTCTACCGCGTTATCTATGAGCTCATGGACGATATCAGAGACGCTATGGCGGGGCTTCTTGATCCAATTAAGCAGGAAAAAGTGCTTGGTCGCGCTGAGATTCGAGATACCTTCTCTGTTCCTAAAATTGGAAAAGTCGGTGGGTGTTACATCACTGACGGTATGGCTAAGCGTGGCTCTCAGGTAAGACTTTTAAGAGATAATGCCGTCATATATGAAGGTAAGATGGGAAGTCTAAGACGCTTTAAAGATGACGTTAAAGAAGTTCAGAGTGGATACGAGTGTGGTATCTCAATTGATGGATTTAACGATCTTAAGGTCGGCGACATCATGGAGCTCTACGAGTACGAGCATATCGCGGCAACACTTGAGTAGTGTCCCGAAGCGAGAGATAATCTCTCAAGAGGTATTCTCACTATGGCAGATAAACGAAGAGCCCACCGCATAGCAGAAAAGATACGAGAAGTCGTCGCAACGCTTGTTCTGCACTCAGCAGACGAGCGGCTAGGCCTTGTAACCATTACCGCTGTAACGGTGAGCTCAGACCTTCGCCACGCCAAAGTGTACTGGAATATCACCGGAGACGAACAAAAGCGAAAAGACGCCGAAGCCGCCTTCAAAAAAGCTGCCGGCTACTACCGCAAAGAACTCGGAAAAACCCTCACCATAAAATTCCTCCCCGAGCTAAAATTCTTCTACGACGACACCCTAGACACCATGGACGAAGTCTCCCGCCTAATGCAAAAAGCAGGTTTGTAAAGTATTAACCGCTTAAGCCCCACCCCCGTCATTGCGAGGAGCCGAAACCGCAGGTTGAGTGACGAAGCAATCTCCCGGCCTAATCACCACCCCCCACCTAAACCTAGACCTTAACCTGAACCTATACCAAAACACTCTACGTCTACGCACATCCCCCGGAGGCCCTCGGCACCATCTGACGCTATTTTAGTTCAGGAGCAGGTTAAGGTTAAGGTCTAGGTGGGATACCATCCGATTTGCATCTCCCCCCCAACCAACTATAATCCCCCCATAACCAAAAACACCCCAAACCCCAAGTGAACACCGAAAACAACACCACAACAAAAGACCTCGCCCAAAAGCTCCTCGACTATCCCAACCTAGTTCTGGTCACCCACACCCATCCCGATCCCGATGCGTACGGATCGATATGTGGTCTCGCTCTTGCGCTAAAAAACGCTGGTAGAAACGTAACGCTTGTAAACGAAAGCGCCCCGGTAGAAGGACTTAATTTCTTTCCACTCTCATCAGAGATAACAAGCACGTTCCCGAAGGGAGACACGGCAGAGTATCCAGTCGTTATCACCCTTGATTGTGGTGACGAGAAACGAGTAGGGGACAGCCTTGTTGGTGAGTTAATGGATCGCGACTGGGAAGTTATAAATATCGATCATCATATCTCAAACAATTTCTTCGGCTCTACAAATTTTGTACGTCCTGATTATTCATCAACGTGTGAGATCATTTATCACCTCCTCGATGCGGCACTTCTTGAAATTACTCCCGAAGTAGCCCAGACCCTTCTTACCGGCATTGTTGCTGATACTGGCTCTCTTCGTTACTCCTCAGCCTCTGCCGAAACATTCCGCGTAGCAGCAAATCTTGTAGAGGCAGGAGCGAATCAGGAAGAGATAGGGAAGAAACTCTACGGACAAGTTAAGCTTAGCACCGTTAAGCTTTTATCAGAGGTGCTCCTAAATCTTCATCTTTATGAGGACGGTAAGGTCGCTGTTGCGGTTGTCCCCGAAGAGCTCCTTAAAAAGCACGGCGCTGGCCCGGATGCCACTGATTCCCTTTCAGAGCGTACTAGAGATATTGAAGGCGTCCTCGTCTCAGCTGCTATCAGGCAGTATGAGGATATGTGGAAGGTGAGTCTTCGTTCAAAAGATGAGCGTATTAATGTTTCAGATATAGCAGCAAAGTTTGGCGGCGGAGGCCACCGTCAGGCAGCGGCCTTTCGCTGGAAAAAAGACCTTGAAGAGCTACAGAACGAACTCCTAATCAGGCTCACTGAAGCAGTAAAATAATCGATAAAGAGAGATAGTTAAATGTCACGTTACGAAGAAGCGGGAATACTTCTGATTGATAAACCTGCCGGTAAATCCTCTGCCGGGGTTATTGCTGAGGTAAAGAGAAAGCTCCGTATTAAAAAAATTGGCCACGCAGGTACCCTTGATCCAATGGCTACAGGCCTTTTAGTTTGTCTCCTAAACGGTGCCACCCGCATGGCGCACTACGCTGAGGCCGGAGAAAAGATCTATACCGGTGAGATCCTCTTTGGCCGGGTAACAGATTCTGATGATGTCACTGGCGAGACTCTTAGCGAAAAAGATATCGATCTTGAGTCCTCAGAGACGCGCGAAGCCTTATTGGGGTTCGTGCCAGAATTTACAGGAGAGATAGAACAGACCCCTCCACGGGTAAGCGCGGTAAAAGTAGATGGCAAGAGAGCATATGCGCTAGCTAGAAGCGGGGTTGATGTAAAGCTTAAGTCTCGCAAGGTAACAGTCTCTGCATTTGATCTCGAAATTATTGATAAGACACGAGCCTCGTTTTCTATTACGTGTAGTAAAGGTACTTATATCCGTTCGATTGCCAGAGATCTCGGAGAGCGTCTTGGATGCGGAGCATGTCTTGGAACGCTACGCCGCGCAGGTTCGTATCCATTTTCCGTTGCGGATGCAACGCTCCTTGAAGACGCAGATCTTGAATCTGCGATACGCTGGGAGAAGCTTTTCCCAGATATTCCAACAGTGGCGCTCCCTGAAAAAAGCGTAGCTGCAATTTTAAGCGGAAATACCACACCTCTTAGAGAGATTGATCAATATCTTACTGATACAAACACCGCATCTATGCTACTCTACGGTGGTGCCGATAAGCCACCAGTCGGACTTCTTGTGCACAAAGATAACAGCTGGAAAATTGGAGTGAACCTACCATGTCAAGTTTAGTAGTTATAGGCGCCCAGTGGGGTGATGAAGGAAAGGGGAAGCTTGTTGATTACCTTACTACCAACGCTGATGTCGTTGTCCGCTTTCAGGGCGGGAACAATGCCGGACATACCCTTGTCGTTGATGGTGTAACTACGAAGCTTCATCTTGTCCCCTCAGGGATTCTTCATGAAGGTACTCGCTGTTTTATTGCCGCAGGTGTTGTGCTTAATCCCGATGTTTTTGCGCAAGAACTCGATGGTTTAGAGAAAGCCGGCATTAACATCACCCCAGAACGAATTATCATCGACCGTGATACCCACCTTATTACTCCGTATCATGTAGCTCTTGATGAAGCCCGTGAGCGGAGCAGGGGAGCTGATAAGATCGGCACAACCGGGCGTGGAATAGGCCCAGCGTATGAAGATAGAGCGAACCGTACCGGTATTCGCATGGCTGAGCTCTTAAATATGGAAGAGCTCGAGCAAAAAATCCTTAAAAACGTAGAGGAAAAGAACCGCTACCTGACAGGTGCTCTCGGTGCTACTGAAGAGGTTTCTGCGGATGAGGTGATCTCATTTCTGAAACGAGCTGCCGATCGTCTCATTCCTCACATCGGAAACGTAAGTCTCTTAATTGAGCAGGCGAGAAAGCTTGAAAAACGAATAATCTTTGAAGGCGCGCAGGGAACGCTCCTTGATCAGATGCACGGTACGCTTCCTTACGTTACCTCTTCGCACACCTTAAGCGGCGCAGTCTTTACAGGTTGCGGTATCGGCCCGCGTTCACTTGATTCTGTGTTAGGTGTGGCAAAAGCATACTGCACAAGAGTAGGAGAGGGGCCATTTCCAACAGAACTTCACGACGACACCGGAGAGCAGTTAAGAACAAAAGGTGGTGAGATAGGAACCACAACTGGACGCCCCAGAAGATGTGGCTGGTTTGATGCCGTAGCGATGAAAAGAGCTGTACGATTAAATGGTTTTGATTCTTTAGCTATTACCAAGCTCGATGTCTTATCAGGCCTAGAGCAGATAAAGGTCTGCATCAACTACCGCCTTGATGGCAGCAAGGTAGAAGATGTTCCATCGCTGTCATCAGAGCTCGCCAAAGTAGAGCCTGAGTACATAACATTTGACGGCTGGGAAGATGATCTAACCGGAATCCGCAAATGGCACCACCTCCCAGCAGAAGCCAGATTCTACCTAGCAACGCTAGCGGAAATAGTAGCCTGCCCAATTTCACTCGTAAGCGTAGGCCCCGAAAGATCCTCCACAATCTTCTCCAGCACCGCCAGCTTCGTCTCAAACTTTATGGGATAAGGAAAAAATACTTTGTCCTGCTCCTTGTCCTATTCCTGACCCGATTTGGGGCAAGACAAGGAGCAGGACAAGGATAAGTAACCCTCATTTTCTTGCGTCCCCCCCACAAACCTTTATAATCATCCCATGGAACAACAAGAGCTAAATATGACCACCCCTCCAGTAAAACCAGCCCCGTCTTCCCCCCAAATCCTCGTAGTAGACGACGAGCGGAGCATTCAAAAGGTGCTAGAAGGCGTTTTGACCGATGCTGGTTACACCTGTTCCTTCGCTGATAATGGAATAGAGGCGCTAAAGCTTCTTGAGTCTGAAGACGTGAAACCCGCTCTGGTAATTCTCGATATCTGGATGCCCGGCCTTGATGGTCTTGAAACCCTTACCAGAATCCACGATCTCTATCCCGATCTTCCAGTAGTAATGATAAGCGGCCACGCCACTATCGCCACCGCCGTACAAGCCACCAGAATGGGAGCCTCAGACTTTATAGAGAAGCCACTCGATATCGATGCTGTTCTTAGCTCGGTGCAGCGTGCGCTTTGCACTGTAGATCCGGACTGCGAGGTAGCCAAAGAAGAAGATACCGAAGTAAGAGAAACTCTTCGAAAGGTAAGTGTTCGTTTTAGTAAAGACCGCGATCCAAAAGTTTTAGAGAACCAGACTCTTACTGGAAAGAATTACCGTCAGCGCACCCTCGCGCATAGCGCTATCGTTTATGGTACTGGTCTTCATTCTGGAACTAAGAGCGGCCTTATGCTTGAGCCTCTTCCTGCTGGAAGTGGTATCCACTTTGTTGGAGTATCTGAAACAACCGCTGTGCCATCACATGTAAATTTTGTTGAGTCTACCGGCTTTGCTACAACACTTAAGCTCGGCAACAACCAAGTAAGCACCATTGAGCATTTATTGTCTGCGCTCCATGCGTATAAGATCTCAAACCTCCTTATTAAGTGTAACGACGAGGTGCCAGTTCTTGATGGATCAGCTTTAGAGTTCTGTAAGCTTATTGAAGAGACCGGTATTGAAGAGCAAGATGCCGATTGGTTTTCTATTAAAGTTGAAGAAACGATAAGGGTAGGGAACGACAAAGAGTACATCCAGATAGGGCCTGCCGAAGGCTTCACGGTAGATTACACCCTTGATTACCCAGCCCCGCTCGGTAAGCAACACTTCGTATTTACCTTAGATGATCCTGAGTCGTACAAAAAAGAGATAGCTCCGGCTAGAACATTTGGCTTTGTAAAAGACATCGGTCACCTCCAAAAACTCGGCCTAGCCCAAGGCGGCCGCTTTGATAACTTCGTCCTTTACGGCGACGAAGGCGCCATAAACGATGAACTAAGATTCCCCAACGAAGCCGTCCGCCACAAAATCCTAGACGCCATAGGCGACCTCTTCCTCCTAGGCCGCCCCCTAGAAGGAAAAATAACCGCCTCCATGACCGGCCACTCCGACAACATCGACCTAATAAAACAGATCTCAAAACACTTGTAAGAGTATTAACCGCAAATAACGCAAAGATCCTAGGCCCCGGCACCCGCGCACCTTGACCTTAACCTAAACCTGCACCTATACCACCCCCGTCATTGCGAGGAGCCGAAACCGTAGGTTGAGTGACGAAGCAATCCCCCAGCCCCACCACCAAAAATATTAACCGCCAAAACCGCCAAAACCGCCAAAGATCGCCAAAGATCGCCAAATCCCTACGCCCAAATTTTTACGTCTTTCGCGTTTTTGGCGGTTAATCCCAACCCATCTCCGCCCCTGCACAACCCTCCACCTTGACCTTAACCTGAACCTATACCTGAACCAGAAAAATCTCCGCCCCTGCACAACCCCCAGAGGCCTACAGCACCCCCAAACACCGTTATTCCCCGTCATTGCGAGGAGCTGAGACATTCATGTCGAACGACGCGGCAATCTCCCAGCCCACCCCCAAACTTTTTCCCCTTTTTTGCGCCCTTAGCGGTTAATCCCCTCATCTAAACCAAAGTAAAAATGTCAAACGAAAACACCCCCCCAGAAGAGAACTCCCAGCAGTTCACCGATCTCCTAGCCGGCCTAGCCAAACGCCCGGACGGATCCATGGTGGCCGAACGCTACCGCATAGAAAAACACTTAGGCGGCGGCGGAATGGGGGACGTCTACCTTGTAAAAGACACCGAACTAAAAGACGAGTACCGCGCCCTAAAACTTATCAAAGGCCAATTCGTATCAAACGAAACAGATCTCAAGCGTTTCCAAAACGAAGTCCGCCTAACAAGCCGCCTAGATCACCCAAATATAGTAAGAGTTTTTGAATACGGAGTAGATGGCGGCGAGCTCTACTACACAATGCAGTACGTAAAAGGCAAAAGCCTCCGCGAGCTCTTAGACGATCACGACAACAAGCTCCCCCTAGATCGCGCACTCACAATATTAACAGAGCTTGCAAAAGCCTTAGAACACGCCCACGCCCAAAAAGTAATCCACCGCGATCTAAAACCAGAGAATATAATCATCCCTGATGACGGTTCTCCAATAAAGCTCACCGACTTTGGCCTAGCCCGCAGCGTAGAGGATGATGAGGAACGCCTCACAAAACTAGACTCAGCCCTAGGCGGAACCGCCAACTACATGTCCCCCGAACAAGCCGCCGAAAGCACCGACATAGATCACCGCTCAGACATATACAGCTTCGGAATCCTCGCCTACGAACTCGCCACCGGAAAAGTCCCCTTCGAAGGCCTCCCCGGAATAGTAAAACACCACCACCGAGAAAGCCCAATCCCCTCCGCCAAAAAACAAAACCGAAAACTCCCCGGCTGGTTCGCGAGTATTATAGAAGCCTGCACCAAAAAAGACCGCGAGGAACGGTACCAGTCATTCGAAGAGATTGCACGAGTGCTTGGGAAGCAGAGTTATTCGTTTCATTGGAGATCGAGGAGGAATAGCTTTCTTCTTGTGTTTCTTTCAGTTTTTATGGGTGTTGCTCATTTAATATTTTTCGTAAAAGTACCTAATTTTCATTTCATAGGGGTTATTGCTGACCACATTGACGAAGCTTCAACAAATACTTTCTTTAGGTTACGTGGAGCACTTCCTCCTAGTGATGACGTAGTTGTAGTTGCAATCAATGAGGATACATTTGATGCTGTAGGTATCCCATTAACAGCCCCAATTCCCCGGCGAACCATCGCTGAGTTGCTTCAAGCTATTAATATTTATGCCCCAAATGCCATTTATTTAGACTTCATGATTTCTAAAAATAATAATGATCTCGTATCAAATAAGTTGTTAGCGGACGCTATTAATGGGACTCCTACGTATCTCGCAAAGATGAGGAAATATAGACACTCAAAAGGACTTGATAGAGATCCATGGATATTGCCGGATTCCCTTTTTGGTAACAATGCTCAAGGTTATTTTATAGCCTCTAAACCGCTTTCAGTATCGGGGAATCTTCGAAATTATTCACCATTTGATCCACTTCGAGACAGCGACGAGTATTTGAACGAGTTATTGTATTATCTAGAAGTAGATAGATTTCAGGCTCCAACTGAGCGTGATTTGATCAATTTTTATGGCCCTCCTAATACATTGAAGACTATACCGGCACATTACTTTTTCATGAAAGATTATGTTTCTCGTGATGAGATACATAATAAATACGTTGTAATAGGCCTTGATCTACAAGCACCGGCTGCAGTCATGCAGAGTGATACCCATAGAACTGTTTTTAGTCAGCGATTTCCAGGTGTGGAAGCGCATGCCACGAAGATTAGTAATCTGCTAAATGCGGAATGGATTGGGCGATTAGACTGGAAATTCGACCTATATTTTAACTTCCTAATAGCTGGGCTCTTAACTTTTGCGATTCTTTCCTCGACGGCAGGACGGGCACTTATAATTACCTCGATTTCTATAATCACGTTGATATCGATTAATTATATAGCATTTCTGAATAATAATTTTTATTCAGGAATAGGATTAGTTTTCATATTGTGTTTAAGTTGTTCTATATCGCTCGCTATGTCACTCGCTACTAAGCTCAAAAAAGGTTTAGTCACAAACTAGGACAGGAACTCCACCAACGATAACTGATGTGCATGGACTCGTTTCCCCAGTAGCCCACTTCTTCTCTAATGTATTTGTAGTTTCAACTAGCTTGTCTTGCGTGCTCATAGCAAATGTTTGAATGCCCGTAATTGAAATGACCGAGATTAAAGCGACAAGCAAACTATATTCAATAAGCCCGGCTCCGAGTTCGCTATTTCTGTTATCTTTCTGGTTTCCCATATGAAAGTACCAAATCTAAATTAACTATTGTTATATTTAACTTATCGACGCATTAGGCATGTGGGTTAACCCATTGAGGCTAAAAATGGTAGAAATAATGAGCCAATAACTAGTTGATATTACTATGCTAAGATGGCAAAAAAGAAGAAAATCACCTAACTAGTTAAATTTCGTAGTGAATTAAGGTATAATCTCAGTCATTGGTTACTGGAGCATTGTGTGCACCTTTCTCGATTATATTAGGTCGTATGAAAAACCTCGAGTGCCGTGAATGGGTTATGGTGCTATGAGAGTTTAGAGTATCCTGTTCGCAGCAGGCTATTATGTGATGGTATTATGTCAATTTTCAAAATTTTCAGCGCTCTATTATTTTGTTCACTTACTTCACTATTGACCGCTAATGCGGATGTGCCCCGTCAGAGCACAATAGATTTAAAAAGTTCGTCAATTGCGGTTTTGAAATCAGACAGTTTTTTGGTCGATAATATGTCAACTGAGAGGCTTAAGGGACTTTCTTCCGACTTGAAAAATCTAGCACCAATGGAAGTGGTGAAGGACTCTACCGGGCTAACTCATGTTAAATACAACCAGACGCATCATGGCGTCTCTGTCTTGGGTTCTATGATAATCTCTCACTTGAATAGAAGCGGAGAAGTGTCAAGTGTGAACGCAAGGCTTCTATCAAATTTGAATGTATCTGTTTCTCCTTTAATTCGGCGAAAATCAGCAGTCAATTTATCTAAGAGATCTCTCAGAAAACTTTCTCCATGGAAGTCGCTTAGACGTGCACTTCGTAAGAAAATCCGAAAGAGCTGTATTAGTAGGATAAAGGCTTCATCCAGTTGCCGCCGCCGTCGTTTTCGTAAACTTGCCAAGACCTTAAGGATGTCTTTGCTCGATACACCCGAACTTTCTATTTACAACAAAGGGTTTTTGATTGGGAGAGAGTCTGAGAAGTCACAGTTGGTATGGATCGTTCGTCTAGTTAATGGCGGCAACAATAGGATTGAGACTGTTTTTATAGATGCTCATACTGCTCAAATTGTTGAAAGAGACAATGGCATTGATAGTCTATCGCGAAATATTACTGATTGTTCTCCGGGAGATGTCGGTGAGTGTTGGATGAATTTGAAGCAACACTATTCTGTTGGTGCGGGCCAAGTCTTGACTTACTTTCATGGGCGATCTGAAGGAGAGCCTGTACGTGGACCTAATCCTATTTCTAATCCTTTATACAGTGGATCGACGGATGTAGACACAGCCTATTCCCTCGCTCAGGATATTAATGATTACTATTTGAGCAAATTTGGTATAAACGGACCAAATGGCGAAGGTGGTACTTCAGATGGTTCATTGCTACCTCCCAGTTACACATTTATCGAAACTCATACTAATGGTGGGGTTTCTCATGAGATATGCCAGCCAGGGGGAGCTGGGCTGGGGGCGCCGGGCCCAGTTTTTTGCGCGGGGAGCGTTACGCCTGATATTTTCGGACATGAATATGGTCATATTCTGACTAACCTCACTGGTCTGATCGTCGAAAGCGAGTCAGGGGCTATCGCCGAAGCATTTTCTGATTTAATGGGTGAAGCATTTGAGTTCTACTCGACAGGTAACATGGATTGGATTATTGGTGGAGACTCGATTCAAGCATTCAGAGATTTTCAGAATCCAGAAAACATTGATTCGGTATATCCCGGTGTAGATACCTATCCTTCCTCTTTTGCGAGCGAGAACTTTTATTGTGGAGCGCTTGATAGTAGAGGAATTCATGTTAATGCTAATGTTCTAAATAAAGCTACCTTTTTGATGACAGAAGGAGGGAGTTTTAATGGCTGTGAAGTAACGGGAATAGGGCTCTCAAAGGCTGAGCAAATTTGGTTTCAAGCTGCTTATAATTACTTTGTGCCTTCTCAGCCTCTAAACTCGGTAAGTGAAATTGACGGTTTCTACGAAGTTTTTAATTCGGTTTGTCAGGATCTTATTGGAGTCTATGGAATCACATCTGACGATTGTTCTGAAGTTGAGAAATCCTTACAAGCCGTAAAATTGGATCAAGATGGTGGTTGCTCTTCTGAGTGTCTCGAAATGGGTCCAGACCCGAAAGATCCTGAAAGTCAAATTTGCATTTTATACGCACACAATGCAGCTGTTGGGGCGAACATTCCAGCAACTTGCGCCGTAGTCCACGATCCACCACCAGCAGGCGACTTCGATATTGACGAAGACGTTGACGCGATGGATTACGTTAAATGGCACGATATCGTAGCCGGAACAGTTGAATTCTCTCTCGCTGCTGATGCAAATGAAGACGGATTCGTTGACGAAGCAGACTGTGCAATTTGGAAATCAAACTACGGAGCCTGCGTAAACGGCGGCTGCGCTGAGCTTGACGAGCTTCAGGGTGACTATGACGGAGACCTTGACGTAGACAGTGATGATTACCTCGTCTGGGCTGCCCAATACGGAGCTGCCGCTGCTGGCACATCATTACCTGCTGACGGTAACAAGGACGGTATAGTAAACGGAGCCGATTTCCTCATCTGGCAACAAAACGTAGGAATGGGAAATTGTGACACACTCTCACCAGCCCTTAACGCAGACGTCGATCACGACATGGATATCGACTTCGATGACTTCTTAGTGCTTAAAGCCAGCTACGGCGCTACTGGTGCTGGCTTAGCCGAAGACCTAAACGGCGACGAAGTAGTAGACGCAGCGGACTGTAATATCCTAAAACAAAGCTTCACCATAGGCCTCTGCCCACCACTAGGCGTAGAAGGCGAAGACTGCTCCGCATCCGATGTAAGACTAGTCCCCGGTGACGGCAACCTCGACGGCGTAAACAACCTAGCCGACTACACCGTCTGGAGAAACAACTACGGCGCCACCACCGGCGCAGGCGACTACAACGGTGACGGCAAAGCCGACGCCGCCGACTACACCGTCTGGCGCGACAACTTCGGCGCCGGAACCTGCGAAGTGCTACAATAAACCACCCACTCCAAAAGGTACGGGGCTACTTTTGACTGCGCTTGATTATGACGCAGACTGCAAGTAGCATTGCAAGCTGCATGGTTTCCCGGCCTTTATATGGCCATTTTGGAGTTCTAACAAAGAGGTTAAAGATGTTCGGCAAAAAGAAGTCGGTGTCTGCTCCTGAAGCCGCTCCTAAGAAGGCTCGAGAAGCTAAGCCACCGAAAGCGAAGAAACCGTTCCTCTACAAAAACATGATGCTCGTGCTGCTTATCGGTGGCACGTGTGCTGCCGTCCCCGCGTTGATTTTGGCACACGTCAATCTCACTGATGGCGGGGACCCCATCTTTAATGGGTTCTTCGGTACCCTAACCCTCGTCATGACTGGCGGAACTGTCGTCGGGATGATGGAGGAGAAGAGGAAGATTCCGGGCGCTCGTCCCCGCAGTAGCGCCAAAGCTGCCCGCGGTGATGAGGCTTCTCCTGCGAAGAAGAAGGAGAAGCCGGCGCGGAAGAGCAAAAAGAAGAAAGTGAAGCCGCCGAAGGGGGAGAAGAAGGGATGGTTCTCTGGCAAGAAGAAGGCCAAAGACGAACCTGCTCCACAGGCGACTGACGGCGACGTGTCTGATGTGCTTTTCGAAGAAGCCGAGGCGGAAGAAGCGTAGGGCTACTACGGGACCGTTTGTTAGAGGAGCTTTTGCGCTCAAGATAAGGATTTTGTGACTGCGAAGAGAAAGGTGCATGGAGTTTCACCTGTCTTTTCCATCGGAAAACACAGGCTGGGATTCCATGCACCAACTCTGCTCTACTTCGAACAGCATCATCACATAGGTATACAAAGCCCCTTCGGCGCACAAGTTACATACAAAAAGGTACGGGCCTACTTTTATGGGGGACTTTGTTAACTCGCCAGTGCCGCTTTTAGTCTTAAGTAGAGTTCTTCGTAAGAGTCAGAAAATTGGAGACGATTCTCGTTATTGGCTCGTGTGAGAACGAGGCTCCAGCCTTGCTCTGTGGAATCTGGTCGGGCTTCGTAGTCGATGAGAAACTCTAGAGAGGGATAGCCACCGAGTGTTGAAAGTGAGAGTGGGGTGAGTTCTCGTATCTCGTGTTCAAGGAGCGAGTAAAAGGTAGAGGCGAGATCACCGTCTTTGCCGAGGGCATCGTAGTCGTATGTATCGTTTTCACCTCGTGGCAGGTCTTTAAAATTTGTAAGAACAGGGAGATCGGATCTTGATACGTCTCGTGATGCAGCGGTGCTGTAGGCGAGTACATCGCATTGATAGAGCATCGTTTCGAGCTCAAGAGCAGCTAAAGGTGATATTTGGTGACTTTTGGCGAGTTCCGTTATATTTCGAGTTGCAGTCGACAAATTTTCTTTAATAACTTCTTCTTCCAAAAGACCAGTATAGGAAGCGTATTTAGTCATATCCTCGTGGGTAAGCTCTCCTTTAACATGCTTATGAGCGAGCTCAAGTTTGAGGTTTCTCGGTGGATTGTTTCCCGTTTTTTCGCCGCCACTTGATTTTACAAAATAGCGACCGAGGCTGTTAGAGCTGATAATTGCAGTCATGAGTTTAAGCTCATCTGGTGAGAACTTAAGTGATGGAGCAAGTTCTTCTATGAGGGCCAGTGTTGAGCTGTGTTGATCTTTATTTGAGCGAGCAAGGCCTTTTCCGGCGTCATGTAAACAGATAAGCGTTCTAAACCATGCTTTTGGACCATCACCAAAGTGCTCTTCAAAGAGGCTTAGTACCATCAGGGTGTGCTCTTCAAGAGAATATCCTTCTCTTACGGCTTGAATAGCGAGTGCATCCTTAATGGTCGGATGAAGGGTGAATGCGTCGATAATCTGTGCGGGGGTGGAATCAGGTGCTTCGCAAATAGCGTGAAATCTTTCACTCCAGTGAGCAAGCGTCTGCGCGTTTACAGCACGGAGCTCATTTATGCTTACAGGGGTATTTAACCTGTAAGATTCTGCTTTATGATGGCCCCCTTGTGATTGTGATGCTCCGTCGGTCATATTATTCCTTCCTATCCTGCCTCATAGACTAATCCTATAATTTTAACCGGGGCTGAATTCTTACTCAACTAAGCCCCTCTGTGCTATTGGCTTAAGGTCGGTAGAGAGGATAAAATGGGGTGTCGCGCTTAAAGTGAAGAGTTTTTAGTGTTAAATCGAAACCATAGCTCCAGATTTCCCTCGAATGATCCTGAAGTCAGGATTGGTGCTGCTTATGAAGAAGATTTGCCACAGGTACTTGAGCTCACAGTACGTGAGTTTTCAGACATTATTACCCGTGATGATGTGGACTTTATGGCGAACGCCATCGAAGCTACATTCATGCAGGGCCATATCACTACACTACGAATAAGGAACGAGCTTGTTGGATTTATCAACGGGGTTGAGCTCTGTGACGATCTCTCAGAATCTACCTCATACTATGTACAGAGAAAGATTAAGCTCAGTACTACCCCGGAACGGCGAGAAGAACATTTTGAGGAGTATCAGAGACGTGCCGATAAATACGGAAAAGGCAAAGTCGTTGTTGAGTATTACGAATCAGACTTTGGTCTTAATGTGCCTCCGGTCCAGAGTGATGATTTCTATCTACAGACTATGGTGATCGATAAGCGCTTTAGAGGGCAGGGGTTTGGCCATGTTATGCTGGATCGCTTTCTCTACGAGCTTAAACTCCTTGATGGAAGACGAATTTTCTCTGATTGTCTTGAAGGCTCAGGCTCTGAGCACCTCTTCAAGAAGCACGGTTTTCAGCCGCTAGCCCGATTTGGCCCAACGCACCAATCAGGACAGTCTTCACTCTTTGTAGCCCGGTACCTTAATCGCCCTGACGCATTTGAAGGTATACGTTACCCTGAGAAACTATAAGGTATATAAAAACAGCACGTTAGGGCCGATTAGGCGGCAGCCTGCCTTATCTGCTGCATAACAATAGAGTACTTAATTCTTTCGGAGTTTTTATGGCTGATATGAGTCGAGAGGAAAGGCGTCAGCTATTAGCTGAAGTTATTGTTAAAACGGCTGATCAAATGGAACGGGGCGGTGCTGGTCTCGATGTTCCTGATGATTTTAGAACGAAGGGAATAAAGGTAGCGACGGATGTTACACAGGTTGATGTCTCACACGGCACTGATTCAGAAGGCCGTGAACTAACAGGTTCAGTCCTTACTTATTACGATAATAAAATAGTCCTTAAAAATAGAGATGCAAGAGACCCTGAGCTTGTGATCGATATTGCTGCAGACAAAGATGACGCGCAGTGGATTAGTAAGTTTATAAAAGAGGAGCAGAGGTCAATCGCTCCTAATATAAGTAACCGAGAATCAAATTTTCGTAAGATAGTAGATTCCGCGCTCCTTCATTCGGCTCTCTATCGAAGCGAGCCATCGCCCGCGGTAGCTGCTAAGCAGGTAAGTAATCTTGTTGAAAGACATTTTGAGAAACCGGGTTCAGGAAAACCACGCGCAAAGGTAGAGGTCTCACGCGAGGGATTACCAGATCTCATAAAGCTTGCACAGCAACTTTCTGACATTTCAAATCGGGCGCTTGAGCGAGGTGGAACAAAGCCTGAATTTGAAGAAGTTTTAAGAAAGCTCAATGAACAAAAAGCTGAATCTGCGAAAAAAACAGGAGAAGAACTACTCGGTGATGTCTTGAGTCAGGTCTCAATGCCGATCACCCCAGATATGCCGGCAACCGTTTCAATTACAGGAGTAGACCAATATCAAAAAGGTAGTGATGGGAAACTTTATGTACATTTTTCAATGCTCGTTGGTATTAAAAAGGTAGGGGAGCGTTTAAAAATTGAGGTCACAGACGCACAGGGCGCAGCTAAACGTGAGGTAAAATCACTTCAGGATCTTACCGATGAAGTCGTGCGCCGCGCGAATGATAATCCTCTGGATGTTAAACACTGGCGCTTTTATTCTGAGAGCTTCTCTAATGAGCCTTTCCGGGCAAAGTAATTAAAGATTCCTATACCTCCGGGCTTGCGCTTAGGATACGCCTCAGGCGATGATTGTGTGTCTGGAGGTGAGTGATGAGTGAAGAGATTATTATTGAGGCCGGGCTTGAGGAAGAAGCTGCTTTTCTCCTTAAGCAGCGCATAAATTCTATGGACGATCACCTTGGAGTTTCTTTTCTTGAGATTTCGCGTGATAAGCTCAGAGCTTCCATGCCAGTTACTGAAAAGACAAAGCAACCGTTTGGTTTGTTACACGGTGGTGCGTCTGTAGTGCTAGCCGAGTCGCTTGCTACGTGTGCGGCGTGGCTGCAGATCGATATAAAGAAGCAGACCGCAGTTGGTGTTGAAATAAACGCGAATCATGTTCGTTCCGTTACAGATGGACTGGTATACGGCACAGCGATTCCTCTTCACCGCGGAAGATCACTTCACGTGTGGCAAACAGAGATCTGTGATGAACAAGACCGATTAGTCTGCGTATCAAGGTGCACCGTAGCCATTCTTGATAAGTAGTTTCTTTTCCTTAAATTTAGTAGAACAGAGAATATGATTTCACTACGTAATCTTTCCAAAACGTTCTGGGTACACGAAAAAGCCCCGGGTCTTAAGGCTTCAATCGCATCGCTCTTTAAGCGGCGGTGGCGTGAGGTGCATGCGCTTAAACCCGTTTCCCTTGATATTCATGAAGGGGAGATTGTTGGGCTTGTTGGTTCTAACGGTGCTGGGAAAACGACTCTTACTAAAATGCTAGCAGGGGTTGTGTACCCGACCTCTGGAGAAGCAGATGTACTTGGCTATACGCCTTGGAAGCGTGAAAACGCGTACCGAAAGCAGATGTCTCTCGTTATGGGACAGAAAAACCAGCTGTGGTGGGATCTTCCTGCTGCCGATTGTTTTTTACTGCTTAAAGAGGTGTATGAAATTCCACGTTCAGAGTTTGATGGTCGCTTAAAAGAATTAGCAGGTGTACTCGAAGTCGAAACTCTTTTAGAAACACCGGTAAGGAGACTCAGCCTCGGTGAAAGAATGAAGATGGAGCTTATTGCTGCACTTCTTCACAGACCAAAAGTGGTGTTTCTTGATGAACCCACGATCGGGCTTGATATCACGGCTCAAAAATCTGTGCGCAAGTTTCTAAAGCAGTATCAGGATGAGTATTCTCCAATAATGCTCCTAACATCTCATTATATGCAGGATATTTCAGAGCTCTGTAAACGTGTCATTATCTTACGTAAAGGTAGCGTTGTGTATGACGGTGAGTTGGCTCATCTTCGCGATAAGTATTTAACCACAAAACACATTGTCGCCACCCTTCAGTCACCCCTTAGCGGTGGCCCGGCCGAACTTGCAGGAACTCCTCTTACTTACAGCGATGACAGTCAGGAAGTACAGGCACATGTGCCAAAAGACGATGTGCCTCGATTTACCGCCGCACTTTTTCAAAACTTTCAAGTAAAAGACCTTAACGTTCATGGTGAGGATATAGGTCTTATCATTGAACGCGTTATGCGAGGTGGGGAGGCCGTGCTTTGAATTTAAGGGCTGCAGCGACACATACCGGTCTTGTGTTTTTAGCAGAGACCAAGCGGCTGATATCTTACCGGGTGCAGTTTTGGTGTGAGCTTTTGCTCTCTACCGTTGTGGAGCTTCTGGTAACCGTTGCTGTCTGGACTGCTGTTTTTGAGGCACGCGGAGTGAAGCAGATCGGGAATTATACCCTTGGAGAGATGCTTCTGTACGTTATGCTGGCTGTTTTCTTCGCGCAGGCTACTAGAGGATCGGGAACAGGTACCTTTGCACGTGATATCTATGACGGAAGCCTTACCAAATACTTGGTGTATCCGCTCTCGGTCTATAGCTATAAGCTTGGTACGTATCTGCCGCGAACTTTTTTTGCGATTATTGGAGCTGGATTATCGCTTCTTGGTATCGCGCTCCTTGGCGACTGGCCAGACGAAGTCACGCTTTCACTTTTTCAGATGACTTCTGGTTTATTAGCGCTTGGAATGGCGACGATTCTCTTTTTTCTTATGCTCTTTTGTCTTGAAGCATTTGCCTTCTGGGTTGATCACGTCTGGGCGCTTTCGGTCATTTTAAACTTTACCACAATGCTTCTTAGCGGTAAGTGGATACCGATGGATCTTTTCCCGCAGTGGCTTGGTGGCATGCTTCTTTATACGCCCTTTCCGTATCTCTTGTATTTTCCGGTAAGTGTCTTTCTGGGTACAAGCACTGAGGCCCAGTTGGGGCAGGGATTTTTCGTGCTAGGTGTCTGGCTTCTGGTTGTTTACGTGCTTAGTCGAGTTATTTACGAACGTGGACTACGTACCTATACAGGAGTCGGCATATGATGCATGAATTTTTAAAACACGCACGCATATATGCCGCAACGATGCGCTACTCTATGAGCCAAGCGATGCTCTTTCGGATGGATTTTGCGCTTCGTTTTGTTATGGATCTCGTTTACTACGCAATTAATATTGGATTTTTTGAGATCCTCTTTATGCATACCTCAGACCTCGGTGGCTGGCGTCACGATGAGGTAATGGTCTTTATCGCCTGCTCGCTCTTACTTGATAGCCTGTACATGCTCTTTATCGCCAGAAACATCTGGGAGTTCCCAGCGCAGGTGAATATGGGAACCCTTGACGGGTACCTTACCCGCCCGATAAAACCCTTCTTTGTGCTCATCGGAAGACATTTTCAGTTCCCATCGCTGCTAAACGTTCTTGTTGGGATAATCTTTTTTGGATACGCAGTCAGCCAATTTCAGGGCGAGATAGGTGTGTGGAATGTGCTCTGTATCGCTTTTTTAATGCTTAATAGCTTTATACTTATGACCTGTTTTAGGCTCTTGTCTGTCTTGCCGGTATTTTGGACCCATTCTCGCTTTGGTTTTCATATGCTTTTTCAGAGTTTTGATCAGGTAAGTAATCGTCCTGATGTCATTTTCAGAGGCGTAACTCACTTTGTGTTCCTCACTCTTGTACCAGTATTTGTCATTACCTCCTTTCCAGCACGAGCTTTTATGGGGCGTTTAACGCTTAATGAAGGGATTTTCGCTGTGCTCGTTACTGTCGTGTTTGCTGCCATCATAGGTATTATCTGGCGGCTCGGATTACGCTCTTACTCTTCGGCTTCGTCTTAGCTCTCCGCAAGCACGGAGTGTTTCTGAATATACTCAGCAATAGCTTCACCTGCGCAGAGGTGCCCAGCTTCAGACGGGTGTAGTGGATCACGAGTCATGGACTCTTCACTCTTTCTTGCGCATGCTCGATAGGGTTCAAGGAGATCGAGGATAGGTAAATTTGCACTCTTTGCAATTTGTGAAATCTCAGCATGTTGAACAAAGAAAGAGTAGGGGTAGTCTTTAAAATCGGCTTTGTCAAAACGAGGAAATACAACGATTAGCACATTAAATTTATGTTTTTCGCTAAGTTTCTTTAATTCGTGCATGTACTCAGAAACAGTATTCCCAGTATCGTATTGTTCAAAATGGGTTGGTCGATTTTTGTGTTCATCTTGAAGATACGTAGCGTATAGAAGCCTGTATACGCTACTCCACTTTAGAAGCGGGTTGTTCTTTCTTGAAAGTGGCTTTTCGCTGCTCTTGTTTTCTTGCTCAAGGAGTGGATTAAGAAGCCAGAAATATGGCGAATCCGTATCATTTAATGAATACCCTACAATGACGAGATCGGGAGAAAGCTTTAACCCACGTTTTTTAAGAGTCTCAACCTCTTGTTGGGTGTTATAACCAGATACTCCAAAGTTAAATACCTGAGTAGCCGGATATATATTCTTCATTCGGTCTTCGAGGATATTCGTGTATACGTTTTTGTAGTCATCTATGCCGATGCCCTCAGTCACGCTGTCACCAATGACGATTATACGTTTGGTATCTCTAGTTTTTGGTGAGCTGTAGTAGGGGCCTCGAAAGCCGAGAGTGTTTGACTTTCCCCGGTACTGATAAAAATCTAGAGAATCTCCGGTATATTCAACATCAGGAATTGGTTCATAGCCAATCTTTGCGTTGTCGCTTAGCTTAAAACGTCCCTTTGAAAGGGTGAAATAACGTGGCGCTATTCCTGATATGCTTACCGCACATTCAAGTATGGCGATGGCAGAAAGAGTGCCTGCTACTACGAGAAAAAATTTAAGAAGGATAGTTTTCATGAAGCTTGCTCGAACTATTTTATACGCGAGTAGTCGATCTCAAGGTGTCGAAAATGAACGAGTTTAATGTCGAGTGCTTCACCGGTAGCGCGGACGTTTTTAATCGCTGTCTGCATAGATGATGCTATCCATGAGGGTTTGTTTCGAAACACGCCGCCGCCAAGCTTTGTAAGATACACCGGACGGGCAGGTAACCCATGAGCGATTCGCTCTCTATTAGAGAGTAGTGCTATAAGAAGTGTGGATTCGTACGCAGACTCAAGTACGAGTCTTGCCAATGGTTCCCAAAGTTCTCTGTCGACAGAGCTATAACCGGCTGAAACGGCACTGGCAAAGACCTGATTTACGGTGTGTTTAGAATCTACCACCTGAATACCTGTATGTGCTCCAACATGAATAAGACTTTTAAGTCTCTCTCGCTCATTCTCTGATAGACCTGAAAGGTTTGTATTGAGCGCTCTAAGCTTTGGTTCTGTAGATTCTATATATCCGTTTTGTACCGTCCAGTAATCTTCATCGAGTTGGGATTCGAGTTCTGCAAGGGTATTAATCTGTAAGTCCTCTCGTTGACCTCTGGTGTTATCACTCATTGGAACGAGATAGTTTCTAAAAACAGCGCCTGCTGGGCAGGCCATAGCACAAGTGGGGCCCTGCGTGCGATCGTAGACATAATCTGTTACGCCCAACTCGGGGAGTGCGTCAGGAGCGGGGAACTCAAGGAGATTAAATTGGCTAGCCACCTGAAAAGTTGCGCCCTCATTCTGCGGATCGAGATGTAAGCTTAGAGCGTCATCAATAATATTTTCAAAAGTTATTGTTCCGCGGGTAATTTCATACGTATCACTTGTAGCGTTTCTCAGTTCTTGTAGCGAAGGAATAGAGAAGTCGCCTATCTTTTGATTGGCAAGCGTATGCTCAGTAAGATCGTAAGACTCAAGAAGCTTTTCTCGAGTAGAGTTGTAGTCGCCTTCTTGAAAGCCAAATTGCTTTTTAAACCATGTGTCCATATCGATATTATAATCGATATCATGCTCCTATGCCTGTAGGTTCTTTTTCTGGGGCATAAGGTGTAGGTTCCCTAAGAAGCCTGAGGGGGTGAATAATATACATATTTACAGTGGCTTAAGCTCACTCTAGCCTTCTTTCTATCCTAATGTTTAGCTTTAAAAGCACCAGACATCCTACTAGTGAAAGTTAGGTATCATGAGCAACATTTTTTCACATAGGGTGTCATGTGTCAGTGCCCGTTAGCTCTTTGAGTGTTCGCCCCACATTACGAGATTCAAATAAGAAGAAACATTTATTTAAAAAACTCGAAGAGGTTATTAGAAGTGCTTCGTTTGTAGTAGTGAAGCATACAGATCGCTACTTATGGTTTGTTAAAAGCACTTTTTAAATTTTTTTCTAGGTTAAGAAAAATTTGTATGATAGTATTAAACTCTGATCCTTTTTTTGAGGAATGTAACGTGGAACAGAATAACATTAACCAGAATAGAATCGCAGGACGGTCAAGAGTCCTCGTTTCGGGCATGCTTGCTTCGCATACGTGTGATTCAAGAGGGCTTACGCTTCGTAGTAAGCTTGATTGGGTCAGGAGCGTTGTGTCGTTTGATGCGCATGCCTCGGATGTATCTCCTATGGATACAGATGTTCCTGTTCTCGCTACCTTTGATACCAATAAGGCCAAAGGAAAAGCAGAGTTTAAAGCAGGGTATAAACCGCTTTATGCAGGGCGAAGAACCTCTATCACTAAAGACAGCACATCTCTAAAGTGCAAAGTGTATATCACACCAAAGGTGCGATTCGGGTAGAAGAAACTTTTTCATCCTTTTCACACTATTTTCTTATTTAATCACTCATTTTAAGTCTGTTTTTCTCTGTACTACTCAGAGTTTCTGATATTTTTTGTGGCGTGATAGAAGATTGCCACCATCCTTCGCGTGAAGCTACGGACGACAGGCTGTCGTTCGACATAAATGTCTCAGCTCCTCGCAATGACGGGAACTTCTTCTAAGCTTCTGTATTCTAGGTAAGCCTTCGCATGACCTGCACCTTGACCTAAACCTGCACCTATACCAACACGATTGTACATTTTGCTTCGCAGAAGCGTTCTCTTAAGAGCATCAATACTCGTCCATTCATTTCATCTCAGGACCTCTGAGGAGTGCAGACTCCTACGGTTCAATTCGGTTTAAAAGTTTTTTTACTTTTGTAAGGAGAGGTTGAGATGAAAAAGCTAAGTACTGTGCGGCGTAACGTGTTGCTCTTTTACCTGCTTGGCGCGCTTGCCGGGTGGGGAGGCATGATGGGGCCGGTCATCTACATGTTTTTTACGAAAGTATGTCTCATGTCGATGTTCACGGTCTTTGTCCTTCAGGCGTACTACGCAGGTCTGCTCAGTATTCTTGAGTGGAAGACGGGCAATATGGCAGACCAGTTAGGGCGTAAACGGTGCATCTTGATTGGTTGTTGGCTTCAGGCAGTGGCGTGTCTGATCTTTGGCTTTGCGACCAGTCTTGAGCTGTGCGTTTTGGCGGAGACTATCTTTGCCATTGCTGATGCCTTTGAGTCCGGTGCTGACAAAGCCCTGCTAAGTAGTACTCTGGCTGGTCGTCGTCGTATTCTCTTTAAGAGAATTGTCGGCCGGGCCGGGGCTATGAGCGCTTGGTGCATGATCGGTGCAAGCCTTGTGGGCGGACATTTCGGGGCAGAAGATCCTCGTTTTCCGTTCATGGTGCTTACTGCGATCTTCGCATCACGAGCGGTGCTGGCGCACTTCTTTGTTGAAACACTGAGTGTTAGTCATGATGATTCTCGGAGTGTTTCTCGGGTTGTTGCGTACTGCTTTGTGCAGAACAAGCACGCAGGGTGGACTATCTTTGTTATGGGTACGCAGTTCGGTTTGCTCATTCTGGCATTCTGGACTTATGTCCCGTACTTTGAGCGTGTCGGCCTTGATAAGTACTACTTTGGTCTGGTGTTTGCGTATCTGAACACTATCAGTGGCTTTAGCAGCCTCTGGGTAGAGCAGATCAGCAACACGCTTGGCGAGAAGTGGTCGCATCGCTTGTTGTGGATCTCGTGTGTACTCGGATTCAGCGTTCCGATGCTGGTGCCGGGTATCGCCGGGATTGCGGTCTTCGGGCTTTTCTTGTCGTTTGTTCGCGGATTCGGTCAGGCATATCTGGCTGATGAGCTCGACAGGGAGACGCCTGATGAGTACAAAGCAACGGTTTTCTCGATGGCTTCGATGGTTGGGCGACTGCTGTACGTGATCTTCCTTGTGATGATCGGGCAGTATCTTGCACCGGCTAGCGTGTTTGCCATCTGGAACGTGTTCTTTGTTATCGCCCTTGTGTCGGCGCTTAAGCTCGGGGGGATCAAGAGGATCCTGCTTAGCCCCGGAAAAGTCCGGTAGTGAGCGAGGCGAGGGAGAGTAAATGTTACGAAGCTGCACCCTTTTAAGCGGCGAAGGTATATCCTTCGTCGCTCTTTTTATATTTTCTTACAGGGCTTGGTTTAGAATCTGAATAGCGCTAAGCTCGTGTTTCGTTAAAGTAGTAAGTTCCATGACGTATATTGCCGGTACTCAGGTATCATCAGTTTCAGAGAAAAGCCCGCTTTCTTGCGCATCGACGGCAAAGGGCAGCGATATTGAATACATCGATCTGGAGTTTGTTTCCTCCCATTCTTTACACACGGGCTGTGAGCTTCTTGTTTGTGGTGAGCTGAATCCTGAGTATCTCGAACTTATTTCCGATGCCGTTGGAGCTCTCCATGAGGAAGGGGAGAGATTTGCAAGGAGATTAGGGGCAGAGTCAAATTACGAGCACATTACGAATCAGTGTCTTAAGCTCTCTTCTGAACTTACGCGAAGAGTCATCCGTGCAGCGCAAGCCGATCAGTTAGAGGTTTTTGAGGGAGGGCTTTGGGGGGTCTGGGGCCTTAAAGAACGTCATCCTCAAATGCAGTATCCGAAAAATTGGACATCTCCTTATGATCATTTTGTAAATCACTATCTATCAGCCCTTCGTTCTGAGACAGGTGGTGTTATTGCTATCGATTGTTCTGCTCGTCGGTATGTAATGCCTTCTGGAAAATATGACGCACTCGTATTTAGTCATCATGATGAGCAGGTGCTTAGATCAATGCTACTCAGTTACTACGGTGGTCCGAACTGGGATCTGCGTCCATTCTGTAGTAAGGACTAATCGTCTCGCTTGATGATGGTGACCTTCATCTTGCCCCAGTGAAGAGCTCGCTTCCTGTTGTTCCCCATATAGATATCAATCTTGTTCTTCCAGCGGTAATGCATCCTGTCCTGTACAATAAACGTTCGTCCGAGCTCAACGATATAGACTCTCGTCCCGCAGGTATAACCGGCTCTTTCCAGATCTCTTGAGACCGCTATGACATTTGATGTCGGGGTGAGCCTTGAGCCGCAGGCGGTAACATAAGCATTGCCTGAAGTTTCAGATGGATGAGACGTATAGGCAGTCGCAGTTACTGATCTTTTTCTTCCTAGCGGTATTTGTTCTTGTCTACTGCTAGATGACTTAAGTTTCGGTACATGTACGATACGTGACGGGCGAAGAGCATTACAGTGAGTGAGAAGGAAGAGACAAGTCAGTAGTGATAACGTCCTTGTGGCTAGAGTCGTCACGAGAGTTCGCCTACAGGGATTTTTACCGAGATACTTCTGTGACATCTATCTGCTTATCTGGTGGGGCTCAATCCTCATGTTCTCTCAGACGAAAAGTCCCGCCCGTTTATTCGTAGGTATAAAATCCTTTCCCCGTTTTTCTCCCATACCACCCGGCTTCCACGTATTTAATTAGGAGCGGGCAGGGGCGATACTTGTCTTCGCCGAGTTCGCGGTGAAAGAGTTGCAGGATGTAAAGTAGGGTATCAAGTCCGACGAAATCGGCAAGCTCAAGAGGGCCCATCGGTTGATTGGTTCCGAGCTTCATGCCGGTATCAATATCTTCTGGTGCTACGCCTTGTTGGAGGAGGAATATCGCCTCGTTGATCATGGGGCAGAGAACGCGGTTGACTATAAAACCCGGGCTATCAATAGCAAGTACGGTCGTTTTTCCCATCTCTTCAGATATAGCCTTAATTTTCTCATATGTGGCATCGTCAGTTTGGAGGCCACGTATGATCTCAACGAGTTTCATCACTGGCACAGGATTCATAAAATGCATACCGATGACTCTGTTCGGATTACTGCATGCCGATGCGATTTTGGTTATTGAAATAGATGAGGTGTTAGAAGCAAGAATAGTTTCAGGAGGAGTGAGGACGTCGAGTTTTGCAAAGAGGTCAGCTTTAATCTCCACATTTTCAATAATAGCTTCAACGATCAGATCACAATCGGTGCAATCACTGACTTGCACGGTGGTGGTAATGTTTGCGAGCGTCTTTTTCTTGTCCTCTTCGGTGATCTTCTCTTTTTCAACAGCTCGTGAGAGCTGCTTGTCAATTCCAGCGAGACCGCGCTTAAGGGCATCTTCGTTGTTATCGAGTAGAAGGGTATTATAACCCGTGGCCGCGGCGACCTGAGCTATTCCTGCTCCCATCTGTCCAGCTCCAATTACAGCTACTTTTTTAATAAGCGTCATCTCTGTTACTACCTCCGTATTGTCTGCATCGAATTGTCTATTTTGATCATCCTTTATTCTTATACTCTCTCTCTTAGCTGCGGTCTTTGAGTTTTTTGCAGAAAATACTCAGCAAACAATGTTTTAAATTGTCGCGGCTCTTGCTTTACTGACTGGAAGTTTTTATATGATTACAGTTCTTTAATTGATAGTAGTAAACTATGTTTCGCCTCGTAGCCAGAGATCTTGCCATTGACCTTGGGACCGCCAACACTCTTATGTATGAAAAGAGTAAGGGCATTGTCCTTAATGAACCCTCAATTGTGGCAATTCAGTACAGTGGAAATCGAAAAGTACCAGTCGCATACGGCGCTGAAGCGAAAGTCATGCTGGGACGTACTCCGCAGGGCGTTGAAGTTATCCGACCTGTAAGAACAGGTGTTATTGCCGATTTTGAAGTTGCAGCTCTTATGCTCCGCCACTTTCTTCTTAAGGCGCGCGAACGTTCTAGAGCTCTTATGAAGCCACGAGTTATTGTTGGTGTTCCAAGTGGGATTACGGAAGTAGAAGACCGTGCCATTCGTGAATCGATAGAGAATGAAGCGCGTGAAGTAAAACTTATAGATGAAGCGATGGCAGCTGCGATCGGTTGTG
The DNA here is from genome assembly GCA_030431715.1 of bacterium. Taxonomy (GTDB): domain Bacteria; phylum Bdellovibrionota_C; class UBA2361; order UBA2361; family RFPC01; genus JAUIIO01. Next base: position 185,274 of record JAUIIO010000005.1, read on the forward strand.
GCCTCCCGGTTACTGAACCTGTGGCAAGTCTTATCGTAGACATCGGTGGCGGAACAACTGATATCGCGGTCATCAGTCTCTTAGACATTGTACACTCTGTGTCTGTACGGCAGGGGGGAGATGCAATGGATGAGGCGATCATCAATCACATGCGCCGCAGTCACCACCTTCTCATCGGTGAATCAACGGCTGAGCTTATTAAAAAGACCGTTGGCTCTGCTCATAAGGATTATGATGAGCAGGAGATGGAAGTGCGTGGAAGAAGTCTTACAAGCGGCGCACCTGCGGCTCTCATTATTTCCGCTGGAGAAGTACGTGAAGCGATAGCTGAGGTTGTATCCTCAATAACTGCCGCTATTAGACAGGCTTTAGAGAATACACCGCCTGAACTCTCAGGGGACATTATGTCTACTGGGCTTGCACTAGCAGGTGGTGGAGCACTTCTTAAAGGTCTCGACCGTCATATTAGCGAAGAGCTCAAAATCTCTGTGTCTATTGCAGAAGATCCACTTGCTGCTGTGGTCGAAGGAGCTGGTAAAGTTCTTGATAACACCGATCTGTATAAAGGTGTGTGGTTCTAAGTGCACTGTTCCGCGTTTCTGCGGTTCATTTCTAGATGCTAATGAGCGACGGCTTCTTTTTCTCTAAGAACCTTAAAGTCATTGGTCATAAAAGCAACCACGCCACCAAAAACACTCGTAACTGTTACGGCAAGTAACCAGATAGCTCCCATGGCTACGGCTTGCTCCTCTGTCATATAATTGTGAGCTTCGCCGCAGAAAAAGAAAACGTAAGCAGTTTCTCTTACTCCAAGTCCGTTCCAACTTATCGGAAGGCTACTTGCAATGTTTACAAACGGTATCACGATAAGGAGATACTGCCACGGAATGCTCGCACCGAGGCCGTAGGCGATAATGCCGTGGAGCACAATCTGAAGAACATGAAAGAGGAGGGAGAGGACTGATATCTGCAGAAGAGTTTTCGGATGAGTTGAGAAAAACTTTACGAGCGTCTCAACCTTTGCTCTTAGCTTGTTTGTTGCTGGAACGAGAAAGAGTAATATCTGTGGTCCCAGTAACCAACCTCCGGTGATGCTTACACCGATAAAGATAAGAAGATAGAGATACTGCGGATCTAGAGTCTGGTAGCCGAAAAGTAATGTTGAACAGAGGCCTAGGAGTGAGAGCACAGCCAGTCCGTGCGCGCGGTCAGCCACGACAGAGGTCAGGCTTTCGGTTTTAAGAGGCCGGCCTCCGGCTAGAAGCATTGCCCTAGTAAAGTCTCCCCCGAGTATCCCGAGGCCAAAGCAGTTCACGTACATACCTATAAAGTAAGCCTTAAGTGCCGTGGCTGCAGATGCTGAGACTCCACCACTATTTGCCAGCACGTTCCACTTAATGGCGCTAAGAGCCTGACCCATGAGGTACCCCAGTACGACCACAAATGCTGTCCATACCGGAATGCTTTTAAGGGTTTGAATAAGACTTGAGAACTCAACAAGGCTCAGCACAATTGCGAGCATCAGGGCGCTAATAGCGATTTTAATAACAGACTTCGGGCTTACCATAGCGTTCCTAGCCTACGTTAAGAGCGGAGTTGCCGCAAGCAGTGGCGAAGGGGTGCGTAAAATTGGATTTGGTGCGTGGCTATGGTATATAAACATGCATGAACGTAGAAGATTTTAGGGATTCCTTAAGCAAAGAGACACCGCCAGAAGGACTGAGCGCCGAGCTTCAAGCGCTCTGGTATGACGCTAGGGGTGACTGGGATATGGCCCATAAGTGTGTCCAAGATGACTCTTCAACGGGAGCTGCTGAGATTCATGCTTATCTGCACCGTAAAGAGGGGGATCGTTCAAACGCCTCATACTGGTATCGTCGCGCCGGGGTCACGTTCCCATCTATGACACTCACAGAGGAATGGGACGTAATGGCTACTAACCGATTATCTAAATAGTAAGTTATGACTAAAAAGGTACAGTTTATAACCCAAGGGTGTAGCGCTAATCAGGCGGATTCTGAGGTCATGGCCGGGCTTCTACAGCAGGATGGCTATGAAGTCTGTGATGATGCTCCGCTAGTGGTTTTTAATACCTGTACCGTAAAGGGGCCAACAGAAACCTCTTTTGAATCAAAACTTGCTGAGCTTAAGGCTCAGGGCAAACAGGTTATTATCGCTGGATGTATTCCGCAGTCTGATAAGAAGCACCGAGCTCTAAAGGGCCACAATCTTATCGGGACTTATGAGATCGATAGAATAGGGGAGATGGCGAAGCAGACTCAGGCCGGGGAGGAGCTGGTCTTACTCGGCAGGAAAAACCGCACAAGACTTGAGCTGCCTAAGATGAGAAGAGATAACGCCATTGAGGTCGTGCCTATATCGCATGGATGTCTTAGTAGCTGCACCTTTTGTAAGACCAAACACGCTCGTGGTGAGCTCTACTCCTATCAACCACAAGAGATCGTTCGCCATATCAGTACTGCTGTATCCAACGGTGCACAGGAGATCTGGCTTACTTCTCAGGATAATTCTGCTTACGGTCTTGATATTGGATCAAACTTAGCAGCGCTGCTTGAAGAGATAGTTTCAATACCGAAAGATTTCATCGTACGTGTCGGGATGGCTAATCCTGATCACTTTAAGCACTTCTTCTCAGATTTCTTGCGTGTGATGCACCATGACAAGATATTTAAGTTTGTTCATATCCCGGTTCAAGCTGGTAGTGATGCCGTACTTGCTGATATGAAACGAGAGTACTCAGCTGACCTGTTTAGAGAGCAAGTCGCTGCGTTACGTGCTGAATTACCTCAGATTACTATAGGCACCGATATTATCTGTGGATTTCCTACTGAATCGGAGGATGATTTTTTGCAGACGCTCGAGCTTGTTAGAGACACACGCCCCGATGTGATAAATATATCACGCTATTGGCCGCGTCAGGGCACGCCTGCTGCAAAGCTTAAGCAGATTCCGGGAAGTGAAATTAAGGACCGTACAAGAAGGCTAACGGCTCTTTTTCAGCAGATCTCAGAAGAGAACAATAGAAATTGGATAGGGTGGGAAGGTGAAGTTTGCTTTCGAGAGCGTGGGAAAAACAATACGCTTGTTGGAAAGAACTTTGCATATAAGCAAGTCATAATAGACGATGCCGGCCGAGTTCCCGGAGATCGAGTACGGGTACGTGTTGTAGATGCTGGAACGTTCGATTTGCGAGCTATCCCTCTTACCCAAGATCAACAGAGTGAAACTATAGGAGCAGTGGCATGAGTGAGAATGCGGTAACGTATGAGAAGGCCGGAGTTAACATTGATACAGCTGATGCCACCAAGGCTCAGATGAAGAAGTCGCTCGATAACAAGAGCTCGCGAGTTCTAAACACCCTCGGTGCCTTCGCTTCCCTTGTTGACTTCTCATACGATGATATTGATGAGCCAGTGATTGTTATTAAGATGGAAGAACCTGGCTCCAAGCAGCTTTTAGCCGCGCAGCACGGACGTTTGCCTGACGTTGGCTACGATCTTATTCATCATCTTATTAATGACACGATCATGATGGGCGCCCGGCCGGTTGCTA
>JAUIIO010000033.1 GCA_030431715.1 bacterium
CTCCTGCATCATAGCTCACTGCTGAACCGAATGTCCCTCCACCTGTCCCCAGCTGAACAAATACCTTTGTGGAATAAGAGTCGGTGGCAACAAGATCGTCTACTCCATCACCATTTACGTCTCCTAGTGCAATACCATAAGAGCTGTAAGGGGCAGCAAATGTCTGAGATGCGGTAAACGTTCCGTCACCCTGACCGAGCATGACCGCTACGTGAAACGTTACATCTGCTGTAGTGACGATATCCATGTTGCCATCATTATTAATGTCACTGACGGCGTGATATATTCCTGCATTAGCTCCGCCGAGTTGAATGGTTGCCGCAGATTGAAAGCTTCCGTCACCGTTACCTAGAGCTATACCCATCTCAAAATTATCGCCAAAGACAATATCGAGGTAACCATCATTATTAAAGTCTGCAGACTCGATCATACCTGCCATAGAAGATGTCAAAGCTGAGATAGTCGATGATTGACTGAATGTCCCATTGCCACTGCCAAGGTAAACTTCCACGACATCTGTGCTTGTGTTCATTGCTGCAAAGTCTGTATTGCCGTCACCGTTAAAATCTCCAATACCAAAATGCATGTTGACCTGGCCTACTGTCATGGTGCTTACATCAAAAGTTCCGTCCCCGAGTTCTCCTCCCAGTGAGCTGAAGATACTCCCATCTTGTCCGTATCCTCCCTGAAGCCTTACTCCATTCGTTATTGATCCATCAAAAAGATTAATGCCATTAAATTCTGTTGCTCGTGAAATTCGGAAAAACTCATCACGCAGCGCCTGAGCTTCTGCATCAAGCGAAGCCCTCTGAGTATTAGAAAGAGATCCATTCGCTGCTTGCGTAGCAAGTTCTTGAATTCGAGTTACAACCGTTGTCAGTTCTCCGACGGTCGCGTCAGCGATATTGAGAAGGCTAATTCCATCGTTAAGGTTTCTTATTCCCTGACGATAGACTCGCTCATCTGCTTTTAAACTTGAAGCAACAGCAAGACCGGCTGCGTCGTCAGAAGCACGATTAATTCTCTGCCCGGAAGAAAGTCGTTCAAAGACACGGGAAAGCGACTGGTCAGAAAGACCGAGTTGGCGTTGAGCTTTCATAGAGCTCAAATTTTTTCCAAGCGTAACGCGCATGGTTCGTCCGTGATAGAAGTCCTTTGCGAAGGTGTCTGAGACACCCTGACATATGATAAAACGACATAAAGCACCGATATCTATTGAATCTGTGGCTCAATAGTTTAGCAACATGTGTAGTAAAATAGTTGAAATGCAATATGGCGGACCTGAGGCCACTACTACGAATTATTCGCAGATAGTCTGAGTACATGACTCCTTGATTTTATAACCTGCTAATCTGCGAAAAAGTCTTCATCCAGAGTGCGTGTCTTTAGAAGTGGTTCTATTATCTTATCGAGCCGTTCTATGCCGTGGATCTTTGATTGGATGTTTCCATTGTCTTTAAGCTGACCATCTTTATTCATGAGTTGGTCCATAAGGTCGTAGTACTTATCTAAAGATTCTGGTACGGAAGGAATACTCTCCGGAGACTTGCTGTTTTTTGCCAGTTGGCTAACTGGTTTGGGCTTAAGACGCATGGCCTCATTTACATCAACAGGTATGCCGTCTTTCTCGACATAGATACGTTGTCCGAGACTACAATCTTGATAGCTGTCAGATGGTACACTATCAGCAGGTCCAAAATATTTTTTACCAGTCGCGTCGCAAAGCGTGATAGTGCTCAGATTTCCGCACTTTTCATAGCCCTCTACCTCTAAGGCGACATTAGTGAACTTTACGTCATCGGGATCGCTTGTGTTGCACCACTTTTCAAGCTGCTCAGCAGATAAACTCTGTACAAACAAAAATGTACCAACAAGAAATGCAAATTGCCTTATGTATTGACCCATACCGCCCTCATACAAGTTTTACATAGTGAAGTACGGTTTAAAGCACTATACTCCTTAAGAGTTTGAAGCTAACTAAGAGGATCTCTTATGAATATAGCTCTGCGTATCGCTGCTATAATGCTATTTTTTACCATCAACACGGTCTGCGCGCAGAGCCCGGCTATTCGTGAGCTATGGATAGGAACATTTGAACAGACAGGGCTATTGCCGTGGAAAGGCAGAATGGAGCTCTATCTTACGTACCAAGCTTCAGGAGGTGAGAAAACACCAGTAAAAGGCGTGATTACGTGGCACGGTGAAAAGCCTATTAGAACTGAAGTTAGCGGGGAAAAAGACTACCAATCGATTACCTTCACTGAAACAAAGTGTTTGCAGGAAAACTGTAGCCCATTTTTACTCGGAGGATCTTACCGTGGGACATTTGATGAGCGTTATCTCGTTCTTGAAGGGCAGGCCTCATTATCAAGCAAGAAGCTTCTGGGAAAGTTTCGGCTTAAGAGGGTGGTCGAAGATGAAGAGTCGTAGGAGTTGAGATATGACTTCCTCAGGTTTTAAAGAGGTACTTATGTTCTGATGTAATCCACACTGCTTTTTCCACTTACTAAGAAGAAAACGACGGAAATAATGAGAAACAGTCGTGTATTTTCTTTTACCGGAGTATGATCTAGTTGATGAACTGCTTGTTGATGATAACATCGAGGAACTTGATACTGAGTTCTTTATTCATTCCAGAGTTACACAATCTTTCTAACTGCTTTGGTGAGTAAATGAAACGAAATTATCCACCTCTTCATACCCCCTTTGTTACCTGTTCGTACGGAGCAGCGTTGTTGGGTGGATTTTTACTTGCGGCGTATCTTTCGGTTCAGTTAGGTGGCGGTTGGTGGTCAGGCGCCCTTTTATTTGAACTCATTCAGCTTCACGGACATCTTCAGCTTGTTGGTTGGATGGGAATGTTGCTTATCGGGGTCAGCCTTTTCTTTATACCGCGCTTGATGAGTTCAACGTTTCAGATAGGAGGCGGCGATAGGTGGATATTTTTATTGTTGTTTGGCGGATTAGTATTTCGTGCTGCTGCTGTTTTATCTAGCGCCGTGGTGCATTCACCCGAGCAAATGTGGGGAAGATGCCTTTTGCTGGTGAGCACAATGCTCGAAGCGGGCGGAGTCGGATTCTATGTATATGTATGTCTTAGATATCTCTTAGCGGCGGGGCGTGGAAATAATGATCTCAAACGACTCTGGCCATATTTTGGTGCGATGCTGTGCGGCTGGCTGGTCTTTGTGATCGGACAACTTTATCTTTCCTTTTCTCCTATGGGAAGTTTTTTTGTTCTTTTGCATCCGCAGTGGTCTAGTTTCTTAAGTGATGTGTATGTTCGTCTGGTACTTATTCCTGCAATTTTTGGCTTCGGGGTAAAGATGATCCCTGTTTTTATGGGTCTTACTCCACCGCTCTGGCCGGTGCGAAATGTTGGACTCGTGCTTGTGTTGAGTACGTTTGTATATCTTTCAGGAAAGGGATTTCATCTTTTCTTAGAGAGTATGGTGAAAAACAGTACGTTTTATATGCAAGTGGAGCAGCTCGGCCTGTTGGGCGTTTCGCTTGCAGCGCTTGCTTTCATTTGGTATTTAGATGCGCTTCTTTTTCGTATTCTTCCTGAGCGAATCGCCCTGAAAATTCACCGCAGTGATGTAAGTGAGCAGCGGGGGCGTTTTGGTGATAGGGGAGAGTATGGGAGGTTTGAGCTTTTCATTATAGCTGGTTTTGCCTGGCTTGCTGGAGTTGCTCTTTTAGAGGGTGTAAACGCACTGTGTGTTCTATCTGGGCGAACAGCTCTAATTGCCCCCACCACACTTCGACACGGTTTGTTGCTTGGTGCCCTTGCGCATCTTGTGCTGGGAGTATCTCATCGGTTACTTCCCGGACTTCTGGGAGCAAAACTCTTAACACCCTGGCTAACGATTGTTTCGTTTTGCTTTTTATTTGTTTCTTCACTTCTTCGCGTCATTCCTCCGGTGCTTCTTGAAATCGGAGTCTTTGCCCCAAAAGGTTTCTTCTCCTGGTCTGGTCCGGCAGGTCTACTTGCTGTGCTAATAGCTTCAGTGAATATCTTTGGCCGTAGAGAATTAGATTTATCCGGGCCGACCATCCACACGTGGAGAGAGAAGCATTCCGGTGAAAAGGGCGAGAAACCCGACAAAAGCGATCATCCACAGAGCCTGTGAGGTTATTATGAGATACCTGTAGTGTTCTGCCGTAATGAGCGGACCGATTACCCTGATAAGTGCGCCACTGAGCAGCACCATTAGAATAGCGCCAGTGCCTCGGGGTGGGGTTCGAATGCTTCTTCCGGTATGGCCAATTGCTACTCGTGACATCATGGCAAGAGTGGCAAGTCCAACGCCACCGTATGCAAAAGCATGTGCCGCAACAAATGGGGAAACAGAAGCGAAGGCATAAAGAGCATAAAAAAGAAAACCGAGATCTATAAACAGATACGAGCTAAATAGCCCCCAGAGCAGGGGCTTTGACCAGAGAGCGGGGACGTGCCAGCAATAGAGGCGATAAGTGGTAAGAACAAAAAGAAGAGTGCTCGCTATACCTGTAGTTGTGGTATCGTGAATAAAGAGGAAGTTCACGGTAAAGATCAGAAAGATAATGAAACTGGCGAGAGCTATCCAGAATGGATTTGAAAGCTCAACTGGATGATCGAGCGCATTTCGGATAAAAGCAGGCATTACCCGACCGCCAATGGTGAGTATGAGGCTGATGATAAGGAAGAGCCCTCCGTATATTCCTACAAATGCACCGTCTGCGTATATCTGGAACGCATCCAGGTAAAAACAGAGGTTTCCAACGGCAAGAAGCGCTATTTTAGATAGTATTCCGATCTGTCTCCACTGTTGCACTCTAATAATTGGCTCAGTGACCGCGTAAAAGAGTCCGAGAAAAAATAGGAGATCAAAAAATGCTGCAAGCTCTATGAAGCTCATTCCGAATAGAAGTAGAACGCGCGGAATCGCCCAGCAGGCAACAAGACATTTAAGAGCTGTGCCGCTTATGGTTTCAACACTCGTCCAGTTCATTATGGCGGTAAGTAGAAATCCAGCAATAATCGCCATACTGAAGCCGTAGATCATCTGATGAGCGTGCCATTCAAAGAGCGAAATAGGGTTGGTTGCGATCCGTATTTGAAAACTATAAACGAATGTCCATACAAGGATAGAAACAACGGCGAAGATACCGCCTCCAAGAAAAAAAGGACGAAAGCCAAGGCGAAAGAGCGCTGAGCTTTGCTGTTTGGTTTCAGGTGTCGAATGTATTTGAATTAAAGACAAGAAGATCTCCTCATGAGTATTATAAGGTTGCGTACTCAGTATGCTCGCGACAAATTTTAAGACTCTCTATTTCAAAAAGGGGCTCCTGTGTCAGACCACACTGGTGGTGCTCACCGAGTGCTTTTCTACGAAAATGCTTGCAGGTGTGGCAGGCTCCGAAAGTGCGATGGCCATTTACATGTTGAATCTCTCTTAAGAGTTCAGTTAGACCTGTTTCCAGGGTGCGAAGCTTTGCATTGCTCCTTAACGCTTTTGCTCGGTCCGAATTATCTACGCAGTTTTTTACAATCTGTTGGCCTTTAGTAGTAAGCTCCAGATGAATGACCCGGCGATCGTCGGAATCTTTCTTCTTACGAAGAAGCGTTTTGTGCTCAAGAGCAATAATAGTTTGTGAAACGGTACCCTTTGTAAGACCAAGGTACTCACTCATGGCAAGCGGGGTATCACTATATTTGTTACAATTTGAGAGATAGAGCAGTGCTTCTAGCTGGCGAAGGTTGAGCCCCTCTGCATATGCAAAATCTCGCAGGTATGAACGGTGCAAATGATCAAGACGTTCCAGTAGTGTCTCTATCTTATATTTTGATTTCATTACATATATTTATATCGAATCGATACTTTCTTGACAAGCAAACTGCTTGCTGGCAGGGTATGTAGTATTGACTCGATACTATTATAGGAGGATCGAATTATGAAGAAAAAAGCTGTTTTTTATCATGCTGGATGTCCTGTCTGCGTTGAGGCTGAGCAAAAAGTTGCCCTGGCGCTCAATACGGAACAGTACGATGTGGAGATTGTGCATCTCGGCGAGAATGCATCACGACTGGGGGAGGCAGAGTCCGTTGGCGTCAAATCTGTGCCAGCGCTGGTGCTTGAAGGACGTCCGTTTCACATTAATCATGGAGCCGATCTTTCAGCGCTCAAGTAGGCAATTTTACCTGAATACATTACACATTAAGAGCGGCACAAAAAGCAGCTGAAAGGTGTTTTCTGCCGCTCTTTTATGGCATGCTCAAGAGGGCATGAACTCTAAAAATCTCGCTGACATTTCAGGCTTTGAACCCGGTGGAGTCCGGGGACTCCACAAAGCGTATTCTCTTAGCACAACTCGTGAGATCGTGTCCGCACATGCAAAGCTTTTTAAGGTGCGCATTCTCGGCGGGGTAGCTGCAAGTGCATTACTTGGTGCTTTTGTGGCAGGTGTCGTGGTGCCGAATGGCACACTGCTCGTCTTGCTCTTAATCGGCACTGCACTGTCATATGCTGGAGCAGCCGCGTGGAATCAGGTGCTGGAGGTTCCGTACGATTCTCAGATGCCTAGAACACGGGAGCGTCCCCTGCCTTCCGGAAGGCTTTCTCGTCACTATGCCGCTATTATCGGTACGCTATGCGCGATTATTGGAATGGTACTCCTTTATCTCTGCGTCAATCCTGTCACAGGCCTGTTATCCGTTGCTGCTTTTATTTCTTATGTATTCGTTTATACGCCCCTTAAGCGAGCAGGTTGGTACGGTACACTTATCGGAACAATTCCCGGGGCTATACCCGCGATGGGCGGTGCCGCTGCTTCAGGGCAGTTTGAGGTGCATACGGCGATAGCGCTTTTTTTTCTCATGGTTTTCTGGCAACTTCCTCACTTCTATTCTTATCTCTGGGAAGTCAGAACTGAATACCAGGCCGCAGGTTTTAAGATGCTTCCTTACGCTCGTAATGGTGGCGCTTCGCTCATGAACAGACTTGTACTTACGGGCGCTCTCATAACTTTTATCTGCACAGTTTATATTGCGTACTTCTCACTAAAAGTAAGCATAGCTGCCGGGCTCGCTGCTTGTGGGGCGGCAGGATACATGGTTTATCGTTCGTATTGTTTCGTGAATGACCCTGACCGGGGTACTTCTATAAAACTGTTTAAGAGTACGATCTTTTTCATCGTTCTTTTTACCTGCGCGGCAGGTATTTCAAACATTTAATGTTTTCTGGAAGAAGAGTCTGGTAAGCTTTACTGCTTATACAAGCTCAATGTAAAGAGCCCCGTCCTTTTCTTCTACAGAGTAGCATTGAACGTCTGCGCAGGTGAATCCCCCGACGCATCTTCCATTTCTTACATCAAATTTTGCTCCGTGTAATAAACAGGTAACAACGCTCCCAGTGAGCTCTCCTTCACTAAGCCTCCACCCAGCGTGAGGACATTCATCATCAACTGCGTAGAAATGACCTCCTATATTAAAAAGCGCAATTTCATGCTCCTGAACTTCAATTAATTTTCCTGTGTTAGAAGTCGGTATTTTGTGAGGAGGAACTCTATGCTTCATGAGGTCAGATAGATACGATCTGATGCTTCTTTAACAGGTCATGAAAAAGGGGAACAGTTATTCTAATAACTCTTATTATGTTTGTAGTTTATTACTAACAGGCGATAATAAGTCAACAGTGGGAGCCTTACTATGGTTCATTCCTTTGAGATATTTGAGCAGAGCGCAAGTCCGTGTCTCTTTACAACGGCACAAGGAGAAATACTTTATGTCAATCCGGCACTGGAAGAGCTTACCCAATACTCGAAAGATGAAATGATCGGCGCGAATCCTCGCTTATTCCAGTCAGGACAAACCCCAGTTTCTGTTTACCACGATCTCTGGAAAACGATACTAGCCGGAAGTCCGTGGCGAGGGGAGTTACACAACCGAAAAAAAACGGGAGAGTGCTACTGGGAATGTATTACGATATCTCCTGTTATACGTCAGCAAACAGGAGAACTTTATTATTTTGCTACCGTTGATGATCGCACAGAACAAAAGAGGAAAGAAGGTATTCGGGAGCGCCAACTTGACACATTACGCAGTATTCTTCGCCGGTGTGAGAAGGAGAGAATGGTTTCGATCTGCGCTCACTGTCACAGTGTTCGTAGCCAGAATGATGAATGGGAAGATATTGCTGAGTTTCTCGATGAGCTTCTTGGATGCAGTTGTTCTCACGGAATCTGTCCACGCTGCCTGAAGAAATACTATGCAGAATTTCATTCCGAACAGAAAAAAGATGGTACGATTAAAGCTTAGTGTATCATATTTATTTCAACCTCTGTAAGTACTCACGCAGTACTTTTGCATGCGTGTATTGCTTCGTTTTTGCGCCGTATAATAGAATAAGTGGTGTTCGACTGTTTGATTTAAGTTCTCTGGCACGCTCTCTGTGTGATTTGAGTTCTTTGAGATAGCTTTTCCTGAACTCTCCCCATTTCTCAGAATCGTGCCCGTACCACCTCCTTAACTTGTCGCTTGGTGCCAGATCTTTCCACCAATCATCAAGTTTAGCTTCAGATTTAGAAACACCCCGTGGCCACAGACGATCTACCAGTACCCGGTATCCTTTTGTGGATGAATGGTCATAAATGCGTTCTAGCAGGATATTCATAGTGTTTTCTCTCATCGACGAAAAGGTATTTGGTCAGACCTCTAAAATGTATGGGGCACCTGACTTATCTTCTATAGTATAGGGTCTGTTCTTAAGTACCAAAAGAACAACGGATAAAATATCTAGCCTGCTGTACTAAAGTTCGCTCCGAGTGAGAAGATAAGCTTCGTAGTATTCTGTGCATAGCTCTGTGCGTCGTAGTGGGCAAATTTCACACCTGCGTAGTATCTCTCATAGAAGTGCTGGACGATGTTTACATCCCACTCCCTGCCGTATGTGATATTTCCCTCTTCTGATTGGAAATGATGATACACGAATTCAAGCACTGTTTTTCCAAGGTTCTTGCTCCATTCATTCTGTACGTAGGCGAGCTTGCCATATGAATCCTGCAGACCTTCTGGCGGTGTATTAAGAAAAATATCTGCCCAGCCATTCCATTTGTGAAGGGTTGCCAGAGGGGTTGAAAACGCAATCTTCCCGCTATCACTTCCCAGTAATTCAAAGCCGCCGGATAAGGAAAATGCTTTATAACCTATGCCTGTCCCGGCACGAAGATAATTGGCGTGATAGTTTGCAGGGTTGTCCTGATAGTCGGATTGATAGGCATATTCCAGATCGTAGAGAAGCGAGAAGTTGTCACCGAGAGGCTGTTTACCTGTTGCCAGTCCGCCAAAGGTTGCAGAGGATTGCGCTGAGAGATCTTCCAGGTCTAAGAGATAAGAATAAAGACTTATGGTACTGTCTTTAAGGCCACTATAGTTAACATGAAAGAGGTGATTTGCAGAATCGATGTCGCCAACAGGGCTATCATCTCCAAAAATACGGTTTACATTCCACATATAGCCATAGAAAAATTCAACATCTTCAAGCGTTGTGTTGGTAAACGTTGCACCGTCAAATGTTTGATGATTCTGACGCCACACAACATCACCAACAAAGCGAGCATTATCAAGTACCTTGTGGTAGCGTCCCGCGAGTAGTTTTGAGTCAGAGATATGAGAGGAGGTAAGGGTAAGGATATTAACCTCTGTCCCATCAACGTCAGCGACAACAGGCCTATCGGTCACACCATTAATAGTGTTGTTAAACGTATCAGGACCCAGCTCTGAAACATCTTCAATTTCAATATGGCCATTGAGCCGATATACCTCAGCGCTTTTAAACCCCAGAACAGAGCGGAGAGTAGAGGCATTTGCATCTTTCTTGAATCCAGCCTGGTCTACATTCTCAAATCGGTAGCGAAAGGTAGCATACGTTTCACTTTCCTCAAAAAACGTTGCAAGGGGATCTGAGGAAAGGTCTTCTGTCGTCTCTTCTGGTGCGGCGTAGAGAAGTGGGACAAGAAAGAATATTTGTACGATGAGATAAAAGTGCAAGGGAGGAGTTGTAAGTGTTTTCATAGCTCTAGCAGAAGATAAGGGTGAGAATGTTCATGTCGTATTTAATAATGGAGTAAATACTCCTTATTTGTAAAGGTGGAGAATAAAACTTATTGTAACCCGTAATTGATCAGATCGCTCTGGTAAGGGAAGCTCCCCGGCTGATACACGCAGCTGCTGTCATCGGCCAGAGCCTGACCTGATTCTGCGTAGGCACGAGATCTTGATCCGCCACATACACTGTTAAATTCACAACAACCACATGCCCCGTGTAGGAGCTTTTCATTTCGGAGTGATTGAAAGAGGGATGAACTCTGGTAGATCTCACGTAGAGATTTTTCTTTGATGTTTCCAGCGACCAGAGGCAGGAATCCGCTTGGCTGGACATTGCCAAGATGGGAGATGAAGACAAATCCTTTGCCAGCGTTGATGTGGAGTGGAGTTCTCCGTATACCGGCGCGTGCCCGAAGCTGTCCTTGTAGCACAATGTTGCTTAGAGCGTTACGAAGTGTTTTGTAAGGTGAGGGGACGTTGTCGAGATACGTAGTGTCATTGTGTTTTTCAAGGATCGCTCGCTCGGTTACGATGCGCTTAAATTGGTGACCTTCAGTAGTTTTAATACTGAGGTATTTAGAACAGTCATAAAGAAAATGCATAACGGCTTCATATTCTTCGGGACTGATATCATGAAGAGCTTTTCCACGTCCAACTGAGACAAGAAAAAACACACTCCATGTCATAACTTTTCGCTTGGTTAAAAGCGTAAAGATATCAGGAAGCAAGTGCATATTATGTTTTGTCACGGTGGTATTTATCTGAACTTTTAAACCGAGTTCATTCGCTGCTTCCCAACCCTTCTCGGTAAGATCAAAAGAGCCAGGAACGCCTCTAAAGGCATCGTGTATCTTCGCATCCGGGCCATCAATACTCAGTGAAAGAGCTTTGACGCCAGACGCTTTTACCCGTCTGAGATTGTCTTCTGATAAAAGCGGTGTTCCAGACGGGGATATCGCCATTGCTAATCCCAGTTCCTTTCCGTAGGTAAGCAACTCGAAAAGATCATGACGCTTAAAAGGATCTCCACCGGTAAATACGACAATGGGACGCGGATCTCCGAATTCTTTTACATCACGCAGTAGTTTCTTCCCCTGATCAAGGTTGAGTGCTTTTGGATGGTGATGAGGAACAGCTTCAGCCCGACAATGCTTACATGCCAGATCGCAGGCCTGAGTTACCTCCCAAATGATCATAAAAGGACGTGTTCCGAGGTCATAAGATGGCTTTCTGATAATTTTCTTCATATTTGAACCAGTGATTATTCTTTATTAGGGATCATAGCAACTCGATCTTTTAAAGAGGAGTACTCTCCGCACAATGAAAAGCGTAAATATCGATTTTTATGATCAAGATCATAAAAAAAAACAAATCAGCTCTCTGTTATGGTTCTGCTCAGGTAGTATTTGAAGTAGTTGTAATAACATGAATAAATCTATCGTAGTTGTAGGAGGCGGTGTCACCGGACTCACTGCTGCCTATAGCCTTATCAAAATGAGCGCTCAGAAAGGCTTGCGGTTAAAGGTTCATCTTCTGGAAGGTGAACACGATCCGGGTGGTAAAATATGTACTGAGCGCAAAAACGGATATCTGTTAGAGCTGGGGCCGGACACTATTCACGATCCAGCAGGTATGGCTTTTTCTCTTATTACAGAGCTTGGACTCGCAGATGATATCATTACACCCTTAAGAAGTGGTCACTCAGTTTTGCATAACAATCGTTTGCACAGTGTCAGCAGCGGTATCATGGGCTCTCCTGCACAGAAAGCCCGAGCCATATTAGCTACTGATGCTATATCGCTCTCTGCGAAATTTCGGGCAGTACTGGGCAGTTTTATTCGTGGTTCCCAGCCAGGGATAGATATCTCAATTGCAGACTATTGTCGCGCCAAATGGGGAGATGAGTTTTCACAGATTCTTTTAGAACCACTACTCGCCGGGATACATGGCGGCAGAGGCCAGAAATTGAGCATGTTAGCGCTTTATCCACATCTTATGGATGATCAATTACATTTAAAAAACGTGAAACAGAAGAGCACGTTTCAAGAATCAAGGCCGCGCATCTTTACGCTTAAGAATGGATTATCTACTTTAACTCAAAAGCTTAAGGAAAAACTTCCGAAAGACACTGTCATAACAGGAACGCGGGTAAAGTCCATAGATCCTTCACACTCTGAAGGCGTTCAGATAAAGCTTGAAGATGGTAATGAGTTAATAGGGTCTGTCTGTGTGTTAGCTACACCGGCCTATGAGAGTTCAAAACTCTTAGCTTTAAGTTCGCCTGAAGTTGCAGGAGTCTTGTCTTCCATTACTTTTTCTTCAACAGTCGTTGTAACCACCGGGATTTCAACTCATTACGACCAGAAAGTTCCATATGGCAATGGTGTCATTAGTACTGGTTCATCCGGATCGATGATTAGTGCATGTACCTGGAGTTCGCTGAAATGGGCGGGAAGAAGTCCGAAAGCGGTTTTACTTTCTCGTTCCTTTCTGCACTCGGGGATGGGAAAGGATTTTCTCAAGCATTCAGATCAGGGACTGAAAGATATTGTTGCTTCTGAGCTGGGGAACGTATTGAGAACAAAAGTCGATCCACTTTTTACGCATGTGAAGCGGTGGCATCAGGCGTTTCCTCAGTATGAACTCGGACATGTAGGTAAAGTGAAAAAGCTTGAAGAATATGAGCGGCAAAACCCGCAACTGCTTCTGTGCGGAGCCTCCTATCGGGGAGGAAGCATTACCTCATGCGTACGAGATGCTCAACGAGCGGCAAAGAAAGCTTTTAGCTCATTACTTCAAAACCAATCAGAAGAGAACATAGCAATCTCTCAAACAGAGGGACCCACTCTATGGTCGAGTGAGATGAGAAAGGAGAATTTACAGAATGCATAATAATTTACATCATTTTCATATTCCCGTAATGGGAACCGGTTTTACTATTGATACTCCACTTAAGGTGGCCCCACTGGGTATTTCTTCTGTAGTGTCTTTAGTTGACGATCAACTGATCGAGAAAATGTATAAAAAGTATACGACAGCAAATGGGATGCCTTACCGGGAGATACGCAAGAACAAACGCTATGCTCGTCCACTGCGAATAACACGCTATCTTAATTTGTTAAAAACTCTGGTAGATACGCAGTTTGAACAGATAAGAGAACAAAAGTTCTCCCCGGAAAACGTGATAACAAGATATTTTGAGCTCCTGCCCTGTGACTCTAAGCTCTATCAGGAATATACAGCAATGCAGCAGGAAGAAGAGAGCTCAAACTTAGCAGTCCGTCAGAACAGACTGCGCAAAAAAATGTTAGCGGGCTCAATCGATGTTAATATAATGACTAAAGTTGATCGTCCGCAGTACAAAAATGGTGAGATAAACACCTCCGAACTCTCAGATGCTCTGGCAGCGCTCAAAGGTTTCGCAGAGAGCGATCTTGAATCCGCAGTCGTTTTTTCTGCCGGGGTTAATACGAAGCTTTTTCAGGCACTCACCGAGTACGATGACTTTTTTACAGAAGCAAATGCTCTGCCACGAAAAAGGATCATTTTGAAAGTCAGTGATTTTCGCTCTGCCCTCACCCAGGGGAAAATGCTTGCTAAGAAAGGGATCTGGGTGTCTGAGTTTAGAATTGAATCGGGACTTAATTGCGGAGGACATGCTTTTCCTACGAAGGGAGAGCTTATGGCGATTACCCTGGAGGAGTTCCGGGTAAGGCGAGAAGAGCTCATTGATACGCTTTTTACCTTATACGCTAAAGCCACGACGGATCGGGCAGGATGGATGCCGGAGGCACCTTTGCCAGTTCGTTTTTCTGCACAGGGAGGAGTCGGCACGCACGAGGAACATGAGTTTTTAAGGCACTATTTTAAGCTCGATAGTATTGGTTGGGGCAGCCCGTTTTTGTTAGTACCAGAAGCTACGGTGGTAGATGAAGAGACTCGGGCAGAGCTCCTTAAAGCGAAAGCAACTGATATCTATCTGAGTAACTCCTCGCCACTCGGAGTACCGTTTTATACCTTACTGACGTCAAAAAGCGAACAGGAAAGAAAGAGAAGGATTGCCGAAAAAAAACCGGGCAGTCCATGCTTTAATAAATATCTGGCTTCAAACACAGAGTTTGAAGGAGAGCCACTCTGTGTGGCATCAAAAGCCTACCAACAACAAAAAATTACAAGTCTCGAATCGAGTGATCTTCTCGTAGAAGAGATTGAGCAGCAGAAAGCATCTTTGCTTGAAAAAGCCTGTATCTGTTTTGAGCTTGGCGCTTCTCCGCGAATGAAAGGAAATAGTGAAGTCAGCGAAAGTGCGCTCTATCCGGCGATATGTCCTGGACCGAACATTGTCTATTTTGAGGGCTGTTATTCTTTAAAGGAGATGGTTGATCATATATATGGAAAAACAAGCACGGTTCGCCTAGATACCCTACGCCCACATGTTCTGCTAAACGAACTTAAACTCTATATCGAATACAGTCAGCGTTTTGCTCAAACGGCAAATGCATCACAACAAAGTTATTGGAATGCTTACCGCGAAAATCTCGTCCTTGGCCTAAAGCGTTATGAGGAGTTCTCAAAAGAGATGAACGGTGATGATAACGATAAGAGCCAGAAATTTCTAGGCCAGTGTGCTACCCTTCATGATCAGCTTGTGAGAATTCAGCAGAGCGTCTGGGCAGAGGAGGCCGTAAAATCAGAGTGACTCCAGAAATGAAATGAGAGCAGCTCGGTCTCGCGCTGAGAGATTGGTAAATTCCATCTTAGAACTTTGAGCTTCTCCACCATGCCAGAGGATTGCTTCTTCGAGCGTCCGTGCGCGTCCATCATGGAGATAATGCTGTCGCACATGAGAAATAGTTTTAAGAAACCCTGTTCCCCAGAGTGGTGTTGTTTTCCACTCTGCCCCGGAAGCTGAAAATTCTGCTCTGGTATCAGCAAGGCCTTCTCCCATATCGTGAAGCAGCAGATCGGTAAAGGGATGTATGAGTTGCCCATCGAGCTCAGAATGCTCTACGTTAGATGTTTGAATGCCAAACTTGTGACAATTGTGACATCCCGCAAGTTGAAAGAGTTGTTTACCACGCTTTACCGTTGTGTCTGTTTGATTACGTGCAGTGGGTACACTGGCAAGCATCTGATATAAAGTGAGCTTTTCAAGATCGCTATCGGAGATCTCAGGGGCTTTATCCGAATTATTAAAGAGAGAGGTTGTGAGCCCCATCTCTCCGGCGGCGGCTCCGGCGCTTTGGTGCCGAACAGTTGGCTGGCTTGCCCGAAAGCCAAATCGCCCGAGCAAAAATCCTTCACTTTCACCGTCATAAACGTACTGAGGGCGTCCGGATATGCCATCTGCATTTGAATCTTCGGGGTCGCTCCAACTCAAAACAGTTTCTTCCGGAATGGACTCAAGGAGTCCGGGACCAACTATTCCGGGCGTCATTCTTAATGATGTCGCTACCTCACTATAACCGATTCCAGAAATACGAACTCGAAGTTTTGGCTTTCGGAGTTTAACAACTGTTCCATCAGGATAGGTAAAACGAACTCTTTTCCACCTGATCCCGGTACGCTTAAATCGGGTCTTGTTTCGTCTCGATAACACACGATCCTGCAGCAGATCACCCACACCTGGGATATTTGTTGGTGCTCCATTCTCCTGTCGTTCGTGTAAGGCGACTTTAATAACAATGGCATTAAGGCGAGGAGCCTTTTTATACCGTACAGAACCCTTTCCATTGTTGACATGACATCCTCCGCAACTATTATTGACGTAAAGGGGACCAAGGCCATCGCGTCTGCGGTTTATTCTATGAAAAGGCCCAAAGCCTTCCACCTGTTTAACACGGGTAGGTCCCATTGGAAGATTTGGAGCAGGGGCTTGAATCGCATTACTTCCGGGAATATCTGTAGATAACTCACCTCCCTGAAACGTGATATCCTGCCCCATGACCGCTTTGTTACTACTGATCAATATTACAAAAAATACAAATAAGAGTGGATATTGAGCTTTCATCCTGAGTCCCCTGCCATCAGATTCAAACTTATTATGGGGGAGATCCCGGATTAAGATAGCTGCAGATAGTAAATCCCTGTGATCTTTATGACGGAGATCATAAAAATGATAACTTGTGCCGGAAGATGCCTCATTTGAAAGAGCTTTTCTTTCATGATGTGCTGTACGTACCTTGATAGCTTGCCCGCGTTATAGTCACAATCTGATGGCTCAATTGGTTCAAGTACCTGCATGTTGATATTGAGTGGGCGACGATTCTTGAATATCCAACCTGACTTTGGCAGCGCCTCAAATGTTCCGTCTATTACGACCGGAACAACAGGAATCTGCAACTGGCAGGCGAGACGAAACGCGCCAGATTTAAAATCCTTTAATTCTCCATCTGAAGAGCGAGTCCCTTCTGGAAAGAGCAAAAGAGAGGACCCATTTTTAAGGTGCGTCTTACACGCTCGCATCATACGCTTCATGCTACCAGGATTAGCCCGATCAATTGACACATAGCGATTCAGTGACATATTCCAGCCAATAAATGGTATGCGAAAAAGAGAGCGCTTTGCTACCCATTTAAAGTTCTTGTGGAGCGCGAAAAGAGCAAGAATATCGCCCATTGACTGATGGTTGGCGAGTATTATCTGAGGTTTGTCGTGATCTATCCGGTAGACATCGTGAATACGTAACCGCCAGAATGGAAAATATCTGATATAGTGCGACCCCCACCAACATGTAAAACGGTGGAGAAGCGTGAGTTTGGGATCGAATAAAGTTGTTAAGAGCCACAGGACACAGGCAACCGGGAAAAGTAGTGCACTGCTTACAATGAGATAAAGCCAAAAAGAGATTGATTTTAAGATCATATGACTTCTGTATGGACTTGCTGAGTCTGGCACTTCTTTATGCCGGGAGTTTTTGAACTCCCGGGCAAGTGTCTCTTCAAGTTAATCCATGAATTTATCTTGTATAGTGATATTTTAAAGACGGAACCGTTCCTCCTGCTCCATGACACGATCCATTTGATTTTTGAGAGAGCTCATTCTCACGCTCCAGAGCTCGCGGAAAGAGAATATTATTCTCTTTATGAACGTGCCAGTGCAGATCCTGTTCGAGTTGCGAGAGGCTGTCGAGCATTACTCGATAGGTATTACAGGCCCATGAGGGCGGCATATATTCGTCGGTGAGCTCCCTAATTGTCTCAAGTGCAGAGCCTGCATCCTCATGCTCGTGTTCCATTTGATGTATTGGAAGAGCCAGTGAACCGCAGTGAAGATCTGGTGGGGAATCTGCCGTGTCGATTTCTCTAATCCTTGGAAACAGGACTTGCTCCTCTTTATTCATGTGGTGCATGAGTTCCTGGTGTAGTGGGATAAAAGCTTCGCGTACTTGAACAAGCCGTGGATCGTGTCCACCGTGCACCGAAGCGACTCTGTCTGTTATGGCATCAAGACGTGGGAGTTCATTTTTAAGATAGCCGTGATGCTGATACACGATATGATCAGCTAATTGGATAAGTGACATTTTCGCTGGATCTTCTTGCTGCGAGTCATTGGCATCCAGTAATGCTTGCTGAAGCTTTGCCAGAAGAGCCTCGGGATCGAGGGATTTTTCCTGACAGGCTTGCTGTAAGGGCTTTTTGCCACCACAACAATAATCTATCCCTGCATCTTCGAGTATTCGCCCCAGAGATGGGTGTTTGACTACAATGTTACCGACGGTATCTTTTATAGTAAAAGTTGTCATTTTTTCTCCTGTTAACATGTTTAACGTTAATTTTATCTGTAATGTTTGGGTATTAGCCACAGCCTCCCTGTGACCCACAATTCATACACACATAGCAACCCGCCTGCCGAACCATAAGATTTGACCCACAGTTTAAACAAGGGGGAGCATCTTCCATGTTCTGAAAAGGGAGTTGTCCATTTGTTGCCCGGTGTTCTGTCTTTTTGTTTGTATCGCTTGTTTCCATGGTCTCACTCTCTGGAGCAATATTTCGTGACACGATTCCGGACTCTTGCAGATCTTTTGCTGTGAGAAATTTGAGAGCAAGCCAGTGAAAAACATAATCAATGATAGATTTTGCTATTGGAATATCAGCGTTCGGAGTAAACCCTGAAGGTTCAAAACGCATGTGGGAAAATTTACGGATAAGAACCTTAAGCGGCACGCCATACTGTAGCGCTATCGAGATAGAAGTGGCAAAAGCATCGGTCATACCTGATAACGTGGTACCCTCTTTGGCCACAACCAGAAAGATCTCTCCGGGAGCCCCGTCGTCGTACATGCCAACGGTGAGATATCCTTCAAGTCCAGCGACGGAGAATTTATGTGTCAGTGCATTTCGCTCCTCAGGTAAACGCTTTCGAACTGGCATTGATTTACTGGTGATCTTTTCTTGCTCTGAGGACTGTGACAGTGGTTGTGTCCGTTTTGAACCATCACGGTAGAGAGCCACAGCCTTAAGCCCCATTCGCCATGCGGTAACATAAATATCAAATATCTCAGCCGGTGTGGTTTCGCGTGGCAGGTTTACTGTTTTTGAAATAGCACCGGAGAGAAACGGTTGTACCGCAGACATCATTTTTAGATGCCCATCCCAGGAGATCGAGCGTGAACCGTTTGCAGGCTTGAGCGCACAATCAAATATGGCGAGATGTTCGCTTTTAAGCCCGGGAGCTCCTTCAATCGTATCTTGTTGATCGATATATTGGATGATCTTTTCTATGTCGTTTTCACTATAACCTAACTGCTCAAGCGCAGGTCGCACACTCCCGTTCACGAGTTTAAACATTCCGCCACCTGAGAGCTTTTTATATTTTACGAGCGCAAGGTCTGGTTCAATGCCAGTGGTATCGCAGTCCATGAGAAATGATATCGTTCCTGTCGGCGCAAGAACGGTTGTTTGTGAATTGCGGTAACCGTACTTTGTACCGAGCCGGTATGCTTCTTCCCAGGAGTCTTTTGCCGCTTCCACGAGAAAGGAGGGGATAACGCCATTTTCAAGTCTGGCAGCAGCCTGCCTGTGTTTATCTATCACTTTAAGCATTTCATCGCGATTAGCTGCATATCCCTGGAACGCCCCTTTCGCTCTGGCCAGTCGTGCACTTGCACAATAAGCTTCGCCGGTAAGAATAGCTGTCAGAGTGGCTGCCCACCGTCTTCCAGTGTCTGAATCATACCCGACACCAAGACGCATAAGTGCTGCTCCGAGATTGGCATATCCGAGACCCAGCTGGCGAAACGCTCTGGCGCACTCCCCGATAGCCTCTGTAGGATAACTTGAGTGATCAATGAGCAGATCCTGAGCAGTAATAAAGAGTGCTATGGTATGCTTGAATTCCTCCAGAGCGAATTCACCCTCTTCATTGAAGAATTTCAGTAAATTGATGCTGGCAAGGTTGCACGCTGAATTATCAAGGTGCATATATTCGCTACACGGATTACTGGAATGGATGCGTCCTGAGTTGGGGCAGGTATGCCATTCGTTAATAGGATCGTCAAACTGTATGCCGGGGTCGCCACAGAGATGAGTTGCTTCCGAAATACGAGCCAGCACATCACGTGCCTTTAGCTGCTCACACGGTTCACCCGACGCTACCTGTAAGGTGGAATAGTGGTCATCGGTGAGCACCGCTTCCATAAATGCATCACTCACACGTACGCTCAGGTTTGCATTTTGAAAAGCAACAGAATCGTATGCTCCACCAGGCACGGCAAAGCCCCCGTCATATCCCTGCTCAATGAGTGCCCATGCCTTTTTTTCTTCCGTTGATTTTGCGTCAATAAATTCAACAATATCCGGGTGAGTGGCATTGAGTATCTGCATCTTTGCTGCACGTCGGGTTTTGCCTCCGGATTTGATAGTTCCAGCCCACGAGTCATATCCTTTCATAAAGGACACCGGGCCGGATGGAACACCACCTCCTTTCAGTTTTTCCCGGCTAGATCGGATAGAGGAAAGATTTGTGCCAGCTCCCGATCCGTACTTAAAGAGCTTTCCTTCCGTTGTTTGAAGCTCTAGCAGTGAATCTATTGAGTCATCTACTGAGAGAATAAAACACGCGCTACACTGTGGATGCTCTTCAACCCCGACGTTAAACCATACTGGAGAATTGAAAGCTCCGATCTGGTGCAAAAGCACGTAATTAAGCTCATTCTCAAATGTAAGTAACTCTTTGCCTGTAAAATATTCGTCTTCTTTGCCCCAGCCGGTTATAGCTTTTGTAATTCGTACTATGAGTTGCTTTACACTGGTTTCCCTGTCCTTTGTTCCCTGTCCACCACGAAAGTACTTTGAGGCGACTACGGTTGTAGCGTTCTGGCTCCAAAAGGCGGGGGACTGCACCTGATCCTGCTTAAAGAGAGGTTCTCCCTTATCATTGAGTATTTCAACTGTCCTGTAGTCCCATTTTACATCTTTAAATGGCTCCCCGGTGCTGTGTGTATAGACGGGAGAGATGAGCGCACTCTGATCTTTTTGAGTTTTCTTGTTTTGTGCTGACTTCGACTTTCGCCTGGCGTCAGACAGGTTCTTATGCGAAATAATTTGCTGAGCATTTTCGAGTGTAGAGGTTGAATTACCAGTTTGCATGTACTTTTCTCCCTGAGGGTGCGCGCTTACAAAAAGCAGCATATTTTGTGTTTTGCGTCTTCTGCTTGCACTATATGTTGCGGTTTGGGATACTGCTAGTGAGCCGATCATGGTTTTTACCTGTCCTTATGATCGTGATCATAAAAACGAGAGAGAGGCAGACAGAGAGCAGCGCGTTTGAAGCAGAAACAAGATCACTTATCTTCAGTAAAACCATTCTTAAAAGAAGCAGAGATGTTTTCTGTTCTGGACGATTCTGAAATCACCAGTGTCGCTGAACATTCAAAGTTTCATCGCGTAGGGAAAAAGCAGATCGTCTTTGAGGAAAATGCAAAGCCTGCTGGTGGTTTTCTGGTTGCTCGCGGACGGCTCTTTCTGCATAAACAAGCAAGCGGGGGGAAGCAGGTTGTGACCGAGCTGCTTGGCCACGGAGATCCGTTTGGGGTTGTATGTGCTGCAAAGGCTGAGCCTTATCCTCTGTCAGCCACAACGCTCTGTGAATCAGTTATTCTCTGCGTAGAGCAGGAATTCCTTGTATCTCTTACCACGCAGAACTCAAAATTTGCGATTCACCTCTTTGACCTCTGTCGCGCACGCTTTCAGGCGGCACAACAAAAATACGCTCAGCTAGCACATGCTGATTCTAAGACTCGAGTAGCCAGTGCCCTTCTTCTTTTTGCCGAGAAGTTTTCTGATACAGCAAGCACTACTATAGAAGTTACAAGGGAAGAACTTTCACGAATTGCCGGTGTTACGATTGAGACCTGTATTCGTGTTACAAAGCGTCTTGAAGAAAACGGTCTACTGGCATTTCCCGGAAACAAACAGATTCAGCTTCTTGATACGGCAGCTCTTGTCGCCATTTCCAGTTCATAGGGCCTCTCCATAAGTCGCTCTTTTGCTTGCGATTTTACTCTGCTATGATTGTGACCACAGCTTAGCTCTCTTTGCGGTACTTTTGTAGTATCTGCTAAAATACGTGTGGGCTGTAATATGTGTAACAATGAAGACTAAAAATCAATAAGCAAGGAGCCTGTATGCGACAAAGATTGAACGTGCAATATGTGATAATTGGGATCGTATGTATATTTTCTCTTATACTCCCGGTATCTATTCTAGCTGACGATGGCTGTGCTCAGACCATTGAGGGCAATGATAAGATGCAATTTAATAAGGACACAATGAAAGTGGCTTCATCCTGTAAAAAAGTAACTATTACACTAAAACACACTGGAAAGCTTCCAAAGGCAACTATGGGCCATAACTGGGTACTTGTTAAAACAGCTGATGCAAATGATGTCGGTATGGCTGGAATGTCAGCAGGAATAGATAAAGAATACGTACCGCAAAACGATGCTCGTGTTCTAGCCTCAACAAAACTTATCGGTGGCGGCGAAGAAACTTCAGTTGAATTCGACTTGAGTAAGCTTGATTCAAAAGAAAAGTATACATACATCTGTACTTTTCCCGGGCACTTCTCTGTTATGAAAGGGGAATTCCAGATTGGAAGCTAAGTGGTTCCAGTGGTCTTTGTGCAGAAAAGATCACACAATGAAGAGTGCCCACGGACAGGGGCACTCTATTCCATTCGATACAGATCCGGAGAAATGATTTCTATTCCAGCTAAACATGCACTTAAAGCTCTCTTTGTGTTAAGCGAACAGAAACGAGGAACATTTGTCCCCGTTTCAGAACTGGCGCGAGCCTCCAACGTACCATCTTCTTACCTCTCAAAACTTGTAAAACAACTTGCCACAGCAAGTCTTCTCGTTACCCGTAAAGGCCCGACTGGAGGGGTAGCACTTCCGAAAAAGAAAGTTTCTTTTTATCAGGTATGTGAGGCACTGCAAGATCCCATAACGTATGATACCTGTCTGTTATCTAAGAAAGCTTGTTCTAAGAACTCCCCATGTCCTGTCCATCCAAAATGGAGTAAGGAGCGAGAGCGATTTAAATCTTTTCTACGTAAACAGCGTATTTAACTGTTAGTCGCTTACTCCCGAGTTCAGGTCAATCAAGCGTATCTCACCTGAACCGAGATTGATGTTGATCAGATCTTTTAGATAATCAGCAGCGGTATCATCAGGTTTACTTGAGCTACTTTTTGAACGCACTTGAGCACGAATGGTTTTATATTTTCCGGGGCGAAGCTCAATGAGTTCATTTACAATAATAGCTCTATCTCCACGTTCTGATCGCGCCTCTTTCCTTGCACGAAAACGTTCCTTGCCATCAACTGAAAGAGTGACCAGATAGCTTAAAAGCTCCTTTTCACAGATCTCTTTTCTTTGCATATGAAGTGGTGTATTTTTCTTTTCTTCTTCAGTAAGCGGACGACAGGCGAGTTTCGTAGTAGATGGAAGTACCCCTACTAATCGAACATATCCGTGAGTGGGCAAAGCTCCAACCTGGAATTGACTTACTCCCCCAACTAGTGCCAGCAGAATACAGGAGGCAACCGTGCGGCGAAGAACTTGAGTAATCCCCCGGAGACTTATGAGACTTTCTTTAGATTGCGGGTTATCTGTGGAGAGGGACTCCTGGAATGCTCTTACCTCTTTTGCAAGCTCTGTCTGCTCGAACTCTGAATGAGGAGCGATTTTAAATCGTGAACGATCAATGTTCCTGGCAACAAATGGCACCCGCTTCTCATAAAGCCTGCCTTTTAAGAGATCGAGTCCATCACGATTCATGCAATTTCTTGCGGCGCAACCGGAGAGGAAAATTCCTTTAAATCGTGTGAGCAATAACTCAACAGCATCACTATGAAGCGTAGCACAACAGTTGAGGTCAAAGTACGAAAGGCTCTCGTCCTGCGTGGTAAAGGCGCGCATCTTTTCAGGTGCTGATTCATTGTGACGGCAGGCTACAAGCACAACAGAAGCTGCGTCTGAAGATGATGGTACTTCTGCCAGGAAATGTTTAATCGATTGAAGCTGATCGGACGCGTTTCTCCCCTCTGGCCCGATCGCCATTACATCACACGATGCCGCACAGATCCCACAACTAACACAGTGTACTGAAGAGACTTTTGCCAGAAGATGCTTTCCTGAATCGTGCGGCACCATGGTGATCGCTTCGTACGGGCAGTCTCTGACGCACTGAGTGCACCCTGTGCACGTGTCCTCATCTACGACAGATTGAGATGGTTGTACGCTTGCCGGGGGCTTCCACCAGAAGGGGATAGAAAAGCCAGTTAATGCGAGCAAGATAAACCCATAAAGGAGTATCTCAGAGCCAAGCTGATCCTGAAGCGGGATCCAGAATCCAAACCAGAGATCGACAGGAATGCGCCCGATAACACGGGTGAGATCGGCTTCCTCAACAAGTGGAGCAGGGAGCAAGAGCGCAAGGGCTGTAAGACCCAGAAGCGAACCATAAAATATAGGCCGTGTAGGAAACCATACCGTACGAGCAAGACGTGCCGTATGAACCCACATGCCAAAAACCATAAGAAGCGGAATGGCGACATGTAAGAACATGTTCATAAAAAAGAAGGATGAGGGGAGAGGGGATTTTCCTGAGAAGGCCATCCTGAGCTCCTCGCCAATTACAGGAAAGGTATCAAGAAGTTTCAGCCCGGCTACAGCAACATATTGACCGTGCACATCCCAGACCATGACATATCCCGTCACTGTTGAAATAATGAGCGCGCCGAGAAGAATGACGCCGCTTATCCATGCGAGAGTACGTGGACCCCAGGTTTTCCCCTGAGCAAGAAGTTGTAGTACATGAAATACCACCGCTATGAGTGTGGCATCTGTAGCATAGCGGTGTAGTGCCCGTATCCAGCGCCCGAGCCAGGCCTGTTCCTGAAGATTTGTAACCGATTCATAAGGCTGCGAGACGCTATAAAAGAGTAACAGATAAAAGCCTGTGCCGAGCAGGACAAAAAGAAGTCCGATTGCCAGCGTGCCACTACGGTAAAAGGGATTATATTCTGAGTGATAGAGCCAATCAAAGAGCGCGTTAAAAGGATTGAGGATTTTCGCGGCTATCCGCGAAAGCGTACCTCTAGGGGGCACCCGACTATTATCCCAACAGCTATGATCTGTCCTGTTCTGATCAGACATGATGCAAAAGCGTTTCCTTTAAGAAGTATATAAAAGTTTTGAAAGAGATGCTGCGAGCCACTCAGGCGAAGGATTATTAAAGGTATAGCTGAGAACTCCTGCAGGAGAAACTACATGCATGATTGCAGGATGCACGACATCCCCTGTTTTCTCATCTCGTTGTGAGGAATACTTATAATCGGCCAGAATATTCTGTATCTCCTGCTCACTTCCTGACAGAACCACTGCATTCTCAGGGAGTTCCCACTTCTCATGTATTGACTGAAGTGCTGACTGCGTGTCTCTCCAGGGGTCTATCGTGACTACAACGAGCTGCACCTCGTCGGTGGCAAAATCTGAGAGTGCTTTTTTCGCTGAGGAGATGAGTGCAGGACACACTGTCTGGCAGTGTGCAAAGGCAAAGGTAAGAATAACTGCTTTCCCCTTATACTGTGAAAGAGTTACATCCTCTCCCTGATAATTTACCAGTGAAAAATCTGGTGCTTCTGAATACGTTTGCGGATAGTTTTCAGGAAAGTCACCAGTTTGAAACGACAGCTCACTCGCAAGAGCAATATTTCGTCGTTCCATGACCTCACTTGCCGCCCACGCAGCATGGGAGAGAGTAAGAAGAGCGGTAACCACGAGGAGCCCTCTTCCTAATTTCTGTCTGTTAAAAGCAAGGAGAGATAGCCTCAAATCTTTTCCGAACGCAATAAGTAAAGAGAGCAGAAAAAGAAGGGGGGCAAGGGTCAGCAGAAGCCACCCTCCGGCGTCCGGCAGGCCATGGGCATCTGTTCCAAAACAAGCAGTGCGAGCTTGCTGTAGCCATTCAGATTGTGCGCTGATATCGCCCGAATCATAAAAGGCAAACCCCCAGAGCCCCATTGTTCCGAGTAGCCATATGTAGGCTATTACCAGAGGAAGCTTTCCAGCATTTTGCTCATCATCATATGCCATGTTCTGTTATCTCTGTATATTCTGTTCGTTACCAATCAAAGCTTCCACAACAATATCTGGCACCCCGGCATCCCGGCGCACCTTACCCAATTTTCCAGAGGAAGGTAAGTAATTTCCAGTTTACGAAATAATACACAACAAAACAGGCTAAAAAGATAAATACCAGAACAACTGTGCCCGGTGTTCCTGTTTTATGAAGCCGCGCAACCATTGAACTATTATGGCTCTGATTCGGTAGCTGCAAAACACCCTGCGGAATCCCGGATGCTTTTTCATTTATTGCTTCAGCCGTGAGGGGTTTCCCAAAAAAGACGGAGAGAACAGCGCTGATAATATAAAGAAGAACAGCAATGGCAGCTAAAATTCCAGCAATAGCCATAATGGCCTGAAGAAGGTTTACCACAGGATGAAACTCTACTGGAAAAGGGGAATCTGCAGCATTAATATCCCAGTGTCTTCTTGGCACACCAAAAACTCCCTGAAAAGTCATCGCCATCGCCATAAGAGAGATGCCAGCTGCAAAGAGATATGGTTGATACTTTACGAGCCCCCAGAGTGCTACTCTTTTTTGAAAGATAAGCGGGATCAGATAATAGGTTACGGCCATAAAAGCAAGTGCCGTTCCGCCCACAACTGTTACGTGAAAGTGGCCGGGGATACGTAGAGTGTTATGAGCCATGATATTAATCTGCTCGGTTCCAAGCGTTACACCGGTAATCCCACCCATAAATCCGAAGATAATCACAGAAAGCACGAGACCAGAGAAGCCTGGATCTCCCCAGGGGGCTTTTCTAAGCCATTCAAACGTGCCGTTTGTGAAACCGCGCAGACGTTGACCAAGCTCAATACCAGCAGGCACTGTAAAGCCGTGGATCATACTGGCAAGCACGGCCAGGTACATTGCGTAACTGGTATTCCAGATCTTCCAGGCTGAGCCCATTCCGGGATCGACCAGAAGGTGGTGAGCAGAGGCCATTGAGATAAAGAGAATATAAAGTACAAAAGCTGTCCGACTCATTTTTTCGTTCAGAACAACTCCGCCTACTGTTAATCCAGCAAGGAGATACCAGACCGCCACCATTGCTGCGACGTTAATCTGCTGTGATGAGTGCCCCAGTCCCCACCAGATGAGTCGATAAAGCTGCGGATCCATCGGCATGATATCCAATGACCAGAGCCAGGTAGGAATATAAATAATCGCTCCGTGTAAAAGAGTAATAACAGCGATAATGGCTGCTGTAAGCCCTCCAAACGTTACCAGCGGGACCGAACCTTCATAGGTCTTTTCTTTTTTTGCCACATGCAGAGAAAGGAAAAAGAGTACGCAGACAATGAGCGCCCCAACCGCAAAAAGTATAATGCCAAGATAGTACCAGTGGGCAGCTTTAAGCGGTGGATAGGAGGTGAAAAGAACATCAGCCTGGCCGGTAAACACCATTACATTAGTCATGATTGCTCCAACAACCATCAGTATAAAGGCAAGCCACCCGGCCCGGGGCGCAGGAAGTCTGCTGCCAAGCATTACCGGGCCAGCAAAGTAGAGAACGGCCATCTCAAAGAAGATAATAAAAAAGATAAGCATGTTTAGCCCGTGTGCGGTGAGAAATCGATAATACATTACCACAGAGAGGTAGTGTACCGCTTGCCAGCGGGTAAGCAGTAGCCCAATAGCAGCGAGCACTCCGATAAGAAAACATACGATAGCAACAACGGCATTCACCTTAATCAGTTGCTCGGCAGAACGGTGAATCTTAATCCCTGTTACGGTACAAGTTCTAAATCTTTTAGCTAAGCTTTGTACTGTTTCGCTCATAACTCTACTCTTCTACTATTACTTTTCCGACCATGATATGGTGACCAACACCACAAAATTCATTACATATAATTCGAAATTCACCGGCCTCGTTGGGAGTAATCTTCAGCCCATAATCATAGCCAGGCACAATTTGAATGTTGACATTGATTGGAAAGAGACTAAAACCATGATTTACATCAGCGGAAGAGAGATGCAGCATGTATTCCGTGTCCTTCTTTAACTTCAGCACCGAGGACCACGACCACATGCGCGCAAGTAGATAGACGTCAGCTCCGGGGGGCGGCGCTACAACCGGCATTCCTTTCTCAGTACCGACCTGGAACTCTTTATTAAATCGCTCTGTACGTTCAGCGAAGTCTGCTGGATCAACTCGTGCTCGTACACCGGTCGGGTTTTGGCCACCTTTGAAGTGCCAGAGAGGCATCATGGCAAAAAGCACCATACACCAGATAAATGAGATAGTGATCCATCTCTTTTCCTGGCTGTGTACTGGCTTCCACCAGACGCCAGTTGGTGACACGAGTGCTGAATGAAATTCTTTAGACATACTATAAAGCCTCTTACCTCTCGTTTACTCTTCTACTTCACCAAATAGAATCCTCAGGGAAGAGGAGCCTTCGGAAGCGTGAATATTTCTAAAACACCCCAGATAGTATAAAAGCCAAACATCACTATCAGCCCGGCGGCAAGAAGCAGCAGTGGGCGATCATAAAGCTTCTGTAGATACGGAATCTCTTCCGATTCTTTTTGTTCAACTTCTTTTGAGTCTGACATGTTTTTAAGTCCCTTGTTTTACTGCCCGTGCGAGCTCCTCATTCGTTCTTACATAAACCACCGTTCTTTTCAGAAGAACTCATCCTCAACCAACAAACCAAACACCCGGTAGAGGGCTTATACTTATCAGGTATTCTTACACAAAAACCAGTAAAAAATAGCAAAAGCAGCGATAACGCATGCTCAAGCCAACACAATTGCCTAAAACCTCTACCACAAATTAAAAAAAGACTAAAGGGTCTCTTTATCTATACAAATGAAAGATGCTAACTTGATATTCAACAAGGAGAGTGTGATAGTTATGTGGAAAGCTTGAGGGAGTAAGGTAACCGCTGGCAGAAGCCCCGGAGAAGGGTCACACACTCCTTGCTCAACTCTGGCTACATCTGGTGTTTGATTTCATAATATGGGGTTCTATGTATCATCTTTTTAAATCATCGTTCGCTTGTTCTGTAATATCAACATTTCTTTTCAGCATACTTCTATCTGCTGCGCTTAGTGGGTGTGACTCTCAAAAGAGCGGTCAGAAAAACACACATCCAAGACACGATCGTATTGAAACAAAAGGCGATATGGTCGCACAGCTCACTTCGCCCCCGAACGTTCCAGCCCCTGTAGGTAACAGACCTGCTAAAAAGCTCAAGGTAGAGATGGAGATCATTGAAAAGGAGGCTGAGCTCAGCGACGGGGTAGATTATGTTTTCTGGACCTTCGGGGGGACTGTTCCCGGATCGTTTATTCGGGGACGGGTAGGGGATGAGGTAGAGTTTACCCTCAGAAACCACCCTGATAATAAACTGCCACATAATATCGATCTTCACGCTGTTACCGGACAGGGTGGGGGAGCGGAAGCTTCATTTGTCGCGCCAGGTCATGAAAAAGTATTTGCTTTTAAACTCATCAATCCGGGTCTATACGTATATCACTGCGCAACTGCTCCCGTCGGTATGCACATAGCGAACGGAATGTACGGTCTTATCCTCGTAGAGCCTGAAGGAGGCTTGCCGCCAGTTGATCGTGAATACTATGTGATGCAGGGCGATTTTTATACAAAAGGCGAGAACGGCGATAGAGGACTTCAGCCGTTTGATATGCAGAAGGCAGTCGATGAAGACGCCGACTATGTGGTCTTTAACGGAAGGGTAGGAGCCCTCACTGGAGACAAAGCGCTCACGGCAAAAGTAGGTGAAACCGTTCGACTCTTTGTTGGGAACGGGGGACCCAACCTCGTATCCTCTTTTCATGTCATCGGTGAAATTTTCGACCAGGTACATGTTGAAGGTGGTGGAGTAGTGAATGACAACGTTCAGACAACACTTATACCAGCAGGTGGAGCTGCCATCGTTGATTTTAGAGTCGAAGTGCCTTCTACGCTGATCCTGGTTGATCACTCGATATTCAGAGCCTTTAATAAGGGGGCGCTCGGAATGCTAAAGGTTGAAGGAGAAAAGAATGAAAAAGTTTTCTCTGGAGAGATCCTTGAAGGTATCTACAGGCCGGAAGGTAACGTAATACAGGAGATTGAGCCAGATTCAGCCGAAGCAAAGCCTGTTAAGTCTACCCCATTAACGAAAGCAGAAAAGATAAAAGTCGGAAAACTTATCTACGATAAGAGTTGCTTTGCCTGCCATCAGCCAGAAGGACAGGGACTGCCAAACGCCTTTCCTCCACTTGCAAAATCAGACTACTTAAATGCTGATGTCGATAGAGCAATCAAAGCAGTTATCCACGGGTTGTCAGGAGAGATCACGGTAAATGGTGAGAAGTACAAAAGCGTCATGCCAGCGCAAGTACTTACAGACGAGGAAGCTGCAAATGTTCTTACCTACATCTATAATAGCTGGGGCAACAACGGAACGGAAGTTTCAGCGGAGCAGGTGAGCAAAGTTCGAAAGCAGTGAGCTAAAGCGATAGAGAGATGAAGCGACTATGCTGGTATTGTTTTCTCTACATCAGTAGCCTGTCAGTACTACATTCTGTCTGTGCTGCTGATGTAGCCTCCCTTAATGGGGGCAAGTACGTCCCCCTTTACGGGGCAAAATCGGGAGAAGAGATCACAGTCAGGTCTTTTAGCTTACAAACCACGCCAGTAACGCACGAAGCGTACTTGCAATTTGTACGCACTCATCCTGAGTGGCGTCGAAGCAAAGTTAAAAGAATCTTTGCTGAGAAATCGTATCTGCAGGATTGGACATCCGACCTGAAAATTCCACCAGGACGTAAAAAATCGCCAGTAACACACGTTTCATGGTTTGCTGCAAAGGCGTACTGCAAATCAAAAGGAATGCGGCTTCCGTTACTCAAAGAGTGGGAATATGCAGCTATGGCAAGCACGGAAAAGTTTGATGCCAGACAAGATCCAGAATTTACCAGGTCTATTCTTGCAGGTTATGAGACACCTAAAACTTACTTAAAAGAAGTAAAGCATGATCCACCAAACATCCATAAGGTGTACGATCTTCATGGACTCGTCTGGGAGTGGGTTGACGATTTTAATTCTGTTATCATCTCAGGTGAATCACGTAACGACGGAGACAAGGGGCTTTTTTGCGCAGCCGGTGCAGTAGGCGCAACTGATCTTGCAAACTATGCCGCCTTTATGCGCTACGCTTTCAGGTCAAGCCTTAAGGCTCATTTTGCTCTTAAAAATCTGGGATTTAGATGTGCAAAGGATAAGGAATAAAGATTATGCTTAAACGTATTCACATTTTAATACTCTTCATGTCTGTATTGCTCATATGCTCAGACCTACAAATAGTGCTGGCCCAAGAGTTAGATGAGATGTCGATCTATCATCTTCCAGCGAAGTGGGAGACTCAGAACGGGAATGTCGTGAATCTTTCTGACTTTAAAGGAAATGTGCTTGTTGCGGTAATGATATATACCTCATGTAAGATGGCCTGTCCGGTACTTATCGGAGAGATGAAAAATATCGAAGCCAGTGTGAAGAAAAAAGCAACGGGAGATATAAAATATATACTGGTGAGCATCGATCCGGAGCGTGATACCCCGGAAAGACTAAAAAAGATCAGTCAGGACTATGATATGACTGGTGAGCAGTGGGTATTTCTAAGAGGTAACGAAGAGACAACAAGAGATTTCGCAAATCTACTGGCAGTAAAGTACCGCCAAATTTCACCAAAGGACTTTTCGCATTCAAATATTATCAGTGTATTTGATAAAGGAGGCATACTTGTCCACCAGCGTGAGGGGCTAAACGTCGATAGCGAAGAAACTATCGATCAGATAGTTACGCTTTTAAATACGAAAGAGTGAGCCTCTTTCCTTATTACAACATGCTATAGGAAAGAATCGCAAAGTAGTGACAGGTGCCCCACCATTACGAAAGCATCAAACTAGTACGTTGAAACATAAGTTTTATTCACATCGTCATTGGAGCGCAAGGTCGCAGACCAAACGACGCGGCAATCTCTATGCCCTTGCTACAAATTACTATTCGAGTCCCGGGGATTGCCGCGTCGCTCGAGCCATGGCTCTCGTCTCCTCGCAATGACCATAAGCACAAAATAGTAATTTATAATGCACTAGACTTTCACAAGATTGTACAGAGGGTTTGCTAATTCGGACAAATTACTCCATTATTGTGCGGCCATAAACTCGAGAGAACATACTTCTTTAGACAGCAAAATGTTAGTTCAAGATCTTAGAAAATGAATAGCAAAGCACACTCTCGGCCAGTAAAAGTTTTCTTCTTTATGTTTATCCTTGTATTTATGCTCCTGACACTGATGGGTCCCTTTATCTCTAATGCAGGGGCGGAAACTGATAGGGAAGATTTTCGATGTAGCTGTGAAAAGCCTGAGGGGCATGCTCCCATAGGCGTTATGGGTGATCACGCTCACGACGAGGGTGAATCAATGATCTCTTATCGATACATGTTCATGGATATGAGCGGTAATCGCTCAGGAACAAACCGTGTTGGAAACATGGAGGTTCTTACCGACTATATGGTTACTCCAACAGATATGGAGATGCACATGCATATGCTCAGTTTTATGTATGCGCCAAACGATTTCCTCACACTGATGACAATGCTTCCATTTAAAGAGATCTCAATGGAACACCTGACCCGTGCCGGAACGACTTTTAAAACGCATGCATCCGGATTAGCGGATGTTCAAGTTGCCGGGCTGTGGAAACTCTTAGACACAAACAAGCATCGTGCGCATTTAAATACAGGCATCAGTCTTCCCAGTGGTAATATAGATGAACGAGACGACACGCCTGCCGGTGCACAATCAAAGCTCCCCTATCCGATGCAACTTGGTTCAGGTACAGTAGATCTCCGCCCTGGCCTGACTTACACCGGAGATTACGAACGATTCTCGTGGGGTACTCAGGCAATGGGAACAGTAAGACTGGGTGAAAATGATAACGACTACACCCCTGGAAATAGTTTTGATGCAACAACATGGGGCGCATATGCCGCAAACGAT
This sequence comes from bacterium, assembly GCA_030431715.1. GTDB lineage: Bacteria > Bdellovibrionota_C > UBA2361 > UBA2361 > RFPC01 > JAUIIO01. The sequence continues at coordinate 32,739 of JAUIIO010000033.1, forward strand.
TGGGTAAGCGCATCACTCCGTCTAGCGTATCAAAACTGGGGTAACATAGACGGTGCAGATCCGGATCTTAACCCAATGATGATACCAACCGCAGATCCCACCCTACGAGGTGGTGAGAGATGGGATATAGGATTAGGTATAAACCTCTATGTCCCGGAGGGAACAATGCAAGGCCTTCGTTTGGCCAGCGAGCTCCTTTTTCCCGTGTACCAGAATCTTAACGGCCCACAACTAGAATCAGACCTCATATTCGTAGTTGGTGCCCAAATGACTTTTTAGTGAGGCAACGATTTAAATAGAGGGCGCGATAGCCTCGCCCCTAAATAATGACTTATACGGATCGCTGTGAAAAATGAAGACGTGCTGTTTGAGTTATGGAAAAGCACTAGTGCTCCAACCAAAAAGTTTTTTCACCCTGTTCACTCATCTTCGGCTCATCTTGCTCGTCTCCTCCCTCCCGAAATCCTCAAAGTACTTCAGTATTCCTGCGGTTTCGCTCAGTCCGGGGACGAGCAATCTGAACCAAATCTCAGCGCCCCTGATGAAAAAACTTTTTGGTCGGAGCACTAGTAAACACTGGATCTGGTGCTCTTGCTGAGAAGCACGGCCCATTCGTCAAAGGCTGCTTCTGTGCCGTTCCACTTTCCGAGGCCGCTGAAATAGCCGGTGCGTTTACCAGAGCGGGAGTCCCAGATAGTTGCGATCTTCTTTTTAGTTACTGAGTCATAGATGTGTGCTTGCATGGTTGCTCCGCCACCGAGGTTATTGGGTAGGATGAGCCCTGGACGAAGGGCTTCAAGAGTTCTACCAGACCAGACATCCATAACCTGTATA
>JAUIIO010000034.1 GCA_030431715.1 bacterium
GATCAGGGCAATTACGGCATTCCAGCATCTAACCCATTTGTTGGAGTATCGGGAGCTGACGAAAGAATATACGCATACGGTTTTCGAAATCCATGGCGCTTTAGCTTTGATTCAGAAACAAATGAACTCTGGTTAGGAGATGTTGGACAGGGCTCTTATGAGGAGATTGATATCGTCGAGGCCGGTAAAAACTACGGCTGGGATACGATGGAAGGGATGCACTGCTTTGAAGAAGAAGAGTCCTCAGATTGTGATCAGACGGGACTTACGCTTCCAATTTATGAATATTCCCATGAAGAAGGATTCTCTATCACGGGAGGAAGTGTCTACCGTGGGAGCGCTATCCCGACACTTGTCGGTAAATACATATACGCTGACTACACGGTTGGAAAGATCTGGTCACTTGAACAGAATGAAGAAGAGGAGTACGAAAATACACTTATCCTTGATACAGAACTCTATTTTTCCTCATTTGGTGTTGATGAAGATAATGAGCTGTATGTGCTTGGTTACGGCGACGGAAAAGTTTATAAGTTTGGAACTCTAGAATAGAGTCTCTGCTCTTTCTTCTTTAAAGCGCCTTCGACAGCAAGTGCCACATAGAGAATTTCACTCAGACGCAGCTGCAAACTCTGACAACCGATAGCTGCAAACAGCGTATCTACACCCTGTGCCTGCCTTGAGACAAGAAGCTTCCCAAGCGCACGTTCATGACCTGACATTTCAAAAATAGCCTTTATGGGCATATCTGGATATCTTTTCCCTAGGTCAACAAAACCGATACTGGATTCACCATTCGCGAGCGCATGAAATCTTGCCCTATGATAAAGGTATGCCTGCATTCGATCATTTAAATCATTTTCAATACGCTGGAAGGTCTCCTGCCACACCTTTACCCCTGACAGGCTTGAAAGCATTGCCCATGTGAGTGAATAAGGTATTCGGCGCTCGTGCATTGACATGAAAAAGGTATCGTATCTTTTTCCAAAAGGAGCACTCATCCGCGAATCAATATAGCGTTCCTTTACGGTTGTTTGCGTCAGGTGTGGCAAACTCAGATTCAAGAAAGAGTTTAAAAGCTGCCCCTCAAGCTGATCCATCGTACCTTCACTGATAAATTCACTAGCTGAGGCTTCGCTTCGTGCTCTGTCCGTTAGAGCCTCGACATCAAGCATATAGCTGTCTGGAACTTGAAATGTCTCATCGAGTATATACTGCTCGTTGTGAATCGGCTTACTCCGGTTCACATTAGGAATACCTACCTCACGTAAGTTTTCATCAACAGCTTCAAGACAATCAGCTAGAAAAAGAGCACGCTCTGCGGGCTTTGTAATCTCAATTCGTCCCTCACGGAGTTCCTCAAACCTCTCCATTAAGCGAGCTAAAGAATCAGGAGTTACCGCGGGATGAAGTCCGTCACAGTCGCTATCGTATTGCTCCGGAAGGGTTTTAGTAGGCATTCCTACTGCTGCTACCATCTCTGAAAGAGATTCTTGTTGCGGGGCCTCGGAGGGCGTTAAAAGCTGCCTCTCAGGAAGTTGAGGAGAAGGGGGATTATTCATGAGCCTAGTACTACTTTATGAAGCTTAAATAACGCTTCATGATGCGAAAATTACCTACCTTAGTCAAATATATGAGCCGGCAACAATCCCTTCACCAATATGCAAAGGAGCATGCTCTTGTTTCAACCCGTCGAAAAAATAAAGAAATTTAACAGCTCATGATCTTATCCTGCCTAAGGTATCGCTTCGCCTAAATGTGCGCATAACTCTATAAACAGTGTCTACGGGCTACTATGGGTAAAGTACTACTTCTTGGGAATGAAAATCGCTTATCGACACCTCGCTTTGAGGAGCCGTGTCGTATTGAGCTTTATGAGTTTCTACAGCAAGAGCTTGCAAAGAGCTTCCCCTCTCATTTTTTACCTGAGACCAACATCCTTCCTCATTACTCACAGGGAGTGTCTAATATTACTTTTGTCGTACAAGATCGATACCAGAGGCTTTGGATCTTAAGGGCCCGCTATGGCGATGGTCTTCGTTTTAGAAAAGAACAGTGGATACTGAATAACTACAGTGAAGAGTTTCCTTCGGCTATTCCTTTTACCGACGGATTTGTGCGTACTGAGTTTCAAGACACGCCTCTTAGCCTTTTTCTACAATCCTATGTTGCTTATCCTTCAGCTTTTCACCTAAAGAACCTCGAAGATGTTTCTGAATCACTTCTCGCCGAAGTCGCGTGCACTGCAAGGCTAATTAATGAATGTGTCGTCATCGGATATGGCACACACTTTGTTCCGGGGCAAAATACATTCTCTGAGCTAACATGGAGCAGTCACATAGAGAAAATCTTAAATGATATGAAGCTCGATGAAATTGCAAAGACCGGGCAGATTCCTCTCAGTCATATTAAAGCGTTTGAGCAAAGATTTCTTGCAATGGAATCACTAAACCCCACTCCTAGGCTTTATCATCGCGACCTCCTTAAGAATTGGGGAAACATACTGATTAATAAGAGAAATAACATACAAGCTGTTATTGATTGGGAACACGCTGGTAGCGGCATGGGTATACCTGAAGAGATCGCGACTGCAATTTATGTCATGCACCGTGATGGGCTAGATCCGGAGAAACGTAAAAGTGAGTTAAGACAAATACTACTGGGATACGATATCACCTTCAGAGAATATCTTTCTAATTATCATGAGTATGTAGAACTTTTCTTAACTCAGATAGCTATTGAAAAAATGTGGTACTATCAAGAAATTCAGAAAAAGCAGAAAGTCCTATCTGACTGGCGAAAAAGCTGTCAGCAAAGAGCAGCAAGACTTGCTGCTGCAAAGTGTAAACAATTTGCTTCGTAAGTAAATCATACATTTCTTTTTAGCTAGGTATATAACTGCATCTACATACATATCTTTATATTGGAAACGTATTAAAGTGAAGCAAGCGAGCTCCTGAGGAGAAGAGAGGTATCGCCCTGCAAACCGTGTGAGATCCTTGATGAGCTTGAGATGCCATCATTGCGAGGAGACGAAGCCGCAGGCTGAGCGACGAAGCAATCTCATTGCTTAACCACACATAGCCGGAACGAGGAGATTGCTTCGTCGTTCGGCTAGCGCCTCAGCTCCTCGCAATGACGTTTGAGTCTTACCGATTGTTGTAAAAAAGACTGTAGAGAGCAAAGCGTCAGTCCACCACCGGTAACGATAAGTAAGTGGTGCTTGAGAGGATCAGAGAGTTACACTAAGCCACGATATTGAGATTCTGTCCGGTCTGCTCCGGGGCCCTGATACCTTTAAGAAGCTCATTTACAACCGTTTCTACCTGATCATTTTGTTTTTTGAGTACACTGACCTGTGCTTTTTGCTGTACTTGCTCTGCGGCTCTATTTGACGCATACGCCGCCACATCCGTTAAGTCTGCTGACATCTTACTATTTCCTTATAGGTATACCGAGCATTCCATGCTCACTATATATAGACGTCTGGAGTCAGTGGAAGCTGAAACAGAAAATCATACGAAAATATACCAATATCAAGCTACTGTAGGGCTGCGATCAGCTCTGATACAGAGGAAACACTCTTCTGCTCACCGCTCTGGATATCTTTGAGCTCAAAACCACCGTCCTCGGCCATAAAGAGAACATAGGGTATGCCCTTTTTATCAGCGTACTCGATCTGTTTTCCGAGTCGTGGAGACTTAAAAAACACCTCGGTGTTTACTCCACCAGCGCGAAGCTCAGCAGCCACTGTATTACACTGCACACGGTCTTCCTCACTATTTACGGCAACGAGTACTGTAGAAAAACTTTTCTTTGTAATGGGCTTTAGTTTCTTATCAAGAATTAAACCAATAAGACGTGTAATCCCAATTGAAAAACCAACCCCCGGTATGGAGAGTGAAGAAAAATCGGAAACGAGGCTCTCGTATCTGCCGCCTCCACCAACTGAACCAAACTCAGGATAATCAAGGAAACACGCTTCAGCAATAATACCTGTATAGTAATCAAGCCCTCGCGCGAGGCTTAGTTGCACCTCGGTATGTTCTCTTGCCTGATCAGAGATTAAGCTGGAGATAGTGATGAGCTCCTGAACCCCCTCTAGAAAGAGAGGTTCGTCCACGTCCACTTTCGATATCTCACTTTCAAATTTCGCGAGTGGGAAACGATAATCGCACAGGGTGATAATCGTACTTGCAGCACTCTCGGAGATACCTGCTGCAGCAAGTTCTTTTAGCACTCCATCTTTTCCAATCTTATCCACTTTATCGATCGCCTTAACGGCATCATGTCTCTGGGCGTCATCTAACTGTAAACTCTTAAAGAACCCGGCAAGTATCTTACGATTGTTCACCTTGATCTTGTACTCAGCTATATCAAGAGAAGAGAGCGCCTGTTCAAAAGCGGTGAAAGCTTCAGCATCACAGGAAAGAGGAAGATTCTCTCTGGCAACAGTATCGATATCGAACTGATAAAACTCCCGATACCTTCCCTTTTGAGGACGTTCCCCTCGCCATACCTTCTGTAGTTGATATCTTTTGAACGGATACACAAGATCACTGGCATGCTGAGCGACATATCTCGCAAATGGAACGGTAAGATCAAAGTGAAGGCCAAGCTCAGCCTCTTCCTGATCTTCGGCATGAAGGCGCTTCACGGCATAGAGTTCCTTGTCGACAACTCCCTTAGCGGCAAGCGTTGTAAGAAGCTCTACAGCTGGAGTCTCTATAGGAACAAAGCCATACTGCTCATAAATGGAGCGAATCTTACGAAGTATCTGTTCCTCTAGAATCTTCTCTTCTGGAAGCCATTCTGGAAAACCCGATATATTAGAAATCTTTGCCATAACGATGACTATAAGCTAATAGGACATAGATTGAAATATTTCAATCTTAACGGTACCGTAATTTATAGAGATAAGGCAGCCCTGTTGGCACAAGACTACTTCCTTTCAGCGACGACCTTTTCCACTGACGCTTCTCGTCATCAGTAAAAAAGAGGTAATCCGGGCATACCTCTTCATCCGGCTTACACTGCATAAGCTTTGAAAAATCATCATTCATCTCTTTTCTCTTATGGTACTCAATACCGTGAGAGAAGAGCGTTCCATCATAGCCGGAGAAAATAGGTCGTCCACTGAGCACTACCGGACTATTATGCTTGCCGAAGGCAGCAATACGAGATCCTATAGGTGTTGCTGTTCGAAGAGCCTCGGCATACTCCAGATCGCGCTTTGTAAAGACGGTGATATTTTCCCCTTTAAGAAAAATTTTCCCGAGATCGTAAAGAGCAGGTGCCATAAAGAATAAGAGCACCACTTGTAAATAACGCAAGCTATCATCTTCCTGACGTGACCAGAGGAATAGAAAGATAACGTATATTCCAAGGAATATTTTTAGTTGATCCCACTCCCAGATTGATATCTGCACAAAATTTGCCAATACAAAGGTAATGATAAGAGGAATATAGAATGCATGCCTCTTAAAGCTTACCCACAATAAAAAGAACGCAATAAAAATCGGGAATAGAGCTTGAAGCCACATTCCTGTAGAAGAGAAGATCTGTGCGAGGGCACCATCGCCCCTTCCGTACCATCCATATATAATCTTTACGAGAGACTTTTTCTGAAGAAGCCATAGAGAAAGAAGCACTGCTGTAAAGATAAAAACAACATTCTGCTTCCAGTAATTAACAGCGAGCGAATAAAGCTCACTCATCCGCACCTTGCCAGTGCACACAAGCACCACAAGTAAGATGAGAAGATAAACTGCTACAGTGAGCAGAAAGTGAGCATGCACAAGCGGGGACAACATCATAAGGTAGGCGGCGAGAAGGAGAAGGTGTGCTGCTCTCCTCTCTAACCAATCAAACACGAGCTTCAAGATCGCGAGTGAAACGGCTACTCCAAACATGGCACTCCGCTGAGTGACCCAGATCGTCGTAATAAAAACTGAGAATGGGGCTTTTTCGCTGCTTACCGAATTTGCCTCAGTGCCAAGAGCAAAGTACGAGCCACCTCCAAGAAGTACTGCCCACGGGAGAAGTATATTCTTATCACCATCGAGGAATCGGTAGATGAGAGTCCAGATAACACACCACTGAAAGAGAAATACGACACTCAGCACATACCAAGTTGGTGCAATATTAAAATAGAGAGCAGACCAGAAATTAATAAAGAAGGGATAAGACAAGATTGTGCCGGGATAGAGATGAAACTCTGGCACACCAGTGCCACCAAAGACAAATGAGGAGATCATTCCTAGATGAAATGCGAGATCTCCGTAATTATTTCGCCATGCAGTAACTATCCCATCAGTTTCTTGAAAGAGAGAGAGCCCGATAGCGAGATGAATACTCAACCACACAGCATAGTTCATTGTAAAATGTACGCGAGGAATAGCAAAACGCTCTCTCCCCCCTGTAAGAGGATAAAGCGCTGGAATAAATGGACAGAGTGTCGCAAGCCAGAGCGGGAAAGAGAGGCATACGAGAAACAACACTCCCGTTAAATGAAGTAAAATCCCAAATAGGTAGAGGAGTGAGTTGGAAAACGACTCTGAGGACTCCTTAAAAAGACTACGGGCGAAAACTCTTCCAAGAGCTAGGTGCAAAAGCAAACTCAAGGGGAGCGATATTAAACTGAGGATAATATAAAATGTCATAATATGCGGGCTAGACTTACAAGTTACGCTTCATATACAGTACAATCTAATGCAAAAACTTCATACCCGTATACTCCTCTCTGTTACTGCGCTGCTAGCCCTGCTAGCACTGTCGCTTATCTGGACCCGCTTCTCTTCTCCACCGAAGGGTTCATTCTCGACACACCGTGACATCTATCACATCTACGAGGACGCTTCTCTGCTGGCAAATGGTGAAAATCCCTATTCACGGATCGCATCCGGGAATATGAAAGATAACGAAAAGTACACCTTCTACCTGCCAGGATTTCTTCTCTTTGCCGCAGGGTCTATTCATCTTGGTCTTGAAGATTATCAGCAGTGGATGCCTTACTGGCTATCTGTTTCTTTACTTTTTCACATCTGTATCGGTGTATTACTGTTTTTAATTATTAAAGAGAGTAGCGGCGCTCTCGCCGGCACCGTAGGGGCACTTTTCTGGATATTTTCGAGATGGCCATTGGCGTTACTCCGTAGCGGGCAGATAGATTCAATTCCTATCTTCTTTTTTGTCGCAGCCCTGCTCCTCATTAACCGTAACTTGGTACTATCAGCCATTCTTCTTAGTATTTCGCTCGCTATAAAGCAGATGGCAGCTCTGGTAGCACCTCTGTACCTTATCTGGGCTTACAAGAATGCCCCCAAAAAGGTCACGCCAGTTATGCTTGCCCTTGTCTGTATCCCATTCTTGCTCTCAGTACCATTTCTCATCTGGGACTTTGAAAGCTTCTTTAAGATGGTCATCTTCCCACTCACCAGAGATCCACAAGGCGCGAGAAGTGTAGATGTTTTCCTTCGTCTCCCAGAAAAGCTTAGCAAAGCCCCCTTCCTCGCTGCGCTGCTACTCACATACTGGCTCACTTGGAAAGAAAAACTCTCAAAGCCTTCAGCGATCTTTTTTACCATAATGGTCACGCTAAGCTTTAACCCCGTCTTCTTCTCCCGCTACTTCTGCTGGGCTGTCCCGCTTATCCCGATAGTTTGTTTTGAGAAAGTAAAAGAGAAGGAGTAAACAACTCGCCTTTCCTCTTAACCCTCATCCTCCTCTTCCTAATCCTGCACCTGCACCTGCACCTAAACCGTCGAAAGATTGCCGCCCTACTTCGCTAAAGCTACGAAGGACAGGCCGTCGTTCAAGCGTATGCTCTCATCTCCTCGCAATGACGCCCCCCCCCTCACACTTTCCTCTTTTAATTACCCCCAGCAGAGCTGAACTGCGTGTTATACCGTCCGCGCGCAGTTCCCGAAGGGCTGTTTGAAGCACGGGTGGTATAACACGCAGTTCAGCGACACCACCTTTGCACTCATCCCCAATTTCAGTCTATATTTTCCCTCAATACTAATCTTATCTTCCATGAGGATCCCCAGTGTTAGACGCCACACCGCTCCTAAAACTCTACGCTAAGTACAGATATTCAAAGCTTGAATCACAACATCCTGTAAAGACGCAACAAGACCAGCTCCTCTCTCTAGTAGCAAAAGCTACAAACACAAAATTTGGACGTGATCACTCCTTTGCTTCAATTAAAACTGTTGAGGACTTTCAAAAGCAGGTGCCTCTTAGAAAGTATGAAAACTTTTGGGAGGAGTACTGGAAAGAACCATATCCAACACTCAGAGACGTCACGTGGCCAGGCCTTATCCCGTACTTTCCAGTAAGCTCAGGCACTACCAGTGGGACAAGTAAGTACATACCTTTAACAAAAGAGATGCTACGCTCAAACACCAAGGCTGGACTAGATGTACTCGTTCACCACATCCACAACAATCCAAAATCAAAAATTCTCGGAGGTCTTAATTTTTTCCTCGGTGGTACTACAGATTTTAAAGTTGAAGCACCGGGAGTAAAAAGTGGTGACCTGAGTGGCATTGCAGCCGAGGAACTTCCGTGGTGGATACGGCCAAGGTACTTTCCTCCAGCTGAACTCTCTTCACTTTCTGATTGGGAAGAGAAAATTGAAATTTTCGCACGTGAGAGCCTTAAGAAAGATATTCGAATGCTTGGTGGAGTCCCCTCTTGGATGCTTATCTTCATTGATAGACTGCATGAACTCAAACCGGAAGCTACGCACCTGCTCAAAAGCTATTTCCCTAACCTTGAGCTTATTATCCATGGCGGCGTTAATTTCGCGCCCTATTACGATCAGTTTCAGAGCCTCCTTTCCGGGTCTTCTGCGGAACTTCGCGAAGTATACCCAGCGAGCGAAGGCTTTATTGCAATAGCAGACAGAGGATACAACGAAGGACTCAGGCTTATCCTTGATAATGGGCTCTTTTTTGAATTCGTTCCCGTTGAGGAGCTTGATAAGGCGAATCCGACCAGACACTGGATCGGGAATGTCCAAAAGGATGTTAACTATGCCGTTGTCCTAACTACCTGTGCCGGAGTCTGGAGCTACATCATCGGTGATACCGTACGGTTTGTGGACACTGAGACTCCACGTATTCTTATTACAGGAAGAACTTCTTATTACCTCTCCGCATTTGGTGAGCACCTCATCGCCGAAGAGATAGAAGATGCCGTATCTACAGCCGCTCACACTATCAACGCTACGGTATCTGACTATTCTGTCGGCGCTGTTTATCCGAAAGAGAAAGGTGAACTCGGAGGACACCTTTATGTAGTTGAGTTCTCAGAGTCTGATATTTCAGCGGAAAAAATCGAAGAGTTCGCATCCTGCGTAGATAAAAAACTGTGTGAGCGCAACGAAGACTACGAAGCACACCGATCTGAAGGATTTGGCCTTAATGCTCCGCGCATCCACGCAGTACCACCAGGAACATTTGCTGCGTGGATGAAGTCCAGAGGAAAGCTGGGAGGACAAAACAAAGTCCCACGCCTCATCTCGAATAAGGAGCTTTTTGACAATCTCTGCGAGTTCACCAACGCATAATCTCTACGTGATATTGGGTATTTATCCCTACCCCCCATTGCCTACAAAGGCAAAATTAGGGTACAAATATTGGACGTTAAACTTTAAGGACAGTAGATATGTTTATAGGTGATGCACCTGAAGACGATCAGCCAAAGCTGGTCAACGCAGCGAAACAAATTCTTTTCTGGTTTGTGCACTTTGCTTGCATTGCCGTCCTCTGGGTCGGAGTAAGCTGGGTCGCTGTTGCAGTATGCCTTGCGCTTTATGTTGTAAGAATGTTTGCGATCACTGGTGGATATCACCGCTACTTCTCACACCACTCATTTAAGACAAGTCGCCCATTCCAGTTTTTCCTCGGATTCCTTGGAGCAACTTCAGCACAGAAAGGGCCAATCTGGTGGGCATCACACCACAGACACCACCATCAGCACTCGGATCAACCGGAAGACGTTCACTCCCCAATCGTCTCAGGCCTTTACTACGCACACGTTGGTTGGGTCATGAGCTCTGAATTCACACACACAAAAAACGAACTTGTGCGTGACCTTTTAAAATTTCCTGAGATCCGATGGCTTGATAGATATCACATTCTTCCACCGTTTCTTCTTGGAGTCTTTACATACTACCTTGGCATGCTCCTTGAAGTGTACTACCCATCACTGGGAACAAATGCTCTGCAGATGCTCGTATGGGGATTTTTTATCAGCACCGTACTTCTTTACCACGGCACTTTCTGCATCAATTCCCTAACTCACATATGGGGATCACGCCGGTTTAAAACTACCGATCACAGCAGAAACAACTTCATTACAGCGCTGATTACTCTGGGTGAAGGTTGGCACAACAACCATCACCGTTACCCCGGATCAGAGCGTCAGGGATTTTACTGGTGGGAAGTTGATATTACCCATTACATCCTGAAGACGCTCTCGTGGTTCGGCATCGTATGGGATCTCCGTGTGCCTCCAAAACGTATTTACGAAGAAGCGACACAGACTGCCGACGCCAGCATATAATCGATAAAAAGCTCACCAGAAGCAATCAAACACAATCACAGCTATTCAAACACTGTCTGATCTGATTGTTTCTTTACGCTGAATATCTTTTTAGCAAGAATGCATCCTACCAAAGGACACTCTTTACCTAAGGATATTTATGTTGCGCTACTTACTGCCCCTTCTTTCTTGTTGCATCGCACTAGCCTGCTATGTTCTTCCAGCGTTTTCAGATGCTCCCGAAGGAAAGCAACAGGGGCTTATCTCCGCAATCGATCTTAAAGACGAAGACAATCCGAACTCGTATAAGCTCGTTCAAGATAGAACAATTAAAAAAGTAGAAGAGCTATCAAAGCAGCTGGTAAGAGCATCTGAAGGCTCAACTTCCAAATTTAAGAATTTTGATGGATATGAGTTAAACTACATCGCAGCCTCTTATCTCCACTGCAGCATTAAAACCGGCGCATGCCCTTTTGTCCTACAATCACTTCTCGAAGCAGATCTTATAAACTCAGCAGTAGATCAGAGCGCGTCATGTCCAAATCTTAAAGGATTCTGGAAACGCTGGATCTCTAGCGACATGGAAAAACGAATGGGATATGAGCTCGGAGTCGGACAATTCTCAAAGGCTCAGTACTTCAACAAGACAACGAGACCAATGTTTCTAAATTGTGAGGACACGATCAAGTCAATCCTTGAGAAGACTCCTTCAACCTCAAAGCTATTTATAGAACGGTACGGAGAGTCCTCACCACAGAAGAAGTCTGTGGACAAAACGATAAAGCTTCTCAAGCTAATCCAAAAGAAGGTTCCGAATATCTTTTACAAAACAAAAACACAGTCATAGGAAGAGCTTACAAATCGCTCATATTTGATTCCTAAGCGGTACAGCCCCGTAAGTCTCTATACCAACATGCTATTGGAACGGCGCTGGCAACAACCGCTTCGACAAACACTCGTGGCTCATAAGCATTCCCAAAAACAAATGCCATGAGATAAAGCCCAAGAGAAACGTATACCAACCCCTTTAAACCATCATTAGATCTCCAAAGGCCGACAAAGATCCAATAGAGCGGCACTGGTAACGCCACAAGAGCAAAGAGAAGAGGCTGTTCCACCATGAACTGAGCATTTGCACTCAGACGATTGGAGTAATCAAGAAGTGATACGACCTCTCCCGTGCCTCGTGGTGCTACCTGCGTTTGCACAAAATATTCAATAAGTAGACTTACGAGCAGGAGAAGTCCAGTTACGAGAGTGCGTTTTAAAAGAGGGACAGTTGCAATACCAAAATAAATGAGTGGAAGAAGGGCTGCTGTCTCCCTATTTAAAATCGCAACGGGCAACAAGATCATAAAAAGCAGGTACCTACCTTGCTGCACAAGCAGGATAGATAGCAGGACAAAGGTTGCGGACGGAACATCCCACGGGTAGTAAATCCTTAATGTTGAAAGACCTGCATAAAGAAGAGCTATATAGACACCGATCACACATCTTGCAACAAGTGAAGCTCGTGATGAAAAGGAATAGCGTGACAATATCTGAGAGAAGAGCGCGAAAAGTGCAAACGACGAGAGGAAATCGGTCAGGAGAAATACTACCTGTGGATCAATGCCTGTAGCTATCTCAATGAGCCTTCCGACCCCCGGTAGAAGTACCCTAGAAGCAAAAGGCATAGGGGCCTGAAATGAGACCATATCCTCAATTGTTACGTGAACATATTCATAACAAAAGAGATACCTCCAGAAGGCTAAAAACAGCGAGAGAGAGATATTCTGTAGTATTTGCTGATATTTCGTATCAATCATGAATTCAAGCTGAAGCAGGATGGCAACTAGTACAGATTATTCCTACGGGTACAATTAGAGCAAGGCAATGTTTTTAAAGAGTCAGAGGGGCGCAGATACATTTATTCAGTTTGGTTTTCAGAACCGAGCGCAGCCGTCTCATGAAGACAAGCGATCGCTCATCATCGTACTTTGCGTACTTACAATCATCATCATCTTATCGGCATATAGCAGCCTCTTTATTGCCGATTCAACCACAAGAAGCATTGTTGAAGAGGGATTTACAGAGAGCCATTATATTGCTGAAGCAGAGCTAACGTCACGTCCCCTACAGCTATGGAATTGCCTCGGAAACTACACCACAGATCCAGAGGGAAATGCCATCTGTATCAGCATTTCGCCGGAACAGAGAACCGACTCATATGGCGAAAAATACATAACATCTTCATCATTCTAATAGCTTAGAGACGCTCTTTCCCCCCATATCCAGAACCCTTTTCACTCTGAGATGCCTCTAAAGAGGTAGTACTTTTAATACCCAAGTGTGTCCTATGAAGAACGAAATTAACGAACTAGCACGCCCTCTCATTGAACGAGCAATTACTGAATACGCTGGAATCTTTAAGGGGATAGCAGAGGAAGATGCCCACGAAGCGGCAGCACGCCTTGAGCGCCTCAGAGAACTGGACAAAGACGCATCGGAATCGCTCACGAAAGAAGCCTACCTATACTACGAGCAACAACGGAATACGCTCATTAAGCGATTTGGAGAGAAGCTCATCGTCAAACTCGAAGACCAACTTCAAGGAGACATGATCGAATCTGCCCGTTCACTTGTACAGCAAATTGAAACGGTACGAACAAAGAAGTAAAGAGCCTCTTGTTCTCTTGCTGCTCTCCGTACAGACTTGTATGCTAAAAATAATGCACGGAAAATTATGAGCGAAGATATTAAAAATACACAAAAACAACAGCTTCAAAAACTCTTGCGTGAATATGACGCCAACAAAGGCATGGCTGGATTCATCTGCAGCCGGCCAGTTGAGTTACTTCCAGAGGAAGAGCAGGAGCGAATGCTACAGGGGTTTTGTACAAAGGAAAACTTAGATACTCTCCTTCGCTCCATCGATCATTTAGAGCGAGGTAAGGCTCTTGAGCTTACTGACGTTGAAGAGCAAAAGATTAATACTGCTATCCCAACTCTTAAATCACTGACAGAGACTCTCTCCTTGTATCTAAAATCTGAGATCGACATGTCTGAGCTTCAGCAACGTTTTCGCACAACGCTCAAAAAGCCGATACCTCAGGATCAAAGTGAGCTCATTGATGCTCTTTCACTTCTGATTCAGACCGTCGATTTCCTCTCAAAGGAACCAGTAGGCTCAAAAGATAGCTGGGAGGTCCTCATAGATTCATCGCAGATGTATGAGGCTCTGGAGCGAATTATCGAGATCTGTAAAGCCATTCAAGCTGGCGTCTCCTCAGGCTTTGCCGAAGTAAGCGGCCAGAGACATGCTCTCGATAAGACACTCGAGGTATGCACAACTCACATGCAGACCCTCGAAGAACATTTCAAAGAAAAAAAGGCAGCTATCGAGCTCCAAGAGCTCTTTCGTATCGTCTCTGAGGATATTAATCAGATATGGCTCGGAGAAGAAGACGACGAAGAGGAGCCTGAAGCGCAGGCGTGAGCTGAACCTTATGCTACTAGCGCGGTATTGAAATAGTTAAACTATAGAGCTTGCCGACGTTATATTTATCGTGACCAAAATCCATATCCAATCCCAGACGATCTACTTCAGCTTGAAGAGCACCAAAGATCTCTGGCTTTAAATCTTCATAATTGGGCTCAAACCAATTACTAGACAAATCTCTACTCATCTTCTCAGAACCAAATGTATAATTGATAAATGGAACTGCTTTTGACAGCATCCCGCAATACACGCCCATCGAGCTGCTCACTAGGCATAGGAATATCCCCTCAAAAATTGGTCTGAATTGTTATGCGGCTACAGATAATTCTGTTTCATAGGCAAGCTTGTGTCTAAGAATACTAGTGAGGAGAGAGAGGTTTAACCGCAAAGGACGCTAAGAGCGCAAAGGGGGTTTTGGAGCAGGTTCAGGTCAAGGTTAAGGTGCAGGTGTTGAATCGACACGCGAGGGCAAAGCCGAGCCGTCTCACCTCCTCCCCTTCTCTACGTGAGAAAGCATGACCCGGCAAAAAGCGTTGTAGAGAGATACCCCTCGCGCGCAGTTCCCGAAGGGCTGTTTGAAGCACGAGGGGTATCTCTCTACAACGCCCTCCGCCTAAACAATCTCTCACTAAGCCTTCTGTTCAAGTACTTTTTGAATTTCAAAGAGCCACTCATCAGGCTTTTTATGTTTACTAATCCAGCCGTCGGCCATGTTTTCTTTGCTTTTCTTTTCTAGCTCGCGCTCGGGGATGTTTGAGAAGAGTACTACTTTAAGATCTTTCATGGATTTTTTGAGCAATCGACACACTTTCGTCCCCGGCATGCCCGGCATTTGAACATCACTGACGAGAAGATCGATATTGTGCTCAAAGAGATATCCATGGATGGCAGAACAATCTACGGCAGTAAAAACCTCATACCCTTCTTTTTCGAGGATATGCTCAAGGATGTGAAGGATCATTTCATTATCATCAAGACAGAGAATTTTCGTTTTCTTTTTCTCTTCCTGTACAACGTGCTTCTTTATAGGTGAGGATGCTTTCTTTGTCTCAGCTTTTGGAGCTTCCTTCTTTCGAATACCATCTTTCTTGTATAGCTGAAGCGCCTCTTCACATGCGGCTTTGAAATCATCAGCGCTCTTAAATCGATTTTCTCTCTTCTTCTCTATAGATTTCAGCACCATTTTTTCGATATCAGGAGAGATTCCATATCGCTCTGCAAATGGAGCTGGTGGTTGTGTTACATGCATTAGCAGCGTTTTCACAACGCTTTCGTCATCAAATGGAACAGCACCGGTGAGGAGCTCGTAGAGCACAATACCGGTTGAATAGATATCAGTTCGCCAATCTAGATTTGTATCGCCGGCCGCTTGTTCTGGAGACATATAGAGTGGTGTACCTACGATCTCATCTGAAGAATTTTCGACAATCTGTTTTTTGACAACCGCAGTACCGAAGTCAAGAATTCGTACTCGCTCTCCGCCACTTTCAGGTTCTTCAATTAAAATATTGTCAGGTTTGATGTCGCGGTGAATTATCTTTTCACGATGAGCAGCTGAGAGGACATCAAGTATCTGGACGACAACTTCAAGTGCTCCGCGAACAGAATACGGACCATCTCGGGTTAATACTTCGTTTAGTGGAGTACCGTCACAGTAATCCATTGCAAGGTAGTAGAGTCCATCATCTGTTTTCCCGAAGTCTCTAAGCTGCGTTGTTCCAGGGTGATGAAAGTTTAAAAGTAGACCAGCCTCTTGCTTAAAGCTTTCTATGAAACGCTGATCTTCGGAAAGATCTCGGTTAAGAAGTTTTAGAGCGTAATTCACGTCAAGATCTAGGTGTCTTACGAGATACACAACGCCGGTTCCACCGCTGCCGAGTTCGGTGATAACCTCATACTTATTAGCGATAATCCCCATATTCCCCTGAAAAAGACTAGATTGCTCCTATGAGAGATGTCGGCAACTCTCCTCGGGAGGTTTAGCCAATCTGGTGCCAGATTGCGTTCTGGCAGAGATGCGGCTAGCCTGCTCTTAACTATCTGATTTAACTACTCTTCGTTAAGGATTGAACTTGCTATTTTTTGAGAGTCTAGCTTGTACTTTCCTTCCTGAATCTCACCTTTAATCTGCTCAGAGCGTCTCAGCTTCTCTGATATCCACTTTAGAGTGAGAGATGTTAGGCCCCGTTTGCGACCCGGTTGACTCTTCTCGTTACTACTATCGCTCATATATACCCCTCCGAGCTAAATATCCGTCATATAGCGTATAACGACCGATAGCGCCCTTCTCTTAATGGTTGAGAGCGCTTTTGCGCTCCATAATTTCAGTAAGTTAGCGTAGTACGCTTCTGCCAATCCTTATCAAAAAAAATACCTAAACATATGAAACACCATCCCTTTTCAGCACCATAAGATCTACAGACAGCCAGTGGGCGGTGTCAGAGCGGCACGCACACAACAGGTTTTACAAATGCCCACAGGCGGAGTTTTATATGGTACACCACAAAATTTTACATAGCTTCTTCTTTGCGATTTTCACTCTAGCCCTGCCTTTTGCCAGTGCCTACGCCACTGATGTCAACGGAGATGGGAATACTGATATTTTTATTTATCGCCAATCTTCAAATGTCGTGCAGAGCTTTACTGCCACTGGAGAATATTTAAGCCAAGTTAGCGTACCTTCAGCAAATGTAAGTAGCCCTCCAATGCTATTTCCTGGTGTTAACAACAGAGCTCTCTCTGTTTACTCGCTCGTAACATCTGGAGCGAATCAAAGTGGGACACTTTACCGTTTTTCAAGTACAGGCCTCTCAGGAACACTCAACTTTGGTCCGATGGATGATAGTGTTCTGATGCTTTATGATATCGATAACGATGGGAATACCGATTCTATACACGTCACCAAAAGTGGAGGGGTGAGTACTCGTCTCCGTGTTTTTGAACCAGGTGAACAGGAGATTGTGAAATCTATCAAGCGGCTTAAAAGACAGTCACGGGTATCACTTACTGCATTTAACGGCAATCCGTATGTTGTCGTATACACGGCTAAGAAAAAGAAGAAGCGTACGAGTGCGGTTCTTTATCCTCTCATGGATGGGAGTAAACAAACTTTTCGGGTCAACCGAAAAATCAAAAAGCAGATCTATCCACACCTGAGTGCATCTGGATTGTCGTTTGGTCACTTTTCAGCTTTTAGCGAAAAGAAGAACGGGACGATCTCCAAATTTCAGCATCTAGACCTTTTTGCAAATAGAATTCGTACCTATAACGTTGGTAATAGTACTGCGCTGATACCTGGATTCTTTACTTCAAGCGGGTCATCTCTGCAGATCTTCAACGTAGCAGGATCGGGGAAAGTTCTTGATCTGAGAAGTAATGCGAACCTCATAGGTGAACTTGATCTCGGAACACTTGGTAGTGACATTACGCCACCTCCAACACCAATTCCAGATCCGACGGCAACTCCAGTTTTTCCAACCCCCACACCTACTCCTAGATTTCCAACGCCTACCCCAACGCCAACACCAGTGATACCGACTCCAACACCGACTCCAACTCCGCAGTTTGGATGTAATAATCAGTATCCGACAGCTTTGATTGCGCAGCTTCAAACTGCACACCAAGCGCAGAACACAACACTTATAAACTCGACACTGTCACAGATCAGTAGTCTTGGGCCGTGGTGCAATTCCACCTATCAACAGATTCAAACTGCCATAAATGCTATTTTCGGCAGAACAAGCGCCTTCACACGCAGCGCAGCAACAGTGAAAAATTCTGGTTCAGTTACTATTCTAACCTCGCCACTCGTATCCTTCTTCTCCGCTGGAGGAGGTAACGGTGGAGGTGGCAACACCGGTGGTGGTGGCAACACCGGTGATCCAAGCGATATCGGCTGTGACAACGAACAAGACGGAAGTGATGGTGCCGGAGGATTTGTTTTGAAGGACGGCGATCATGACGGAAACCTCGTTATTCTCCTACCTGAAGATTTCTCAACAACCAATGTCTACATATATGACTTTAACGGTAACAAACTTCAGAAAATGCGCTATACCGGTCGTTCAAACGGATTCCGTGAGACCTACCGCGGAGATAAGCCTTCAAGCCAGTATCCAAAGCAGCTTATCTTCAAGGCAGTTGTACAGCCTTTCGGTGCAACAAATGCGAGAAACGAGTGTTTTGTTATTGAGAATGCTCATATAAGAAACGACTGATTCTCGACAATATCATCACGGCGTAGTACACCTATGCCGTGATAGATAGAGCCCATAAAAATTTCATACAACTCGTCGTTTTACTCCTTATCTCTGTGGGAGCTTACGTAGCTCTTAAGCAATCCGACAGAGCGCCGACACAACCTGCTCATGAATCAACTCAAGACATTGAAGTACAAGGCATCAACAAGGACTTTCAGGGCAAACTCCTGAAGTCTACCGAGGGAGCCTTCTCCGAAGGATATATACTCTACCCTGTTGTTGGTACCGCGCAGGTACTCTTACTGGACATGAAGGGAAAAGTACGTCACCTCTGGAACGTGGACGCTCAGCGGGCACGCCTACTGCCTAACGGCAATCTCCTTGTAGTACACGGAACAAAGTGGGGGGCAAACGTTGAACCTTGGAAAACCTTAAAATTTCATGTACGTGAGTATAGCTGGGAAGGCGATATCGTATGGGATTACAAGGCACCGGGCCGTGTCCATCATGACATCGCTCTTCTTGAGAATAACAACCTTATGTTTCCATACAGGACGGTACTCTCAGAGGAGAAAAAATCAACTCTCACCGACCCAAAACGTAGAAATGCCGCCTCTATAAGAACCGATCGAATCATTGAGGTAAACCGCGATAAAAAGATTGTATGGGAATGGGTTGCCGAAGATCATCTGGATGTTAATTCGTGTGGTAAGCCTTCCTGTGACGAGGAGAATCCAGCAGATTGGAGTCATATCAATACCGTTTCAATTATCCCTCCCAATAAATGGTTTAGCTCAGGTGATACCCGTTTTCGACCAGGAAACGTGTTAACACTCTTTCGCAACTGGTGGACCGCGATGATTGTCGATAAGGAGAACGGCGAAGTGGTGTGGTCTTATACTGGCGATTACAAGGGGGGCCTAAGTGGTGGACACGAAGCCTCAATGATTGAGAATAATTTTCCCGGAGCGGGAAATATTCTCGTCTTTGATAATGGCCGTGTGCTTCACAAAGGAGAGTCCTATGTTCTAGAAATCAATCCAACCACAAAAAAGCTTGATTTCATCTATGACAACGGAAAAGACTTCTTTTCGAACTCAGCCGGATCGGTTGCAAGACTACGTGATGGAAACACATTTATATCTGAAGACTTAAAGGGGCGTATTTTTGAGATAAACTCGAAGAAAGAGACTGTCTGGGAATATAAAGGAAATTTAAGAATCGCGAGAGCTAAAAAGTACGAGCCTGATCATTGCCCGCAACTTGCTTCGCTCTCTAATGAAGCTCATTAAACTGCAACCTGCGCATCTCCCAAGTGCGCTCGTTCAAATTCATAATTTGACGATATAACCTGCACGGCCGCAACAGACTCTTCAGCATCGAATCCACTCTCTGCAAGCTGTTTCTTTCTGAGACCAAGTCTGAGCTCTTCACTCTCAGCAGTTCCAGCAGTAAGCTCTGTCGCGAGATCGAGAAACGAAAGGTCGTGGAAGCCGTTTCTAAGAAGATCTATTCTGTGTGCTGTAGTCTCGTAGGATTGCCCGCGTTCATAAGGCACCTCAATATCAATTTTAGCGACTGGGGCATCTGCTGGATGGAGCATGTGCTGCTCATCTCCTTCAGAGTAAAAATTACCGTATCCAATGATCGTATCAACTTCAGCCTTAATGGCAACACCATCATCAAGCTGTCCATTAAAGATCTCTCTCTTAAAGTATGCACTTACAACGGCATCGTCTGAATCGTGAGGTATCATCTCTAAAAATGAAAAGTACTGCGCCTCACTAATAACGATACCAAGTTCCTCAGAGGCAGAGCATGGCATGCTAGGAAGATCTAACTTGGCCTGAACATAGAATTTTTTCTCTGATGTTTCCGGATCAAATGTCATCCGAAGACGAGGCTTGCCGTAGTGGTCGAGCATATCCAGAAGACTCCTGTCATGAGCAACAACCGCTTGCTCCCTGATAAAATCCTGAACAAGTTCTACCTGATCCATCGATTTGAAATAGGTATTTAAGACGTAAATGGTGCGATCTGGCGTACTAGGGATTGCAGCAACAGGAAGACCAAAAGTAAGCTCTAACTCTCCTTCAACGACAGGGAGAGAGAGGGACTCAGTTGCATGAGGCTCAGTAACCGAGACCTCAACAGATCGATCCTCAGTTAGAAGATCTATTGCAATATCAGATAATTGCACTTCTGAATCAACGTGTACGACTTCCATACGAAGATACTATTATGGATGGCCAAAGCTTACATCCCCATTAACCACAACTCATAAATTTCTAACACGATGCTCAGCACTCCCTTACAAAAACTCCGTTTGTTCCTCAAAAGTATGTTACTTATCTACAATTACGGTTATGCAACCTCGAGTACTTACCGATATACTCCGAGATAATGCGTAAGGAGTGTTACAAATGATCTGGTGGACCTGGGCTATAATAGGACTATTTCTTTTTGCGATTGAGGCTGCTGGACTTGGTGGACTCTTTTTAGTTTTCTTTGGAGTTGGCGCTGTTGCTGTGTCGCTTCTTTCATATCTTGGACTCGCCGAGCACCAGGGAGTTCAGTGGTTACTCTTCGGGGTTATTTCTTTCCTATCAATGTTTCTCTTCCGTTCACACATCGTTAAATCGGACGCACATACCCCGTCGGGCAAAGACTTTGACAGAGATTCAATGATTGGAACTATCGCCATAGTAAATGAGGATATTCCAGCAGGTGGTGAAGGAAGCGTATCCATTCGCGGAGCGGCTTGGTCTGCGGTAAATAGAGACGACATACCACTACCCAGTGGTACTCGATGTAAAGTTATCGATTTGGATGGATTAACTGTAGGGATTAAAAAAGAGGGATAATATGACTGCTACTGTATTTGTAACAATCTTTTTTGCAGTACTCGCGATCGTTGTCATTGTAAAGACAGCCGTAGTTGTACCGCAACAAAATGCCTATGTTGTTGAACGACTCGGAAAATACCAAGGAACACTCGGAGCAGGCTTTCATATCTTACTGCCCTTCTTAGATCGCATCGCATACAAACATTCTCTAAAAGAGCTCGCTGTCGATATCCCTGAGCAGGTCTGTATTACAAGGGATAACGTCCAAGTTGGTGTAGACGGGGTTATCTACATGAAAATCCTCGACGCTGAAAGAGCTTCTTATGGAATCGACGACTACTACTTCGCCATATCTCAATTAGCTCAAACGACTCTTCGTAGTGAAATTGGAAAAATCGAACTTGATAAAACATTTGAAGAACGAAACGCTATCAATGCCAAGGTCGTGAGCGAACTTGATAAAGCAACAGATGCTTGGGGCATTAAAGTCTTTCGCTACGAGATTAAGAACATTAATCCTCCGCACGACGTCCTCGCCGCGATGGAAAAGCAGATGCGAGCTGAGCGTGAAAAGCGCGCAGTCATTCTCACCTCTGAAGGTGCCCGAGATGCGGCTATTAACAATGCCGAAGGGGACAAACAAAAAACTATCAAACTTTCTGAAGCTGATAAGCAAAAACAGATTAACGAAGCAGAAGGACAGGCAAGTGCAATCCTAGCTGTCGCTCAGGCAACTGCTGAAGGAATTCAGAAAATCGCTCTTGCGGTATCTCAACCGGGAGGACATGAAGCAGTTCAGCTACGTGTTGCTGAAAAGTACATCAAAGAATTTGGTGAGCTGGCGAAAACTACCAATACAACAATTATTCCTGCAAGCCTTACTGACGCTGCGGGTATGGTTGCTACCGCTATGGAGATCGTAAAGAAGAAGAATCCATCAAGCACAGACGGTGGCCCCCTGTCATCAGACGTTAAGAGCTGGTAATCGTCTTACTTTCTCGCACGTAGAGCACATAGAGAAACAAAAGTATCAGCGCGAAGATAAAGTAATACGATACGGCACTCGGTGCGCGTAGGAAAAAGAGTGCTGCGCTGATAACACATGCTCCGAAGTAAAAGTTTACATGTTTATCAGAAGCTCTCTTTAGAAAAAGTAGCACCGCAGGTAAGCAGATACTCAAATCGTAATAGAGCGTTTGTGGGGACAAGATTACTGCCACAAATCCAAGCGAAGTCATAGTTACAAGACTGCGAATTAGACTATGCTTTTGAAAATAGGACCTATATAAAAGTGTGGCAAAGAAGACGGCCGCTAAGATCGCGGACAGCAGATAGCCTGTTTGAGCTTCTCTGACAAAAGAGTACCAACCTCCTGTTAGAGAGACCATTTGGTGAGAGTTAATAACAAAATTCTTATCTCCAAAACTTGAGGCGAACGTGTACCATGCTATAGGCCATCTCATTCCCATATCGATAGCTGCTATACCATACAAACACGCTGCTGTTACTAATGCCGGAAGTAGAGAGCGAAAGTTTCTCGTAACAAAAAGATAGGTAAAAAAGAAAACTCCGTACTGAGGTTTATAGAGAAAGAGACCACAGGCAATACCTGCTGCTAGATCACCACGCGCCGTTCCTCTTTTAAGGCCAGAGAGAAACACCGAAAAGAGCAACATACTTAGGCCGCTATTCTGTGTACCAACAATCGATGTCAGAAGAGGTGGGAAAAGAAATAGGAAAAAAATATGGTCACATCCAAAACGATCCGGGAAACTTTTTTTAAGTAGAAGCCCGGCACCTAAAACGCAAAAAAACTGAAAAAACATAAATACGATCTGTGCACCCCCCGGAGAAAGCCATGCGAGAGGTACGAGCATTCGAGCCACATAAGGCGGATAAGCAAAGATATAGAAATCTTCCCTAAAGTCTTCCCAATATCTCCCCTCGACCTCTCGTTGATAATGGAGATCGTAAAGCTTCTGAGAATCGCCCTCAGATAAGATTACTGCCGGGGCATAAAATCCCGGAAAGTCCCCGTGTCGGAGCATTGGGCTGTCTTGCCCGGTGGTAAGCGCAAAAGTAAGAGAGAGGAAGAAGGCGATAAAAATAGCGACTAGAAAACGCTTTAGTCGTCCCTCGTTCCAGAAAAGACGTTGCTGAGACAACTCACTCATCAGGAGCGGCTCCCGAGCACATCGTGCATCTCTTTAAGAACAAACTCTGGTGAAATCATCTGCATACAGACATTAGATCTACACGATGAGTGTCGGTGATTGGCTGCTGTGTAACAGGGACTACAAGCAAGTCCAGCATAGCCGGTTACAATGTTCTTTCCGAGAGGGCGATATCGATGAGGACTCTCCGGACCAAAGAGCACTACAGCCGGGGTATTCGTGAGTGATACAAGATGTCCCGGTCCACTATCCGTTGTGAGAAAGATCGAAGCCATCGCTAGAAGCTCAGTAAGCTCATAGAGATCTTTTGTTAGCCCACAGAAGTTTACAAATCGCCGAACATCGACTTGCTGCTCGAGTTGCTGTGCATACTGCACAGAGCTCTTCATGCCACAAACAAGAAAACAAAGATCTTCATACGTTTCTTCTAGCTCTTGAATAACACGACTGTAATGCGTTAGTGGCCATCCCCGCAGGGGTAACTGCCCTGGATCAGGATTAAGTATTACAAGACGAAATGAGGCAAGCTCTTCCCCCAGAAGACCTTCCACCTGCGCACGCAAATGCTCTGCTCGCCCGGAATCACATTCAAAATCAGGAACAGATCCTAGGGGAAGTGGAACAAGCTCCTCTTTGGGCCATGGTTTTTCCTGCCGCTCGGAGAAAAAGATATCTGCAAGATGAATAAAATTCTGGGCGATATGAGCAAAGGGGTTATACCAGACCGGATGAGTCAGAAGACTACCTCGGTAAAGCCCCTCCTCGGTATAGTTGCTAAAACCGGCTCTCATGCGTGCACCACTTAAATAGCTCACCAAAGATGTGAATCTTGAAAAGAGCTCAAGATCAATCACCGCATCTATTCGAAGTTTTCGTAGAGTAAAAAGCATCTGAGCTGTACTTTTCACAAAGGAAGCAAATGTTGAGTCATCAAGGGTTAGTATATTTTGTGAGGGTAAAAGATTTAGTAACTCAACGCTCTGTGCATTACTTTTAAAGATCAAGAAATAAACACTATGAGCATCACCAGTACGTTCAATCGTTCTTTTAAGCGCCGAGTAGGCAAGAAATGCACTCCCCATCTCACTGAGCTCAATGAAAAGTACTTTCTTTGGGGTTTCCTTGCTCACCGTTCTAAAAAGAGAGCAGATACGGTCAACGACTGACATCACAGCGCAAAGCGGCACCCCCGCCCAGTAGTCGACTATTTGTGTAAAACGTACATTCATCTATTAAGCTATGTGCTCACGCACACCCAATTCTTCTCTCTCTTTCGGATTGCAGCTTTTGCAGATCTCGCGGGGTAGTATAGTATACCTTCTTATGAGCCGTAAATTCATCACGACGCTTCCAGTCTTATTTCTCATCCTCTGCTGTATTCTGGCACTCCGTCCGCTCGATGACTATGACATATTTATGCAGATAGCTCTCGGACAAGCATCTCTTAAAACCGTTATTCCTCTCAATTTTGAACCGTATCTACAGAGTATTGATGTTGCTTACTATGCGAATCCCGGATGGCTCTGGCAGATCTTCTCTGCCAGCATTATCAACTCGTTAAATATCCAGATCTTTAGAGTTATCCATATCGCACTCTTTGCTGGCGCCATACTATTCGCTTTTGCTATACAACCTATAAAGAAAAACTCATCAGGAGTTACAGAAGCTCTTGTACTTACTCTCCTCCCCTTACTCTCAAGCACGAGCATCAGGCCTCAGATCGTAGCTTTCTTTTTCTTTGCTCTCACCTATTTTATCCTCAAGCGCCAAGAGCTAACGCTTTTGAGGTCCGTTTTTCTATTTTCATGTTTTCTCATCTGGCAGAACTGTCACCCTTCTGTGCTTATTGCTCTCCCCCTCATTTTTCTTGCCGATAACAATTCTTCGCTTTTTTCATGGTTTACAAAAAATAGAATTCAGCTAGCTGCTCTTTGCATCCTCGCTTCATTTTGCACCCCTGAAGGGCTATCAATCCTTACCCTTTCCAGGCATAACCTTGAAATTTCACGAGACATTTTTCATGTGACAGAGTGGTACGGCTATCTTGAGCTTCCAGTAACCTTTCTTCCAGCATTTGGCATCTGCGCCCTTCTTTGTACCATACTTCTCGTGGTCAAACGTAAAGAGCTGCTCCCCAAAGAGGCACTTCTCTTTACGCTCTTTACAGCCCTAACGCTCTACTCGGTAAGATTTGTTGTTTTTTGGTCACTCATAACACTCCCTCTTCTTCTAAAGATTTTTCAAGAAGGAAATTTTACAAAACTCCCTTTTGATCCCTTAGCGACTTCACCGCTACTACGCAGAATTTCACTGGCCCTAGCGTTGATAGGAACAGGATTTGCGGCATATCAAACCCCTCTCTATTCAGAAAAGCTTCCTATCTCTTGTCTGCAAAAATTGCCCGAAGGTGTCTTACAGCGGACGGTGTTTAATGATCCTGACTGGGGAGGCCTTATTGCTTACTTACATAAAGAACACTATAGAGTGCTAGCAGATGGGCGGCTTTATCTTCGTGATGCGAAGTGGTGGAATACGTATCTTAAACACCTCTCAGGAAAGAGCACACTCAGCTCAATCAGTAGAGAATACAATCCTGACATCTTTGTTCTCTCTTCAAAAAAGTCTGGCCCATTAGCAGCAGAACTCCTCTCTTCTAATGAATGGGAAAATACTTATATGAGTCTCAAAGATGATGGGTGCAGTATTTACACACGTCAGCAGCCTACCGCAGAACGTGATTCCGTGCTTTCCGTCTCCAGTACGGAATCAAGTAAAGCTCTGGCTTCAGAGGCGGACTCCGTCTCAACAAGTTTCATGCGCAACTCAGAAGCACCAGCGAAGTGACTGGCATAAATTTTAAAGAATTTTTTCAGTACCCGATATGGCTTCTTTCCGCTCCAGTGATCTTCAAAGAGCGAGATGTGATGCCATAAAAGATCAAGCTTTTGTTTACGGGTCATCTCTGAAAAATGGGGAGCGTCCCTATTAAAGAGGTACGGATTATCAAAGATGCCTCTTCCTACCATAACGCCATCGACCCCGTACATCTCATGACAGTGGTCGATCTGGGCAAGTGACTTTACGTCTCCGTTGCCAACGATAACGGTATCACTGCCTTCTTGGTTACGGAGCTCAACGACCTTTCCTATCTCCTCCCAGTTCGCTGGCTTCTTAGAGAGATCTTTGGCAACTCGACCGTGCATAATAAGCGCTGGAGGTTTAAGAGCCAGTAGAAATTCAGCCCACGGTTCAGTATGAAGTTTTTTAAAGCCCAGCCGGGTTTTTATACTCACCGGAATTTGCCCTGCACCTTCTACTGCAGCGAGATAGAGCTCTCTGGCAAGAGTCGGGTTATCTATGAGCGCTGAACAACAGCCATTCGTAACGATCTTTGAAACTGGGCACCCCATGTTAATGTCGATACCATCAAACCCCATGTCCGCAATCTTCTTTGCCGCACGCAGGTACTTCTCCGGGTCATTACCCCAGATCTGGGCAATGAGCGGGCGCTCCCCCTCGGTATACTCCAATCGGTGAATGACACGGGTTTCCCCGGGAGAGAACATTCCATCAGTACTCGTGAACTCACTAAAAAAAACATCGGGACGGCCGCACGAGGCAATAAGCCGTCTGAAAACGGTATCAGTAACGTCCTCCATAGGAGCCAGAACAGAAAACGGGCGGGGTAGAGACTTCCAGTCAAAAGCCATTTGGAGCGTTCACTTCTCAAAATAAGACATGCCCTGAAGAATTCACATGTAAATTCAAGCAGTTGCATTTTTTAGTAACATTTTACGCTGAAACCAACCATAACAGTGGTACAACACTTGCAATACTTGAGTATAAGAGGTTTTTCAGGTTAATTCAAAGAGCACAGGGGGTTACCAAAATGCATTATAGACAGTCACTCGAATACGATTCAAATCCATTTAAGATTCTTCACAGGGAGAAATATAACCGCGATCACGGCTTTTTCTTCACTCTATTCTGTATTTACACCCCAATTGCTCTCCTGACAGCCGCTCTACGCTCTGTAATGCTGCTCACAGGCTTTAAATTTATCTCTCTCGGGGTCGTTGATACACTCATAATGCATCTTTATACAGAGTTTAAATTTCAACTCATTGAGCTGATATATCTTGTATCGCAATGATACAACTCATTAAAATCCTTTCATAATATATATGCACCCCGTACGGAAGCGGGTCATGTTCACTTTGCAGGTTTACTATGAGAGGTTCTCTTACCCTATACATCTCCCTATTTCTTCTTAGCCTCTGTCTCCCTTATACCCTGACAGCTCAGTCTGATGCCGAGAACACGGCTGCAAAAAATTATACGTTTAGTGACAAAGATCATGAAGAGCTCGCCAATATGATCGTCACGATGAAAGGCATTTCGCCAGACTCAAAAATTAAAGACAGGCTTCTCCAAAAACTTAAGAATCCCTCCCTTTGGAAAGAAGAGCGACGAAGTGAAAATCTAGGATCGGTAATTAAGCATCTTCGCTTCGAAGACGGAATAGCGTTCCCAACTGAAGAGGAGCTTAAGAAAGCAAAGGTGATATCCTCTAAGTTTAAGCAGATTACCCCTCCCATGGTATCTGACAAAAACCGCGATATAAAGATGACACTTCCCGAGAGTATTGAACTCGCGCTGCGGAAAAAACTTATAGAAGAACGCGCTTCACTATTTACCCCTAAAAAAATTAGCAGTTGTCGGGAAGATAAAACTCTTGCTTACAACAATAATGCCCAGCTTCCGCCAGAACTTCAGGCAGACAAAGATTCTGATGTGCTCTTTGACATACTTTATCTTTCACCAGATGCTCCGGCTGTCACTGATATGCTCACTGGCCCTGATGAGCTTTTCGGGAAAGAAACACTTATCCATACCTATAGAGATAAGATGGGTGACTACCCGTCTCTCACCGCATCACAGAACAATGTTGAGTGCTTGCCATTTCGGCTCCGTGTTACAAGAAACAAGATATACAGGCACTACGGGAGAAATGCTCTAAAGAACTTTGATAATGATGAGAAAGGAAGCTTCCACCTGCAGGTGAAGAAGAAGCTTCATCAATTTTTATAAGCAAAATACAATATGAAGTTAGCTAACTCTATTTTTTCTTTTATCTTCTGCCTCGCTCTAGCGCCGCAGTGCTATGCCCAGTCAACGCTTGATGAACTGGCTGAATATGTGACAAAACCAAAAATCGTATCAAGCGAATACGATGTTCAATCATATGCTGGTGAGGTCTACAAAAACATCGGAGAAGATGGGAAATGGGTAAACGGCAATCCCGGAGCTTTTGCCCTTGGAAATCCTGATATAAAGAAAATCTATGAGGCTGACTATGAGTGGCTTTCCTATCTACCAGAAGAAGCCATGGAAGATGACGAAGAGCCTAATGAAAAAGTTGAAGTAGCAGAGTATGATTGGTCTGGAGCTGAGCTTTCAAAATACGAGCTAGAAATCTCTAAACAAAGTTACTACGCCCAAACAGCTGCGTGTAATAGATCTGACATCCCATACACCCATTCACATACGTATCGTGCTCTTCATAGTAGCTCTAACTACGGAATTGGATGGCCCTCAGAAAAGGCTCTTCTTGGAAGCGGAGGACTTATTTTACCGCCAGGAGTTGGAGGTCGCATTCAGGAAACAGGACCACAAATAAAACAAATTATTGATTTCTACAGGGCTAAGGTAAAGCCCGTCTGCCAGAATCCGGTCACGAAAAGAACGTATACCTGTGTTGAGAAAGCTGAATACCTGCCTCTTCAGCCCGGCCTTTTCCGTGGTGAAGGCGGAGAAATAGGCTTTCCTTCTGGGTTCTGCATTAATGTCGATTATCCTGGAGTTGACTACTTCCACATGTCCATGAGCCCGATTGGCGCTGGTGACTGCTGCCCGAATAAGATTAAAATCACACATAGCATCGATTACCTTTTTCCTACGGCCAAGATAAACCTCAGTAAGCAACAACAGGTTAGCAGATATATTCCATCCGATGATGTTGATGCTGGTGAAATGGGAATCGCTGGAACGATCTATTCTGTAAAACGATGGCTACAACGTACAGCGGAATACTTAACAGAATATGGTAAACGAACTGCGAGAACTCAAATACGAGTAGTTACTGGAGAAAACATTCCAGAGTTAAAACAAGATGAACAGAAATATGAACTTACTGTTTTTGAAGAAGAGAATGAGTGGGAATTTCCATGGGGAAAATGGAATCATCCTTGGTCACGCTCATTCTCTCGTGGATACCTGAGATATCTCATAGAGATTGGGGTCATGAGAGACTACCGAATAAGCCCTGGTAATCCCTATACCTATTTTTATCCACATGTATGGCCAGGCTATGGACCAGAATTCTGGGGAGGTTCTCAGACATTTGGTCAATCACAGTATTTCACAGACGCTTTTGCTGGCCCTTTTTATGCGACCACCAAAGGAATCGCGTTGTCTTTTTGGCTCACCGAAAGCGCCAAGCTCAGCCAGCAAAATTTTCGCAGGCATTTCCAGCAACCTGAACAGTGCGTTCGACACAACGCAGCAACCGGAAAAACCCCCGAAGAGCTTCTCCTTGCTATCTGTCCTGATGCATCAGAACAATGTAGAGAAGCATGGACTGCAAAACGTGCACTCTCACCGGAGGCACCGAAAGATTTTAACGACCCGTGTCTTCATAACGTGGGTGAAATCTTCCCTGTAACTGCCTTTTCAAGACCTTATAATTCTGATTACATCTTCCAAACTATCGCTAAAGGTCTCAGACAATACATGACCCTTTACCGTGAAAGCATAAACAGGTTTAGTTTCGATCGTACTCTTGATAGGTTCCACTTCTATCCTTCAGGAGAGCTGAAAGACACGTTTCCAAGAGATAAATATGCAAAGTTTCGTAGAAAGCGATTAGAAGAATCCCTCTCTGACATTTATGAAGAGGAAATTAAAAAGCTTGAGGGTCAACTCGAAGGATTAGAAGAAGGAAACGATGACTTTACTTCCATACAAGAAAAACTTGAAAAGTTTAAAAAGCAGCAAGCTGAATTCGAGATCCCTTATGAACTCAACGATAAAATGAATCTTGATACAGCTACCAAATATCAATGCTCGCTCTTTGATGAAATGAATGCCGCTCCGGGATACGCGTTTCAAAATGTAAATAAAAACACCCCTGAAGTTATAGGAGCGCATGGCGAACTTTCTGGTGAGATATTTACGAACTTTAGTGGTTGCTGGGGATTTCCTGCTGACACAAACTGGTTCCTTGACCCTGATAATGAACAATCAGGGGTACTGAGAATACTCCCCAGCTACTGGGATAGCCGAGATGAGAGATTACGGGTACGCTAAATGAGCATGAGAGGATTCATTATATCGTTTCTTATATCATTTCCTATCTGTCTCTATGCGGATGATGGTTTTTTTGACAGAGGCTTTGTTACACAAAAGGAAACCTCCAAAGAAAATGAGACACCAGCTACTCAGAAGCAACAACCAGAATCCGTAAAAGACACCAAAAACGTTCTTGAGGAATCTTCCGGAATAAAAGCGTACTCGCTTGGCCTTATAGTTAACGGGTACGATCAGGCTCATTTTATTAAACATTTTCAAGCTGCGCTTCGTACTGCTGCACATAACGATCTGGATATATCCTCCATTCTAGCAGTAGGACTTGTTCAAGAGGGACGCGAGGCTGAGAGCATGCCACTCTTTAAACGGAGTGCTGAACTCTTTTCTCTTAGAATGCTGGGAGGAAAACTCTACCCGGTAGACAAAGTTCCGGAAAGATTTAAAGTTGCCTCATCCCCATCGTGGTTTGTAAACACCGCAAAAGGCACAATCCTCGTTGAAGGAAAAGAAGAAATATGGGAGTTTTTCAATACAAAAGGCGAATTCGTCGAAAAAGGCTTCTCCCAAACTGTAAATGAAAAATCTAAAGCATCTCCTTCAACCAATTAACATACAGCTTAGCAGTGAGCAGCTGGAAAAGTTCAGCCTCTTTAAAGATCTCCTATTAAAGGCTAATGCCAGAACAAACCTGACACGTATTCCAGAAGAGGAGATTGAGCTTCTTCACTTCGCCGATTCACTTTATGCCGCGCAGGAAATTGATACAGATGCTGAGAACCTCTCTGCTATCGATATAGGAACAGGAGGCGGATTCCCCGGCATTCCATTGGCAATCGTTTATGAACATATTGAGTTTGTTCTGGTGGACTCTGCAAAAAGAAAAGTGGATTTTCTTGAGTATGCTCTTTTAAAGCTCGGTCTTAAAAATTGCACAGCCCTACATGCTCGAGCGGAAGAACTTGCGGCAGACTCAGAGCATGCAGCAGCCTATGACATTGGCTTCGCTAGAGCAGTAGCTAGCTCAGAGAAGCTCTCAGAGCTCATATTTCCTCTTCTTAAAGATGGAGGCAAGCTTATCGCTCTAAAAGGCCCGGCAGAAGAGGCATCTGAAGATGACAGACACTACACACTGCCTGAAACTGATATTCAACGAGTGCTTCATGTACTTACGAAAGAACCATAAGTAAGGACGCCACACTAAAAATTGAATGCTAATTTCAGGCTCGCAGTGTGGCTCTCTGTGTCGTCACCAAAGCTTCCGTCGTACTGTACCCGGGCCTGCAGATCGTCATCTAAAAACATTATAATCCCAGCCCCAACAGTACCAACCACCTCATCGCGATCTGAGGTAACCTTATAACTTTGATTTGAAAGAGCGCTATCTACAAGCGAAACCTCAAGATCTGGATCGTTTAGAGCAAAGCGAGTTCCAGTATCAAGGTACGCACGATATTTAATCTCATCTTCTGGCGTATCATCATCATAGAAGTTCTTACTGAAGCGAACTACCGGTGCGATGTCTGCCAGCACATGAACATCAGAGTGAAGCCTCAAATTTAAATCCTCAGCTCCGTGCTCTCGGTATCCTTGATCTCCGATAACGAATATATCGGTATCTATTCTCGGGATAATATCCAGAGCTTCGAGTTCAAATTGCTGGCCAACGGTAAATCGATTACTCACTCCCCAAAGTTCCTGATCGGACGTAGCGATATAGCTCTTATCACCAGACTGAACGCTTCTAGCTGCATCAGTCCATCCAACGTTTCCACTCACTACCCAGTTTCCAAACCACGGACCATCGATATACTTTAAAACTCCGCCCACGTGGAAGCGATCTCCGTTACTACTAGCTGTTGTCGATCTAAAATCTTGTAGCTCGTATCCAAATCCTAGCCCACCGTAAAACCCGTCACCCAGTTCAACCTGCTTTCCAAATGAGTAGAACTGACTCTCATCTCTGTGCGCACCGCCGTAACGCTTCTCATAGGTGTATTCAGCGAGGCCCCAGCTGCACTCGGTTTGAGATATGGCATCAAATGACCCCCCTGTACCGCCACAGCTCTGTAAGTGACTAAGGTGATTTCCGGAAGAGGTGACAGCACTCTGCGCAGAAGAGTAGTGATCACTTGCATCGAGTTTCGATAGCGCGGATGAAAGTCCTCCCACACTTTGTGCATTTGCAGCTTCAGTCAAAAGATCCTCAAGAGCACTATCAGAGGCAGATAATAGCTCCTCGCGTTGCTTGTTTGCATGCTTGGCAATAGCTGAGTCGTTTGCGCCTAGCTGGGCATTGTCATAGTCAACCGAAACACCTTCTATTCGGAAGGTCTCGTTGTTTTTTCCGTAATGCGGAGAGACGGCATATGAAGTTGCAGGTAATTGATATTGAAAATTCTCTATAGAA
>JAUIIO010000035.1 GCA_030431715.1 bacterium
TGCAGAAACAAGCTTACAGCCGTGTTATCCCGGCTATAGCCACAATCCAAATCAGTATTGCACTGAGGAGCTCTACGGGGGCAAGCTTAGCACCGGCGTACTGCTCTATAGACAAAGACACGAAGACGGGACCTTTGAATCTTCACCGTGGATAGTAAGTATTAAAGGCGCACCCGGATTTGTTATTAGAAGAAAGGGAGAGTGCCTCACACCAAGAACAAACTGCGAATATGAAATTTTGTTTCCAAGAAATAACGACGGCTCGATACAGCTTCAAAAAGATGTGCAAGTGTTAATACAGGTATCAGTTCGCCTTGATGGGGCGTTTGTTGAAACAGACGGCTATAATTCGTGGATGGCTATCCCTTTGTTAATCACTCGCAGTGTTCCTGAGGCCTCTCCATCGCCAACAGCGACACCAGACCCTGATGCTTCCCCTACTCCGCAGGCTTCGCCTACCCCTGACACTCAGGTTTCCGCAAATACTGCCGTTGTGGAATGGATAACGCAGGCGAGAGAGATCATCTCTGCAATTAAGCGCCGGGTTAGCAAAAAGAACAGACAGGAACAACTTGCATATCGCACAACCCTTAAAGAGATTGCGCAGGCTCTTTCTGATGCCATCCTATCTAACATAGAAAGCATTGTAACCTATGGCCCAAAATTCAATCTCACAAAAAGTCGTAAAAAGGCTTATCGAAAACTCTCTATATTTGCCAAGAATAAAAAAGCAAGAGGATTTAAAGCACGCAAGAAACGTGCAATTAAAGCCATTAAAAATCTCGAGAAAGGAATTTCTAACTCGTAAGTTTAAAATTGTAAGCCCGGCTAGGAACGTCCTCCAAGAAGGATCCCATATTCTCATGTATCAGGGCTTGGTGTGCTTATGAAGCACTATATGTTACATCAAACAGAAGTGAGTTCCGGGAATAACACTTTAAGAAAGAGCGCGGCGTCTCCTTCTCCGTATTTTGCTCTTGTTGACTTTCCAGCAAGTGCAGCTACGATCTTTTTACCAGTCACATTTTCACCTTGTAATACAAAAGTCTTTTTCAAAAATCCAACAGCGTAATACTCGGGAGAGTTCTTATCAAAAGGCATCCCATCATCTGCTAACTGCGAGCGAAGCTGCTCTCGCACAATGCTTTGCGCCTCTTCCTCCCTTAGATACTTTAGCAGGTCGTCTTTGGTATATGATGTTGAAGTACTCGATGTTCCTTTGTGCTTTTCAAGCCACGCCAGTCCTGTCTCTGTTAGCTCCGCTCGTACTTTGTTCGACACACCATGTATCAGAATAAACTGGGCCTTCGTAAGATCTCGGACAGCCTCACGTATAACTTTTGGTGGTGTATCTTGTAACTTATTATAATACTCCGAGCTTTTGTATGTTGCTGATGTACCTCTTACAATCCGTGAGAGCTGCCCAAGGGGTAAATTGTGTTCACGAATTGCGTCAAGGAGGACTCCTATGGTTTCTTCGCGGTTCTCAATGCGGTTGTGTAGTAATTCCTGATCTGAGCGGAATTTGATCTCTGAAACTTGGAAATACTGCTCTATAAAATCCCAATTCTTTTCGTCCGGCACGCTTAGAAATTGCTCAACAGCCGCTAATCGCATGAGATCAATATTTCTACTTCTATCAATCATAGCTTCCGTAACAGGGAAACCGTTCTTAGCGATATCATATGGATGCATAGTAAGGTTGCAGTACCTACGCATCTCTCCTTCCTTATCAGCGAAAGAAAACTCAGGACCGAGCATACCCGCTCCCTGCATAATAGCTACGCAACTATTGAAAAGATCTTCCTCTCCAGAATCACTTGTATAAGAATCACGGTTATATGATCCAATAAACTTCGGAAATTTAAACCGCAGGGTTAATCCGTTCCTCTCATCAGCTGCTTTTGGAATGAGCTCTTGGGGTATAGAGCTACAAATACGCTTGTACGCAGCAAACACGTCCGTTAACTTCGGATTACTCCCATGATATCGACTACGCTGCAGTACGATATCTCCATCTCCCCATAAAAGAACTGCTTGAGCAGGCAAACCATCACGGGCGGCTCTCCCAATCTCTTGGGCATATGCCTCAACTGATGCGGTCATATCAAAATGAATAACACGCCTAACAGACTTAATATCGACTCCCATACCAAAGGCGTTGGTACAGAACATAATTCCTGATTCACCATTAGCAAATTGATCTTGGGCGAGATCCCTCTCGGTTCCGTCTAACTGCCCTGTGTAAATAGAGACCGGACAATCAACTTCAGGAGCTATCATATGGAGATGTCTTTCAGCTTCAAGAACTGTAGCAAAATACACAATGGTAGAGCCTGGTTCATGCTCAGTGCTTGTAAGTAATTCCTCAAGTTTTTCACTCTTTGCTTCCGGTGTTGCGCAATAGATTTTGGAGATATCAATCTCAGTACGACGAACCTTACCCGTTATAGAGAGCGGGTCTCGTAAGCCAAGATTTTCAATAATCTCCTCACGCATAAATTCAGGGGCAGTAGCCGTTAGAGCGATAACGGGTGGATTCCCGACATAGTTAAGAAAATCACTGATCATTCCATACTCTGGACGAAAACTATGTCCCCAAAGACTTGTACAGTGTGCTTCATCAACAGCGACGAGATTTATATTGGCAAATACTGCTTCTTCCCGAAAATGCTCTCGGCTAAGGCGCTCAGGCGTGACATAGAGAATGTCGTAGTCACCAAACTCAAGACCTTGCATAACCTTACGTTGCTGCGTTGTAGTGAGTGTAGAATTTAAAAATCCAACACGTAGGCCGGTATCTTCTAGTGCATCAACTTGATCCTTGATCAGCGCTATAAGCGGGGAGACGACAACGGTAACTCCGGGAAGTATCATCGCTGGCAACTGGTAGCATAACGACTTTCCTCCACCTGTTCGTTCAGAGAGTAGAACATCCCGGCCTTCTAGCACTGCCGGAATAACCTCTTCTTGGATCGGTCGAAGCTCTTGATGGCCAAACTTTTTTAACTCTCGATCAATGATATCTTTATAGAGAGATAGAGAATCCCGGCTTTTGATTTCTTGCCGCTCGAATGCTACCTGAGGTGAAGGGAGGGGGTCAGAGGGAAGGTTCTGACCGGTGTACTGCGTATTACCCATGCAGGATTATCTATAGCATAAGCCGTGATTAATCAAATCTCGTATGCACACTAAGCCGAGGGACGCTCAAAAGATACCGAGTATTTAGGCATTAGTTAGTTTGTCAGTAACCCTGAAATAAGGCTTCCCAATGGCTTCCAGTTAACGGTGAGAAGAATCTCTCTAGAGTCGCGCTTCCCTTTTATAAGCCCAACTTCTCTGAGAGCTATTATCGCTTTTTTAGCCTGAGTTCTGTACTCTTCTCGGCAGTGCTCAATTGCAACGCTTTGATATACGCCTTCACGCCATCCGGCAACGTAACAGAGCATCTCAAAGCGAGCTTGAAAAGAGAGCGCCTTTACGATACCAAGACCACTGTCTAAAGCTCTTTTATCGTCAAACTTAAAGGTTTCAGATCTCTTACTAAGATCTACAACTACTCCCTCGCCAAACTCATCGTTAAAATCGTTAACAACAGTGATAAATGGCGAAGTCACCGCACAGTAAGTGTGTGGAATGCTTGTTTGACTTGAGCTATAGCTATGGAGTAAGCCCGCTGTCTTAAGAAATCCGAGGTCGTGCTTGAGCGTTCTTTTTGTGCTCCCAACACCTAGTGCATATAGCTCATCAGCATTGTACCTCTTATCCTCACTTCTTTTGCTAGCAAGAAATGCGTAGAGCTTGAGCCTTCCCTCAGAACTTAGTACCTTAAAAAGTTTATACATCGTTTCGTGACGACGTATAGTAGGGTTTGTTGTCTTGTCGAGCATCCTATTGGCCGAAAGAAAATAATCTTCTATCGCCGAGAGAGCTTGAGATTCTTCTCCAAGCGCTCCTATGAGTGGCCCGATACTAGGAGTATAGCTATGAACATTCTTTTCAACCCTAAGGCGCGCAAGTCCGGCCTCCTCGAGTGCTCCAATATGAAATAGAGTCTTAGCCCTAGAAAAATTTGTTTGCTTAGAGATACCGGGAGTTTCTGATTCAGTTGCCAGACTAAAAAACACCATCCTCCTATCAACACTTGACCAAGCATCTATAAGCCTCGCATGTTCTGGAAGATCAGGGTCGAGCCCGATATCTGCAAACCTCTCAGCGACACGTAATAACGCTTGGCTACTATCTGCAGATACTTCATGTAAATTACTGTGATCGTTAGCGCTATGGTCAAGCTCTTCGGGAACAGAGTCTATCCTCTCTGAAGGTACGTCAGGCGTACGGGGTGTGTGAACTATGGGACTGCATACATATAGTATGAGAGAAGCTTCATTTTTAAGCAAAAAACCCCACATCTCACCAAGCGTATTTTATCCATTCCGAAATTGATTAGCTGGACGACCCCTGATAGCTTCTCTTTACGGCGATACAGAGGAAAGTTTTTTCATTCGAGCCGAGTTCAGGGGAATGTGGTCCCGGTTGGCACGTGTACCCGCTACCAGGCACGTGGGATCCCGGTGCGTCAGATCTGACGTGGAGAGCATCAGAGGCATACTTGCTTCTTCTTCTCTCGCAGGGACTTGAGCGTGAGGCCACTTTTGGAATTACAGCGGTGAACATCCTGATAGGGCACGCCCTATCAGCTTATAGTGTGTTCACTTGCCAACCATGTAATTTCGCCCCCTGAACTCGGCCTATTTCTTAAAGGTGAGGCAAAAGGTATTATCTGTATCGCCTCCCTCAAGAGTGCCCCCACGCTCATCTAAGCAAACTAAGATAGCAGCTGGACAGCCAGAGCCGGTTGTTGATTGGCCTGTGCTAGTACGCTGCTGGCAGCTTGCTGGAGGATGTTTAGGCGGGCAAGAGCGGCTCCTTCTACAGCGATATCAGCGTCTCGGATTCTGGATTCGGCTGCCAGATAATTTTGACTTGCTACGGATTGCACATTAATTGCTACCTCTATTCTGCTAAGAGCGGCGCCGATATCCCCTCGCCTGCTACTTAGAATATCGAGCCGTGACTGCATTTTGTCGAGAGTTTCTTGTGCGCTTTTCTGCGTAGTGAGATCAACTGTATCAAGTGTAGCTGCAGTCGTGGTATTCTGGTTGTAAACGCGTATCTCCTTATCAGTTTGATCTAGAATTACAAGATCGGCTACGCCGTCCTGATTAAGATCTCCGGCGGCGGAGAAGTGTTCATTCGCTGCGCTCAAGGTGAATGATTCCGTTTGAACAAAAGTCCCTTGCTGCTCATTATAAAGATAAACGCTATCTTTTATCGCAAGATCATCAAATCCATCATCGTTAAAATCGGTAACCGTTGTATTAAAATAAGGGGTTCCACCGAGAGAGAATGTGTTCGTCAAATTTCCATTACCATCCCCTGTATAGATTTTCGTACCTGCATAGAGATTAATAGCAACATCAAGATTCCCGTCACCATTAAAGTCTCCAACAGAGTTCGTTGAACCAGACGTGCCAACGTTGTTAGCGGTAGAAGAGAGAAGGTTAAATCCACCACTCCCATCTCCTGAGTATATATTGAGTTGAAATGAGTTTTTCTCCTGAACGATGATATCTAAATTTCCATCGTTATTCATGTCACCGATGGTAAGTCCGGAGGTCTCCCCTGTGCCGGTAGCAACAACTTGTGATGAAAACGTACGGTCACCATTGTTAAGGAGGAGTGTAATGTCATTCGTGGCGCCATCTCCACTTATAATATCTACGAGCCCATCATTATTAACGTCGCCAATGGCGACGCTTGTTCCGTTGCCAACGAGCGGGCCACCATCTGTGAAACTTCCATCTCCATCGCCCCACATAATCTGAGCGTCATCACTACCAACAACATCAAGGTTGCCGTCCAGATCGAAGTCTTCCAGTAATTTTACCCTGTTGTAGTCGTGGAATGAGCCTGTGACAACGGAAGAATCAAAGGTGCCGCCCTCTGACCCTAAATAGGTACGCAGACTACCTAGTGGTGAAGTTAAAATATCGTTAATTCCATCATTGTTCGTATCTCCTACGGCAAGACCGAACCATACCGACGAGCTAATGCCTATAGTCTGAGAGATTTCAAATGTCCCATCGCCTACAATTCGTGTTGCTCCCTCTTCAAACCCTACAGTAAGAAGTGAGTCTGCCCCTCCATCAATTCCGATCTGCATATGCATTCCACGTGCACTGCCGTCGAGCAACTTTACTCCACTAAACTCTGTGCTTTCAGTAATCCTCTGATACTCATCACGGAGCGCTTGTGCTTCTTCGTTAAGAGCTAAGCGTTGTTTTCTTGAATAGACTCCGTTTGCTGATTGCTCTGCAAGTTCTTGAATTCGGGTTACAATTCCACTGAGTTCAGCAAGCGCAGCGTCTGCAATGGTGTGCATACTAATGGCATCGTTGGCGTTTCTGATTCCTTGGGTATAGAGGCGGGCATCAGTGCGAAGAGTGTCGGCTATCGCAAGCCCTGCGGCATCATCAGAGGCTTTGTTTATTCTCTGCCCACTGG
Source organism: bacterium (assembly GCA_030431715.1). Taxonomy (GTDB): domain Bacteria; phylum Bdellovibrionota_C; class UBA2361; order UBA2361; family RFPC01; genus JAUIIO01. The sequence continues at coordinate 6,568 of JAUIIO010000035.1, forward strand.
AAAGTCGCTCGAACACAGAGCGCAACTCACCTGTGGCCTGCCCTAAGTGACGCTGGCCTCTGAGAGAATTAATATTTTGTCCGAGCGATATAGTCACAACACTTACATCAACATCACGAGGGTGCTCGTCTCCTTCTATCGTAATGAACGACAGTCAGGGCCTAAATCTTGAGTCAATACTATGGCTTAGCTGCATTTAGAGGAACACTACACCAAACACCTCGTATCCTCCCGGCAGTACCCTAAGTCATTGAATAAAGGGCTCCCTGACGTCGCTACAACAGGTGAGTTCGTCACACGATCTTAAAGCTGAGACTCATGCAGCACATAAGTAGTAAAATTTCTTATTTTAGAAGGAAAGTACCAGACACTTTCAAACACGCCATAAGTTTAGTGTACGAAGACTTCTAAGGACTGACTATGCCTTCACGAGATCTTGACTCAACGCCAGAACAAGATGCCCCATTGGATTCATCCATTGTGGAGGCGAAACGGCAACAGCTATCTACCATTAGAGATCAAATCGACAATATTCAAGCTATGGACGGGCCTGTGGAAGATGGCATTAAACCCGTAGTAGTTGCATGTAATGCTGTAGGACTATTCTCCAATGCCAGCTGCGAAGGCCATCTCGTCATCCCACATAATAATAAATTCATGCCCAGACTTCCCCTAGCAATGATCAAAAATAAGTATCAGGTTTTCCGACCTTTCGTATCGATATGCGCCCCATTTACTGGAGATCCCTCAAGTGTTTGGGTCGACAAGCCATTTAAATACAATGGGCTAAAAGAATTAACTTATACCCGTTTAAGGCGGGCAGGGTTTGATCCTCAAGAACGCATGGATGAGAGAGGACTCAAATGGACCGATAAGCAATTCGAGCAGTTTAGGGAAATAGGATATCATGCACATTGCGAATGCGAAAAAAACGGACTAACGCAAGAGTACATAGACTGGTACAGAAACAATGAAGATTTAATGATTAAAGCAACAGCTCATGTTGCGGAATTTAATTCTTCCCGCGACATCTCGCCCGACACCAAACTCCGCATAGATGGAACATGGGGAGATTCATTTCTCATAACTAGCATCACCTTAGAAGTCAGAGACCGTTTGTTTAGCAAGAATGAAGGCACAGCCTGCTTAGACGCCGTTCAAACAGAGATGACTGATTTTGGCGAATTCTTACTAAATAAATTCTTTGTGTCATAAAGATCCTCTCTCAGTTTTTAAGTAGTTCTCTGAACACGCTACTTTTAGTTGACTGTAACTATCTTTTCATACACCCTATCTGACATTTACTAAACTAAAGAGGATCGAGCTATGAATGACCAGTATACTGAAACGACTTCTGAGTCATGGTTTGGACGTTTGGGCAATTCAATTAAAGGCATCCTGTTTGGGCTCTTACTCTTTGTCCTCGCCTTCCCCCTACTCTTTTGGAACGAAGGACGAGCAATTAAAACCTACCGTGCGCTAAAAGAAGGAGAAGGCAAGGTTATCTCCATAGACGCTCAAACGGTATCTCCAGAAAATAATGGTCAACTTGTTCACCTGATAGGTACTGCGGAAACTACCGATACGCTTCAAGATCCTGACTTCGGCGTTTCTCAAACGGCCCTTAGACTCTTGCGCGATGTAGAAATGTATCAGTGGAAAGAGAAAGAATCTTCTACCAGCAAAAAGAAACTCGGGGGTGGAAAAGAAACAAAGACAACTTACTCTTATTCAAAAACGTGGTCGAATAAAGTTATAGACTCCTCTTCGTTTAAAAAATCAGAAGAACATCAGAACCCCGATGTTATGGAATTTGAGAAGCAAGAATTCACTGCTGCAGATGTGAGCCTCGGTCAGTTCCGATTACCACAACATCTCACTAAAAAAATTGACGCCTTCCAGCAACTTCCCGTAAAAAACGACACGCTCACTGAAGAGCTTCAAGAGCGAGTTAAAGAATTTAAAAAAGGATTTTATATCGGTGAGAATCCGTCTCAACCAGCCATTGGCGACTTACGCATCACATTTAAGTACGTACCTAATACTGAGATTAGCTTAATAGCGAAGCAGCTACAAAATACATTTGAAAATTATAACACTTCAAACGGCCGATCGTTACTTATGTTAAAGACCGGGGCTCACTCAGCTGAAAACATGTTCGCCGCTGCTCATTCGAGTAATTCCTTTCTCACGTGGGCTTTACGCATAGGTGGGCTGTTTCTTATGTTTTTTGGACTTAGTCTCGTCTTTAAACCACTCTCCGTACTGGCAGACGTTGTTCCCTTTGTAGGCTCACTGGTAGGAATGGGTACAGCGTTCATTGCCTTTGCTATTGCAGCAATCTTATCGTTTATCACAATTGCGGTAGCATGGTTTGCCTACCGCCCGCTTCTTTCTATCGGTCTACTCGTACTAGCCGCTGGCCTTATGTACTGGATAAAAATGAAGAAAGACAAGGTATCGCCGCAAGCACCTGTTCAAGGAACAGCTTGAGCAAGAGGTGCCTTGAGGGCACTGATCTTATGACAGATGAGGCGACTCTTCCTATAGGGCTAGCCAAGCTTTACCCTAATCAGTTGTCGATCGAAAGGCTACTTCACTAAGCTCAAGGTGGGGGTTTGTCTTCCAGCTTCGCTCTATCATTGGGTCAATATGAGCTAGTATTTTTTGGAGTGATGAAATGACATCTTTTTCAACACGTATTTGGCCGCCAGCTTGTATCTGACTTATGGATTGAAAGTATTTCGATGCCGCATCTTTGATATCTATAATAGACTCTACACACCACGCGGAGCTATCTTCCTCAATTATGGTAAGCACAGCTTCTGCCCAAACTGGCTTACCACTTGCTATACACTTATCTATATACGTGATGAGTTGCTGTGGGCTTCGGCCCATCTCTTTATACTCGGCTACCTGTGAGATCTGAGCGGCAAGCGCATCTACTCTCTTTTTATGATACCCTTTACTTTCTAGCGCAGATGCGTTCTTCCCCCGCCAATAATCCATTACTGCAGGTTCGCTAGATTCTTCTATCGCCGTATCTATCTTTTCTAGGATATCTGTCATCTCCGAAAGTTCATGAAGTGAATATTCTCTCTCTTGATTAAGATTCAACGTAGGGATAGCTACTCTTTCAAATGAAGCGCCATCAGGCACAAAAGATTGACTCCTCTCTGGCATATGAGTATGTGACATAGTACAAGAATAAGTGGTGACAGCACGCTAAGCAAAGTTTCTATTAAGGGATTAATAATATGACAAAAATTACCGACCTCTTTCTCCCCGGGCTACATAGTGCAAGACAATACGCCGAGGCCCTCCTAAAAGATATTCCCGATGAAATCTATGCACGCAAGATTGAGGTAAATGGGAAGCCTCTTGAAGCACTACACCCTGCTTTTCACATAGGACACCTCGGAACGTATCCAACCAAGCTCTTTACTCTACTCAAACAAGACACAACACCTGTTGCACATCCTGCAGAGTGGGATTCGCTCTTTATAAAGGGGAGCGTTTGTCACGATGATCCAGAGGGTGATATTTATCCAAAAAGAGCAGAGCTTGAAAAGCATTTTTTTGACTCCCTTGGTTACATTACTCAAAAACTTCCAGAAATCCCTAACGAACTCTTCTTTGAAGAAAATCCTTTTGAGGCATCAAGAGCTCGCTTTGCAACAGCAGGTCAGTTCGCGGCGTATTTACTTGGAGCACATCTTCTTGGCCATCTCGGACAACTCAGCACGTGGCGCCGAGCGGCTGGGCTTGATTCGGTTTATTAAGTATCGATTACTACTCTCGCATTCATATGCCCTCCCACAGTAAGTATTGAATTCCTCAAGCAGCCTTCGTACTTGGAGCGCTCTCCCCGTTTTGGTAGGTACACTTTGAGAGTAAATGTTATTCAACTTTAATTACGATCTTCTTTCATACTCTCCTTTGCATACTGGCTTTTGCGATAGGTAGATATACAATCATTACAGACTCTTAGTATCACTAGCAGTCTCTATTCATAATATTTGTGACTTCCCCATACGAATGACAGGTTAGCAATTCTCCCCCTAAAACTTGATTAGCACTGGCCCTCATTTTAAATTTGTATGCTGGCAATGAACTCCAAAAGGCAAGCAGCGGAATTACTCTATGAATTATATCACCGAGGCTTTCAGCAGAACTTTTCAAAAACTAAGTGGAACATTTCAGAGTTTTTCACAGCTAAAAGACGAAGCTCTTTTTGAACGAGGAGAGCTCTCACCCTACTATGACTATAGAGATGCTCGTATCAATGCTCATGTACCTGATCATACACTTATAACTGCATTGTCTTTCGGCAACGGCTATCTTTTTAATACGAACCGCGAACTCTGTCTCCCCTCTTTCTTAGCTGGCCTTGAAGGAGACGAGAGAGAACAACAATTTTATGAGAAGCACCGTCTTCTACACTTCGATTCACTCCCTTCTTGGGCACAGGAACATACCCTTGAACCACTAAGACAACACTATAATCAGTTACGATCGCACGTGCCATACATTCGGTGGAGAGACTCAGACGGTGAAGAATTTAAAGCCCAAGTGCCAGCTAGCTACGAGTTTAATGCAAATGTTTTTTTCATGAATACAGTCATTTCATATGAAGGAGCAAATGCATTTCAGTCCAAAATAGAGTCCATGGAGTTTGATGATGATGCTCCTCTTCTCGTTAATCCTGATTCGACTCTCAATGCTACCTTTGCGCCGAATATGAATGGCCTTTTTGGAAAGTATGCCCGTGCCGCATCTCCCATTGCATACCAGAACATGTTTCAAGCGCTTCTTTTCTCAGATTATATGCATGCTAATAGATTTACTCTAGGTGATACGAACTGTAGAAAGATTGTATCGACGATTAACGATCCTTGGCAGATGGAAGAAAATCGATATATTGCCGCTATTAATATGGTTCTAGAAGCCTTAAGTGAGCAAAAACTACAGTGTAGTACACAGGAAAAACGTACCATTTTAGAGCAAGTTATATTTGACAGCGATCCCGCATACATCCTCCCCGATGCTATTAAACGCACCTTACGAAAGAGAGCAAAATCACAGAAATCTCCTGCCCCGAAAGCCCCTTCAACAGACCAACAAGGCAGTAAAGCTGCTCATCATAACCGTTTCTCTGAAACGTACCGTAAAGCATTCATCGCCGGACTTAAAAAACACCTTACGAACGCATTTCCAAACTTTAAAGAAGGCGGAGCCGTTGCAAGAAAACTTTACGCTATTCATAAAAAGGGGGGCGCGAGCTACGCTGAAGCATGTGAATACATCTCCATGAGTGATGACCCGTGGTATGCTCTAGAACACATCTATGTCCAAACACTGCGAACAGAAGCTTTAGGGACTCAAGCCTCAGCTGAGGGCACAAGTAGCGCAGACGCAGATTTAAATCCGATAGAAGATGAGCTTCAAGATCCTGACGAGGCGTATGAGACGTTTAATGTTACACAGCTATCGGTGAATGACGACAAGCCTTTTCAAAAGTGGTTAAGCGCACAATTAGAAGACATTCAAGATCGGGTACATTCTAGAATGGTACGAATCGAATGTGGAAATCTTGGTGACTACAAACCACTTACAACTGTGAAAGTGCCGGGCATAAAAGCTTTTGAGGCACGAATGAATGAACTACGATTGTATTTTATACGACCAGACCAGAATACTGTTACTCTTGTCTGGGGTGGTGATAAAAGTACTCAAAAAAGTGATATCACACGCGTTGCCAATATTTTAAAATCCTATGCAGAAACATTATCTTAAGTCAGATATCTCCATTATTGGATTGAGCCACAACAATAAGAGTGAAGTGCTACTCCAATCCTCCAATCAGATACTTTTTAAATCAAAACCTACTCTATGATATGGCTTCTCTGATAACCTTCTCCAGTTATGCACATTTATGGCTTTAAGCCCGCTAATACCGCACCCAGATTGGAGCTCCATCAGGCCATAATGAAACCTATCTGCGGAATTGTTCCAGATAGGGACGAGATCGACCCCGACTTGAAACATCATTGGAGTAACATTTGAAATAATTTCCTGAGGTGTATAGCCATAACGCTCAGTCATCGAAAAGAATGATTGGTAAAATCCATCAAGAACTTCTTCAGAAATACTTAAGGCAGACTGTACTTCTTGACGTGCGTGCTCTCTTATTTGTGAGAGATGCATTTTCTGGTAACGTGGCTTTGAGCGTAACATCGCCAGAAGAACTTCTTCGGTCTCAGCAGGCTTTCCGCCTTTAGAGATATTGCCAGCTACAGCTCTGTCAGAAAGTTTCATATAGTGACCGAGCAACTCATGCGGACCACCGTCAGAGAGCGGTCGGAAAACAGACCGAAGCTCAGCCCTACGATTGTGCCATCTCTCCGTTTTCATCTCAGACTCAGCTAACCAATGCGGATCAGTAAGCTTGCTCACTCGAAGAAATACATCTAACCCACGAGTTATCTGCTCTCGGGTGAGTTCTCGGGATCGGTAGCTCCGTTTAGCACCAAGAAGATCACTGTAGAAAAAGACATTTGCATCGACCCAAAATCTTAGCATTCCGATCGGGCTACTATATCTCCTCTCATGATGACGAAGGAGCCCAAAATGTGCATGGAGACAATCTGTTTCTATGCACCACTTTTCACTACCAACTTTTTCAATGCGGAGCACTCCCCTACCGCCAGAGCCAAGAGACGATTTTAGATATACCTTATCACCAAGCTCTAGGAGATGTGAGATAAATGCTGAACGAGAGAGGTGCATATTGTCTGGCGGCGTTTCGCCGTGAAACAACGAAAGAATATGCGGGAACCTCCCCCAGAGTGGGTTTCTTTCAACAATATGCTTTGACCCCGGTTCACGTGGCTGATGAAGAGAACACCAATCGGGCGTTAATACACTATCAAAATTCCCAGTAAAAACTCTCATACTCACTTTATCACGTAATAGGGTATGGATGAGTTTAAGAAATTGCTTAAAATCTCTGCTTTTACTCAGGTCTCTATTTGGGTCTCTAGGCGCAGAAGAAATACTCTCTGTTACAAAATATTCCCCTTCATAAACATCTGAAGAAGTGAGCTTTCTTAGCTGCTCGCCGAGTTTTTCTGTAAGGCACTCTATATCAAGACCTGCCTGAGTGAGAGCAATACCAGATCTCAAGTCGTACATCGGTATTCTCTCCCTACCCCTTAGAACCTCAAATCCATCTGATCTTATGAAGAGTTTCGGATCTTTATTGGCCGGCGCAGTTTTCTTATAGGGAATTTCAAGAACCTCACCTGAAGAGCGTAAGATACTTATCAAGTTCCTGCCCTCATCTGAGTTTTCTAAAGAAATAACTTCACTGATAGCGCTTGCAGATACTGCCTCTAGACTATCGCGAGATAGGGAAACAGCAGATGTCTGACAAATCTCTGCGTCTTCCGTTTGCAGAAGATCAAGACCGGGGCGGACTAAACCAGAGCGTAGTTTATTTGAGTGAAGCTGATGCATAATAAGGGATATTTAACCTCGACAATCCACGCTAAGCAAACTTAGTAAGTGCTTGATACTGCCTAATAAGTTGTACCCTGAACATCACTGAACCTATGAGAATTATTGGATTAAAGTACTAAGATCTGATATAAACTCTACTCATATGACCATTACTCTATGAGGGTGAATCTATGCTAAAAGTCTTACCGCGTCTTGTCTTTACGGTCTTTACGAGCCTATCTATTCTTCTCCTTACGAGCGCTCATACCGCTTTTGCAGTACCACAGACTGAGGAGGTTACTGGACTTACCATTGATGCCCCAAAGAAGTTCTTAGTCGGGTACGACGATGCGACTGGGCTCTACACAATCAGGAAAAAGAAATCTAAAACGCGTGCTGAGCTACTCATCGGAACTTCCCCTCTCACCCTGCAGCAGACTGCAGACGATTTCATATCTTCCTCAGGGATGAAGGTAAAGAAATATCTCGAACAGGGTGATTCGATACTTCTTAAGGGAAAGCTTGGTAAGAAGAGTGCGCAAATTCGTTTTAAACAAAGCGGTAGCGAGTTAGAAGTCATTCGCTACTATGGCAAGAAGAAGAAAAAAAAGAAGAAGAAGAAACGGAATTCAAGGCGGTCGACCCTTTATCCAAGACTCACCGCTGCTCAGGTTAGACTTCTTGACAGAATTCTTGCCACCCGTCAGGGCGGTAGAATTGTGCCACTGCCTGTTACCATACCTACCCAAACTCTGCGCGGAACAGATGGTACAAGTGCTTTAGTACCAAATCTTCCCGGATGGTCATTTGACGCAAGAGACGGCATTATCAGTGGAGGGAATCCCACGCAGGGGATAGTAAACCTCGGCATCCCTACTCTTGTAAATTATACCGGTTCTTTCTTTAACTACGGCGTTAAAAGTGACTTCGTCGACCTCCCAACGGCCATAGCGAACGTGTGGCCACAGCAGGTAGCTCGTTTAAATGGTGGAACTATTCGTGTACTGGGAGTTCAGGCAGTACCCGGTACAACCGGTTGGCTTGGGAGCAGCTACGCAGCTTCTGGTATGTTTACCGTCAGATTTACCTTTAATGGTCTTACGTGGGACGCGCTCTTTGTTTCAGGAGCTGCGCCGATCGATTTTGATAGCTGGCTCTGGTATCACTCCTATATCGCTGTGCCCGTAGGCGGATCGCAAGTGATCGCGAATGCTCTGGTTAACACTTGGTCCACCTGGGATAACTCTGCCGCAAATGCTACTCGACTACAGAATGCCTTAAATACCATATTAACGACGGTAGTTCCCGGGAACCCTATCGATTCGGACGTATTTGACGCTATTCATCAGCAGTGGGTTGACTACATTAAGCAGTAAGCTTACTAGCCACTCTACTGCCTATTTTCTGGTATATATTTGCTCAAGAATATACAAGCGACTCTCGATAATGTTGATGTATATCATATGAATCAGTCGTTCTCACCAGAGGCTTGTTATGAAGACACTCCCATTGATCTTTTTCATTTTCTTGTCACTTACCTCCTGTGATAAGGGAACTGATATACGTCACGGTGTTGAAGAAGAAGAGACATCAGTAAGTATCTCAAGAAGCACTTCTGAATTTCAGTTTGAGTATCAAGGACACATTGATGCCGATTTTCGTATTTTTGGGTTTAATCCAAATCCATTTGGAAAAAACAACAGGGATGACTATATCGCCTCTTTTGGACTCCCCCTCCTTACTACACATATCCTTATTGCCAGTGGTGTTGACGCTGTCGCAAAAGAGTATGCAAGAACAAACTGCGAAAAATCAGGCGCTGAGAATGCTTATAAAATTTCAATTATAGCGAACGACCAAATTATTGCTGATAAGCTCAATGCTCTGGCTAAGAAAAGTAAAGGTTCTCGAATCTGTGCGCGCATAACAGGAAAAGACCTTCGGTTTCAAGACTGGATACTCAATGGATCACCACGTGATAGAAGCAAATTAGCGCGGATGACAAAAAAAGCTGGCGGCATTGACTTTGCGAATCCGCTACTCCTTGAAGAGATTGAAGAGATTAACTGCTAGGAATCGCTCCTCGCGTGCTACTTAATCACATACTCCTCATAAAACCTCTATAATAGGCAACAATTTGCCCTGACCTGTCCCAGATCATACAAGGCACTACACCTTTAGGCTAATATCAAACACAACTTAAATGGAGAATAAAGAAAATGCAAAATCAAATGACTACTCATGCTGACACAACGTTAGGTGATATATTCAGAGTATTTCTATCAGTTCTTATTCCTCCCTTGGGAGTATTCATGGAAGTGGGTCTTAGTAAGCAGTTCTGGCTTAATATTTTACTTACGCTGCTGGGTTATTTCCCGGGGGTAATTCATGCTGTTTTCATTATTGCGAAGCGGTAGATAGAGATTTGCCCAGCTGGGGACGCTACTCTCGATTCGAACAGCCACGTCCCCATATTTAAATGTCTTACTTCATCCTTACGTATTAACGAGATGCTAGGTTTCTTCGCAATAGGTAACTTAGCATTCTCTGGTTTCTTCTCACGATTCGATTCATACTAGCTATTGATGATGCGTTTCGAGATATTTTACTTGCATGACCATCAAGAATGAGAGCGATCTCTTTCGTTGTATCACAATTTTCTTCCAACACAATATTGCTTGAATTAAGCTCATAAAACTCTGGCTCCTGAGATGCTTTTCCTGCATTAAAGTGTCGTATGATTCCTGTACCTTTAAATCCAGTACTATTCTCTAATGGCTCGATTACTACATATGTCTGAAGAACACGAGTATCACTATTTACATTAAGCTCTGCCACGCGCGCCATCAATTGAGGCGTGGTTACTCCTGAATCAAATAAGGAATGCAACATTCCATTATTAATATCAAATACAAGCGTTGGCCGCTCTCCACCTACACCAAAAACGTGATATGGATAAGCAAACGAATTGCGTACTGCACCATCGAGAGTTGGATGCGTAGTAGTTAATCTATACTGACAGGTCCTAGGGTTAAACGAAGTTACTTTTCCAACCATCCACTCTGCGCTAGCGAGCGTAGCAGAAGTTAAGATGAAAGCTGCTACAAGTATTATTTTCCAAACTTGCTTCATAGATGCACCTCCTATATTTCTATTTCACATGTGATTGAGTTATTCGATACAAAGAGGTCAGACGTCTTATCGCAATTTGCAAACCTTACGCTGCTCTCCTTACATTCAGCGAAACAACGTGCAAAAATCACTCCATTTTTTTGGAATATTATAAATCTCTCGGGAACTTATTTGGAACTGAATCCTTTCTACTTACATTCTATCTAAAGTCTCTTCAGAAGACCTGAAGCCTTCAGAACACGAATAAGACAGCACAATTTCGATAAAATCTTTTCACAGAACACAATTTTTAGGTTAAAGTCAGTCGTGTAGTAATAGGAGCGATGTACATAATGCTTGACCCCATTGAACCCACCGACCCCTCTAAAACCAATCAAGACGATCCCGGACATATTCCACTACAAACATCAGGACCCAAACTTGGCGAAATCACAGGTCCACGATTACGCTTTACAGAACCACTTGAAGAAAAATGCATTGAAGTACCAACTGAAAATGCAGACAGTGAAGGAGATTACGAACTAGACGATGGAACATCTCTAACCCCTGCGCCAGAGCTTCCGACAGAAACCGATGTGCAGGCATTTACAGCAAGTGTCAATAAGCTCGTATCACAGCTTATGAAAAAGAGCGCCTCTCGTGATGACGCTCTTACTTCTGAGGTAGGATCAGTTACCGATGGAGTAAGCCCGCGCATCATCGAACAAAATGTTGCCTTATTTGCGAAGCTCTTTGAAAAAGGAAGAGCCCTTCTTTCACAAATTCACCCGCGCTACTTTAGTGTTCAGACATCAGAGGAAGCCCCCTACACAGCTCTTAAGCATAGAGCTGAGAAAATGGAGCGGTACTTAGAAACGCTTACGGCAACTGAACAATCTCTTGGACGCGTTTTTGTCGAAACTCCGGAACAGCTCAGGACAACTTTCTACGAGAGCGTTGTCGCTCTTTGCGGTGAAGACACCACTATTTTACAGAGCGACTCTCTACAGATTTACCGCATCTACGAACAAGCACGGTGGAAGTTAATAGCCGACGCCACTGGAGCCACACGTGGCCTAAGAGCACCTGAACCAGCAACAGGAGGAGGTGGTGGTGGTAGCAACTCTACTGAGAGATCAAAGGCTGACTCCCCGGCTACGTCCGATAGTCCCCCAAAGCCTAAAAAAAAGGTGCTTAATTACGGAAGGCCTAGTGATAATGCCCCTTCGCCAACGCCCGTGAACGATTCAGTCGATAATGCTTCTGAAGAAAAGGCTCCCTCTACTGGGGACGACGAGCAAGCGCCTCCAACTGCTGCTGAGTTAGCGGAACAGGGGCGAAATGATTATAAAGCTGAACTTTTAAAAAGCGACATCGCTGCTCATAGAAAATTTATGGCCGGCATTCGAGCGGGCAAGGAGCAAAAACATGCGCTCTACGGAAAGTTACAACCTGCGTTCTTAAAGCTTGTTAACGATATTACAGACCGTGACGATCAAGCAGCGTTTATCGATGGAACCATTGGCGATATTGGCAATGGGCTTGTTAGCTGGCTTCAATCACGCATTGGCTTTGAGCATGAGGAAGGCGAAACGCTTCCCACTTCTTACGATCAAGCAAAAATTAAGTGCCGGCCAACTATAGATCGCTTTTTTTGCTATAGCGCAGTTGAGCCGGAGGTTAAAACACTTGCTGCCCTACTTCGTCTTGTTAACTGCGAGGAACATCTCCCCACTGAAGGTCAGAATGCTCTTAAGCACATGGCTCCATCAGCTGCAGACATTACGGTAAGAGAAGCAACGCCTGAGATGCAGCGCCTCGTCGCTGAGCGAAATAGGGAGCGTCAGATTGAAGAAAAACTTACGCTTCTTGCTAAGCAAGCTCTTGTACGACACGCAAATGATAGAGATATGCGCCTTGCAAACGGTGAAGATGGTCGCTGGAAGATTGCTATGCGTATAGCGAAACAGCAGCTCGAGGAAAGTGGGTGGCAACCTCAAATTAAAGAGTAGTACTTGCTTCTCATAATAGTGTTCCTGTTGCATGAGCGTTAAACATTCCATGAGTACAATGCTCTTCTGGTTCACCCGGAACAGGGCTTTGAAGGCTCTCAAGGGCTTCGGGGTGAACAAGATCCGCTATATAATCTTCAAAGTTGTAGGAATCTATTTTACATCTTTCTTCATGGATAAGGTCAACGAGCTTAAAACTCATAAGCCGCGCAAAATCCGATGTGCGCGCGTGTAGAGCAATAATTTTTTGGCCCAATGTCCAGCGCTCTGGCTTTTCAAATTCAACACACACCTCTGGTGAATAACCAACCACTCGGCCCTCATCAAATCCCTCGCTCACCCAGTGAGCTGTCATACGTGTTGTGGTTTCACCAGCTTCTAGCATTTCACTAAATGGATTAGGGCCTGGATATTTCCCATTAGCAAGATCAGAAGGGTGAAAGTTGTACATCCCAAATTGCGGAAGATCGAATATTCGCTTAGAGATCGCCTGACCAAAGGTACCCATAAAGGCAACATCTGGCTTATACATTTGCGGAAGTATCGTTTCTTCAAAAGCATCGGACTTCACCTTTCCTGTAAAGCACGGAACTCCAGACTCAAGCGTTAAGTCCATTATCTGTCTTGTGACGGCTTCCTTTATCTCAGGACTTAAGAATTGCCATACTCGCTTTCGCGCAGAGATTCTGGCTTCATCAAAGTATGATCCATCAGTACAGACACCAGTAAGCACTGCTTTATTCTGCCCATTTCTCTCAATAGCTTGAAGCATATTTGCTACGAGGCAAATCCCACGTGTGAGGCTCCCAAAAACTGTGACGCGCAAAGCCCCACGGTCTACCATATCACGAACGAAGGTTTCCCGTGGAGCAATGTAGAGCGGGTTCGGAATATGGAACTCCCCCCACTCCGTATCCTGCGGCACCGGAACATAGGCCGATTGCGCATCTAATGGGAGCGGTGTGGGAAAGTATGTCCCCTCCTGCATTCGCCTGTACTCCGCAACTATTTCAGCAGCTGAAATATCCGGTCCATCTCTATAAGGACTGTCGCCTGCGATCTTACTCATGGCCTTGTTATGCTTCAGTTTTCGACAGAGGTAGCATTTTGGCTACTTGCTCCGTCGGCTGCAGGAGACTAGATATACTAGCTTTTTCTCACTACAAAGACAGCAAACGGATTATCCTCTGAATACTCTGCCCCGAGCTGATGTGTGGGGTTATTCATGTTGTGCTGTTCAAGCGCTTTAAGGTTATCAAAGTTCTCTACGTAGAGTCGCTCGATGGTTAAGCCGTCTGAGGCTTTAATGGCATCTACATACTCTCCTACCTCGTGGTATCTATTGGGTACTATGAGGCCTGGGATTTTTCGAAAAATCTCCTGCCCTGCTATTAACTGGTGCTCATTCTCTTTCGTAATGAGAGTCCATTTGTCATCGATTTTAGCAAATGTTGCTCTTAGTACAGAGTCAAATGAATTAAATATTTCCTGAAAATCCTTCAGGCCCGGCTCCGCCGGAAGCGACTTCAGCCCTTCACGGAGAGCAGCTACAATTTCAGATTTTTTAGCTTTTGACACTTCCCTAGTAAAAACAGTACCAAAATTATCTGGTGCAGTAATAATTCCAACTCCACCTTCTTTTAGTACTCTTGATATCTCACTTACATGCGACGTAAGCTCGCACAGATTACAACCCACATTAATGCTTATAGCTTTATCAAAAGTAGCATCAGAGTGTTTAAGACTGGCAGCATCTCCAATCTCTACATTAATCTGCTCAGTAAGCCCTGCGCTCTCAATCGCAAGCTTTGATTGTTCAACCATTCCTTGCGCATTATCAAGCGCCTCAACCCTTGCGGCCCCGCGTTTTACGGCTTCGATAGCCCATGGTGACGCACCACATCCGATGTCGATGACATCTTGTCCAGTAATCCCTTCGCCGAGGTGTCGCAAAAAGTGCGGGTCCAGAAAGACATCACCGTCCGCGCCGTGACGAGCTGTTGCATACTGGGCAGCAGCTAGTTGATCCCAGAGCGTTCCAGAATCGGTATGCCCATGCTCAGCGGAGACCTGTGGAAGATTCCCTGGAACGCCTCCCTTAGAAGCTGCCTCTGAAGCTGATTTTAACGCGTCTGCTTTATTGGTTCCTGTGCAATGAATATCCATACAATCTCCTTATTCCATATAGTTTGGACGCTATAATTAGGCTCTAAGTCAGAGATAACTACCGTCTAAAGCATTATTAAGGAGATTATATCCCTACTCAATCAAACGTGATAAAGTATAGTCAATTCTATTTGGACACTATTGGGTTGATGAGATGGAATACCAAAAGATATTTGAAGAGATCGGACTTAACCAGAACGAAAGCATTGTATACGAACTGCTCTTAAAAGAGGGGGCAATGCCCGCGGGAAAGATTTCAAAACTTACTGAGCTTACGAGAACAAATACCTATAACGTTTTAAATTCGCTTAGCAGGAAAGGTGTACTTTCTAAATACAAAGACTCTTCTTACATTCATTATGAGGTTGAACACCCGACGGCACTACAAGAGCTGCTCGTGAATAAAAAGAAGCAGATCGATAATTCACAATCCATGCTCACCTCTTACATTGATAGCTTAATATCTGATTACAATTTATCAGGAAAAAGGCCTGGCGTTTTTCGCTTTGAGGGCAAAGCAGGATTAGAAAGAAGCTACAACGAAATGCTAAAAGATCGCCATGATATTGATATCATTATGGACCGGCCGCGCTTTCGAAGTTTTATCGGTAAGTATAATGAATACTTTGTTCGCTCTCGTAAGCGCTACCAAATGAAGACACGAGTGATTACTCCCGACTATGATATTATTGATTCTTCTGACAAGCAAGACTTGCGAGCTGTACGATATATTCCGCGAGATACCTTCCCGTTTGAGATAGATCTTAAGATAACAAGGTCTCGTATTGTGATTACAACATTACGAGAAGAAAATGCTGTGGGCATAACAATTATTGATGCTGAGATCGCGAGAAATTTTATGCTACTTTTTGAGCTTGTCTGGAATTTAGCAAAAACTAAACCAGCAAGCTAAATAGGTGCCATGAGCTCTCATCGACTATTAATGAAAGGGCTGCTAACAAAAACAAAACTAGTGAAGCACCTTCACGGCACAGCGCAGAGCCCCACCATACATCGCGCTTATTTCAAATCCCGAGATAGGCTCTGTCTCAAAACCAAGATCCTCCCAAACATTTATAGCTGCCCTATCTAGCGCAGAGAGTCCGTACGTTGGCACATAAACTCTTTGGCTGCTTTGAGAATGTTCCTGCAAGACATTATTATATGTGAGCATCGGAAATGAAGGAGAACTAACCTGTGGCATGTTCTCTCCTCCCTCTGATGTAGGCCCGCCGTGAAGAAATGGCATGCGATGTATTTCATACCCGTAGGTCTCAAGACTCTCAGCTATCTTGTCAAGGAGAGGCGCGAGCTCTTTACTCTTTGATATCATCTTCTGAGCAGCTCCGTTTAAGTCTGGTGGTCTTAGCATCGTACCATCTCTTCCCAGAACTTCAGTTATCGCCGGGTGACCATAAAAATACTCTTCACAGTGTTTTTCAAAATCCTTGACCACTTGCGGCTCTGACTCCAGTAATTTCTCTACAATTGATGCTCCTGCCGCAGCATCAGCAACTACGAGCCGATTCTCACCAATCGGCGTCATCATCATATCAATATGAGCAACTGGCTGGGGAAGCGGCCCCACAACGAGCACTCTTTTTCCGAGTTCTTCTTCAAAGGCAAGGGCTATTTCAACATCTGACATCTGATAGTGTCTTGCATTTTGCCTGATTGTATTTGCGCCGATAAATACAGAAGTGTCATCTGAAACGATATTTCCGCCTTCAAAAAGAAGATCCGACTTTCTTAATTTATAGCCTGTAACTTCTGCGATTTTTTGGGCCATGAGTTCATCGCTTGCTCTCTCAAAGTTCATTGACGCTAAAAGAACCGTTTGATTCTCATCCTTAAGAACAAGAAAAGGGTCCTGAGGCCACATAGTTATTGATTTCTCGAATTCAATTTCCACAAACTCAATTCGATCGGGCCACGGATTATTCCCAATAACAAACGCATCTTTATCATTTACCATGATATAGATTTTGACGTTCTCAGGCAGTGCATTGACTATACCAGAGGTAACTTCGGCATTTCTAAGAAGTGCTCTTCTCGCACTATTCGTACTAAGGAGCACAGTGGATATCGATTTAGAGGTATCTGAACGTATTGCCAGAGTGGTGGGCTGACCCTTGTGAAGGGCACACCCGAAAAAAAATATACAAATGAGCAGGCTACTTAGCAGGAAGGCGCCACGCCCCCTGCAACTTACTATCGGTGGCCACATTTAGACTGAGCAGCCTGCGAAACGAGAGCATCTTTTTCGGCTGTGGTAAGAAGACCAACCTCTAAAAGGGCTTCTGAAGCTTTAGCAACACACCTGACATACGAGCCATGATTCTTCCACCCGCTACTATTATCACAGGGGCATCGGTCATCTACTGAACACCCTTGCGCATCCACCACAGACCCAGTGAAAGTCACCGGACAAGCATCGACATTATCTAGCACCCCGTCGTTGTCATCATCAAGGTCACATACATCCCCGGCACCGTCTCCATCAACATCGTCCTGAGCGGCATTTTCGATAAGAGGGCAGTTATCCAGCTCATCTTCAACGCCATCACCGTCATCATCACTATCACATTCATTTCCGAGCCCATCGACATCAGTGTCCATCTGATCGGGATTTGAACTGTTTCGGCAGTTGTCATCACGATTAAAAACGCCATCATTATCATCATCGACATTGAGACCTACAGCGTAGCGGCTATTCTTATCGACTACGGCCCATACAAATGCATTGCCGTCTACATCAACGTTATAGCCGTAGTGGCCGAGCACTCCATCGGGCTCCATTCGAGGCATGAATCGTATGTTTGCTCTCGCGTCAGTAGAAAGCGCACGTACAGCACGCACCCAACGACCACCACCGTTTTCGTCTTCAACAAATCTCATGACTCTGGCATCAGCAAGACGCGCCGCACGTGCTCGTACCCTGGCACGAGCATCATCATATCTACCCTGACGAACAAAGAGATTGCGCAAGAACGCACGCTCTAGCTGGCGCCCATCAACACTCATGCGGTACGTTGTACGCAACGTTGCTCGTCCACTCTGTGAATCGTTGGCAGCAACTTCTAAATAGAGCGTTCCATCATAGAGAACAAATCCCTGCTGAATATCCTCCTCTGGTAGAAGTCCGAGGCTGGGAAGAAAAGCGGAGGCCAGCTGCAAGGAAGCTTCTTCTGGGTTAAATAAGGTAAATCCTGTTTTTGGTTGATTGAGCTGATCAAACGAAAAAGAGAATTGTGGTTGATTTAGAGTAATTTCGAGATCGAGTTCTATAAGATCAAAGGCACTAGCTCTGGAGAGAGGAGAGAGCAAAAGGCATAGAATGAAAACAAGAGTTGAAATTTGAGTGCGGATTTTGTTCATGAGACCTCAGGTGTATACAATCTGGGCTGATGGTAGCAGTGAAAGGATTTTATTATCAAGAACTCATTTAGTACTAAGCATAAGATGTCTAACAGTCTGAAATACCAGTATATATGAAGCAAGAGGAGTCACCTGAAACACTTTGCGACAAAGCAGTCGATTTTTACCATGCGATCAAATAAACTTCATGGGCAACATTCTTTAGGACAGTTCAGTATGCGCTCAAGTACTCTCCAATACCTTCTACCACTTATTGCTTGTGCTCTCTTTACCAATACACGTGCGGCTGCGCAGTTCCCCGGCGACTTGGAGTATTTGGAATGTGGTTCTCTTATCACCTTTGAGAAAACAAACGCATTTACTATCGAAGATGTAACGGGGAATGGCCTCAGTTGGACTAATATTGCCACATGCGGTCAAAGTGGAAACTTTACCGGTGGGTCTGGCGATGCGCTTTGTGTGACCGCTGGTACAGGGCTATCCCCTTTTGAAGCTACTGTTGATACAAACGCCTTTAGTCTAAGGGGGGTAACATCTGCTCAGGTAAAATTTAAGTTAAACTATCAAGACTACATCACTATCGTTGGCGCTAACGATCGGCTTGAGGTTCAAGCTCGAAGTGACTACGGCAGTTGGAGTAATGTAGCCGCATACATAACCGATATTGGCACCTTTGAAGGTAGTGGGCAGGAAATATCGCTTAGTCTAAATGCATGGTTAGATAAATCTGATGTTCAAGTACGTTTTCGTTATTACGATAGTAGCAGCGGACCAGATAGCGGCGCTTACGTACAGATTGATGACATCTCAATTGAATGTATAGGAGGGGCAGACATGGCAAGCTCCCTTTCACATGATGCATCAGGTGCGGTAATGGAGGGAGACACCGTAAACTTCACGTTCACTGCTAGAAACGATGGTCCTCAAACTGCTACTGAGCCCGGACTCGTGGCAAACCTACCGAGTGGTTTTTTTCTTATATCGTATACTCCCTCTGCTCTAAATATTGGCCCTATTCAAGAATTCAGTGAGAATTCTGCAGCCTTTCAATCAGCTACTCCCCTTAACCCTATGGATGCATTTGGTGTTGATGTTCAGGCGATAGCCGGGGTTTTCCCTGAAATTGCATTTGAGGTCACATCCCCATCAGCTCTTGCAGGAGTCTATGAGGCCGGAGGTGCGATGTTTGGACCAGATTTTCCAATGAACTCTCCTTTTACCGGGCAACTTCTACTTGCTGATGATGGTACTGGTAATGCCAATGACGGCTGTGAGCCCCTACTCAACGCTGCCAGTGTCAGTGGCAAGGTTGTGTTGCTCGATAGAAGTTCAAATTGCAAATCTGATGAGAAAATTCTGAATGCGCAAAAAGCGGGTGCCAGCGCTGCAATCGTTTTTGACGCCGATAGTCTGGCAATAACTGAAGCCTTATTCAATAAAGATCTGACTGTGATCTCTTCTGGGGATGTGACGGAGCCAATTACGATTCCTACAGTACAAGTTCGTAGAGAGAGCGGTGAACTCTTTAAAGCAAACATCGCTTCCGGGATCGAGCTCTCAATCCAAAGGGTTGATGTTCTAAGTCAAGAGCAGAGCTTTTTCTCTTTTGCAACTGCCGAACAGGTCGATCCAGACTTTTCACTCTCTAAAATCTTTCTTCAGCAGACGCTCGTTACAAATAATATCGCATCCTCTACTATCACCGTTCTGAAAGATAGTGACAATGATGGCACACCAGATATAAATGACGCTTGCAGGTTCGATCCGGCCAAAGTCACTCCAGGAGACTGTGGGTGCCACAACACAGATACAGATGAAAATTTTAATACTATTCCTGACTGCTTTCAGGTAAAAGAGACGCTTTTTCTCTTAGAAGAACTTAGCATAGCAGTAAAAAAACTACGCCCAATAGCTCAAGGAACTTCAAAGAAAAAGAAAAAGATCGCAAGAAAAAGACGTAAGGCTGCAAAGAGTTCATTAGCAGCATTTCAAAATTATTACCTCATTTCTGCTAATGAGCTGGTTGCCACATCCACCAACAGCAATATTAATATTGAGAAGCTTCAAAAGCGTCTTGGGAAAAGTGTGAGAAAATCGCTAAAAATACAAAGCGGTGCCTTCCGCAAAAATAAAAAGAAGGCTACTCGTGGTATCCGAAAATTTCTCGGACTCTTTTAGTTTAAGTACAAAAGCTTAGACTACGGTTAGTGTTTGTATGAAGATACTCAAGAAGCCATTGCAAGACGAACACCTTCACGAGCATGAATAACAGTCGTATCAAAGACCGGAATAGAAACATCATCTTGCCTTATTAACAATCCAATCTCAGTACATCCCAAAATAACTCCCTCTACGCCTCTGGTAGCAAGATCTTCTATGATCTTACGATAGCTTTCTCGGGATGGAGCAGTGACTGCTCCCTTACAGAGCTCTTCATATATTATCTTATGAACTTGCTCTCTTTGGTCTTCTTCTGGAATAAGTACCGAGAGCCCATTCGCTGTAAGTCTAGAAGTGTAGAAGTCTTGCTCCATCGTGAACTTCGTACCTAGGAGAGCCACACTCGTTAGCTTCCTATCTTGAATTGCCTTTGCAGTAGCGTCTGCGATGTGAATGATGGGGATACCTATAGAATCTTGTATACGGTCGTATACACTGTGCATGGTGTTTGTGCAGATGAGTATAAGATCAGCGCCACCCGCCTCAAGTGATTGGGCGGCATCGATCAAAGTATTTGCAGCGCTATCCCAATCTTGAGCTTTCTGAAAAGCTTCAATTTCTGCAAAATCGACACTCATCAGCAAACACTTTGCCGAGTGTAACCCGCCGAGTCGAGCTTTTATCTCAGTATTTAAAATTCGGTAATATGAGGCAGAGGATTCCCAACTCATACCACCAAGCAAGCCGATAGTTTTCATACACTTCCCTCATATCTATTTTAAAGAATCTTATGAGAGGTAGAGATTGTGAGCAAGTTCTAACTAGAAAGGGGCACACATACTGACATCTCAGAGCTCGCAATTACGCTATGAGCTAGGAGGTGCTACTCTAGAGAATTGATAGTCAACAGTTGATGGGTCCTTCTGAGAACCCAGCCACATTTCGCCGTAAGATTTCACATCTATCGATTGGGTTGTTTTATCTCCCCCCCCAAGAAGGATGACTCTGTCCTCTGTCGGCATCACAAAATAAATTCTAAGGGCAATATTTCCAAAGATACGTATCTCATGGAGCTTGCACGGCGCATGCTTAATCGAACTTATCTTTCCTTCATATCCTTGTGCCAGATGCTTGATATCAAGTTCGATTCGTTTTTGAACACTTGAATCCCTATTTGCGAACCACTTTAGAAATGGAACACCTTGTCCATGACATAAGACTGTAATTTGCTTAGCCATGAGATCTTCTGTAGCGGACGTTTCTTGATCATCCTCTTCTCTCACAGTTTCCTTTGCTTCTCTTGACGCATGAAAGATGTCTTCCGGATGCCACCCCTCTTCTAATCTCTCTCGAATTGATCCTATGGTAATATTTGATCGGAGGCGCAGTATGAGGAGTTCGCAAGCCATTTTATGAATAAGCTCATCACCCATCTCTGAGTAGTGAGTGTTAATAGCATTCGCGAAGTCTTCAACAATAAGTTTTCTGTATTGACTTTGAGTAGCTATTGCCTCTCTATCAATCACCTTTGATTCTGAAGTAGCTAACGAACCATTAGTAAGATTCATCGATGAATCTCCTATTGCATCTTCTGGCTTAACTTCTTGTGTACTATTAAGCTTTGACATCTCACATTTCTTTAAAATTCAAAATCACCGTTATCGTCATTCATATTTAAGAAATTATCATGTAATTGATAATCATAAATACTTGGTATAGGAGATTCTAGTGCCTCTACTTCGTCTTCTAGCATCTGTAGATACTTCTTCGTCGCATTGTGAAAAGCGTCGAATTCTTTTTCGCAGTAAAACATCGGATGTCGAAGTGTATACTGAGCCTTTATAGCCGCGTCATCCATCTCACTCGTCCTCTCTGGATCGACGAGCTGTCGATAAGCATCTTTCGCATCTGGATACTCTCTAAGCATGCTGGATGCAAGAACAGATGCCTGATGTAAAGTTGGTCTTTCTTTTGAATTTGATTGCCTGAGCTCCGATTTAAGGACCTTAAGCTCGGCTAAAAAGACCATCTTCGCCCATTCCTGAGACAACATATCTCTTGCTTGATCATCTTCAATTGAAGATATCAGAGCATGGGCAAAGAGATATCCTGCAGCAAGGTCCCTAACTGTTCTTTTGTTATCTGTTTTGAAACGACTTAAGAATCTACTCATGGTGCCCCCATCTGCGGTGCTGACATTCGCTCCGACAATAGTTGCAGCCCTAACAAAGTCTTTGGCGTAGCGATCCCGGCTTTCGCCAGGAAGTACTTTGGATGGCTTTTTCGGCATGATATATTCTGAAACGTGCTTGCCTGTAATTTCTAAGAACTGCGCTTTAAGAAGCGCCCTAGAGAGTGGAAGATGAGAAGGATAAGGTTCGCCTCCCTCTTCTATTTGAATGAGTTCTATAGTCTTCGATATCATAGAATCAAAAACCTCATCTGATGGTACACACTTATCATAGAGTTCGGATAACGATGATACATTGGCACCTTTTGTTAGAGAGTGAACACTCTGAATAAATTTCTCTCTGTGCGCTGCTTGATCCTCCAACACTTGCATAAAGTTGTTCTGTATCAGGTGATCCACATATTGATCCTCTATCGCATGAATCGCTACAACCGGATAGGAACGATACGTATCCTTAAGGGTATAGGCCGGATTCTTAGGAGTGCCTATTTCCTGCCTATCCTCGTAATAAGACATCCCCACTGCGATAGCGACACTTGTTGTCGGCACCGTTACTGCAGTAATGGCAATAGTTTTAGATGCCTGCTTAAAAAACGTCCTACGATCTGGATACTTTTGAGAATACTGATGTACATGTTCAAGCATTGTCGCTAACTGATCTACCTTCGGAACACTTCCTCTATGCCATTTTTTGCCATCAAGAAGCGCTACGTGTGCCGTCAGCTCTCGTTCAATCCATTTCTTGGTAAATGGGAATCTACAACCGCGCTTATTGGCTTTACGTAAAGCTTCATGGCCTTTAGCAACATTATGTAAAAATCTTCCCAAAGACCTCTGCATAGGAGGAATACGAGAGGAGTCTTTATTGTCCGCTGATACTATTTTTAAGTCTTGTTTTACTGTTTTAGACATTGCTGAGAGATCTTGTCTAATACGCCTTGCATGCTCTTCTAAGTGAGTGAGCATTGATGGCTTCTTTTCCGCAGGGTGTGAGGCATGCGTCTGAGGCTTCTTTTCTTTCGAAGGTACTTTCTTAGAGGCCGTCTCAGGAGAGCCTTCTCTGACTTCACTTGCTGATTCAGTTTGTGGATAGAATTTTTTATGCAGCCTTGGAAGCTTTGCGATTAACGAGTCAGTCCAGTCGGCAAGGGATGCATTCGCAATGGTAGAGCTATTTTGGTTGAGGCTATACACATCTCGCCCCCTTTTTTGAAGCACCACTCGTTCGTCTACAAGCGCCTGAAGGGTACTCTTAAGTAAATCGCTGCTATGGTGATGAGCTCTTGTGCCAGCCTCCCAAAAATCAATATTTCGCTCAATTTCAGATAGTTTTATTTTATCAGATCCGACATGGAGCCCTCTTTCAGAGAGAAATCCCATCGTGACCAACCTTGCGGCTATTGCAGGCACAATCTCAGAGGAATCAAGCTCTAGGCAATAATCCTCACCATTGATGAGAAGAGCCTGAACCTCTCTAATCGCTTCAATCGCAGAGTCAGTAAGCTCTTCTCGGGCGATTGCACCTTGTAATTTAAGAATTTGAGAATCAGAGGATACTGTCTGAGCCATGATGTTCTAATAAAATCGCTACTTAAGATGGTTAAAGGCTCTAGTATTACGTAGAGCCACTTAAATATATTATGCCTTCAGGTAACACAATGTGCGCTTAGCTGTGAAAATCTACTGATAAGAGAAAAATAGGGTACATCTCCTTTATGTTTCAAACTCAAGAAATAGCCTAAAATACGAAGTCTCTTCAATGCTTATGTGAAAGAAGATGGATGTCTTGTACCTAGAGAGCAAGTGATACTCTCCTAAATTTTCATCTGTTGAGTAACATTGCTTGAGACTACTCACATAACAAGGCATTGTGTAAATGTATCTAGAGTTAGCATCATGCAAGAATTCTCTCCTACTCCTGATTCCGTTCTCGATAAAATTCAAAACATTCCGCTTGAGGCATGGAAAGTAAAACATTCGCCACCCATCGTTGTGGATGGAAATATGGCCAGTGAACTTGTGCGAGCAATCGTGAATGAAGGAGATATCCCTGATTACGCTCATGAAATGGGCCTTCTAAATGATGGCTCTCTTAATTCACGTATACAGCTCTCTGCAGATTTGAATGGTGAGCGGATCTCTCTTATCGAATTATCTGCAAGTGGAGTGATTATTGGTACTCGGCCAAAAAGTCGATACATCATTATAGTAGAGCAGCTTGATAGCCTTGAGAAGGAGAGCTCAGAAAACATAAAATACGAACAGATATTTGAAGACATACAGGATCAGGTATCAGATCGAGTAAATGCTCTCGGCTGCGAGCTTGCATATGGATTATGCACAGGAGATGTTGAAATCTTATCTTCTGAATTTGCCGTTAAAGAGACTAGCAATTACACGCAGGAGTCAATAGATCGGACCTTCTTCTATCGCGGATTTGATTTTCAGATTCAGGTAACTAAGATTGAACAACACTCTAAGAATGAGGCTCCTCGCTACACAGCTTCTATTAGACGAGATGGGCTTGGAGCCTTATTCTCTGCATTCGCATCTCATGCCCTACCAGAACCTATGGCTTCCGCTCTTTATAGTAGACTCAAAGGGGATCCTGTTAACTTTCATACTAGCGATCAAAAGGTCTCAGATTGGGTCTCAACGGCACATTTTTTGAATAGAGGTCTTGAGATGAGCTTTCTCCCGAAAGAAGAAGATTCTCATACCTCTCATCGTTCACGCGAATCTAGAAGACATCCTCGTCATCACTTTGCAGATGAACGTGGAAGATTTGATGCGGAAACATTTGAGCGCAGAAAGAAGGTGAAAACCCATAAATCATGCCCAGAGGAGCTTGAAACCCTACTGAACTCAGATGAGACGGTACAGGTACCTACGAAGAACGGGACATTCCTATTTCTTGGTGAAAGGACGGCATATGTTTCACGGTATTCTGGGAAAAATAAAATCGCATACAATGGCGAGGTTTATAATATCCCAGACCATAAAGTTCAAACCAGCGAAGCTCCTGCAAAAGAAAAACTGAGAGCACTGCTGAGTGAACATGTACCATACTCCGTAACTCCTCTGACATCCGAGCAAAGGGAAATAATACTTAGAGCGATTGATCAGGATAGCAGAGACTGGTTTTCCATTCAAAAAGCAACGGGGCAGAGCTCAGGTTATGATGACTTTATGGTAAGGCCTGATAGAAACGATCGATCACACGGAAAAGTCTCAGAGTCGTTCACGCTCATTGACGGTCACTTCGTCCATATCGGTACGAGCAGAGGTAGCGAATCTCTCTCAAACTCTAGTTGGACAGTGATTTCTGCCTCT
>JAUIIO010000036.1 GCA_030431715.1 bacterium
CACCAGTAGTGAAAAGTCAGGAAGTGGTGCTTGAAGAGCGGCTCAAGGTTACTTTTTCATATTCTAAGCAGAAGAGTGAGAAGATAGAACGGGCTCGGGAGATCTTATCTCATAAGTATTCTGGTAAGGGAGTGAGTATTGAGGATCTCTTTCTCGAGGGGATTGAGCAGATACTGGCGGCAGATAGCTCAAAAAAAGAGAAGATGGGGACTCGTATGGAGAGAGGGAGTAAGAGCAGTCGGTATATTTCCCCGAGAGTTAAGAAAGAAGTGCTTGAGAGGGACAGGGGCTGCTGCACGTACAGGAATAAGGATGGTTCTGTGTGTGGCTCCCGGTGGAGTGTTGAGTTTGATCATGTTAAGCCGGTGGCTCTTGGTGGAGTGAGTTCGGTAGAGAATTTGAGACTACTTTGTCGGAATCATAATCAGCTTATGGCTCGAGATGCGGGGCTTATTCGGTAACTAGAAGAGGGATGCTGCTGCGTATCAGCCGTCGCTAAAGCTATGGCCGGACAAGCCAACTGGATGCTCGCAAGTCGCTGATACGCTTAGCGCCACTAGGCTATTCACACTGCCGTATTCATTAACAACTAACTAAAACTTTAGATCAGTTCAGATACAAGGGAGGATGAACACCGCCATACGAGAAAGCTAGTGTTCTTTGGTCTCT
Organism: bacterium; assembly: GCA_030431715.1. Classification (GTDB taxonomy): domain Bacteria; phylum Bdellovibrionota_C; class UBA2361; order UBA2361; family RFPC01; genus JAUIIO01. Next base: position 670 of record JAUIIO010000036.1, read on the forward strand.
TCTTTTTGTTTTAGATCTGCTTCTTCGGATTCTGGTGTAACGTCTATTGCTTGGCCTTCTCTAAAGCCTTTTCTGAAGTTGCTTATGGCTTTGCCCATGCCTGTTCCGAGTTCAGGCAGCCTCTTTGTACCAAAGAGGAGTACTACAACGATTGCTATAATACCGATTTCCCACGGCCCTAATCCAAACATAGAATACCTTTTAGAATAAATCTTAAAAAACGAGCTCTTATACTAAGATGTAGCTGACTAAAAATACTTTGCAAAATTTAGAGGTTACATCTTTATTTTTTAGTATAGAAAAGGTGTGATAACAATAACTTATTTAGCCACGAGGAGCAATAACGGTGTTAAAGCGGCTGGGTCTCGATCGCCCACCTAAAGATTACTTGAGTCTCAGCCTAGCACTCTCCCTAGTGTTCCATCTCCTATTGCTCTTCACCCTGAAAAGCACACACGCAGGCTTCTCCTCTGCACCTGACATAATAGAGGTCACGATCGATCCCGGAATGATGTTTCCACGGCCCGAGGTGCAGAATCGGATAGTGTCAGAGCCTCAAAATCGAGTAGTAGATACACCCACGAAGAATGCGCTCTATGAGGCTGAGAAAAACAGAGCAACAGAAAAGGAACAGATAAAACGAGGCAGAGATCCTGAGGCTGGCCCTGATACAAATCCACGAAGTATGGGTTCACAGCAACAGCAACAGCAACAGCAACAGCAACAGCAACAGCAACAGCAACAGCAAGCTATTCAGCCGCGGCCTCGTACACAAGTGGCTAACGCAACGTCCGGGAGAAAGATTACCCAACTAAAGCTTGATAGTAACGATCTCTTAAACAGGTACGTAGAACATCAATCAAGAGTACAGGAGCAAGCGCCCAAAGCCCCCACGGCAGAATCTCTTTCTCTTAATGTACCAACTGCTTCAAGACCTTTTTCTAGACCAAGAGGAAGCGGTGCGAAGTTTCTGGGCCAGGCTGGCATCGCCGATCATCTCCCCGATCTTCCAGATGGTGATCTTACGCTTTTAAATACCAAGGCCAATCAATTTGCAGTGTTTGTACGAAGGGTGGCGTCAAAAGTCTTTGGTAAGATTCAAGCAACCGGATGGTCTACCCTAAGCGCTGGCGAAATTCACGCGATACAAAACATGACGAGTGTAAGAGCTGTCCTGTCGCCAGCCGGAGATCTTATTAGTGTTACGCTGCTTGAGTCCTCAGGAAGCCAAAGCTACGACCAGACCATTGTGACTGCCGTAAAGCAGGGGGCATCCGATCCACATCCACCAGCAGATGCTGCAAGAGCAGACGGCAATATATCATTTATTTTTCAGTCTAAGACATGGTCAAAGATAGCTCCATCAGGGCCGGGCATCTCAGAGCGAAGATGGCTCCTCCTTGCAACTGGCCTTGAGTAAACGAACTACACGACCATTGTTTCACCAGATTTACTTTTCTCAGGGGCCTTACTCTGTTTGAGCTTACTGATAAAAGCATCCTTGAATCTTCGTTGGCTCTCACCCCGAGTTTGCTCTTTGCTGCTTGTTCCAGTCTCTGGAGTCCACTTTTCAGCTTCAGCGATAAGGGCATCTTTCTGCTCATTGCTAAGCGAAGAAAGTTTTTCATTAAAGTCTTTTGAACTCGAATTCGCAAGAGAGTCTACATATGAAACAACAAGCCCTTTCATCGTCTTGTTTCTGAGCCTTTCAGGGTGGATGCTGTACTCTTTACAATATGTAAGAATATTTTCTTGCTCCGGAGTATACTCTTTCTTCTTTTCTGCTTCGACTGCAGCTTTTACTTCCGGAGACTTACTCTCTTTTTCTTTGCCCTTATCAGCCTTAACCGATGCTGTATCATAAGCGGAGTCTTTAACTGCCTCGATTGTTCGCTCATTTGTCCCCTCTACGAGTGCATTAAAGGTATCATCATCCATATCCATAACGGTTTCCTTATCAAAGGAATGTCCATTATCCATGGCATTCATGGTATCAACCCAAGCCTCTCTATCTTTTGCGAGGCTATTTGATATAGCGATATCAATATTTTTGCCGTGCTTCTCTCCGTAAACTTCAGCGAAGTCTTTCTTAAACTGAGTTTTTTGCTCTTCGCTTAGCGCCTTGTAGGTGCTAATAAAATCAGCCGCACTTTCTGGCTTATCCATTGCGTTCCCAATCGATACAAGAGCCTCTCCGCGTTCTTTTCCGTATACAAAGGTTAAAGTCTTCTCACGGTACTTTGAATGCTGCTGGGCAAGCTTTAGCATCTCTCCTTTGAGATCTTTATCTGCGGCGAAGAGCTTTTCAGAATCGAGATCCTGTATACTTTCAAGAACGCTCTCTCTGTTCACGGCAACACCGTACTTCACGACACGCTTAACATCTTCTGCTATTTCGCTATAGGTATCCACGCCTCCTCTAGCAAGCTGTGCATATGCGTCTATCTGCTTTGTAGAAGAACCACTGAACTCAATTTCAACGCTCTTCTTGATAGCTTCAGTATTAGTCTTCGCAAGAACAGCTTTAAGATCAGCATCTGAAAGACCTTTCATTAAGGCAACACCAGCATCAGCATTTGCATAGTCCATGACACTTTTATCAACCATAAGCTCATCAAGAGCCAATGCCATTTGATCTATATCATTATCAATCTTGCCTACTATTGCGGCATACTCACCGGCGTGGAAAGCATCAGCATCAGTTATCTTTTGAAGGAACTCCTTTCTCCCGCCAAAATTTTCCTTAAGAAAACTTTCCATTTGATGAGCAGGAACTTTAGAAATAGCCTCAATGACTTTTGTTTCCTGCACATTCCAATCGAGCCAGTCTTTGTGAAGACCATCATTAATATCTTTCGCTATCTGGTCGAGTTCAGCTTTACTGAGTGATTTCTGGGTAGCTACGTCCGTTCCCTTCATATCCTTCTCGGCAACTGTAGCTGGTCCGGGGCCAGTTCGATCAAGCCCACCAAATTCGGCATCAGAGTCAACTTCAGAGCGCATTTTTTCGAGTGCTTCTTCAGCGTGTTCTGCACCAACCGCACTAGAAGCAACACGCAAGGTGTCTTCCCTATTCTTCTCAGCTACTTGCTTCTGCGCTTCTACACTCGCACTGATATTCTCAACTCCAAATACCTGCTCTGCCATAATATCTACCTATAAATGTTAAACTCTAAATTGTTATGACGAAATTCGGCGAAAATGATGCATATGAGCCGAGAATCTTGAAATTCGAGAATTTCACCCAAACTTACTCATAGAATGGTCGTACGGGCTCACCATAAACTGAGAGACCAACTTCTTTTAATAGCTGATGAGCTGCTGTGCCCGGATTGATACCTTTATCTCGAAGAGTTTTTCTGGCAGCAGCGATCCCTTCCTCCGCTGTCTCAGCTTCATTGTACGCTGAAACAGCCTGAGCTGCGCTGTTCCATGGATTCACCTTCAGAGCATATGCTCTAGAAACTGCATCCGTAGTCCTCTCTCCAAACTTTGACTTAAACTCACTCATATCTAAATCGTATGACATGCGGTACAGAGACAACTCAGCTACAAACTGACTATCTGAAAGAGAGCGAAGTCTTGTAAGATATTCATTCGGGCTCTGGTTTGTTGCCACTGCAACCGCGGCTTCTCGTAGCGGATCTCCTACCATTTTAAGTTCGGACTCCGGGATATTGTAGTGTCTTCTTGCCACTTCTTGACTACCAAAGCGTGCATACTCAGTAAGAGCCACATCCGCTCTTCGTGAAAGATCTCCGTGTCGATACTGTTGGGCAAAGTACTGGTGAATTTGTGCCGGCATATCGTCTATAAGTTTCTTCACCCCGGCTTCGCTACCAAGCTGCCTATTAAATTCGGTGACGACTGCTTCTCGTTGAGCGTCAGATAGACCAGAAAGGTAATTATGATACGTCTGCTTGATTTCTATTTTATCCTCAGCTGTAAGCCCTTCAGAGACTCCACTTGAAAATCCATCAATTCCGATAAGAGTTGAAAAAAGGGCTCCGGCTCTTTGTTCAGGATCGAAACCTCCCTTCAAGCTCTCAACCTCGCGCTTGGCCTCATACTTTGAAATTTCAAAAGTATCGGCAATTACAGCAGTAAAATCTGCACTAACTGAGTCCTTTGCTACGTAAGGAACGTTTCTTCTTTCCTCTTCTGTCGCAGCAGAAGCTAGCGCTTCAGGATCTTGCTCAACATATGGGGGCTTAGAAAGTGTTGCATTCACACGGTCAACAATTTCATCTGCTGCTAACTTATCCCCGTATTTTTCTTCTTTGTTTATTATCCCAAATGAAACTGAGAGAACCTCTACTAACTGAGATTGACGAAGCTCTTTTTGCTCCTGAGTTTCCGCCTTAAACATTCCAGAAGTATCATCCAAAGATGGATGTGAAAGCTTAATGATTTGATTACTGACCTCATCGATCCATTCTTCTGTCATTTCCTCAGGCCTTTCTGGAACAAGCCTAGTCGCAGGAGCATCAAGTTCAACTTCCGCCATAAATGAATCAAAGTTCTGATCAGCTGAAAGTATGACTTCCTCCGGCGCTCTATCTCGGTATCGAATACCGTTATTTATACCATCAAGCTGCTTCATTTGCTCAGAACTAAGTCCTGTCATTAAGAGATGAATATCTTCAATGCTCCCTGTTCCCATAAAGTCGAATGCTTCAGATGCCCAATAATCTACAGTTTGATCGACAGAGGCCGCTCCACTCGTTGCACCCAATCCAGCCCCCATGCCCATACTCATGATCTTACCAGACTTACCGTTTCCAAAATATCCACCCAATGCTCCAAGTCCAGCTCCAACCTGCGTCATACCAAAACCCTGAGCACCAACAGGTAAACCTAACTGCATCAACCGCCGATTTGACTTTATTCCGGAGAGGTCTCTAATCAGACAGTTTGAAATCTCAGTTTCTCTACTGTCAAACCCATCTACTAGAGTGCCAAGCTCTATTGGCAATGAACCATTTGCGTCACCAATCTCACTAAGCTTTTCTCTGAGATACTCGACTGATGCGCTGGCACGGTCACCGTGCTCAGCAACCAGTGCAGTAAGCCTTGCCTGCTCCGCTGGATTCTCAGCAGTGATACGGTCTGTATAAAGCGTAGCTCCCAGCTTAATCTCTGCTGCATTCTGCCCATTTAAGGTCCTAAAGATCTGAGCTATCTGCTTCTTAGAATCTTCCTGAGCAAGTGCTGCATTGATGTCTCTGGATATCATCTCTCCTTCAACGTTTAATTTGCTAAGATGTGCTTTGATTGTTAACTGCTCAGATTGCTTTTGAACTGTATTCGTATTTGATTCTAAGGCTCTTATCGTGGCTTGCGAACTATTGATGTGCGCTCCTTCCACGGGTATACCGCGCTGCTCAAGGGCAAGTGCAACGAGCTCCTCCTGATCTATCGGACACTCTTCACGGACAAGTTCCTTAATTTGTCGCTCTGAGAGAAAATGAGACTGGGAAGCTACCGATCCATAACCACTCATAGGCGAATCAGAGGAGAGAACATCCTCTGACCATGAAGGGCGACTCTCCGTATTCGCGCGGTTTGATGAATTACGTAGGATATTCATCATCCCTATCTCACCCTCAAATGCTGAGGGGCTAAAGGAGTATTCGTTTTGGATCCTCATCTGAAGAGCCTCTTCCCTAGAATATCCATCAAGGAGAGATTTCTCATCAAGGTCATTATTTCCGTGTCGGTCTGCTTCTTCTTCCTTATAGAGAAGATCCACCTGCTTACCATCTTGCTCTACGACTTTATCGACCATAAGTGCTCTTATTCACATATAAAATTACTGCTTCATAGATGTTATGATGAGGGGAGAATGAGAGGTAACATAAGGGGCTACCTGATCTGTTCACCCGTTTTTGAGCCTCCGCCAAGAGCCTTAAACAGCTCCTTCGGTACAGCCGCAAAAGAGTAATTGAGTCCCTGACCAGCCACAGGGCTCTGATATTTACCCTGAATAGCTTTAACGCCGTAGTTCTGGTTAAGGTTAGACTGCTGCTCAGATATAAAGCCAAACATCTTACCACCCGGCGCCGCATACTGGGCTCTTGAACGGGTATCTCTGGTATTTGTATTAAGCATGCCGGACATCGCCATTCCCATCGTATCATCCGGACGAGCTCCCGGGTCGAGTTGGCCGATGTTTGCACCAGCGATAGTTACATCAGATGCCATCTGGTTCGCAAAGTGGTTCAGAGTATCATACGTGTCAGCTGCAGCTTGAAATTCTGCCTGCGCCATTAAGCGATCTCCAGCTGTTCGGTAAGCACCACTTCGCTGATTCGCCGCAAAGCCAGCAATAGAATCGCCACCTTTCAGAGCAGTCTGAGTATTTGAATCAACAGCAAACCTATCGAAACGACGAGCATCTCCATAGCCTTTGGCGATAGCGAATCCACCTTCTAGGTTGATTTTATCCGCATCCTTTTGACTCATCCCACCATCCATCATTCTCGCCCGCATATCTTTTGTTGCGGCCTTTCCTGGTTCAGTGTCATCTCCAGTGGCGATTGCATTAGTATTGTTATAGTATTCTTGTTGAGCAAAAGCTCGCTCACCACCACCGCCTTCGCCGCCTCCGACTTTCTCAGGCCCCTCATCAAGCCTTCCTTCTGAATCACGCCCCCCGGGCTTTCCCTTACTGGCGTTGGCGCTATTCTTTATTTCAGCACCTGTTGTAGCAGTCAGCGCAGTAAAATCAGCTGAAGCATAACCATCCTGCGCTTGTCTGGTAAAAGCCAATGCGTTCTCAATCCTCTCATGCCCACTCGCCATCTGTCCGTAAGCAGCACTCGTAATACCTTCTTCTAATGAGGAGTTCTGATGACCTAGCGCTTGGTGCGCAAGTCCTGAAGCTCTAAAGGCTTTGGCTTTTGTTGCCTGTCTTACCGAAGCTTGGTTAGACATAAATTTTTGCGAAAGAGCACCCTCGTAACCACGCTGAGCACCCATACCACCTTTCTGCGATATGTCGCTTGTTCCCTGATCGACAAGGCTTGCTGCGCCAGCTTTTGCTCCCAGCACTAGCTGACCTGTTACTGCGGGTACGGCAAAGTAGAGCGCTGCCATAAGGTAGATATAGTATCCGTTTGCTACATCAAGGTTGATGTTTGAACCAAGCGAAAGGCCAAGATCGAATATTCCGAGGTTATTACGGTAAATATCAGCACTGAGAGCATTTGAAACTCCACCACCAATACCATCTGTTACTTGAATAATAGGGGCATAACAGGCATCACCAATCGTGCTCTGCCCGGCACAGCCATTTCTCTCAACACTCCCGAGCTCCATCATCTTCACCACACGATCATTAACAACCGCGGAGTTAGAACCTGCACCAAGTGTCGCCCAGATACTTCGCTCTATCGAACTTACAAGCGCAAATCCAAGATCCCAGAGCTTTGCCCATGCGAAAAAACTCATCCATGTAAAAACAATACCGTGTTGTCCCGGGATTAGCAGCACTATGGCAACAAAAGGATAGGCCATAGTTAAGAGCATGAGCAAGATCCCCTGAATATGAGGAATCATCATCGCCCATGTATAGACCTCACCATACTTCGAGGTCGACCCTACCGTACGGACAAAAGAGTCCGCTCGAAGTTGTGTTAGCTCTGATTCAGCATGCCCTGCAGTAACAGGCTTTGGAACCATTGCTAATTCATTTCTGATAAGATGAATGAGAATCAGATTCTTAACAAACGCTTCTTGCTCATCTACATTGAGAGACGATCCAACTCCTGTTTCGCTTCTTTCTTTCTTTATATCCCAACCATAGAGTAAGTTATATGCGACATCTGTTTTCTGTAAGCCACTATCGCCGGCTCCCGAACCAGATACTCCAGGAAGAGAGTTCGAAAAGGTCTGCTCGTAGATTCCGCCTGATTCCCAGCGTAGGTAATAAACCATAATGTGAAAGTAGGTATTACACCGCAACCGATCGTAGCTCAGGATATTATCAATCGTATTGCCCCAATTGATAGCGCTATAAAAACTCGACGCACTCCGATCCTCAAAGATATGCTTTATCGATCTTGGAACCGGAACCCACTCCTCTGCCAGACGTCTTCGAAGAATCTCGTACTGACCATTTTCTGGCCCACCTTTTTGAAATACGGTATCAGGAAGCCCCTGCCCCTGCGTATTTGAAGCCGCAAGGTACTTTGGTATATTAATAGATGCCGCTAATTGGTCACCACATTCACTTGAAAAGAAACGTGCCACCATATCACGAGCCTCTACACTGGCAAGACGAGCGTTGGTAATATCCTGAAGATACTTCCACTTCAAGTTAGACAACATAAACCACTTCTTGTTATCTGTGCTTGCCTGACCTGTTATATTTGAATTCTGTTGAGCCTGGTTCCTTAAATTTTGAGGTCCAAGCCATGAACTCAACGACTGAACCGTACTACTCATGAGTGCGTCAAACCAAACAAAAGGCATTGCGACCTCAACTTGCGCTTGAGGTTTATCAGTAGATGAAACTGTATTATTTGTCCTCGCATAGAGACTCGTATTGGCCAGTCCTGTTTCTGCGTAACGCCACACCTCTTGTTGAGGCATGGCGGTATTTCCGACTCGCCACGCAACTCCGTCAACTTTGACTGGGGTATCTATAAGCCACCAATAAAAGGCAGGGCCGATAAAGAACCAGAGCCAGTTACGAGGGGGCTGTCCCATTGCCATTGAAAAAAGACCACCAAAAGCGGCGAGAATATACACGAGTGGGGCCCATGCGCCCAGTGAAGATGCTTTAAGATAATAAAGGACATCTGCCTGTATCCAGTAGCCGACCGTAGCATAAGCTGCTGTGATAGCATTAAGAGCTGCACCGTAAAAAACGCCGCCCTGACCATCACCACCAACATCATAAGGATTAATAAATCCTGAGTTGAGGGCATATATAATTGTATCACCTATCTCAAACATCTCTTATACCCCTACTGCGGAACTGTTGATGCGGCGCTTCGCGTCTGATTTGTAATCATAGCGGGCATCTTCTGTCCCCGACCTCTGGCTACGTACTCGCTAATCTCAGCCAGAAGATCATCTAATTGCTGATTGAGTAGCATTGCACCAATCTGCAGTTTTTCACCTATAGATCTTCCACTCACATTCGCTGAAATACCCAGCTCTTTTAGTGAGCCAAGCTCTTTGTTCATAATATCGTAGGTCATCTTGACCAGAATTGGCTCTTCATCAAACGAAACCATATCTTGAATAGCAGCTACTTCCTGTTCAACTTTTCGAAGGGTTCGCAATCCACCTATGATTTTAGCAAATCTGCTATAGAATCTTTCTAGATCTGAGGCATCATCTTTAACCTCGATAGTACGAAAGATAGCCTCAAAGAAAGTCTTGGCACCTGCTTTCGTAGAGCGCTCACAATCAAAAGAATGCGTAACTGCGCCTCCGCCCTGACTTATCCTTTCCCTACCAGCATCATCAATCTTGATAATTTCTAGAAATTGCTTTCCGAGAAGTTTATCGAACTTAAATGCTGGAAGTATCGATATTCGCTTCATGACGGTATAGGCGAGATCGTCTTTTTTGGAATTTCCTGGAGCAAGAGGATCACTGATATCTCTCACACTCGCAAAATCGAGATTACTCCAAAAATCGAAGTTCATATTCTCTTGTGTATAGACCGCAAGAGGGCTCTCCAACTCACCAGCACGTGAATTGGTATCCTCACAGAGTGCTGTCATCACATTCTGTAGCCCAGAAAAAGTATCTTTCTGATATTCATTGAGCTTTCCGACAAAGCCTAAACCACTTGTCTTCTTGATGAACTCTCCTGCACTTGGATCGAATAGATTGAATAATCCACCACAATCTTTATCTTTCAGATTGATTTCACAAACATTTTTATCTTTGTAATCAACTTTAAGCTCACCGTTTGCAGTCTTGTAACGAATGATCTCTGTATCACCATAGTACTTTCTAAATTTCTTTTTAAAATCTTCTCTATCCTTTTTGAGAAGCTTTGCGGATAGCTTTTCAACAACACTTGAGGGTTGTAAGTATTCAATTTTTTCTTCTTTCTTCTCCCCTTCTTCTTCGTTGTCATTTTGCCCTTGTTGATCTTCTGGATGAGACAATCCTGCGCACTGCTCTTTTGCATTAATAAGCGGGATCTGCTCGTTGAGCTTTTGACTTATACAAGTATCATACTCCGCCAGCATTCTCGGACCTCCACGCTTTTCGGAGGTCTCTCGAAACTCTCTGTTTGTCTTCAGAAGATAGTCATTCATGTCAGTACCAAAGGTTCTTCCAATATTCCAACTATCTAAGAGGAGTGGTTCTATCAACCCTCTGGTAGCTGCCGTGACACCAATCCGACTTGCCATAGATGCAGTAAAGTCTCTCTCCGTATTGGCATCATCCATCCGTGCTCTATAATCTCTACTGGGCGAGGCGTGACGGTATACACGCTCTCCTGGATTAACTCCCTCTGGATTACTCTCTTGCTCATCTTGTTGTGCTGAGGCGGTAGCACAAATGACCGAAAATAGAGCCATCACAAACATACAAAAAATCACTCTGATATTACTCATGACGACACTTCCTCTCTCTGCAAAACATTTACAACCTCTTCAATATAAAACGCCTTCCGTAATCCTTTCTCATTAATCCGCTTATTAAGTGCTGGCACATGAATCACTACTTCAGGACTGTTAGTAGCTCCAAAGATCTCAGGCAACCGCGTTTCTTTGGTGATCGCCGGAAATGTTGTTCCTACCGAATAGGAGTACCCGGCGTAGTCTTCCTTTGAGACTGGCCGCTGCGTTACTGCGATAACATTTAGCTGTTTATTTTTCTTACTGGCTCGGTAAATCTGCTCTACCTCTTTCGCCATAACATTTGAATATTTTTTCCCGGGCTGAAAAAAGAAATAGACATCTACCCGTTTGTTACCAACAGCAGGGAGCTTCGCTTTTAAAGCGGCATTGACCTTTGCTCGTAGCTCATTCTCATCATGAAAGAGTTCTTCGCCTTCGCCTTCAAATGCCTCTGTACTACTGATCTGCGCCTTTAAATCTTTATCAAGGTAGGCAAGCAGGTTCGTAACGGGAACCCCTTCCGCTTTAAGCTCTTCCTCAATATTCTTATTTACTATCCCATCGACTCGACTGTAAGTCTTATCTTTTGACCAATCATTATCAGCTGCCAGTACTCCTTTATGACGCATCACTTTACCTGTGAGTCCGGTAACGTCGGTCGTTGCCTTTTCAATCTTGTCGAGATAAGCCACCCATTTCTTTGAGTACTCATAAGCTAGCTGATCATTGCCAAGATTAAGCGCGGCCATCATCGCCTTAAACGGACGCGGGGCATCTTCGTGAGCTTTTAGTGGCTCCGGCTCATCAGGGGAACCAAACATGGCCTCTATTTCTTCCGCTGATTCGGGAATCTTATTTTCGTCTATGACTTTCGGATCTTTCTTTTTCTCATCAAGCTGCTCAGGCTCTTCCTGCCAACCGCGAAGCATGACAATCCCGTAACGATCGGTTTCCGCTACTTTCTGGTTAAACATCTCTTTGGGATTTTCTGTCTTAAAAAGCGTGCCTCTAGGAACAGGCTTGCCTTCGGCTCTCACGCTGGTGCGTGTCGCTGCCTCAGCATACAGGCTCACTGGTACCAGCATGCATATGCATGTGACCAGAAGATATGGGCTGGACCGAAGAATTGATCTCATAAAACCTGCTTTCAGCGTAAAATTCTTTTCCTCAACTGTGTTATGAGGCTGTAGTAGCCAAAGAGTGCATTAGGATGGGACTTTTTTAAGGCACCTTTTCCGACAGAGTTCTCAACCTATTTTCCACATCTTATCTCGGGTAAAATCAAGCAATTAGGCCAACTGTCCACAGCTTCGTTTTTTTATCCAAACAGGCTTCCATAATAGAATAATGCATAGTATGGTGGCTGCCCGCCTTTGTCCGGGAGGCACAGGTGAGGCCACAATTAAGATATTCAAATAAGTAAAGAAAATGGATTTTTTCACACAGTTTGATCTGACTCAAATCACTATTCTTGTCATTTTTGGCGGCGTTTTTGCTGGCATTATCTCTGAGAAATTAGACAAGACAATCATCGTTCTTATCGCTGCATGTATCATTCTGCTCGGCGGATTCCTTGGATTTGAAGAAGCGATACATGCGATCGACTTTGATACCATTACGCTCCTTATGGGCATGATGCTTGTTGTTGAAACTCTCAGGGAAGTGAAGCTCTTTGATTACCTAGCAATTAAGTTAGGTATTATGACAAAAGGAAACCCGCTCTTTATTTTTCTTTTTATCGGTATAGCAACCGCAGTTTTCTCTGCGTTCCTTGATAACGTTACGACCGTACTTATTATTGCACCACTTATGATCTCTCTTGTGAAAGGCATAGGCCTTCCTCCCAAGATTTTTGTTTTAAGTGTTATCTTTCTTTCAAATATTGGGGGTGCTGCTACGCTCATAGGTGACCCTCCAAATATCCTTATTGGCTCACAGGTACCGTCACTCACCTTCGCTTCATTTCTGCAGTACATGTCTGTTCCTGTCATCATATCCTGCGTCGCTCTCTATTTTTATTACCGTATACGCAAAGGAGACGTAATCAGGTCAAGAAATGATAACTTCACATGGCTCTTTACTAGTAATCTCATGTTGCAGGACTTAAAACGCCAGCAGAAAGCTTTGACGATTCATCCCAAGATATTCTTTCGAAGCGCGCTGGTACTCTTTATCATCCTGCTTGGCTTTTTCACCCATGCCATTACGCACATTGAGCCATCAGTTATCGCCCTGCTTGGCGCAACGCTTATGCTCATTGCCTTTCACCGTCACCTTGATATTCACCACCTTTTTGCACGTGTGGAATGGCCAACGCTTCTCTTCTTCGCTTGCCTCTTCGTGGTAGTTGGAGCAATGGAACACGCCGGGATATTGGAAATCCTTTCGCACGAGCTGGTTTCCCTTACACAAAACCTCTGGGTCCTCATCATGATTATCCTCTGGGCTTCGGCAATATTATCCGCGATCGTTGATAACATCCCTTTCGTAGCAGTTATGATACCGGTACTTAAAGAGCTGATGAAGAGCGAAGTCTTCGCAGGTGACCCGAAGATTCACCTCCTTTGGTGGGCACTTGCTCTCGGAGCCTGCTTTGGTGGGAACGGAAGCATGATTGGCGCATCAGCGAACGTCGTAACATGCGCTATTGCAAAGTCACGGGGAGTAAATATCGGATTTAAGGAATTCGCGATCGAAGCAATTCCGGTAACTCTGATATCTATCATTATCTCCAGCGTTTACCTTTCAATCCTCTATATATGGTAATATTCCTTTAGGTAGCAAATATGGAACTATCACTCTTACCAACACTCAATAACCAGTTCGTTTACCTTGATAAAACATATGGAGGGGACGCTCTGGCAGTTGATACCCTGCTTTCACTCCTTGAAACCCTTGAAAGCTACACCGGTGATAATTCACCGCAGGCTGTAAGAACTGAGATCCTACACCTTTACGAACTCTGCATGGCGTGTCGCCCCAGAATGGCGAACTTGCTAAGTGACATTCAGGTGCTTTTGCTCCACCTCCTCGACAACCCTGAGTCAACAGCTGCTGAACTCCGCCGTGTCCTCCTCGAACTCCTTGCGAGCAAGCGTAGGAGAGCAGGAGAATCTGTAGAACATGCTCTTGAGCTCTTCACTCCAGACAGTGGTCTTCTTATTCACTCTTACAGCAGCGTTTTAAACGCACTCCTAAAAAAATGCGCCGAGAGTGGAAACCCTCCCAAGATCTATCTCGCCGCTCAGAATAAGAAAAAAACTGATCGGCTTATTGAGTTTCTCCATAAGATAGATCTCGGCTTTCGTCTTGTGCCGGAATTCTCGGTATCACAGATTATTAAGAATATAGATGTTGCCCTTTTTGGTGCTCTTACCCTGAATGCTCACGGGCAGCTTATTATGGGGCCCGGGTCCGCTAGCTTAATTGCGCAGCTTGATACGTACAAAGTTCCAAACTACGCGCTTGTTACTACAAACAAGTTTAGCTACTGGGAAGAAGAGCTAGAAACTGCCTTTAAAGAGTCTAGATCTGAAAAGCTCAGTAAAGAGATCCAATATAAGAAACATGTCTTTTCTCACGACATCGTTCCGCTAAACCTCGTATCAGGTGTTGTTACTGAAGAAGGCACCCTCACCCCCGATCAAGCCACTGCTCGATTTAAGGAGTTGCAGGGGGAATACTTTGAGCGGGAAAAACGCATCCGCGAAATTTCGTGAGATCAATAGCTTAGGCCGAAGATCCCCCACACCAATCCTAAGGTATTTCAACTCCTTGTCCTGCTCCTAGTCCTATTCCTGCTCCAAACATTCCCTAATGAATTGAAGCAAATGAGTAGTCGGCCATGATTCAAAATCACTACCAGAGTCTTTTGGGGCAGGTTTAGGTCAAGGACAAGGAGCAGGAAAGATTGTTCTGGTTAATACTCATCCATAGTTGGGCAGCTACAAACTAGGTTTCTGTCTCCGTAACTCTCATCGAGTCGACCGACTGCGGGCCAGAATTTGTAGCTTTTTACAAAATTGGATGGATAGGCAGCTTCCTGTCTGGTGTAGGGACGATCCCAACTATCAGCGGTTACCGCCTGTGCTGTGTGCGGTGCATTTTTAAGTGGATTGCTCTCCTGTGGCCACTGACCATTTTCGATTTTTTTAATCTCTTCTCGAATAGAAAGCATCGCTTCTACAAAACGATCGAGCTCAGACAGTGGCTCACTCTCAGTGGGCTCAATCATCATAGTCCCCGGAACAGGCCATGAGATTGTTGGCGCGTGGAATCCGTAGTCCATGAGACGCTTGGCAACATCCACAACCTCTATACCAGCAGATTGCTTAAATGGCCTGAAATCTAAAATACACTCGTGCGCAACAAACCCCTTTCCTCCCTTAAAGAGTACTGGGTATGCGCCCTCAAGTTTTCTCGCGATATAGTTAGCGTTTAATATTGCAACTTCTGATGCTCTTTTAAGCCCCTGCGATCCCATAAGCGCGATGTACATCCACGGAATTGGAAGGATGGACGAGCTTCCCCACGGAGCAGCTGAAACGGCACCTGTTGGCTTACTCTTTTCAGATGGACACTCTTCGAGATGAACCACATGCCCAGGAAGATACGGAGTGAGATGCGCCTTCACACCTATCGGACCAACACCTGGACCTCCTCCACCGTGTGGAATACAGAACGTTTTATGAAGGTTCATATGGCAAACATCAGCGCCAAAATCGGCAGGCCTTGCCAGACCAACCATAGCGTTTAAGTTAGCCCCGTCTAGATAAACCTGCCCTCCGTGCTTGTGAACAAGATCACAGACCTCACGAATCCCTTCTTCAAAAACACCGTGGGTTGAAGGGTACGTAATCATAAGGGCTGCGAGATCATTTGAGTGCTCTTCACACTTTGCCTTTAAGTCCTCGTGATCGATGTTTCCATCACTATCGCACTTAACAGGAACAACAGTCATTCCCGCCATGATAGCACTTGCGGGATTTGTTCCGTGTGCAGACAGAGGTATCAGGCACGCTTTCCGCGAAGCCTGACCAGAGGCTTCAAGGTAGCGTTTAATAGCGAGGAGTCCTGCGTACTCCCCTTGCGATCCGGCGTTTGGCTGAAGAGACACGCTATCAAAACCTGTGATTTCTGCGAGCGCCCTTTCTAGCTGATCAAAAAGCTCGGAATACCCCTGTGCGTCACTAGCGGGAGCAAATGGGTGTAGTGAACTAAATTCAGGCCACGTTACTGGGATCATCTCACTTGTAGCATTTAACTTCATGGTACAAGAACCCAGCGGTATCATTGAGCTGCAAAGCGAAAGATCTTTTGACTCTAGAGTTTTTATGTATCGAAGCATCTCAGTTTCAGACTGAAAGCTACTAAAGATCGGATGATTGAGTACATTCTCCCCGCGAAGAATCTCATCTGAAAGGAATTCGCCCTTTGCAACAGCTTCTGGAACTCCTTCCGGGGTTCCCCCAAAGAGTGCAACAAGATCTGAGATATCCTTCTCCGTTGTGACTTCATCAACAGAGATCCCTACTCTTGTGTCAGAAAGCTTACGTAGATGAATCTTCTCGGCGTGAGCACGAAAGAAAAGCTCCGTACATTTTTCAGGAGCAAGCTCAACGACAAATGTATCAAAAAACTTATCCGTTACTACTTTAATACCTAGATTCTTAAGCGCCTTTGCGAGAGCAGAAGCCTTTTGGTGTACGCTTTTAGCAATATCAATCAAGCCAGATTTGCCGTGATAGAGTGCATACATACCAGCAAGAATAGCCAAAAGCACCTGAGCCGTGCAGATATTACTCGTCGCCTTCTCACGGCGGATGTGTTGCTCACGAGTCTGGAGCGCAAGCCGAAGGGCTCGGTTTCCTGAGGTGTCCTTAGATACCCCAACCAGACGACCGGGAAGGACACGCTTATAGTCTTCACGCGTTGCGAAATATGCGGCGTGCGGACCACCATATCCCATCGGTACGCCAAAACGTTGACTACTTCCAACGGCAATATCGGCTCCCATACTGGCTGGATCTTTTAGGAGCACAAGCGCTAACAGATCTGCGGCTACCGTTACAAGAACCTGTCGATCATGACACGTCGCAATAAACGAACTGTAATCACTCACCTCTCCTGTAGTATCCGGATACTGAAGAAGAACCCCAAAGTGCTTTTCATTCGGCTTAAACGATCTCCACTCGCCAACTTCAACCTCAATTCCCAACACCGATGCTCTCGTTCGTAATACGTCGATCGTCTGCGGGTGGCATGCACTGGAAACAAAGAAGCTCGATGCTTCTTTCTTCTTCTTAGCGACAATGCCATAACTCATTGTCATTGCCTCAGCAGCAGCGGTAGCCTCATCAAGAAGCGAGGCATTAGCTATCGGCAAGCCGGTAAGTTCTGTTACACAGGTCTGATAGTTAAGGAGCGCTTCAAGTCGCCCCTGTGATATCTCAGGCTGGTAAGGAGTGTACTGTGTATACCAACCTGGATTTTCCAATATATTTCTTAAAATAACTTTCGGAGTATGTGTTCCGTAATACCCCATACCAATAAAGCTTCTACTACATGTATTCTTGTTCGCATGCTCTCTTATGGCAGATAGCGCTTGCTCTTCAGAAAGAGGCGTTTCAAACTCTGTTAATCGAAATGGGTTCTTTAATCGGATATCGCCCGGTATCGTGCTCGATAGAAGATCGTTAATATCCTTGCATCCAAGAGCAGAGAGCATCTCTTTCTGATCTTTTTCAGAAGGGCCGATGTGGCGCTTCCAAAACTCTCCGCTTACTTCATCGCTTTTTACTTTTTGCATAGGTGTTGCTTCTTTTAATGCAAGATTCACAGGCTTTTCCTTACGTTAAGAGATGTACTCAGTATACTCCGCTGCTGTCATGAGACCCTGTACTTCATCCTCACTAAAACCTTCAAAAAGAACCATCCACCCCTCGCCGTGTGGATCACTATTTACAAGATCCGGGCTCGCTTCAAGAGCGGCATTCCCTTCAACCACTTTGCCACCAATCGGGGCATACACATCAGAGGCAGCTTTTGTGGACTCGACAACACACACCGTGTCACCAGCGGATACCTCTTTTCCAGCCTCTGGCACCTCAACAAAAACGATCTCGCCGAGCTCTTCTTGAGCATGATTGGTGATTCCCATTTTTGCCTTACCGTTCTCAATCAGCACCCACTCGTGCTCTTTGGTGTATTTTCTATCATCTGGATAACTCATACTCTCCCCTCTCAAGATATTGCCGAATAAAACGCACCGCTTTGCAATTCCATCGGAATTTTTTTACCACGAATATTTGCGAAAACTTCATTGTCATTTGAGCTATAAGCCCCCTCAATAAGGCATAGGCCCACGGGCAGATTCACCGTGGGTGTAATAGTGCCACTAGTAACGGTTCCTACGATTTCCTCTGAGCTGTTCAGAATCTCAACTCCCTCTCTCGCTATTCCCTTGCCCTTTAAAACAAAAGGTACGAGTTTTCGTTTCACACCCGAATCTTTATAAGCAAGGAGTGCTTCTCTTCCAATAAACTCACCTTTCTTAAATTTCACAATCCAAGAGAGACCAGAATCGAGAGCTGGGATATCTTCACCAAGCTCATGACCATGTAGCGGGTAACACGCCTCAAGTCGTAAACTGTCTCTTGCGCCTAGGCCGATAGGCAATACCTCTGGCTGATCAAGAAGCGACTGCCAAAGAGGTAGAGCTGAAGGAACTGGCACAAAAAGTTCAATCCCGTCTTCACCAGTGTATCCGGTGCGTGCAACGATTACCTCACGTCCTTCAAACTCGTATGTAAATACGCCAAAGCGAGGAATATTCTGGGAAACGTCCTGTCCGGATACTCGTTTAAAAACTTCAAGCGCTTGTGGTCCTTGAAGAGCAATGAGCGCATAGCTATCGCTCTCATCCTGAATAACAACATTCCCGAATGTGTTTCGTTCCGTAAGCCACGAAAAGTCTTTATCCTTATTTGATGCGTTAACGCATACAAGATAACGCTCATGCTCAAGACAATACACGATGATATCATCAATAACCCCTCCCTGATCATTTAAGAGCGCTGAATACTGGGCTTTTCCCGGAGAAAGCTTGGCTACATCATTACAGGTCAGATACTGTAGTGCCCGCTGAGCCTCAGGACCTGTGACAAAGATCTCCCCCATATGGCTCACATCAAATATTCCTGCTTGCGCACGAACATGTTGATGTTCAGGGACAATCCCTGAATACCGAACAGGCATCTCCCATCCGGCAAATGGCACAAACTTCGCACCAAGCTTCTCATGTGATTCATAAAGTACGGTACGTTTTTCAGTCATAAATATAACTACTGAGACATCCTTGCCATATAACTTAAAAGGGTATTGTGCATAAGCATTGCCACCGTCATCTGCCCCACGCCACCCGGCACCGGGGTAATAGCACTACAAGCCTGCGCTACTTCATCAAAAGCGACATCTCCTGTAAGCGTGCCTTGCTCTGTACGGTTAATTCCAACATCAATAACAATAGCATTGGAATGAACCCAATCGCTTTTAACCAAATGTTCTTTACCCACTGCCGCAACAACGATATCCGCTTCACGGACGACAGCGCTCAGATCCTTCGTTCTGGAATGTGCTATAGTAACTGTCGCGTTACGCTCTAAAAGGAGAAAGGACACAGGCTTACCAACAAGCACAGAGCGCCCAATAACAACTGCTTTCTTTCCGGAAAGGTCTGCCACAGGTATCTGATCTGTAGACTCAATATCATCACCACTCTTCACGTCAGAGAGCGCGAGATCGATCATCTTCATTACCCCAAGAGGAGTACACGAGCGAAGTACCCCTTTCCCCTGAAGGAGTAAACCTTGATTAAAAGGATGAAGGCCATCAACATCTTTCTCAGGGGCAATTGCTGCTATGAGATCATCAGATTCAGAGCTGAGCTCTCCGGGAAGCGGTAACTGAAGGAGTATCCCGTCAACCTCTGGATTCTTATTGAAGGCGACAATATGCTCTAGAATCTCTTCCTTACTTGCGCTCGCTGCAAGCCGCGTATCAAAGGTCTGAATACCACAACGAGCAGCAACCTTACCCTTTCTGCCAACATATGCCTTAGAGGCCGGATTATCACCAACAAGAATTACAGCAAGTCCGGGAGCACTACCAAATTTTTCGCTGAGTGTCTGGCACTGCCTGTGGATATCCTGTTCATAAATACTTGCCAGCCATTTTCCATCAAGGATTTTTGCACTCATAAGGACTCAGGGAAACAACCGTCTGTCATCACATTGCGCGTAGAGATTGCCGCGTCGTTCGGCATAAATGCCTCAGCTCCTCGCAATGACTACAAGTCTATGGATATGAAATAACGATAATTTTTATTTACTGTGTACTGCTCTGCAATTATATATATTAACGTGCCGATCAGAAGTAAAGGCTTTTGAAGTAAGCACCCGGCGTTTTATAGGAGAAGTCGTCATGATTATCGGAATTCCACGAGAACGTAAGACTCTTGAGAAACGAGTTGCACTTACGCCAGACGGCGCCCATCAATTAAGCCGCATGGGACATACACTTCTAATAGAGAAAGACGCTGGTCTCGGAGCCGCGTTCCCAGACTCTCTGTACGTAGATGCTGGATGCGAAATCGTTCAATCGCTAGAGGAGGTGTGGACACGGTCTGAAATGGTTGTGAAGGTCAAAGAGCCCCATGAGTCTGAATACCAGTACTTCCGTCCAGGGCTCATTCTCTTTGACTACTTGCACCTTGCGAGCATGCCTGATGTTACAAAAGCACTCATGAAAGGGGGCGTAACCTCAATTGCTTACGAACTCGTAAAGGGTGTGGATAACTCTCTCCCTCTCCTTGAACCAATGAGCGAGATCGCTGGAAAACTCTCTGTAATTAATGGCTCCTATTACCTACTCTCACAAAACAACGGCAGAGGAGTACTCTTGGCCGGTGCTGTGGGGGTGCCCAGAGCTAACGTAACCATAGTTGGTGCTGGAATTGCTGGTCTCGCCGCCTGTGAAATGGCATACGGGCTTGGGGCACACGTAACTATGCTAGATATCAACCAAGACAAACTCGAAGAGGTGAAGGTACGGTTTGGCAATCAGGTGACAACCTCATACTCAACTCCTCAAAGCCTCAATAGAGCGATCTCCCTCTCCGACCTTGTTATAGGAGCAGTACTCGTACCTGGGGCAGCGGCACCCAAAATAATCACACGAGATATGCTCCGCGACATGCCGCGTGGCGCAGTGCTGGTCGATATCAGCATCGACCAAGGCGGATGCGCTGAAACAATGAAGCCCACTTCCCTCGACGATCCCGTTTTCGTTGAGGAAGAGATCATTCACTACGGTGTGTGCAACATGCCTTCACAAACCGCTAGGACATCCACGATGGCCCTTACTTCGGCAACCCTGCCGTATATTGTCAAAATGGCAAATGAAGGACCGCTAAACGCCCTTAAGAATGATCCATCTCTCTACGGGGCGCTCAGTACTCACAAAGGGAAGCTTACAAACAAGGCTGTTAGCGAAGCTGTTGGAGAAGCTTATGACTCGATTGAAAGTGTTTTGTAGCTGATGGGGATTAACCGCTAAGGACGCGAAGAGCGCAAAGTGTTTTAACACAGACCTAGAAAGAGCTGCAGTCATTGCGAGGCGCGTGCCGTAAGGCATTTTGCTGCGAGCAAAATAGCGGAGAACTTTAGCTCAAGTGACGCGGCAATCCTCGAGGCTTAACAAAGAATTTTTCTAATCGTCTTGGAGATTGCTTCGTCGTTCGGCGTACGCCTCAGCTCGTCGCAATGACGTGGTAATATTTCGTGTTGCGGTTAATACTTTAAAGGGTTCATCATCAGGCAGTGGCCTGAGACGTTGCGCTCTGGCCGGTGGATCTACCTCTTTTATTCTTCTTGCCTTTCGCCTTACCGTGCCTAGCTCCAGCGATACCCTTATGGGCCTCTTGTCTTTTTACTATGACAGGCGAATTAATGAGGAGTGTAGTGGAGTCTCCCTCTCGCTCATAATCGATATCGAAACCCTGCTCATCGATGACAAAATACTTCTCAATGACATCAACAAGCTCACGGCGAAACGACACCATCTCCTCATTAGTAAGTCCTGCCCTGTCCTGCACGAGGACAAAGTGCAATCTGCTCTTTGCGGCATTCTTACTATCCGTTTCGTATCCCAATATTTTCTTAACAATTCTGGCTAACACAACTGGTCTCCTTTGAATGTAAAATTATATGCACCGAGTTGCTACGCTACCCCGAGCCTTCGCCCTATCCGTCCCCAGAGAGAACCACTAGACTCATGCTCAAACGGCACTTCCTCACCGCAAATACGTCTTGCAATCTTACTAAAAGCATCCCCGGCCCGAGATTTGGTATTATAAACAACTGGCTCCCCAGTGTTTGCCGCCACGATGATTGACTCATCACGCTCAATGACGCCAATGAGGTCTATTCCGAGAATATCCTGCACATCCTCAATTGAGAGCATATCACCACGTCGAACCATGTTGAAATCAATGCGGTTTATAAGTAACTCAGGGTCAATTTCTTGAGCTGTGAGGAGCCCAACTACCCGGTCAGCATCTCGGATTGCAGAAACCTCTGGAGTTGTGACGATAAGAGCCCTATCGGCACCCGCACAAGCGTTCTTAAACCCCTGCTCAATACCCGCTGGTGAATCAACCAGTATGTAATGAAAATCCTTTCTAAACTTATCGAGCGCCATACGAACTTCATCTTCGTTGACGACATCCTTATCATCAGTCTGCGATGCAGGAAGAAGATAAAGATTTTGTGATTTTTTAGAACGAATAATCGCCTGACTTGGCTTGCAGACTCCCTTAGCCACATCAACGAGATTAAAAACAATTCGGTTCTCAAGTCCTAGGATAACATCTAGGTTTCTGAGTCCGATGTCAGCATCAACGACAAGGGTCTTTTTCCCCTTAAGGGCTAAAGCAGCCCCAAGGCTAGCCGTTGTAGTAGTCTTACCAACCCCACCTTTTCCGGAGGTCACAACTATTATTTCTGCCTGTCCCTTCGCATTTGAGCTCATCTATTTTATCCCCTTGTTCAATCCAGACTATATAAGCAATTAAAAACTTTCTAACGAAACTTAAAACGAACGATTCCTATAACGCCCGGGGATTTACCCGCGAACGATACTTCTCAACTACTATGTTATTCCCCTCAATACGCGCAATCTCAGGGACGCTGGACTTCTCCTCTGCCCCACGTGAGATGACAGTTCCTATCCGAAGCTGTGTAGGCTTGAGATCGAGGGCAAAGATAAATCTTCCCCCACCCGTCTCATCATATGCCCCCGCATGAGCAACTCCGCGCAAAGTACCAAGGACAATAATATCACCTCCAGCAACTACATCAGCGCCCGAGTTAACATCACCACAGATTACTATTGAATGCTCAGTCTCAATCTTTTGCCCGGATCGAAGCATTCCGTAGACAACTCTCGCATCGGGATCATCCCAGATCTCCGCAACCTTTGCTGATGCACGCCCCTGTCCATCTCCGACGACCATCTCAGTATCTCTCATCCCGTCAAAAAGACCAGGCCCTTCGTCATCAGCATGTAGGACATCGTCAGATGAGAACAGGTCATCGTGCCTGCGAATAGGGGCAATGCCCGAGGGGGCATCGTCAAGGGAAGAATCATTAGCCTTTGCCCGAGACTCCAGAACTTTAATATTGTATTTACCTGATATTGTTTCTTTTACCCGATCGATAAGGGTCTGCTCCGGTGTATTCCCGATCCACTCCAAGTAAACTCCAGTGCCGCTCAAAAAGCCCTTGCGAGAGGCAAGGAAATCTTCAAGCGCTCCGTGTAGCTCAGCAGCACGGGCGCGACAATCAAGCCGGATGATAAGACCATCACCAGTTCCACGTGCAGTAACGATTCCCCCACGAGGAAAAGACGCCTCTACTACCTTACCTTTTCTTTTGCTTGAATTCGTTGACTTCAAATCCTCTGTTTCGCCTGTTGTATCCACTAATGCTCTCTCTGATCGAAAATTGATATGTTGCGACTCTGTCTTTCGCCTGCCTACCTGTACCTTCCGGCCTGTGTTTCATCACAGTTTCACCGGAATTCTATGCATTTGCGCTACAAAAAATAATACAGAACAATAACAAAGATCGCTGGTAACTCCAGATAATTCTGGCTCGTCCTAGTTTAAGCTACTTATAGCAAAAGCGGCGAAGCACAGTCAACAAACATTATTTGCAAATAGAAAAAAGTTGCTCCCCCTTTGCTAAAGTTTGAGCTATGAAGGACTCATGCTTGCGCAGCTAAACTTTCTTATCAGCACAGGATTCTACTCAGGCTTAAGCTCAGTGGCCCCCGGCACATGCGGCTCACTCGCCTTCACCATAGTTTGGATTGCTACAAATCAAATTACCCCCCTTAGCACCTCGACGTGGACTGCAATCACTTGCGTTTTCATAGCTCTAGGCATCTTATCCACAACCCATGCTATGAAGAATCATTCTTTCTTCAATGGAGGCGACAAAGATCCATCTGCCGTTGTAATTGACGAGTGGTGCGGTCAGAGCGTTGCCCTATTTGGAACCGGCATTGATCAGCCTCTCTATATCCTTGCAGCCTTCATCCTGTTTCGCTTATTTGATATTACAAAACCGCTTCCTGTATCGCGCGCGGAAAGGCTGCCCGGCGCCGCTGGAATAATGGCGGACGACCTTGTTGCTGGCGCCTTGGCGCTCTGCTGCCTTGAACTTATCAAGGTGATGATTTGAAACGACTTATTCTGATCTCAATCTTCCTTTCAGCCTGCAACCCGATTTTTGTTATGCGTGGCGCCGTGGAAGAAGCCAGCATTCTTATAAATGCCGTGCCAATTGAGGAGGCTCTCGATAGCGAGAGCTATACCGAGGATGAAAAGCATAAACTGCGTCTTGTTCAAGAGGCGCGGCTTTACTCTCAACAGATCGCGATGCACCCTGACGAATCCTACACCACATACTCAAAGCTCGACCGCGATGTTCTTGCATGGGTAGTTGTCGCATCAAAAAAAGACTCATTCTCGCTTTACACTTGGTGGTACCCAATTGTGGGCAGCGTGCCCTATAAAGGATACTTCTCAAAAGATGGGGCTCTGTGTTCAGCTAGGGGCCTTGAGGAAGATGGCTATGAAGTTTCTGTAAGACCAACCGACGCGATCAGCACACTCGGCTGGTTTAACGACCCCGTGCTCTCAACCACCCTTCAAAATAAACCGGTAGATGTCATCAACACCGTACTTCACGAGATCTTTCATCAGACGATCTGGATTCCTGGACATGTGCCCTTTAATGAGTCTGCCGCACATTTTTACGCTACCTTTATGACGCCAGAATTTCTTAAAGAAACGCTTTTAAACTGCACTGACGAGAGTTGTCGGAATACCTACGCCGAATATCTTAAAAGCTCTGAATCGAGAGTCGCTTTTGAGCTTGAATTTAGCAAAGCTGTTGGGGGCCTTTATGACGAGCTTTCAGAACTTTATAAGAATGAAAGCCTCACTCGTGAGCAAAAAATAGAAAAACGTGCAGAGGTCTTCCAGGAGCACATGTCTGACTTTCGAAATCGATACCCGGACCTCAGAGTGCTTAAAGAGGTCAACAACTCTGAGATCATACAGCTTAAGATCTACCTTACTGAGCTCGAGCTTTTCCTTCAGCTCTATGAAAAATGTGAGCAATCTCCTGCTTGTTTTATGGGGAAGATGCAAGAGATTAAGGTTAAAAGCGAAGAAAAGTCATTAGATCCATATGACATCTTGCGTGGGATGACTACGAAGCAAGGCACTCACTTACCTTGAGCTTGACCTTGACCTGAACCTGCTCCAAATCTTGCGGTCAAGGTCAAGGTAATAGCTTTCAGCACTCACCAAACCGCGCAAGCGCCTCAAGAATTGAGTCGTAGACTTTGGCTAGCTGCTCATTGGTTATGCAGTATGGTGGTAAGATATAGACCGTATTCCCTAGTGGCCTAAGATGTATCCCCCTGCTTAGAAAAAAGCCGAGAAGATTGTCGCGCATGCTGGAGGCGTAGCCGTCTTGATCCTTACTTTGCACTTCAAAAGCAAGTACTACCCCTTTACTTCTCGGGTTACTTGCTCCCTTTATCCCCTTAAGTTTTTGAACAAAGCTCTGATGACTCTTATCGATACGGTCAATATTGTCACGGCACTCTTTCTTCTCAAAGAGATCCATGCTCGCAAGACCGGAGACACATGCCAGAGGATTTCCGGTAAAGGTATGACCATGAAGAAGAGCCTTATACCTACTCTCTCCCTTAAAAGCATTAAAGATCTCATCTGTAACCGAGGTAGCTCCAAGGGCCATAGTTCCTCCAGTAAGGCCTTTCGAAAAACACATCATATCAGGAGGATGTTGCAAGCCACCGCTAGCGAATTCATGACCTGTCCTGCCAAAACCTGTCATCACTTCATCAGCGATAGTAAAAACATCCTTCTTTCGACAATAAGAAACAAGCTCATCAAGGATCTTTTCTGAGTACATGTGCATACCAGTTGCGCCAGCGATAAGTGGCTCATACACAAATGCGGCGACTTCATTTTCTGATATGCATTTCTTTAAAGCTTCAAAGCACTCATCTTCTCTTCCCGGTACCGGAGTGGGAATTCTAAGAACTGGGAATAGGAGCTTTGCAAAGGGTTTTGTAAAGGCGTCAGCTTCGCTCACTGACATCGCTCCGAAGGTATCGCCGTGGTAGGCGTTCTCAAAAGCTATAACACTCGTTTTTTCAATTCCCTTATTGGACCAAAACTGCACCGCCATTTTAAGGGCAATTTCAACTGCCGTAGAACCGTTGTCACTATAAAAAACCTTCTTCTGATTCTTAGGAAGGCGTTCTAAAAGCCTCTCGGCAAGCTCAATTGCTGGCTCGTGGGTAAATGCTGAAAAGATAACATGGTGGTATTTTTCTAGCTGCTCCGCAATGCGAGCAGTAATATGCGGATGAGAATGTCCGTGCAGCACTGCCCACCACGAGGCAATCGCATCAATATACGGCTTATTATCAGTATCAAAGAGAAACACCTGTTCTGCCCTTGAAATCGCGATTGGAGGGGCATCAAGTAAGGATTGAGTAAAAGGATGCCAGACGACGCCGGCATCTCTATCTTGTAAGTTCATAAAAATCTCTTGTCGAGTTTCGTGGCGTATTGCCTCACAGTATCAGACGTTATCTCGCCCTCCCATTCAATATGCAGAAGACATGGAAGCTTCGTCTTTGCGAGGATAATCTGCTCAGAGTCTTTATTCCTTTCCCCATTAAATATAATACCCGCGATTGGAATACCTCTCGAAGCGAGCGCTTCCCAAGTTAAAAGCGTGTGATTAATACTTCCGAGATACTGATGTGATACTAGGATAACAGGAGTACCCAGATGCATAATCAGATCTAGCATTGTGTCATTAGCGTTTAGCGGGACATAGACTCCACCTGCCCCTTCTATTACGAGAGAGTTTTTCGTCTCAGGCAGCACAATCTTATCAAGTTCAATTTGAACACCATCTCTCTCCGCTGCAGCGTGTGGCGACATCGGTTGCGACAATCGATAAGCTTCTGGGTGTATAACTGTGGAAGGCGGTAGTAAGTGCTTTAAAGTGTGAGAATCGCTCGCATCAAGATCACCAGCTTGTACAGGCTTCCAGTAATCGGCTTCGAGAGAGGACACAACTATAGCCGAGACAAGAGTCTTGCCTACCCCGGTGCCATTACCTGTGATAAATAATCTACTCGTCACGCAACGAGCTTACTTTAGGAAGTAAAAGATTTAAAGACTCATGAGCAACTTAGATCACTCTGCCAGTATTCGACTTATCTTTTTTCTTAAAATATTTTTCAATATCAGGCCCACCTAGCTTAGAAAGGATGCCAATAGCCTCTGTAGGCGACAAGCCCTTATGTTGCCTTGCTAACTCAGATGTAATCTTCTTGAGTTTTTCTAGCTTGTCTTCCTCGAGCTCTGAAGCCGAACGCTGATGAAGCGGCGCACGCTTCCCATAAACAAGATTTATTGTTCCGCTTTCTTTATCTTTCTTAAATAGTAAAGCTACCTCAGGGTCTCCTGTATCAAAATTCGTGGTATAATAATCATCAGTATTGCTACTTGTTCCCAAGTTCAACTTCTCGCCACTAATAATGTCGTTACGACGCATTATTGACTGCACTTCATCAGCAGATAGTCCTTGTGGGATCGGAGCGTCTGAAGAGAGATTATCCATATCATCTGTGAACTTGCCAAAAACGCCTCCTACAGTTCCATTAGGACCCTTTACAATTCCTTTGTGTATGGTCCCCTTATAGAGATCTACGACTAGCCCTTTATTCTTCAGTATCAACGACTTGCCATCTGCGGTAGTTACACCGTCAATATCAGTAGGAAGCCTCTTCGCCTCAAAAGCATTATTCTCATTGATTTGTATACGGCGATTTGAAACCTTCTTCCAGAATTTAGGAAGGGACCGAGTTGAGCAACTAATACCACGAAGATCGGCATTCCAACTCGCCTCGTTCATAGTGTTTTTGGACAAAATAAACGTGGCTGTTCCAGCAGAAGCTGGATCAACAACAACATCACCATAAGTGCCAACCGTCAAACAATTCGTCACTTGGAAATGACCGGAAAAATGAGTCTCTCCCGCACCATCGGCGGTATCTCTGTTTGAGAGGCGAGCGCCACTAAGATCCACGTTATCAAATATGACATTGAAGAACGACACCTCATTCTGAGGTTTATAAGAAATGCAATCTATATTAAACAGATCTCCCTTCTCACCGGAAGTAGAAGTAAGCTTGAGATTGGCGAGCTGCACTATTTTCCCACCCGAAAGTTTTAAGAGTTCGTGAAAATCCGGATCGTTCACCTCAAGTTGTGAGATCCCGCCCTCGAGGTCCTTATAGAGTTTCCCAGCGTCGATTTTTGCCAGAACATCTCCAATTTGAGAAAGTTTATCGTTCCAATCTCTATCAGACATCCCCGCAGGTCGATCAAAGGCCAATTTCATAGAACTTTTTCCATGGCGAAGCGTTGCGGTCATCACATCGCGCTCTACGCGAGAATTCGCCTTAGGATTTACGTTTCCTGTCGCAAGGACACTTAAGGTTTCTTCTTGCAGAGAGTAATCAAGCTCCTCTCTTTGCATAAGATTCCCTATGGCATTTGTGGCCTTTTTATTTGCTTTAACAAGTTCCTTATCTTGTACTTCAAGGGCTTCACTCGCCTGAGCAATACTTCTAATAAAGACGGCTCGCGCCTTGTCAATCTCATTTCGACACTTATCCCCATCGCTAACAATGAAGCCCTCTTCCAGTTCAGATAATCTATGCTGAAATTTTTCATTAGCTATAAAGATACGGCCAAAGATATCTCCTCCGTTAACAACACGAACACCACTTGCATTTACTACCGCTCCATTCCTCAGCTTCGTTTGAATATGCCTTAAATAGCGATCCACGGTCTTGAGAAGCTTTTCTTGATGCTGCGGATTGACATCAGGCGACATCGCGGAGAGGGCAGAATCTAGCCCCTTTCCCGCCCGCTTTCTTATATCTTCGAGCACATTCTCAACCTGATCTAGTGGCTTCTCGTGACTAAAAGCAGATCGCCTCGTAGTACCTACACCATTTGGAAAAAGCTTCTTATTCTGTAGATTCTGGTTATCAAGAACTCCACGCGCAGAATCAAGATGATTGTGATATCCCCTGAGTGTACGCTTAATGACCTCTCTTGCTGAGTCATGCGAGTATTCAGAAAAAAGACGCTCATACTTAGTGAGGGTGGCGAGAAGGACTTTCTTAGTATGCTCATCTTTGAGCTCAGGATTATTTTTATTTGCCTCATCTCGCTCAGCTGCGATAGTCAAGGCTTCTTTAAATCTTTTCGAGATTCGTTCCGCACGGTCCATGAAGTCACTGTGAACATAAGCAAACTCTGGAGCATATGCTCCAGGGAGCACATCATTTAAAACACTATTGAACTGGGCTGTCATATGATCGGCTATACCAGCTGCCCTATCCCTAGGATCATTTGAACTTTGATAAGCAGTGTTACCAGCATCCTCTGCATCCGCGATAATCTGCTCAGCGCTTACCTTTAATTCTCTTCCCGTATCAAGACCTGCCGCGACCATATCTCTATTCCTATAGAATGTTTTGTACGTATACTAACATTATGCCTGAGCTGGTGTACTAAGATACTTAGCTGGTCATATTTTAATCTTCCTGATTCCAGAGCCTTACAGCTATTCCCAAACCCTGTGTGAGCTGTTAGGGTATTTGACGATGTTACCGAATAAAAGCAAAAGTAAATC
>JAUIIO010000037.1 GCA_030431715.1 bacterium
GGTTTAACGGAAGCGATTGATGGAACGTTACTTTCAATAGCAATCATTGGAATGATTTCAACTGCTCCGCCGATCAGGACAGCAACCAGAGAGAGCAGTGTAAAAAGCATTGGCTTTCCTTCAAGCTTCTGGTGCCATGTCATGTTCGTGTGTTCGTGCTCTTGTGGGGCGTCACGAAGAGCTGGAGCCTTGTAAACAGGGTCACTTAAGTCAGCGCCAGTATCATAAGCCTTCTTCACAGACATAAAGAAGTTAAAGAGCATGATGACCGTGCCGCCTACGTAAAGAAGTCCACCGACGAGCCTAAAGCCATATAGCGGCATGAGCTCAACAACTGTTTCGATGAAGTCAGGATACGCAAGCGTGCCTTCTGCAGTGAACTCTCTCCACATAAGTCCTTGAGTCACGCCAGCAACCCACATTGAAGTAATGTAGAGGACGATACCAAGTGTAGCCGTCCAGAAGTGGAGCGACATCAGTTTTTGGCTATAAACTTCAACTTTCCAGAGTCTTGGAATCAGCCAGTAGATCATTCCGAAAGCCATAAATCCGTTCCAGCCGAGAGCTCCACCATGGACGTGACCAATAATCCAGTCAGTGTAGTGAGCTAAAGAGTTAACCGCCTGAACGGACAGCATCGGCCCTTCAAAGGTAGACATTCCGTAAAAGGTAATACCAACAACAAAGAACTTACAGATAGTATCCTCTCTGAGCTTATGCCAGCCTCCTCGCAGCGTTAGAAGTCCGTTAAGCATTCCTCCCCATGAAGGAGCAATAAGCATTACCGAGAAGACAACTCCCATTGTTTGTGCCCAGTCAGGTAATGAAGTGTAAAGAAGATGGTGAGGGCCGGCCCAGATGTAGATAAAAATCAAAGACCAGAAGTGAATGATGGAAAGTCTATATGAGTAAACCGGGCCATCAGCTGCCTTAGGCATGAAGTAGTACATCAACCCGAGAAATGGGGTCGTAAGGAAGAATGCAACGGCATTGTGTCCGTACCACCACTGAACAAGTGCGTCCTGTACACCGGCATAGACGGAATAACTCTTAAAGAGTGAAACCGGTAGTGCCAAAGAGTTAACAATGTGCAGCATCGCTACAGTGAGAATCGTTGCGATATAAAACCAGAGAGCAACGTATATGTGCTTTTCTCTTCTCTGGATGAGTGTTCCAAAAAAGTTTATTGCGAGTACGACCCATACAAGAGTAATTGCTATATCTACTGGCCACTCAAGTTCTGCGTATTCCTTACTTGTTGTTATTCCCAAGGGGAGCGTAATTGCCGCAGCAACTATTATAAGCTGCCAGCCCCAGAAGTGGACGTTACTCAGAACGTCAGAGAACATACGTGCTTTACACAATCGCTGCGTTGAGTAGTAGATGGCAGCGAATATGGCGTTGCCTGCAAAAGCAAAGATGACTGCGTTTGTATGGAGCGGACGGAGACGGCCAAAGGTTATCCACGGCAGCCCGCCATTGAGTGGCCAGTAGTAAAGCTGTGCAGCGAGTAGTACTCCTGCCAGCATGCCAATGAGGCCCCAGATTAAAGTCGCTATTACAAATTTTCTTACAACGGCATCGTCGTAAGCAAAAGTTTCAAGTTGATTGTGTTGCATATTGATACAGGTCTAAAAAGGTAAATAATTCCTGATAAATTCTATTTCATAAGATATCATTCATATTACGAGATGCAATATCTTGAATAAAAGTAGGAGAGAACTTTTACGTGAAATACTGGAGTAAACTACTAAAGATTAAGTGTTTTGAGGGGTGGTTAGTGATGCATGTGGTGTGAGTGATCGTGTTTGTGGTCTTGCGAAGTCGTGTCAGGCTTTGTGGTCATAGTATGCTCGCTATGGTGACTGTGGTTGTGCATCGGGATATTGATAAGTCCGAGATGAATGCTAAGAGAAGCAATGCCAGCGAAGATAAAAAGAAATGCTGTTATTTTGCTGGCATGCTTACCAAGAGACTGGGTTACGATCTTACTAAAAGAGGTAATAGTTGCAAGAATTGGAACTGTTCCGAGCCAGAAGATAAACATTATGAGGGCGCCACGAAAAGCATCTCCGCTACTGGCTGCGATCCCGACATAGGAATAAAGCCATCCGCAAGGCAAAAAAGCGCTCGCTATGCCGAGCAAAAATGCACTACCCGAAGCAGCTCCAGCGTTCTTGTATATTTTGCTCAAAACTGAAGTAAGAAAACTCGGAGGTGATGCGGATGCTGAAAGATACCCCGGTGCAACAAGTTGTCTAAGCCCCCAGTATATAAGAATGATGGCGATGATGAGAGCCGTAACGTTGGTAAATCCTGTAAATGAAAATTGGGAATTGAGCGTCTTCCCGGCATAGCCTGCCAGAAGGCCTAAAAAGGTGTAAGATATGGCTCTGCCACAGTGGTAGAAGACACTATTGCGAGAAGTCGTAGTGCTGCAAGCAGCGGCAAAGCCTCCACACATTACGGCGCAGTGTGGACTACCGATCAGACTTGCTATAAAAACAGGAAATAGTGTTTCCATTACTCTAAGAATGTACCTATGGAAAGTAGTGCCAGTGTTATCACAGAAAAACAGAACGAGCCACTCGTATGTGATCATTGTGGTGCGCTTTTAAAAAATGACCAACACAAAGATGATAATGAACTACGTTTCTGTTGTGCCGGATGCCGGATGGTTTATGGGGCGCTCCATGAATCTGGCATGGAGAGTTACTATCAATACCGGGAAAAGGATTATGTTCCCGGATCTTTTCAGCCCGATTTCCAGGAGAGAGACTATAGTTATCTTGACGGCGAAGACTTTAGAGAGCGTTACCTTATATGTAATGGTGGCAGTGTTTACACAGCAAAGCTTTATATTAAAGGCATACACTGTTCCGCATGCATCTGGGTAGTTGAAAGGATTACTCATTTACACGAAGGGATTCAGTCTGTCAGGCTTCAGTATAGTGCATCAACAGTAAGCATAACGTTTGATGTTCAAGAGATATCTCTTTCAGAGATAGCCGAGCTTTTATCCTCCTTTGGATATGAAGTGTCTCCTGCAGAGCAGGGACAATCATTGCCCTCAACAGATAAAAGCGAGCTTAGTAGGCTGGGTGTGTCAGCACTCTGTGCCGCGCATACTATGATTATCGCTGTTTCGCTTTATGAAGGCAGCTCATCTGGGATTGAATTAAAGTATCGGAACTTACTGCATTTGGTGAGTTTTCTCCTTACGATTCCTGTTATTACTTATTGCTCTGTACCGTTCTATCGATCAGCTCTTGCTGGAATTTTGGTCAGGAGACCGCACGTAGATCTGCCTATCTCAGTAGGCATTGTGCTTTCTTTCCTCTTAAGCGCTTACAACGCACTGGGACATGCTGAATATGTGTACTTTGAGTCAGTCTGTGCTCTTGTTTTCTTTCTTTTAGCCGGAAGATTTCTCCAGAAGAAAATCTTTGAACGAAGTCGCAGAGAGTGTGATCTCCAAGGGGCCTTTTTCCCTTTTTATGCGTATAAAATTAATGAAGACGGGGAGGAGGCTGTACTTGTTCAGTCACTAAGAAGAGGCGATCTCGTTCGCGTCCCAGCAGGGAGTAGGGTGCCGATTGATGGTATTATTAAGACAGGAGAGAGTGCCGTAGATCAGTCTGTATTAAATGGTGAAGCAACGCCACTTCCGGTTAGCGCAGGTGATACGATATATGCTGGAACGCTCAATACAGAAGGAGAATTGAGAATATGTGTTGAAGCCGAGTATCAGCAATCTCGCGCCTATAAACTGATGGAAATTCTAAGAGAAGGCGAGGAGGGCGAACCTGAAACGTATGCTGACCGATTGAGTTTTTACTTTGTAGCGGGTGTTCTTCTGCTTGCGCTCCTTGCTTTTCTTTTCTGGATACCTGCTGGCCTCACCCCCGCGCTTGAAGTTACGGTTGCTTTACTCGTTGTAAGTTGTCCATGTGCTTTTGCTCTGGCTTCACCGTTGGCTTATGCGGTTGCTATCGGGAGAGGTGCAAGAAAGGGGATCTTCATTAAGAGACCATCGGCGCTTTTAAGTCTCTTGCGGTGCAAAGTCGCAATTTTTGATAAGACTGGAACACTTACCTATGGGAAGCTACAAGTTAAAAAATTTAATTATCTTTCTCACTCCGTTCCACGAGAGCGTGCTCTTTCAGTGCTCCTTGCACTTGAGGCGGTAACTCCTGAGCATCCAGTGGCAAGAGCTGTTTTGGACAGTGAGCTCTTAAGAGAGATTGTCCCGGCGGCTGATTTGACTTCGATTCGACATCTTGCTGGAAAGGGAGTTGCTGGCCTTGATGCGAAAAGCGAACAGTGGCAGCTTCTTCGAGCGTGCGGAGAACGTTTCACAGAAGGAGTGGTACTTTCAAAGGGCGAAGATGTTGTGCTGCACATAACGCTTTCTGATAAGATACGACCAGCGGCTTCCTCATTTTTACAGATGCTTCAGGGTAGTGGGATTTCAACATGCATAGCTTCGGGAGATGCGGTCGCTACAGTACGTGAAGTTGGTGCCGAACTAGGAATACCAGAGGAAAAACTCTATGGTGCTCTCCTGCCGGAGGAGAAGCGTAGCCTCGTGCAGTCCTTTGATGGTGGTGTTGTCTTTACTGGTGACGGTGTAAACGATGCAGCAGCACTTGCCGCGGCAGATGTATCAATCGGTGTGAAGAGCCCGGCGGAGGCTTCGCTGGAAAATGCAGATATTTTTATTTCAAGAGAGATCGTGCCAGCCTTGTATGATATTTGGCACGCTGCTAAAAAGCTTCACAGAACTATCGTATGGAATATGATTTTTAGTGTTACCTATAATGTTATAGGAGTTTCGTTAGCAATGGCTGGCTATATGACTCCACTCTTGGCGGCGATACTTATGCCTCTGAGCTCAATTACCGTTATTGGTTCCAGCTCATTATTACGGGTATTTCGCTAATGGACATCATCTATGTGCTGCTTCCGCTCTCGCTCTTTTTTGGAATTTGTGGGCTTCTAGCTTATCTCTGGTCAGTACGGAGTGGTCAGTTTGAGGATCTGGAGACTCCAGCCCACAGAATACTCTTTGAAGATGAGCCTGCGGAGAAAACTCCGGGAAAAGAGCCAGAAAAGAGGGAGGATCAAGCATCCTGACTCTTTTAATTCTGCAGGAGTCCCTATATATTGGGTGAACTATGGAATGTGCACCTGAAAAAGACAATCTCTACAAAATTCGACACTCACTTGCCCACGTACTTGCGCAGGCGGTTTTACAGATACGACCGGATGCAAAGCTTGGCTTTGGCCCTCCTATTGATACAGGGTGTTACTACGATTTTGATCTCAAGCAGCCAATCACTGATGAGGATTTCAAAGATATTGAGAAGCGGATGCGAAAGATCATCGGCCAAAAGCAAGAGTTCACACACCAGATGCGTTCTGCGGATGAGGCGGTGAAACATCTTGAGGGGCAAGATGAAGGTTACAAAGTTGAATATTGTAAGGAGCTGTCCGAGCAGGGCGAGACTGAAATAGGCTTTTATACAAATGGCCCCTTTGAGGATATGTGTGCTGGACCGCACGTGGAGCATACCGGTGATATTCCGAAAGACTGCTTTAAGCTCGATGCTGTTGCCGGCGCCTATTGGAGAGGTGATGAAAAGAATCCCCAACTCACCAGAATTTATTGCCTCGCCTTTGAGGATAAGGAAAGCCTTAAGAACTATATACAGAAACGAGAGCTTGCCAGACAACGTGATCACCGCAAACTTGGGCCTGAACTGGATCTCTTTAGCATTGATCACGAAGGTGTTGGTGCCGGGCTTATACTTTGGCATCCAAAGGGTGGGCTTGTCAGACATCTTATGGAGGAGCATAGCCGTGAGCTACACTTAAAGGGCGGTTATGACTTTGTTTACAGCCCTCACATTGGACGTGCCTCTCTTTGGGAAACAAGCGGTCACCTTTCATTTTATAAAGATGGAATGTTTGCGCCGATTGAAGTCGAAGGGCAGGAGTTTTATCTCAAGCCGATGAATTGTCCATTTCACTGTAAGATTTTTTCAAGTCGGCCACGCTCGTATAGAGAATTGCCGCTACGTTTTGCAGAATGGGGTACTGTATATCGTTTTGAGCGAAGTGGTACACTCTCTGGGCTAACCCGTGTTCGTGGATTTACTCAGGATGATGCTCACCTCTTCTGCCGCGAAGATCAGATGCCAGCTGAAATTGATAGAGTACTTGGTTTTTGTACAAAGCTTCTCTCTGACTTTGGCTTAACAGACTTTCATCTCTATCTCAGTACTCGCCCGGAAAAACGTGTGGGTGAAGAGGCCAAATGGGATGCCGCTGAGGATGCCCTTCGTGCAGCACTTGAACGCAGTGGCCATAAGTTTTCAATAAACGAAGCCGATGGTGCATTTTATGGACCGAAGATCGATATCTGTGCAATGGATGCGCTGGAGCGAGAGTGGCAACTGAGCACCATACAATTTGATTTTAATCTCCCTGAGAGATTTGATCTCCAATATGCGGATAGTGATGGTGAGCTTAAGCGGCCGTATATGATTCACCGAGCGCTTATGGGTTCTATAGAGAGATTTTTTGGTGTGATCTTAGAGCATTTTGGCGGAGCGTTTCCAACTTGGCTTGCTCCAACACAGGTTCGTATCGTTCCGGTCGCTGAAGCCTTTTTTGAGTATGCGCAGACAGTGCGTAAGAAACTTGAGGAGGCAGGGATTCGGGTAGAAGTTGATGAGTCTTCAAATTCTTTCAGTAAAAAAGTACGAGAAGCAACAGTAGCCAAAATTCCTAATATGGCAATCATCGGAGAGAAGGAAAAAGAGTCAGGCGGTGTTACGCTTCGTAGGTACAAGGTGGAGGAGCAGGAAGAGCTCTCGCTTGATTCGCTCATCGCTACGCTTAGTGACCGTATAAACGATAAAAAGTGATTGGTCCAATTCTTAAAGCGTACTCCCCACCGTTTCTTCTCCGCAACGGCCACGCTCATACTATCTATGCAAATCTTATACGAAGTGCTCCGGCGCTAGATTATACTCGAGAACGAATACTAGTATCCGACGGAGATTTTTTAGATCTCGATCTCGTTGAGGCTGAGGGAAGTGAGGTTCTGTTCATCTTTTCACATGGACTCGAAGGATCGAGCCAGGCAGGATACATTAAGCGTTTGGTAAAAAAATGTGTGGAAAGAAATTATAGTGCCCTCGCGTGGAATTTTAGAGGGTGTAGCGGGGAACCAAATCGCAAGCTCTATTCCTATCATAGCGGAAAATCTGAGGACTTACGTTCTGTTGTAGAACATGTCCTGAACAATAAATCTTACTCTCAAATTTTTCTCGTTGGAATAAGCGCTGGCGGGAATATGACCCTTAAATATCTGGGGGAAGAGGGGGAAGGGTATCCCTCTTCTATTGTGGGGGCGAGCACTATATCAGTACCGTGCGATCTCGAAGGATGTGCCAAAGCGCTCGCTCGTTCGGGAAATAAGATTTATATGAAGAGATTTCTGAACGATTTATACTTAAAGCTTGTGGAAAAAAAACGTCATTTTCCAGAATTAGATCTTTCTGACTACGATACCATCAAAAATTTTTACGATTACGATAATCGCTTTACGGCTCCTCAAAATGGGTATTCAGATTGTTATCAATACTGGAAGGCAAACAGTTCGCTTGCCTTTATTAAAGATATTGCTTGTCCGGCTCTGCTCTTGAGCTCATATGACGACCCCTTCCTCTCAGAGACGTGTTATCCCGATGCTCATGCCCCACACATCCAGACGGTCTATACACCGTACGGCGGGCATGTTGGCCATCTATCTGACTATCTGGGACGAGTATGCTGGTATGAGGATATACTTTTCAAATACTTTGACCATCTAAGAGTCGTTTGAGGCCCTACAGAAGTAACGCCGTTTTAAAGCCTACCTATATCACTTATGAGTCTTAGTTGAATGTCGTGCTTGATTGATATCATAACTTTATCTTTACAGGTGTGGATATTATACCGATGAATTTATGAAGGGCAGAATCAGGAATTTGATATGAATAATAGAGATGAGTCACTTGTAGGTGATTGTGATCCAATATTAATCGTAGATGATAGCCTCACGGCCCGCACCGCCATGAGAAAACAGCTCGAACAGGAAGGCTATTCAGTAGTGGAGGCGGGAACAGGTCGAGAAGCGCTTGAACTCCTTCACAAAGAGGCCGTGTCACTCATAACTCTCGATGTGGAAATGCCCGGCATTGATGGCTACGAAACGTGCCGTTTAATGCAACATCAGGAATATGCCAGATATCAGGACGACGCACAGTGCGGTATCCCGATCATATTTATCACCAGTAGAGATAGCCTTGCTGAAAGGATCCGAGGATTTGAAGCTGGCGCATGTGACTTTCTACAAAAGAAGCTGATTCGCGGCAGTGAGTTTCTTGAAGCTATAGACAGGTATCTACGTCCTACAAAACTCTATGAAGATTGCAGAGTACTCGTGGTCGAAGATGGAAAGATGGTCAGGTTTATGTTGGATCGCTGTATTCATTCTTTAGGGGCTACTCCTATAGAATGCGTTGATGGGCATGAAGCTTTTGAGCTTCTTAGTACAGATACGACCGGTTTTGACTTGATGATTCTTGATAATCACATGCCGAGAATGGGCGGCATTGAGCTCTGTACGAAGGTGCGTCGTGAGCTCGGGCTGAAGGACGTGCCAGTTCTTTTCCTGACAGGCAGTGACGATCCTGAAGATCGCATAAGCTTTTTTAAAGCGGGAGGTTCTGACTATATACTCAAGCCTTTTATTCGTGAAGAACTCGAGGCTCGGATTCGTGTCCAGTTAAAGAACTCGCATAACGTCAGGCAGTTGGCCGAACTCAAGTTCATGCTCGATACAGAGTGCCAAAAATAAGCGTGAGAGAGCCTGCTTGTATCTGAGCGAAAATAAGGCGCTGGAACTTTGTGTTTGTGTGGCGCATCTTACTAATATGAGCAAATCAAACAAGACAGGAGAGATAGTGTCCCTAGCATCGGCTCCTGCGGGCACTGTCGAGTTTCTCGCCGTAGACCCCTCGGGGAGGACGAAGTATATCAAAGAGCTTGTCAGTTCCATTGCTCAAAGTCTTGAAAAAGTATCGGGGACTGGTCGCTCTCAGAGTGTCTTACAGAGTCTTCCTGATCTTGAAAAAAGCCTCGAGCAACTCGTAAGCATCTTAGTGCTTCTTGATGGACCAAGTATTGAGAATACTCTGCCAAAGATGTTTAACGAGTATAAGCAGAGCTATAAAAAGCAACTTGAATATTTTCTCTCAGGTACAGTGAAAATTTTTAAGGATCAGGATGAGGATACGCTAACCAACCTTGAGTGGCGACAACTCCACCGCGACGTCATAGATGTCCGCAGCATCCTCGACAGCCTCCTAGCGCACCTGTAGTGTTATTAAGTAAAGTACACCGTCATTGCGAGGCGGCGTGCCGTAAGGCATTTTGCTGAAAGCAAAATAGCGGAGAGCCTTTGCTCGAACGACGCGGCAATCTCCGCATCCTGCCAGAGACTTCATGTTGCCTAGGCCGGGAGATTGCCGCGTCGTTCAGCCTTTGGCTTCAGCTCCTCGCAATGACCAACTCGGGCTAAACCTTAGTTTACATTAAGTAAGGTAGACCGTCATTGCGGGGCACGATACTGTGACTGTTTGTTTGGGGGATGAGGGAGAATCCTGCCCCTATGCCGAATTCGGCACAGAGGCAGGTAAAGGAGGTAGTACTTCTTAGAAACTGAGAATTACGTCAGTAGTAAGTCTCCAATCAAAAAGATTAGAACCAGCGCCATTTGTTAGCGGGAACTGGTAAGCAGCACCAAGGTCAAGATCGTCCATTACGCGGTATCTCGCACCAGCAGCTCCAGTTACGATAGTTTTTCCAGCGGCATCTGTTGCACCGAAGTTAAAATAATCAAGTCCCTCATCAGCAATAGGGAGTCTTTCACCGTCATCAATTACTTGAATGAGGTTTACTTCGAGTGTTGGATAGAAGTTGCCAATCTTTTTGTCGACGTGAAGATCTACATCCCAGAAGCTACTGTCGTAGTCCTGATCCATTGCGATACGAAGACCAGTAGCAGCAACGATGTTCAGTCCGCATAGGGCAGCACCGAAGCTAACAGAAGGCTGGATGAATCCATCTCCGTGTCCCTGAAAGACGTCACCGTTACCAGTAGATGCTTCATATCGAAGAGCTGCAGTAGCAATAGTACCTTTATCTTCATTCTTATGAAAAGCGTACTTAACACCAGCAGCGATGTTTCCGAGTCCAGTTTCATCTTCACCAACTTCAGGGTTGAAATCTACGATTCCGTCCTTTGTCGCGATGATGGCGAGATCTTCAGTCACAGCAAAGCGGAGTTGAAGAGCATAAATTTGAGCGTTTCCACCACCAGTAACGAAGTTGTCATCGATTTCGTGATAGAGGTAGATAAAGCGAGCTTCAGTATTAATCCGAGGATCTTCGAAGTTCACAGGGTTTGATATTGGTGAGATCATCTCATCAAACCGATCTGCGTGAGCAGATGATACTGCGAACACGGCTAAGCATGTTAATAAAATGGTAAGTATTCTACGATTCATAGTTTTTCTCCTAAACGGTAACCTGTAAAAAATTACACTACTGATGTAGCACACATATTAAAGGGCTGTGAAGATAGAAAAACTCATCATTCTAGAGGCTTATCTTTACTCTTTTGTTCAGGATTAACACCTTTTGTTTTCGTGGAACCCCCTAGAATTGCAAGAGATTGTTTAATTGGGAGCCAGTAAAGACTCTTTAGTGTAGAGAACTCGGCTGTTTCTTTTTTACTCGTAATACCGAATTCTAGCTTTTCGTCTCTTGCGGGCAGGTAGAGGGTTCCAAATAGCCAGTCCCAGATGGATAGGGCACTTCCGAGGTTCTTGTCGTGATGAATCTTGAGTCTACTGTGGTGTACCTGATGCTGGGCCGGGCTCATAATGATTTTACTGATGAAGTTCGGGTACCGGATCCAGACATGGGAGTGTCTGAGGTTCGATCCCAGAATTGCTACCGCAAACACAATAA
Organism: bacterium; assembly: GCA_030431715.1. Classification (GTDB taxonomy): domain Bacteria; phylum Bdellovibrionota_C; class UBA2361; order UBA2361; family RFPC01; genus JAUIIO01. Next base: position 11,089 of record JAUIIO010000037.1, read on the forward strand.
TATTCATGTTCAAAATTTCAAAAACAGTGAGCTCTCCCCCGGACAGGTATCTTCCGAGCCCGAAAATAGCTCCGCCAAAGAGTCCTGCCGTAGAGCCGTGTAGGAAAAGCTCAATTGGATGTACTCGGTAAAGGGTAATTGGGGTCATTACCGTAGCCGTGTGGTGTACCTTATGCATGTTCCAGAGAACTGGAATTCGGTGGTGAAGCCAGTGGCTGATATATCTGCCAAGATCATCAGCGAGTGCAACGCAAAGAGTTGTGACGATGTAAAAGCTATAAGTCACGGGCAAGAATGTATCGGGTATTCCTACTACTTTTTCAAGAAGATGCTCTGTCAAAATGGTCGCAGAAGAAACGGTAATCATAAACGGGGATATAAATGCAGAGTAGAGAAGCCCGTTAAGGAGGAAAAACTTATAATCTAATATAGCTGATGGATGAAGGATAATTTCACGAGGGAAGCAGCTGGCGATGCTCTTGCGGATTCTTCTCATGAACGAGGCCTCATTCTTGGTGAGTAAGAAATAATAAGCAACAGCTATGACGTAAGCCGACACAAGAAATGGCCACCAGATTCGGTTTCCGGGCTGAAAGAAAGAGTACGTTATGTTCCAGGCTGATGCCTCTAGCCTGTTTAGAATCATCTCGAAGTTCATGTCACTTTAGATTGATGTTTTCCTGCTTCAGACGCAGAAAAACTGCCGATGCTCCAACATTATCTTCCCAGAATACTGTGTGAAGAACTCGGACGGAAGGGGGGATATGTCTTGGAGGTGGAGAAATAATGTAAAGCGTATTTGGCCTCAAATAATTCACATCTACAGTTTTTCGAAGGACCTTCATCTTATAAGGGAGCTTATGAGTTTCGTGCCACTTCTTGGCAGGTATACCACTATACATCAGTATATGCATCTCAGGTTCATAGAGAAGACCGGTAGTTACAAATTGAACCTCTCGAAAGTTAGAAGAGTGCTCCCTTACATAATCTACTATCTCCCTTATTCCATATTGCATCCACGCAGATGATCGAATGCTATAGTTTTCATGGTAGTGTTTGAGAAAGAGATATGACTGGTAAAGATAGATGAAGCTTGTGCTCAAGATAAGAAGAGAAATAGACACTTTCCTGAGGTAGGAGTTTTTCAGGTTGGCCAAAAAGGTGAATATCCTCCAGTAACCAAAAGCCGCAAGGAGAGTTAACCCCGGGTGAGCAACTATAGCCCTGCCGGCGTGTGGGATGTCTTCCCAAGTGAGTGAGCCTGGGATTGGAAAGATAAGGATCCACCAGAGAAGAATCAGGCCGAAACGCGAACGGTCTTTTATTGCAAAGAACACACCTGCAGCAAGGCCGGGGAGTGAGAGAAGTTGAAGCACTCCAGATTTAGTTGGCCCAAATTTTAAATTAGGCCCGCTATTAAAAAATAAAAAATCGAGAGAGAGCTGTTGAAAATAATTCCAAATAAATACCAGAAGTGAACTGACGAACTGTGGAAGTGTTTGAATGCTCTGCCACAGTTCAGGTGTATGCTGTGCATACCATCTGTACCCTCCTGATGAGGCGAGATACGGTGTGGTAAAGATATTAAGGTAGCCTACACGTTTCAGATAATCTTCAACTCCTAAAAGATAGTAGAAAAAGGGGAGTGAGCAGAGACAGGCAGTTAAGACAAACGCAAAAAGATCCTTTCTGTGAATTCTCTGGTCTTTTGCGTATATGATAAGAAGACCTGCAGCAAAAAGAGGAACAAAAAGTCGAGCGGGCGCATAGGTATAAAACGCGAGCGAGTAAAAGGCCGCAGAGAGTGCAAAGTAGAAGCTATCTTTTTCCTTGATCCCAATAAGCCAGAGGCAGAGACCTGCTGCAAGTAAGAATGGAATCGCGGTAAGAGAGAAACCGATATGTGAAAAATGGTGAAGCCAAGGATCTGTTGCCAAAAGGAGTAGCGCGATGAGGCCACAAAGTGGATGAATACTTTTGGCGAGTATAATGTAGCCAAGAGGCAGTACAAGCGCCAGGAAAAGAGCCGCGGGTAATCTTGTTGTGAAGTGAACAAGCTCTGCCGTATCGTTTCCAAATATTTTTTGAGCTATAGCGACGCTGTAGACATAGAGCCCAGATTTATAGTCTCCGTACGACTTGAAGTAAAATGGATATGATATTCCATGCTCATCTTTCCCCGTCTCAAGAATAGACCTCGCATTAAACGAGATAGCAGCCTCGTCGCAGTAAAATCCTGCTGGATTTGATCCTACGTCAGATAGGCGAGCGAATAGAGTAAAGACTGTCAGAAAGAGTGCGAGATAATTGTAATATTTATAAGGCATCCATCTGACCTTTAAAGCTCCACGCAATCTTTGGTCAGTCTGGTATATCTCCCATTGTTCCCGAAAGACCGTCTCCCTCGCGTCGAGAGGGAACAATGGGAGATATACCAGACTGACCCCTAGTCGTCCCTCCAAGCATCCGGGTAGTGTGTAATCTGATATTCTAAATATTCAGTTTGATATTCTACACAGATTACTTCGTAGCGGACAGAGTAGTTCCTAAATCGCCATGTTGATGTTAGGAATGCTTTAGAGAGCAGGATGATTTTTTTCTGCTTCTTCCAATCTACGGCTTCTATAATCGGATAAGCTCCGGAGTGATACGCTTTTCTCGTTTTGACCTCTATGAAATAAAGGGTGCTACTATCGCGAGCGATGATGTCGATCTCTCCCAGAGAGCACGTCCAGTTTGTTTTAACAATCTTACGCCGAAGCTGCTTCTGAACGAACGTTAAGGCCTCGTTCTCTCCTCTCTCTCCAGTAATCAGGTGCGGAGTATGTAAGAATCGTGTCTTCATCGGGTGTTATAATTCTAAATTCTTCTACGGTCACTCCGAGCGCAGCGCGGCAATCTCCCATCGAAACATGCTCTTTTACTCCTTTAAACGAGTATCGATGAAGTTCGGTTACCCCTAGTGTGCCAATAGCTTCTTTATGAGCCTTTGTTGGATAGCCTGCGTGAGATGCTAGGCCATAACCTGCGAAGAGCTTGTCATACTCAACCATACGTCTATCACGCCACACCTTTGCGAGAATCGATGCTGCCCCAATCTCACGCCGGAGGAGATCCCCTTTAATGATAGTTTCTTGTGCCGTATCGGTATCTATCGGCATATTTCCATCGACGAGTACCTGCTCTCCATCACAGAGGCTTACTGCGATACTCATAGCAAGCTTTGCTGCTTCTCGAATATTTATCTCATCAATCGTTCTTGGTCCGAGCGATACAATAGCCCACTGAGGAGCAGAGTCTCTTATCTTCTCATAAAGGTATTCGCGTTTTTTGAGAGAAAGTTTCTTAGAATCGGTGACTTCTTCAGGGATTGCTTCGTTGCTAAAAGCAGCAGCTGCAGCTACTACTGGCCCTGCCAGCGGCCCCCTCCCAACCTCATCAACCCCAACAATGCTCATACCTTGTCCTGCTCCTTGTCCTAATCCTGCCCCAAATATTATATACAGTCATTGCGAGAAGCTGAGGTCGCAGACCGAACGACGAAGCAATCTCCAGATATCCACCCTCTATCCTTATCGTTTATTCTGAGTAGGGCGCGGAGCCTTCTTGATCCTAATTGGCTCTGACTTTCCCTTAATGAGTGCCACAACATACATAACTGCCGGTAAGAGTAAGATCTGAACGAGTGGTAAGGGAACTAAATCTGGTAAGTTGGGTTTAATAAGAGTTTCAGTAGCATATCGATCTACAAGAAAGGTAATAAAGCACACTATTGCCAGATGGTTTGCCGTCTTAAAAAGATCTGCGGCTTCGTGCTGAACGTTTTTCCCTCGTTTCCTCTGAGTAGACTGCTCAAGCTTGGACCAGAGCGCCATTAGGTAATACGCTAGAGGGATAAATATCCAGAGAATATAGAGAAACGTTTGCATCCCCCTATAATGGACCTAACTCATTGGGATGCCAATACATAAAGGCGACCCTTGTCATTGCGAGGAGCTGAGGTCGTAGACCGAACGACGAAGCAATCTCCCCGCCACGGTTAAGCAATATAACAATTTTCTATCTTGTTGATAACTCACGTAAGCCATACAATAATGGTAGTTGTTTTGATGTAGTTATTTAAGTCTGTTTATCGCGCTCTCTAACTATAAGCGCTCAGAGAATATGGATATCTACAGGTTTTTCCACCCTCACCACAATCCGCGACTGCATAGCACGCCGCTTCGTCAGCAAGAATTAAGCGAATTGGAACAAGCAGCCTCTGAACTTCGAAAAGCCCTTGAGCGCGCGCGTCAGAGAACTTCACGAGTCCCCGTAGCCCCAATACTTCCTGCTCATTTTAAAGATGTCATTAAAGCAATGCTCTTTGTAGAGTCGTCACTTCAAACGCTCGTAGATGCCCATAACGGAGATGAAGCCACCGATCTTGAAGATCTAATCAATGAACGCTCTTCGCTCACTGGGTGGGAAGCCTGGACAACTCTTCTTCATGAACAACTTGCTCTTAATGACAATGTTCTCGAGCCTCAAGAAGATGAACCAGATATCCTCTCAGGCCCAATCCCATCCGATCCACTTAAGAAAGTTGGATAGCCTTTATTCCTTGTCCTGCTCCTTGTCCTATTCCTGACCCTTCCTTTACCTTAGCAATGTAGAGGAAAGTATATTCACAATTGAAAGTAGGAGTTGCTTTGATTCCATAATTGGCATTTTGCGAGATGGAGCGACTTCAACTATAAGATCAAGCAGCGCAGCACATTCCATTGCGGATCCCCTAGCAATAGCAAGGAATCTTTTACGATCCTCTTTCCTGTTGCGCCCTGAACCTTCGGCAATATTAATTGAGATGCTCATTGATGCTCGCTTAAGCTGATCCTTAAGTGCTGAATTCCCGGTTGGTAGTTCGTCAAGTAGGTATAGTGTCGTTTTCCAGTGTTTTATGGATAGTTTGTATGCCTCAAATTTTTCGTAGCTAAACATAGCGTGCTTTTCCATGTGTTATTAGGTCAGGACAAAGAGCAGGACAAGGACAAGGAGCTCAGCTTTAGCAGTTAATACTCTCTTCTCTTTTTCTCTCCTCCCTCGAATTATTCGATAGATCTGTGGAAAAGTTGCTAACTCCCATATCTTTTTAAAGAAAATATCTTTCACCTCTTAGACCGTTGGTGCATCATTATCTGTATGAGTGAAGACGAACAATTTGAACCAAAGAAACCTATCAGCCGCCGTAAGCACCTTGACCAGCGGCTAACATCGCTTTATCAGCGTGCAATTGTAATTGAGGAACAGCTTAAGGCGCTTGAAGAGGACCGGTTTTACAGAGTTTGCATTTTTGGTAGCGCGCGTATCAAGCCGGAAAGTAAAGAGTACGAGGAAGCTTATGAGCTCGCTCGTATGCTCGCGTGGGAAGATATTGATATTCTAACTGGTGGTGGCCCAGGTCTTATGGAGGCCGCTAATTCTGGTGCAAAAATTGGACAAGAAGAAAAGCAGAGTAAGAGCCGAAGCTTCGGCCTATCAATTGAGCTGGATTTTGAGCCAGTTCCAAATGCCCACCTTGATGTAAAACGCCATCATCATAAGTTCTCATCTCGGCTCGATGACTTTATGCGCCTTTCTCATGCTGTCATCGCTACGCCCGGTGGTATTGGAACCCTCTTAGAGCTTTATTTCGCTTGGCAGCTTATTCAAGTGCGCCATATGTCAATGCGTCCGATAGTTCTTATGGATAAAAGCTATTGGTCCGGAGTGATCGACTGGATGAAGAAGGTTCCCCTTGATCGTGGGCTCATTAGTGCCAAGGATTTTGACTGTATCTCTATCGTTGATACACCTGATGAGGTCTACGATATTATCTCTGAGCATCACCGCAAAACATTAGAGGAGTGGCAAAGCGAGGAGCTTAAGGAAAAAGGCTTAAAGCGAACCTAGAAGTTCCCTATGTGCCGTCATTTGCGTAATGTTATCTAAGATCCTATTCCCGATATTTGGCGCATTCATATCGATACTGTTTTTAGAGATTGTCTTTAGTTTCTTGCCCGTTAATAGAGTATTGCCCGGTCAGGCGGTTAATAGCATTACTCCATATGCGAGGTATTCTCCTAATAGAGACTTCACTTCCTCTACTGGGTCATTAATGGATCAACCCAATGTGATCCACACCAATAATATCGGTTTGATTAGCCCCGTAGATTATCAAAAGAACCATAAGCTGCCACTTATAGCTGTAATCGGCGATAGTTTTGTAGAGGCAAAGAGGGTAGATCAACAAAAAACATTCTCATCTCTTTTGCGACAGCAACTGAAATCTTCACACAGGGTCTATACCTTCGCACACTCGGGAGCCCCCCTGAGTCAGTACTTAGCATATGCCAAATTTGCGATAGAAGAATATGGAGCAAAGCAGCTTATCTTTATAGTAGTCGGAAACGACTATGATGAGAGTCTCTATCGATACAAACAAACACCTCGATTTCATTTTTTTAATAGGCAATCTGGCGGAAAATTAGAGTTGCACCGAATCGACTATTCCCCGAGTTTTTTGCAGCAGGTCGTTTCCTCTTCCGCGTTCTTCTCTTATCTTGCGGGGAACTTGCAGTTAGGCGAGGTGCACCTATCGGCGCTTTTCTCTCCCCCCTCTGAAGAGGATCTTCTTCTTCGATATGCCGCTAATACTGAATTTGACGCAAGCGAAACTCGAATGCAGACAAGCAAATTGGCAGTGGATGCTTTCCTTAAAGGAGTTAGTGAATTACCGGGCATCGGTAGGGAAGATGTATTATTTGTAGTCGATGCAGTCCGGCCGCACATATACCTTGATTTTTACCGAGAGAAGGTAAAAGAGAGCTTTGCACACCTAATGCATGAGTACCTTAAGAGTCAGGCCGGGAGCTTGGACTTTTCCGTTATAGATCTTGAAAGTGTGTTTTTAGAGAGATTTCTGAAGGATAATAAACGCTTTGAAACAAGGACCAACAATCACTGGAGTGAATATGGTCATAGCGTGGTTGCAAATGCAATAAACAGTTCAAAGTGGTGTGCTCAGATCATTCAGAATCAGCCAGTTCTTCCTGAGTAAGCTCTGGGAGTTTTTCTAAGAGACAATTGTTCCAGTAAGAATACATCTTCTCGTTTGGATGAGTGTCGAAACCTATAGTCATTGAGGGCTCTTCTGACAATGAGGTGGAGCAGTCAATGAACTCGATATTGTTATCATTAAAAAATTGAGAATAGGAATTCATATCGAGGCCCATCGTTCGAATCCCGACTACTGCAAATTTAGCCTTATGTTTAAGGCTAAGTGTGTTCATGTCACTGATAATTTTCTGTGTAACAATATGCATTGATGGGACTCTTCTTTGAAACTTAAATTGTAACCAGAATTTCTGTAGGAGCGCTGCCGTAGCAAGGTGTTCTCGTAAGGGGAATGTTAGGATATTTTGCGCGTTGTGATAGATTACCTGATTGTCCTCGCCCAACTCGGCATAGGGGACGATTGGGTTCCCAACCATGGTAGTACGAGCGAATGAATAAAAGTTACCGGGATTAAGAATATTTCTCGGGGCATGGAAATCGGCGAAGAGATAAAGAACTCTCTTTGGAGTGAGCTTTTTGATTTCAAAGTTTTTCTTAAGCATGAGATAAGACTGAAGGGTTCCAAAGGCTGAGACTCCAAAATTTCCTACCGTCTTTCCAGTACTTTCCTCTAGCATCCAAGGGAGAGTCTGGTTGTCACTAAGGCCATAGCCAAAAGTGTACGAGCAGCCGACTATTTCTATCTCTGGGTTTTGAATATACTTTTGAGAAGTCGCACGTGCTCCATTGTCGTGAACGGTGATATTGATACTGTAGTCTGGTGAAGACTCGGCCCCGAGACGATACTGCCCCGGTTTATTTCTCCACCCAAGAAGGGGATCCGATTCTACGGTCCTTGAAGTACGAAACTCTTGTGACTCTTTCGAACTAGGCATAAGAGCGACGCCTATGAGATGGAGAAAAATCTCACAGAAGAATAGGCCGAATAAAATTAGGGAGATGCGTATTCCTAGGAGTTTGAGTAATCTCATGAAGGGCACAAAACAAAACAGGTTTTAATCAGGTAAATAATCCGACAGGAGCAATACGTATGTCAAAGGTCAAATATATTATACCTGCATTGGCACTCCTGATCGCGCTCTGCAGTTTGACCGTTACCGTTGAACCAAATGTAGCTAGCCGCCTCGCAACAGTACAGGCTCTTGTTGAGCAAGGAACTTTTGTCATTGGAGACACGCAGCTTGGACAGTATACGTGTGATAAGGTTTATATCGAAGAAGAGTTCTACTCATCAAAGCCGCCACTACAAAGTATCGTTATGGCAGCTATCTATTATCCTCTCTATCATGTTTTTAATATTACCATAGATGCAAACTTACCCATTGTTGCTGGCATTTATGGCGTGATCTTTGGAGTTGTTCCGCTTGCACTCCTATTTTATTTATTGATCGGTTACTCACCATGTAGAGCGCTCACTGATTCAGCGCTCTTAGCGGCTCTTCTGTGTATCTGTTTTGGTACAATCATGAATGGATACGGAACCACAGTTACAAATAACCTACCTTCAGCGCTTCTTGCTTACTATGCCTTTCTATTATTCATTGATGAGAAAAGGGATCGTTTTACGTTCTATAAGATGGGTTTTGCTGCGGGAATTTGTGCTTCCATAGCGGTTGTGAGTGGAGGACTGTTTCTTTTACTGCTAGGAGTTTTTCTTCTCTTACGTGAGAGGGTGAGCTCCGTATTGAAGTTTTCACTAGCTGCACTACCCCCGGTACTTTTTGCCATAGCCTTTTATTTTCATTTTACTGGGAAGCCAATCCCGTTTTATCTGCAAAAAGATCTATATGATTATCCGGGAACTATTTGGTCACATCCAACTGTAAATGGAGATTATAATGATTCGTGGTATATGTATCTCTTTCATTTGTCGTTTGGGCATCACGGGTTTTATAGTATGATGCCAGTCTTTCTTCTTTCGACTCTGATGTTATTTAAGCTACTCCCGTGCAAAGAGCATCCGTATGAGAAGGCCGCATTCTTTGTTCTCGCTCTTACAATATACTACTTCATTCTTTTTACTATGTTTACTGACGGATATAGTGGCTTAAACGTGGGTAATAGATGGTTCATGATCCTTATGCCTCTACATCTGCACTTCCTCATGCGCTGGATACAGCAGTATCATCGTGAAAGAAGAGCACGACTTGTTCTACAAATCTGTCTTGCTGTTAGTATGTTTAATTGTCTCAATTCGCTTGCGGGGCCGTGGCGAGAATCTCTTTATGAGACGGTATACAGGAAGTTTTTTGCGACCTAGCCTCGGTACCCAGCCATCCACTGTAAACACATCCGTGCCCATTCCTTGTAAGACCCGTGTTTTTGTCTTCGTGCTACGCCTATCTGACCATCAAAGGTTCTGTCATCATATTTTCCCTGCGAGATTGCATAGAGTTGTCCCCTTAGTGAACTTACTCGCTCTGATGTTTCGCAATCTATGAAAGTCTGCACGGTACGCTTATCCTCTGTTCCAGAGGCGCCGTATGTTTTAAGCATATAGAGTACTTCGTTGTAGTGTGGTCCTGCCATTGTGTTATAGTAGCATACGTGCGTTTGATTTGAATAGATGTTTAGGTATGGTTCTTAGAGTACTCCTGTCAGTGGCCTTTGTTTTGTTAGCTACCGAAGGCGTGGCCCGGTTCTGGTTTAACAATTATTCATCAGAACTTCAGAAAATATACTATGGGGACTATTCCGAGCAGTCCCTTAATAAGCTCAGGATAAGCCCTCATCCTTATCTTTCTTACTATCCAACTCCAAATTTCTCAAAAGGTAAGACAAGCCACAACTCTCTTGGCTACAGGGGGCCAGAAATTAATGAAAAAGGCGATAGGATACGAATCGTTTGTTTAGGAGGCTCTACTACTTACACCGAGTTAGTAGAAGATAACGCAATGACGTATCCTGCACTGCTGCAGAAAAATATAAATAGGCAAGCTGCTCTCGGTACTCCTGTTGAGGTCATTAATGCTGGAGCTGGTGGTTGGGGTGCGACTGAGTCTCTTGTAAATTTATCTCTAAGAGTTCTTAGCCTCGACCCGGATTATATTGTTATTTATCACGGTGTGAATGATGTGCACGCGCGTCTTGTCAAACCTTCGAGTTTTCTCTCTGATAATACCGGTAGGAGGAAGGTATGGTTTTTCCCCGAACAATCCTTCTTAGATTCAGTTTTATATTTACGTATTCTTCGGAGAAGGATGGGGTGGAGTAAATTCCCTTTTCTCGGCTCTATTACAAATGCTCCTAGTTTTAAAGGAGCTGGAAGCTGGTATTTTGAGGATCATAAAGAAGAGGTAGCTTTTTATAATGGTCTCCTTGACCAGAATTCTACTGCTAATTTTAAAAGAAACCTTGAGAATATAGTCACCTTAGCTCGCGCTAGTAATGTCACCCCACTTATAGCTACCTGGGCCTATACGACAGAGCTTCCGGGTTATACAGACCTTGAGTACTACCAACGTGGCATTCGAGAGATGAATGATGTGACGAGAGCCTTAGCCAGAGAAAAAGACGTTCCGATTTTAGATTTTGCGAAACTCATGCCTCAGGATGCAAGATTCTGGGCTGATAGTCGGCATGTAAATGAAGATGGGAGTGAAAAGAAGGCACAACTTTTTGCAGAGTGGATTATGCCCATCTTGAAGAAGGGGAGGTAGAGGCATCATTCTTCGTATCAAGAGTCATTTGCTAATAGGACGGAAACCTCTTTCTTAATTGTAAGTCCATAGCTTTCTGCCATTTGATTTATGATAGCAACGTCCACATCTACTGATTTTAAAATCTCAGTAATATCATCGAGATCTTGATAGCGTTGGGGGTTGGACTGAACGGCAGATATCTTCGCGAGTATGAGATGTTCGGGCGTGACCGTAGCTAGATCAGCAAAACCATAATCAATTTTATTAGACTGAGCCAACTCGACGGCATCTTTTATCCAGAACTGTTCAGGGAGTAAGAAGTCAAGTCCTACAAACTTTTCATGTTCGCTTGTGCGAGCACAAAGTAGTCCTAAAATTTGTTGGTTGTTTTTAAGGGGGTGGGGAACGAAACCTTTATAAACTTGATATCCAAGTTTAAGAATGACTTCTTCAGCTATCTCTGCTGCAGTCCCATTTTCTCCATCGATAAGGGCAAAATCGATATCGTCAGTAAATCTTGGTTTCGATCGATAGATACTGGCAGCGATGCCTCCAGCGATTGCCCATTGTCCTTCGTATTTACTAAGGAGCCCGGTCGCTTTTTTGAGCTCACTGAATATCTTCATTTTTTAGTTTTTTTCGGTAATCTTCTCTTGCGTGAAGAACGATCGTGGTCATTTCGTCAATACGTTTGAGTTTCTGCATAGCTTGGAAGTCCGTTTTTTTAAGACGCAACTTCACAAACTCTAGATATTCATTCCAAGTCATATTTAACCTGTCTTTATCGTCTTTCATTCTTTAATCTTAGCAGAGTTTCCGAATTTAGTAAATCTAAAGGATATGGTCCATTCAATCAAAACCTCATTGTTATGCTTCTTTGTGATGCTGTGGGCCGCGTTCTTTGCCTACAACAATAATCATTCCAGCTTCGCTAACGATCCTGGCGTTGGGTGGCACCTAAAAACAGGAGAATGGATCGTTCAGAACGGCGATGTTCCTCGTGTAGATCCCTTTTTAGCATCAAGTGTTGAGCGCCCGTGGGTTGCAGATCAGTGGTTAACAGATCTTTTGTTTTATTCTCTTTACTCTGTAGCTGCATGGCAGGGCATTTACCTATTTTTGTTTGTAGTATTCTTCTCTGGATACTTTTTATTTCTTCTAAGCACAGCTTCAAAGTACTCTGGTTCAACATTGGCTGCTCTTTTTGCGGTAGTTCTCTCTTTTAAGACGGGTCTCGTTCATTTTATTTTAAGGCCAACAGTCTTTGGCATCTTTTTCTTCATTTTGCTCCTCTCGCTTATTTATAGGATGCGAAAAAGTGCTCAAGTAAAATATCAGGATCTCTTCTTATCCTTTCTTCTCTTCCTCTTTTGGTCGAATATGCATCCGTCTTTTGTGCTTGGGTTTTTGGTTCTTGGAATATTTGCCTTTGAAGTGCTTTGTGCACAACCTAGCAGAAAGCACTTCACTAAGACCGTGCTTCTTATAGTGCTGTCAGGCCTTGCAACGCTCCTGAACCCATATGGTTACTTGCTCCATGAAAGTATTTTAACTCTTGGTGGCAGTGAATACTTTATGCGTCTTAATCAAGAATGGAAGCCATTAGAGCTCTCATCAGGTGCGGGGACGCTTTGGATCCAGATCTGTGTTGTAATCATCCTTGCTTTCATTATGAGGAGAGATTTTAGGAAAAGTGTGGGCATCTTTGCTCTAGCCTGCTTTGTAATTTTTGCACTACTACCACTTAGAAGTGTCCGCTTTCTACCCTTTTTCGGTGTCGTTTCGTGCCCATTGATAGCTCTTTCTTTTATAGAGATTGCGCGGCATCCCTTCTTTCAGAAGTTTAAATTTCTACGTACGGGCGCGGACGTTCAAGTTTCTGAAGGGCCATCACTTCCTTTGCCTTCACGATATATGTTGCCCCTTATAATATTACTATCTTTAAGCTTTATTAGCATGGGAGAGTTCGGCCCGTCTCGAAAGTACTACCCCTATGACATCGCGCGCTATCTTAACGATTCCTCAGAGAAAAAGTACGCGGTCTTAGCATCGCCAGATTTTGGAGGATTTTTATCGCTCTATCTAGAACACGGGCAACCTGTTTTAGATGATAGAAATACGCTCTTAGGAGAAGAGATGTATCGTCGCTATTTTAAGGCGTTAGAAAGTGAGAAAGAGCTGATACGACTCATGAATGACTTTGATGCCGAGTACTATCTGATAAAAGCCCCTAAGAGCGGTGAAAGATCAGAAAGTCGGAATTTGCGTAAGGTTATCTGTTCTCCTACGAATTGTCTTTATCGTAAGTAGTGGAAGTGCTAGCTGCAAGTTCGGATAAGATTCGCTTCTTAAGACATTTGCTCCACTTCTGTTCAATATCTCATTTGGATGACTGTCCCAGCTAAGTTTGAATTGGGCTTTTCCGAAATCGTTGTCATAGCAGTCCACATACTTTATGCCCTCTCGCTCTAAGAAGCTTTTGTAGTGCTTTTGCTTTGAGTCTTTGTCAAAAAAGAACACCATCAATTGACTTTCATGCTGCTTTAATTCCTGTGCCCATGTTTTAAGTATCCAGAGAGTTGCTGCCGTTTCCGTTCCTAGCCGTGGCCAATCCCTTGCGCGAACATAGATCTCCTCTAAGACTGCTGAGGTAGTCAGTGTGGTTCTAAGCGGCAGGCCGGGATAATGCCAGAGAGGCCCGATCTTAGAACATGCTCCGTCTGCATTCATCTGGCAGTATGGCATAAAGTTGTTTCTTGAACTCGAGTATCTAGAAAGCTGCATCTGCCACTCGGGGTGTCCGATATTTCTAGGCTCGTGGAAGATGCCGAAACCATAAAATACCATAGCTGGAGCTTTTTTCTGCTGGCGAAGCCGCTTTAGGGAAGCTAGGTAGGATTGATAGGTGCCATAGCCGTTTACGCCAAAGTTTTTAATTGAATACTCTGGCAATTCAGTTTGAAGTTTCCATGCCATGGTCTGCTCATCGGCGAGTCCAAATCCAAAAAGCACAGATCCACCAACGAGTTCAATACTTGGCCCGCTTAAGCCTGTGTGTCCAGTCTTTCGTGAGCCATCGCTAAGTATCGTTGTTGCAATAGTTTGAGTGCCGTCCGGGGTAGTAAAGAGATACTTTCCGGGGACTGTTCTCCATCCGAGATCGTTATCGAGAACGATCCCTTGGTCTTTTGCCTGAGAAGGAGCTGGACGAGTGTAGCCAAGGGAGCGGAAAACTATTTCGCATATTACTAAAGTAAGAAAGAAGAGGGCAGTTAGCCGAAGTACGGAAGCCATAAGGTATTTCAATTTGCTAAATCGCCGGGAAGACAATAGCTATACCCTCTCCTTGATAAGATAGGATGGTCTAGATTTTAGCTCCTCATGTATGCGAGCAATGTATTCTCCAATAATACCGAGCGCAGCAGAAAGCACTCCACCGACAAGGAGTATTGAAATGATGACAGTAGTAAATCCTTCAACAGCATTTCCTGAGAGGTACTGATAAAGTGTTTGAGCGCTTAATAGAAGAGAAAAGAGAATAAAAAGCATGCTAAAGAAAGTAATAAGGCGCAGCGGCGCAGTAGTATGAGATGTGAGGGCATCAAGAGAAAAAGAAGCTAACTGTTTAAGTGTCCACTTGCTTGCTCCAGCGGCGCGCTCCTTGGGAGTGAACTCTATTGTTTTTGATGGTGCTCCTGTCCAGCTGACAAGTCCTCTAAAAAATCTGTTCTTCTCAGGTAACTGGCAGATGCAATCCACTATTTCTCGATCTAAAAGCTTAAAATCAGTTCCTTCTTGAAATGGAGTGCCGCTAGCAAATTCGAGTAGTGTATAAGTAAAGAATGCGCCTATTTGGTGAACAATTGTGTCTCTCTTCTTATTTGCGGCGCACGCCTCAACGATTTTAACTCCTTCATTTTTCCATTGATCGTACATCTCAGTAATAAGCTCTGGAGGGTGTTGAAGATCGGCATCGAGTATGATGACTGCCTCTGCTGTACTTTCTTTAAGTCCAGCTAAAATGGCAGATTCCTTACCGAAGTTGCGGTTAAATCTTATGCCATGGACTCGGCTATTATTTCTTGAGAGTTCTTGAATAATCTTCCAGCTATCATCGCTTGAACCATCATCGACAAACAGATACTCAAACGTCGCCACTTTGTTGCTTAAAGAGCTATCAATGCGATTAACAATCTCAAGAATATGTGCCTCTTCATTGAAGAGAGGGAGGATGAGCTGCAGTTCGGGCTTACTATTCAATTGTATCTGTCCTATTGGTAGTTTGATTCATTAGAGCAGTAAAGAGAGTAAGGAGTAAAGCTAAGAAGAGAAGGGAAGAGATATTAATAATAGATCCTGCAAGTTGAATCTTTCTTCCTAAGAATTCAAAGTAAAACACTACAATACACCCCAACAAGACTGTACGTGAGAGTAAGCTTATGAGATTTAGGCTGCGGTACAGGAGAAGAAAAGGTACGAGTAGGAGGGCTAGGTCGTATTTAATACACTGTACAGATAAAGCCACTGTGCATGTCAGTACGAAGGCAAGCTCTAGCGGAGTAGTTTGTTTATCTCGCTGCTTAGACACTAAGGCAAGTCCAGCTAAATAAAGAGCCACGAGCAGTATTTGGTGTATCCCTAAGCTACTAAGGTAGGTAGTAAGGAGAGCATAAATTCCCATACCTGCAGCTGGTGGGAGTTCGATGCTATCTATAAGCGGTTGGCCATATGTATAATGTGAAATTACCTCTAAATAAGACACCAGGCCACTAACACCAACTGCATAGAGTGATAAGATACTGAGAACGACTCCACCCGTAGCAGCGCCTAAGAGAAATCTGAGTGGAGAGCGAAGTGCGAGGTATAGGGAGGCGAACAGAAAGAGTGGTGGCTTATAATATCCCAGGGAAAGTAAGAGCCCAGCGATAAAAAATTTATTGCGAAGTAGAGCGACTGTGACCGTACTAAGTACGCATATTCCTAGCCATGAAAGCTGACCTCCAAGCAGAGTATTGAGGTAGTAGGGGACATAGCCAAATGCTAAGAGCGGAAACAGTAACAATTGATATGGCATTTTAACTTCTAGCTCAGAGGCTAAGAAAAGAAGTGAACTGAAGCTGAGTACCATTCCTAACAGCATCCAAATGAGATAGGCCGTTCGGTAGGGTATCTCAGCGAATAAAGAGCATATGTAAGCAACAAGAGGGGGATATACAAAAGGGAGCTCCCCACTGAGATGTTTCTTTTCGTCACCTAAAAGCTCCGCTCTGTATTCTCGCTGAAATTCAAGATCGTATAACTTATCTCTGTGCGTACTAAAAAGCTTTCCTCCAATATAAAAGGCGAGGAAGTCTCCCCCATAGATTTTCTCCTCTACCGAATAACTTTGCGTTTTGTCGGGGAAATGCTCAATAAATTGATTTGTTATGAGAAGCACTATAGAGAGCAGAATTGCGGCTATGGTAGCTAAGCATGCTTTTTTAAGAAAAGGCAGGTTGTGTAAGAGAGAAAACATATGTCTCTACTTTAATATTTCATGTGGCATAAAGCATTAATATTTTTTATGTTTGTAGCAGTATCTATAAACCTATGGCCCAAGATTGATAATCTCCACAGACATGAATTCAAGAAGTAAGGTTGGCTCAGCCGTTTTAGGAATCTTTTTAGCGTGTCTCTGTATTGTTTCCAAGCAAGTTACACTCTCACAAACGCCACAACCTTTCTTCCTCATATGGCTCATACTCGCACTTTATCTATTTGCTAGATTTTTAGGAGATGAGGTTCAAAGTACTCGAGGTCCAGTATTTTGGGCGATACTCGCCTATGTGCTGGTGCTTTATTTTACGGCAGCGCTACACGGAAATAGTCCGTTTATTTTTCAAAGGGTAGGATTTTGGACGTGGCTCTTGATTCTTTATGCGCTCTCCAGATCTTGGTGCATGAAGAGTAAGAAAAATGCGGTACTCATTGCGCAGATGATTTATGTTGTCTGGATGTTTGGGACTATGACCTATTCAGTTCTGAAAGGGTCAGATTATATATATCCTGAGAATTCAATTATAATTTCCTTTCATCTTGTTGCATTTACTCTTCTAAATTATGACTACTTCAAGAAAGGAATGAGAAGAAATATATTTATACTCGGATCTGTTGTCCTAATCCTCTTAGTCAAATCAGAAGCTGCGCTCCTTTCTCTAGGAGCTTCATTGCTTGTGCTAGTTCCGCTTCAGGTCTTATTGCCAATTCTGTTACTCGGTTTTGCAGGGATGCTCTACTGGAAACTTCAGAGTCATCAAGTTGGGAGTAGAATGTTGATATGGCAGGCAGCCATTGAGAAAATTCGAGAGTCACCATTGTTCGGTCATGGCTTAGAAAGCTACGTGATTTATCACAAACGCCCAATGGCACATCCTCACTCCCCCTTTCTTCTCTCATTCATGCAGTCAGGTATAGCAGGAGCAGTAGCTTACTTTTCGTATCTTCTTGCCCTTTTCACAGAATATCGCTCACTTACTGTCCCTGCGCGACAATTACTCATTGCCTTTACGGTATGGAGCTTCTTTGATGACCCGCTATTTTGGGCCGGCTCTGGGACGCTTTTTGTATTAGCGCTTAGTTTTAAAGATGACCAAGCTGTAGTGGGTGAAGGCTAAAAGCACTATTCCTAAAGGGGAGAAACTGATACATATCAGGTATGTATTTGTTGGCCTTATTACTCATTTGTATTATTCCAAATCGCGCGGAAGCCTACTTCGATCCGGGAACTGGAGCGCTTCTCGTGCAGGGACTGGTGGGAATCTTTGCCACCTGCTTCCTGTTCTACAAACGTATAATCCAAAAAATAAAATCTCTCTTCGGTTATCATTCGGAACAATCTGTTGTAGAGGATAAAGATTAGTGTGAATGTAGCTCATCCTGCCTCGTTCCGAGACCCTTCGGGTTTTGTTTTTGTTGAGGATCGAAAGTTTTTCCGGAAGATCTTACCGCCTTATTTTAAGCAATATGAACATTTTATTGACGGTGACCTCTATTCTAATCTTGTAGAGAGAAAATGGCTGCTTTCTCATAAAGAGGTTTCTCGGTCAGCAGCCGAGATTGTACTTGAGCCCGAGCAGCTAGATTTCGTAAGTTATCCTTATGAGTGGAGCGTTAAACAGCTAGTAGATGCAGCGTTACTAACTCTTCGCGTTCACCGCGAAGCTCTTAGCGCGGGAATGATACTTAAAGATGCCTCCGCTTATAATATAGCGTTTCATAAGAATTCACCGATTCTCATAGATACACTCTCATTTGATTTCTATGTTGAGAATACCCCTTGGAGAGCCTTTGGGCAGTTCCTCTCTCATTTTTTGGCGCCTCTATGTATTACAAAATTTACGGATGAGCACTTTCTAAGGCAGTTAATTGGTTACCTCGATGGAGTTCCACTTGAGGTCGTTAGGAGCTATCTTCCGATAAAAGCATATGTGTCTCCATTTGTGCTGTTTAATCTTATTTTACCTGCTCGCTATGCCACAAAACATCAGAGTAGACACGGTGAATCTGTAAGTAGTTCTTCAGGGAAGCTTCAACTAAGCGCTCAGCTGCGAATGATTGATGCGCTTATAGCAGGCTTGGATGATATGTCATTTAGCTCTTCTACAGAATGGGAAGGGTACTATTCGCACAATAATTACACAGATCAAGCAGCGAGTGATAAGAAGAACATTATTCAGGGATGGTTCAATACATTATCTCCGCAGAAGCTCTGGGATCTTGGTGGAAATGATGGGGAGATGAGCCTTGACCGCGCTAAGAATATCGAGTCTCTTATTGTATCTGATATCGATGAAAATTGTATAGCGTCTTGTTATGAGCGTGCGAAGAATCAGGCATCCAATATTTATCCTGTAGTCTCAGATTTTTGTAGTCCTTCTCCAGGAATTGGGTTAGGGAACTCGGAAAGAGATTCTTTTTTACAGAGAATGAAAGACTATCGTCCTGATCTTACGCTAGCTCTGGCTATAATTCATCATCTTTCTCTCGGCAGAAATGTCCCTTTTTCTAGGATCGCCGAAATACTTTCTGGGATAACCGATTCCCTAATTATTGAATTTCCAGATCGTGACGACTCAATGGTGCGGTATCTCCTTGAAGGGAAGAGAGAATTTGTTGATCACTTTAACTTTTATACGCGTAGTTTCTTTGAAGAGAGTTTTTGCCAATATTTTCAGATTCGTGAAAGTATAAAGATAAAAGATAGCAACCGTACTCTCTATCTTATGCAAGTAAAATAAGATGACGCTTGATAATCAGCCTACTTTGACATCCGCACTTACTGCTGCCTTCCTACTCGGAATCTATAAGTTTCTTTTTTTCGCCTCACGTAATCTCACTATGCTTGAGATGCCGCATAATGTCTTCTATGCGCTCCTTATCTATGTATTTATTCCAGTGGCATTCTTTCTCTTAATGTACCGTGTGCTCTCTATGCATATGAAGGGCGATCTCCTCATGAGAGTGCTTACGATCTCGTTCC
>JAUIIO010000053.1 GCA_030431715.1 bacterium
AAGAAACCACAACGCAGAGAACGTTGAAACCACAGCGACTATGATGACAAAAACACTATTCATTAACGCTCTTTACGACTCCACTACCCCAGTCTCAGGCTCAATTACCTGTTCGCTTGCAGTACTCGTTCGTGGGCCAATCACAATACCGGTCCCGGCAAGCATTATCATCACACCAATCCAGAGCCACATCTGTAAAGGATTAATATAGCCCTTAAACGTCGCCTGTGCCCCAGTATCATCTAAGCCCGCTAGAACAAGGTAGAGATCCTCTCTAAGGCCACGCTTAAGCGCCACTTCAGTCGTTGTCTCACTATTACGCTTATAAAATCTAAGCTCAGGATGAAGGACGGTAAGAGAGTCACTCCCAACATCTTTAGCTTCAAGCACAGCATAGAGAGACTCATGGTTCTTTGTCTCTCTACTAGCAACCTGTTTTAAAGTTATCTCATAACGGCCAAGCGTATAGCTCTCCCCAGTACCAAGCACGAACTCTCTCTCAAGCTTATGAGCCATAGAGGCTGTAATACCAATCGTAGCGAACACAACCCCAAGATGGATTATAAAAGCTCCGTAACGTTTACGCTGTCTCCTAAAGAGGCTCATAAAGTTAGTAGCTAGATTACCACCCTCAACTGCGCCACCACGGGTCTTTGTCCCCTTATGAAACTCGCCAATAATCGTGAGAGTTACAAAAAAGCACAGTCCGTACGACACTACCGCGTAGTAGCTTGATATACCGGCCCAGAGAAGCAAGAGACTCGCTACAAATCCAGCAAAAAGAGGAAAAGCAAAACTTTTTCTAAGCTGTGACCACTGTGCCTTCTTCCAAGCTACGAGTGGCCCAACCCCCATAAGAAAAACGAGAGCAAGAAAAACAGGAACATTTACCGCGTTAAAGAACGGAGCGCTCACTGCCTGCTTCTCTCCGGTAACAGCCTCAGAAATAATCGGAAACATAACTCCCCAGAGCGTAGAGAACATTACGCAGAGAAAGAGTAAGTTATTTACAAGAAACGCTGCCTCTCTTGATAGCAGACTCTCAAGCGGCCTAGTAGCACGTAGCAGATCACGCCGATAGAAAATAAGCGCTGCTGACCCCACAAAGAGAATGCCGAGATAAAGAAGAAACACCCAGCCTATGTCAGTAGAAGCAAATGCGTGAACACTCTGTACAATACCTGAACGGGTTAAAAATGTACCAAAGACTGTAAGCCCATAGGTTAAGACAATAAGGCACACGTTCCAAATTTTGAGCATATCTTTGCGCTCTTGTACCATGACAGAGTGTAGGAACGCTGTTGCTGTAAGCCACGGCATAAATGAAGCATTCTCCACAGGGTCCCAAGCCCAGAAACCTCCCCAACCGAGTTCAATGTAAGCCCAGTACCCGCCAAGGCATATCCCAGCAGTTAAAAATCCCCAAGCAATGAGTGTCCAACGACGAGAGAGCTGTATCCACCTCGAAGTACGCTCGCCGGCCAAAAGCGCTGCGAGACAGAAGGCAAACGGTATCGCCAGTGTAGTAAATCCCGCATAAAGGGTCGGTGGATGAATCGCCATGTATGGGTTTTGAAGGAGCGGATTGAGCCCATTCCCATCTGGCGGAACAAAAGATGATTTAATAAACCTAAATGGGTTAGTAAAAAAGAGAACGATCGTAAGAAAGAAAACACTACTAGAATTAACTATAGCATAAAGCCACTGTCTTATAGGGCGAGGATAATCAAAGAAGTGATTAGCAACTACAGCTCCGCTAATAGAGAGAAAGAAACACCAGAGTAGCATTGAGCCATCCATCCCACCCCATATAGCTGAGATACGGTAGTACCACTCCATATCCCGATTTGAGTACTGCCATACATACTGATTCGTAAAATCTGACTGAAAAAACAGTAGACTGAGGCTTGCTATAGAAAGCGTGGTAAAGAGAAAAACAAGGAGCGTTGCTCTAGCAGTAGTAAGCGCTAACGCATCATTTGTTCGCTTTCCAGCGATAAATCCCACACCAAGCCCGTACACTGAAAAAAGCCACGCAAGAAAGAGAAAGAAGTTTCCTAGCTCGCTCACTCAGTGGCCTCCTTCTTACTCGCTGTGTCACCGGCTTCAGGAGTAGGAGGTTCATACTTGGATGGACACTGAGTTAAGAGATTACTAGCCAGAAGGGTTCCCCCCTCATAGCTGCCATCAATAATGACATCACGACCGGGAGCGAACATGTCTGGCTTTATCCCTCTGTAAAGTACCGGAAGGCGCCCTTCCCCGGTCTTAGGATCACTTATAGTAAATTCAAGCTTTAGGTTCGGCTTAACCTGATAATCGATCTCTTCAGCTACGACTCTACCAGCCACCCTGATACGTGACAGTCGACTGTTTGAGGAAGCGGTCTTGGCCTCTTGTAGTAGCTCAGTAGGAGTAAATACGAGTGATGTCGTTGTTTGAGCCGCGCGATAAGTTAAGAAAACCCCGAGTACCGCAGCCACAACAATGAGGAGTATAAAATATCTGTTCATTCCCCTTCCAATACCTATACGTGGTTAAACCTAGCATGTTCCAGGCTCAAGTAAAACTTCGCCTTAAGGGCTGTTCTTTACCTGTGTGAGCATGCAATATATGGGTATGATTGACAATAAGATGAGAGATCCTGCTATTCGAATGGTAATGCTCCCGAAAGATACCAACCATCTGGGCAGTATCTTTGGAGGGGTAATCCTGAGCCTCATTGACCAAGCCGCAGGAGCACACGCTAGAAGCATAGCGCCTAAGAAATTTGTAACGAAGGTAATGCGCGAGGTCGAATTTATCTCCCCGGTATTTGTGGGGGATATGGTGAGTTTCTACACCAAGACTCTCAAGCAGGGAAAAACTTCAATTACCATAGAGGTAGACGTTGAGGCCCGGCGTGGCATTGATAGCATGAAAACACTCCGGGTTACTTCTGCTGAAGTTGTTATGGTAGCGGTTAATGATAATGGGGAGCCGATCCCCATAAATGCCTGTGAAGTCTCATAAAAGTGCTTCATTTGCTTTGAACTGGCCTCAAGATATAATCTTCTCTTCTCACAGAGTTGTATTTAAGGCAGTTTACAATGCATCAGAACTTACGCGCACAGCCCCTTTCAGACACGAAATTAAACGGTAGCTCAACAGCAAGTAGTCTAAGTAACTATACTGACATAGTTGCATTTGTCAGCGAGCATGTCGTGCCCGAGGTTCAAGCATTTACTATGCAGGCAGTGAGATGGCGGTCAGTCATTCACCATTCATCTCCTCAAGACCTTTCCTCTATAATTGATTCCGTAAAAGATGGAGCAGAGAAAATCACTGGGCAGCTCGACCATATAAACTCACGTTGGGTCGATCATGGCGGAGGTCACTCCTCAAATCCGTACTTTTGTTCTGTAGCAGTAAAGCTTGGCCATCACGCCGAAACACTCGTTTCTATAGTACAGCAGTACGTATCTGGAGAGAATATTCAGAGTAGGATGGCTGGAGAAGGAGTACATCTTAGTGACCATCAGCGAAGTCTACTGACCCATCAACTTGATGAGTTCACAACACTTGCACATGAATGGACTTCATTAAAGCGCAAAGAAGCGCAGCGCGTTCTCGATTCAGAAAGAGATCCATTTGACGCTCTTTTAAGGTAAAAGCTCAAAAGCTTTACTTCGGTATAAAACTAGTTCGCGCGCCAATACTCTTAATAAAAGCTGCTAAAAGCTTCGCTGAGTTTTCTAGATCTTTTAAGCTACAGACTTCAACCGTTGTATGCATATAACGGTTAGGTATCGCTACTGAAGCTGCAGCAACCCCGTTTCTAGTAACTTGCAGAGCATTTGCATCATTTCCTAAAAGACGTGATGAGGGGATACGCTGATAAGGCACTTTTGCTTTCTTTGCACTAGCTATTAGCATTTTCTCAACTACATTATTAACATTAGGTCCAGTATAAATTCCAGGTCCTTTACCAAGAGCAACCTCTACTTCCTGCTCACTACTTTTACCCGGGTTATCAGAAGCAAACGTAACATCAACACCAATTCCGACTTCCGGATCCACTGCGAATCCTGAAGTGGTAGCTCCTCTAAGCCCAACCTCTTCTTGCACGGTACTAACAGAATAGAGCGCAACATTGAGCTTACTACGAGCACAAAGTCTGAGTGCTTCCATCACAACAAAGAGCCCAACCCGGTCATCAAGCCCCGGAGCGGCAATAAGATCACTTCCTAACTCAGTGATAACGGGTTTATAGGTTACCGGGTCTCCTACCTGTACCTTTTTCTCAGCTTCCTTACGGTCCTTAGCTCCAATATCAATCCACATCTTCTTAAGCTCAAGCTTCATCCGATTGCGCTCATCTGGAGACTGCATATGAATTGGCTTTCGACCGAATACACCTTGTATCGGGCCCTTTTCTGAGTGGATAACCACAAGTGAACCGGGCACGACCCCAGGATCAATTCCCCCTAGAGGATCTACATAGAGAAATCCGTTCTTATCAATGTAGCGAATCATAAACCCGATCTGATCGCAGTGTCCCGCAAGCATCACACGCTTGCTGGCCTTGGTATTGAGACCAACGATAAGGTTGCCGTGCAGATCACTCTCTATTGATTTGGAGTACTGCTTCATCCGGTTTTTTACAACTTTTTGAATCGGGGCTTCAAAGCCAGTTGGGGAAGGAGTTTGTAAAAGTTTGTAGAGGAAATTTTTGGTGTCTTTATTCATGAAAAGGATTTAATCACAACTGATGTGATCTGTCATCGGGTGTGTTGAGTCTATCCCGTCTTCCTTTCGCACCACCTCCTTCTCTTCCTCTTTCTCTTAATCTTGCTCTTGCACCAAGTCAGCCGTCATTGCGAGGAGCTGAGACCGCAGGTTGAACGACGAAGCAATCCCATGGCAGTTGAAACCACTTCGGGGAGATTGCTTCGTCGTTCGGCTATCGCCTCAGCTCCTCGCAATGACATATCGTTGGAGTAAGGTGCAAGAGGAAGAGGAAGAGGAAGAGGAAGAGGAAGAGGAAGAGGAAGAGACTAAACAAAAGAGTTTTACTCTTCAACCGCCTTTCGGCACCGATCAGTAAGCTCATTTAGTGCTTCATCAACCTGAAGCTGTATTTTTTCG
>JAUIIO010000038.1 GCA_030431715.1 bacterium
GAATACATCAAAGCTCTACAGAAAAGCGGATCGCCTATTATGGCGTTCCTGGCGAATACTCCAGAACTTGAAAATTTAAGATTTTCTAAGCAAAAAGGTTGACGTCGGACTCAGACCGTTTTGTTATACAGCGTATTAGCCAGTATTGGTATCAGAAAATGGCTCTGCAACAATTTGGAACTCATCTTCATAGACGATGTAGCCTGGTTTATTTGTCGTAATCATACGTGTCTGTATCCCATGTTCTTCCAGTATTAGCGTCATCTCTCTGAACTTAGCCACATAATCCTCAGCAGAATTTTTGAGCCACGATATGCCTTTTGTTGGTCTACGATAATAGCCTTTGCTCGTTGTCTTATTGAATCTGTCCGGTCTGGGGAGATGTGAATTTATCCAATCTCTGATCTCTTGAAGAGAACGCGCCTCACTCTCGGATAGTTTGCCGCTTTCACTAAGCTTGGCTGCAGCCTGATAAATACCAGTCGGAACTGTGGAGCCAGAGTCAATCTCTTCTATGATAAATCGAAGATACATACATTATTTCGGGGAGCTGTATAACGGTGTAAGTGACCGAATTCGCCCGCAGTGGCGAATTTCGGTCATCTGTATTGTTATATCACAAACCACTTCTTTAGCTAAACTTCATAGGTAGTTATCTCGCAATGATAACCATCAGGGTCAGAAAAATAGATTGAGTGAGTCACTCCACCATGATCTACGAATCGAAATTCAATCCCCTTCTCTGTCAGCCTATCCTTATAGGATTCAAAAGAGTCTCTATTTGTTCTGAAGGCATGGTGGCAGCCTTTAGGATTCTTATTGAGAGGCTCGCCCTCATCAGATTCGCTCTGGAAAAAAGCCACAATAGTATCTCCGGCTCCAAGAAACTTTTCCTTATCACTCCACCATTCTTTTTCATATTTTGGGACGAGACCAAAAATGTCCTGGTACCATTCAACAGATTTATCTAAATCGGAAACAACCAATGCAATATGATCTAGTTTTTCAATCTTAGTCATTTCGCCAGTAAATTAAATTGATGTGATATAACGGTTTATGTGAATTTTGCCCGAGTATCGGGCATAAATTCAACTGCTTTGTTAATCAGAGTCGGTGCTCTTAGAGTTCGTAGTTCCAATGTCTAATATATCACCCAAATTCCCGTCACGAAGCAGATCTATCGTGAGTTGACTGGGGCGCATCTTAGCTGATTTGCCAATCCCATGAATTTCAACAAAGCCAAGTTGAGCAAGTCTCTTGCAGCAAGACTTCACATTTACAGGATTATATCTGCGGTTATAACCTCCAGCTGTCGTTGATTCTCCTCTAAGCTTCTGAATAAGTTCATCCAGCCCAACCCAACGTACCTCATTTGAGCTGACTTTGGATATGCAGATAAGAGCTGACAAGCGTTCGGCTAGTGTCCTTCCATTCCGTAGTGATTCAAGATTTTGCTTCAATAGAGAGGGATCAAAAGTTTTATCCCTACAATCCTTGCCAATCGCCTCTACAGCATATCTCAACTCTTCATTAGCTTTGGCTAGTTTCTCAAGTGCATATGTTGCATCTCCAATGAGCTGCTGAGCAACAGCACCTTTGATTCCCTCGGATATGCGAGTAATCTCGCCCCGAATTTGTTCTAGCGATGGCTGAATGCTATTCGCAT
This sequence comes from bacterium, assembly GCA_030431715.1. Taxonomy (GTDB): domain Bacteria; phylum Bdellovibrionota_C; class UBA2361; order UBA2361; family RFPC01; genus JAUIIO01. The sequence goes on from JAUIIO010000038.1 coordinate 1,667, forward strand.
CGAAATCTCTGTTTGATTCACTCGAAGGATTGACTGACATAGCTTATAATAGCATGCCTAATAATCTTACGAAAATATTGTGAGCTGATTAACGATATAAAATTATGCTCGATTTGGCCGCAGGTCAAATCGATGCATAAATTTGTTTTGTTAACTGGCAAACCATTAAAAATCAATGCGAAATTCTTTACCATGGTCAGTAAATCCAAGTTTCTCATACAACTCATGAACCTTGGATCGAGCATACCTACTGGTCGCTATGATTTTATAGCAACCTCGGTCTTTAGCCTCTGCAATAATATCCTGAACGAGCTCTGAGCCTAAGCCCTGCCCTCTTGTAGCTTCATCTATGAAAACATCTTCGAGTAAGCCAAATGGTTGATCGTGAAGGTCGTTTTTCATGAGATAGAGAGTGGCTCTGCCAAGCTCTTTGCCAGCATCTGTGACCGTAATTTTCACGCCTTCAGCACTTAATGTTGTTTTTTTCTTATCCATTTAATGCGTTACCGAGTAATTTTGAGTGACCAGTTAACGGTATCGGGTAGCGGCGAAAAAACCGAAGGGTTTTTCGTACGCTACCCCAGTTTGTTAAGTGATTTACGGCAAACGTCCTTCTGACACTTGAACTGAAATCACTGTGCTACTCTTTGGCTCAAAGTCACAGCTATACATCATATTCTGCCATGCTCCAAAGCCATTTTGAAATTTTATTTTGTCTCCAATATAGGTGACTTCGCCGGTTTCTTCATTTTTCCATTTATAGCGACTAAATATCATTTCCAGTGTGCCGTTTGTCCATTCGTGCGAATATTTAGCGTGCTTTTCAATAACATCGTCGCAGTAAGCAGCTGCTGAAGGAAGATTCTTTTCTGCCCAGCACTTCAGCTCCTTTCTGCATTGCTCTGCGGCAGCTGCTTTCTTGGCGATATCTTCTGGACTGTCTGGTCGAGAGCAATAAGCAAAGAAGCATCCAAATAATATTATGACAACCAAGCACCCCATTGCCGTTTGTTTTGCATTATCGCCGGGATCTTTAACACCGCAATGTGGACATGTTGGAGCTTTTTGTGAGACTTCTTTCCCACATTCCTTACATTTGGTCATTGCCATAATGATTTCCTCGTATCACTTAACATATTATTATACTGCTTAACTTTCGCAGAATATAATGCCTTTATCAACGCTAATGCGTTTATCAAAGTCCATAACCTACTAATTTAACTCGAAGCTAGATTAGAGCTGTGCTTTTATCCACATCATAGCTGCTTTTATCAACGCGTGTATCTTTATACGCGAAACACTCGCTAAGCTTCTCTCGCATTCTTTCTTAGCTGACGTTACTCATGTAAGTCAAAAAAGGGGAGCGTCCCATTTTTTATTACAAAAGGTTATTACAAAAGGTACGGGGCTACTTCTGGCTCAAAAACCCAGATTAATCCGATTTATTTCCTGAAACAGGAAACATTATTCAAGACTTACCGAATAGTTAGTATGAAGTATGTTTATATTCTCAGAAGTGAAAAGAATCCAACTCAGACATACGTTGGCTGCACCGTTGAATTGAAGCGGAGATTGAGAGATCACAACTCAGGACAGTGTGAGTACACTCGACAGTTTATGACGTGGAAGTTGGAGACCTATCTGGCGTTCTCGGACCACTCGAAAGCTGCTGCGTTTGAGAGATATCTTAAGCATGGGTCGGGGCATGCGTTTTTGAAGAGACATTTTAGTGCTAGCGGTAGCTAGCACTAATTCTGCGTAGCTTTAGCGAAGCAGAATATCGAGGCATGTTTAGGATCGGAGATGGTAGTAGAGATGTAACTCTGCTTCGCTAAAGCTACGCAGAGTCCATTCTGCATAGCTCGCTTTGCGAGCGAAGCAGAATGGAGGTGGAAGATACGAGATCGTACCGAACTAGATCAGGAGTTTAGCTGCCTCATTCCGCTTGAACAGGACTGGGAATACAAGCGAATCCAGAAAGAAGCAGTACGCTGTCACGAGCAGGGACTGAGCTACGTGAAAATTGCAAAGCTTTTGGGTGTAACTGATAAAACAGTGAAGGAGGCTATCAAAAGATCTCGCTAAGGCATCTAGGAAGCGGGTTGAAAGAAACCTAATTCCTTGTGTCGAAAAGCAACGCTACGAAACCTTCTCAGTCTCAAATCTTGAAGATCTTTACACCTGTCGTGCCCGATTTCTTTACTTCCATCATCACTCAGCATCAACACCTTTCCCCCCAGACTGTCAGGAAGTATGGCTACAGCCTCAGGATTAAAATCCCCAAATTGAAGGTCTGGAACAACGATAGGCTGCACTGACTTACCATCCCACTTGAATAGTCCGGGTCGATGACTGTCACCCTCTGGGTCATTAGCCACTATTAGGTACTCTCCGCCTGACGAAGCCAGGCCTCTTACTCCTCGATCTCCTAGGTCAATAGTGAGCGGGTCGCCAAATCTTGCTTTTTCACCTTGAATGACTCCACTCGGATTGAGGAGTGGAACTATGAGAGCATTACCTGCGTTTAATGGACTTCTAAATCCAATTAACAATGTACCGTCAGGCCTGTCAGTAATTGCTTCAATGTTAAGCCCGCCTGGACTCTTCGGAGACTTCTCAGAGGCCTCTAAAAGAGCAAACTTTGAATAGCGCTTATCTTCTAACAAGTCCTCGAACAAGCTATTGTAAGGATTCCCCTTTGCAACCAAGGATGTTTCACCACCCCTTCTGAGAATGGAAGTGGCAAAGATCCTCATCCTCTCTGAAGCTTTCTTGCCAGACTTCCTTCTTCCGTGTGAGGCTATCCAAAATACCGAGTCTCCGACACGGGTTGCACCTTCGATATCCACTTCTTTGATTTTGGTAATCTTCTGCTTCTTACCTTTCCCAGGCTTTTTCTTCTTACTCTTGGGGTGTTTTATGACCTTAAGAAACTCTGAGATTTCTACAGAATACAACGGAGCCCCTGACTTACCTGTCTTGTAAATCAAGAGCATATTTAACTCGTCATCAGCTACAGCAAACTCTCCTTCACCAAGATCCACCACACCTGAAGCATCACAAATACCCTGGTGAATTGAGATTGGATCATCATTTGAAGTGATCGCAAAGCTTAGCTGTGGTGCTACAAGAAAAACAAAGAAGAAAGCAAGCATCATTTGCATACAAAAATTCCTATCGGGGACGATCTGAAGTCATTGCCTATTGATAACATACTGCTATGCTTAGAGGAACAATTGGTGGAGGTGGCGGGAATCGAACCCGCGTCCGAAAAACCTTAGCCTGAGGTTTCTACACGTTTAGTCACAAATTATATTTAACCATAAGTACCCGCTGTGACCCGGATATCTAAGGCGAGTCGTCTAAAGTTTCGCCGGGCTACCGAAGACAAAATAGCCAGACTAGCTTACGAAGTGTACTCGTTACAAAGTGTAAGCACCCCTGTTACGAGCCGACCTGGCACAAAGTGGCAGGTCTAAGTGATTTAGGCTAATTATGCAGCAAGTGCGTAGTCAGCTCTGTCATCTAAGTTAGCATTTATTGCTTGTGCCGCTTTTTTACGAGGCCAACGGCGTCCTCGACGTGCTTACTCCGACCTCGCTGAATCCCGTCGAGACCAGATCACCCCCGCATAGATCACCGTGGTGGTCTTTGCGAGGCCGTTACGGTAACTACCGTAACGGCTCCATACTTATATTATAACCATTGTTTCGGTAAATTACGAGGATTCTGCAAAAATACCTGCACCTTGACCTAGATCTTAACCTAGACCACTTTTTTGGTGCAGGTATAGGTTCAGGTTAAGGTCTAGGTGCGCGTTGTGATGACTTTCGCGTTTTTTGGCGGTTTTGGCGGTTAATACCTAGAGTGATCCTTTAGGATTTTATTGACTATTGCCGTCATCCTTCGCTAAAGCTTCGGACAACAGGCTGTCGTTCGGTCTACGACCTCCGCTCCTCGCAATGACGGATTGCTTCATCGAGAGATTACCTGCACCTTGACCTAGACCTTTACCTAGACCACTTTTTTGGTGCAGGTATAGGTTCAGGTTAAGGTCTAGGTGCGCGTTGAGATGACTTTCGCCTTTTTTGGCGGTTTTGGCGGTTAATACCTAGAGTGATCCTTAGGATTTTATTGACTATTGCCGCGAAATACAGGAATCTTGGCGAATGGATTCCGTAGAAGTATTACGAATTAAGGGAGTCGATGCTCCTCCACCACTGGCTGAAACTGTAGCGCCCCCTGTTGAATCAAGTCCTACTCAAGATCTCTTTAGACTCTACTTCCCTGAGAAAGTTCAAATCTACGGTAAAGAGATCGAGACAAAATCTATTGAGGATATTTTATCTAATCACCCGGTGGAGGCTTCTATTGAAGACTACTACCGTATCGCGCTCTTTCTTGAGTCTAAGGGTATTGAACTTAAGGTTGAATCCCGTGAAGGAGTCACCTCTCCGAGTGAGCTTACGCGCACTACCGCAAACGATCACCTGAGCGGTCAGATGGAAGGTGCAGCTCTTAAAATTCGACATGCACTTGAGCCACACGTTATTCACGCTCTCGCTCCGTATCTTGAAAATGGGAAAACAAGAGAAGAGGTCGTGCGCTCATTAACAGAACTTTCCAAGCGTAACGATCAGATGCTTAATTCTGGTGACAAACGAAAGCTAGAGAGATTGTGTAGTCTCTATACGTTTGTCTCTTCAAATAGTTTGTTCTCTAAAGAGGACAAACGCGAGATCGCAGAAGCTCTTGTCTCAAGATATTCAACGAAGAAGCCAGTACATGAAGCTACGTTTGCTCGACTCAATATGGCAATGACTGTTCTTAGCTCTGAAGCTCAAATTGAAAGCTATTCACACAAAGAGAGTCTTACCGAGCAAGAGATTGAGCATGTTAAAGAGATGATGAGTCGGTGTAAAAGTGCGAGCTCTTCGTATTACGGCAGCAAGCTTGACTTTGATGCACTCTCAACCGCTCTTAAGCACTGCGCCCTTGCTGAAGGGAAGAACTGCGGTCTCTACCAAGCAGTTGTTGGTGACGTTCGCGACGTAAACGAACTGAGAGAACTCTGCGAACTCTTCTTACTCTATCAGGGAACAATAGACCGAAGCGAACTCGATTCTCTTGCACTCTTGCTTGATGCAATTTCAATGCGTTCTGATGAGCTCACAACAGGTCAACAAGAGGACGAAGCTTACTTAAATCCACTACACCTAGAAGATGGAGCCTCAGACCTGACCTACGATATGCTACCAATTACTTTTGGTTCAGAGATTGACCTTGGTATTTTTGACAGGTACGTAAGCGTTGTCCACGATAAACACTTAAGAGATCATCACTCACAGAGCGCTCACACTCATGTTCCGAAAAACATTTCTGAGAGTGTATTAGACCAACTCTCCGCAGGTGAACAGGAGCTTGTGCAGGGAAATCTTGATGGTGCAAGGAAAAAGTCTGACAAGCCACAATTCGTTGATGTGTTAAGTGGTGTACTTGCACAAGCTGGATTTCAGGAAGGAAAAATTCAGATAGAAACAAACCCACACTCGCCAATTGACGTTGAATGGCGCTTTTGCTGGGACGCCTCAAGAGATACACTACGAGCGCTTTCTGCTATTTCTGAGCAACTTTAATCCTATACACCTGATCCTAGACCTTAACCTGAACCGTTTTAAAACCTAGCATAGGTGGGTATAATGGGTTTGCTTCATCGAGAGATTACCTGCACCTTGACCTAGACCTGAACCTAGACCACTTTTTTGGTGCAGGTATAGGTTCAGGTCAAGGTAGTGTAGTGGGGAATTTCGCGTTTTTGGCGGCTTTGGCGGTTAATACCTTCTAACTGTCCCGAGGGATGGGCGGCTGTTCGGCCATGACGGTGCTTCCTGATACGAACATCGCCTTAACTGAATCAAGAAGTTTCCAGACATTTTGCGTAAAACGCTCTGCAAAGCTCGGAGCCTCTTGTTTTGAAGCGGCTTCGTTCTCAAGCACGTGAAGGACACGGAAAAGAAATTGAGTACCGGATATAACAACAGCTTTCACATCATTTGATGGGTTTGATGATTGCGGGCCATCGTGGTGTAGATAATAGCTAAGCTCAAAGGTACGGAATACTCGCTCAGCTCCCTGAAGATCTGTTACCTGATCTGCGACTCTGTTCTGATAATTTGAGAGATAGTGCTTTACCCCGGCATATGCGTTTAACCACGGGTTCATACAATCTTCCTGCTTAAGGCCAAATATCTCGCCCGTTTTCTTAACAAATTGAAATAGACCACACGCGGTGGTTGTGGGGGCGCGTGCCATCGGGTTAAATCCAGACTCTACCTCAACGGTAGCAAGAAGTACTGCTTGATCTTCAAGTGATAGACCTGCTTTTCGCGCATGAAAGAGAACGGCTCGAATAGCCTCACGCTGCGTCCATTTGGGAGCGCCTACGTTAAGGAGCTCTATCGATCCCCTGCTCTGAACTTTTACCGCGCTATAGTCTCTTGTATATTTTGATGCTTCAACGATCTGGTCAACCGTTCTTTCTGAAATCTGACTGAGAGTAACGTCGTCGTAAACCTCTGACCCGGTTACCACAAGCAAGCCGAGCAGAGTTATAAAGACTCCATTTAAGGCAGCATGAATTGGGTGATGTTTAAAGTAACCAACAAAAGCCCTAAAAGCCCACCAGACTCCTCTTACGGTGTGAGAGATGACGCCATGAGCGATTACGAGAAACTCGGCCGAAAGACCGGGCTCATTACCAGACTGCGTACCCTCTACAGACTGCTCTGACTGCTCGTTCTCAAGCTCAATCTCGTCACGTTGACGAACACGCTTTCGCGTCGGAAGCGGTAAAAGCGCTCCCTTCATCTCATCGCCCGTGGCGTCATTATCCATCTCAGGCTTTGTACTCATTGCCCTGTTCTCCTAGTAGCGAAACGCTGTCTTTCTCAAACAAGAGAAAGCAGTATCCCCAAGTAAGATCGGCAATTTAGGAGGATCTGATCCCCTTTGTGCGCGCTTTTTTGTCCATTTTGGTGATTTTATTGAGAAAAAAAGGTGAAATCTGCGTAATTTTCCTGGATTATGAGCTCTTTCTGCCGATGCTAAACGGGCTAAAGCGAGCTATTTTAGCCCCTAATTTCACTTCGTTTGAGGTACTGGATCTTAATGAAATACATACTCCACATCATCTTGGCGTGTGCTATTGGTGTTTCCATATGCATAGCTTACGTGTGGTATTCAGTACCTCTTAGTGAAATCCAGAGCCTTCAAATAAAGGGGCTAACATACGATTTTCTCTCTGACGATTACCGCGACATTGTACTTGGCCTAGTCATTGCTGAAGACGCCCACTTCTCAACCCATCCCGGTGTTGATCCCAAAGAGATGATCAAGGCTTTTGAGCGCTGGCTGTTTGAGGGCTGGGAACTTATTGGGGCAAGCACTCTTACTCAACAACTCGCCCGGTCGCTTTTTCTTACTCAGGATCGAACGATCATGCGAAAGATCTCTGAGATAATTATCGCGCTAAAGCTTGAATACTATCTAACAAAAGACGAGATCCTTGTACTGTACTTAAAGTATGTTCAATTTGGAAAATCTGTCATTGGATTTGAGGCGGCGGCACAACACTACTGGCAGAAGCCATCCACGAATCTCACCCTCACCGAATCACTCATACTCCTAACCCTTCTTCCTGCTCCAGAAACGTACGAAAAATATCTCCTGTGCGGACATCTCAGCAAAAAAATGCGTAAGAGATTTTATAAGATGGTTTTTTCAATCTATCTTGTAAAACTTCGCAAAGAGTACCAAGAAGCTGAAGCCGCTAGCTCTCGCACCGAGCTATTTGAATTAATGCCTGAGAATAACGTTGGAGAATTCATTATGGAATTCTGGACAGATTCAACTCGTGAAAAAAGGCGCTTCGCTTATAAAAAGAAAGCAACCACTTGGAAGCAACTCGTATCGGCTATAGCCATGGTAAGAGAGAATGAATGCGATAACCCAGAGTTTGAGGCTGATAAGTTCCGTCCCTGAGGGCAGACTACCATCCTCCGCCTCCGCCGCCACCTCCTCCGCCACCGGAGGACCCACCACTCCCGCCCCCACTTGAACGCGGTGAGGAAGAAGCACTGGAGAGAGCACTTGAGAAGGAGCTATTAAAGGATGAGGAAAAGCTACTGATGTTATTAAATGAAGTTCCTCTGTAAAAACCTGGGTGATAGCCTTTGCCACGAAATGTATCAGTCCCAGAACTTGCAGAGTCAAGGACCGATGAAAATTTCTCTGTCCACTCCTGTTCAACATCAAGCGCCAGAGCGTACGGCAAAAACTTTTCAAATTCCTCAGGGTCTTTTAGGCGAGAGTATGCAGCGCTTAGACGTTCTTTCTCTGCTACTCCGAGATAGAGCTTTAGGCCGTCAATCTTATCCATTATTCTACGGCCTCGAAGTGTTGGCGCTTTAAGAAGGTGGTAGAAAAGGTACCCAAGGCCACCTAATAGCGCTACCACGAGAGCAATCACAGGAGTTGTAGCTGAGACCAGCATAAAAATCCCGACACATTCTCCCATAAGGAAAGGAAAGGTGAAGATACTTAAAAATATAGCTCCAATAATCATAATCCCTTCGCCAGCAACGACTCTCTTCCAAATAGAGATCGTTTGGCTAAGAAGCATAATGACACCGAAACTCCAACCAGTAAGCCAGACGCTCATAAATGCTACTATTCCTATAGCTTCAGCAGAATGGAGGTAGGCAGAAACAAAGAGTACTGCGAGAGAGAATGCAATGCCCCAGAAAAAGTATGATCGGTTTACTTCAAAGTGCCTTTTAAGGTGTATTTTCTTAAGCTCACTATGAAGAGCTGAGATTGCAGATTGGAATTTTTTGTAGTTTGTCTGCTTAAGTGTAATCGCATTGGTATAGCCAAAAAGCTTCTCTGATATTTTTCTCTGTGTCGGAGAGAGACTTCCATCACTTTGTCCGGTCTTTCTAAGAGTGTACACCCCGTCAATATTGTCTATCTCTAGATATCCGACGACTGCCATTTGAAGGATCTCTGCGGTAAAAGCCTTCCGGTCAAATCCCATACGATCTAGGTACCTGACCGCTGCCGGGGAAAGACCGTCCGGGGCTTCAAAGAGAGGTATGATAGTTCCCTTATCAGGATCTTTTCCAACCGCGCTCCAAATGAAGTAGTAGTAGGAAAGCACCAGAAAAAGGCCAATTAAGGCAAAGACACTCGATTTATTATAGTAAAAAAATGTCCAAAACCTTTCACTCGTATCAGCTCGGTAAACGTGTCCAGCAGGCCACTTAACAAAAACAGACAACCCCTCTTCCGCAGCAAGTGGTCGCGCCGAAGATATGCGGACCGAGTCTTGCTTAATCTCAGTAGTTATCGCTTGTTCCTCTGATCCAGCAGCCCCCGTGTATCCCCCCAGCTCTACTTCCCTGAGATCTACCGTCTTAGGAAGATAAATCTCACTTTCGGCACTTTTTATCGGAAATGCCCAGCCATTTCCTGTTACGTTCCAAAAGAGCGCATCTTTTCCATCTAAAAAATCAAGCTGATTCGTAGTCGTATATTCGATCGTAAAGGTGTGTATACCGTGAGGAAGTAGTACTTCCTTTTTGCCGATCTTTATACGCTTACCAGTATCTCCGAGAAAATCACCACTTATATCCGAAAGACGAAACCGTTCAGGCTCTCCGTTTCTCTTTACTGAAGTTACTTTAAATTCTGTCCCTCGAATAAATCCAAAGGCCGTCCTACGCCCAGTTGGGAGATCTCGGTAAATGCCTCGTTTAATCTTATTGCCTTCAACACGAACCTGAATCGTTTCCTCGACACCGAGCATGCTGTTCTCAAGCACGTAGATCTTCGATGTATAGGAGAGAATTTCTTCCTGCGCTTGGACAGGAGCAATAAACAACAGGAAAAGAAGGAGGAGGTGTGAAAGACTAAATATCGACTTCTGGTACAGAACGTTCCGTAGCAAGCTCGATTTCAAAAAATGGTTTTCTTTCAAAGCTAAAAGCCTTTGCAATGAGATTTGATGGAGCTGATTCTACCAGGGTATTGTAGTCACGAACAGTACCATTATAGTAGCGGCGAGCGTACTGTAGGTGATCTTCGATCTCAGTAAGGCTTTTTTGGAGGTCACGAAAGTTCTTATCCGCCTTAAGATCAGGGTAGCTCTCAGCCAGAGCGATAATTTTCTTTAGATCTGCTGTAATCCCCTTCTCAAGATCTGCTTTTTTCTCCTGCTCTGCCGTGTCCCTACTGGCTGAGCGAAGTTCAACTACCTGAGTCAATGTTTCTTGCTCATGAGTACTATAGGATTTTACTGTTTCTACGAGATTGGGGATCAGATCGTGGCGTCGTTTAAGCTGAACATCTATTCCACTCCACGCCTCAAAAACTTTATTCTGCAAAGAGATAAATTTGTTAAAAAGGAAAAGGGCGTATCCAAAAACGACAAATACGATAATAGCGAATAAAAACATAGTGTGGACTATAGCGTTATAAGAAAAGTGGCGAAAGGCAGAATTACTAGCGATTCTTCATCGCTCTTTCTGCTTCGCGCTTTCCTTCTCGTTCTTTGATTGATTGCCTCTTATCCGGGGCAGCTTTTCCTTTAGCGAGGGCGACTTCAATCTTCGCTCTGCCGTGCTTAAGATACACACGTGTTGGGACAAGCGTGTAGCCCTTCGCTTCTACCCGGCCTCGCAAGCGGTTAATCTCATGACGATGCATAAGAAGCTTTCGCTTGCGTACAGGATCGTAAGAGGTCGCTGTGTTAAACTTGTACGGCTTGATATGAGCATTGAGTAAGAAAAGTTCATCGCGGTCTGGAACTATATAGCTCTCAGCAAGGCTAATAGCCCCTTCGCGAACAGACTTTATCTCTGCTCCGGTAAGTACAATTCCAGCCTCATAGGTTTCATCTATGTGGTAATTAAACCTAGCCTTCTTATTTACCGTTATAACTTTTACACCTTCGCTCTCTGCCATAAGAGCTACAGGGTACTTTGAACCCGTAAAAGAATGCAAGAGCTAGCGTCTTACTACGCGCACGATTTAAGCGGACCAGCGACTTCTGCTCTAATATCTTTTATCTGATTGTTCTCATCAACAAACACGAGCACTGGCTTATGGTCAGCTACCTCATCGCTTTCAAGAAACTGGTAACAGGCAATGATCACCATATCACCCGCATGTATCAGATGAGCCGCCGCCCCATTCATACAGATATCATTCGATCCCTGCTCGCCTTTAATTGCGTACGTCTCAAGACGACTTCCATTAGTAACGTTCCACACACAAACAGCCTCATACTCATGAATCTGCGCCGTCTTCATAAGCTCTGGGGGAATGGTAATACTTCCCTCATAATCGAGGTCAGCAGCAGTTACTGTTGCGCGGTGAATCTTTGAACGTAAGACTTTTCTAAACATTTTCTTCACTCCTATGATACAGCCTTAATACGTGGCATCTTATGTGATGACGCGCTGTATGATTCTGAGGCAGATGGAAACGTTTTCTCTGATACAGCTTTTACATATTCATTGAGTGCAGAAACACTCTCTTGCCCAAGCTCGGCAAATCTTCTTACAAACTTCGGAGGGGTTCCCTGACTAAGGCCCAGTAGATCGTGAAGAACAAGAATCTGGCCACTACATTCGCTCCCAGCTCCAATTCCTATAGTTGGGATATCAAGCATTTCCGTAATCCTAGCCGCAAGCTCAGACGGAATTCCCTCAAGTACAACTGAAAAGACTCCCGCATCTTGAAGAGTAAGCGCATCTTCAACGAGCTCTTCCGCCGAAGTAACGCCATACTTGGCGCTTTTACCTTGAATGCGGTGCCCTCCCATTCTGTGATATGACTGGGGAGTAAGACCAATATGTCCCATCACGGGCATATCACGTTCTGTAATGTAACGAACGGTATCTGCCATTACCTTACCGCCCTCAAGCTTTACAGCATGCACCTCGGATTCTTTAAACACTCTTCCAGCAGAGCGTAATGCCTCTTCAGGCGATACCTGATATGAGAGAAATGGCAGATCGCATACAAGGAGCGCTTTCGAAATACCACGTGCGACGCACTTTGAATGGTAGATCATCTCATCAAGGGTAACTGGAAGAGTATTTCCTCTCCCCTGAATAACACTGGCAACGGAATCTCCTATCAGTACGATATCAATATCGGTCTGATCAATGAGCAGTGCCGAGGTAAAGTCATAGGCGGTAACGGCGGTGAGAATCTTACCGTTGCTACTCTGTTCTAAAATGCGTGGTATAGTGTTTCTACCGGAATCCGGTACGAATTGGCTCATAGTGTCACTTCCTTATAAAGGTAAATGCAAATGTTAAGAGCTTAAAAATAAAAGAAAGTTATCAGTCTTAAGAGTGACCTATCTCGCATGAAAGGCCCACACGGGGCTCTCTCTGCTCAATCAGCTCTCACCGACAAGGAGAATTTGTTTCGCTACTCCTAAAAATCTTTTACTTCGCGCTCGTTTATCGTAGGCTATTATACCACATTTTTATCAGGCTGAAAAACGATTGATGACCACTCCTTTCACCCCTCCTACCTCAGACCCTGCGAGCCTTGGTCACCTCTTTCACGTAAGACTAAACGATACATCTCTTGATGAAACAGACATCAAGGTACTTGAAGAGCTCAGACCAATTGGCGTTCAAGTCACTAACATAAATTTCGTGCAGGATGCGCCATATTCCGAGTGGCTTGAGACCTATTCAAAGCTTATTGAAGACGTCCACGCTCGTATTGGACGTGAGAAGATCTTTGTTACGATCGATCATGAAGGCGGACGCATTCATAGACCTCCCGCTCCCATTACGCGCTTTCCTGCTGCTTTGGAGTATTGTAACTTTGCTGCTGAAGTGGGCGCAGCGTTCGCGGAAGAACTCTCTTCAATTGGTATTAACCTGCTGTTTGGACCAAGCGCTGATATCCATTCAAATCCAAACAATCCAGTAATTGGCCCACGTGCTTTCGCTACCGATCCGCAAGCGGCGGCAACATGCGTGGTAGCGTTCTTAAAGGCACTAGAAGAAAATGGCGTAGTTGGTTGCGTTAAGCATTTTCCCGGACATGGGGATACATCTACCGATTCACATTACGATCTTCCAGTACTCCCTCACACCTACGATGTCCTAAAGGAGAGAGAGCTCGTTCCCTTTCGGGCTGCAATTGAAGCCGGGATTTCAACGGTTATGACCGCTCATATTCTATTTCCAGAGTTCGATTCAACACTTCCAGCAACTCTCTCCCCTACTATTATCCGTAAAATTCTCCGCGAAGATCTCGGTTTTCAGGGACTGGTTATTACCGACGATCTTGATATGGAAGCCATTCGATCTGGCTATACTCTTGAAACCATCGCGGCTTCTGTCCTCCCAGCCGGATGCGATCTCTTTCTCTTAAACCATGAACCCATACGTGGCATTAAGATGGCGAAGGAGATCTTTAGACTCTACGAAGAAGGCTCACTGCCGGAGCAGATACTTACTGAGGCGACAGAGCGTATTTACTATGTCCTAAACAAATGTAAAAAAAGCGAAGTACGTCCTCTTTCAGAAGACGTTTTCCTTAAACATAAAGAACTTGTGAAGAAGATTGATTCCTGCGCGAAGTAAAAATGAAGGAAGACTCATTAGCTGTTTATTACCATTCGGATCTAACGGAAATCTCCGATTTTGAGGCCCTTAGCAATTGGGAAAGCATTTCAAAGGACTGGTACCAGAACACTCTCATAACCCCGGCGTACTATGCTCTAGAACTCGATAATACCCGGCTTTGCTTTCGAGTAAAGTGTGCTTTCCCTGCTGTTTATGATGAGAGCTACCTAACTGGAGATTTTAAAGAAGGGCTCTGGAAGATGGATGTAGCGGAGCTTTTTATCAAAGATGACAACTCAGAGACCTATCAGGAATTTAATCTCTCTCCTGCTGGTGCGTGGTGGAGCTCTAAGTTTTCTTCTTATCGTCAGGAGTGCGCAAAAGGATTTCAAGTACCAAAAAGCGTTAGCGTCAAAACGAACCGGTCCGCAACTCATTGGTACGCTTCTCTTACTATTTTACGCTCAGAGCTTGCCGTTAACTGCTCATTCTCTAAGCTCTCCAGAGCTAACGTTTGCTTTATTTTCGGTCAAGAACCTTCACGAACATACCTGAGTGTCGGCGCTCCTGATCATGGGGAGCCGGACTACCACCGAACAGAAATCTTCCCCACAATTTTTTCGAAGAAAGAGACATGAAGTCTTTAGACAAAAAGAAACTCATTAAAATATTTGCTGAGCTTTATCCGGATCCCCAATCTGAGCTGAATTTTAAAAATGACTACCAGCTTCTTATAAGTGTTATCCTGTCCGCTCAGTGTACGGATAAAAAAGTAAATCAGGTCACCCCTACCCTTTTTAAATCGTATCCAAACTTTAAACAGCTCGCGCTCGCCAAGGTAAACGAGGTTGAAAATATTATTCGGGCCGTTAACTACTACAAAACGAAATCTAAAAATATCATCGCCACAGCGAAACACGTAACTGAAGAACATCGCGGCAAGCTTCCCGTTACCAGACAGGCACTTGAAGCGCTCCCTGGAGTAGGCAGAAAAACGGCGAGTGTTGTTCTCTCAGAGAAGGGAATAGAACCTGCATTTCCTGTAGATACTCATGTGTTCCGTGTATCTAAAAGATTAGGACTCGCAGAGAGTGATAAACGAGACAAGGTTGAAGAAGAAGTGAAACAGGCGTTTACTCCCAGCCTCTGGAGAGAGTTGCATCACTGGCTCATCTTTCATGGGAGACGGGTCTGTAAGGCAAATAGGCCACTTTGCTCGAGCTGTGCTCTTAATAAAATGTGCCCTTCCTCACTTTCTTAAACTCTTATGCTTTAAAAACGTTAAAACTATTACGTGGTCATTTGGGGGGATTAGCAACTTAAAGTACCCTAATCATTTCATCCACGCAGATTCCTCACACTCTGCTCGAAAAAAACTCACACACATTCTCCTCAGAAATGGCTATAATCAGGAGAAATGCACACACAATGATCCTTATCAAAGGATAGAGGGGGAACCATGATCAGTCTGAATACAGGAACAGCAGGTGGTTTTAATATCGACGTAAGCCTTGGACCCGCAGCGCTGGGGAATTTTGTAACACACGGTAAAGAGCGCAATCCGGGCAATCTCATTGAAACAGGAGTTGAAGAGCTCGATGAGCAGCTGAATCAAGGGGTAACACGGATAGCTCTCACTTGGCTCCTTGCAGGATGTCCTGATAAGGAAGACGTCATAGAAAGGTATTTTCGACTTCGAGAATCTGAAGAGAACGACGGATACCTTCTCTTCTCAAGAATCGATCCGGAGAAATTTGAGGATATGGTCAGAAGCCAATTCAAACCCGGGCTTCATAAGGAGATCTCTCTTGAAATGATCCGACAACACGCTCGAGAACATATCGCAAACGGTACGCTGCTGCGTGGGGCTATCCTGCCGAATGAGCTTATAGATCGTACCGAAGAGATTATATCTCGTCGGCTTATTCGTAAGCTTTCGATTCACTCTGATGTTATGAACACAACAATTACATTGGATCTCTATCGACTGCCTGAGTTAACAGACTTTCCACTGGTTGAGCTCAATTCACGCTCGAAAGGATTTCTGTTTAGCCATCAGATGCAGCAAGGCGCCGAAATTGATGGCATAGTCCCTAGCACCCTTACCACGACACCACACGGGAACTCTTCACGTTCTATTGTGATCGATAAAGAAGGGAGTGTTACGTTTCATTAGCGTGCCGATACAAGCTACATATCTGACGACGTGTCAATTTGTAGGAACCAGCTTGGAGTTCTCATATTGGGCACGGGGATTGCCGCGTCGTTCGGTCTAAGACCTCAGCTCCTCGCAATGACCATTGCTCATAAGTTCTCTGTTGATCTCTGATACTGTCAAACTCTACGGGGCCTCCGGCAGAGCCGGAGGTAACTTTTGCGCTCCAATGACTGGAGAGCAGGATTGGTGATAAACTTATCTACTGCCTTCTACGAGGCTTTTTTTTGAGTGTTGTCGTTTAGAAGAATAGAGAGTGCCCACTGTTCAAGATCGGTAAGCTCATCTTCAGACTCAAAGGGATACGTCTCGCCGTCATCAAAGATCGCCACGCCTTCAAACCCATCCGAGGTTCGGACTATCGTGGAGATCTTCGCCTCATCCCCCAGACCAAGACTTCCGAGGATAATATCCTCCGCTCTCGTCTGCTCATGTAACCAATCATCCTTAGGCTTCGCCATCTCACCTACACTGCTCAAAGGAGTTCAAAAATCTAATCAAAGGCACCATAACTGTGTAGATTCTGCCGACTGCCTGTCCCCCGTAGCCTTGGCGAAGGGGGACGTAGCTTTTTTTTAAAAAAGCGGCAAGCGGAAGGTCGCGTAGGGTGCGTCAGCACCTGAAGCGAACAGTAAGCAAAGGCTGCACAGTTACAGTGCTTTTATGGCAACTGTAGCATTGGTCCCGCCAAAACCAAAAGAATTTGAGATAGCAGCAGTAATAGATTGCTCACGAGCCTGATTTGGGACGTAGTCGAGATCGCATCCCTCACCCGCTTCTTCGAAGTTTATTGTCGGAGGAATAAGAGAAGCGTTAATAGCCTGCACCACATATGCCGCCTCTATCGCTCCGGCAGCACCCAGCAGGTGGCCTGTCATTGACTTGGTAGAGCTTACAGCGAGCCCACTGGTCGCATAATCACCGAAGACACTCTTAATAGCCTTTGATTCAGTTCTGTCGTTGGCATCTGTTGAAGTACCGTGAGCATTAACGTACTGAACGTCTTCAGGTGCTAACCCGGCGCTCTCCATAGCCATTTTCATGCAGGCTATAGCGCCCTCGCCGTCTGGTGACGGAGAAGTAATATGGAACGCGTCACACGAGAAGCCGTATCCTGCTACCTCGGCGAGAATATTTGCACCACGTTTCTCAGCACTTTCAAGAGACTCAAGCACAAGGATAGCTGCTCCCTCACCGAGAACAAAACCGTCTCGATCCTTATCAAACGGACGTGATGCCTTTTGAGGATCGTCGTTTCTGCTAGAGAGCGCCTTCATGGAGCAAAATCCACCGATACCAAGTGGAGTAACAGCACTTTCTGACCCACCAGTAAGCATAATATCCTGCAACCCATCACGGATCAGCCTATAAGACTCTCCAATGGCATGCGTCGCTGAAGTACAGGCGCTGGTAGTTGTATAGTTAATTCCCTTTAATCCAAAACGCATAGCAAGATTGCCGGGGCCAAGGTTACTGATCATTGCCGGGATGAAAAAAGGTGAAATACGTCGAGGACCACTGCTCAGATACGCTTCGTAGTATTTCTCAATTTGCGAGAGGCCACCGATACCAACGCCCAGAATACATCCTGAACGGGTAGCGTCCATTGATGCTGCACCGAGCCCAGAGTGATCCCACGCTTCCTGCCCAGCGTGTAGCGCATATTGAGAGAAGAGATCGAGCTTCTTAAGTTCCTTCTTGTCCACGACCTGTGTGGCATCAAAGTCCTTAACTTCACAAGCAAAAGTTGTACTAAATTCACTGGCGTCAAAGCGAGTGATCGTGTCAGCGCCTGATTGGCCTTCCTTAATTTTTTGCCAGTTCTCATCGGCAGTATTCGCAAGTGGTGAGAGAATACCCAGCCCGGTAACAACAACGCGTCTTTTCGTCATAGATATCTAGCCTTCAAAAGATACTAAGCTCGCAGAATATCAGTAGATTTTAATAAAATCAACGTATAGCTCAGCATAAAAATACACTTTTCTTGCCAAAACGCGCAACTCATGGGCTCAGAAAGCGATTAAGGAAGTGAAGGCAGGGACTTCTAGCATGGACTCCCGGTTCAGGATACGTATCTCGGCATGGGGCTGAGAGAATTTTAAAGGAAAAATGAAATGTGTAAAGTTCATAGTAACAAGCTATTTGGCGGGACTCCTGTCGACGATCTTCTGATGGATGCTGGAAAGGATCTTAATGATGCATACTCCAAAATCCAGAACATTGGAAAAAACGACAGCGACTATGTGAGAGACGCTAACGGCAACAAAACTGACCAGATTAAACAAGAAGTGGTTCTAAAAGCACAGAACGAGCTCACGCAAGCTAAGCAGATGTTTGACCTTTTTCAGGAAATGAAAAAGATGATCAACCAGATCTACGACACAATCATCCGCAACATTAACCCGAGATAGTCATACCTTTCGGGTTACTGAGAACACCCTCTCCCGACCGGCGAGATCAGTAATTATTCTGACATCGTCATAGGGAAGGGCTGCTTCTCTTACGAACTGATACAGCCGGTCGCCCTGTTGGTGACCAATCTCAAGTAAGAGCACTCCCCCCGGATTCAAATACCTGATCCCCTCCCGAAGAAGCTGTTCCAAAACAGCCACTCCACCATCAGCCGCATAAAGCGCTCTTTCTGGTTCAAACACCGCGCCGGCGTACGTCTCGGGATCGCCTGCAGCAACATAGGGTGGATTACTTACAATGAGCGAAAAGAGTGCTTCAGGGTGGAGAACCTGAAACCAATCACCACAATAAAAATTGACTCGATCATCGACCTGCAGATTGGCAGCATTTTGTTTAGCCACAGCGATAGCCTCACTACTGATATCGGTAGCCATAACGTGAAGCTCTGGCCGCTCCGCAGCAAGAGTAACGGCGATACACCCTGACCCTGTGCCAAGGTCAAGTACTTCAGAAACTTCTTTGCTATCAATGATGCGAAGTGCTTCTTCAACAATGGTTTCTGTGTCAGGTCGGGGGATAAGCACCTCGGGAGAGACCGTAAAAGAGCGCCCAAAGAATTCCCGACGGCCAGTAAGGTAGGCAACAGGTTCGTGCTGCTGCCTACGCTTTATAAATGCAAAAAATTGTTGCTGTTGAAGCTCGCTAAGATCCATATCCGGATCAGTAATAAAGGCCAGACGAGTAGTGCCCGTTACGTACTCAAGGAGCAATTCAGCATCTAGTCTCGCAGTATCAGAGCTCTCTCTTAACTGATCGCTTGCTGAAGCAAGCGCTTCTTTCACCTTCAATGGTCCTGCCCTTTAAGCGCTTCTGCTTGGTCCTGAGCAATAAGAGGATCGATTACCTGATCGATATCGCCATTTACAATCTGATCCAGACTATGGAGCGTAAGATTTATTCTATGGTCGGTAACTCTTGATTGCGGATAGTTATAGGTACGTATCTTCTCTGAGCGATCCCCACTACCGACTTGGCTTCTTCTGTCAGCCTGTCGTTCCGCGTCGGCTTCAGCCTGCTTGCGTTCGAGTAGACGTGCTTGGAGAACCTTCATCGCCTTGGCCTTATTCTTAATCTGCGACTTTTCATCCTGCATTGCGACTACAATACCAGTTGGAACGTGAGTTATACGTACTGCTGAGTCTGTTGTATTCACGCTCTGCCCTCCCGGACCGCTAGAACGATAAACATCGATACGAAGATCGTTATCATCGATATCAATCTCAACATCTTCAGCTTCTGGCAAAACTGCAACGGTAACGGTAGAGGTATGAATACGTCCCTGTGTTTCCGTATTTGGTACACGTTGTACCCGATGAACACCACTTTCATACTTCAACCGACTATACGCGCCGGCCCCGTTAATAATAGCAATAACCTCTTTATACCCCCCTGAAGAAGCTTCACTAGCACTCATAAGCTCAACCTTCCAGCCACGCTCCTCAGCGTAGCGTGTGTACATTCGGAATAGATCACCGCTAAATATTCCAGCTTCATCCCCACCAGCTCCGGCGCGTATCTCAAGAATAACGTTCTTATCATCATTCGGATCTTTGGGAATAAGGAGGATACGTAGCTCATCCTCAAGGGTGGCGATCTCTTTTTCAAGAAGGGCAAGCTCTTCCTTAGCCATCTCGATCATATCCGCATCTTTTGACGTCTCGATAATCTCCTTAGAACCAGCGCTCTCTTCTTTCGCTTTCTTATACGCACGAAAGGTGGCAACCACTTCGGTTAAGGTCTTATGTTCTTTGGTAAGAGTAGCGAGACGCTTCGGATCGGAGTGTATCTCTGGGGAAGAGAGTTCTCTTCCGATCTCTTCAAAACGTCGCTCAACTTCCTGGAGTTTGTCCCACATATGCTTTCTGACTCAATATTAAAATGTACATTGGTAGCTACAATGACAGTGCTGACCAGATCTCTTGAAACAGTTTCGGGTAAAATGCCTGAATTTTCTTATTCGAGCGAGAGGGGTAAGAGCGGTTTGATAAAAACACAACACTAAGCTCTCTTTCAGGATCGAGCAAAAGCGCACAACCAGTACGACCTGCTAGAGCAAGAGGAGGAAGCGTTTCACCACTCTCACTAGATGCCTTAACAGCATCAAAAGAAAAGGTCTGCTTTGGCGTCGACCAGCATCCACGAAGCCCATCTTCAAACTTTTCGGCAGGCTTTAAAGACTCATGAAGAAGCTCTCTCGCAAGCTGCCCACTGCGGCCGTGATAGGCATTAAAGAAGGACTTACTCCACTTTGAGAGATCTTCAACATTTGAGAATAATCCGGCCTGTCCTGAAACACCGCCCATCATCCACGTATTCTCATCACGTACCTCTCCGCAGAGAACTCGACCACGCCAAGAACAATCCTCAGAAGGTGCAATGAGCTCTGGATCGGGCACATACTTTCCGCGCTGAATAAGAGAAAGGTCAATATAACCTGTATTACGAAGCGCAAGCGGGCCGGTAACCTCCCTCCAGCACACCTTATCTATGGTCGTACCAGTGAGAGTCTCAATGATATTACCAAGCAAGATCATACCCACTTCGCTAAATGCCTGAGCTGAACCCGGCTTCGCCTTAAGATGAGATCGGTTTATTGAGGTATAAACCTGCTGAGAGGCACTGCGGGTAGCTACCGAGATAAGCTTTCCTCCACGACCGGTCTTATCGAGCTCGCTGTAAAAAGGAGTATAAGCACTAAGCCCTGAGGTGTGATTTAGAATCTGACGCACCGTCACTGGCGACTTTTCATAAACACCAAATCCGTGAACATAACGCGAAACACGAGCGTCAAGATCGAGCGCGTTCTGAGCTACGAGATTTAAAATGATAGGGACGGTGACGACTGGTACGGTAAGGCCATCAATATCAAAGACCGTTTCGTGACTTACGGGCACTCCATCAGAAGGTGCTTCTAGCGACTCTCCCGGCTCACCTTCCGCGGCCTTTTTCAGCTGGGTTAATCTACCTGCTGCGCCCTGATAGAGAGTTTCTCCGTAACGTGAGATTTGAAGCGATGCTGCGGGAAAGACCCCTTCCTGACAAGCACTACTCAGAACAGAGCTAACCCCCTCAAAACGCTCACTTCCTTTGGCTTGCTGAATATTCTGTGCTGCTTGAATCATAATGCGCTCACTTTAGACCAGATTATGGCAGAAAAGACAGTGTTTAAACAAGAATTCTGGAGTTTTCAAAAACTCCCTGAATACAGGGAGAAAAGATCCTCAGCATTTGATTCTAGAAGGGAATTATATTAATGTCTCCAACAACATAGACTGCCCTACCTCTTTTTCGTAAAAAATTTGGGGGGCAGCACTTGAAAACGCACGCTTCAGTGCACATATACAAAATGGCTTTTTTGATAAGCCGTGAACGTTCTTTCACTATTCATACTTTAATTATTTGCACAGATTACCAATCGAAGAGTCTGAAAGCAGGTGAAAGTTTTTGAATATTGAGTAATAGGAGGAAAAACACAATGAGTGGAACAAACAGTAAAATCCGCCCACTTCAAGATCGACTTATCGTTAAGCGACTTGAGGAAGATGAAAAGACTGCATCTGGTCTCTATATTCCAGATTCAGCAAAGGAAAAACCACAACAGGGAAAAGTTATCGCTGTTGGTAAAGGAAAAGTGAAAGAGGATGGATCTCTCCAACCACTTGATCTTTCAGAAGGAGATACCATCCTTTTCGGAAAATACTCCGGACAGGAGATCAAAGTTGACGGCGAAGAATACCTCATCATGAGAGAAGATGACGTATACGGTGTCGTTCAGAACTAATTCGTACATCAAATAATTAACTAAGAGAGGATAATATAATGGCTAAAATTCTAGAATTTGGACTCGACGCCAGAGAAGAGATTTTGCAAGGAGTTCGAACTCTTGCAAAAGCAGTAAAAGTTACTATGGGCCCACGTGGACGTAACGTAGTAATCGAAAAAAGCTTTGGTTCACCGACTGTTACTAAGGACGGTGTTACGGTAGCTAAGGAAGTTGACCTTGAAGGCAAGTTTCAAAACATGGGCGCTCAGATGGTAAAAGAAGTTGCTTCTAAGACATCTGATGTTGCTGGTGATGGAACAACTACTGCAACTGTTCTTGCTGACGCTATTTACAGCGAAGGCCACAAGCTTGTTACTGCTGGACACGATCCAATGAACATCAAGCGTGGTATCGACGCTGCAGTAGAGAAAGTAGTTGAGTACCTTCAAGGCACACTCAGCCAGGCTACAAGCGGAAAAGACGATATCGCCAAAGTTGGTACCATCTCTGCGAACTCTGACAAAGAGATCGGAAACATCATCGCTGAAGCGATGGAAAAAGTAGGTAAAGAAGGTGTTATCACTGTTGAAGAAGCTAAAGGCCTTGAGACAACACTTGATGTTGTTGAAGGTATGCAATTTGACCGCGGATACCTTTCTCCATACTTCGTAACTGATCCAGATCGTATGGAAGCTGAGCTTAGCGACGCTCTCATTCTGATCCACGAGAAGAAGATATCAAACATGAAAGATATGCTTCCAGTTCTTGAGCAAGTTGCGAAATCAGGACGCCCACTCGTTATCATCGCTGAAGATGTTGACGGTGAAGCGCTTGCAACACTTGTTGTAAACAAAATCCGTGGAACACTAAACGTATGTGCTGTTAAAGCTCCTGGTTTTGGTGACCGCAGAAAAGCAATGCTTGAAGACATCGCTGTTCTTACCGGTGGTAAGTGCATCAGTGAAGACCTCGGCATGTCTCTTGATAACATCTCAATTGACGACCTTGGTAAAGCGAAGCGTATCGTTGTAAACAAAGACACCACTACTGTAATCGACGGTGCTGGTGACGGCAAAGCTATCGAAGCTCGCGTAAGCCAGATTCGTAACCAGATTGCTGAAACAAGCTCTGACTACGACAGAGAGAAGCTTCAAGAAAGACTTGCGAAGCTTGTTGGTGGTGTTGCTGTTATCAACGTTGGTGCTGCAACTGAAGTTGAAATGAAAGAGAAAAAAGCTCGTGTTGAAGATGCTCTTCACGCTACTCGCGCTGCTGTTGAAGAAGGCATCGTACCTGGTGGTGGTGTTGCTCTTATCAGAGCTGCAAAAGAGCTTGAGTCTCTTAAACTTGAAGACGAAGAGCAAAACTTCGGTGTTACTATCGTACGTAACGCTATCGAAGCTCCACTTCGCACTATCTCAGCAAATGCCGGTGTTGAGCCAGCAGTTGTTGTTGACAAGGTGAAAAGCGAGAAAGGTGCCATGGGCTACAACGCTGCTTCTGGTGTTTATGAAGATCTGCTTAAAGCAGGTATCATTGACCCAACTAAAGTTGTTCGCTCTGCGCTTCAAAACGCTGCATCTGTAGCTGGCCTCATGCTTACTACAGAAGCGGTTATCGCTGACGCACCTGAAGACAAAGACGGCCACAGCCACGGCGCTCCAGGCGGAATGCCAGGCGGAATGGGCGGAATGGGCGGAATGGGTATGATGTAATTCATCCCAGCCCAGTCTTTAAAGGGAGCCTCCGGGCTCCCTTTTTTTTGCTTTTTTATTTTCCACTGCCTCAAACTTCTATGTATACTCATCCCTATGCTTCAAAATTACATCGTTGATCACATCGGAATCGCTGTCTCTAATCTCGATAAATCCATAGAACGGTACTACGACGATTTGGGATTTGTCCTGCACAGCCGCGAAACTCTCAGCCATCTTGAGGTTGAGGTAGCGTTTCTCGCCCTGCCAAACACAAAGCTCGAATTGATAATGCCCACTCCGGGATCATCTAACCCAATAGTAAAATTCCTCTCTGAACAGGGAGAAGGGCTTCACCACATCTGCTACGAAGTCACCGACATAAGAGCTGAGCTTGCCAGCTTAAAGAGTAAGGGCTATCGCCTAATAGACGAGGAACCACGGCCCGGAGCAAACGGCTCAATTATCGCCTTTATTCACCCGACCTCTGTCAGCGGACACGTCCTCACCGAACTCTGCGAATACCCCTAATCCCCCCTCCTCTTCTTATTCTTAATCCTCTTCCTCCTCCTAATCCTGCACCTGCCCCCCCCACTCCCCCTTCGTCCCTCTCAACACGAACCTCATTTTAGGAGATTTATTTGGTTGCCACCGCAGATAATGGTACAATAGGGCGCCAGACAGGAATAGGTGATACCCATGAACGCTTTTACGAAATCTCTCATTATACTTTTCTCAACGCTTATACTTTTACACGCACAGGCGTATGCCGAGATCCTTAAGCCAATAATTCCTGAACCCACGCTTAACCAATGCGCAGAGCTTCTTAAGGAGTGTCACGCCAAAGGCGATCAGGAGCGCGTTAACTGCTTTTACTCTTCCGCAAAGCATCCTTTCTGTGAAGGATCGGAGCTTGGGAAACTGGCCTATAAGAGATGGATAATGTCTCCAGTACGAAACGGTGGCCTGCAGTCTGCGCCGGCTCTACTTGGACCTGCAATTATTGATCAGGAGTGTCTTAAAAGTTTTGACAGCCTCTGGCTTTCCAAGCTCATCGTTCCGAGCACACTTAGCACAAGCATGACAACTCTTAACTCCTCACTTTCAAAGTGTACAAAAGAACTCTCAGAACAATTGACCAGACCATAAGTGAGTATTCAGAGAGCAGATCAGAATACCGTTGAAAAAGCTGGCGAGCTTCTTCGCGCTGGAAAGCTTGTAGCGTTTCCGACAGAGACCGTTTATGGTCTTGGCGCAAACGCTCTACTTGATGAGGCTGTTCAAGAGATCTATCGGGTCAAAGAACGGCCAAACAACAATCCACTGATTGTTCATGTCCCTTCAGTAAATGAGATCTCACAAGTTGCAGATCTCAGTGTACTAAACAAAACTCAGGAAAATTGGCTTACAGCACTCTCCCCTCTCTGGCCTGGCCCACTCACCGTCGTGCTCCCTAAAAACAAAAACATCTCAGAAGAAGTAACCGCAGGAAAATCTACCGTTGGTGTTCGCATACCCAGACACAAGATCGCTCAACGAATACTTAGAGCAGCTGGTGTTCCCGTGGCGGCTCCAAGTGCTAATCGCTCAAACTACGTAAGCCCAACAAGAGCTCAACATGTATATGACTGTATGGGAGAAGAGATAGAACTTATTGTTGATGGTGGGCTTTGTATCGTTGGCATTGAATCAACTATTATCTCTTTGGCAAACGATACCCCTACTCTTCTTAGACGTGGTGCTTACTCAAGAGAGGAGATAGAGAAACAACTCGGCACAGAAGTTCAGGACAATATCCAGCGTTCATCAGGATCAAAAGCGCTTCTTTCTCCTGGTCAAATGATCACCCATTACAGCCCACGCACGCCCCTTCGCCTTAAAGACTCAATAGAACTACACAAGCTACCATCAAGGTACGGAGCTGTACTCCTCTCGGCGAGAGAGCAGCCATCAGAGCTTCTCCACGGGGCTACCCACGTATCATACCTGAGTAACGCGGGAGATCTGACCGTTGCAAGTCAAAACCTCTATGAGGCTTTGCGTGAGTTGGACAAAGAAGAGCTTGATATGATAGTGATCGACTCCTGTGACGATTCGCCACTGGGCAGAGCTCTCATGGACCGAATCTCACGAGCAACGAGTAACTAAAAATTCTAATTGGCAACTGCATCTTACTGACATGTCCGTCTATACAGAACAGAAAATACTTGGTGTTGAATTTAAAATTCTAAAGTCCCATCCGGACGATCGTGGTTTTTTTAGAGAGATTATCCGCTCAACTGACGACTTTTTTACTTCAGCCACCCGAGAGGGCATCCCCTTTGGACAGTG
Organism: bacterium; assembly: GCA_030431715.1. Lineage (GTDB taxonomy): Bacteria > Bdellovibrionota_C > UBA2361 > UBA2361 > RFPC01 > JAUIIO01. Next base: position 27,800 of record JAUIIO010000038.1, read on the forward strand.
GAGCCACAGCAAGATGGCAAAAGATGTCGTTAAAGCGTGGCACTTTCACCACGTTCAATCAGATTGGTGGTATGTGCCTATTGGGAACCTAAAAGTTGTCCTTGTTGATCACCGTGAAGAGAGTGAAACCTATAAGAATAAACTTGAGTTTATCATGGGGGAAGAAAACCCGATCTGTATCAGCATTCCTCCCGGCGTGCTTCACGGTGCTCAAGTTGTTAGTGAAGAAGCTCACCTATTTTATATTACGAGTGAAACGTATAATCCGGACGATGAAGGCCGGCTTCCCTACAATTCCGAGCTCGTAGATCACACTTGGGACGAGCCAGCTGTTGTGGCCGAGAATGATAAACGAACCTTTATGCCAACTGCAGAGCGCAAGCTCTTAGTCTGATTCTGGCTGTGTCCATTCAGCGAGATCGCTGGCCTGAAACCCTGATGCCCATATTAAGAGATGATCAGCGAAATTCACCGTCCCATCATCATTGGCATCCCAGATGATACACTCTTCATTCTCTGGTAGGGTTACATCCTTACCGTAACAGCTCTGATAGTGAAGAAAGTCAACAATATCGTTATCTCCATCTGAATCGACATCACCATAGGATGATTCATCATCGTACTCTGGCAGTGTTACAGTCGTTGTAAATGAGAACGCTCCCCCACTGTTGTCGAAATCATCAAGAGCACTTGCCTCTAAGGTCATTTCAATGTCAGGTAGGTTAGAATAATCAATCGTAAATGTTCCAGTAACATCATTAATAATTTGAAATGTTCCGCTTACGTTCAGTGTGGCTTTTCGTATCTTATAGGTATGCGCCAGCCCGTCTTCACTCACCGCTGTGCGTTCAGCACGAACTTCGAATTGGCCAATATTCTCAGGAGCCTCATCCAGAGTGAATCCACCTTCGGCAGTAATCCCTTCCCCGGCTTGCTGAAGACGAACCTCAAGCGTCACGCCACTTACTGAATACGTTGATTCATATAAGCTTCCAGTACCTTCTGAAAACTCAAGTACCAGCGCCGGTGTAAGCTCCCTATCTCTACATTTCTTGATGCCAGCACGGTCCTTTACAAAGCGCTTCTTCTTCTTTCGAAGTTTCTTCCTCTTCTTTTTGGCAGGTTTCGCACGGAGTGCCTTTTGTACTTTTTTGATCTTACGAGAAAGTTTTGAGATTTCAGACGAGAATTCCTTAATTCGCGTTCCACTCTCAGGGTTATCTTCAACCAAAACAGACTCTGTTGATTTTACAACACAGAGATACGGCTGACTGACCCCTTGTATAACAGTGCTAATCTCATCGGTAGCTGCATAGAGATTCGTAACAGAGAATACAAGCAAAAGACTGGTAAGTGTAAACAATACTCTGAGCATAAAGCCCCCCAAATTTCTAATTAAGTAGCCATTAAGAGGTCGACAGCTGGGGAGTGAAAGTTTACTTCTGAGGGAGCGCCAGTCATTTTGCTATAAATACAG
>JAUIIO010000006.1 GCA_030431715.1 bacterium
AACTCCTAATCAGACTACTACCAGCCTAGCGACATCCGTGCCAAAATGCGCGCTATATGGACGCACATATTAACCGAAATATTTTATGGCGGTCACTAGAAGGCGTGACCCTCATTGGGACAGCTCTCCTACAATACGCAGTACTCACTCGCTACGTTACCGTATCAACAGTTGGAGTCTTTTCTCTGGTCATCGCGTGGAGCTACGTTCTTGCGAGCCTTTCATTTAATATGGGAATCAAGATGATTGTCACTCGTGACATCTCTCAGGGGGACAACCCCCAACTCATCTTAAGTAACGCAGTCGTTCTTCAGTCTCTCCTCTCTTTCGGAATGCTCGCCATTTTCATTCCGACGCTCTATGCTTTCGGTTACTTTGATGACATACGCACTGGGCTCATCATTGTCTCCGCAGTGGACCTCGCGCTCTTCCCTATCGTCATCTTTCAGTCACTTATTCAAGCTCGAGAAGAGATGTATAAGATGGCTATCATTAATTGCACGAGTTATACGATAAGTGTCCTTCTTGAAATCATCGTCCTCATCTATCACTTTAACTTTGTGTGGATATACTGGGCAGTAGCCAGTCAGCTCTTACTTCAAGCACTCCTCACACTCGTACTTCTACGTGGAGAAACGCTCTTTCAAATCACTCTCGTTCGTATCAAGGTAATTTGGGAGCTCCTTCGTCAGGTGTTTCCAGTTGTCCTTCTCGGCATTGTAACGATGCTTTATATCCGAACAGATGTTTTCATGATTGATTATTACATCGGGAAACGAGCTGTTGGCTACTATACCGCTGCCTATACCTTTCTCGATTACTTAATGCTCATCTCTCATTTTATGATGTCAGCAATCTTTCCTAATTTTAGTAAGTATATAAAAGACGATACGGAAAAATATAAGAAGCTTTACAGGTCAATTCTACTCATCTTTCTTAAATATCTCTATCCAGTCGCCTTCCTTCTCTTTATCTTTCCAAAACTCACCATCGGCTTCTTTTATGCCGAAGAATATACAGTCGCGAGTACGTGTTTGCAGATACATATGCTTGCCGCTCTTTTAGCGTGGCTAAACGGCCCGTCAGGCACCATTCTTATCGGGTATAAAAAACAGCACATCTACCTCTATGCCACTGCCCTGAGCCTGCTGGTTAATATAGGGCTCAATTACTTCTTCATCCCGGCCTATGGGATTATTGGAGCTGCCATTGCCACCCTTTGCACCGAGTTTGTACTGGTCTGCTACTGTCTCTACGCGATTAAAAAGCTTTCTGGCTATGTGCCATTTCTCACCTCTAGAGAGCCATGAGAATCGTATTGCTCTGATGCCTTGCTAAAAAGAGAGAGCGTAAACAACGCTAGAAATCCAAGAACAACTCCTGTGACCACAAGCCCGGTAGATAATGAAGCATACTTAACACAGAGCCCAATCCCAAAAGCATAAATGATCCAGATGACACGAAAGACAAGCCCATGAAGGGAAAACACGGTAGCTCTCATCTCAGAAGAAACAAAGTTGTGTATACAGCTTTTTGTGATTGGCGTGCGAATTCCACGATTAACGTAGAGGAGCCCAACAAAAGCGAGTGCGAAAACGTTCTGGAAAATTCCGAGGCAGATATATGCAACTATGATCAGAAAAGATAACCACATAAGTACTTTTACAACACCGTAGCGTCTGCTAAGAGCGTCCGCATAGAGAGAACTCACCCCCATAATGGCGTGAAAAGCTGCCCATGCAACGCCAAAGGCGGCAACTGGAAAGTCAATCAGTTTCATATAGTCTTGAGAAAGCCAAACGATAAGAAATGTTGCCACTGCCGCAATGGCGCTGTGTATCGTTAGCCAGAAAAGGGCTCTGTTTTCTATAAAAACAAATTTCAAGATAGCCTTCATACGGGTCTTCTCTTTGGGGTCGACTCCTGCGTAATGACCTTCAGGCTCTACCAGTTTAAAACTGTAAAATACTATAAATAAGACAAAGACCGCGTAGAGATAAAAAGGCGAGCGCAAGTCGTAAGACGCGATAAATGCTCCGAGAAGCCCTCCACATGCTTCAGAAAATCCGGCAAGTGCCGTAAGTCGACTTTCGTGCTTCCCAAATGTTTCAGCCTCATCAAGCTCTGCGAGCGTATCATAAAATATTGCCGTATCGGCACCTGAGAGTAGGCTAAGAGCGATACCAAATAAAATCTCTGCAACAGCAAACTGAAAAAATGTATCGATAAAGCAATAACTAAGTGCTGAGAGTAACCAGAAAAGGGCTCCGATTATCAGTGTCATTCTTCGACCAAAGAGATCGGCTATGAACCCGGAGGGGACTTCTAAAAGTAAAACCACCACCGAAAGAATCGCCTTTAATGTCAGAACATCCTCGATGCCAAGGCTGTGAGACTGTATGAAAAGGGCGTAGGTAGGGATAATGACAAAGCTAAAATGAAGCGCTCTGATTATATAGAGATACCTGATATTATTTCGGTACGCTTCGATTTTTTGCGGAGTAAGGGTAGCTTCAGGGGAGTCAGCCACATCACTTACTTTAAGAGCTTCTGTACTTTCTTAACTTCTTTCGCAGCGCTCTCCATGTCCTTCAGCGCGGGCGTTTCAAGTACAAATGGGATATTCCTTAAATCCTTATGATTAAGAAATGCTTCTAGCGCTTCTTTCCCGATCTTCCCTTCCCCTATATTGTCGTGACGATCACGCTTACTATCAAGATCTGTCATACTGTCATTAAGATGCACTAACCACGTTTTCTGAATTCCAAAGTTGCTTTTAATTTCAGAAACAACTCCCTCTAAATTTTCTCGCAGGTCATAACCACTAGCCCACATGTGTTGCGAATCCAGTCCAAAACCTACTCGATCCTTCTGCTCAACTCCCTCGTAGATGGTTGCCAGCTCCTCCATTCGTGAACCAATGACTTTTCCCGCTCCAGCAGCTACCTCAAGAATAAGCCGCGCATCGTTTTTAGACTCGTCAAGCACTGCGTTAATGCCATCGGTGGCGCGCTGCAGACCCACTTTCTCATCTGGCTGGTCTTTCATACTTCCAACGTGCACCACTACTCCATCACCCTGAATACGAGACATGAGATCGAGATAATGAACGAGTGACAGCCTTGCCAGCGAGAACTTTCTGTTATCTGGTGTCGCAAGATTTATGAGGTAGATAGCGTGAAAGAAAACCTTCTCTATGCCTGAATTTTCCTTTTCCTTAAGAAAATTCTCCTCATAGCCATCATCATATGGCTTCGAATTCCATCTCTGTGGTGGCGATGGATGTACTTGAATGGCATTCACACCAAGCTCAACGCCATTCTTAATTCCATTCTCAAATCCACCTGCTACTGATACGTGACATCCAAAAAATCTTTTCATAGTAGACACATATAAGCACAATATAGGCCACACTCGCAATCAAAACATTGTTTTATATTTCAAATGTTGAAAAATTTCCATGTCATGTTTATTCACTGTATTGTTCACGTTCAATAAATACTCCCCTGCTTGCGTCACAGAGATGTAATGTCAGGTAAAGAAAGGTTAGAGCATGATAGAAGTTGAAAACCTCACAAGAAAATACGGCGAATTCACCGCCGTTGATAACGTTTCTTTTTCAATTGGACACGGTGAAGTGATCGGACTCCTTGGCCATAACGGCGCCGGAAAGACCACCATTATGAAGGTCATTACCGGTTATCTTGAGCCCACTGCTGGAACCGTTAAAGTTGACGGCGTTGATGTTACTTCAGAACGTATTTCCGTTCAGGAAAAGATCGGCTACCTACCTGAAAACTGTCCGGTGTATCAGGATATGCATGTAGTTGAATATCTCGAATACGTCGCTGAGCTTCGTGCCATACCTGAAGAAAAGCGTGCAGCGGCGATTCGCCAAGCTATTGACCGCACAAAACTTCATGAAAAATCATCAAGCCTTATCAGTACGCTCTCTAGAGGATACCGACAACGAGTAGGTGTCGCACAAGCAATACTACATCAACCGCAAATCCTCATTCTTGATGAACCGACAAACGGACTTGACCCAGCTCAGATTGAAGAGATGCGTTCTCTTATTCGTACTCTGAGCGAGAATGCTACTGTTATTATTTCAACACACATCATGCAAGAAGTGCATGCTGTGTGTGACAGGGTGCTCATTATGTCTCACGGGAAGCTTGCCGTAGATTCCAAAATAGATGAGTTAGAAAAAAGTGAGCGCGTCTCTATCACGGTTGATAAGGACGAATCCACTGTGAGTAGCCTGCTCAAACCGCTTTCAGGGATTCGCTCTCTCAAGCTTAATCCGGGAGGAAATGGCCATAAGACCTTTCATCTTGACGTCTCACAGTCTGCTGATGAAGTCGTTCCTGAGATAGCAAAAAAATTGGTGGAAGGCGGCTGCAATGTTTACGCTATTCATCCAGAACTCAGAAACTTAGAAACCGTTTTTCTTGAAGTAACTTCTAAAGGATAAGAAAAAATGAACCAGGCCTTACAGGTTGCAAAGCGCGAAATCAGTGCTTTCTTTTCATCACTCGTAGCTCTTCTCTTTATACTCGCATTTCTCTTTACGAACCTCTTTATCTTCTTTTGGGTTGAAGCGTTCTTCGCAAGAAACATCGCTGACATTCGCCCCCTATTTGAATGGATGCCGCTCCTGCTCATATTCCTCGTGAGTGCGTTAACCATGCGGATGTGGAGTGAAGAGCGAAAATCAGGCACTATTGAATTCCTCTTGACACTTCCGATGAGTAATTTTCAACTCGTCCTCGGAAAATTCCTCTCCTGCATGGCACTTATAGCGCTTGCGCTCCTGCTTACCTTACCTATTCCCATAACAGTTTCTTTTTTCGGTAACATTGACTGGGGCCCGGTCTTTGCTGCTTATATCGCGACGCTCTTTCTCGGCGCTGCCTATACCAGCATTGGCCTCTTTATCAGCTCAAGAAACGAGAACCAGATCGTGAGTCTGATACTCACCGTCGCGATATGTTTCGTCTTCTATATGATTGGTTCTGATGCGCTCACACCGCTCGTCGGCAACTCCGGGTCAGAAATCTTAAAGCTCGTGGGTACAGGATCACGCTTTGAATCAATTGCCCGCGGAGTAATTGATTTTAGAGACCTCTACTATTATTTGAGTATCATCGGTATTTTTCTTTGCTTAAATGTCTTTACCCTTGAAAAACTGCGCTGGGCAGACAATAGCGGCGTGAAAGGAAGTCGTCATAAAACATGGCGCCTCCTTACCGTTCTCTGCATTGCGAACTTTGCGCTGGCGAACTTCTGGCTTACCCCACTTAGCAGTACAAGAGTAGATTTCACAGAAAACAACATCTACTCAATTTCAGACGCAACAGAAAGCTACATAAGCCAACTTCAAGAACCACTTCTTATTCGTGGATATTTCAGTGAGAAAACACACCCCCTACTTGCCCCGCTTGTACCGCAGGTAAGAGACCTTATTCTTGAATATCAAGCGGTGAGTGATGGGAAAGTGCGTGCGGAATTTGTTGACCCCAAATTTAATGCAGATCTGGAGGAAGAAGCCGGCAAAAAATACGGCATTAAACCTGTTCCTTTCCAGATCTCCGGAAAGTATGAAGCGTCTTTAGTAAACTCATACTTTGATATCCTTATCCAGTACGGCGATAAATACGAAGTCCTAAACTTTCAAGACCTTATTGAGGTACAGCTCAAGGGTGAAGGTGAGCTTAATGTTGAGCTTCGTAATCCCGAATACGATATTACAAGAAGCATAAAAAAGGTCCTTTATGGGTTTCAAACACGTGAACATCTGTTTGCTTCCCTAAAAGAACCTGTAACGTTTGTTGGATACATCTCAGAAGATCAAAAACTTCCTGAGCAACTTCAAAATTACAAGCAAGAGCTATCTAAACTTCTAAATTCTCTTACAGAGAGCTCTGATGGGAAGTTTAAAGTTTCTTTTCAAGATCCTGCAGACAGTGGCATTCAGGAGCAAATCGAAGTCGACTATGGATTTCGGCCAATGGCTGCTAATCTTTTTAGCGACCAGACATTCTACTTTTATACACTCCTAAAAGCACAAGATAAGACTGTGCTCGTTCCCCTACCTGAAGATCTCAGCGCGGAAAGTGCCGAACGCAGTATTGATGCTGCTCTTAAACGATTCTCTACTGGCTTCTTAAAAACCGTAGCGCTTGTTACTCCGAAGGCTCCTCCACCTAATCCATATATGGGTGGCGCAGGTGGTAAGCAGTTCCGTATGCTAGAGGAGAAACTCAGTGAAAACTTCACCGTAGAGAGTACAGACCTCTCTTCCGGAACAGTACCTGATAGCGCAGATCTGCTTCTACTCGCCGCGCCTGATAGTCTTGGTGAAAAAGAGCTCTTTGCCGTAGACCAATTTCTGATGAAAGGCGGGACTGTAGTAGCAGCGACATCACCATTCTCGATATCTCGTACCCAACAACAAATTAGCGCAACGGACCACACCTCTGGTCTTTCTGAATGGCTCTCACATAATGGCTTATCGATTGAAAAGCAGCTTGTCTTAGATACTCAGAATGAAAATTATCCTGTGCCTGTTCAGAGAAACCTTGGTGGCTTTTCAGTACAAGAAATCAAGATGGTGCCCTACCCTTTCTTCGTCGATATCCGCGGTGATGGCCTGAATCAAGATACAATTCTCACCTCCGGTATCCCTCAGGTAACGCTCAATTGGAGCTCTCCAATTACGATAGCGAAATCTCAAGAGAAGAAGAATATTAAGATCACAAAGTTACTCGAAAGTTCTGACGCTTCATGGCTCTCTGATTCGAAGAAAATCATCCCTGATTATCAGCTTTATCCATCATCCGGCTTTCCTCCTAGCGACATGAAACCATCGACCCTTGGTGTTGTTGCAGAGGGAGAGTTTTCCTCTTATTTTGCCGGAAAAGAGAACCCTCTCTTAAAGCAACCAGCAGAAGAAGAAAAGGATGAAGGCGAGCCAGCGGAGAAAAAAGAACCTGAGCAGGTTATTTCGGGAATTATTGAGAAGTCCTCAGACTCGGCTCGAATTATCCTTTTTGCTTCAAACGAATTTGTAGCAGACCAAACGCTTCAGATCTCAGCAAGTGTTGGAGGAAATAGATTTCTGAATTCACTTCAGCTCATCGAGAACTCAATCGATTGGTCATTAGAGGATAGAGGCTTACTCAGTATTAGAAGCAGGGGGCATTTCTCTCGCACGCTTGCTCCAATGACGAAATCACAGCAGCTCTTCTGGGAGGGACTCAATTACTTCCTGACTCTGCTCGGAGTAATATGTCTCTTTCTTCTCTACCGCTGGTTGAGAAATAACAAAACGGCAAGACTACAAAACATCTTAGCACATCAACACGGAGTATAATGTCATGAGTGCCACTGTTCGATACCTTTCAGCTCTTCTCGTATTTCAACTGCTTATTTCTGCCTATCTACATTTTGGCAAGGAAAATATTGGAGAATTTAAGGCCGAGGATTCACTCCTGACTCAGAGTCTTAAAGACGTTGATACAATAGCGCTCTCTGAATCTGACAAGGAGCCCTTTGTTCTCAAAAAAGAGGGAGAAGCATGGATCATTCCTTCTGCATTTGATCATCCTGCCTCAAAGCTTAAAATCGAGAACATTATCAAAGACCTAAACACCTTGAACAAACCCTATCCTGCTGGCAATACATTGCTTGCAGCTAAGAATTTTCAGACAGCGAAGGACGACTTCAAGCATAAACTTGTTCTTTCTTCTGGAGATAAAGAAGAGGCTCGTCTCTTTTTTGGAAAGAGTCCGGGGTTTAAGAAAGTTTATGTGCGGGTTGCTGACACAGAAAAGACATACGCTGTGGCATTTCCAAACCACAATCTTCAGACAGAACCAAAATTTTGGCTGGATAAGGATTATTCATCTCTGGATCGATCCCTTATCAAAGCAATTTCACTTAAGGATATCTCACTTGATGTGACAGATACTACAATTCAGATGAGCGATCTCCCTGAAGGAAAAACACTAGACGACAAGAAAGCAAGTCAGCTTTTAAGTAATACCACTCAGATTCGCTTCTCTGAGCTCCTTGGAACAAAAGACGATGAGGCTTACAACCTAACAAAGCCGCACCTTATTTATACGGTTACTAAAAACGACGGCACAGAGATCACCTATACTATTGGGAAGATGAAAGATGGAGAGAAAGACGAGAGCTACGTACTGAAGCGCTCAGATCAGCCCTACTATTACAAGATTCTAAAATTTCAAGTTGAAAAGGCCTCTTCACTTACCGCGCAAGACCTCTTAAAAGAAGAGCCAGATGAAAACAAGACCGTGGACAATGACTCCTCTGCGCCAACTGAAGAGCTAAGCGCAGAGGAGTGAGTAAGACGCTTCTCTTATTCGTTTCTTGAGAAGTACTTTCTTAACACGTCATATCTTTCACTGTTTCCAGTAAGGTAGAACTCACCATCTTCTGTACAAGAATAACGTGGATCCCAGATCTTAGCTTCGTATATTCCGTGAAAGGTCCAGCTCTCATGCTCAACATCATCAGCTGTTAAAAGCCAGCGTTGTCGCTTATTCTTCTTGGCTTTTTTCTTCTTCCTGCGACATTTCTTCTTTTGTTTCCGATTCGTAAGAGTCTTACACTCATCGAGTCTGTAAAAGTTCTCTGCTTCTTTATCATCTCTTTCAATGAAAGCCAGCACATCATCAAGATACTGGGAGGACCCACTCGCACAACTTGACACAGCAGTTTCTCCTACGTTTAGACGTGGTGGGTAATTTCCTGCTTTCCCGTTCTTGTATCTTACTTTTTGCTGTTTAAAGAATAAGGCCAGAGGCTTTAAGAGCTTATTCTTAATAGATTTTGCAGAAGGTCTTGATTCTGAAAACGGATCTGTTCCAAACCCGGCAGCCTGATAGCTTGGATTTGGATAAAAGTGATAACTATAAATAATATTGGTATCAGTGATAATTGGCAGAGCACGGAGTTTATTATAGTCACCGTAAAGTGACTTCACCATGATATCAACCGTTTCAAGTGTAACAGGGTCTTCATCAACCTCAGAAAGCGTCACAGAAGTCTCTGGATACTCTGCGCAGCTCTCCTCATCAACCGCACGAATAGCTGATATTGTCTCAAGTAGAAGGTCGTTCCAATCCGGGACTCCTTCAGGAGCACGGCTTTTATTTAGAGCAGGTTCGTTAAGAAGATCAAAAACGAAATTACCATTTTGAACAACATTTCTATATCGACATGCAATTCTTACCCACATATCAACATATTCATCTTGAAGTGCCGCACTACTAAACATGGCGTAGTGCGAAGGAGCGGTTCGAGACTCAAAGCCACCCGGAGGCGAGTAAAGAGCCAGTACAATTTTTAAATCATTCTGGAGATAAAGCGGAAGCTTCTCATCGAGATCATCAAAAACGGCTTCCATGAGAGCAACATAATCGTCACCTGTGGTCCCATCCATCTCACCATCATTACCGATTTGAATTCTGAGAGTGTTAAACTGGTCATTATTGATATCAGTTTGTAGCTGTGAGTCGTAAACAGCCCCAAAAGCAATCTGGAAACCCCGATCCTGCGTGTCAGCGATCAGTGTTCCAATCGGCGCAAGAAGCAGGCCACAAAAGAATGTAAAAGAAGATAAAAGCTTCATCAAAAATACCCCATTAGCATTATTAGACTTTAGATGGCGCAACTTCACAAGATGACGCCTGAATATCTAGTCATCGTAACTGTTATGGGGTTACTAAATACGAAAAACACATAGGAAAGCTAAAAAAACTTACAATAAAGCACATTATTGCCAAAAAACGTAATAATACGCGCTGCGCTTGAATGAACGTTTCTTTTACTATGGCTTTTGTGTACTGACTTCTGTAGTAGATGATTGTGCTTCTGTCTCAATGATTTTGACACCATTTTCACGATCTCTTGAATCCACTAAGATGATCTTCTCTCTCGAAATTTGAGTATCATTGGCCTCACGAACTTCTCGGCATCTCTTTGCTTCATTGAATAATCTTGACCATTTTCTATTTAAACAGAAGAGAACTCCTTTCCTCTCAAGCTCAAGCCCAATACCTAGGGCTCTCGCCCACGCTTTCTCATCGGTAGTAACGTCAATATCAATCCGGTAAAGCGTAGAAGGCTCTGGCTCTATACGATGAACAATATCTGCCGAAATTTGACTGCACTGAGCATTATAGTGTGCTCGTGAGTACATACCTGTTGAAAGTGATAGGAAAAGGAGAAGCAAAAGAGTTAGAAAGAGCTCAGATAGTCTATGTCGTACAAAGTGCTCAAAAGGGAGTACAAATAGTAGTCCATAGCAAAGTGATGAAATCGCGTAATGGTACGAGAAAAGATACGGGTGGAGATCTCCAGGTATTCTTAATGCATACACAAGGGAAGATAGCACACATACCGTTAAAAGGGTTCTAAGGTGAAAATAAAATTTATTACTACTAAGAGGTATCGCCCAGAGAAAGACAAAAAGGCCAAGAAACCACATCACCTTATTCTTAACTACCCCAGGCACATAGAATGAGAGTAGATAGTTAAGAGCTGACAAAAAAGATTGCCCTTCTGAGTTTCGCTGCGATGCTGAATAGAGTCTCGAAATATTATTCTTTTCAGCAGAGATCAGATCAAGCAGAGGAGGGATCCAGAGAACAAGTAAGAATACACCACTAAGCCACAGCAGATACTTCCACCTGCGGGCTCCAGCCTTTTTTGTGTAGAACAGAAAACTCATCACTGCTAGTAACGGTACTATAGCTACGGTCGAGACTTGTGTTTGAAGGATGAGACTTCCTGTTAGAATAAGCGGTATTAGACCTACACTCCGCCCTCTCATAAGTGCCGCACACGAGACCACATAGAGAGCCGAACTGCATATAACAGCATATGGCCCCCAAGTATCAAACCAGAGAGATGGGTCAATATTTTGAAAAATCGCCCAAAGGAACACAAAAAAGACGACAGGGGTCAGGACAGATCTTGAATGCCAACTCAGGAGTAAGAGCATCAGGAAGACACTCAAAACATTTAAGATAAATTGACTGATATTATGAACTGAGTAAGGTGAGAGCTCAAACGACGCCAACGCCTTTTCAGTCGCAGCTCGGAAATAGAAGATGAGTGGTCCAGGATGATGAAAACCAAAGCGGCTATAAGGCCCCAGAAGTTGCCTAAAATCTTTCGCTTCTTCAACGCTTAAAGAATTAGCCGCATAATCTCCGTCTTCTACACAATCTTTGATTATACGATCTGCGTTCTGATAAGCGTAAGGGATAGCAAACCCAAACAAGAGCAGAGATAACGCTAAGATACCTTGAAGTCTATTCACACAGAAAGTATAGACGCAAAGGAGCAGAGGTTACAGGTCTATTATTGAGACAGCTTCTCTGTAATGGCATCTTCTAGATAGCTACGTAGCCCTTCCTGCGACACTTCACGGGTAATATCTCCAGCGAAAGCACGGATGAGAAGACCCATCGCCTCTCGCTTCTTGATCCCACGTGATTGGAGGTAAAAAAGCGCATCCTTATCGATCTGACCTACGGTTGCACCGTGGGTACACTTTACATCATCAGCCCAGATCTTAAGCTGAGGCTTCGTGCTCAGCGATGCCGTATCTGAGAGCAGGAGGCCTTGATTAGATTGTATGGCGTTTGTTTTTTGAGCATCTTCACGAACAATTATCGTCCCAGAAAATACTCCCTTAGATTTATCGTCGTAGATACCTTTATACTGCTCATTGCTTTCACATGATGGGACTGCGTGATCCAGAACCGTAAAGTTATCAACATGTTGATCGCCGTTAAGTACCGAAAGACCAAACATGTGGGTGTCGCTACCGCTTCCGTTAAGAGTCGGTGCGATCTCGTTACGCACAATCTTTCCACCAAAGGAAAATGTAGCATTCTTAAAATAAGAAGTCGCCCCTTGTTGTACAGCAACATGATTAAAGTGATATCTATCACTTCCCTCTTCCTGAATAATGGTGTTCTCAAATTTTGCATTATCAGAAACGATGAATTCACTTACGACATTTGAGAATGTTACTTCAGTTCCTAAAGAACAGAACTCTTGAACAACCGATGCAGAAGCACCAGGCTCCATGACAACAAGAACGCGCGGGAAAGACACTGTAGCCATCTTACTTCCTGACGCGGCAAATAATATTCTTACTGGTTTGGGAAGCTTTGTATCCTTTGGAACATGCAAATATATCCCATCCTGAAGCAGTCCCGTATTAAGCGCTACCAGAGCGTTTGCATCAGTAACGGCAACCTTCCCAATTGAATCTTCAAAACGCTTCTTGAGCTCTTTATCTTCAGAGTGGAGAGCTTCTCGTATAGTGCAAAGCGTTATCCCGGCAGGAATTTCTTGCTCAGTGTTTAACTCAGAGACGAATGAGCCATTTAGAAAACAAAAATTGTGATACGCATCAAAATCAGTAAAGTCCTTAAAGATCTTCTTCAGCTCAGAACTTACCTCTATCTCACTCGACATGGAGAAGTCAGTTCTTGCCATCTCCTTAAGAGAAGTGTACTTCCAGTCTTCAAGAAGGTGTGCTTGTGGAAAGCCCAGCTCTAAGAACTTCTTAAAGGCCTCCTGACGCACCGCCGAAAAAGCTCCGCCACTTAAACCATTAAGATTACTTTGCTGCGTGTCAAAATGCGCCTGACACCACGGTGCTAATAGCGGTGGTGCCATATCTGTTTTTTGCGTCTGCGTTTGCTCTGTCATGTCTGGCCTAAATATTAATTATGCTGCGAGTTCTTCCTTAACCCAGTTATACCCCTTCTCTTCAAGCTCAAGTGCAAGTGACTTATCACCTGACTTAACAATCTTGCCGTCGATCATGACATGAACGACATCCGGGACGATGTAATTGAGAAGACGTTGATAGTGAGTAATCACGAGAAATGACTTTGAAGGATCTTCCTTCTTAAGTGTGTTCACACCATTGGCAACAACTTGTAAGGCATCGATATCGAGCCCAGAGTCGGTTTCGTCAAGAATACAAAGCTTTGGATCAAGGAGCGCCATCTGAAATATCTCATTACGCTTTTTCTCACCACCAGAAAATCCCTCATTAACGGAACGCTGCAAAAGCGCATCGTCGAGCTCAAGAAGAGCCGCCTTTTCTTTAAGAAGCTTACTAAACTCACGTACTTCTAACGGCTTTTCTCCGTGGTGCTCTCGCTTAGAGTTATACGCTGTGCGTAGAAAATACGAGATAAGAACTCCCGGGAGTTCAACCGGATATTGAAATGCGAGAAAGAGTCCCTCTCGCGCCCGCTCATCAGCCTCAAGCTCCAAGAGATCCTTACCCAGAAAATCAACAGAGCCACTCGTCACTTCATATTCTTCACGGCCGCCAAGGACACTGGCAAGGGTGCTTTTCCCTGATCCGTTTAGCCCCATTATCGCATGAACTTCCCCTTCAGGAATCTCAAGATTGAGTCCTTTTAAGATTTTGTTTCCTTCTATCTCTGCATGAAGGTCTTTAATACGTAGCATATTTTTCTTCCTCTTCTATTAAACTTTTCTAATGCACGGATGTGTTAACCAACACTTCCTTCCAGACTAATTGAAAGTAGCTGTCTTGCTTCAAGCGCAAACTCCATAGGAAGCTCATTAAGAACCTCCTTACAGAATCCATGCACGATCATTCCGATCGCATCTTCTGTAGAAATGCCGCGCTGATTGCAATAAAAGATCTGATCTTCCCCGATTTTTGAAGTCGTAGCCTCGTGCTCTACCTGAGCAGTCGGGTTATCAACCTCAATGTAAGGGAACGTGTGTGCGCCGCACCTATCACTCATGAGCATTGAATCACACTGTGAGAAGTTACGAGCACCTTCCGCACTTTTAAGTACCTTAACAAGCCCTCGATAAGAGTTCTGGCCATTGCCTGCTGAAACCCCCTTGGAGATGATCGTACTCTTAGTATTCTTTCCGATATGGATCATCTTTGTTCCAGTATCTGCTTGCTGCTTTCGATTTGTAAGTGCAACGGAATAGAACTCACCTACAGAATGATCGCCCTTAAGAATACAGCTCGGATAC
Source organism: bacterium (assembly GCA_030431715.1). Lineage (GTDB taxonomy): Bacteria > Bdellovibrionota_C > UBA2361 > UBA2361 > RFPC01 > JAUIIO01. The sequence goes on from JAUIIO010000006.1 coordinate 14,092, forward strand.
TTCCACGTGATGGAAGAACCTGTCTCGACCTGCGTCCAAGAGATCTTTGAGTTCTCTCCCTCACACAATCCACGCTTGGTAACAAAGTTATAGATTCCACCCTTGCCCTCGTCATCACCAGGATACCAGTTCTGAATCGTAGAATACTTAATCTGAGCATCACGGTGCGCAACGAGCTCTACGACAGCAGCGTGAAGTTGGTTCTCATCGCGCATTGGAGCGGTGCAACCTTCCAGATAACTCACAGAACTCCCCTCGTCTGCGATAATCAAGGTGCGTTCAAACTGCCCGGTATTCTGAGCGTTAATACGAAAATACGTAGAAAGCTCAAGTGGGCACTTCACATTCTTAGGAATATAAACAAACGTGCCATCACTAAAGACAGCGGAATTTAGTGTCGCAAAGTAGTTGTCAGTATAAGGGACAACCGATCCGAGATACTTTTTTACAAGCTCAGGATACTTACGCACCGCCTCTGATATTGAGCAAAAAATAACTCCGTGCTTCTCAAGCTCATCTTTATACGTAGTAGCGATTGAGACACTGTCAAAGACTGCATCTACAGCAACACCTGCAAGTTTCTTTTGTTCTTCAAGCGGAATACCTAACTTATTATAGGTATCAAGAAGTTTTGGATCGACTTCATCAAGGCTCTGATATTGAGCTTCCTTCTTCGGAGCTGAATAATACGATATCCCCTGATAGTTAATCGGTGGATAATCGACAAAAGCCCAATCTGGCTCTTTCATAGTGAGCCATTTGCGATAGGCCTTAAGGCGCCACTCCAACATGTATTCTGGCTCCTGTTTAATTTCAGAGAGCTGTCGAATGGTATCTTCGCTAAGTCCAGGAGGCAGAGAATCAGCTTCAATATCAGTAGTAAAACCGTACTTGTATTCCTTTCCGGTAAATTGTTCGAGTGTTTCTGTGTCGTTACTCATAATCCTCTAAGTAATTGAATTCTCGAAGTTATATACCAGATTACGATATTAGTAAATAACTTGAGCAAACTACTCAAGTATAGCTGAACTTCACCAAAGTCTAAAGCAAACCGCTTAAGAAATACCCTAGGTATGCCGTTCCTTACCTGTGCCACGGAACGATCCTTGCAGGGTTACTTGTGGCGACGCTTTTTTGTTGTAAGTAGGTGAAAATACATGACGTATGTAGTAAAAATTTCGTATTACACGGTAATCTTATGCCTTGTAATCAGTAGCGCTCTGTCAGCACAGAGCCTTGAATACTCTCTAGAAGGGTGGAAATCAGACAGCAGAGCAGGAAAACTCCTCACCGGATCTGAGATTATCTATAGCTCACCTGCCGTCTATGACCTCGACACCAATCTTGAAAACGGACGCGAAATAGTTTTTGCAGGAAGTGACGGTACACTTTACGCCATCAGAGCTGACGGCACAGTGCTCTGGGAAACGCATCTTCCAATTTACGGATGCTCAGGAGCAAGTGACACCAATAAAGTATTATCGAGCCCTGCAATAGGCGAACTCTACGGGGACGGCACACCATATGTTGTGATCGGGTATGGTGGTATTGGAACCGGAAAAGATTGTCCGGGAGGTGTCGCCGCATACAACGGGCTAACTGGTGAGAAAAAGTGGATCTTCAACATCGCTCGTTTTTCAAAGCGTCAAGATTTTTGGGCATTTAGTTATTCGGTATTCAGCACACCAGCTCTCGCAGATACAAACGGCAACGGAATGCTTGAGATCGGCTTCGGAGCTTTTGATAGAAATGTTTATCTTCTTAATGCAAGAGGAAAACCTATCTGGTACTACAACGCAGCTGATACTGTCTGGTCCTCTGCCGCATTCGTAAATGTGAATAAAAACCCCAAGCTTGAAATGATTATCGGGACTGATATCTCTGAGAACAATCTCATTCGCCCACCGACAAAAGACGGGGGATACGTTTACGCATTTAAGACAACCAGAGGAAAGCGTACCCGTAGGGTTCGAAACCGAAATACGAGAGCTGTCCTAAAGCACCAGTTCCGAAGTAAGAAAGCTTACAAATGGAAAAAATGGTTCCATCAAGTTATTTATTCCGCGCCCAGTATCGGTGACGTTATCCCTGAAAACCCAGGACCAGAGATTGTTGTTGGCTCTGGATGTTTCTTTCCGCAATCAAGTAGTGATAAGCGTGGAAAGTGGATAAAGATCCTTGATGAGAAAAGTGGTCAAACACTCATGACCCTTGAGGCACCATCGTGTACAAATTCTTCTCCGGCGCTCGGGGATATCGACGGCGATGGAAAACTTGAAGTAGTCGCAACGCTTAACGGAGACTCAAGCATAGGTGGTGACGGAAATAGTAGGCTCGTTGCATGGGACCCGGAAATAGCAACACCAAAATGGCAGATTGTACCTAGAAACGGCGGCAGTCACGATTCTTTTGGTGGACATTTCCAATCTCCGGTCATCGCTGATCTTGACGCTAATGGTTCGCAGGAGATCGTAGTACTGCATACTAGTGGCGTTCTCATCTTTGAGGGCAGTAGCGGTGAACCACTTACCTGTAATGCTAGCGGCTGTCCAGAAAATAGTCTCAAACTCAGAACGGGATCTACCATGCGCGGAAGCCCAGCTATCGCTGACATTGACAACGATGGCGACCTAGAGATTATAGCCGGCAGTGGTCGATCCAGTAATGCCAGTGGATATGTCTTTACAGGCTTTGAAGAGTTTCTAAATAGTAGCCCCGGACCACTGACACCGGGAGCAGTCCATTGGAGCTCGTGGCGTGGTCATGCATCACGTAATGCCGTCTTTAGCGATACAACACCGTGATGGTCGTCATACTCACATGTCTTAGTCACGTTATAGTACATATCAAATAACCTTACTGGCCCCTCATGGAAGCCTGTGCTCATTTTGATATAAGGAAATCTATGTATATCGATATTAACAGTGCCGTAGCACTCCTATCCGGAATACTTATACTGCTCGTCCCCAGACTTCTAAACTATATAATCGCGATATATCTTATTATAGTAGGACTCAATGGGCTGCTGCAGTAGTATGTAGAGGGCTATCTACTTCTTGGCAGTTTGCGCAAGACCTGCTCAACCTGTCCACATCGATTAAGGGTATAGAAGTGTATCCCTGGAGCCCCTGCCTCAAGGAGCTGATGACAGAGGCTAAGAGCATACTCTGTCCCAAACTCAACAACCTTTTTTTTGTCGTCAGCTATTTTCTCAAGCTCAGCAAGAAGCGGATCTGGGATAGAAGCTCCACACAAACTTGTAAACCTTTTTAGCTGGTTTACATTTGAGATCGGCATTATCCCCGGCACGATAGGAGCCGTGATACCTATCGCTTTTGCCTTTGTCACAAACGAAGAATAAAGAGACGGCTCAAAGAAAAGTTGCGTGATAACAATTTCTCCACCAGCATCGATTTTATCACGCAGGTATTCCAAGTCAGTAGCTTCAGATTTTGCATCTGGATGAACTTCAGGGTATCCAGCAACGGCAACACTAAAGTCTCCCCGCGCCTTAATATGCTTTGCTAAGTCACGTGCACACTCAAAACCACCTTCAGGCTGCACAAAAGTTTGCTCGCCGTGAGGTGGATCTCCTCTAAGAGCAAGGATGTGCTTGATACCAGCCTCTTTTAATTCATCAAGCAGCGTATCTATCTCCTGAGCCGTATGACCAACACATGTGAGGTGGGCAACTGCCGGGATGTGCATCTCCCGAGCGATGTAGGAGGTAATGGATTTGGTATTTTCCCTCGTCCCTCCTGCTGCACCATATGTCACTGTCATATAATCAGGCTCAAGAAGGCTCATCCGCTTAACGACATTAAGAGTATCTTCTAGAGATTGGTGTGGTTTAGGTGGAAAAAACTCGAGCGAGTAGACGTATTTTTCGGGTGTATAAAAACTCTGAAAACTCATAACGGATTACTCAAGAAGAGCTATATCTCTGAAGAAGCCGTATTAATTTATCAGCAATTTGACGTGGAATAAAACCCCTTTTAGCCTTATTCTTACTTTTTCCCTTCAGGTGAAAATCAAAGAGGGAAATGAGGTGGTGAATTTTACGAAGAGTTACAGAGCGTTTCTTTAAAAGCGTCGATGCTGGTATCTGCACGAGCTCTCCATAGGTAAGCGATTCCAGAAATGGAGCTGCAGGTATCGTGAGGCCAGTTACCTCTTCCACGTTCCAATGCTCTTCAACTTTGACGTCTTTTAGCTGCTCAAAATCTTTACTCTTCTTAAGCTTCTCCATCCCTTCATCAATGAGACGCTCAGCTTCAATACTACTATAGAGTGGGATATCTTCAGGGATCTCGATCGGTGCCGGTCCTCTACCGGGATAATCTATAAGCTCTTCAGAGCTCTCAATCAGAGCTTCTAGAACTTCTGTGAGATCGGTAAGGTGCTCTCTCGTAACTCCATCTAAAAGGGCTACCTTGAGAGCCCCCATCTCTATGCATTCCGCCAGTGATACCTCTCGCAGACTCTCTGGCGGAAATGGGCTTGAAGTAAGAAACTGAGCAACCTGCAAGCCGGATGTGATTGTATATCTGGGGGAACGCTCAAACTCTTCTAGAAGATGCTGCAAGTGATTAACACTCTCAGGCGCTATATAAGGTTTGCTTTTCGCTAATTCTGCAAACTGTTCACTCTCTTGATCCATTCTGGTATTAAAGCACAGGTAGAAGAGACCTCACAATCGATCACTTAGTCTTGAACAAGCAGCGCTGCCTCTCTGAGCTCTTCAAGCCCATTCTGTACACCCTGCCTCAGTAGCGAAAGTCCTTCTTCTTCACCGCTCAGCGTCTGCCCCTCTTCTTGAATCTTGAGTGCCCCACTTTTAAGCTCTTTCGCGAGCAGGTTAAAAATCTCATCACTACTGTGTTTTCCATCACACAGTGGAATGATTCGACGGTGGAGCTCATTTATTGGAAAAGCCTCGTGACGTAGCGTTGTGACCCAACTCTGATTCTGAACTTGGTACCGGGCAAGCTGACTGACCCTAGGGAAATTTCCGATCTGAGAGCTGCACCGCAGCGGGTGAATATAAAACTCTATGGTCTGCGCCGGGAAATGCCTTAAGAGTAAGTTACAAAACTGTTCCTCAAGATGTCCGAACGGTCCGGTTACACCGAGCATCTGCCTCGATAACTCAAAAAGTTCAGAGCCTCTTATCGCCTCAGGCCAGCTACGGTGTAAAATGGTAAGAGCCGCCTTAAGCAATCGGTTTTGAACATCGACCGTATCCTGATAGGGCGTACCGAACTCAACTGTTGAATCATCGTGTACCGGGACGGGATCGGTAAGAGGGACAAGAGGAGATGTGAGATACATATCTAAAAGCGTTTCACGAACAGGGAGCGCTTCAGGAGTACAATCCTCACGACTAAAGACACTATAGCGCAGCGCCTGCGGATAAAGGTTATCATAATAGACTTCGTAGTGTGATGGACTTGCAAAGTTACCACGAAGCTCCTCAGGTACTGGCTGTACGTCTTCCCGGAGCGAGGGACGGTGCATTCGTTGCGGTCGCGTATCCCCAATATATGAGAGCTTAAAGCCAGCCGCCTGCTCGATAACATCTTTGAGATACAGACCGTGAGAATGAGGATTGAGTAATTCATGCAAAATGAAGGCATCACTTCGTTTCAAGCAACGCTCGACCTCTTCTTTTAGTCTGCACTCATGTAGCTCAGAGGCATCCACTAGAGTATCTTGTTGATGTTTAAGGAGTGATCTCGCTCTAAGAATACGCTTCTCATCTGAAAAGTCCGGAGCATCGAAGTGTAAGAGCGCAGCATGTATCCCAGAACGAACACTCCAACCTGGCAGACAGTTATAACTTAATGCGCAAATTCCGTGAGGTGAAAGCACCTCTTTCATAAACCCTAATATAGCCTTTTGGATATGAGGCGTCGTCCAGGAATAAAGTCCATGGCAAAGAATGTAATCAAACGTACCTTTTACATGCAGCCGCTCAGAGATGTCCCCATGAAGAAATTTGACACTTGGACATCCGGCCTGAAGAGCCATCTGTTTGGCGTGATGAATTTGCTCTCTTGAGTGATCAATAGCCAAGAATTCAGCATTCGGAAGGTCATATGCCTGAGCGATTACATGCATGCCTGTGCCACAACCTATCTCTAAGATTTTAGCTTCTGAGAGATTCGGGGGAGTAAGACCAAAGAGCGTCGCTAAGGTTGCAAGCCGCTGTACATGTCTTTCCGGAGTTGGAAAACTTTCAAAGAATTGTGAATCGTAAGGGGAAGATTGGTCACTCATGTACCGTATGATGCTATCAGACGTAACACTTTCACCATAGCAAAGAATGTTACAGCATCGCGAAAAAGATGAGCGCACCAAAGATAAATCCTGCTCCAATTCCGCAGAATATCACCACGCCTTCACTGTTAAATCCTTTCTTTCCAAATGGAACAAGAGGTTTACTCTTTATAGAAGGATCAATTCTTACTTTTTCAATATCTCGTGCGCGTGACTGCGGGCGAAGGAGCTTAATCTCTCCTGGACGGATCTGCCATGTTCCAGTTTCCCATGGTGATATGCCTGCTAAAGATGCTCGTCTCATAATAACCTCTGTAATCTAAAAACGACGGGTTCAAATCTCTAGATACTGATCCGAGATTTATGTAGATCTGCTTCTAAAAAAAACAAAGCACTGTGATTACAGCTAGTTAGCGAAATTAATCTAGGTTCTTTATGGAAAGACTCCCTTTAAGAGCATCAAGTATCTCAGGGTCCATATTGAGCACATCGTAGAGGAATTCACGGACCTCTGTTTCATCTTGAGAAGGATTATTAAGTCTCTTTATAGCAGCATCAACAACAGCATGTATCGCTTCTTCTAGGTTCTCATACCTTTGTCCCTGCAGGCTTTTGATAGTTTCGTCCCAAAACTCCGCTTCCTGACCACTTAGGGCTCCCTCAGACGCTTTTGAATCGCCCGGGACTATGATCTCACCAACAACCTTACCCTTTTTCTTCTTTACAGCTTCAGGCTTCTTCTTTGTATGTTCCATATCTCTATCTTAACCTCTCTATATTATCGTCTATCAATGGATGTGGGGCAAGTGCCCGTGCTTTGAATAGCTGTTTTCTTATATCTCCCCGACTCGCCATTTGTTGCCTCATCTGAAATGCTGCAAAGTTATTCCTGACCCGGTAATTATCCGGATCCTCGGCAATAGCATATTCATACATGGCCTCTGCTGCTCCAACTTGGCCTTGGACCTCGTAGAGCATGGCGAGATTTCCGTAGACATCTGTATATTGCTCATCAAGCGATATCGCGTAGAAAAAGTATCGCTTTGCCTCTTCGTAGTTGTTCCTCATAAGAGCAACACATCCAAGCCCATCATAGATAGGGGCAAGCTCAGCAAATTCGAGAGCAAGCTCGAACGAGGCCTCAGACTCATCAAGGTCCCCCTGCCGAAGTGACTTCACCGCATCATCCACAAGCTTTAGTGCGTGAGCTCGATCTGATGCCGAGGGCATATGCAATGCGCATCCTGAGAAAAAAGAAAGTGCAATAGTGAGAATTATTCGTATCATGCTGCCATCTCCTCTACGTAGCGCTCCGCATCAGCCTGCTCAAGCTCAAGAACTGAAACTTCTCTGAGCTGGACTCCCTTAGGAATTTCCTCAAAAGCAAGAACGGTTGCAACAATGCCATACGCCTTTAAAAATTCATCCAGTAATTTTCGTGCTCTGCGGGAAACACAAACCACAGCGTTCTCGACCTCTTCTAGAGGATCTAGCGCTTCTCGTATCTTCTGCATAAACGTAGCTTCAAGTGGCTCCTGCGCGTTTTCTGCATGAACAAGTGTCATATCGATAATAGGATCAATCCTAAAGATTTCGAGTTCCTGAGCGGCTATAAAGGGCGCTGTTATCATACGTCCGAGAGCAATACGCACCTCTTCGATAAGAAAACGACCATCATCAACGCGAGATCCATTCTCAGAGATTGCTTGTAAAATAACATCTATGTTTCGCGCAGAGATGTTATCTTTGAGCAACTCACGGATAATCGTTGAAAGCTGAGTAATGGTAGCTATCGCAGGAACAACATTGGCAACAAGCTCTGGAGCCTGTGCCTCATACGTATCAATAATCCTCCTTGTTACCGTATCATCAACAAGCTCGACTCTGTGTCTGGTAATAATGTGCAAGAAGGTCTTCTTAAACCCCTGACAGAATTCATCCCACGACTCAGGACACTCATACTGTGCAATCTCCACCCCTCTTAAAGAGAAGAGCACGTCCGCATCGTCTTTCGAATCATTTACTCGTATCTCAGGAACAGGCAGTATTAATCCTGTTGAGAGGTATACTTCTTGGAGAAGCTCTGCGAAGAATCTCTCGCATGATTTTGAAGATGGCATAAGCGCAATAACCTTTTTCTGCATCTTAAGCTCAATAAGTGACGGAGTTCTCGGTTGAAATATCTGCTCATCTTCATCATCATGGCTCTGGGCCTTCTCTCTGGTTATTGATATCCCAGCCGCACAGAGGAGCCCTCCACCAATAAGCACAAATGGAAGGATAGGCGTTCCCGGCACGGCAGCCATCAGGACCGCAATAACACCGACTAGTATTTTAGATTTATTATTTCCACCAAGCTGATCAAGAAGCTCTGTTGCCAGAGAGTTATCTTCATCGTTGACGACCCGGGTCACAATAATACCTGCTGCAATAGAATTTAAGAGCGCTGGTATCTGTGAGAGCAATCCATCACCAACGGTAAGGAGTGTGTATTTATTGAGCGCAACTCCCAGATCAAGGCCAAGAACAAGACTTCCAACTGCGAAACCACCAATAATGTTTATTGATGTTATAACGATTCCCGCTATCGCATCGCCTTTAACAAACTTCATTGCTCCATCAAGCGCTCCGTAGAATCGAGATTCAACCTGCAGCTCATGTCGTTTTTGTTTGGCTTCGGCAACTCCGAGCAAACCAGATCGTATATCTGCATCGATCGACATCTGTTTCCCAGGCAACGCATCGAGCGTGAATCGTGCTGACACTTCTGCTACCCGCTCAGCCCCCTTTGAGATAACGATGAGTTGAACAAGTGTTAATACCAGAAATACTACCGCACCAACAATGAGATTCCCCTGCATAAGGAGCTCACCAAACGTTTTAATCATAAATCCAGCATCACCTGCGCCCAGTATCATGCGCGTTGTTGAAATGTTCAGCGCAAGTCGAAAAAGGGTGGCAAGCAGTAAGAGACTTGGTAGCGTTGAAAGCTTAATAGGATTTGAGATATAGAGAGCACTTGTAACAAGTACAAGTGCCCCTAATAGGTTGACTACTAATAGAAAGTCTAAAAGTACAACCGGCAACGGCAGGAGCATACTTGCCAGAATCGCGATAACTCCTGCCGGTACCAAAATTTCTCGTAACATCAGATATCCTTATCCAGTTCTTACGTTACGAATTGCAGCCATTTTAGACTCGTGTTTCGAACGCATAATGTTTGAAACAAGCGATACCTGCTGCATCTGCTGCTGCATATGCATTTGAGTCTGAAGTAACGAGGCATACCCGGGATCAATTCCGATCATCGAACCTGCAACATCACCAACCGTGTCAAGGACGCTACCAAATGAAATGCCATTGCCATTCTTTGGCTCTGGCGTAAGTGAGGAGAGTGTCCCTCCTAGTCCTGACATAATTTGTCTTACTGTGCTCATATTACCTCCCAGTTTCTTTTTCATTTTTAGAACGGTGCTCGCACCGCTCTACAATCTCTATCGAGTTCCCTCTTTGAAAGTTTCCTCGTTTGTAAATTTGTCAATATGTAAGGATACATAGCCTTCAGAATAGGTGAGTTTCCCCTGTAGCCAATCTCCGCCACCAATTCGAATAATTCCGTGTAGCTCCTGTGGACTCTCAATCTGTACATTATCGCCAGGCCTAAGGGACAGGGCGTCTTCAAGCGACATCTCAAAATCATTGAGCACAAATTCAACCTGTACACGTGCATCGCTCTGCGTACCTTGTATCGTCTCATTCCGATCAATAGTCATCTCAATTTCTCCTTTATGAAAATAAACATAAACTTTTCTGTTAGCTGTAATACCTGCAAATGAAATCTCTCCCGAGCAAACAGGAATTTTTTCTCCCTGAGCAAGCGATCTGGGAGAAAGCATGAGTCGTAGTGAAAATGGTACTCGCACAAGCTTCATAGCCCCGTGGTGTTCTTTCTTCGACTGGAAAGCTTCTTCTTCATCCTCTGAAGAAACATACAGCACTCCCTTCTCACAACTCTCTCCAATATACGAAATAAGATACCTATGAATCTCTACATCTGGGCGAGTGAAACCAACAAAACGAGACGTGCTTTCAAGTACAGGTTGTTCATCGAGTGCGACGATTCTTTTAACTGCCATAAGATACGGAGTGGCCGAACTCTCTCCAAGAGAAATTGAGAGCTGTCCTACCGTCGTGCTAAACGTTGGCCATCGCTCGTTAGCATTTTTTTGCTTTTTAAATTCTTTGCCAATGTACGTAACTTCACACGGTCGCTGCTGTAAAAGAGCTACAAGTTCAGCAAGAGCTTCTTCCCGCACTGAATATATACTTGAATGAATCAGCATGACCCCCCTTCAGATTCAAGTATACTTATTGCCAGCTCTCGCGCGCATTCCTCAGGGAGCTCCGAGAGTTTATCAAGGATAAGGCAACACGTTCTTGCCAACTCTTCATCAATAAAATTCCCCACAGGCTTTTTGCCGAGCAGATAAAGTGCAGCAATAAAACATTCTTCGCTCGCACTAAGCGCTTCACTAAAAAATCCTTGAAAGCTCATGAAAAACCTCCAAAGATATTACTAGGCTCAATCTTTCTTTTAAGAGGAAAAACAAAGAAACAAAGCACTACAAGTATCGATCCAGCGGCAAATAGCACCCAGCCCATTGACGAACGTGTGATTGCCAGCGTTTCTCCAGGAGCTACAACATTACTCCCACCTACCTCTGACCGACTGATTGCCCCTAATGACTCTAAAGGCAGCTCTTGCTTAAGCTGCTCTTGAGAGATCAACACCGAGATGTTCTTTATAGGAATGCCAGATGCTCCAGATACCAGACGAGCGATCTTCTCTTTTCTTTCTTGCGGGTATGGCTCTCGAACAACAAGGAGCACACTGCCACTACCGCTATCATCTTTTGAAAGCGCTCGACCGAGAAGTGGATCTTTCTCAGGGAGGTTCAGGTGAACTCGTGCTTCCAGTGTTCCAGAGAGCGACGCTAGAGTACTTTCTATCTCCTGACTCAGCGCACGCTCGTAAAAGAAGCGCTGCTCATCACGTCCTCTTAAAAGCGCCCCTTTCCTTCGTGACGATAGGCTCTCTCTACGAAAAGCTCTCGCCTCGGAGAGATATTTGAGAGCTTGAGCACTCCGGTCGTCAGATACAGCTATCGCCCACAGTCCATCTGATTGTTGTACCTTATCTGCCGTAATACTCGCGTCGTGAAGATGTGTTACAAGACGGTTAGCCTCTTCCTCATCAAGATTATGTAGAATCTGCTCCTTACAAGCAGAAATCGTCAGTAAAAGAAAACAAAGCAGTAGTCTTTTCATTCTATTTTCTCCCTTCTGAGCTTTCCTCTGCCATCGCCCAGGCATCACGGATCGCCTCAATTGCCATGTGATGGAGTCTTGATACCCATGACTTGGATATGCCAAGACATTCGCCACATTCAGTAAACGTCTTATCTTCAAAGTAATACATGTGAATTATCTGCTGATACTTTTCAGGAAGCTCATCGAGAACTTTTCTAAGCTTTAAGGCTTCTGACTTTCGGTCCAGAGCTAGGTCAGGAGTGAGGGTCTCAGATTCGAGCTCTTCTAGCTGGACCTGAGACGCTGCTTCAGTAAGTCGGAATATGAGCCCACCTTTATGCACATAGGAAAGGATATTTCGAAGACTCTCGTGCTTACTTTTAAGCTTCTCTCCCCCATCAATATGTGTCTGGAGCTCATGATCTCGAATATCATTTAGTGCAGAATATGCTTTTAGGTTTCGGTACATCTTGGGAGACAGGTCGTTCATTCGCCTTGCCCCATCTAGAACGGCACCGCGTACACGGTGAAAGGCATAATGATGAAATGGAACTTTGGTCTCCGGATCGTAATTTTCCAGCGCCTGTAAGTACCCAATACACGCCTCGCTTACAAAATCATCGTAGTAACTTCGGGGAAAGTTAAACTTCTTTATGACATGGTTGACCACCATACCTATGTATTCTCTATCGTTCTCTGAACTCAGGTCCTTTGTTAAATGCCTGGACATGATGCCTCCCAATGTTCTTTCATCAAGAACTCATCGCTCAGAGCAAAGGAAAGTTTCCAGAAAAAATAATGAGGAGTTTCGGGTTAGTATCGAGGAGAAAATGAACTTAAGCGGCCATCAGGCAACAGCTCGCCAGCCGTATATGGCTTCTTTATCCTCGTCTTTCTCTGTATAGAATTTTTGATACTGCTCTGCAGAGAGCCAGCCCATCATCGTATGAAGGAGCTTTTTGTGTCTGAGGTTCGGGGAAGGATAATCCGAAGAACGCTCTTCAACGCTCGCTGTGACCACATGGTTATACAATGGCACATGTGTATCAATCTTGAGCTCTTCAAGTAGCGCCCTTTTACAGCCATCTAGAGAAGATTCATCCGGGTGAAGCTTCTCACCCAGACTCACACTTAACCCCTCTCGCTGTCTCTCTGTAAAGTCATCGACGTGCCCGTGGTAGAGCTTCTGACTTAGCTCTTCAAGGTGAAGCTCCTCGCCATTTTCCGTTAGATGAAAGAGATCAACACGGGAAACCATAGTATATAGGTACACCCCATCCTCATCCTGCATAAGACGAGTTTCACGATTTTTAAGCTCTACAATGAGTTTTTCGATGGTCCTGTTTTCACCACCCCACTCTTCCATGGTAATACCACGCTCTGCAAAGATATACTCAAGAGCTTCTCTCGTACTGAGCGATTCTATCTGTTCTTTATACTCAGGAAATTGGTCAACTTCCAGAACGTTATCTGAGCGAACATGAATAAGCCCTTTTTCTTTCGCGTCATCAAGCATCTCAAGACCTCTGGCTGCTGTCTCAGGGGTTGTAATAGCCTCAAAAGCTTCTTCGATATAATAGAGGGTTGCAGATCTCACCTCACCAGAAGGCCACGAGAAATTATACGCTTCAACAACACGTCCATACTTATGTGTTTGGGCATCGATATGAAAACCGGTAAGCACTCCTTTGGAATTGTAATCAAAGCTCACCGTTGCTGAGTCACTTAATATATCTGAGGGACTGAGAATATCTGAGGGATGTAATCTTGGAGTTGCGGCGTCGGTGTTATCTTCATGCAGCTTTTGGGCATCTTCTGTTCGAACCGTTTGAAATTCCGAACTAACAAGCGTCATAAAGATCTAAATACTGGACATCAGTTAACGTAATAACCTGACACTTTACCTTATTTAAGACCTAAATAAAAACAAAGTATGCAGTTAGTAACACTAATCCACTACTTTAATAACTTTAAACTATACTAATTTGAGCCCAGCATCAAGTAGTATTTATCCACTGCGAAGTGGATAAGCTGTGGGGAAGTAGTGCAGGTAGTTGAATACAGGAATCACTCGGAGGTTAAATGTTCTTTATACCAGAGTCCCGTTGAAACATAGTGCTCAACACCGGTAACGGCAAACGCCCGTTCACTTTCAGAAACCTCACGCTTCACGGAAGCCGGTGCTCCGTGTGCAAGCATGCCCTCTGGAATTTCTTTGCCAATTGGCACAAAGCTTTTAGCCCCGACAAGTGCCCTCTTACGAACAATCGCATTATCTAATACAACAGCCCCTATCCCGATAAGCGCCTCATCCTCAACAGTACACCCGTGAAGAATCGCACCATGACCAATGGTTACTTCTCGACCAAGCACACAGGGGCCGAGCCCCCTAGAAGTGTGAAGCACAGCGTTCTCTTGAATATTCGTTTTGTCTCCGACAATGATAGGGTTAATATCACCTCGCAAGACCGCGCCAAAGAACACCGATACATTATCACCGAGAGTCACATCACCGATAATCCATGCAGTAGGGGCAATGAAGCAGTTTTTGCCAAGAATAGGCTCTTTGCCGCGATACGGAGCAACGGGCATAAGACAATACTATTTATAGAGTACTTTTTTTACTTCTTCGATAATCTTATCTTCGGACGGAAGAACTACTGTCTCCAGCGCTTTAGAATAAGGCATTGGAACATCAAGAGACGATACGAGACCCACAGGGGCATCCAGCTCGTCGAAGATCTCAGTAGTTATCAGATGACTGATGAAGGCACCAAAACTCGCCACTGGGTGTTGTTCTTGGACTACTACCACACGGTTTGTTTTTGAAACCGATTTAAAGATTGCTTCCTTATCAAGTGGACGAAGAGTTCGAAGATCAACTACTTCAGCAGAGATACCTTCTTTTTCAAGCTTCTCCGCAGCATTCAAAGTCATGAAAACATTCTTTGACCATGTAATAAGTGTAACATCAGATCCTTCCTTCTTAATGTCAGCAACACCAAGAGGAATAGTATATTCTTCCTCAGGAACCGGGCCCTTCAAACTGTACGTGAGCTCCGACTCAAAAAACACCACCGGGTTATCATCACGAATAGAGGTCTTAAGAAGTCCTTTCATGTCATACGGCGTCGCCGGGCAAACAACCTTAAGCCCAGGTGTGTAGGCATAAAAGTGCTCAAATGAATTCGCGTGCTGTGCACCAAGTTGATAGGCCGCACCGCCGGCACCGCGAAAGACAGCAGGAACACTAAGCTGCCCTGCGGACATAAGATGCGCCTTGGCTGCTGTGTTCAAGATCTGATCGATGGCAACAAGCGAAAAGTTAAAGGTCATAAATTCTATGATTGGGCGAAGTCCCATCATAGCCGCCCCAACGCCTATGCCTGCAAAACCATTTTCAGCAATAGGAGTATCAATAACACGCTTCGGGCCAAATTCATCTAGCATCCCTCGTGAACACTTATAGGCACCGTTATATGATCCTACTTCTTCACCCATAAGGAAGACACTTGGGTCATGCCTCATCTCCTCTGACATCGCTTCACGTAGCGCATCACGTATAGGGATCTCTCTCATAGCTTTCTCTTCCTTAACATCACTCTGAAGTTCTTGACCTGTTTGCATACTACCCCCTACTAATAAAGTTCATTATTTATGTAGGCATAATTTGTAGCCGTTTCTGGATCTGGAAATGGTGACTCCTCGGCAAATTTCACGGCTTCTGCAATTTCAGCCTCAATGTCTTGTTCGATCTGACTCTTAATAGAATCCATACCGAGCGAAATCATCTTCTCACCAAGCACCTTAATGCTATCTCTTGCCTTTACCTGCTCAACATCTTCTTTCGTACGGTACTTTGCAGGATCCGCCATCGAATGACCACGGTATCTATAAGTATTTACCTCAATAAGCGTTGGCAAACGCTTCTCGCGCGCTCTTTGAACTGCCGCATGTACGGATGAACGTACTGCAAATATATCGTGACCATCTACTGAGTCTCTTGCCATTGGGTAGCCAAGAGCACGGATTGAGAGATCTTCCGTCGGGAACGTCTTATGGAGCGGTGTACCCATAGCATAGTGATTGTTTTCAATAAGGTAGATAACAGGAAGATCCCAAAGGGCTGCCAGCGATAACCCTTCATGAAACGATCCAATGTTTATCGCGCCGTCTCCCATAAAACACAGCGTTACAGAATCCTCATTGTTGTACTTCTGCGCGAATGCAACACCAGCGGCAACTGGTACCTGCGCACCAACGATCCCCCATCCTCCGAGAAAGTTTTTTTCAGGGTCATAGAAGTGCATAGAACCACCGCGTCCTCTTGCACAACCTGTGTCCTTACCAAGAAGTTCAGCCATTCCTGCTTTAGGCGATCCACCACTTGCAAGATAATGTCCGTGACAACGGTAAGCAGTCATCACCTGATCCCGACTCTCAAGAACCGACAACGCTCCTACAGCAACGGCCTCCTGACCAATGTAGAGGTGTAAAAAGCCACCTATCTTTCTTTCTGTATATAGTCTGGCTGCCTCTTCTTCGAATCTTCTGATAAGCAGCATTTTCCTGTAGAGGTCTGATACGAGCTCCTGATCCATGAACTTCCTTCTTTGTGAATGCTCTTTTAAGCATGTATATACACCCGTGTTCGTCCTAGCAGACGCTAAGGGACAAACAATCAGCCATATATGAGTATTAAGTACAGCTGCAAATTGCAACTCTCTTTGCAATGAAACAATGTTTTATATATATTCTACTTTCACAATTTCTCCCCTCCTGCTTTCACTATATTATAGAGAGAATCATGAGCATTAAGAGACTATTTGCCGTAGATCCCGGACTTACAAGTTCCGGCTGGGCCCTTTTTAACCTTAAAGATGAGAAGTTACTTGCAGTTGGACGAGTGGCATCACTGCCGCCTTCTAACCCTCTCGCTATAAGGCTTGAGGATCTACAGCGTAAAATAGCCAGTGTATTTGACCAGGTAAAACTCTGCTCCAGTGACGTACTCGTCTGTGAAGCACCTACTACAATGCGCGATCCAAGAGCCGCCTTTCTTGTAGAACAGGTCCGGGGCATCTTTGAAACCATTGCGAGACAACGTCTGACAAAAGTTCCCGGTCGAATTAATCCACGAACAGTCCACTATGAAGTTATGGGACTTCGTGGGAAGCAACTGAAGCGTGAGATAGTTAAAGCAACCGCCGTTAGCATCGTTGACAATCTCTACTCCACTTCGCTTCGTGACATCGGTTTCCCGCTAGAGAACGGATCGCTTAAAAAGCATCAGGACGTTGTTGACGCTATACTCGTTGGAGCCTGCGGGCTCGCTAGGATCACCCAATCACAAAATGCAGGGGAACCTCTTGAAGTATTCTTCTCCCAAAATAAAAAAGCTGGATCAGCTACAGGCTGGCAGATAAAGTAACGCCATGATGACACACTGTATTCGACTTTCTTCTCTGCTTATTACTCTTTCTCTATGTGCTTACACTTTTGTGTCGCCTTCAACTCTGCAGAGTCAGGATCGAATAGACCTTGAAAGCATGCCAAAGGACGATCCTGTTGATCTGACCGTATGTACTCAGAATCTGAACAACTACGGTAGTGTTCGAAACATGGCACGCCGCCTTCGGGGATTTACCTCTGACGATATCGAACTTAAAGTACAGGGCATTATACAGCGATTTATAGATGCCAAGTGCGATGTCATTGCCGTTCAGGAACTTCTGGCGTCAACCGAAATTGCTGGGAAAGAGATCCTTGGCGAGCTTGCTGATAGGTTAAAGGAGAAAACAAATAGAGTCTTTATTCCTATTGCAGGCCCATCAAACGACAAAGTCGCGAGACTCGGATTTCTTGTTGCCACCGACAGAGCAGAGCTTATTTCTACGATCTCTTATTCTAAGGCAGAACTTCCAAAGATCTCAGCCGAACAGAGAGCAAGATACTTCTCTAGAGGCCCTCTAGAGATTGAAATTAAAGTCAAGCCACGTGACCGAGGGCTTAGTAAAACTATTGTACTTGTGAACTTTCACTTTAAGTCCAAGATCTTTAACAGTCACGATCCCGTGGATCTCGAGTGGGAAACTTCGCGAATGGAGATGGCTGAGGCTCTCCGACGTATCGTTATAACCAGACACCAAAAGGATTACACAAAGACAAAGAAGCTCATTGTACTTCTTGGAGACAGAAATAGTCACTTTGATTCAGCCAGTGCTCAGATCCTTCAGGGAAAAATCACCCTTGCTGATTTCCAAGAAGAAGCACCGTGCCGCCTAAGCAAGCGCGGCATGCCACTCTGTAAAGCAATGACGGCTAAGCCAATCGAATTTGCAAGTGCTTTGCTGAGCGATCCTGAAACACGTCAGCTTCCAGGAACTTATCGATTTGAAAATACTATTTCATGGTTAGACGACATCCTTCTTCCACCACAGTCGCTCCCATTTGTAAGGACCCACCCGGCTGATGAGACAGACTACAACAGTGGCCTAATCTATAAGCCCGAAGAGGCTTCTGACCATGCGCTCGCCTATGTGCGTTTTAATTGGTAGCAGGTGACACCAGCGGATACAGCTCCTTAACCTTCTCCTCGGTAAGCGGCATCTGAAGATACTCTTTCTTATTCCAGAGGATGATCTGATCTTGAAAATGCTCACTACCGATCCAGCCATCTTGTCCTCCTAAAAGCACAAAGAAATTCGCATCGGGGCTCGAGAGGTCAGAGATGTGTCTGGACTGAGAGCCAAATCGAGCTGAATGAGGCTTTGCATCAATGAGAGAATGCTGGCTCTTCATTAACGTCTCTCTACTTCCAGAGGCAGCCAAGTCATCAAGGAGATACCGCTCTCCAACAAACGGGATTCGACTAAAAAGGTGGCCAACTCTTAGACGGTGCACCTCGCCCCATCTGCGATCTCTTTCGCTCTCTGCACGAAGAGCTGAGAGTGCTTCTTCTAGAAGCTCACGTTTCTGCGCCTCTTTAAGACCATCGAATTTCTCAAAAAACCTCCGAGAGAAGAGACCAAGTCGCTGGTAAAGACTTACAATATTTTCATCTTCAGACTCTGTATCTTTGAAGATACCGTACAGCTCTCCGTAAACAGACTCAAAGAGCGTAGCGCCCTCTGAGCTCTCAGTATATTCTCCGTTCCAACTTTGCAGCTTCTTCACCTCATCTTGGCTAAATGCCTCTGGCAAATACTCTCTCACACGCGATAGAAATTCTTCCTTAAAGAGATAGCTCTGTCTGGAATAAACATCGGTCTGAAGTGTCACAAGATCTGAAACCTCTATTTTTTCTCTGGCAGAAAGCAGCTCATGAATTCTATCAACTCGCTGAGGAGGCGAGAAAAACCATCCTACTCGAGGAGACTGTCCGGGAATGGGGTCATTATTTGAAGAAGCTAAAATACCGTCTTTGGGAGTCGCCGGCTGTGGCAGATCGGTACTTCCTAAAAGACGAGACCACGCCTCATCACTCTCTTTCATACTTACCCAAAGTGCCTGAGGGGCAGCTGTTAAACGCTTAGGGAGCGTTGTTGCAAGAATATGCCCCACATTCCCAGAGATATCGGCATAAAGAATATTTAGTGCAGGTAGTGCATAACCTTTGAAAAGTTCTCTTACGTTTTCCCCGTTGGGTGCTCTCATGAGCTTAAGAAAAGGAGTGATGTCATCTGAAGGCAACATACCTGTCCAGCGAAGGGCTATATCCTTTCCGTCAGGAAAATCAAAGACTTCAAGATCTGAGACGATAGGCCCATAAGGAGTAATTCGTAGATCTTCACTATCATTAAACCACCAACGAATATCAAAATGCTCTCTGCGTACACCTACCTCGTTCTTATCAATCTCAGTGACATCAACAAAGTCACTTGTCCACGCCCGCATGTTTGTCCCCCCCCACGAGAACGCACCACTACGTGCAGGCGCAAATGTGGGCACCCCGGGAACACTCATCCCTACGACGTTATATGACGGAGAAGAGATACCACTTAATAACCAGAAGTTTGGAAAGGTGAATCCTAAGTGGGGATCGTTTGCAACAAGCGGGGCGCCACTTGCAGATCTGCCAGAAGGCACTACCACTGAATTACTTCCCCACTTTGCAGTTACTTGCAGAACGTTAAAGAAATCCTGTCTAGCGTCTTGGTCCTTGGCCTTTAAGAGGCCCAGCATTGCAAACCAATTAATATCAGCTCCCGCAAGCCTTGCCAGAGCAAGGGAATCTTCAACCTGCCACGGCTCATCCTCAATACCCAAAACGCTATACTCGTGTGGGAGCTGCTTTGCGTTGCTCTTAAAAAAGTTTACGCCTCTTGCAAAATCATGTAGCCAGCTCTTTGTCTCGTTCGGCAAAAGCTTAACAGACTCTCTTGAAACTTGTGCGACCCCAAGGCTTCGGAGCGCAACATCAACATCATAAGCGAGAGGGCCAGCCATCTCAGAGAGGCGCCCTGTTGCGATACGCTTTAAAATCTCCATCTGGCCAAGTCGTAAATGCGCGTGAGCAATACCAGTTAGAAACGCAGCGTCACGGTCAGAGCGAGCGATAACGTAAGGAACGTGATGACTATTCCAACGAATATGTGAGCCCTGCTCAACAGGAAGTGCAGGTAGATTTTCAAGCTGCTGAAGGCGCACCGAACCAGGGACCGGCTCAGGCATCCGCTTAAACACAGAGCAAGAGACTTGCAGCAACAGTGTTAACAGTAAAAGAGAGTAAGATCTGAATGGTATACGGTCTATCATCAGTGAGAAGTCTATCACTTCTCACTGATGTTTAGAAATGTCAGCAGTGTTACAGACTAGCGCTGATTTATGGGAACGTAGACTTGTTCCTGTGGGCCAGTATACACCTGTCTTGGTCGTCCGATTCTGTTTGAAGGATCCTCAGTGTATTCCTTAGCGTGAGCTATCCAGCCTGGCAGCCTTCCTAGAGCAAACATCACCGTAAAAGCATTTACAGGGATACCCATCGCCTTATAAATAATTCCGCTGTAGAAATCTACGTTCGGATAGAGACGCTTCTCCTTGAAATAATCATCGTTGAGCGCCGCCTCTTCTAGCTCTTGCGCAATATCAAGAAGCGGATCCTCGAGGTTGAGCTTAGAAAGAAGAGCATCACACTTCTTCTTAATAATCTTAGCTCTTGGATCGAAGTTCTTGTACACACGGTGACCAAAGCCCATGAGCCTAAAGCCGCTCTCTTTATCCTTGGCCATTGCCACATATTTCTTCACATTGCCACCATCTTGATGGATCTGCTGAAGCATTTCGATAACGCTCTGGTTCGCGCCACCGTGCCTGTGCCCCCAAAGAGCACAGATACCCGAAGCAATAGTTGCAAACATATTTGAGAGACTACTGCGAACAAGTCGGACCGTTGAGGTCGAACAGTTCTGCTCGTGATCAGCGTGAATGATGAGCAAGGTATCAAGCGCCTCTACAAGGACCGGGTCAATCTCATACTTCTCTACCGGGAGACCAAACATCATCTGAAGAAAGTTCTCGCAGTAGTTTAGAGAATTGTCCGGGTACATAAATGGCTGCCCAACAGACTTTTTATACGCCCAAGCAGCAATGGTAGGTAGCTTGGCCATAAGACGTATACTGTTAAGGTATGACGTCTCTTCAGGATTGCCGACCTCATCCTGATAAAAAGATGAAAGTGAGCAAACCACTGACGCAAGGATTGCCATAGGATGGGCATCACGAGGAAATCCGTCATAGAAGCTTTTCACATGCTCATAGAGCATCGTGTGGCGAGTAATCTCTTTTTGGAAATTCGTTAACTCAGTCTGTGACGGAAGTGTGCCATTGATAAGCAGGTAAGATGTTTCAACAAAGGTCGACTTTTCCGCGAGCTCCTCAATAGGAATTCCACGGTAACGAAGTATCCCCTTCTCCCCGTCGATAAAAGTTATGGCACTACTACAGCTCCCTGTATTGCCGTAACCAGAATCTATAGTAATAAGCCCCGACTCTGCACGCAGCTTTGAAATATCTAGGGCACGCTCGCCCTCACTACCTACTACAACAGGTAACTCTATCGTTGTTCCATCGGAGAGCTTAACCTCTGCTTTTTCAGTCATCTTTGATCCCTTTTGTCGTATAATGAGTATCTATTAGTAAGAATACTTAAATGCCCCGGAAGATACATAAAAATGCACCTTCTTCGCATATTTCCAAAAGCTCACACCGGGGTCTTTATTGACTCACCGTGAATACTCATTCTAGTATCGAGTACTTACTGAGCACAACAGCAGAGGGAGTCTGAGAGAATTGTTCACCCCTTTCGCTTAACGCTGTTATATTTTAGTCGGAATAATATCCATACCTGCACAACGAAGGATAACTACATGACTCATAATGAAGACGAAAAAGGCTCCGGAGGCACCACATCTACAGGCCCAGAGAAGATCTCAGCACGGTACAACTCCAAAAAAACTATTCGCCGGATAAATCCTCTCGGTATGAGAGTCTTGGTAAAGATTCGCGACCTTGAAGAAACAACTGAAGGTGGTCTCTACCTTCCAGAAAATGCCAGAAGCAAAATGTCAGAGAGCGTACTTGCTGAAGTGCTTGAAGTGGCAAGTGCTATCGATGAAGATACTGATGAAGAGGCAAATATCAGCGGCATTCCGCACGGAGCTCTGGTATTAATAGAGAAAGGAATCGGCGTTTGTGTCCCGTGGGATGATGCCTTGAGAGTAATAGAAACCAAAGATGTACTGGGAATTGTGAACGAAGTAGAACTAGTATAACACTGAACCATGTTACGGTTCCTAGCTTTCCTCCTCCTTACCCTGCTCTTATTTATAACCAGCCTTGTAACATCCTTTCTCTTCTATCCTGTTAAAACTTTTAACTTTGTACGCCCCTATATCTTTAAAGAGAGCAGGGACATCGTGCTTAAGGAGTATTTTCTCTCTGCAGCCACTATTCCATCACTTCAAATCACCGGCGTATCTCAAAAACGAAGCTTTGACGGCATCCTGAGCGCCACCTTTTCCGCTAAGAACAATACCGTAGGCATAAAGATCAAAGACGCTTCTTTTGCCCAGAATGCAATGTTATTTCAGGGGCTAGGGCTAGGTGGAACACTCGCGCTTTCCCCAGACCTGCATTCAGATCAGCCAATGAAACTTCACGCCGAGAGCGTGACTGCGGGAATTGAGCTTACAAACGTATCTGCAGACCTTCTTCTCTTTGCGAAGACACTTTATCCAGCACTTCAAAATTTGAATGCCCATGCTTTTGGGGGACGTATATCTATTCAAAAACTCACCTTTCATCCCGATACCGGATACCCTCAGAGCATGACCGTATCGCTCCGGAAAGTAGATCTTAACAAACTCACATCCCTTCTCGGGCAAGATGACCTGAGTATTTCAGGCCATGTTTCCGGCCAGATCCCTATTCAGATGGGAAGCTCAGGGGTAACGGTCACAAACGGTCAGATCAAAGCCGAGCAGGGCGGCGGTATTATCCAGTATCAGGATGATGGGCAGAGTTCTGGGCTCACTGGTATTGTGCGTAAGGCACTTAGCAATTATCATTACCAAAACCTTGAGGCTGATATTACCTATACTCCTGACGGACAAATGGTGATTTCAGCGCGATTAAAAGGATTTAATCCCGATTTGAATAAAGGACAACAGGTACACGTCAATCTTAATGTTGAACAGAATGTACTCTCACTCCTAAGAAGTCTGCGAGCAAAGCAAAACATTGAGGAACGAATTGAGCAAACGTTTGGAAAAAGCACACATGAATAAGCGTATTATATGGACGACCGCTCTCTTGGTATCACTTATGCTACTTGCCGCATGTACTCCGAGAGTAGAGGTCGCTGTTCCCGATAAACCTATTACGATTAATATGAACGTTAAGATCGATCACGAAGTTAAAGTGAAAGTTGATAAAGAGCTTGATGCTGTGCTCGATGAAGACGGGGAGTTATTTTAAATGAAAATGAAAAATCCACTCATTGCTATTTCACTACTATTTGTCCTTACCACGACTTCTTATGCCTACGCGCTTGAGCTGGATCAGGCAAAATCACGCGGTTTAGTTGGAGAAACCCCTTCGGGCTACCTCGCCTCAGTAAAAGGTTCGGCCGATTCCGAAGTATCAGCGCTTATTGACGAAATCAATAAGAAGAGAAGAAACAAGTACGTACAAATCTCAAAGAAAAACGGCACAACCCTCGCCGCAGTAGAGGCTTTGGCTGGGAAGAAGGCGATTGAAAAAACTGCCCCTGGAAACTACGTCCAAACCCCTTCAGGTTGGAAAAAGAAGTAGGAGAGCAATTCTAACATTTGGTCGCTATCGCTGCATCAAACCGTGGTCTATAATGAGGGCACGACCTATGATACAGCTATCAGCCTCTGAACATACCCATCTCACAACGGTTATTGAGAGCTACATCCAATACTACGCCAGCGGAGATGGACACACCGCTCGTGCCAAACGACTTGATCTCGAGCACTTCCTTCAATTTCTAACCAAACACTGCTCTGTTTCTGATCGGAGGAAACTTCGCCTTCAAGACATGGACCACTCTAACATTAATCGTTTTGTGGAAGACTGCTTGCGAAAAGGCGAAGCTCCTTCAACGGTAGCAAGGCGCCTAGCAACGCTCAAGCACATGGGACGCACGTTAGCTGAAAAACTGGCAGGATTTACTAATCCAGCCAGAGAAGTAAAAGCACCAAAAATTCCAACACCCAGACCAAAAGCACTTTCGTCTATTGAAGTCCACAAAATAGAAGAAAACGCGAAGAAGCGAACAGGAGAAAAAAACTCATTTACCCGCTACCGTAACCAAGTGCTCTTTCTCTTTCTACTCGATACGGGGTTACGAGCAGAAGAGGTGCGACTCCTTCGTGCTGGCCAGCTTGATGATAGTCTTGAGTGGATACATAACGTGAGAACAAAAGGGAAAAGGTACAGAAACGTTTACATCAGCAAACGTATGCGCCCACTCCTTAAGGAATACCTTGAGAAAAGAACTCACGAGCTCCTGCGCTTTTTCGAGAAAGTTCCGGTAAAAGTAGATCGTCTTCTACCAGTATTTCCCAGTAATTATCGCGCGAAACCGCAAGACCCTGACTCCTTCCTTATGGGAGCGAAATCTATCTGGCGGGCGATCAACGAGCTCTCTTCAGATACCCCACTACATCCACATCTTCTAAGACACTCCTATGCCACTGAGCTTCTTGAATCTTCAAAAGATGTACGCCTAGTATCACAGGCGCTTGGTCACAGCGACGTACGGATAACGATGCGCTATACAGAGCGATCAGATCAAGAAGTAGCAAAGGCTATAGAGAAAAAATCAGGACCTATCTAGCCGTATACAGAGACACTTAGAAGCGCCACCACCTTTCATGAACTCATTCATCGCAACCGGGTAAGCATTATACCCAAGTGAATCAAGTAGCTCGTATGTGCGCGGGCAATCAGAGGGAAGGATAACGTCTTTTCCAAGCACGACGGCATTACAAACAAATCGCTCACCCTCTTCCTCAGGCACTTCATGAAGTTTTATCTTCTTAGACATTCGCTCAACACTGTCGTCCGAAAATGCTTGACGAAAAATAAGCGCATCATCCTCATTCAGAGGGCAAAAGCTTGTATCGATATGATAAAACTTAGGATTCGTAAGCTCACAAAGCACGAGATCTTTTATTCCAAGAAGTGATTGCGCCTCTTTGTGCCCCTCGGGATCGCTTCTAAAACTCACACCTCCAAACAGGGTGTCTCCTGCAAATAAAGCATCCCCCTCACCTTCAAATGCGTGATCAGACCGGATCTTAAGAACCTCATAACCAGCATCCTCGAACCACTTCTCAAAATACGGCTCCTCAAGACGACGCTCAGCATGCC
Source organism: bacterium (assembly GCA_030431715.1). GTDB lineage: Bacteria > Bdellovibrionota_C > UBA2361 > UBA2361 > RFPC01 > JAUIIO01. The sequence continues at coordinate 39,580 of JAUIIO010000006.1, forward strand.
TGAATCTTGAGAGAACAAACTTATCTCCCTTTACCAGACCAGCATTGGCCGTATACACCATATCAGGAACATTTCCATGAGGTGTGATGTATTCGATATAGGCGCCCAGACGTAAGAATGTATGGTGAAGATCTTGCCACTGCCTGTCTGCATCATTTCGCTCAGGCCTGTTCTTCATGCTCATCCACGGGTTAATTTCGTATATGACATCAAAGTGGTGAGGCTGACAGAGTAGCCACTTACCGTTCGGAAAAAGGTCTTCGCGCTGATTATTCTTCAATGAATTCGACTCCACAACATTTAAGGAATTGTTTAAACTTCTTAATATTATTATCGTTGAAAGGACAAATCATCAAGGTTGAACTCATGAAATTACTCCGTCTTTGCTGTCCGATAATTCTTCTCTGTCTTGCGGCTTGCTCGGCCCGTCCTTCAAGTATTATCACTTCAACAAGTCCCCTACCACCAGGCGTTAGAGGAACAATTAAAACAAGTGCCTCAGATTGTCAGTACAACCTTCTGGGCATTATCCCTATCACCTCATCTGCAAGCACAGAGAGCGCACTCGACGATGCGAAGAGTTATATAAACGTTGATGTTCTTACGGATGTAACGGTTGACCATAGCTTTGGATACTACATTCTCTGGTCAAATAATTGCGTAAGGATAAGTGGCCTTGGGGTGCCAAGAGAAGAGCTCCGGCAGAGAGCAGAATTTCCATACTAGGAGGAACTTACAAGGTGTCCTCTAAAATAAGGTCCCAGACTACAGGATACCTTACCCCATAGAGCAGCACTGCCTCACGGCTGCCCCCCTGCAACCGCACCCAGCCGCCACCAGTGTGACGCTGACAACTGACAGAGATCTTTTCATTAAGATTAATATCTCCTCCGCGGCGCTGATACGTGATGTACTCGTCTTTCTTGACGTGTTTAACGCCAAAATAAGAAGCACGGATCTTTACAAGATACTTTTGCAGGTGTTTATCAACACAATTCCCTGCACCAGACTTGTACGAAAAATAAAGTTTCATTATCGGCTCTGGCAAACTCTTTCCACTGGCTAATTTGCCATATAAGAGTACCTCTACAATGCGCCCTGACTGCTTAAGTGCGGCTCGAGAATGAGTGAGTATAACCTTTGTCTTTCCAACACGAAGCATACCGTTTACATATTCACGCTCTACGGGGGGCAGCTCTTTCGAATTCGTTATGGCGTTTTTTAATCCGCCCATATCCACTTCTTTCCCTCGCTTAAGAATCTGAAGGGAGCGTTCCTGAGAATCAGAGGGGAAATCGGGGATTGGCTCAGAGGGCGAAAGAGTATCTCCAGCTTTCTTTTCTGCAACCACGGGAGACACAACAGGCTGTGGCTTGTGTGCTTTTTGCTCAACCTTTAATTCTCCCGAGTGAAGCGTAATAGAATTTGACGTGCTATTCGGCATTGAAGGCGATACGACCTTAAAAGATTTTCCTTCTCGCTTAAAGCCATTTGTATATTTCATATCGGAGGCAACATATCCCCGAAACATTGAAAATAAGACTAACGCTATTGAAAGCAGAGCAAATCCCTGCCGCTGCACAGGCGATGTGGTAAGTTTTTTCTGCACATAGCAGTATGTCCATTTATCATGAAGTCCCTGTTTCTCGTCAGACCACCCGGCAGAACCATACATCACTACAAAGAGTACCAGAGAACCGATAAGTGAACCGATCATAATGATGGGGGCAAAGAGAAGGGCTATCGGAAATACTTTTGCTGAGAAGAGAATGATAATAATTGCAAGTATCGGCAAGGAGTTCGGAAGAAACTTGTAAACATTTCTCATTAATATCGATCCGAAACGTGCCTTGTTATCTTCAGGATCTGTAACTACTAAACCAAGTGCAAGTTTCCCGGGGGTAGCCCGCAAGAATGAAGCTTCAAAAACGGTATAGTACAGTATGTAAAGAAAGAGTGGGGATAGTATAATTAAAACGATGACATTACTGTTGGTAAAAATACTACTATAGGGCGATAGCTGTGAGCCAAGGCTCGAGAGCGCTGCCTTGTCGAAATTATGCTTTTCCATGTAAGAGTAAAAGGCAGCACCAAAGCTAACGACAATGCCCCAGACAATCGCAGCGATAATCGACGAATAGATGTAGAAATCTAGTACGTAAGCAAAGAACCTCAACCAGAACCCTGCGGGTGCCAGATTGCGGTCGCCTATAAGTGTGTTGGTCATCGGTCTGGATAAACTCATAACTCTCTACTACAATGATGCTTCCAGCAGATAAAAAGTTGGGAAAAAACCAGAGCTTACTCTTTTATTCAGCGCCAGAAGGGCTGGATCAAGACTTAAAACATTGTTAGAAGTAGAGAAGTGGCCGAAATGACAAAGCGTAGTGGACAGCGTAAAGTATCCCCATCAAATCGAGAAGATACAGTAATGAAGTCAGGCCTGTAACGAGAGAAGGTATGTCAGATATAAAAACAGTACAGGATATTCGTGAAGCATTTAAGAAGTTCTTTACCGAGCGCGGCCATGCCGATGTTGAGAGCTCATCGCTCTTAGTAAAAGACGACCCTACCACCTTCTTTGCCAACAGCGGCATGGTGCAGTTCAAAGACGTCTTCACTGGCCGGGAGAAACGCTCCTACACCACAGCAACGACCTGCCAAAAATGCTTGCGAGTATCTGGCAAACACAACGATTACGAACAGATTGGTACCACACCTCGTCACCATACGTTTTTTGAAATGCTTGGGAATTTCTCATTCGGTGAGTATTTTAAGGAGCAGGCTATTGAGTACGGATGGGAATTTGTAACTGGTGTACTAAAACTCGACAAATCAAAGATTTGGGTATCTGTTCACGAAAAAGACGGTGAGGCTGAGCAGCTCTGGAAAGATAAGACGGGCATAGATCCAAAGCGGATTGTAAAGCTTGGTGACGATACAAACAGATGGGCTATGGGTGAGTTTGGTCCAAATGGCTACTCTTCTGAAATCTTTTATTACATCGGCGATACTCCAGAGAAGCAGAGTCTTGAAGAATTCCTTAAAGATGATGGAACATATCTTGAGATCTGGAACCTAGTCTTTATGCAATTTTTTAAAGATCCAGACGGCACCCAAGGAGATCTCCCTGCACCGTGTATCGATACCGGTATGGGACTTGAGCGAGTTGCTTCCGTTGTACAGGGGTACACCTCAAACTACGATACGGACACTCTTCGTAGTCTTATTGCCGTGACTGAAAAAATAAGTGGGAAGAGCTACCGCGGAGGAACATACAATATTCCTGTCTCTAAAGGAGATGAGCAGTACAAGATCGACGTCTCAATGCGCATTATCGCTGATCATGCTCGGGCCATAGCTTTTCTTATCGCCGACGGCGCTATTCCCGGTAATGATGGGCAGTCTTATGTACTGCGACGATTAATACGACGAGCTATTCGCTCCGGGCAGTCGGTTGGAATTGAAAAGCCATTCCTCGGCGAAGTTCTTGCTGAGGTTGAAAAGAAAATGGCCCCAGCGTATCCAGAACTTATTCAACAACGCGATCGTATTCAGAAGCTTGCAAAAAAAGAAGAACTTCAATTTCACGAGACCCTTCGAAACGGCTTAAAACTCCTTGAAGACCACAGCAAAACTCTCTCTAGCGGCGATGTTTTTCCAGGGGAGATTGCTTTTCAGCTTTATGACACCTATGGATTCCCAGTCGATCTCACTGCCGAAATCTTAAACGATCGTGGCATATCAATTGATACTGCCAAATTTAACTCCGAGATGGAGAAACAAAAGGAACGTTCAAGAGGATCGGCAAGAACACTCGATCCGGAAAGCTTGAGCACAAGTTTTGATACAATTCCTGCAACTAAATTTGTTGGCTACAACGCTACTTCTGCAACCTCAACTCTCATAGCAACAGACAAAGCCAGTGACGATTCAAATATAGCCTACCTCGTATTTGAGAAGAGCCCCTTCTACGCAGAGAAAGGGGGACAATGTGGAGACACCGGTGAAGCACGTTTTGAAAGCACCACACTAAATATTATCGACACCCGACTTTCTCCGGGCGAACATATACTCCACATATGTGAAGTGAGCGACGACATCGATCTTAAGACACTTCTGCAACAAGAAGCTCTTCTCGTTGTCGATCAAAGTCAACGCACGGCTACAGCGATGCATCACTCTGGTACGCACCTTTTAAATGCTGCCCTGCGTGAAGTGCTCGGAGATCACGTATCCCAAAAAGGCTCACTGGTAACTTCCGATCGTTTGCGTTTTGACTTTAGCCATGATGAGGCGCTAACCACAGACGAACTTCAAAAGATTCAGGAATACATAAATACAGAGATACGCCTTAATCACGAAGTAGAGACTAAAGAACTCTCAAAAGAAGAGGCCCTTGCGAGTGGCGCGGTTGCTGCGTTTGGTGAAAAGTACGGTGATGTTGTACGTGTTGTTGAGATGGGTCCTTCGGTTGAACTTTGCGGAGGAACGCACGTAAAGCGTACAGGCGATATTGGATGCGAGATCATAACCTCTGAGGGAAGCATCTCATCAGGAGTGAGAAGAATAGAAGCGGTATGCGGAGCAAAAGCCCTTACATATATTTCAGAACGTGAAGATATACTGAGCAACCTCTCTAAAAAGCTACAGACACCTGAGCACGAACTAGAACACAAGGTACAGAGCCTCGGAGGTGAAATTAAGGCCCTCAAGCAGGAGCTTAAGAACCGCGACTCTCTCCTTGCTCAGATGCTCTCTGAAAAACTAGTTCAAGACGTAAAGAAAAGCGCAGTAGGCGAAATATCTTATATCACCAGTGACGTAAGCCTGAGTGGAAGAGATGCGCTTATGAAAATAGCGGACGACACTCTCGCCAGATTGCAATCTGGCATTGTAGCGTTAGGCAATAGTAGCGAGGGCATGCTTGTTATTAAAGTCAGTAAGGACGTAAGCAGCAAGCTCGGAGCAAACACGATCCTAAACAAGGCAAAGGAAGAGATAAGTGCTGGAAAAGGTGGCGGCAAGCCGGTTCTTGCAACTTTAATGCTCCCAGATAGTGATAGTTTTCATAAGGCACTGACTTCCATTGAAAACATAATTACTACCCACGCTAGTTAGTCCCACGTAACCAGCCATACATTCACCATGCTCTCAGCAACTATATCTATTTAGGTCTTGTTCCTTTCTGATGAATCCTTAGAATTGCCCTATGGATAAAAAGAATTTTCTAACCGGCCACTACAAAGACATTACTTCAGAATTTCCACTCCTTGCAGAATCTCTCCTAGGGAACTCAATACTGGCATGGTGTGTCTTTCTCCTTACGGGAGTGTTCCTCTATCTCCTCACCTATTTTGTAATACACCTCATGCTTGGAAAAATTAGACGTTTGCATGAGAAGTTTTCAAGCACGTTCTTTGACGTACTCCATGATGTTTTTGAAGAAACCACTCGCTTATCTATCTTTACTGCCTCTTTCTATGCGGCAACCATTGCCCTCACCTTGAGCACAGAAACACGCGAAGTCCTCAAATCAATAGCGGTTACCGTACTTCTTATCCAAGCAGGCATGTGGGTTTCTGAAGCAGGCATGATTGTCATCAGGAGATACTTTAAAGCTCGGTACGGCGACAATCCATCTTTTCTCTCTACCCTTGGGCTCTTCAAGCTCACAATCCGAACTGCTGTCTGGGGGATCGTCTTTCTCTTAGTACTCGATAACTTCGGCGTCGACATCACTGCACTTATCGCCGGTCTTGGTGTTGGTGGTATCGCGGTTGCGCTTGCAGTACAGAATATCCTTGGAGACCTGATTGCATCGCTCTCAATTATTCTCGATAAACCATTTGAGGTTGGAGACTTCATTATCGTGGACGATCTCCTTGGAACCGTTGAACATATTGGAATCAAAACCACTCGTGTAAGAAGCCTCTCTGGTGAACAGCTCGTATTCGCGAACTCTGACCTGCTAAGTTCACGAGTGCGAAATTTTAAGCGTATGTACGAGCGGCGCATCGTATTCAAAATCGGAGTGACTTATCAGACCCCATCTGAGAAACTCAAAATTATTCCAGATATGATTAAAGCTGCACTTGAACGTCATGAGGAAGTTCGATTCGATCGTTCCCATTTTCAAGGATTTGGTGATTTTTCTCTAAATTTTGAGACAGTCTACTATGTTCTAAAGCCTGATTATAACCTCTACATGGACATCCAACAGGCTATTAACCTTGAGCTCTATGAGAAGTTTGAAGCAGAAGGTATTGAGTTCGCCTACCCAACACAGACGCTTTTTATAGAAAAGCCCGGTGAGGAAGCCGCCTGATCGCTCAGCCCGCAAAAGAAATCCTCACATTTGCTGTATTTCAAGCCGGTTAGAGGGTTGAAAAAGATATCCAAATATTACAATATGGTTGCTCCGTAACGTATGGGCCAGTAGCTCAGCTGGTTAGAGTGCACGCCTGATAAGCGTGAGGTCGGAAGTTCAAGTCTTCCCTGGCCCATATTTCTACTTTTCTCAAAGACCCCAACCTTCTCTCTCCACGCAGCTTTGGCTATCTCCTCAAAAGACTTGAACTTTCGAGCTCACGCTGTAAGCGTGTAGGAGAAATTGCATGCAGCGAAGCTGCAAAGAGTAATTTCTAAATGGCAAGCAGGAGCCAGCGAGTGCTTGATTCCTTTGATGAAGTTCAAGTCTTCCCTGGCCCATATTTTACTTTTCTCAAAGACCCCAACCTTCTCTCTCCACGCAGCTTTGGCTATCTCCTCCAAAGACTTGAACTTTCGAGCTCACGCTGTAAGCGTGCAGGAGAAATTGCAGCAGCTTTAGCTGCAAAGAGCAATTTCTAGATGGCAAACGAGAGCTAGCGAGCGTTTGATTCGATTGATGAAGTTCAAGTCTTCCCTGGCCCATATTTTCCGCTCGGCGCTCAGCCTAGGGGCGCGTGCCGTAAGGCATTTTGCTTGCAAAATAGCTTCCCCTCTCCTCACATAAGTTCGGTTCACCCCTAGGGAAGATTTGAAGTTTCGAACTCACGCTGTAAGCGTGTAGGAGTGTTTGCCTTTATTAGCACTCCATTCTTATGTACATTTCTATAGCCTTGCATAGAATTCTATTATACACATGAACTGGATCTTTCTCGCTCTTCTTATCCCTGCCCTTTACTCGTTTTCAAACTACATCGACAAGTACCTAGTTACAAAGTATTTCGTAGAAGGTGGTGAGAGGGCCCTTACTGTGATCTCCGCTGCCGCTTTCTCAATATTCCTACCGATATTGTATGCAATTGATTCACGGATCTTTGATGTGCCGTTTTTCGATATTGTTATTTTGATGATTTCAGGAACTTTTTTAGTTTTCTTTCTCGTGCCCTACTTTATCGCAATGCGAGAAAATGATGCTAGTATCGTAGCTCCTCTTTTTGGTTTCGTTCCACTGGTTACGCTTCTGTTCGGATATATCTTTCTGGGAGAAAGTATTTCTTTACAGCAATTCCTCGCGATGCTCCTTGTTCTCTTTGGGTCAGTCATAATTGCAACTGACATAACGAACTCAATCTTTAAGGTAAATAATAAACTTCTGCTCCTAATGCTACTATCGTCAAGCCTCTATGCCGGAAGCCTCATTATCTTCAAACACACTTCAAGTGAACACAGATTTACCCAGCATCTTTTTTGGCAATATGTTGGTGGCTTCCTCACCGTTCCCTGTTTTTTATCGTATAAACCGTACAGAGACGAATTCATGACTTCTCTTCAGAGAAGTGGATATAAACTTTTATCTCTTAATCTTCTTAACGAGACATTAACGATATCTGGAAACTTTCTATACGCCTATTGTATTCTATTAGCTCCTGTTGCCCTCGTCAGCACTGTTGCGAGCGTACAACCCTTTTTCTTGTTTGCCTACGGAATTATACTTACTTTGCTTTTCCCTCATATTTTTAAGGAGGACCTAAAGCTCACAGCATTGGTCAGGAAATTCTTTGGTATTATTTGTATTTTCGCTGGTGTTGTTTTAATAGCCTAGTTAGCTTCAGCTCGCTAAATGCCTTTTTCCGCTTTCGTTGAAGCAGAGCTAATGGCGATGGCTTACGGTATGCAAAAGCAGCAAGCTCCCGACAATCACAAAGGAGAGCGGTCCAATATACACACCGATCCTTGTCAGGGCCTGAAGACGAGGCAAAGTTGTGACTCGAACAGCTAGATGGGTTACCAAAACTCCTAAAGTAGCTAGTGCTAACGCTACTCCTAGGCCAAAGGCCACAGAAAGGAAGAGAACGCTAAGATGACCTGTAAAACCTACAGATGAAAGCGCAAGAGCAATGACGGTAGGACACGGGATAAGTCCAATGAGAAAGCCAACTCCCGGCAGTAGATGTTTACTTTCATCTGACTTTTGACTACCGCAACAGCTACAATCCCCTTGTCGGGTCTTCTCACGAGACCACACTGCCATACAGAGGCCGGCTATACCTATAGCGACCAATAATGTCCCAACTCCCATCTCAAAGAGCTCACGAATGTGGCCATCCATCAGGCCGTGCGCCAGAAAGAATGAGAAGTAGGCAAACACTAAAACTCCTAGTGTATGCCCGGCAGCAGTACCGACCCCGAGAGCTATGGGATCTCGCCAAGGACGCTTGCTACTGAGAAGAGCTCCGAGCATAGCGGATTTTCCGTGACCGGGTTCAAAAGCATGTGCTGCGCCGAGAAGAAAGGCCGTCGCCAAAACTGAAATTGAATCCATATTGATTATGCTGTTTGGTAATTCACCTCTTCTGCTAGCTCAGGCGTGCTAGAAAACCAATCCGGAAAAGGATCTACAAGTTGCTTCCACTCTTCTCTAGAGAGAGTAAGCTCTTCATCGGTAAGAAGGGCAGAATCTAAGGCTGACGTGAGCTCTTCTTGATCCATATCCTGTCCGATAAAAACAATTACGTTTTTCCTATCACCAAAATCCTCATCCCAGTCCTTTAATATATAGTCTCTCGTGGCGAGGTCTTCGGGCCACTCCGTAGAAGGAACTGCTGCCCACCACTTTCCCATAGCTCCAATTGAGAAAGACTGACCTGCTTGAGACCAGTTGCCAATCCAATCTGGTCGTGAAGCCAGCCAGAAAAATCCTTTTGAACGAAGAACACTCTGCATTGAGCTCTGAAGAACTTCCCAAAGTCTCTGAGGATGAAATGGCCGACTGGAATTATATGCGAAACTGGCAACTCCATACTCATCTGTCTCAGGCTCTTCTTCACCTCGCATCACTTTTAACCAACCCGGCGCCTGTGAAGCTCTATCAAAGTCAAAAAGGCCTGTATCGATGACTTCTCCGAGTGCTATTTTACCGAACTCAGAACGCAAAATCTTTGCTTCTGTGTTAAATGAGCGTAAGACTGACTCCAGTAATTTGAGGCCTTCTTCCTCAACAAGATCACATTTATTTAGAAGAATAATGTCTGCAAACTCAATTTGATCAATGTGAAGGTTTGCAAGCGTCCTATCATCGGTATCATTAACTGCAAGGCCACGCTCTTGAAGCGCTTCAGAATTATGATACTCATCTAAAAAGCTAAATGCATCGACGACGGTTACCATGGTATCGAGCCTAGCCACATCGCCTAGCGATACTCCGTTTTCATCCTCAAAGGTAAATGTTTCTGCCACAGGCATGGGTTCAGATATGCCAGATGATTCAATGACGAGATAATCAAATTTTCCTTCACTAGCGAGATGAGAAACTTCTACCAATAAATCTTCACGGAGTGTGCAACAGATACAGCCATTAGACATTTCGATGAGTTTCTCATCAGTGCGCAGTAAAGAAGCTTCTCCCCCTTTTACCAGTTCGGCATCAATATTTATCTCGCTCATATCATTAACGATGACAGCAACTTTGAGCCCCTCTCTATTGGATAAAATATGCTGTAATAACGTAGTCTTTCCTGCCCCAAGAAAGCCTGAAAGTACGGTGACTGGCAGCTTATCCTTCAACATTTCACTCTCCTCTGAATGCGTGAATGGACACACTATCCTAATTGCAACTTTGTTGCAATAGTGACCTTGCCCCTCTCTGTGTCAGGGATAGCGAAGAAAGGGAGCTGAAGCTCCAGCAAGACACAAAACGCACACTAGCCTTAGCGGCTTTATTAAGAGACCCTACTCAACGTTACCTGAAACGAGTGCTTTTCCATGCAGAATAGACGAAGACCAATAATTGCAGCCCTCTTAAGCTTCTTCGCTACAGGCCTCGGCCAACTCTATAATGGACGCATCTTTAAAGCTGCTTCTTTCGTAGCCTGTACCTACCTAGGATACGTCGTACTCAGTATCTTACTCCTTGATTCCTTTTACGGCGCCCTTCTCTTTATGTGTTTTTATGTTGGCATATTTTTCTATATGCTCATGGACGCTTATCGTGATGCGAAAGCGCAATCTGACTATAAACTCAAGCCTTATAACCGTTGGTACATATATGTATTCTACGGGGTATTTCTTTTTTTCTTTTTATATAGAGGAACGACACACACTCTGCGAAAATATTGCTTTGAAGCCTTCAGATTTCCATCGTTATCAATGGTCCCGACACTTATTCCCGGCGATCACTTTATTGTGAAAAAACTCTGGTTATCTGGTGAACACATTAAACGAGGAGATCTCATAACCTTTACCCTTGAGAAAGCCCCCAAAACAATCTTACTGAAACGAGTAGTCGGCCTACCCGGAGAAACTATCGAAATTAAAAGCGGCAAGGTTTTTATCAACTCTAAACATCTTAATGAACCATACGCTCTCTGGATGAAGACCAGCGAGCCTCAAAGCGAAAATTACTCAAAACATACGATTCCAGAGAACTCACTCTTTGTACTCGGCGACAACAGAGACAAGTCAGAAGACTCTCGATTTTTTAAGCAACCTTTTATTCCAATTGAAAGAGTCACCGGGAAAGCTATTTACATCTATTGGAACTGGCATTCAGAAGAGAACCGAGCGGGAATCAGACTAGATAGCCATTCGCGATACTCTATTGCGCCTGCTCAATGAGTATCTCTGCGATCTGCTTAGCCGATCTCACAGCATCTGCAGGCTGAGAACTCTCATAGCCCACCTGCCCCACTACCTGTGCTGTAACAATTGCACCATCTAAGAGGAGGTTAAGTTTCTCCGCCAAAGCTTTAGAATTTTTAAGCTCGGCAGCCTTACATTGTTCAACGAGATACCTCAGAACCTCTAGCTTATGAATGGCAGATACACTTCGAATCTGACCTTGAGAGTCATGATATTCAGCCGCCGCATTAATGAACATGCATCCACAAAAGTCTTTCTCACTCACCCACTGTTCGTGATAGTCAAAGACAGCAAGTACGCGACCTATGGGAGTGGTTGCATTGTTATCAACAAATTTCATCATACGATTTCGGAAAACTTCATCACGACGACGAAGCGCAGCAACAATAAGCTCATCTTTCGACTTGAAGTGATTATAAAGCGTCATCCTACTCACCCCGCACTCTTCAAGAACAACATCAATGGAAGTCCCGTGAAAACCACGGCTGTGAAAGACCTTCATGGCAGCATCAACTAGCTCAGCTCTACGACTTGGTGGCACTTCTGCTCCTTAAAACGAAATCAACGCAATAAATAGACTTATTAGTAAGTATCATTATAACAGTCTCAAATCAAGAATTGAAACCTATCTATCTGTTATTACATTACTTTGAAGGACATATACAACTATAATCTGTCCACGAAAAAAATTAATTTCCAAAAACACTTGATATATACTGACTAGTCAGTATATATCACTATCCATAGCGGCTCCACTCCCCCTTAACCGGGGCACCGAAGCCGAAATATTAAAAACTGCTAAACGGAGACTATAAAAATGAACAAAGAGACCCCCACCACTACAAGCACCTGTCACACCGATACTGCTCCGGCCTCGAGCCACCCTCGCGGTAAACCAGATGCTGACCTGCCCAAATACGAGATTACACTTCGTCCCGGACGAGTCGCACTTCTCGTGACTGATCCACAAAATGATTTTTTAAGCCCAGAAGGCGTCGCATGGAGCGCAGTAGGAGAAAGCGTTACTGCAAACAATACCGTCGAGCATATCGATCAGCTTTTTGCCGCAGCACATGGTAGCAACATTCCTGTGTTTATTAGTCCTCACTATTACTATGAACACGATCACCAGTGGAAACACGAAGGCGCGCTTGAGAAGTTTATGCACGACATAAACATGTTTGAGCGCAAAGATCCTCTTAGTCTTGATGGATTTACAGGATCTGGAGCTGACTGGCTCCCGCAGTATAAGCCCTATATTAACCACCCAAACACAACGGTCGTAAACCCGCATAAGGTATACGGGCCGGAGAGTAACGATCTTATCTTACAACTACGCAAACGTGGTATCGATCAGGTCCTGCTTGCTGGCATGTCTGCCAACCTCTGCACGGAAGCTCATATGCGTGAGCTCGTGGAACAGGGCTTTGAGGTCATCGTAGTAGCAGACGCAACAGCTGCAGCAATACTGCCAGAATATGACGGCTACGAAGCTGCCTTCATCAATTTTCGCTTCATCGCAAACGGGGTGTGGACTACAAAACATGCAGTCCAGCAGCTTGGAACACTGACATGCAAGAGCTGTCAGCATGAACCATCTACAAGCGAAATGAACGGCGAATGCCACAATTAATAACATAAACCTTAACAAGGAGAACGAACATGAAACTTAAAATAACACTTATAACGGCCCTTCTTACTGCATTTAGTATTCTGATGACTGCTAGTATTTCAGCCGAAGAGATGAAAATGGAGTCGAGGGCTTACCTTCATAGCTACAACCTTGATAGCTCGGGGTTAGCGCTTGAAGGATACGATCCGGTTTCTTACTTCACCGCACACGCCGCTCTTAGGGGGAATCCAGAGCACAAATCAACATACAACGATGTCGATTATCACTTTGTATCTCAAAGCACAAAGAAGATCTTCGAAGAAAATCCGGAGAAGTACATCCCGGCATTTGGAGGATGGTGTGCTTTCGGAATGGCAATTCAGGATAAATTTCCGATTGATCCAACCAACTTCAAAATTGTTGACGGAAGGCTAATGGTTTTCCTGCGCAACACGAATATCGACGCTCTTAAAAAATGGAATGAGGGGGATGAATCTGAATTTGTAGAAAGAGCAAATGCACACTGGAAAAAGGTAAGTGGATAATAAAGGTATCACTATAGGAGAGCCTCATAAGGCTCTCCTATTCTCCCCCCCCCACAAGGCATAACGTATGAATTCATCACAGACAATCACCCCTCCCTTTACCTCCGATTCAGCTACTCAAAAGGTCAAACTTGCTGAAAACTTATGGAATACCAAAGACGCGTATCAAGTATCTCTCGCCTACACTGAAGATTCCATCTGGCGAAATAGAGATCTCTTCTTAAAAGGAAGAGATGAGATACAAAAATTCCTTCAGCATAAATGGGAGACCGAATTAGAATACAGACTCGTAAAGGAGCTTTGGTGCTATACAGATAACCGAATCGCTGTACGCTTTCAGTATGAATATCACACCCCAACTGGTCAGTGGCGCCGCGCCTACGGGAATGAAAATTGGGAATTCAATGATGGCGGGCTTATGAAGCGACGTGAAGCAAGTATAAATGAGATAGCAATTACCCACGAGGAACGCTTACTACAAGGACCGATTGATAGTACTCAAGTTGTGAGTAGCTAATATACATTATAGTATGGCCTTTCTTTGCAAACTCGCATTGATAACCGCCTATTTACTCTTATTCACAGATTCTCATGCCCCCTATCAGGGGTAAGTGATTTAACTATTTACCATTTCTTATTTCACATCATAACTCAGCCTACCCATAACAGAAAAAAAGGTTTTGTCAGGTCAGGTTATGAAAACACTTAAGTATCTATCACTTTTATCATTTTTACTTCCCCAATGGTGCTTTGCCCAGTCCGGCCCGGTTGATAATTTTGACCGCGAAGCCGTAACACAATTTTATCGTCAGTATTTCTGTCCAGCTGACCGTATTGATACCGGCTGGGAAGGCAATCTCCAGAAAAAGAAACCGGGCAAAATTTCTAACGAATATACACAGGCACTCCTTGATCGTATCTATTTTATTCGCGGTCTCGCCGGGCTATCGAACAACCTGACTCTTGATGAGGATTTAACTTCAAGAGCCCAGCGTCTCACACACATCATAGCCGCTAATGGGCTCTACCGGGCAAAGTTCAGAACGCCAGATGAGCTTATTAACGACGAGGATCTGGATCCTTACAAGACATATGTTCACTACTATCCTGAATCTATCAGGGATATGAAGCTCGCCTACACGACAGTAAGTGAGAGATTAGCAACTGGGCTTGTTAACCTTATCCAGAATAAAGATAAACGCCACGAAGCACATGTTCCAATTAAAGAAAACCATAGTCCAGTTGAGCTAAGAAGAATCCTTAACCCTTCACTTAGTAGCCTTGGAATCGGAGAAACACACGTAACCGTTCCTCACTCGGGTACCTACGAGAATAGTAGCTTGTACATGAGGGATATGACCTCGGCAGCTATTCTTTACGGCGACGATACGCCAGACTCCTCTACCTTTAAGCCGATAAATTGGCCCCCTGCTGGATATGTTCCGTACATGATGGCAAATGAACTATGGTCTTCCTATATTCCGGGCGCTGACATGCGCACTGCGTATGTTACCGTAAAAAGGTTAAACAATCCGGGGACAAGCAACCCTCTTCCTATTATACGAGTTGAGATTGAGAAAGAAGATCCAATTGATACGATTTCATGGAGAATGAGAGATTTCAATGAGATTATTCGTCTTAGTAATTTTCGCGAAGGTCAGGACACAGTCTTCTCATACGAAGTAACAATCGGGAATATCTATTTTAACGGCTCCTTTAAAGATATCACCTATGAAGTGCATCTCTTTAAGCCACACCTCTCTCTTAATGATATGTACTTTAAGCTTCACTTTGCTCCAAAAGTAGATAATTCAGGTTCAGATTTTATACAGTTTAAACTTTTTACAGGTGACGACTGTCTTCTTCAGTCTGATGGAGTGATTGCAAAAGACACAAACGGCCTTGTCTGGCTGCGCTACTCAACATCCCCTGAAGGTCCATTTACCGGCGCTGGCCCTGGATCGGTCAATGGTGACGCAGACGTAGAAAATAGATATAGCGGCCTAAAGGATGGCTTTTATCGTTTCGAACTTATCTCTCAAGGCCAAGGAACTGGCGGCGGTCTTGGTGGTGGCGTAAAAACGTATGCTTCTTCAGAAGTCTTCCAGTATTCTTCAAACTTTGGCCCACGTAAGCTCGATGAAACTTTTCAAGAGACAATTATTCCGGTGAAGCTCTATGAAAACTTTGAGGCGATAAAAGATCAAAAAACACCAGACAGGGGAGACTCTGACGGTAGTGGTTCCAGTATTGGAGGAGGTAACGGAGACGGTACTATCAACATCGATAAGCTTAGAAAGCGATTTAAACGCCTACGCAAGAAAAAACGTAGATGCCGCAAAAAGAAGCGAGCAAATCTGTGTGAGGTTAGTACCTGTAAGTCAAAGTGCCGTAAAATACGAAAGCGCTTTAAAAGAGTAAAGCAGGCTATACAGCCGTACCTCTAAACCGCTCTCTAGAAACGTAGAAAGTACTTTTAAGAACTCATCCTGCTAAGCTCCGAGACATCCAAGTAGCGCTCGGGGTCTGGATCTTCTTGTTGAGATCGACAGCGTTGAATAGCACTCTGCATCTGATCCCTGCAGCAGAAAGCCATTAATAGCATCTTGGGCGGTCACAACTTTGTGCATAGCCCCCCAAGAAATAAATCTCAAAAGTCTCATCCTATTGTTCTTTCAGTCCGATATAACAAATGTATAGTATCCCCCCACCCCCCAAAAAGCATCAAAACTTCAAAGGGTTAAGGGCAAGCATTTGATGTCATTATGTCAAGCAGCTCTTCTCTAATGTCACGATCCAATTCGATCGTCCGGTTCGATGATTCTAATCAGGTCCTAATAACTGGACATGTCGAAGATGTCTCGGACCGGGTACTAACATATGACTCCAAGAAGAATCTTATCTTCACCGCAAACGATGGGAACGAATTCCAACTTACCGCCGGGGCAGAGGTAGGAACTATTGAGTATCTTTCAGCAAAGCGTGTTTGTATCCTAGGCATTCTGGATTACCTTGAATCTCCCCCTATTCTAACCGTACTCGGTTATCGAATTCTGCCTGCTCCAGATAAGGGCACAGACCCCTTCTCTTCCAATGGTAAACTGTTAAAAAAGAAAAAAGCTGCATAGTTAGAAGAGGCCTTCAAGCGACCGA
This sequence comes from bacterium, assembly GCA_030431715.1. Lineage (GTDB taxonomy): Bacteria > Bdellovibrionota_C > UBA2361 > UBA2361 > RFPC01 > JAUIIO01. The sequence continues at coordinate 55,957 of JAUIIO010000006.1, forward strand.
ATCAGACGTTCTCCTTATTCAATGAGTCTAAAAAATTTCCTACTGCTGATATTTTGCTTAACTGCAAAGTATTTTTTAAACTAGGCACTAGGCTATGAACCACCAACAAGACCACAGACATACAGGATTAAAGCAACTTTCTGAGCTTTATGACTCTATCACTACCCGCATACATGAAGAACTTGCTCCCCTTGTCGAGCTGATTGAAGCTCGCTCTCCCGGACATAGATTTGGACGCCGCGTTGTGCTTCATATGGAGGAACTCCCGAAGCAAATCTCAGAAATTGACCCCAGAGACTTTTTATCACCAGATCAGATTCTTCTACTAAAGTTTTGCCTTGGTATACATGACATTGGACGGATAATATGTGAAGCAGACCGACCAAGTGACAGATCTCATCAACATCACCACGGAATCATAGGCGCCGAATTCCTTCGCAGTCACAATCTCCTTGAAGACTTGCCACAGGAACAGAAACAAATTTCGCTGGATGTAGTCGAGCAACATAGCTTAAAAGAAGTAACCTTGCCCAGAGGATCGCTCGCATTCAATATTTGCTTCCTCCTAAGAGATTTGGATAAGCTTGATATCCTATCACGATACGAGGAATTCTTATCGCCTGCAGGTGCATTGAAACAGATGAGCCTATGGATGGCCCCCGATAGCATAACATCACAGCTTGCTCTTTTGGATGAAGCAGAAACAGCCGAATTGTATAGATTTATCGAACCAATTCTTTCCGGGGATCATCTTCCAATGCTATGTGACGCCCCGCACATTCAACGCGAACTTTTTTCCTTACTCACACTACCTATCTCACAAGAAATCTTAACGAAAGTTGAAAAAGGGAGCCTCTTATCAAGAGAGGAGATGCTCACCGGGTATCCTGCCTACATGTTAGGTCAATGCGCGCTCGCAAACGAGCTTCAAACCTATACTGCGAAAGCTCACGTGAGGGAAAACGAGCTCCTCCTCTATCGAGCTAACTTTCTAGCACTCGTGCAGCCGCAGACAAAGACCGCCATCAGTTCCATATCTATGAAAGTAGGCGACAAACCGATCTAATCATTTCAGAGCACTCCAACAAATCTGTTGCAATCCACACATATGCGTGCTACATGGTAGTATATTACTTGCTTGCCACACGCTATGTTGAACCAACCCAACGATATCCATCAAAATCCAACTCAGGCAGATCTGGGTTTACCACTGCAGAATATGCGCGATCGCTGCAATCAGCTTATTGAACGTGCTCACAATGCCCTAAGCAGAGAGAAGATATATGGGGTTCTACACGGCATTATGCTCGGCGATGCGCTGGGGCTTCCCGTTGAAACATATAGCTCAAAAGAGATAGCAGAGCGCTTTGGAAGGGTTACGAATTTTCTCGACCCAAACCTGAATGTTTTTATGCGCGAGCTTGATGCTCCACAAGTCGCGAGCACCTCCGATGACCTGCAACTTACGCTGGCAGGGCTTAAAGCCACGTTTGAGTTTCCAGAAGATGGATCTCGTTTCGATATGGATCCGGTCGTTCAAACATTTCTAGAGGCATTTGAGCAAACAGATCTCGGATGGGGCAAAAGCACTCGCAATGCTGCTAAGGCCCTTAAAGCCGGAGTCCCTTGGCAAGAGCTCTCTCAGCTAAGAGATTGGAATGGTAAAACAGGAAACGGGATCCCGATGAAAATAGCCGGATTCGCTCTCCACGCTGCTGCAACACAGATGGATGCTGACGTATTGATAAAGGGCATAGAAGAGGTAGCGCTCCTATCTCACCGCTCAAGCGATGGTATATCATCCGGCCTCACTCACACCTTTGCGCTTCTCTACTTTTTAGGCTCTACCCCTGAATCATTCTCAAAGGAAGCCTTCCTACAGCTGGCGATTGATATAAGTACCCTCGCTGAACGCTTCTTACCAGAATCAAAGGGTGAGTACACACTCGCTACACGGCTTAGAATGCTTGAAGAGTCTAAGAATTGGGAGCCACCAGAAGCGGAGAAGCTCTTTAATGGTGGCAACTCTGAAGTGAGAGACTCACTGCCTTTTACCTATGCATACGTTCTTAAAGAGCCAGCGACATACCGTACTATCGAAAATCTAGTAAATGCGGGCGGAGATACTGATTCAACTGCTGCGCTAGCCGGAGGATTGATTGGAGCACTGTGTGGGAAAGAAGTATTTCCACAAAACCTCATATCTCAGATACCAACACAAACTGAGGTGAACAAATTTGTCGAGAAATTCGTACTGCAACATAAGATACAAAGTTAAAGAATAAAAGGTATGAGCCAAATAGCAACCGCGATTCCCCCACTTGATGAGCAGTCATTTTCACCCCAAACACTGGAGCATGCATCTCTAGGCTTAAAACACTACCGCGCTATGCCCGATCTCCTAGTTGCTATAAGACACGGTGAAAGTCTGGCTAATGTCATTAATCGCGCCATTAAGAAGGGAGAACGAGAAGACTATCCTGATGGTTTTAGAGAGCTTCCGGATAGAGAAGTCCCACTCTCAGAAAGAGGAATTGCTCAAGCAAAGAAAACAGGAACCCAATTAGGAGAAAAATTCCCGACTGGATTTGATATTATTTATGTCTCCGACCACAGACGTGCTAAAGAAACAGCTGCTTATATCTGTATTGCGGCAGGTTGGAAAGATGTGCTCATTCGTAAAGAGCCACTGATTGGTGAACGGAACTGGGGAAACTTTCCACTGGCCACAAAGGAAGAGAGAACAAGAATTCTAGGACTTCGAACAAGAGATCCGCTCCACGCCGCAATGCCAGACGGTGAAACAATTCTGGATACCCGACTACGCTCACGAGAATTCCTAGACAGATGTGCCAGACAGTTCGGTGGTCAAAGAGTCCTCATATTCTCTCATGGTGAGTACATAGAGGCACTTTGGGCAGAGATTGCGCATATGGATACTGAACGACAGATAGATTTTTTTCACTCTCCTGCCGGTGATATCAAGAACTGCCAGATCGTAGAATTCTCATCCAAGCCATTTGGAGATCAAAAGAGTGAGAGCACTGGAAAACTTGAATGGGTGAGAAGCTCATGTCCACAGGCAGACGTTGAAGGAAACTGGACGAAAATCGAAAAACCAGCATGTACCGCACAGGATCTGATGGACGAAATTCTCGGTTACCCTGAGATCACGTTTAGTATGCGGGCGTAGATTTTCTATTGTTGTCCTTTATCCTCTTGCTGGCTTTAGAATTCTGCAAATGATACATTTGAGCCGCATTACATTTTAACTATCCAGAGGATGATCATGAGACTCAGTTTACCGTGTTCGCTTGCTTTATGTTTCTTTTTTGCTTTTACTCTCTTTGCTCCATCAAAACATGCACAGGCAGAATGCTTAAGAGTCCTTAAGAAAAAATCAAAGCTCAAAGTCGTTGATCGCAAAGCTAACGGCGAGTGCCCCAAAAAAGCTGTGGATCTTAAGCAGCTCATAACCACATTTCAAACTACATCTGCTGGTCCTCAGGGTGAGCAAGGACCACAGGGCCCGGCAGGGCCTCAAGGAGCTCCCGGCTTAGATGCCGCTTCTCAGATTGTAAACATGACTCCAATTAGTCTTGAGGATGCCTGTACTGGGGGAGTTGACTATCCTGGAGGCTCTAAGACTTGGGCACATAGCTCTGCTGAATTTCAAAAGTTTGAAGATGATTCTATTCTCGAAGTTACGTTCATTGGCAGAGTCAGAAAGCCCGACAACATGACTGGCAACGCGATAGTGAGTCTTTCCGTCAATGCTAAGGATCCACAACAAGGTACTGGCAGAAAGACCATTTTTCCATCTTCAGCAGAAGCAGCACTCGGCGCACTCAACGTTACGCTTACCGGCCTCTTCGCAAATATTCCCTCAGGCTCATATCCAGTGGACTTCCTCATTCAGGGAGCAACTCTTGGAAGTAGTGGAGAAAACTTCATGATAAACCCCGGGTGTTATGCTGGTAGCTATGTTATTGTGCGTGAGGTACTACTTCCTTAACGTCTAGAGGCGCCTATGAAAGCACTCAATGTTCCCGGATATCAAAATTCTGGAGAAAACCACTGGCAAACACACTGGGAAAATGAGCTTAACTGGCTTGTCAGAGTACAGATGTCAGACTGGGAGAATCCACAAAGAGATGACTGGGTAAACACACTGGAGAAAGAGATTCTCAGCTCAGATGAGGATCTCTTTCTTGTAGCACACAGTCTGGGCTGCACAACCATTGCTCATCTTTCGCAAAAGGCAAAGGAGAAGGTCAAAGGGGCATTTATCGTATCAAATCCAGACCTCGAGAATAACGACACGCTTCCTGAATGCCTCTATACATTTACTCCTATTCCGCGAGTAACACTCCCCTTTCCTTCACTTATGATAGCAAGTACGAACGACCCGTATTGCCCTGTAGAGGCAGCTAATACATTTGCAAAAAGCTGGGGCAGCGAGCTCGTTCTTATTGGAGAGAAAGGCCATATTTCGGGAGCTGATGTTGAGAATTGGCCAGAGGGTAAGCAGAGGCTTCTTGACTTCTTCCAACATATTGAGGCTGACGACTCACTTCGTCAACAAACCGGGTAGTTGGCTACTCAAATTTGATTCCGCAAATAAGGAGATATTTAATGGAGATTCTCCTCCGGAATTAATAGCATGAACTTTTCGCTTCGCAGCATCTGTACTCATATACTTTGCTTCGAGTTTAGATCCATCTCTGCCATATTCTAATCTATCGGCATCCAAACAAGTTCCCAATGTGGGATCATTTGTAGTCCCAGCTGCAGTATGATTAGCAATCGCAAACAGCAATACAGCAAGTTGCTCTCTGCTTAGATACGTCAAATACTGTGGGCTGATTTCGGCTGTAAAGCGCGCAGCCCTTAGCCCATGCTCTGGATCGTCGCCATCATCTTGACGACAGCAGTCGTGTAAAATTGCAAAGAGACTTACAACTTCAAGATCAGCACCACATGTCTTGCCAACCTCCTGCCCGTTTTCATGTACCTTCTGCCAGTGACCTTCCCCGTGTATTGTTGTGTTACCAAGAGAAAACCTCGCCTTTGCAAGATCCCAGATCGGCTCATGATCAAAAGATGGTCCGGACATGCCCTACCTCCTAAATGAATACTCTCGGACAGTTTTACTTCTCTAAAGATTATAGGAACGTGCAGCTGTCCTCGAAAGGCAGTATTTTTCATCTGCCTCATGAAATTATAATTTTCATTTGTATTTTCTATGAGAATTCTATGAAGACTGTCGTATTGTTAGAAAAATGGGAGAAAAAAGCGCGAATAATTCAATCTCCGCGCCTTCTTCCATTACTCTTCTAATTCACATTCGCACAGATAGCTGTGATTACAAACGTGACTTTTCGTTCTGCATGATTCTGAAACGTAGCAGCCCATCCCAATTTTGAGCCATCAGCTAAAGGGACGCTAGCAGTAATAAGAGCTTTCTTAGCATTCGTTTCAGGATAGGCTCCTCCTCCAAGAACAACCTTACCCGTGGGACAAAATGTAACTGAAGATTGAATGAGATTTGCACCTACAGAGAACTTTTGTGATGTAATTTCATATCCGCTTACACCAGCTGGACCTTGCGCTCCTGTAGCACCTGTCGGGCCTCGTGAACCGGTAGCCCCAGTTGCCCCCTTCGCTCCGGTAGCTCCTCTGGCTCCAGTTGCACCCTGCGGTCCTCTAGCTCCTGTTTCGCCTTTTGGTCCGGCTGGTCCGGTAGCACCTTGAAGCCCTTGAAGACCTCGTGCGCCCTGTAACCCGCTAGGTCCCTGAGCGCCCGTATCGCCCTTATCTCCTTTTGGCCCCTGCTCTCCCGCGGGTCCAGCATCTGCAGCAGTGAGTGCAGTAAGAGCCTGAGCATCAAGCTGAGTTTCGACACGGGTGCAGCGACGCTTTGCAACTAACTTCCCATCAATCTGTCTCAAACAAAGCTTTAAGCGCTTCTGTGCCTGCACACTCGTAAGGGGTAAAAACGCAGCGGCGGCGATAAGTAAAGCTAAAATTCCGTGATACTTCTTCATGATACAACTCCTCTTCATGATATTTTATTTTTAAGCTTCACCTCTATCGTTCCAAGCGCTAAAAAGTTGACTCATGAAAGGGAAAAAGCGAAAAACACCCCAAAATGACTCAAAAATAGCCTTATAAGCTGCTACTTCAGCTCTTTGGATCGAAGCATGTTCTTGATTAATGAAAAAAATGTTGGGAGTATCACACATGCGATTTTACCCCTTAGTCCTCATCTTCTTTTTCGTTATTAGCTCAAACATGCTCTATGCCGAAGACAAGCCTGTTATTGACATAGGACTACTAACTGAACTTTCAGGATCGAATGCAGTTAATGGAAAATCATGTCAGGAGGGATTTGATCTCGCTCGTAAGATTCATGACAAAGCTGAGGATAATCTTGAGATAAAGTATCACTACGCTGACAGCAAAGGTTTACCTGCTACAGGGGTTACCGAACTCCAAAAACTACTTGCCGTAAATGATATTGATGTCGTTATAGCCACGAGAAGTCAGGTGGGAATGGCACTCAATCCAATATCTAGACAAAAGAAAATCCCACTCCTAGGTATTGTCGGACATGCGCGGTTCACCTCTGAAAACCCTTACGCTTTTCGCTTCTGGCCAACAACAAAACATGAAGGCCCTGCTATATCCCAGAAAGCACTTAAGCTTGGACTAAAGAAAATGGCTATTATTACACTTGAGGATGAATGGACACTCTCGCTCACGGAGCAGTTTACGAAGGCATACACTTCAACTGGAGGAAGAGTTGTGTTTGATGAGAGACTAACAGAAGCTGACACAGACCTCTCTTCACTTATAACAAGAATTAGCCAGTCAGGTGCTGACGCAATTTTTGTAAATCTGGCGCTTGCACACTCAGGTCTGCTTATTCGAAAACTACGTGAACGGGGACTCTCTCAGCAAATTTTTTCAAACTTCTGGGGAGCAAATCAGGATACAATTGAGACCGCAGGCAAAGATGCTATAGAAGGGCTCCTCTATACTTCGATTAATTTGCAAAAACCCAATTTTCTAAAAAGTTTCGAGGCAAAGTATAATCACACAAATATCAATGCGGTTACATATTCCTGTTATACGGCTCTCACGACAGTTTTAGATACCCTGGACAAGACTCCTACTCCCATCACAGTTCGTCCAGACCTCTATCAAGCACTTCTCAAAGCTAAGACCATTTCTACTCTTGATGGCACTATTTCTTTATCTAACAGGGAAGCCGAGTTTGACCTCATCTTTAACGCGATCCATGGCGGGAAAAGTGTTTTAATTCAGTAGGTTAACCTATCCTCGCCTGACTTGATATTTATAGCTCTACACAATATTAATGAGAAGCAATTGTACTGTAACTTGGGATAGATAGGTGAGTTAATCTATCAGGGGACCTTCATGCTTAATCGCAAACAAACAATTTTTAGCACTTTCATCTTCATAATCGCCCTAACTTTAGTGCCAGCTTCATCGAATGCTCAATTGCTCACAACCGAGCAGTGCCAAGAGATCTCTTCATGCTCTATTGAAAATGAGTATTCTTCCTTTATTGAAGAGATCCAGAACGCTAGTAAAAAATCTGTCAAGCAAGCAGCTAAGGCTTTAAAACGTTCGTGCGCATTTGTGCGTAAAAATTCTAAAGAACTTGGGACAGAGGACTCAGTAGAGTTTCAATCAACACTTAAGAGATGCAAAAAGTTTCTTCGCACCTACAAAAAGAACAAGAAGCAAAAGTCACTCCGACGAGTAAAGAAGCAGCTCTCGAAGACTTACGAATATCTTAAAGGCCAATCCGCTAATGAATGCACCACTGCGTGGTCTCTTTACTGCAATAGTGAAAACGAGTCTTCAGAGAAATCCGCCTACTACCGAATGGGCCTTCCCGTAGGAATGGGACCAAATGGTGAAATAGGTGGAAGTGCTGGTGGATGTGGCGTTACTATTTTTATGTGTGACCCAATTTGTCAGGAAATCGAATCCCCTGCCGAAGCAAGCTTCTGCACTGCAGCACTTAATGCCGGGGTTTGTTTTGCAGATAGCGGACAGTGTAGCGGCCCCTACTCAACCGGACAGGGTGGTGGTGCCGGAGCTGGCGCAAACGGCGGCGGTGCCAATGGTGGTGATGGCGACGGCGGAGACGGTGGTGATCAGCAAGCAGCTGATGATCCGATTGCTGCAATTGAAGAAGCAATCGCTGCCTGTAATGAAGACCAGCAATGTCTATGCGATCTCCTTGCAGACACCATGGCACAAAAGACTCTTGCAACAGATATCGATACTTTTGAGGGAAGCCCTCTTATAGAGACTCCTGACCATGTAGATTCTGACCTGATCCTTATTGAGATCAAACTAGAGCTTCTCTGCCAACAAGCTCCTAATATAAGCGAGCTCGCTAATGAAATACTCGAGCAATTTACTCTCAGTCAGTCCTGAGTAAGCCCCCTAGGCTCCAGAATTATTTGCTTGAAACTCGAACTAGATTTAAAATAGTGTTTCCACACAGCCATAGCTTCTATGTCTGCGTGCTGTCGTCCCATATGGTTTTACTTAGAGGTTATATGCCATACCTCGGCCACGGGACACTACACGTAGAGGATGATTATGGCGAAGAAGAAGAGTAAGGCCGCGGAGATTCGTGCTTATATCGAGGCGAATCCCGAGGCTAGCAACACTGAAGTCATTGCGGCACTCAAGAAACGTCGCATTACTGCAAGCTCGGCAGAGATTTCGACCAACCGCAAGAAGGTCGAAAAGCCGTCGCCCAAGAAGAGCACCGGACGGAGAAAGAAGGCCGTGCGACGTACTAAGCGTTCGACGCCCGAAACTCCGACGCTGACCGCAACTCTCCCCGAGCTTCTGGCGGCCAAAGCGCTGCTTAAGACGATCGGCGATGCGGAGAGGGCATGTGCTCTGGTAAAGTTCGTCGACGAACTTTCGAAGTAGCTGCATTGGGATTTGTCACGGACGACAGCCCGGAGGCATAGGGCCCTTCCCTACCGATAGAACAGCGTACCTGAAATAATGGACCTAAAGCCTTCCTTTCTATTCCACTCCTGAAACTGCCCGAACTCAAGCACCATCTCATAAGATCATACACATCTCTTTGTGAAGGAGGGCTCGCATTACTATGGCTCTAGTTCTGAACAGATAAGGGAAACGTTCTGGAGAAAATTTAATGCGATACAACAGACTACTTATTCACGTTTTTGCTTGGGTAACATTTGGCGCAACTGCCACTATGATCGGTTGCGGTGACGGAAGTGATGCCAACTACCGCGACGGAATTTTCGTAAGTGGCGTTGAGCTCAGACCAAATACCCACGTATTACCTTCAGACGGATCTGTAGTTGTTACCAACCTCAGCGATAAAGGCATTCAATACCGAGGAGCCCGGTTAGATAAAGCTGAGCAAGGTGACTATGTAGTATCTATAACACCAATAACAGCTGAAGCCAGAGCGAATATTAATCACATCGGCGGTTTCGTCACACTGGACAAAGGACTCCATATCGTTCCACTTGAAATGATGCCAGAGCGCTATCACACAAATGCCGCTCTAAATCACGATCACTTTCTTATCCACTTTGGGCGCGTTCATGAAAACGTTATAGATACTGGATCACTGGCAGAATTAGGCAGTGTCGCTCGGTCAGAGAACCGCAATATTTCAGGTGTTCAAACCGGCTCTGTAGGACCCATTGAAGAGGGTATCTTCGGTTCTGTTATTCACAAAGTTTCACACGTAGCAAAGTCTGTTACCCACGGGGTTACTAGTGAAGCAAGTAAAACTACCCACGCTGTTACACATGCTGTTACGAACGCAAGCAAAGTCGTTACTTCAAGTGTGAGCTCTGTAGAGTCTGAGGTCAGTAGTGCAGTATCAAATATTGGTGCGATTGGTGATGCCATCTCGACAATGAAATCTGTCGGTGTTCACTTCAGTGAAATTGTAAAAAGCATGGACATGGATATAGATAAACTTGCATCCGCTCCTTTAACTATCTGGCATGACGCAGTACAGCTGGCCGAGTTTGTGCTTACCGGAAATATCACAGCAGGCTTTGACTCTGAAGGTCAGCTCGCTGTAGATATCGATAAACTCAAAGTAAAATTAAAAAAAGGAGAAGTTTCTGGAACTGCCATCATTGATGGGTCTGTGCACTATAAGTACGAAGAGGAAGGGAAACTTACCATCAAAGATTATAAACCAGATTCTATTTCAGCAAGCTTTAAGCCTGAGTTTGACCTTTCAATGACAGTAGAAGAGATAACCGGCTCTGGAAGCATTGAGCTTGGAAAGTACAATCTTACTCCTGTCGTAATTGACGCTGGAATCCCTGTAGTAGTAGTTCGAGAGATTACCGTCGCTGCGGATATCGAAGGAAGCTCAAACGCAGCAGCCTCTCTTAAAGCTTCAGGTTCCGCAGATATCGGAATGAAAGTATCCACCTCATCAGTAGATCCACACGGATCTATCTCTGTTTCTGGTAGCGGTGACGCAACTCTGTCTAAAGAAAGTGGCTCTGTGAAGCTGCAGGTAACTCCAAAGCTAAAATTCTACGACGTGGCTGGGCCATCTGTAACACTCTCACTGATAGATCTCTCTGCAGAGAATAAAACAGGGAGTAGCGATGTAGACCTTACGCTAAGCTCTGAGGCCGCTATTGGACTGGACATGGGGGGGCTCGGCTACGGTGGTTGGAACACATCAAAGCAGATCTTTTCACATACGTGGAAAACACTCACCCGTGATTTATCAGATCCATTAAAACTCCCAGCAACGTTAGCTGCAGACCCACAACCAGCACCTACTCAGTATAACCCGCTGCCTCTTCCAATAGATCCTGTACAGCCACCAATCATAAGTGAGCCAGGTGGATTTTATGGTGGTGCACCCGGCCAGTGCATGTTTGATCAGTGTGGATTCGAATAGAGCAAGGAGCGCCGAGATGATTGTTCGTAGTATTGTAGTAAGAGCTGTAGTCTACTTTCACTTATTGGCTATTCTCTCCTATGCCTTACCTACACCACCTGAGAACATGAAAATTGGAGTTTATGACGTTTCACTTTCAGAAAAGATAGGAGCATGGCCTGCATATTTTCTCGGTTGGAATAGTGTATCGGTAAGACCTCTCTTTGATACGTATGTGCGGCTTACAGGCGCTCATCAGCACTGGAATATGTTTGCTCCAACACCAATTCATGAGAACTTGTGGGTAGATGCCACTGTCACGTACAAAAGTGGTGCTGAAAAACAATACGTTTTCCCGAGAAACTCTAAACTTACTATAGTTGATGGATTTATTCAGGAACGGTACTGGAAGTATCTAGATAGTGTACAGGAGGAAAGTAACGCAATTATGTGGCCAGACATGGCAAGGTTCGTTGCTCAGAAAATGTACAAGCATCATGAAGATCCTCCCGTACGTGTGCGTCTACACCGCCACACAAAGCCAGTTTCTGAGCCGGGTTCAAAGGATGACGCTGAGTATACAAACTTCACTTTCTACGACACACCAATATCAAGCAAAAATCTTAAAAAGGAGCGAGTATGACATCTCCCCTTATCCGATTTGATAGCTGGTTCTTTGCGAAAGGAAAGCCACACACATTGGCTCTTCTGAGAATCGTATTTTGTTCAATTGCCTTCTTAGTACTTCTCATTCAGTCATCATTTCTCTACGACTACTACGGCCAGGGGGGCCTTCTCTCTGTGGAAGGGCTTGAACTCTGGCAATGGACAGGAGAAGGCTTTAACCCTCTAAAGTACCTATCCTTCAAAGAATTAGTTGCTTTTTATACAGTCATACTTTTTGCGTGTATTGGTGGAATTCTAGGCCTGTTCACACGAGTAAGTCTTATTATCACCGCACTTGGCTTCCTCGCGTTCCATAACAGAAATCCACTGATACTAAATTCCGGCGATGCGCTTCTTCGATTAGTACTCACCTACCTTGCCTGCTCCTCATGTGGAAATGCCTATTCTTTAGATCGGTTACGCGTCTTAAGAAGCAAGAAGGTGGATCTGGCTGAGCAAGAAGTTAACCTCTGGCCACAACGACTAATAGCAATACAGATCGCTCTTCTCTATTTCTCTGCGGCTTGGTTTAAAATGCAAGGAGTTCTATGGCGAGAAGGACTCGTTATCTGGTTTGTATCACGCATTGAAGAGCTGCAGCGCTTCCCAGTACCTGAGTTCTTCTATTCTCTCTGGTTCTCAAAAGTTGCAACCTACGGAACGCTCATACTCGAACTCGCGCTTTGTACGCTCGTATGGTTTAAGCCCTATAGATCGTGGATACTCGCTGGTGGAGTTCTACTCCATGCTGGTATAAGCTATCAGTTTAATATCCCATTTTTTGGGCTCATAACGGTCTCTTGCTACCTAGCGTTTTACTCAAGTAGCGAGATACAACATTTTATGAAAATGCTCTACAAACGTGTTACTTCAGTACGAAGACCACGCTCTCTTAGGAAACTATCTCCTACCGGCAGCTAACGCTTCTCTTAGAATCCTCTACCGACTTTCAGCGCCTCTGATTCTCCAAGTACTGTCGAGTAGTCCTCATTATATACGACGACCTTACAGTATGTAGGAACCTGTCTTCTCTTATAGCGTCTTACCTTACGGCCTTTCCTATTGAGCGTAAGGCTCCAATATGACTCCGTTACATCATCGGTAGAATACCCACAGAGAATCTCTGCCGGCATAAATGAAGCTTTGCTTCCATCTTCATTATAGGTAGCCTTAATCACTATACGATTTGGTCGCTTCTTACGCTTGGTAAAGACATACACACTTCCTTCACTCTCGCCGCCCTTAGGAGTCCCTTCTTCTCCTCCACCTTCTTCTCCGCCACCGGAGCCTCCACCGTTTCCTTCACCGGTACTTAAACATGAAGAGTTACTCGCTGTATGTGCAGCCACTTGAGTCTTAGACATACTCGAGAATTCGCTTACATAATCATCCACATCATTTGTTCCCGAATTCATTATGTAGCCAGTAGCACCCGTGGTATTATCATCATGCTCTGCAGCAAAGAGATGTCCTATTTCATGTGCGGTAGTTTCATAGTTATACGTTTCATCACCACCATAGTCATAGCGAATAGTAAATCCGATTGAATTCTCCTTTGACGTACAGATCGTTGCTAGATCAGGCACAACTCCAGCAAGTCCATTTGAGTTTGCCTCCGGCGTTTTCCCCGTAACAGCGTAGTGAATGTACTGACTCCGTGATGATGCTGGTCTCTTAGATCGCATCTCATCATGCATCGGATAGGTATAATCGAATTCGTCATACTCAATTTTCGACGTATAGTTTTGAGCATCTGAAACAACCGTAATATCAAAAGCCACTCCGAGATCTCTTTTATAAATCGTATCGATGAAGTTCATCATAGAAGTCAGATCGCTCGAGACATTTCCTATAGCACTCTGATATTGAAGATCTCCCTCTATGATAACAGAGACAACTTTATACGATGCACTCACATTAGTATCATCTGTATAGACGTCTAGATTTTCCGGTACATCAGACGGCAATGGCGCGCCGCAATGTCCACTAAAATCAGGCCGCTTAAACCCACGCTTAAGCCGCTTCTGAACAATCTTCCACTCACCGTCAACTATCTTCAGATCAAGCGTTAAACGTACAAGACGAAAGGCTCTTTTAACTTTATTTCTTACTTTTCCTTCATCAACGATATCAAGAACAATTCGGTAGCCACCATCTTCGTTTAAAACAAGAGTTGCTGTGGTTAGTGCCTCTACTTTTTTGCGCAAATAGGACCGACCTTGAAGGGCCACAATATTACCCTGCTGGATGCCTTTAAGAAGCTTCTGTGTTCTGAGCACCGTTCGAAAGCGACCTACCTCTTTAATGCGCCCCTGAAGAACTAGCGGAGCATCGAGCTGTGATTCAATGATGTTTACATCTCCACCATCAGCCTCAGCATCAGGAGCAAAAAGCTCATCTACTCTTTCCAGATTACCGCTAACAACTGTCGATTGTGCGCTCACGAAAACCGGGAAGGCCACTAGAGCGGAGGCAATAAGTAGCTGAGCTACACGAATTATATTCTTCATTGAGGTCCCTCGTAATAGATATCGCTATTTAATGTCGGGAAGTGAGCATAAAAGCTTAAGACTATGTAAGTGACATACATACTCTCGCACTATCTAAGAGAAATTCTTAGCATTTCAAGACTAGAGATACTATGAGATCTCCCGTACTGAGATTGCCACGTCCGATAATCAGAGAGCCCCTGCAAACCAGCTATCTTTGTGATGAGATAGACCTGCGTTGACTAGCCCCCACTTTGGAGTAGAATTTTTCTATGTTTGACTTTACTCCGCGCATTGATTCACTCCGTGAAGGCCTCCGGGAGGGGAGCATAGGCTGTCCAGCTGCACGCTCGTTGTTTACTCCTCAGGCTAGAGTTGATCCGGCAGAATCGGTTATGATTGTTGGTATCGAGGGAAACCGTGAAGAGCAGGAAGGACGGATCTACGATGCTCTCATGAGTTTCTGGAGGGAGCAAAATGCCAGCGTTCTTATCCTTGTCCCTCCCCATGATCCGGTAGATTTTATAGCCTCATCGGAAGTCTTCCGCGAAGTCTTCTTCTCTCTTTCAACAGCATCACATTCGCTTTTTCAAGATACGCTGGATACAAGCGATCCTTGGGAAACGGACCCATTAAGCCTCGAGCATTATGAAATGGCTGAGCGGATTCACTTTGATCTTGATCAGCTCAGGAATCTACTCGGAGAATACCCTGAGATAGTATGGGAGTCAGTAGCCGAGTTCGAAGTATCAAAGAAGGACTTACTCGCCCCATTTCCATCTGCATCACCGAGCTGGGCGAACGACAATGCCTGTTTTGTCCTAGCCTTAAGCCCACATTACCCGCAGTATCCCGAACATCGACGACATTCACCAGTATCAGCGCTCGTCATTAACAAGCAGGGAGACCTCACGAAGTTTACGCGCAGAAACGGCAACGATCCACTACGAACGGCTAATCGCGAATGGGCCGGAGGGCCCGGCGGAAGTTATCCTCAGTCCGTACTACCGAGCTATCCGGCACTCTCTCCTGAAGAGTCTTTTGTGCCCTATCAAAAATATGTTCAGCTTCGAGAAGTTCTGGCTCGTAAGGGAGAATGCAAGCCTTTTTCTATAAGCGCCTTCCGAACAGCAGCAAACCTTCTGCAATCAATCGGAGTATCTCAGGACCTAGGATTTCTCGTAATGGAAAGATATGAGCTAACGGAGATAGCTGTAGCAGTCTCTACCTGTAAGCGAGATGGGCTGTCTGGTGACGAAGCCTTCATGAGAGTTTTGCGCGAGAGTCTCTCTTGAGTAAGTCAAGCACCATTACGGTGTAATCGCAATCGAGCGAGCTTCGGCCTCAGGAATTACTCTTCTCGAAAGAAGAGTCTGAAGTAATGTTTCTTCGAATCAGTCTCATCACTAAGCGGTATAAGATTATCGGGATGCCTGAGAACGTGCATCCGGTGAGGCTTTGAAACTACGGTACGCTTATCAACATAGAGCCCGAAGAGATGATGTGAGGCGTAGGTAAGCACATGCTGACCCTCCTTAACAAAATCTGAGTCTCTTTTTAGGTAGAGTACTATATCACCGAGCTCTGGTGCTTCAACGAGCTGATAGCCATGACGACGGAGGAAATATACAGGGTTATTGCTAATAGCAGACGCTTCAGACCCATAAGTAGTACCAAACGCGGGACACCACGGCTTCCCAAGAAGTTCACCAAAGAGATACTGCCAATCCTTTTGCTCTCGCTCACGGTATGGATCCCTACGTTCTATTACCTCAATGCCAGGTATCTCCTGCACTTTATCAGCCTCGCTCAACATTTCCTCCGGATATGCATACGGATAAGAAGCCCTAGAAATCGCAGCTTCGATCGCGGTTAGATCCTTACAAAATCTTGACTTTCGTAAAGGCCCCTTAACGAAGTGCTCAGGCAATGAAGTCAGTCGTTCCTCACCGCGCGCTGATATAGCATTCTGAACATCATATTGGTTACGTTCTGGCCCACTCCACTCACCATTAAAAGAACTAAACGTAGCTTCTTGAAAATGAGAGAAAATCTTCGCACGAAACGGCACCACATTATCAATTACCACTTCATCTGGAGAAAATGGCGTCTTGGATGCGATGACCCTAATATGGGGCAGGTGTTTAGAGAGAGACCCAGCAAAATGATTACCTAGTTCATTTAAATCTCTCTGCCTAGCTGTGGAACAAGAATCCAAGAAAAGCACTGACTCAGGAGGCATAGATGAAAGAGCATCATAGAGAAGAGGATCATCTTTTTTAACTTCAAAGGCTTCTGCTGTTAGCTGCGAGTTATACCGTGATGTATCATAAGAGATTGCAATAGCTTCAGGAGAACCGTGGCCTGAAATACTTATGAGCTGGCACTCTGAAGCAAAAGTATGTAACCCCTCATAAAGCTGATATCTATTAGACATTGCTCTTAAACAAAGATCGTACGAACCAACGATTGTACGATAAAACCCTTCAGACGCCTCTAGAAATACTCTAACGCCAAGACTTGAGGAATCATTCCCGGGTACAAACACAAGAGCTTTGGGACGACCATCGTTTCTAAAATCCGGGCTCTTAATGCCTAACCTCTTACAATAGATCTGCTCAAGTACATCTTTCCCCTCCGCAGCCCAGCTCGCACATTCTCGAACGTTTACTGCGGCTTCCTTCATTAGTGCTATCTCATATCCGGTAAACGCACGTTCTCCAGAGGGAGATCTGAGGCTTGAAAGATGCTTCGCTCTTCTGAGTCCACCGTTCTGACCCATATAATCATTTATCTCTTCACCGTAGCGAAAGAGTGGCTCGTCATAGTCATTTGTGCTGTGTACAAGAGCATCAAAGAGCTCCGCATTGCTATTACGGTGAGTAAGTGCAGAGACAAGAGTACGTGCCGTTTGGAAAAGTGGTTCTTGATCACTATTTCTTAGAGAAAGCAATTGCTGAGCGATCTCAAATGTTCCCTTTTCTCCAATAAAGCCTACAAATTGCCAAATATTCCGAAAGACATCACCGCCATGAACATCTTTAAGAGTCTGTAATTCCTTTACAAGCTCTGTGCTACCGCCTTCTTCAAATATCGACAAACATGCTTTAAGCTTTGAAAACGGACCACTACAGTCGAGGTTAAGCTTTCCAAGTTCACAGAGACTTTTAAGTGAAAACGAATACTTTGTGTTTAACTCTGCGAGATCAATACTTGGGAAAACAGGATGCGCTCCAGAGCACTCTCGCAAAAAATCCGCAACTTCTAAAGCCGTATACTTTGGAGCAAGCTTTGAAACAGTGCGGAAGAGCCCTATTCGCACCCGTTGCTTATCAGTAAATTCCTCATTCCGGAGCAATCGCTCCCTATCAATTGCAGGGTCTAAAACTTCTCCAGAAAAATAATGAGCCAAGGCTTCAAGGAATTCATTACTAGAGTATCCCTGCTCATAAAGTGTGCGTATCTCTTTGTCTTTAAAACGGAGAACAACATCATGAAGCCGAATAAAGCTCTGGTCTTCAAATGGATCGAATACAAGCTGAAGCTCTTGCCGCATCTGCTCGACTGATACCTGAGGCGTTGTACTGGTTCTCTCCATATGCATGGAGACATAGTGCCAAAAGGTGAATTCTTAGTCACATTTAATGCCCTATTTCTGGCACTAGACTAGTGCCATAGCTCAGGTATAGTAGAAAGTTCACAACTGGAGTAAAATCAAATGTCTGGCACCCTTGGACCTATACCCGACTCTTCACAACTGACACAAGCAGCTCAAAGTACGTCTCTTAATGACAAGTCCTTCCAAACAGCTGCTCTACAAGCATTGGTACTTAAAGGGGCTATCCCGTGGATACGTGAATTTAAGGACCAGATAGTCACCATCAAAGTTGGCGGGAGCACGCTCGAGCCAGAGAACGAAAGTGACGTAAAATGCATGGCACATGATATCGCTGCGCTTAGTACGCTCTCAGTACGTCCGGTTGTAACTCTTGGAGGTGGGAAAAGGATTAAGCGCGCCCTTGAACAGCAAGGATATACCTCAAATGTTGTAAATAATCTGAGAGTCTCTCCGGCTGAACACCTACCAATAATTCAAAACGTTTTAGAAGACGAAGTGTGCGGCCTGTTTGTGCGAAGCATTAATGAATCAGGCGCTTCAGCGATTACCATACCGGGTTCTGACGTATTTACCGCTCGCTACATTGACTTTGACACCTATCATTACGTGGGAGAGATCACGCATGTAAATACTCAGCCTGTAAGAAGGGCGCTTGAGAACGGCTTCGTACCAGTAGTAAGCTCACTCGGAAGAACCGAGAGTGGACATATTGTAAACATTAATGCCGATCAAACAGCTTCTGCTCTAGCAATTGCACTTCAATCAAAGCGCTTTATTGCGGTATCTGACATGGCAGTGCGCTCAGATATAAACGATCCTGAGAGTCGAATATCTCAATTAACACCTTCACAAATTAACGCCCTCTTAGAAGATGGAACGATTGATTCTGGAATGATGGTAAAAGTTCAGCACCTGTGTGACGTAGTAAACTCTAAAAAAGTAGAAGCCGCCTCAATAGTAGCCAGCGGCGACGACCACCGAATTATGCTTGAGCTGTTAACCGAAGATGGTATTGGCACGCAGATCGTGGCGGATTCTTAAAAGTCATGACTTTTGGAAGAAGTTGACTTCAAGGTCGTGAAAAAAGCTCTTTCATGACAGGGAAATTCGAAGAGTTAATCCTGTGCTATGCATCCGGCTCTGTCGCTAGACTCACATTGAACCTTTCCCTAACTCTTAGATACTAGGCTTTCAATTTCACGTTACTCAACATATCTCTAAGCATCTAAAGTTATTTCTAGTTAATGCCGTAAGATAGTGAGTTCGGAATTTCTAGGAGTTTAGTACAAAAAAATGACCAGATTTCTATTTAAAAATACTTCTTCATTAATTACTCTATATATTATCGGGGCATTTGTATCTTATGCCGGCATAGCACACGCCGAAATTGAAAATGGGGCAAACGCATCAAATGTTCTTGGTCAAACTGTCAAAGTAAGCTCAGATACTCCTGAATTTGAGAAAGAAGGACTTAATAATGGGCCAAATGAGTTTGGCTTTAACTTTAATGGCCCCCGGGGCATGGCTATCGACACAGTTGGACATCGGCTCTTCGTGAGCGATGGTGGAAACTACCGTGTGCTGGTTTTCAACCTTAATAATAGCAATCAACTAGTAGACTTCGAGGCAGATGCCGTATTAGGTCAGGATGATTTAAAATCCGCAGATGGCGCGGAGGCAGGTGTCAATGCAAGCACTATAGGTAATCCTGCTCAACCAGCATACGATGCAACCAATAATCTCTTGTATGTACCAGATTTTAGTTATCACCGTGTCCTTGTATACGATGTCACTACTATCACTAATGGTGAATCGGCAGTAAATGTGCTTGGTCAATCCACATTTTCGGGATTCTCAAGTGGCACAACAGCTAGCACTATGAATCGACCGATAGCTGTAAGTCTCGATTCCGCAAACGACCGACTGTTTGTGTCGGATAGCGGTAACAATAGAGTACTTGTATTTGATGTGAGCACTGTTACTAATGGTGAAAGCGCAGTCAACGTTATTGGTCAGGCCGACTTTACCTCTACTACCAGCACAACGTCTCAAAGTCGATTTAAGGCAGCTGCATACATCAATTACGATTCTACAAATGATCGTCTATTTGTAGTTGATGCGACTAGCAATCGGGTACTTATATTTGATGTAAGCGCTATTACAAATGGTGAAAGCGCAATAGGAGTACTGGGCCAAACGAACTATACCTCTTCAACTGCTGGAACTACACAGTCGAAATTTAGTAATCCGAGTGGCGTAGATTACTATTCTACTGCAGATATTCTTTTTGTGTCAGATTATAATAATAACCGAGTCCTATCATTTGATGTATCCACAATCACGAATGGTGAAAACGCAATAAATGTGCTAGGGCAAGCTGATTTTACCTCATCAGGTAGCGCGACCTCTATAAATCAATTTAACGGCACATCAAATATCAAGAGCGATAGTGCGAATGGGTTATTGTATGTCACAGATATATTCAATCACCGAATTGTTATTTTTGATGTGGCGACCATTGTCGACGGCGAAGATGCAGTAGGTATTATTGGACAATACGATGATTTCACTACACCAAACGCTCTGTATACGGCGTCTGGTCGTAATGCTGGACCTCATTCTCTTGGCTTCTTTGATCCGGGTGATATAGCACTAGATGAATCAAATCATCGTTTATTTGTCGCAGATACACAGAATAACAGGGTGTTAGTATTCAATCTCGAAAATGATAACAGTCTGACAGACTATGAGGCTGATTTTGTACTTGGCCAGTCTGATTTTCGAAGCAATACAGACAGCTTGACACAGTCTGGCATGTATCAGCCCTATGCGTTGTGTATTGATTCGAATCGAAACTTACTCTTTGTTGCTGATCATGAGAATTCGCGAGTTCTTGTATTTGATACGGATACAATAGTAAACGGTGAAAACGCCATTAATGTGTTGGGCCAGACTGACTTTACAACCGAAGATTCTACGGTAAACCAAGCTACACTACGCAGTGCTGCCGGCATCGCTTGCGATCCCGTCAGTCAGCGCATATTTGTAACAGATACTAGGCGAATATTAGTATTTGATGTCTCTACACTTACTGATGGTGAGAATGCGGTGAACGTCATAGGACAGGGGGATTATACATCTAATGCATCTGGAACATCTGATAGTGCACTTTCTTCCGCTGTCCGGGGTTTATCATATGATTCTGATAATCAACGTTTGTTTATAGCTGATACTTCAAATAACAGGGTACTCATACATAACGTTTCGAGTATTACAAATGGACAGGCCGCATCATTCGTCTTAGGTCAAAGTACATTCAATACTAGTACAAAGTCTGCCACCCCAGATGAATCTTCAATAAGCGCTCCGTGGGGAGTAGCCTATGATAGTAACAATGATAGATTATTTGTCTCAGAAAGACAGGTTTCTAGAGTTATTGTGCATGACACAAGCAGCATATCTAACGGTCAAAGTGCTAAGTATGTGCTTGGTACGTCGAGTTTTAATTATTCACGAGAAAACTTATCGGGCTTTCTGAACTTAGCCACGCAGGGGAATCTCTACTATCCTGAAGGGCTGACATACGATCATACAAATAATGAAATATGGGTTGCTGATTCTGGCTTCAATAGAGTCCTGAGTTTTGAAGTTGTACCCACGCCGACACCAGAGCCAACAGCTACTCCCACTCCTACACCAGAGCCAACAGCTACTCCCACTCCGACACCAGAGCCAACAGCTACTCCCACTCCGACACCAGAGCCCGTACTGCCACCAACCAAGAATGAGATTAAAGAAGCGCAAGGTCTTCTCAAAAGCATTAAAGGAAAGGGATCTGATAGCGAAGAGATAAAGGAAAGCATTCAAGAGCTTATTAATAGTATTGATCTAATCAAAGACAGTGATGAATACAATGCGAAAAGCAAAAGAAAGTTTTCAAAAGCTTCGAAACTTCTTTCAAGGGTTCTGAAGGTCTCGGAGAGTGCATCAAATGCATCAAATAAAAAGAAGCAGAGAAGGCTTACTAAAAAACTCCGAAATATTAAGAGAAAGGCGAAAAAAGCTCTCAAAGCTGCGCGGAAGAAGCTTAACGAGTAAGTGTATTTCTAGCCTAATGAATGGTCCAGTCAATCTGGGTCATTCATAGATTTTTACCTTCCTAAAAACACATGAAGACAAAAGTCATGATTTTTGATTGTATTTCTTCAAGGAGTTCGACCCCCAGTATTTAAATATAAATTGGCACGCAGATTGTGGTGGATTCTTAGAGTCAGAAACTTTTCAGAACAGATATCGATACAGTGAGTATGAAGTACGTATACATACTCATAAGCCTGAGCCATTCAGATAAGCGGTACTTTGGAGTAACATCAGATCTCAAAGCTAGGCTAAAAGATCATAATCGTGGAAAGTGCAAGCACACTTCGAAATTTGTGCCGTGGAGAATCGAGACATATCTTGCGTTTAGTGATGCTAAGAAAGCTCACGATTTTGAGAAGTATTTGAAGACTGGGTCAGGATGGGCCTTCTCACTGAAAAGACTATAAGCCCCACTACGCCGTTCGCTTCGCGCCCGTGCTACGAGGGGCACACTTCGCCCCGGTTTACTAAATTTATTGATTTTTTCTAAGATAGTGTGGCTCGCCACACGTAGCACCTTCCCGAAGGGAAGGGCGACACTTCAACATAAATGGTTGGCCCCACTCCGCCGTTCGCTTCGCGCCCGTGCTGCGAGGGGCACACTTCGCCCCTGCTTACTAAATTTATTGATTTTCTCTAAGATTGTGTGGCCTGCCACTACGCTAAAGCTACGAGGCACAAGTGCCACACGTAGCACCTTCCCAAAGGGAAGGGCGAAGTGTGGAGCCGAGGGGGGTCGAACCCCTGACCTCCTGAATGCAAATCAGGCGCTCTCCCAACTGAGCTACGGCCCCGAATCATATTGGAAAGTTCGCCATAGGCGAAATCTCCAATATGATTCGCCCTCCGAAGCTCCCGTAGGGGCGAAGGAGGGCAATCCCATCAGTTTTTCCTCTGCCATAAAGTCAGAAAAAGCTGCTCTCTCACAAAATCCTAATTTTACAGACCTTCGTGGAGCAGTTTATTAATGGAAAAGAGACAATGACAAAACACTCTCGCACTGTCAAGAACACGAGTGATTCTTACGATATATATACTAAGAGATATCAGCCCAATTTTTGTCATTGCGCAAATAGCTGATATCACTTATAATAATTGTATGGAGGTTAGTGAATGGCGGCAGTATTGCTACTAAACGCGAGCTACGAACCTCTCAAAGTAATTTCGTGGCAGCGTGCTGTAACGCTCTTTTTCTCAGATAAAGTCGAAATCGTGGAAGAATACAGCCACGAGATTCGGTCGGTCTCACTCGCCATAAAGGCTCCCTCTGTTGTTAGACTCCTTAGTTACGTAAATATCGGGCAAAAAAGTCCTCCTCTCTCACGCTTTAATATCTTCGCCAGAGACGGTTTTAAGTGTCAGTACTGCACAAAGCCTCTTAATACAGGCACAGCGACACTCGATCACGTCCTACCCCGTAGCAAAGGTGGAAAAACACGCTGGACCAATGTAGTCTGTTGTTGCAAGCCGTGTAACACAAAGAAAGGCTCAAAAACGCCTGAACAGGCTGGAATGAAACTACTTAAGAAACCCGAGCAGCCGCACTGGCTACCGGTACTACATGTGAAGCTAAATGGTAGAATCCCAAGATCCTGGAACATCTTCCTCGCTGCCCTCACCCGTAAAGAGTGAGGAAGCTACCCGTTTACTCACAGAGCTTTGTAAATCTCACCTCTTACAAAACGTCCTTAGCGCGCTTGGTGAAGATTCTGAGTGCCATCTAGTTGGCGGGGTTGTTCGCGATGCGCTCCTTGGTGAGTCGCGAGAAGACATCGACATGGCTTCGGTGTTACACCCAGAAGAGGCTCGGCAAAGGCTCTCTGCAGCGGGATTTCACGTTGTTGATACCGGTATAGAACACGGCACTATCACTGTCGTGTCTGAAGGTAAGAACCTTGAGCTTACCACCTTCCGATCTCCCTCAGCTCGAAACGAAACAAGCTATTCAGATTCAATTGAAACTGATCTTAGTGGGCGTGACTTTACCATTAACGCTATAGCATTCGATCCGGGGACTTCCTCACTCGTGGATCCACACGGCGGACAAAAAGACCTTAAAGATAAAGTCCTCAGAGCAGTAGGAAGCGCCAGCGATCGCATCCTTGAAGACCCCCTTAGAAGCCTGCGAGCTGTTCGCTTTGGGCCTGCTGCGGGAAGAGAGTTAGACGTGTCACTTCGCGCCGCAGTCAAAGACCACAAAGAACTTTTAAAAGATGTCTCAATTGAGCGCATTCGTGATGAACTGGTAAAGATACTCTGCTCCCCCTGCCCCTCCCCGGCATTAAATTACCTGATAGAAGCAAGCATTCTTGAGATGTTTCTCCCTGAAGTTATGCCTTCAGTCGGCTTTGAACAAAATGAGTTTCATATCCATGACGTTTATGAACACACGTTATGGGTTATTGAGAGAGCACCAGCCACAGAACTTTTACGTCTCTCGGCTCTCTTTCACGACCTCGGCAAACCTCACACCCTCTCTGTCGGAGAAGATGGCCGGAGACACTTCTACAAGCATGAGCACGTAAGTGAAGACATCGCAAAGAAAGTAATGAAGCGGATGCGTTTCCCTAAAAAACTGACGGAAAACGTTGCAACACTAGTACGCTACCATATGCGCCCTCTTGATTGTGGCCCGGCTGGAACCAGACGGCTTATGCGAGATCTCGATACTCTTTTTGAGGATTGGCTTCTTTTTAAACGAGCCGATATGCCGCCGGTTTTTACTGAAGAGGAATTTCAGGAAGCATACGACCAATTTCAGGAGATGGTCCAGACCGAACACGCGCGCACCTCACTCCCTGAGTATGGCCACCTCGCTGTTAATGGGAATGACCTCATTAAAGAGGGCATGGCGCCCGGCAAAAAGCTCGGAACAGTGCTTAAAGCTCTAGAAGAAGCCGTTATCGAGGAACCAGAAAAAAACCAGAAAGAGCTTCTTCTTGAATTAGCAAAGACGCTGTATAAAGAGTTGTAAGGTATGAATTGGAAGCTCATTACACAAACCTCGCTCGCACTTATTTGCATTGTACTCTACAGCGCAAACACCCTGACATTTCCAACACAAGAATCCCAAAAATTTTCTGAGTGGCTTTCTGGAGTATCCCCCACTCTTACCGGACAAGAATATGCAAATAACCCGGAAATAAAGGTAATACTGAGATCAAATCTTGAAAATTTTAAGGGCAACTGGGAGGTCTATATTCCTGAGAAGTCTGATGACCGCTCCGTACTCGACCGGGGGCTTAGGCTTCTTGAGCTTATTAAAGTGAGTAGCGCGCTTTCCCCGGGATCGGCCACTGGCAAAATCCCAGATATCACCTTACAGATCATCTCAGAATCGCAAAACTTCTCGTCCACTATTACTCGTGATGAACTTAAAAAAAACATCTCTCTACAAACTCTCCTAAAGCTTATCACCATTTACTCAGAACCAACGCAAACTGCTGATACAACAAAAGAGGATAGCAACGCATGAAAACAAGAGATGACGCCTTAGCACTCCTACATGAGTACACAAAATCAGAGAGCTTACTTAAACACGCACTAAGTGTAGAAGCCGCTATGCGCTGGTATGCTACTTACTTTGAGTGTCCTGCAGACGAAGTAGAAAAATGGGGAATATGCGGATTATTACACGACTTTGACTATGAGAAATATCCCGAACCAGTTGCCCCTGACGGCCATCCATTTAAAGGCAATTCAATTCTAGAAGAGCTCGGATACCCCGAGGACCTTCGTACCGCCATTATGGGCCATGCGCTTTATACAGAGACTCCAAGAGAGACACAGATGGCAAAAACTCTTTTTGCTGTTGATGAGCTGTGTGGCCTTATCACTGCCGCCACGCTTGTACGCCCCGATCGCTCACTGCTAACCCTGACTCCAAAATCAGTAAAAAAGAAGATAAAAGACAAAGCCTTCGCTAAAGGATGTAACCGCGAAGATATCAAACTCGGCGCCGAAGAACTCGGCATTGAGCTCGGGCAACATATTGAGAACACCATTGCTGGCATGCAAGCGATTGCTAACGACTTGGGGCTTGCGGGATAAGTTCATAAGATGGCCTTACGTCATTGCGAGGAGACGAGAGCCTTGGCTCGAGCGACGCGGCAATCCCCAAGACTAGAATAGAAATTTGTAGCAAGGGCATGGAGATTGCCACGTCGTTCGGTCTACGACCTCAGCTCCTCGCAATGACTACTGTGTGCGACAACCTCAAAATCAAGAATGATTTTAGATTACCCGTTAGAAACCTCATCCTTAGGCGCAGGCAGGTTAAGCTCAATATGAAGCTCTCTAAGCTGTTCATCAGTCACCTCTGAAGGCGCACCCATCATCAGATCCTGACCGGTCTGGCTCATTGGGAATGCAATTACTTGCCGTAGGTTCTTCTGATCAGCAATAAGCATCACAATCCGGTCGATTCCGGGAGCGATACCTCCGTGAGGCGGCGCGCCAACTTTAAATGCGCGGATCATACCACCAAAGTTTTTATCAACCTCTTCATTAGAGTATCCCGCAATCTCAAAGGCACGGTACATGATATCTGGTCGGTGGTTTCTAATCGCACCAGAAGAGAGTTCAACTCCGTTACACACCAGATCATACTGATAGGCGAGAATATCAAGAGGATCCATACTTTCAAGAGCTTCCATCCCTCCTTGCGGCATTGAGAACGGATTGTGTGAGAAATCAATCTTCCCTGTTCTCATATCCCGCTCATACATCGGGAAATCAGTAATCCAGCAGAACTTAAATTCCCCCTTTTCGATGAGCCCCAGTTCTGTACCTAGATACTCTCTTAGAAAACCCATGATATCTGCTAGCTGATAGAGATCCTGACTGGAGTAGAAGAACACACCGTCTCCGGGCTTAGCCCCAGTACGTTCAAGAAGTGTGGCTGTTTGCTCTTCGTTTAAGAACTTGGCAAGCGGCCCCTTAATCTCACCAGACTTTTCAACAAGAATCCAGCTGGCACCAGCCCCGCCCTTTTCTTTTACCCCTGTATCGGCTCTATCAAAGAAAGAACGTGGTCGCTCAAGCACATCTGCTACCTTAATGACTCGCACTGGCTTACCAGCAAAGGCGCGGAACTCACTTTTCTCAAACACATCAGAAACATCTTGAATAAAGAGCGGATTACGCAGATCTGGCTTATCAGAACCGTACTTAAGCATCGCTTCCCGGTACGGAATGCGCGGGAAAGGAATATCGGTAACGGTATCTTCAGGAACAAACTGACAGAAAACATCATTCATTACATCTTCTACCGTTGAGAAGATCTCATCCTGCGTGGCAAAGCTCATCTCGATATCAAGCTGATAGAACTCACCAGGGGAACGGTCAGCTCTGGCATCCTCGTCTCTAAAACACGGAGCGATCTGAAAATAGCGATCAAAACCGGCAACCATTAAGAGCTGCTTAAACTGTTGCGGCGCTTGAGGAAGAGCATAGAATTTTCCAGGATGCATGCGCGACGGAACAATAAAGTCACGGGCACCTTCAGGGCTTGAAGAAGTCAGGATAGGAGTAGTCATCTCATTAAAACCAAGAGATACCATCTTATTCCTAAACGCCGAAATTATCTTAATACGGAGTAATATATTTTCGTGCAGCGCCTGACGCCTTAGATCGAGGTAGCGGAACTTAAGCCTGAGCTCTTCAGAAACATCCGTATCAGGAAACACACTAAACGGAAGTGGCTCAGCAGCTCCTAAAATTTCAATCTCAGTAACAACGAGATCGACCTCACCAGTAGGAAGCTCAGGATTAAAGTTGTCCTCTCCTCTACTCTGTACCGTTCCTGAAACTGTGATACAGAACTCTTTACGTATACCTTCTGCGACCTTAGCAGCAGGAGATTCCGGCTGTATCAACAGTTGAGATATCCCGTAGTTATCACGAAGCTCAAAGAATGTTATCCCGCCCAGATCGCGGATATTGTGTACCCATCCAGCAAGACGTACTTCCTGACCGATATCAGCCGGACGTATTTCGTTACACAATTTGGTGCGGTAGATATGTGATTCACCAGACATTCTAAATCCTCTAAAAAATTCTCTGTACAGATCAGCTCGAACTGACCGTAATTCCGACAGATACTACCCTTTTTTAGTCGGATTTGTCGACTCTGCGGCAGGCTCTTAGGGGAGAAAGTTTAAAAAATCAGGGTGTATACCGGTAAATCGTTCTCGGAAACGGGATCGTTTCACGGATGTGGTCAATTCCCGATAACCAGCTCACAAGCCGCTCAAGCCCGATTCCAAATCCACTATGCGGAACAGACCCATAACGACGCGCATCAAGATACCATTCAAAATCCTCAACCGGCACCTTATTCTCCCCCATATACTTAAGAAGAACATCAGCATCGCACTCCCGTTCAGACCCGCCGATAAGCTCGCCGTATCCTTCGGTAGCCATAAGATCGCTTGCCAGTGAGAAGGTTGGATTATCAGGACAGCGCTTCATGTAGAAGGCTTTAATTTTAGCAGGCCATCTATCAATAAAGATCGGCTGATCAAAGATCTCACTCAGAATCTCCTCATCTTTCGCACCGAGATCAGTCTCTTCCGTGATCTCAGAACCGCGCTCTCTTAAGATCGCAACGATCTCACTGTGCGTTTTTCTAATAAACGGAGCCTTTATACCAGAGAGCTTTGAAGTATCTCGCTCAAGAATCTCAAGCTCTTCAGCATTTTGAGTAAGCACCTGATCGATGACGTACATCACTAGCTGCTCCTGAATCTGCATATTCTGCTCATGCTCAAAAAAAGCCATCTCAGCATCCATCATCCAAAATTCTGTTAGGTGCTTTCTGGTCTTACTCTTTTCAGCTCGAAAAACAGGACCAAAGTCATACACTCTTCCGTGAGCCGCAAGCGCTGCTTCAAGATACATCTGTCCGCTCTGTGATAGATACCCTGTCCCAACATCAAAGTACTCAAACTCAAAAAGGCTCGTCGTATCTTCACACGCCGTTGAAGTAATAATAGGCGAATCAATACGTGTAAATGCGTTCTCTTTTAGAAATGTAATAATAGCGTACACAGCCGTATCGCGAATACGCTGGATAGCCCACTGCTTTTTTGAACGGAGCCAGAGGTGTCGGTGCTGAAGAAGAAAGTCTGGGCCGTGCTCTTTTCTCCCAATAGGATAGTTGTCAGTCTTGTGGATGAGCTCAAGCGAAGTTGCCTGCATCTCATACACGCCCTCTTTCTTTGGGTGCTTTACGATAACGCCCGTAACAGAGATTGCGCTCTCTAATGTAAGCTCACCCGCAACCGCTATCGAAGCTTCATCGAGATCATTTTTAGCCGCAACAACCTGAATAAATCCGCTCCCATCACGAAGTTCAATAAATGAAATCTTTCCCGAAGAGCGCAGGTTACTTATCCATCCTTTAAGAGTAACTGTTTTATCACAAGACTCAGAGGCTTTAGAAATCAGTATATAATCGCTCATACAACATTCTCCAATACAGCTGACAGTCAGCCGGGGCAATTCCCCTTCTAATCCCAATACTAGAATTCGCATTCAAGTCATTCAAGAGCGAAAAGTAGCCAGAGCTTAGTTCTTATGCTCGCTCCACTTAAAATATAAGCGTATTTCTTAGAAGCCCCTGAGAAAGAACTTTTAAACCTCAACATCAGTCTCAATGAGCACGATAATCACTGATGATGCTTTTATTTGAGGCCACGGAAAAAGATAAAGGTTTTACCCTGCTGGAACTACTGGTTACGATAGGCATTGTAGGTATTCTCTCAGCAATCGCTATTCCCCAGTACAGCACTTACCGGTTGCGAGCAAAGGCTGCCGCCACCGCGGGAGAGCTGAAAAACTTCTCCACTGCCTTTTACGCCTATCTCACCGATAATGAAGACTGGCCCCCCGATTCACATCTCATCTTGCCTGCCGGCATGGAGGCATACATCACCCAGCGTATCTGGGACGAGCAAACACCACTTGGCGGGAACTACAACTGGGAGGGCCCAGATGGCTACCCGTACGCTGGAATATCGATCTGGGGCGCAACAGAGCCTGATGAGACTTTTAGTATCGTTGATAGAATGCTCGACAACGGCAATCTGAACACCGGAAGATTCCGCAAAACTCCAAACGGCAGATACACCTATATCCTTGAAGAATAGAGGGATTTAGCCCCTAAAATCTTCATTTTCAACCATCTCACTTTTTTTTGCTTAGCATATTTCAGGCAGGTAGAATTTCTATCTTGGGAGATTACTATGGCTACACCAAAAACCAATACAGATGCGAATATCATACGCGAAGTGCCAGAACTGACCGATCAGGGATCTGAGATATCAAGAAGCTCAAATTTAGCGGATATCGCTGCTCACTGGCAATTTGACGTGCGAGAAAAAGGTACCCTTACCTACGATGATGAGCGCACCGATCTCAGCCGTAATGAGATAATTGATCTTACTAGTGCTCCTACTCAAGAAGCTCTTCCGATACTGCTCAGAGTTATCGCTAGTGAAGTTAGTGAAAATAAGAGAGAGAGCGCTATTAAAGCACTAGCCGGGCACGGTGGTGAATATGTTTGTACTCTCCTTGAATCCATCTACGCCGGACACGAAACATCAAAGTTTGGACAGGGCGCCGCGAAAAAGGCGCTTAAGCAGCTGGGGCTTACCAGAGATGATGAGCCAGTCTTTAATCCAAACAACTTACAAAGAGCTTTTCTCACTCTCTGTGCCAGCAGAGATCGTACAGAGATACCTTTTAGAGGATCAAATAATTTTGCCGAAGTTCAAAATATCGAATCACTCACCAGCGCGCTCGTAGGCTTTTCGATATTCGATGCTCAGATTACCCGCCTTGAAACAAAAATGAGTTTTGACGTCCAGAAAGCAGAACAGGTCTGCAAACAGGCTGGTCTTGAGACAAGACTTCTAGGCGATAACGCACTTGAGGTCTCCGGCAACACGTGGCCTGGCTTTGGTCAGACACAGCCAGAGCTTCAACTTGTCTTCTGGGTAAAGAGTCGTTCACAGAAGAGCCCGGTACTTCGAATATTCGCAAGTCAGATTCCGGCTAGCACCGGTTGTGATAGCTGGCGCTCAGCATCAAGACTTCTTATGCGGCTAGCTAGCTGGTCAGGAGGTTGACTGATGACTCAGGAATCTGTGAAGAGCAGTCCTACAAATGGTGAAGCAGATACGCGGAGACACAGTTCGAACGGCCCCTCGCGCTCTGCAGGGAATGCTTCTGTAGACCTTGGATCGTTACTCCAATTTGCAAAGCAAGTTGAGGAGGGGAACTAATGGGCCAGCAAAGTAGAGGAAGATCAGAACGCATTGATATTGATCAGTACGTGGCAGATCAGGCAGAGTATGAAGAACTACTCAAGCACGCTGACGAGCCTCAGTCTAAGAAAAAACATGAAAAGCTCGTCCCTGCTGAACAAGTTGATCTCGACACGTCTTCAGAAGTTGGAGAGGTCTATAATCCCCATAATATCAAAGAAGCGTATGTCGATATTCCAGTTGGGGATTTTAAAACTGAAGAACTCGATGCTATCCAGAGGTTTCTTGATCAGGTTATCAGACCAGAATATGACCAACCTGCGACTTATTCCTCACCAAAAAGAAACCATCTTACCTATGGATGGCAGCCGAACTTTTCCACCGAATTTCAATTAGAACTTCAAAGCGGAACACATACAAACCTATATGAAAGAATTCAGAAATGGGTTTCTACGGTAAGGAAGTTTAGGAGCCAAGCACTTGATCGCGGAAACTTAGAAACATTTATCTCAGGAGTGTCTCAGAGTAATTCAAAGGCTCTTGCTGATTCAACACACGGGGAACAAATAAGTCTCGGCATTCGTCTAAAGACAAAGAGCTTTGTCGGAAATTCTACAAAAGAAGATCCGCAAGGGTGGCTTTTATCGCTTGAACACCCAGAAGGCCCCAAGAGTCCACGTCACTGGCGTACACTTATTGGAATCACAAGACTTGATGAAAAGAAATACAACATCAGTGTGATTAACCAGTACTGGATACGGACTGATTTCCAAGGAGAACCGCCAAGCCCTCCAGAATTCAGCACGCCACGTATTGTTCGTGAACTTTTAAGCTCAGGTAGATCAGGAAAATGGAATATTCTGAGTGGAAGCACTCCGATGTCCAATTATCCTCTAACAATCGATCAATATAACCCGAAGGTAGTAGCAGACAGTATTGTTGATAAAGGGCGCCGACTAGCACTCGTTGTAATGTCTCCACGCTATAACTCTAAAGACGAAGAACCTCAGTATCCCCTTAATCCTACTGAAGTCGGCAAGCTTCTCGGCGGGCTTGCGACGGTCATGGTGCTAAAAGACAACAGTGTCCGACATGCGCTTTCTTACCTCGATGTTCAAGTCTCACCCAAAGATCTTCCATCTTTTGGATGGCTCAAGGTCTACATGCCAAATGGTGCACATTCAGCGTTGCAAAAAGTAATCGCCTATTCCGATGAAGAGATCGCGATGGGAGGTGAGGATATCTTGCACCGTATTCACCGAACAGCGCTCCAACTCGCACTTGAACAACAGCGAAGTGATGAACATCTTTCCAGTGCCGTTACGATACGAAGCAAGTCAGATATTGCAAGAGCCGAGTCTGCGCACCGACTTGCCATCCAGCGTGAAAAATATAAACAAGCACAAGACGAACTCGCAAATGTTTCTAAGACCTCCGTTCTTGATCAGGAAGAATCAAAAGAAGTTGCCGAGATGCGGCTTTATATTGAGATGCTAGAACAAGAGAACTCTTCGCTCAGTGATAACAGAAGTGCGCTCAGTGAAATCAATGACGAACTCAGACAGGATAATGAAATTCTCAAAGAAGAGATTAGATCAACAAAGGCCTTTGCGGAGCGGCTAAAAGGGTTGCTAAAAAATGGGTCCTCCTCCCAACCAGACCAAAGCTTAGCACCTCCTACTAATGTACGTGAGGCTCTCGTGTACATTGAGAGTAAGTACCCAGAGAAAGTAGAAATTCTGGAGGAAGCAAGAGCCGGAGCGAAGGATATGGTTGATAACAATATGCCTAACTCGCGCACACAGCAGATGAAAGCACTCAAGCTTATTGAAAACATGGCAACAATTCTCTGGCAGCTGCGATTCGAAGAAGAAGGATTTCATGCACCTGAGTTTAAGAATAGAACTGGCTTTGACATTTCTATGAGTGACGGACCAGTAGTTGCAAAAGACCCGAATCTCCGCTCTCACCGTGAGGTCATATACGAGGATAAAATAGTATACGCGGCTGCTCATACAAAATCCGGGCGAAACCCGGGCGATCAAATTCGTATTCACTTTTTCTTTGATGAAGAAAAGAAGAAGGTCATTATCGCTAAAGTAGCTGACCACTTACCAATAGGATCTTCAAAGGCTAATGGCGACAGGGCATAGGGATTCTAAAGATGTCTCGCACTGCCTCACCTACACACCAGCCTGATGAGCAGCGTTCATCCACCACTCCAGCTACTCCTGAGAGGCCAGAGGAAATTCAGGGACGAGTTGTCTACGAGCTCGATGCTCTTAAGGGATATAAGAAAAGGGCCGCGGGAGATAAAGCCGACCAAGAGACTCGTTTAGATGCCCTACTAGCGGCAGTCCAAGAGGTAAGCCTGATATTTGAATCTTCCGGTATTCCTCCAGCAAAGTGGTTCATAAGAGTATTTGCTGCGTCTTTTCAAACTCATGATAACAGCTACCTTTCTGGTCGAGAGCTTTTAGAAGAGATCGAGCAAAGCTATAACGATCTCAGTCTTGAAGGAGCTGAACCACTCACCATCGTTGACGCATTTAGAGAAGCTGTAAGTGAAACACGCTCTATCACTATACCTAGAAGCTTTGAAAAGGCAGAACTAGGGACGCTGGAACTTCCGCGACAGATTAAAGAGGTCCTTGCGCCTTTTGAAGCCTCCGTACAGGAGCTTGAAAAGCTCATAGATGACATCTTTGAGTATCACTTTTCAGGTGATCCTTTTGAATTTACACCCGGAGTGCTTGAAAGCACGGAATACAAGTTTCGCTCCGGGCTTGTTCTTACAGGAAAGACCATACTTGAATCATATTGCATAGCAAAATGGCGTAGGGACTTTCCAAATGAGCATCCAGAAAGGTCTCGAATACTAAGCTCCCGCCACTATAAGCCTGAAGACGTGATGCTTGAATACCGGAAACGAGCTATTCAAAAGCTGCTCGCAAAAGATTCCTTTACAACAATTGGTATCCCCTCTTCATTGAATAAGATAAACACTCTTACAACCTCAGATCTAGAATCCATAGCCGTTACTGCTATTAAGGAGATACAAAATAAAGACTCAAACCTTTTAAGTGTCGAACACGCAAGTTTATTGGTTCTTAGTGACAGTGATGGACAAGAGGTATCTCTTATTGAGCTCCTACGTGCCATATCAATAAGCAGACACCGAGATAAGTATCCCGAGAAAGAGGTATCTAAAAGCGAAATCATTCAAAAGCGTGGCTACCGCTTCGGTGATGTTTTGCGTTCTCTATCACGACTCTGCTCTGAATCCAGTAAATCGATTGCGCAGATGAGTGATGAAGAGCTCGTGGAGTACGCTTCTAAGACCTCACTTTCCCCTATACTAGAAATCCTAACTTCACTCGGAAATAGCCCCGGCGTAATCATCGAAACTCTAAAACTCTTAGAGCCAGAAGCATCAAATGAAATCGCGCTAGAAGAACTTATCCCCCGCTACGTAGGACTTCAGGTACAGAGCAACCGTAGCCGCGGCTCAAATGGCGATTCGGGCGCTACACAGGATAGTAATCTCTCAAACTCCTTCGTCATGGCTCTCTTGCAGCTAGCAAGTCAGGGGAAAAATACTCTTGAACTTAACGACCAGCAATTCTCGCAAGCGCTACAAATCGCCATACGATGCCACCGCAGAACATTTGAATCAGATCCCGTAGCGCTCCTTAAGCAGCTAGGCACCGAGGTTGAAGAGCTAAGTAACACTGCAAAGCCAATGCTTACCCCGGCGCAACAAGAGATTATCACAAAGCTTTTGGTCTCAATGAGGCAACACTTCTCTGAGATACTAAACGAAGACTTAAGCTTCATGAAAACGCCACCTTTTCAGTATCAAAAGGAAGGAGTGCGCTTTCTCCGTATGCGAGATCAGGCACTCCTTGCGGATGAAGCCGGGCTAGCAAAGACCTATCAGGCCGTAGCCGCCGCGCTTTGCTGCAATTACAAAACGCTCTATATTACCCCGACAAGCACCGTTACCAATGTAAGAGATGAGATCCTTGAGCACACACACCTTACAGAAGACAACATCGCCATCATCACCAGCGAAAGCCCGCAGAAGCGACGTGAGCAGATTGAAGCGCTTGATGATGAAACATTTGTAATTGTTGGTTATGAAACGCTCGCTGTTATATACAGAGATAGTCCTGAACTTTTTCAAAAGTTGTGTAAAGGAATAGATCTCAAAATACTCGATGAGGCTCATACTCCTGAGAACATTGATACCATTCGCGGTGAAGCTGTTCGAGCGCTTGATATTCCTAATAGCTGGTACCTAACAGCTACTCCTTACCGAAGCGGTATCGCCGGTATCTTTTGGATACTAAACAGCATTAACCCGCACGAGTATCCAAACGAGAAGCTCTTTAATGAGCAATATTGCCAAAATCTTGGTGGGCTCTATCAACTCCACCAGAACCTTCAGCATATTATGTTAAGACGAATTAAGGCTGACACGGTTTCTTACTTTGAAGACCCAGAAGTTAAGCCCTTTAGCCAACAGCTTGAAGAGATAGCGCCGCGCGTTCCGCAACAAAGAATTATACCACCTGAAGAAGAGGGCATGTTTGAGCTTATGCCCGCGCAGGAACAAACCATTATGTGGATGGTTTCAGACTTTAAGGGTTGGGCTACGCACTACAATGAAAATATAGCTCCACAAGGGGAATACATCGATATTGATACGATAAATCCCCTCTTAAAGTTTCAGTTTATCCATAAGGCAATTTATGAACCCGAGTATCTGGGCCTTCCTGCTCCGGAGACGCTTTACCGCGAAACTGACCGCAGCGTTATTAATCTCTTAAACGAAGACAAGAAAGGAATTCTCTGGGTGCAGCGCCACCTTACCGCTGACACTCTTTCAGCACGCTATCATCAGATAGGACATCTAAAGTTAGATGGGAGAATCCATCCTCGTGAACGGCTAGAACTTATCAACAGACACTTTCAAGAAGACCCAGACTGCAAGATTCTGGTCGCCAATCAAGCTGCTTTAAGTACCGGGGTGACAATTACCGCAGCTCACAAAGCCATTATGGTGCAGCCTACGTGGACTCCTTCGGAGTGGGTCCAAACTCTGGGCAGACACCAGCGAGTAATAGGGAGAGAAAAGCAGCGCTTTGCTAAGATGTACGCAGATACCGTTGTACTTATCCCCTGCTACTCTGACGCAATCCTGAGATCGATTGATGACCCTGATCTAAGAGAGATCATGGAACGAGGAACCCTTCCGTCTCAGACATTCTCACGTATCCAAGGCGGACGAGTCGTTTTTCAGGTGGTTACTGAAGGTTACCGAGACGAGGTAGAGTTCCAGCGTCAATTCCAGTCAAGCTTACTTAAAAGCATGGGGCTTGTTGAACACAAACAATATGACGTCACAACAGGGGTAAAACCTCAAACCCGCTCTATGTATAAAGTCGCAGAGATACTCTATCCACTCTGGGAAGCCAATCAAGGTGACGATGAAGTTGAAGCCGCGCTCACAAGACTTATTTCACAAGCTAAATTTCACTCTGACGCGGTACTCTCCATAGCTGAAACCATTAAACATACAGAAACAGTAGATCCAGCAGCTCTTCAGTTTATCTCCTCAATATTTGAGCTTAAAAACCGAGCCATTAGAGAGCAGCTCCTTGAGTTCGCCCCGTGGATGCTCACGCATAGAGAAGAGTTTAATGAAGTAGCTGGCAAGATCACTACTCTAGATGCAGAAGAGAGTACAGCGAGCATTTTAAAAATTCTCCCGCTCATGCTCACCTTTCGCGGCACGGGCGATACACCTAAAATCGATTCGTACCTTGCAGAAGCTAGCAGACTAAACAACAGCCCAGAGTCCCGAGATCAGAGGAAAAAGCTTCTTTTTGGCCTGATTCATCTTATGAAATATCCTGCCGCTGTTGATGCACTTGAAAAAGCACTACCTGATAAAAGCACAGCGCTACAACACACCCTTTCCCAGATAATTGGCACAACATATCAGTTCGGGCAGATTTGCAGATACTACGGGGAACTTCCCGATGAGTACTACGCGTTAAGTGAAGCTCATTTTAGCGCATTTACAGATATGTGTACCCGGGGCGTTAACCGCGCTCTTGAGGAATTTTGTGAAGTAGAGAGCGGAAGCGTTGATGCCATGCTTAGCTCAGATCCTGTTTGGGAAGACTCAGTCGACCACCTCCTAAGCCTAATTACAGGGTGGATGAGCATCGAAGAGGAATCTAAACGCACCGAACTTCTTTCTCAAGCAAAAGAAGTATTTAGCACGATCCTAGGCGGCGATTACTCCGAGTGGCGTAAGCGAAACGATCCTCAAGCTGGCACAAAGATCTCTTTTCGCTCCAAAGATGACACCTTTTGGGATAAATTTAACGAGAATACCTCCTATACATTTGAAAGCGTTGAACTCAGAAAGAAACTTCTTATACAAAGCATTCAAGACGAATACCGACTCTTAAAACGTGAGATCTATAGCACCGCCAAGACCCTTGAAGGCCCACAGGTTACTGACCTCTACGATGTTGCGCTTAAGTATCACCGCTCAAACACCGTAGCTCTTCGTCGCCACCTTGAGTACCGTAGAGATACGCTTAGAGCCATTGAAAAGAGAGTCGCAATAAATAAGACCTTTAGCGTGACTTCCGATGAAACACTCTTTTTAAAACAAGAAGGCGTTAACCTAGACAATCCAAAGCTCGCAGATATATCTCTTAAGCGGATTGAAATTGAGAGAGCCATAGGATGGACAACTATTGAACAAAGTATCTCTTCGTTAAACTCCGAGTCTAGCAACACGGATATGACCGAGGCTTTAAGAGCGCTTCAACGTAAAAAACACTTTTACGACGGCGAAGCAGCTGACCACATATCATTCGCTCTATCACGCGTGAGCGGATTACTTGAGGAATACACAACCTGCTCTGATACCAAAACTACCGCCACTGTTTCAGAGACAACACACCCAGCGCTTATTAGTAAAATGGGTTCACTCTCACCGAGGCTTATTAACTGTTTTAATCCTGATGCCGATCCTTATTTTACCCAATGGGTCCTTGGAGCTCTTGCCTCAAGAAACTTTAAGCTTTTAGTTGTTAAAGAAGGAGACTCACTACTCGCTTGGGCTCCGATGAAAGTTCGAAAGACCTTAAACGCTGAAGCAGAATCTACTCCAAACCTCTTTCTAGAACGTGGGCTCTCGGTATCAACCTATAACTTCAGGCCGGAGATGCTAGAGCTTATTGCCGCTAAGGGTAAAGACATGGAAGATACATGCGAAACTCCGGTAGATGTCAGCTACCAGATCTTTGGCCGCGCAAATAAAGATGACATTCGCGTTCAGGGTACTGGCGCTTATACACGTGACGAATACGCAGAAGCTGTCTTCCATTTAAGGCGCGCAAAATCTGTAATACACACTGCCAGACTCTACGATCCTGAAAGATTTCTTACCGAACAGGAAGAGCAGGTAGTCGCCGGCTACGGAACAGCGAAACAATCAATTGATGAAGTCGTTAACGGCCTTATTAGGTCAGCAGCAACCTTGGTAGTTGATATAAGGCCAGGATCCAGAAGAAAAGCGTATCAGAAGTGTTCACGCGAAAAGCTTGAAGCAGCTCTAAAGGGCGCACAGATTGAGTACCTTTACGCAGGCGATACCCTAGGAAACCCTGGCGCTGGCAGCGGCTCAACAGCGTATTCAGCCTACCGTACCTTTATGCAGACAGAGAAGTTTAACCATGAGGCAGAACAGCTGGCAAAGAGAATACAAGATCTAGACGGGCAGGTAATCATTCTCGGCGCGCAGTCTCGCCAGAGAAAATGTCCTAGAAATCATCTGATTAAATATCTTAAAGAGATCCTAGCATCTGGTGAGATACGATAAAGGGCTACACCCTACGTCTGCGCTATCTTCTTTCCGCTAGAAGAGACACCTGCTGTAAGAATATACCGGAGTGTATCAGTAACGGTCGGATCCACTTCTTCGATGCGATCCTTAGGGACAAACACCGTAAATCCTCCGATCTGATAGCTCATCGGGAGATACACAGCGACAAGCCCTTCAGAATTCTTTCCGAGAAAATCCTCAGGCGTTTGTGAAGTAATAAGCCCCAGTAACCGCTCATCACTATCGCCCATCCGTACAAACACCGCTTTTGAAAACGAGTCCTTATTATCTTCAGAGAAGAACTCAAAAAAGTCCTTTATACCCCCGTAAATAGTCTTTACTAGCGGAAATGACATAATCATCCGCTCAAACATATCAAATACTTTACTAAGTAAGCTCACCTTCATAATGAGCCCGATAAAGAACGTAAGAAGAACAACGGCAACAATACCTGAGCCGTTTACATAATATTTATCAGGAAGGACGTAAGTAATAGCGTCTTCAAAGATCTTCTCAGAGGAGCTAAGGAGCCACCAGCAGACGTAAACAGTTATAACAAGCGGCAATACCGTGGCGAGCCCACGCAAGAATGTTTTAACAAGTGCGTTCATCACCTGTGTATAACATTAACAAGCCGTGGTGCGTTACTCTTTTTATCTCTAACCGTGATAAATTTATCTTCACCACTTAGAGCGTACTTTGTAGAGCTCATCTCAGCGAGCACCTGCTCTTTAAGAGCATCATCGGTAATATCAAGCGCAACTTCTATAAGACCACGTTTCTTACCATTAACCTGAATAGCAACGATTGCTGAATCAACGGTAAGTACTGATGGATCAAACTCTGGCCAGCTAGCATGCGCAACAGATTCTTTCTCCCCAAGCCGCGCCCAGCATTCTTCTGCTATATGCGGAGCGAATGGAGACAGGAGAAGCACAAACTTCTTAAGAGTCTGCGCTGAAACCTGCTCGTTGTTAAGATCATTTAGACATTCCATAAGAGCTGAGATAGCGGTATTAAGTCTTAGCTCCTCAAGGTCTTCTCCCACCTTCTTTACCGCCAGATGAATGGCGCGCTTTACCTTTTCGCTCTCTTCACTCTCAGAGATGGTGTCTCTTGCGCCTTCATCACTATTTGCTGTAACAAAGGACCATGCCCGTTTAAGAAAACGGAAATTTCCGCTAATCGCCTGAGAATCCCAGATCCGTGAAGAATCAAGCGGCCCCATAAACATCAGATACATCCTAAGAGTATCAGCGCCGTACTCATTAATAACATCATCAGGATTAATAACGTTCTTAAGGCTCTTAGACATCTTAGCCACGATCTGCTCAAGTACCTCGCCACTCTTTTTGTGAACAGCCTTGCCGCTGTCATCAACATCGACTTCATCAACAGGAATAAGCGCTCCGCGTTT
This sequence comes from bacterium, assembly GCA_030431715.1. Classification (GTDB taxonomy): domain Bacteria; phylum Bdellovibrionota_C; class UBA2361; order UBA2361; family RFPC01; genus JAUIIO01. The sequence goes on from JAUIIO010000006.1 coordinate 96,426, forward strand.
ATCCTTATATGCATGCGCTTGGATCATGCCCTGATTAAAGAGCTTCTTAAATGGCTCTACCGTGCTCACGTGTCCTAGATCAAAGAGGACCTTATGCCAAAACCGGGCATAAAGCAGATGAAGCACTGCGTGCTCAGCGCCACCTACGTAGAGGTCAACGTTCATCCACTCTTTCTCAAGCTTCTCGCTCCAGCCACTCTCAGTGTTATGAGGATCGATAAAGCGTAGGTAATACCAACAAGACCCAGCCCACTGAGGCATCGTGTTTGTTTCGCGGCGCCCCTTCTTTCCGGTAGCGGGATCAGTGATGTGTAACCAATCAGTAGCTTTAGCAAGTGGTGATTCCCCACCATCAGAAGGCTTATAATCTTCTACCTGTGGCAAGATAAGCGGAAGCTCTTCATCAGAGAGCGCTGTTAACGTGCCATCTTCCCAGTGAACAATCGGAATTGGTTCTCCCCAGTACCGCTGTCGAGAAAAGAGCCAGTCACGAAGCTTATAGTTTACAACAGCTTTTCCTTTCTCCTGACTCTCAAGCCACGTAACTATCTTTTTCTGCGCCTCCTTATTTGTAGCACCAGTAAGCGCAAGCTCTCTTGCCACATCAAAATCGCGCTCGATCATCACACCGGGCTTCGTCCAAGAGATCTCACCGTCTCTTACCGCAGCAAGAAGCTCTTCGTCCTCAGTCTCCGGCTCAATAACCGGACGGATAGGAATCTGAAATGTGCGTGCGAACTCAAAGTCTCGCTCATCATGAGCTGGAACGCCCATCACCGCACCAGTCCCTACGTTCATAAGAACATAGTCCCCGATGTAAAGTGGGACTTCTTCTTCGGTTATCGGGTTAATAACAAAGCTACCGGTAAATACTCCCGTTTTTTTACGGTTTTCAAGTGTACGGTCAAAGTCACTAAGCTTAAGAGCCTTATCACAGTACTCAGTAACCTTTGCTGAGTGATCTTCCGTAGTAACCTGTTGCACTAGCGGATGCTCAGGCGAGATAACAAAAAAGGTCACGCCAAAGAGCGTATCTGGCCGCGTAGTAAATGCAGTAAGCGTATGAGGAGTACCGCCTACAGCAAACTCTATCTCAGCCCCGTGACGTTTCCCTATCCAGTTACGCTGCTGCTCTTTAATAGCCTCTGGCCAATCAACGTCATCGATCTCTTTAAGAAGCCGCTCTGCGTATTTCGTAATCCTTAACATCCACTGGCGCATGGGTTTACGTTCAACGTCGTGGCCACCGCGTTCAGATCTACCGTCAATTACCTCTTCATTCGCAAGCACTGTACCAAGCGCTGGACACCAGTTTACAAGCGCCTCATCAATATAGGCGAGCCGGTGCTCAGCTTGAAATTCTTGTACTGCGAGATCTCCCTGCTTAGTGATCTCTTCTGGTATTGGGAGCTCTTCAATCGGGCGAGCTTTCTGCTGCTCTTCATCAAACCAAGAGTTGTAGAGCCGCAGGAATATCCACTGTGTCCACTTATAGTACTCAGGCTTACACGTTGCGATCTCCCGGTCCCAGTCATAAGAGAACCCGATAAGCTTCATCTGCTTTACAAAGTTCTGACAGTTCTCTTCAGTAATTCTTGCCGGGTGCTCTCCGGTATTTACAGCATGCTGCTCTGCAGGAAGGCCAAAGGCGTCAAATCCCATCGGGTGCAGCACATCAAAGCCGCGCAGTCTCTTAAATCGAGAGTAGATATCAGTAGCGGTATACCCCAGCGGGTGCCCGATATGGAGCCCGGAGCCAGAGGGATAAGGAAACATATCCAGACAGTAAAATTTCTTCTTTCCCGGACTCTCGGCAGTCTTGAAGGTCTTGTTCTTATCCCAGTACGCCTGCCAGCGCGATTCAATTTCAGCGGGTTGGTATTCTCGCACGCTCATTCCTCTTAATGACTAAAAACACTATGTTTATTATATTTCATCAAAATAGATATGAAATCAAACCCATAGCCCTCTTTTTTCCCCACCGGGACTTGCTACAAAAGGAAAATTTGGGTAGAAATTACAGTCTGCTCTGTCGCCTCGGTGACATCGAGCAGGGGTTTTTGACCCGCTGCTGGTTGTTTACGGTGGCGGGTATGTTGACCCTCTCCTCTTTAATGAATCATCGATTGGTTTTAGAGGTCTTGCCCGTCTTCGCCCTTGCGGGCTACGACGTGGCGCATCAAATTGGCTACTTTAAGTCTAGTGGTCAGTTTGAATTTTGTTGCCGGCCTTCGCTCTTTGAGCTACGTCCGGCGCATCAAATTGAAGATCTCGCTTGCAGCGAGCTTTTCAATTTGATGCGGAGCCATAGCTCAGTTGGTTAGAGCGCTCGCCTGTCACGCGAGAGGTCGCGGGTTCGAGTCCCGTTGGCTCCGCCACATTTTGGAAAGTTTGCGCAGCAAAATCTCCAAAATGTGGCGCCGGACGTCTTGTCCTCCATAGCTTTAGCGACGGAGGAAGCTTCAGCGAAGGCCGGCAACAAACTCCGCAAGCCCCCCATTCAATAAACACTATCCAACAAGCTAACCACACTCGAACCCGCGAGTTTCAATACATCAACGCAGCTTGTCCCCCATAGCCGTAGGCGAGGGAGGAAGCTAGCGCAGTGTTGATATAAGTGCGCGCCGGACGCGCACCAGAGACGAGTCCCGTTGGCTCCGTGTAGACAATACTCATCACCCCCGGCGTACCTCTCGGCTAGAGACAAAACATTCAAAGACTATAATTATCAAACAAAGATTTCTCATAAAAATAGAAAAATAAGAGCTATCCCTATACCCTTAATGGTAAAGTCATAAATATGAAGCCGACCCCAAAAATCTACAAACTCACCGTCTGCCTGAACAATTCCGATCACCCTTTTTGGCGAACTTTCCTGACAAAGAACACCATCAACTTCTACCGCTTGCACCTTGAGCTTCAAAGCGTACTGAATTGGAACAACGAATCTCCTTTCAGATTTCATGTCAATGATCTGGTAATAGGCGATCCACAGGAAACGTTCCTCACTTTAAAGCATGAGAGAAATGCCCGCTCCACAAAACTCGGCACACTCCTTAACGAAGAGAGCCAATCTTTCCTCTACGAATACGATCCGGTCAGTAAGTGGCAACACACAATCACACTTAATCAAACCTACGATCAACACACCTTCGATCACCTCCTTCCACACTGTCTCGACGGTCAAAACAGCAGACCTCCCGAAAACTTTGGCGGCATCAAGAAATTTAACAAATTCGCAAAAGACTTCATTCCGGGCATTTCAAAGATAGAGGAAACTGTAGTCATGGGAGAACACGAAGAGAAATTTTCATACGATCCCTACTACTTCGACAAGGATCATACCAATCTCCAGCTGAACTACACTTTCAACTTCAAAGCCTATACCGAAAGACGAGACAAAAAGACCTAGCTCTCTAAGCGAAACGGAGACGCTCCATATACACCACACCTATCAACCTCATCCTCCTCACCCAGATCGCGCACCCGGCAATCCAAAACAATCTTGGCATCGCTCTCCTGATAAGGAGCCACTTCTTCAACATACCGTATCGCCTCTTCCTCGCTATTAGCCACAACCTCAAAGTCGCTCACATGCTCTGACGTGAATACTGTAAATAAGCCAAACGCTGCACATCCACCTTTAATCGTAATATTAAAGAACCTCGTATCACGATTCGGTTCGGGGTGAGACTGACGTATAAGATAAAGGCCGTCATAATTTCCCCAGAGGTATGCAACGGACTTAAGACAGAGCTCTTTCGCCCTTCGATTCTTACGCTTTGCATGCAAGACGTACCCTTTAATGATCGCCTCTGCCCGACTCGCCTCATTCGTCACTGTCAATCCTTTTAGCTGACTCGCAACACTCAGAGCCTTCTTAAGCTCACCATTCGTAATATGCTCAAAAGCCCTGGTAGTCGCCTCATCCACATACTCAAGTTGTTCCTCTATATTCATTGCTATACCTCTATTTAAATAAGCGCTTCACAATCTATATCGTAGAGGTGCTCCCAGAGTTTCCTGACGTGATTATTTATTATCGAGGGCTAGTGAATGAACAGCGAAAAAGTCGCGTAGAAGAATGCAAGGTGAAATTTTCTCTCATATATTCAGGGCATTAAGAGCATTCTTATTAATATTATTTTTATTACTGCAAAAATAATTGCAATGCCTCACCGATTCGTGCACTATGAGTAAAGAGTTTACTGAAAAAATTATTTCAGATGGCAAAGGAGATAAAAACCTCAAAACTAAAAGAGCTGGTGACCATACAAGCCGGCTATCAATTCAGGGGCAGGGTCGAAAACGATCCAGAGGGAGACGGCTATCTCGTACAGCTAAAAGATATCACCGACGGTGGACAATTTCATTCAACTTCTGACCTTACCTCCATTAAAACTGAAGATATCGGTGATCAGTACAAGTTACTGGATGGAGACCTGCTAATACCAAACCGTGGAAGATATAGCTTTGCTGCCATTGTTGTTGAGCCTGAAGAGACCACAGTAGCAGCTGGACACTTTTATATTCTTAGAGCCAATCCTGACCAGCTTATCCCTGGATTCCTTTGCTGGTTTATCAACACTAGAAAAGGGCAGCACCACCTAGAGAAATACAAAAGAGGGACAAGCATACCGGTACTATCGAAAGTCGGAATCGAAGACATGGAGATACCTCTTCCCTCATTGCACGTTCAAAAATCCATAGCAGAGGTGAACGTTCTGGCAAAAGAGGAGCACAATTTGATGGAAAGATTGATTGAACTCAGAGCTGCACAGCTTGAAGGCAATCTTTTACACGGTATGGATCTTTAGATTTAGAGGAGCAAGGAAGTGAGTAACGAGACAAAGATTAATCAAGCAGAGATTAATGCAATAGCATGGAAAGCATGTGACACCTTCCGTGGTGTTGTCGATCCGGCTGAATACAAAAACTACATCCTCGTGATGCTCTTCGTGAAGTATCTGTCTGACGTATGGCAAGACCACTACGAGCAATACGAAAAAGAGCTTAAGGGAGATAAAGAGCTTATCAAACGAAAGATGAGCCGAGAACGGTTCTTTATGCCCGAGCACAGTCTGTTCGAAAACCTCTACAAAGAAAGAGATTCGAGTAATCTTGGAGAGATCATCAATACAGCTTTGGATGATATCGAAGAACACAACAAGGCAAAACTTGAAGGTGTTTTTCGGAATATCGATTTCAATTCTGAATCTAATCTTGGACAGACTAAAGACAGGAATAAAAGGCTTAAGAACCTTCTTGAGGATTTTAATGACCCTAAGTTGAACCTCCGTCCGTCTCGAATAGGAAACCATGATGTTATTGGTTCCACGTATGAATATCTAATAGGTAGGTTCGCAAGTGATTCAGGAAAAAAAGGGGGTGAATTTTACACTCCTCAAGGAGTAGCTGAACTATTAGCAGAGGTTCTCGAAGCAAAGCCAGGAGACCGTATTTCAGATCCTGCATGTGGATCGGGTTCATTGCTCATACGGGTAGCCAGCCATATAGGTGGGAAAAACTTTTCTGTTTACGGACAAGAGAGTAACGGCTCGACCTGGGCACTTTGTATGATGAACATGTTTCTTCATTCAATAGACAATGCCCGTATTGAATGGGGGGATACGATAAGAAACCCGAAACTTATCGAAGATGATGCTTTAATGAAGTTCGACGTTGTTGTAGCCAATCCTCCATTTTCGCTTGATAAGTGGGGAGCAGATGACGTTGCCAAAGATAAGCACAACAGATTTTTTCGAGGTGTTCCACCAAAGAGTAAAGGAGACTATGCCTTCATTACCCACATGGTTGAAACAGCAGTCGAAGGTAAAGGCAGAGTTGGGGTTATAGTGCCTCATGGAGTTCTCTTCAGAGGAAGCTCTGAAGGAAAGATTAGACAAAAGTTTATCGAAGAGAATTTACTTGATGCCGTCATTGGTCTGCCCTCTAACCTCTTCTTTGGAACTGGCATTCCGGCAGCGATTCTCATCTTCAATAAGGGTAAGAAAGATAAAAATGTACTCTTTATTGATGCAAGTCGAGAGTTTGAAGAAGGAAAGAATCAGAACAAACTTCGTGATCAAGATATCGAGAAGATTGTAAAGACCTTCAAAAGTCGAGAATCCATAGACAAGTATTCTTACTTAGCAAGTTTCGATGAGATCAAAGAAAACGACTTTAATCTGAATATTCCACGTTACGTAGACACTTTCGAGGAGGAAGAAGAGATTGATCTTAAGACAGTGCAGAAAGAGATTGATAAATTGGAAGGTGAGCTTTCAGAGGTTAGGAAGAAGATGGGTGGATATTTGAAGGAGTTGGGGCTGTGAAAAGAACAAAGAACCATCCCTCTCTCACACCTTCAGCAATAGAGAAATTGGTCAACACGGGGCTTGTATGTGAATCTGCTTTACTGTCTTGGAGATTAAAACGATTCGGTGATGTGTGTACTGTTCGACAAGGGTTGCAAATCAAGATTGAAGAAAGATTTAAGCAGTCAGCACCAAACCGATACAAATATGTAACAATTCAACACATTAGCAACGGATGGGCAAATCCAGAATTCATAGAAAATCCTAGCAAATCAGTAATCTGCTCCCCTACGGATGTCCTCATGACTAGAACAGGAAACACTGGGATTGTAGTAACAAATGTCGATGGGGTGTTTCATAATAACTTTTTCTTAATTGATTTTGATAGAACAATCTTAGATAGAGATTTTTTAGTAAATTATCTTCGTTCACCCAGGATACAGCACTACTTGCTGACAAATGCTGGCACCAGCACCATACCAGATTTAAACCACGGAGACTTCTATAGCATCCCTGTAGTTCTCCCGCCTCTCACCGAACAAAAGAAAATTTCCGAAATTCTGAGCTGCTGGGATTCGGCAATTGAAACCATCGAGAAACTGATCGATGCCAAGACTAGGTTTAAGAAGGGGTTGATGCAGAGACTTTTCAAGAAAGAGCTGGACAACATGATTCCACTGGGGGAAGTCTTAGAATTTTCTCAGTACGGACTTTCAAATGCAGCATCATCAACCGGAGCAATCCCGATGTTGAGAATGCTAAACTTGGTCAATGGAAAGGTTTCAACTCGTGATCTGGTATACATTGATTTAAAAGAATCGGAGCAAAATAGTTATTTGCTTCAACCGAAAGATATTCTTTTTAATCGTACCAATAGTCAGGATTTAGTCGGCAAAACAGCTCTCTTCTCCCTCGAAGGTTCATACGTTTGTGCTTCGTACATTGTACGTCTACGAACCAACACAGATAGGATGCTCCCCGAGTATTTAAACTATTTTCTAAATTTCAACCCCACACAACAGAGACTGAAATCTTTAGCTACCAAGGGAGTAAGTCAGTCGAATATCAACCCAACCAATCTAAAGAAGTTTCTTAAGGTTCCTGTGCCTTCCCTGGAGATTCAGCAACAAAGCATAGAAGCTCTTCAATTCCTTGATCAAGAACTTGGCATGTTAGATGACCTACTTTGTAAAGTTTCTCTGCAAAAGAATGGTCTCATGCAACAACTGCTTACCGGCAATATTCCAGTAAGCCTTTCTGAGGAAACAACCCACTCAACTAAAGAGGAGTATGCATTAAATGCATAATTGAACGGTCATGGATTTCAAAGACTTCAAAGCAGGAACATATAAACCCCAAGGAGATCACAAAACCTTCTCCCCGGCTTTGATCAATCAACAATGGATCTGGAGTAATACTCAGATCAATACCCTTCTCGAAGAGGCAAACACTGCTCTTGGAGAACTCAGTGCATTTTCAAGAATAGTTCCAAATGTTGAACTCTTTATCCGTATGCACATCGTTAAAGAAGCTACGGATTCAAGTAGAATTGAAGGTACAAAAACTGAATTTGATGAAGCCTTTCTCGATAGAGAATCCATAGATCCTGAGAAAAGAGACGATTGGGAAGAAGTTCAGAACTATATCAAGGCAGTAGACTTTGCTCTTGCTGAACTCAAGAAAATTCCTCTTTCAAATAGACTCATTCGAGAAACTCATAAGGTCTTAATGACTGGGGTTCGAGGACGAAACAAAACTCCAGGAGAATTCAGAAAAGTTCAAAACTGGATCGGTGGTAGAAGTGCTGCTGAGGCACGATTTGTTCCCCCAAGTCCCGAAGAGGTTTTGGATCTGATGAGTGATCTTGAAGCCTTCCTTCACAATGAAGAAATCCATGTGCCCCATCTGATTAGAATTGCACTTGCTCACTACCAGTTCGAGACTATTCACCCATTTCTTGATGGAAATGGTCGTACTGGAAGATTGCTTATTACTCTCTATCTCATTTCAAAGGGCATCCTCGATTATCCAACCCTTTACCTTTCAGATTACCTTGAGAAAAAACGACAGGAATATTTCGATAACTTAAATGCTGCACGAACAAACAGTGATATCGAGTATTGGATTATTTTCTTTCTTGGAGCTGTTACTGAAACAGCAAGAAAAGGTAGTAGAGTCTTTAAGGCTATTCTTGAACTCAAAGAAGAAGTTGAGAACATTTCAAATGAAGCCGGCTCAAGAGGGCAGTCGATAAGAGTCTTCTTCAATCACCTCTTTACGAATCCAGTTCTTAAACTTTCAAACCAGCTCACCTTTGGAGAGCTTTCCAATAGAAATATCAGAAGGCTGATAAGTGAGTTTGAAGAAGCCGGATTCCTTCTGGAAGTAACCGGTCAAAAGAGAAACCAGGTCTTTGTCTTTAAGAGATATCTCGACCTATTCCAGATTGAGGAGGGTGATAATGAGTAGCTTCCAAATAGCCCATAGCCCTCTTGTGGCAAGTTCAGGGGCTTTCTTTCCACAACGGAGATTCTTGTGGCAAGCAAGGATGATTAGATATGCAAATCAATATGTTATGGGCTTTTTGTCACTAAGGAATTTTATAGTGACAAAAATAGCTCAAATTGGCACCAATGAAATCCATCGTGCCAATACTGAGAATAAGCAATTTAAATCAGCTAGTTACCAGAGTGAGGAACTGTCATGACTTCATTTCGGTACCAAGAGGACGATATCAGCCAGATTCCAGCTCTACAGCTCCTTATAAACCTCGGATACCAATACATCCCTCAAGCCGAAACGATTAAGGAGAGAGGTTCAAAGACCTCTAACGTGCTCTTAGAAGGCATCCTGAAAGACCAGCTGAAGAAGATCAATAAGGGAGGAGCAAAGGGAAATGATTTCTCAGATTCCAATATTCAAAATGCTATCGGCACTCTGAAAGATATTCCTTTCGACGGATTAGTAAGAACCAACGAAAAGATCTATGACCTGCTTACTCTTGGAAAGAGTTATGAAGAAACCATTGATGGAAATAAGAAAAGCTACAACCTCAAATACATCGATTGGTTAAATCCAGAAAAGAACTCATTTCACGTTACTGAAGAATACGAAGTAGCAAGAACAGCCAGTAATGAAACGAGAAGACCAGATATCGTTCTGTTCGTAAATGGTATTCCCTTTGTTGTAATTGAATGTAAAAGACCTGACCTACAAGATACCGATCCGATTGATCAGGCTATTTCACAGCATAATAGAAATCAGAAATCCAATGAAATTCCATCACTCTTTGTTTTTGCTCAATACCTTTTGGCAATTTCAAAAAATGATGCCATGTATGCAACAGCCGGAACTGAAGATAGAAAGTTCTGGTCAAAATGGAAGAACCTAAAAGACCTTGATAAAGAGATTCAAAAATCCATATCCAAAGAGGTTCCGAAAGAGATAAACGATCTCATATTCTCTCAGCCGTTTAGAAAATCCATGCCGAAGGTTAAGCAGGACTTAAAAAGAAAAGTATCTGAACAAGATAGAGTCCTGTATGCACTTTGTAAAAAAGATGAGCTTTTAAACAATACCTTTAGAAATATTGTCTATGACGCCGGCATTAAGAAAGTAGCCAGATACCAGCAGCACTATACCGTCCAGAATATCGTTCAGAGAGTGAAGAAGGTCGGCTCTGATGGACGAAGAAAAGGGGGTGTGGTGTTCCATACCCAGGGTTCCGGTAAGTCACTCACGATGGTGCTTTTAGCCAAGGCATTGATTCTCGATTCTGATATTCAAAATCCAAAGATCATTCTTGTCACTGACAGGAAGGATCTCGACCGGCAGATCAGGAACAATTTTAAAAACTGTGGGCTTGATCCAAAGCAAGCAAAAACTGGGACTCACCTCTTGGATATCGTCGAGGAAGGCAAAGCCAGTATCATCACCACAGTTATTAATAAATTTGAAGCTGGTCTCAGAAGAAGAAACTACAAGAACGAATCGAAAGATATCTTCATCCTGGTTGATGAAAGCCACAGAACTCAGTACGGCAATCTTAACATCCAAATGCAGAAAGTGTTTCCGAATGCCTGTTATTTAGGCTTCACAGGCACTCCACTAATGAAAAAGGATAAGAATACAGCTACCAAGTTCGGGGGGATGATCGAGCCGGCATACACCATTCACCAAGCTGTAGAGGACGGTGCTGTTGTCGAGCTAATGTACGAAGGACGAAGCAGTGTCCTTGATGTAAATAAACATTCAATTGATAAATGGTTTGAGAGAATCACTGAACTGCTGAGTGACGAGCAAAAGAAAGACCTCAAGAAGAAGTTTGCCAAGTCAGATAAGCTCAACACTGTAGAGCAGCATATCAAGATAGTTGCTTACGATATCAGTGACCACTTCAATCGAAAATTCAAAGGCACACCCTTTAAAGGACAACTTGTAGCTCCTGATAAGAAGAGTGCTCTCCTCTATCACCAATATCTTGAAGAATGTGGGCTAGTAAGCTCAGAAGTAATTATCTCAGGACCCGATGAAAGAGAAGGACACGAGAACATCTATGACGAATCAACAGATCCGGTAATTAAGTTCTGGAAGAAAGTCATGGAACGATGGGGTTCAGATGATGCCTATAATGAAGGTGTTATTAACCTATTCAACAATCAAGACCATCCAGAGATTATCATTGTAGTTGATAAACTCCTTACAGGCTTTGATGCTCCAAGGAATACTGTCCTCTACCTCACCAAGAATTTAAAAGATCATACCCTTCTTCAGGCTATTGCCCGTGTAAACCGGCTCTACCCTGGAAAGGATTTCGGATACATCGTTGATTACTACGGAGTACTTGGAAACCTTGACCATGCTCTGACTGAATACGGTGCACTCTCTGACTTCGAAGAGGGAGATCTTGAAAGTGCTCTCATCAATATCAATGAAGAAGTTGAGAAGCTCCCACAGAGACATTCTCAGCTCTGGGATATCTTCAAAGGTGTCGAGAACAAATCAGACACTGAAGAGCTTGAACAGCATTTAGCTGATGAAGCTCTACGTCATCGTTTCTATGAACGACTTTCTGCCTTTGCACGAAATCTGGATATTGCTCTGGCAAACTTAAAATTTGCCACAGAAACACCGGACGAAGAGGTAAGAAAGTATAAATCAGACTTAAGAGCTTTCATGAGTCTTAGAAAGTCAGTCCAAAGACGGTATGCCGAAACCGTTGATTTTAAAGAATACGAACAAAGAATCGGCAAGGTTTATAACACCTATGTCACCTCTGATGAGATTGAGCAGATTACTCCTCTCGTCAATATCTTCGAGAAAGACAAGTTCGACGAGGAAGTTGCCAAAGTCGTTGGAGAAGCTGCCAAGGCAGACACAATAGCTTCCAGAACCATGAAGACCTGTACCGAGAAGATGCAAGAAGACCCAGCTTTCTACACACGATTTTCAAAGATGATTGAGGATCTGATTGAAGAGTGGAGAAAGAGAAGAATCTCAGAAGGTGAATACCTCAAGAGAGCTAAAGATATTATGGAGAAGGTTCAAAATAGAACCGATGACGATATCCCAGAAAAGCTCAGAGGATATGACGTTGCTAAAGCATATTACGGCATTGTAGCTGAAACAGCTCCTTCTTATGGAAACAAGAAGTTCGATGAAAAAGATGTCTATGCAGATATTGCACTCAAGATAAACGAGATTGTTGAAAAGAAAGGTTCAATAGTTGATTGGGAGCAAAAGCAAGATATTCAGAATGAAATCCTCAATGAAGTAGAAGACTGCCTGATTGAATTCAAATCCAAGTATGAGATCGATCTGGATTGGGAACAGATTGATAAGATCATGCAGGAGTCACTAGACATAGCAAAATACAGGGCAGTTCAGTAATGGAAGCAGTTGATTACGATAGTATTACCTTTGGGAGGGAGAAAATTCAGTTTTCACTGGTAAGAAGACCAAGAAAGACCCTTGGTATCAATGTTCATCCAGATATGAGCATTGAAGTAATAGCTCCAGAAGATGCCACAATCCCAAAAATCCATTCCAAAGTACGTAAACGAGCACCATGGATTTTAAAGCAACAGGAATACTTCTATCAGTTCATGCCAGCTACTCCACCAAGGAAATATATCAGTGGAGAGACTCACAAGTACCTTGGAAGGCAATATCGTCTAAAAATCCATAAATCACTTCTTGAAGAAGTAAAACTCAAAGGTCAATTCCTTCACGTTTATACGTCAGACAAGAAAGATACCAGAAAGATTAAGAAACTTGTTGAGACATGGTACCGAGAGAAAGCAAAAGAACGATTCGATACACAAATCCATAAACTACTTCCGAAGTTTTCAAAGTATAAAATCTCCGTTCCAAATATCGAGCTTAAGAAGATGCCAAAAAGATGGGGCAGCTGTCACATCAACGGGAAAATAACTCTCAATCCAGATCTCATCAAAGCACCAAGCCAGTGTATCGAATATGTGCTGATGCACGAGCTTTGCCATCTTGTTGAGCCTTCTCACAGTCAGAAGTACTACAGGCTACTGAAAAGAATGATGCCGGATTGGGAGAAGAGGAAAGAAAGATTAGAGAAGGCTTTGGTATAGAACTGAGAATGAGAGTTAATTGGGATCATATTGAGGACGAGAAAGCATTTCAACGCTTAAACAGTCATTTGCTGGGACTGGAATGTCCAGCAGTCGGATTCATTCCTTCTAGTCCATATATCGGAAAGGATGGCGGCTGGGACGGTTTTTACGATGGCCTATACCCTGTTGAGGGAATCGAGGGTGTTTTTTCCTTTCAGGCCAAGTGGACCAAGTACAATCGTAAAGAAGCAAAGGACTATTTGAAAACATGCATCCCTACAGAGATAGAGAAAGCTATTGGTAAGGGAGTTCAGCATTTGAGAATCAGCACCAATGCTGAACTAGATGTTGATCAAGTTCGGGAATTGGAGGCTTTAGACAAAGGCTCTCTCACATCGTTAAAGGTGTGGCAACGTGAAGCTTTGACTCTACGAATAGAGAAGAGGCCTTTTCTAATGCACATGTACTTTGGTTTGCCACAACATCCACTGTTCCTTCCTTGGGATTTTTATACAGCCTCGTATGAGCCACATCTTCTTCCGAATAGTGTGGGAGAGATTGATTCCTTCAATCTTCCAATGGCAGAAGCAGAACGATTTCTTAATGACCCCAACTGCCAAATTCTTGTCGTACACGGGCCAGCAGGCTATGGGAAGTCTCATCTTATTAGAGAGGTTACTAGAATTTCCACAGGGCTGGATCAAGCTGTTGAACCCATGTGGGCTCGATTACCATTACGGGAAATACAGGATGCCATTCAGAATGAAATAATTCATGAAAAGAAATACCTCCTCGTAATCGACGACGCCGATCGTTCACCAGAAGGGATCAAAGCATTAACAACTCTACTGCCCACAAATAGAGGTAGAATCAAGATAGTGCTTGGAACTCGGTCAGCAACAAAGACCTTAGTCGATGATGCAATCAACGAATCGGGCTACAATGGCATGGTCTCAGAGGTTCAGATTCCTGATTGGTCAAAAACAGACCTAATTCATTTATTGCGATTCTGTGCAGGCAAGCAAGAGATCGAGGGAGAAGAAGAGATAGTTAGCACCTACAGGTTCCCCTATTTAATTACCTGGATTGGTCACAACATGGCAGGTACTGCCAAACCTGTCGCTGAATTACTTAATGATTTAGTAAGTGATCTGCAAAGGGATGCCATAAGAGCATCGAAAGGCGTATCGAACGACGAGTACACAATAAAGAGGATCTTACTCAAAGTGGCCTTGATGGTGCCTTTCTCACCTACCTCCGATTCTCCAGAAATTGGATTGATTGCTGATCAGGAGGGTATTTCTAGTGACAGAGTATATTCGCTGATCCGCAACTGGATTAAAGTAGGGATTTTACGAGAAGTAGGGTTCACCTGTAGATTTTCTCCAGACTTGAAGGGGGAATTCTTTCTTAATCAACAATTTTCTCTGTTGGATGAGTCAGCTATAGAGACTCTCGTCGAATCCTTAATGAACCTTTGTCCTGATCGGATATTTGCAAATTTGGGAAGCACATGTCGTCTCGGTGAGATTTCTGTCCTTCAGTCATACTTGACCAAAAAAGTGTCAATATGGATTAAGTCAGCAAGTGAAACCAATGCCATAGAACGGTCTGATAAACTTGAAAAAGTTGAGAGATTTGCGTTTGCAGTCCCTGACTCCGTAATTGATTTAATGCGAACTTATTTGGAGACGACTACTCCGTCGACAGAGGAAGACGAGAGTGTTCTTAACAAACGTTATGGACCGTTCAAACTTACCACTGATCATTATGGGCCTGTGATAACCCAGCTCATCAAGATTGGAGTCGTCAGAAAAAGAGTCGTAAGTCTAATATGCCAGCTTCAGGAAAGGGATATCGAAGGCACTTATGGCAACTACAGACCTGGGGAGCTGATTCAGCAGTGTGTTTGTCCTCTTGAAAATACAATCGAATTCATTACCTCGACACTTCACCAGATAAAAGAAGGACCTACTAAATTAGTTGCTGATGCGCTTAGTGAGATCGTTGCCGGTGCTCATGAGCATCGTCGCAGTTCTGGAAAGTCGATAACCATCGGTGAGAAGTATCTGACGAATCCTGAGCAAGCGGCAAAATTTAGAAATGAAGCTATTCAGATTCTCGAAGACTGGCTCATTTCTGAGAAGGACGATGAGTTTGATGCAGCTCTTGAGGTGGCCAGCAAGATTGGCCAGACCACTATGGGTAGACTCCAAATGAAGGAGCTTCCCTTGTATGAATTGTTTGGAGATGAGAATAAAAGAATTATAGCTCACCTTACTGAGCAATTGCTTCATTCGCAGCCATTACAACGGCTTGTGAAGATCGAGAATTTTCTGTTGAACCATTGGGCCCAGGTAAGACCAGGAAGTGAAGAAGCAGCTGAGATCCTAAGAAAATACAACCGAACCCCTGAATATCTTTTTCTCCACTACTATCATTCTCCAGAGAATACAATTGAAGACTTTGGCAAAGTAGAACAAGGAGCAAGCAACCACAATGAAGGCCGCTGGTCCTACTTTGTGCGAAACGTCAATGCAGAAAAACGAAAGGAAGAATTTACAGACTACTCTGGATTGATTCCCGTACTTAGAGAGAATTATCAAACGGAAGAAGAAATTATCGTTCTTATGAATTCAACGGAAGAGCAACTTAAAAACAAAGATACTAGGTGGAGCCCACCAATTCTGAAATACTGGGCCACAGATAATTCAGCTCCATTCTTGAATATTAGGAAGAACGAAAGCTTATGGCAAAGGGTTCCAGAACGTTTCCAAATTGAAATTGACCTTGCCTTGTCAGAAATTGACCCTGACAGTTTAGATTTTTTTTTGAATGAAATGCATGAAGGTATTTCCGATATTTCCCCTCCCAAATGTGGGCTGTTTCTGGACATTATTACAGAATGTCTTTCAAGAGAAAGGATGGAGGAAGAATTCGAATTTCTCATAAAGCACAGGGGAGCTGAATTTGCACGTTACATACTCCATCAGGTCTTCAGGGTTTACAAACGTACTGGCGATGTAGAGCTGACTCTGCGATTGGTTGAGTCTGTGATTAACCAACAAGAAAAAATGTCAGAGTCAGTTGTAGATGGAGTTGCCTTTGTAATCCACTGTTTAAAGGATGATGATAAACTTACTGAGGTCCATCGAAAACACCTCTCACCCTTGCTCATACCTGCTATTGCCCGTATGGAAGAGATTTCTCACGATGGGAACCAAATTTTGGGCGATTTGATTGAAGATCTTGATGAGTTTGTAAATTTCCTAGAGAGCAGACTAGTCGAGGCAAAGAGAAGAATAGAAGACCGTGATTTTAGCCTTGATTTGAGTCCTTATAATGGAATTCCCAGTATCACATCAATGATTTCAGACCTTCAGACCTTTAAGAGGCTTATGACTCATTACTGTGACTGGTACTCTCGATTTCATCAATATATGCGTCACGACCTTTATCAGTTAATGAAACCTTTGAAGACCCTCCGTGATAATGAAGGGACCCCTTACCTACCGCAGGTTATTTTCGAACTAGTTACGGAAGAGAAGTATGACAACGCCTTCTTACTTGCCGATCATCTCTCCTTCGACGAAGAGAGCTTTGAAGCTCTGATTTCTCTTTGTGAAAAAAGCCTGCTAGAGGGAAGCTCACAGGAAGTGAGGAGTCTCCTCTTTCACTTCACACTCCCACCAGATGGCTGGAGAAGTGAAATCGGTGAAGCCCCACCAGAATTGGTTCAGATCATAAGTACTTTTAAGCAGCTGAGAAGTAAGACTGAGGACAGTGAGCTTCATCTCCTCATTGATGAGTGTGTTTTATCTGTTGAAGGACAAATTGATAGTCAGATTAGACGAGATAAAGATGTGTTTGATGAGTAATCGGGTTTATAATAAGTATGGCAGAGGGAATCCCTCAGCTTCCCTGGACTTCCCCAGATTTCGTTTCACCTGGCTTCACCAGGGCTTCATGAGATTTGAAAGTATCGAGATATTAGATACTTAATTGAATTACAATCAGCTCCGCCATTTTTCGGTTGTCCATTCCGGACACATAGGTAACACTTTATACCGGAGACATGGGTAACAGTCACAGTCCAATCGTCCCATTCGTCATTGCGAGGAGCTGAGGTCGCAGACCGAACGACGAAGCAATCTCCCAGCCCCTGAAGAGAGCACTAACCGCAAAGCACACTGAATCCGCAAAAATCAGAGAGCATGTTCCTTAGATAAGAATGGAGTAAGCCCATAATGGGCTTTACTTCAAGCTGCCGTAATTTCAATTGTCTTTGAAAGGTAACCGAGCGCTCTAATAAGTGCGTTAGCAGACTTCTGATAGTTCGTCTGATCAAGAAGCCGTTCAAGCTGAGAAAGAGAAGTCCCCATGAGCGATGATAACTGTCTTTTACTGAGAGTTGATTCTGAAAGCGCCAGCTGCAGCTCGAGAGTGAGCTTATAAAGTGTCTGCTCTAGTTGATATTCAGGGTCCTGATGATAGGCGAGCACCTGATCAACAAGTATTGTACACTCCTCACCGCTTTCTAAAGTATAAGTAAAGCCTTCCGATGCGATCTCCTTATCGACAAACAGATCTACTATCTTGTCCCCCGCATGAGGCCGCACCTCGAGCTCTGCATAAGGAAAAGTGTAACTCTTTCCATTTCTAAGAATGAGCTCAAACACCTTCTTCTTGTTGTTCGCTGATACAGTTTTTAGCTTCATAGCTTTTTTTCTCTAATAAGATCTTTTAAGAGCTTCTTAATTCTTTTACTGGCACGTCCAATCATATCACATTCATTTTCAAGATCCCACTTCACTACAAGCTTAGAATCTTTGTAGACATGCACATGCCGGGGAGCATGATCCCCAATCCAAGTAACAAAGACATATCCTCCTCTTCTGATCTTCCCCATGAAAGCACATACGTTTATGATACCACCTATAGTATCACTTATTCAAATTATTTCTTCCTGCCTGATTTAGCTAACTTGCAACCAGTACAAACTCTGCATATCACCCCATAATGCCACCGCTTACCCCTGGGCCAAGTAAAATAGCCTGCAGCTCCGCGTCTGGCAGAGCCTCAGGGCCTCTCGAAGCCTCTCGGATCCTGAGTATGCTAGTTTTTCGCGTAAGCAGGGGGGCGGGCGGATGAAATTTGATTTATAACTTTCTCGCTAATGAAAGCTCTTTAATTTCTTAACGACAGCATCTTCAAACAAGGGATTATCATCCATCGAAATCCGATCAACTTCTTCAAAGCAGTCCTCGCTTGCCATGGCGTCATAATGCTCTTGAAGTTTTTTCTCCTCCTGGCCCCAATCAATAGAGACCTTTTCCTGATCAATGCGCTTATATGCTCCGATAAGATCTTTGTGAAATCCGCCATAAATGCCACCCACCCGGTAGCTCAATAAGTCTCCGAAACTATGCTCAATAAGATAGTATCCCGGCGGCAAAAAGAGATTGCCTGACGATAGCTTAATAACATCGCCTTTTCTTATCCTCTGCTTCTTCTCTCGTGATTTTCTTCCCATATGTCACCTCCAGAAGCTCTATCGGAAGATGGCGGAGAAAGTTTCCTCTGGATATTACGAGCTCGATACACTCGCGAAGGGGGATCATATTTCAGGCACTAGAGAAGTAGTGAACAGCGGGTTAAGCAAACAACTCCGGCTGAGACTGATATCTCAGAAACTCGCGGTTCTCGAGCAGATTTGCCCAGATAAGCGCCCGGCCACGAAACTCCTGCTCAAGCAGCCAGGCCTTCCCCGTTCTCCTCGCTCCGAGGAGTAAAAAACTCATATCTTTTGATGACTTACAGGCTCTTTGATACATATATGTATTTTAGCCGATATATTCCCTACGTGCAGCGCAAAAGTTCAGACAGCAGACCTCGGGCAAGAGAAGCACGCTATAGCTACGTATCCAGCTCTTCGAAAACATCATCGATTAATAGCTCATCAACTAGTTCTACTATTATAGAAAATTTAAAAAAGAAATCTCAGCTGAACTCTCAAGCCCTTTCAAGCCACTTTCTTGCAGTAAGCTTATTTAAGCTATCTATATAAGCCTGCTGATCAAATTGAGCCACCCTCCCCTGCATCATCTCGAACATATCCTCTGATAACACACAGGCAATAGCATGAACGGCGTCATGCCTATCAAGCCCCTCTTTCATAAGTCGATTGAGTGTTGACTTCGCAGGCAGTTCAGACTCTAGGGCTATTTGATTCTCAACTATAACATGCATAATGGCATGCATCTCCGGATTCGGAAGTTCGATGCCCTCGCAATCGTGATACTCACGAACAAGAGCAAGCCGTTCGTCTTCTGACAGGTCCAGCCAGTCATCGGGATTGATAGGGTTTAAAGGATTATAAGAATCCACTACAAAACTCCAGAATTATGGACGATATTCGCATATCCTATCTCTCTATGAATCCCAATTCAACTTCTTTCTCAGGAGTATCTGCCTATCCTTAATTATAAAAAAGGGTATTAAAAATATAACTGCGCACTCCCCTCTTTGTGCTTACCCTCAAATCGAACTGTTCGGAAATTCCGAACAGTTACCGATAATTTCTTGTTAACCCTCGCTAGTATGTGCAGATATTGCACATACTGACGAGGCTGGGGGGGGGGCACCGAGGATGACTTATGATAACTTTATTTAGCCGGGGGGCACGGATCAGATCACGAACTTTGCCTCGCCACGCCACCGCCCGACCGTCATTGCGAGGAGCTGAGGTCAAAGACCGAACGACGCGGCAATCCCCTCGCCAAACCACCCCTACTCCTCCACCTTCTCAATAACATTCTGAATCTGCGCCAGATAATTCTTAAGCTCAAGCGCCCCACGAGTTGTAGCGGTATAAGTCGTCTTTGGCTTTCGCTCAACAAACTGCTTCTGCACCTTGATAAGCTTTGCCTCCTCAAGCTTACGCATATGACTGGAAAGCTTGTAACCTCGCGGGTGCGAGGCTCCTTTAGAATTCACCATTTACTGATAGTAGCCCAGCTCCTCTTAAAGAGCTTTTGAACTTGAAGAGAAGTTTGCCTACTATCAGCTAATGAGAGCATAATTTTTCCAACAAAAACAGATTTCTGACCAAAGCTGCTATCTTAGCGCTCATATGCGTCTATAATCTTCTTAGCTGTTCCCTTAAGGGAAAGCTCTTTTTAATTTTCATATATTTTTTGTTTTTGTATAAAAGGTTGTCATGAAAAACTCTCCATCTCTTTGGGAAACGTACTCTCCCCAATATAATCTCGGCGATAAAGAAGGCCATAAATTCATAAAGTTCTATAGAGACACAAATGAGGCGAATATTCTCAGCGTCTGGTCAAATCTGCATTATATAGAAAAAACGGGTGAGGGTGTGGGTTACGCCGGCACCAGATGGGACGTTGAATGCTATTCTTACGAAAACCTACTTACCGTAAAGCCCTGCGAATGGGGCAAACGCATCGAACTTGTATTTACTACCGGAACGCTCATGCTGGGAGGACATAAAATATTCTCATTCATGCCACTTTTTAAGAAAAAACTCGTTCGCTCACTGCGATACGTAACCGAACAAGAACTTGATCACTATTTTAACGTTTACCCATTAGTCACTTTTAAAAATGGAATAAAGAACTATGAAGCAACACCGGAAGAGATCGCAGAGCATAAGAAAAACGACCGGGTACCACCTTTCTCACTTATCTGGGATATCTATTTTAGCGATCTTGAGCAAGAAATGATATCAAGTGAAATTGAATATGAGAGAGATAAGTTCAGCCATTAGCAGCTACACTGAAGCTACACTAACAATTGGAGTTGTAAATCTAAGAGTATACGAAGCGATGACAAACCGACATGTTCTGGAAATCCTACTTGATAATCACAGCTATACCTTCGATGGCAAAAGGTGGTATGACTCAAAATCATTTCAAACCCCGCCTGCAAAGCTCCTGCCACGACTTAATGCTGAGCTCACGTCTATATTGGCAAAATCAGACGCAGAGATAACTGATTTTGATGAATTAATCTCTGAAAGTCAGAAGGCGCGAAAGTTATCACAACTTACGAGAGCGCTCAATCTTGCGGAGCAAGCTCTTACAATAAGACCAAATGATTCTTCAGCCATGACACAACTTACTTCCGCACTGCGCAGTCTAAATCGTGCAGAGGAAGCACTTGCTAGAACTGATGGCATAAAACATAGCAATGCCGCACTATTCACAAGTCGCGCTGCCGCATATTGCGATGTAGAAAAATGGGAAGAGGCAAAGAAAGAGCTATCCAAAGCACTGGCTATAAATGGTACGCCCGAAACATTTAGTGTCGTACAAAGAATCAAAAGTGCTCGGCCAGATCTTTACTGAAGCCTGCCTGAATTACCTGAGGTTTTTAACCTCACTGGTGCGGAGTTCCTTCAGAATTCAAATTATCCGCAGGAGTCTTTTACTAAAAACTAGCCCCGTACCCTTAAAGTTAAAAAGGATTTTTCTCTTTCTCGCTATAACAATCGTCCGTGCTGACCGAGAATGACGTGTTTGTGTTAAGTTTGTTTTGTAACATCAGCAGCTTACAAAGAGCCGGAGCAGTCTTTTTTAACGCCCGGGATCGTATACAATATAATGTACTTTCCCGGTGAGCACTTTAGTATAACTTTCCCGAGTAATATATTTTATGCAGACAACGCCCGAACAAGAAAGCCGTGCGCTAAATGCAATCACCCATTCGCTTCGTGATGTAAGCATGCCTTCACCTCTTGAGTCGTTCAAGAAAGATCACGCAAAAGAGGTAGTTCGCAGGGTAGCCAATCTACTGCGTCAAGCTGCTCACGACCCATCTGAATGGGGAAATATATACCATGATCAGGAAGTAGCTGCCCTGCTAGAGGCAGTGGGACAATCACAGGTTTTAAAGCCTTTCAACGAGATTGTATATGGTATCTATACTCACTGCCCTCACCTGCATCCCTTACCAGACTATTTTCCAGACACGTATGATGCCTATAAAAAGCTTTGTATCGATAGCAATAGGCCAATTTACAATAGATACAAAGTATTCGCAGCGCTATCTGATCTAATTCAAGGCATCGGATTGCACGCATTTCAAAAGAACATGGTAGAGATTTGCCTTCAATATAAAAATGAGGTTAAAAAATTAGATGAACTCAAGACAGAAAAAGACAATCTAGAAGTATTTGAAAAATTACGGGAAGCAGTAGCACCCTACTGGTTTGACGATGAGGCGTTGAAGGTCCAGCAACAGGGTGAAGATGCGTATCACAACACCGTAAGAGATCTAGAAGAGTTAAACGTAAAAATACCTGCGCATAGAAATCAGATCGAAGAGTTGTCAGAATACCTCTATCTCCACCGTGAGATCCTTATGATGGCGCAGGGTGACAAAAATTCACCCCCCTTTGCTCCCATTTTGCGCTGGCCCCATTACTGCTGGCTACAGGGTCAAAGACAAATAGATCCACAGATGTCTGTAAGCTTTGATGAATTCAAGGCAGCTGTTTTCTTTCTAGAGATGAACAATGATGGTATAGATACGCAACTCTGGCTTTCCGCTATGGCACGTACATACGAAGAGACTTGCAAGCATGAACATCTCCCGTTGCTTCACACTATACTTCAAATTCATGAGATCTCTTCACCCGGTATAACAGGCATAAGCTCAGAAAAATTCATAAAACCGGTGCCGAAAGACTTTCAAGTTCAAGCACCTCGCACCCTGAGCGAGTACTATTGGTTGGCCGGATTTAAAAACTGCCACTACTTATTAAAAGCAGACCAGAACGAGATCTTCTTTAAAAGCTTAGAAGCCCTGCCGAAAAAAGATATGAAAGAAAGAGGCTACAAAGGGTGGAAGACAAGAAGAAAAAATATTGTTGCAGAAGAAGGCGGGAAGATTGATTCAGATCCACCAGAATCTGAACGCGGGCAGATCGCATATTTTTCTCATCAGATCGCCGGATTCCTGCGATAAGTGCCGCTTTTCACACATCTCTCTCTACAACAATCATGGCCTCCGGCTCTTACCAACACACAAAGGCTCTACAATACGAGTACAACACCCTTACTCCTCCACCTTCTCAATAACATTCTGAATCTGCGCCAGATAATTCTTAAGCTCAAGCGCCCCACGAGTTTAACCTCGCTGATGCGGGGCTCCTTCAGAATTCAAATTATCCGCAGCAGTCTTTGCTTTTGCCCGCGGGGATGAGCGCGTGCCGGAGTGGTATATGCGGGATATTTTTGAGAAGCAGCGGGTTGGGAATTCTTTTGTTGAGGTGGTTGGTGTGGAGGGGACGCATTTTGCGTTGCTTAAGAGGAGTGGTGTGGTTCAGGGGGTTGTTAGAACTTTTAGTTAGCTGGGATGCGCCGACCGTTTTTCTCTCAATGATTACAGGAAACTACAAGAATAGACCTGTCCTTGCAGTAAACCAAAATACTGAAAGAATCTGCCTGTCGTTCAATACTTAATCCGAGGCGACGCATCTACTTATGACATCGAGACGAAAAGGCTTATCGCTAAGCCCCCGCGCGCTCATTTCATCAAGAGTTGTCCACGTAAGCTTAACCTCATATGTTCCCTCATGATGTGGCAACGTGTCCACATGAAAAGCTATTTCACCAGACTCAAATTCAGGTATAGCTTCTCGAATAACATTTATCTTCATACAACGTTCAATCACCCCGAGTCTGAAAATAGTATTTGGCCCTTCAGCGTCGGCCGCTAGCTCTGATACATAATTGTTTAAGAGCGGCTGTCTCTGCTCGTGAGCGCCCATACTTGCTGCTATGATAAATTGCTTTACAAACTGCGCCTCTGTTCTCAGAAGACGGGCCTTCTCAACAAACGCTTTCCCGAATACGGCTTCAGCAAGAACCATCATGCAGCCCTTCCCCGCAGGGGAAAATCCGCTTCGCTAAACGCATCTGTATCAGTCTTACTATCGTGATCAGGTGAAAATTCAGTCATATCTCTTCAAGTGTAGCACGTAGAACAGACTTACAATAACCGAAGTAACCCGGCTGGAAAGAATGAAAAAACAGCTCCTTACTTTACTAAAATCGTTCTCGCATTCAAAAATCAGCTTTAATCGGAAACTTCCTCCTGTTCTGAACGAACGAGTAGAAAAGCTTAAGGAGATGCCCCGATGTATGTTGAATTAACATTTACAGATTCTATCGACGAAGACACGAGAAACGAAATTACCGGACTTACCGGGAATTTAGAAAGTCTGGAGCAACTGCTTGAAGAGTGGTTCTTTAAGCCCAACCAGTCACTCCACTTCACACCAGCTGAAGATGATGATGGAAACTTTGCGCCAGAGTTACTCTGTGTTGAATTTATCAAGAATAAGCAAACACAGTGCTATGCGTTCTTTGAAAAAGAAGACTTTGAAAGTAACTGCCCTGACGTTTTGCCCATATCTGAGTATATTTGCGGCTTCGGCGAGCGGGGTAACATTGAATTAGACGAAGATGCTCTTAAGCGTTGGGAAGACTCCCTGGGCTTTACCTTCAGCGAAGCTTTCATGAATAGTATCGGACCACGACATGCTCTCATTCCCTTTATCCTCACATATATCCTCTCTGACGGCGGCTATATCGAACTAGAAAAAGGGCACGAGTCTCACTATGATGAGTGGGACGACCTCACTGAAGACCTTAAAGAGGAAGGACTGACACTCTCGGAGATTATCGCAACCCATGCCGGCTACAGATCACCAGAGCCTATTGACGGTATACTTCCGGGCTGGGGCACATTTGCATATTTCAAAGCCTGAGCACCTATCCATGTTACAAACTCGTCCCGGTGCACTGATTGGTATAGGTCGTGACATTATATTTCCAAAACTTCTCGCAATCTCCTAATCGCCTCATTCTTCTTTTGCACATCCATCTTCTGAACATTAAAGAGCTTCCATCTGATAGCCGGGAGATCCCTTACGTGAGAAAACTCTATCATCTTCCATACTGGTGCGCCCTCAGCGACAGATATGATAAAAGATCGTTCCTCCGGTGATAGTGAATTTTGGAGGTACTCAATTAACCGATCTCTTGCTCTCGTTAGCTCTTCCAGTGCGATCGGGGATGAAGTCATGCCGAGAAATTCTTTTTGAAATATATCTGATATATCGATAAGATTTGGTCTGAGCAACTCGTCCATTGGCCTATTGCTACTCACAAGGTAGATGACAAAAGCCTTTCTCATTTCATCAGTAATGCCGCCATTTTCAAAGAGTATCTTCACATCAAAGAGATCTCTTGGGTGTTGCCTGTCAAGAGCAGCGCAAAATTTACCGGCGTAGATGTCAGCTTCAGAGAGTCCGGTTATCGTGATAAACTCGCCGAACTGTTCCTGAGCAGTGTGGACGAGATCGTACTGCTTAGATGGATATACGCTTCCTCGTAATATCAGGTTTGGCTCTATTTTAATGCTGGCTTCTTTGCTGGCGACGTACAGGCGAGAGATATATTTAGAGTAATTTGGTGTGTGGCTCTGCACTTTTAGTTTTAAGACGGATCTCAGCCTGTTTGTGATTGAACGTAAAGCTCGATCTATTCCCCGATGAGATGTCTCACGATCTTCCAGTGGCAAGTACGTGAGATCGATATCTACAGATATTCGAGGAAGATCCTGAATAAACAGATTTATTAATGTACCACCTTTTAGTGCAAAGGTTTTTTCCTCTGCTATATACGGCAATACTTCAAGGAGAAGTTGCAGTTGTTGTCTGTAATAGGAGCTATCCATTATGATCCTCTTCAAACAGATGAGAGGGGGCTGTGATAAGATATTTTGTATATAGCTTATCACCTGTTTCAAGATATCGCTTCCCCGATCCGAGATCTATTTTATTTCTATCGATTCTTTTTAGCCAAGAAAGCTCGAGCTTATCCGCATAAAGAAGAAAGAGTCGCTTGACCTTCACTGATGTACACGCGATAAGAAGGGCTTCTACGGATGTCGGTCGTAACGTTCTGAGATTTTCCATTATCTGTTTACTTTCATGAAAGCTCTCTTCTTTTGGTACGAGGTGTAACATTTCTAACATCGCTCGTTCCTTTGATGAGATCAGTATCTGATATGCCCCACAGTCATATTTTTCTAATGCTATATCGTACTGATCGCCAAAAAGGTTTCCTGAGTAGTAGTGTGTCTGGTGTTGCCAGGGATATTTTTTAAACCAAGTGGGAAGTCTCTCTTTTGATGCGCCGTAAAGGGTGAGCGGGAATGCACCGAGCGAAAGAAAGTGTGCTGAGCCTTTCAGTGTAAGTGCACCTTTTCCTCCGAGGTGTATTCTTTGGCCCTGCTGATGTTGTATGGCGTAAAGTCCACCTGTCCAATCTACTTTATCGCCGTACCTTGCAACGGCTCCTGTGCCGATTGATTTGAGCCATCGTTGATTGCGGTAGTGGGTGATAAGGTTATTTCGATAGCCCATGGACTTAAGAGCAGCTACTGTGTATACCGCACCGTTAGGCCAGGAGTTGATAAGTTGGTTTAGTTTGGTGCTTTCTTTACTAGTCATATTATCTTTATTTGCATCGTCATAAACTCATAGGTTTATTATAGACATAGTTTAGCTAGTATTGCTAGTTAAATACGCATTGATGCAAACCATATATTGCAAAACACATGTAATTTCGGAATATTACAACTGTCACTGACATATTTTACTTCAAAGTAGCCCCGTACCTTTAAAGAACAAGAAAAGAGAGGAGCCTGACCTTCTTCTTCCTCTTGCTCTTTCTCTTGCACTTGCACTTCCTCTCCCTCTTCCTCTCCCCATCCCCCAGCCAACCCAAACCCCGTCAATGTGACCTCCCCTATATATAGAGGGGTAAATTTTTATCCCCATTTATATCAGGAGTGCATATGAGAAGACCAAAACCACACACATACGAAAACATAGCCTTTGTTTGCATCTCAGAGTGCCCGGAGCAGATCCGCAAAAGTCTGAGTGAATTTGCAGTCCGCAAGCCCGGACCAAAGATCCCCGGACTCATCATTCAGGATGTACTGTATGAAACTGACTACTTAAATTACATAAAAACCTACCACGATGCTGTCGTCCACGGAGACTACTGCGTAAAAATGCTTAGAGACAAGCATGGTGACTATTATCAAAATCCTCCTATCTACCGCATGGAGGACATACTGTACGTACGAATTTCAGAGTATCCGGTTCAATATCGTGAGAAATTACGTACTGAGATGTACGGCGCAAGGCCAATCATCGAGGGCATGGATCCGCAGGATGCGCTTTATAGTGTTGATTATGCGGAGTTTTGTTTTCGATTGAGTGGTGAGGATGATGATCGGCCGGTTTTTATAGCGCCTGGTGGGTGAGGATGAAATATGAATTTTGGGGAAGATGTCCCCGAATTTGGGAGACAGCGTCTCCCAAATGATCTGCTCTGTAAATTGCTTTACGCCAGAAAGTGGCCCTGTACCATTTTTCTTAATGGCTGTCTTTGTAGAGCGATTCTATCTAGTTGAATTTTAATGCTTTTATCTCCTTATTTTGAGATATGGCCATATCTCGAAATAAGGAAATTCTTAGTTCGAGATAACGAATTACATAATTTAAAGCTCTAAAATCATTAATTAAATTGATATCTTCTGTACAGAAGCAGCCCCCGCACCTTGTCAGTTGAACCGTTAAAGGAGGTGTAGCACATTAGGTGCCTGATAATACTATATATATCTCAGTAACACCAAAAAGCATGTTATTATAACTATTCATTATTTAAAGCTATATATTTTTTTTTGAATAGTGTAGAATAATAGATAGTATGAAAAACGCATTTCCCTTTAAAACTACAGCCTCCAAGCAAAAGCCACATAACATTTTCTCAAAACGTGGAGCGCTCATCGTTTATTACCTACTGCAGCAAACTCAAGAAAGCCATTTCAGTATAAACGGAGTAGCTAGAGAGGTAGGTGTCAGTGTCGGTCTAACTCAAAAAGTCATCTCTGCATTAGTACACTCTGGAATTGTAGAAGCAAAAGGCCAGCGCACAGCAAAGAAATATAAACTCCGCGATGCCAATAAGCTACTAGCATTGTGGCGAGATAATTACATTATCACGAACAAATGTAAGTTCTATAACTACCGCTGTGGTTATGACCCTGATGAAGTTCTAAAGATCTTATCAACCAACAAGATAGATGCAGACATCGTTTTCGCTCTGCATACTGCGTGCCTTGTTTCTGGTTACGAGTTTACTAATCTGAATAAGACAGAGATGTACCTGATGCAAAAGGACAATCGTGACACGATTGAGAAGCTACTACGATTAGAACCTGTAGACAGAGGCTATGATGTGCTTATCATTGAGCCATATTATGATGCTATCCTTGAGAAACATGCTCACAATGTAGAAGACAAAAAACTTACCCCGGCCCTCCTAAACTACCTCGACTTATACCACTATCCGCTTAGAGGAAAAGAGCAAGCAGAGCACCTATTACGTCGCCATCCAGATCTGAAACATCTTTCTGGGGCTATGAATCATGAATGAGGAGCAACTAGAAGAAGTCTTAGATAAACTCAGCGATATCCTTGGTCCATATACTGGTGAACTCGTACTAGGCGGCGGCTTAGCATTAATACTCTATAGATATTACCTTGTTTCCATAGGAGAAACGCATATACATCCGGCATACACTAAGGATTTTGATTTTATAATCGAGCGTCATCTCACATTATCGGGTGACGATTTACATCAAAGACTAACTAAAGCTTCATTCATTCAAACAACACAATCGCATGAAACGCCTCCAGTAGAATCGTATATAGGAACTCTTTCGAACAATGAAATAGCGGTAGAGTTTCTTACTGATAGAAAAAAGAGGCTTGATCCCGATAAAAATGTGTTAGTAGCTGGTGTCAGCGCACAGCCTCTATCTTATATCGAGATGAGCCGCGGTGAAGCCATAGAGATTAGAACTAAAAATAGCAAAACTTTCCTGGTCGTTGCACCAGCAGCATGGATTTTTCATAAAGCACTCACATTTACTCGGCGTAAGAGTCAAGATAAAAGATGTAAAGATCTCTATGGAATCTGGTACGCTTCCTCTCAACTCGGCAATGTCTCTCATCAAGCAAATAGCAACTTGATAAATCTCATGAAAAAACAACCTCAATCATGGTCAAAAGACGCACGTAAAAACCTTTTGAACTGGACTAAACAAGCTTCTCCATCTAACTGGCAACTTCTAGAAGCGCAAGATCCTGAAAGAGTGCTAACAAAAGAAAAATTTCTTCTACTCATCGAAGAGATTCTACCGCTTACTAAGAGTGGTCGGCCTATACCTTAGCGAGCTTAATTAAAGCATAGCTAAATGCTTATGACC
This sequence comes from bacterium, assembly GCA_030431715.1. Classification (GTDB taxonomy): domain Bacteria; phylum Bdellovibrionota_C; class UBA2361; order UBA2361; family RFPC01; genus JAUIIO01. The sequence goes on from JAUIIO010000006.1 coordinate 125,707, forward strand.
CATATCAGCGCCACATGAGCCGCCCTCCTCACCCGCTCATTTCATCTGGCCGGGTTGTCTAACGGGGCAACGGGGGCGGCGCGGGTGGCTGAGGAGTTTGAGGATCGGTATTCTTCGCTGTTGTTGCTGTTTGGGAATTATCCGAAGGAGTCTTTGCCGCAAAAACCTGCGCTTATTCTTTATGCCCGCGGGGATGAGCGGGTGCCGGAGTGGTATACGCGGGATATTTTTGAGAGGCAGCGGGTTGGGAATTCTTTTGTTGAGGTGGTTGGTGTGGAGGGGACGCATTTTGCGTTGCTTAAGAGGAGTGGTGTGGTTCAGGGGGTTGTTGGAGAGTGGTTTTTAGGGGTTAAGGAAGGTGGTGATAATTGAGCGATTAGGCTTTCCGTCATTGCGAGGAGCTTAGGTCGAAGACCGAACGACGAAGCAATCCCCTCGCTGCACCAGAGAACCTGCTCCTTGAACGGAAATTAGAATTTACTTGACGTACAAATTAATGCGAAAGCAACTATGCACATCCTCTTATGACTAGAGGATATAAGTAAAATCTGCCTGTTCAATGCCTTTTTGATACTCATGCTTTCATTGCCTAGTCTTGTGGCGCAAGGAAAAAAATAGGCACTAATGGCAGACGTGACTTATCTTCATCATTGAGCTTATGGTAAAATTCTTGCCAGAGGTTTATGAAGCGAGTCATATCAATAAGCTCTACATGCACATGAGAGCTCCGTGCTGTCGTTTTGCAGTCGGGCGTAAAGCCGCCTGATGAGACGAAAATTCCGATATCACCATTATTGTGTAAAAGCCCCATAAGCTTTCGCACTTCGTCAACCGGTGCTTTCGTATTAATCTTGTGCTTAATCTGCACTTTAATCCTTGGAGATTCTGTACCTAGGGGATCGCGATAGGCGACAACGTCTATTCCTCCATCCTTTCCTAAAGGTGCGACAAAAGGTGTGTAATATCCCATGCCTCTTAGAAGTGCAGCTACTAGATCTTGGAACTCGTATGGATTCAAGTTGTAAATAAAATCTTCAATCTGCTCGTAAGCCAGCTGCTCCGTTTGCTCAAGGGTCTTGCTCCCCTCTAGTACACTCTCTTCCTCACTAGCCTCTACAGTGTTTTCTGGTTCTTCCCGAGGATTATTTTCTCTCCATTCGGCATAAGCGTTTTGAATTGCGGCATATAGCTCTTCTTCTACTTGTTCTGAGGCAGCTTCTCCCTCTGGAGTTAAAAACCAAACGCCTTTTTTCTTCAGTAGAAACCCAGCCTTAACGCACGATATTGTTTCGAAATGCAAAATAGACTGCCAACGAACGTTGCCAGTCTTCTCGTATCGTTTACAGGCCCATTCATCAAGATTAAGTCGTCTTCCTACTTCGGCTATTACATCTCTACCCAATAACTGACCACCATTTTCTTTAAGTACCTGTAGCGCCTCCGAGATAGTTTTCATCCCTACATATCGAGAACGCGACATATCTGATTCGTCACTTTGCATAAATTCTCCTTCCTAAAAACTTTAAACACACAAATAAAGACCAGAATATAAGCATATAAATAAACTACTTACTGCATACAACTGTAAATTCCGCGCCATGTCCTCTTATCGAATTACGAGCATTCCAAAGTAGCGCATTCAGCAATGGACGAGCTTTAGCTGTAGATTTTTTATACTTCGATAGAATAATATGTGGCTGAAGAATCACAACTTCTTTCTCTAAATTGTGAGTGAGACCGCCCATAAACTTTAAAAAATCCTTCTTCATGGCGGGCTTTCCATTGCGCCATACAACCGAACCAGTTAGACGTTTGTCTGATTGCAAGTGTTCTATAATTTTATTGATATCCAGAGATCTGAGATTTTTAAGAGCTTGAGATACGACTATCTCAAATGCACCAACGCTAACGCGACGTGAACTGCGACTACTATTGGAAGCTTTCACATGTATGAATTTGATCTCTGAGGAGCTACACCACAAAAAATCAGCGATCTCACCAGATTTATCATCGCATACAAGCCAGACATCATCACTACGCTTATTTCTCTCCTTAAATGCCCATTCGTTAACAATCCATGAAAACAAAGATTTTTTCTTATCAGATTGAACTTCATCTAAGTTATCTGGCTTCTCCCTATTAACTTCATACGGTTTAAACTGCCTATCTTCAAAGTACTTGAAATCATGCTCCCTCTTAGCAACTTCAGAAATGACACCATGAGAAATACAATGTCCCGTCTCATACCATATCTGAACAAGAGAGGGATTAGATATGAAAGAAAAGATTTCGTCGAGCCTCTTGGCATATCCATCTGCTGCTATTTGTTCACCTTTCAAATGCACACGTTTTTTGAGCTGTATTGGCTCAAATCGCACTTCACCTATTTCAACTAGAGCATCGCCTACATTTTCCCTTACAACCAAAGTAAAATTCTGATTCTGCACATCCTTGATTTCAAATCGCACATCTGATTCGATACCTTCATATAAATCCAGCGTTTCCTCACTCATCAAGTCAGAGTTTCTTACTATTTCAAACGGCTGCAAGGCGAACTCAAAAGCATTCTCAGCAAATGAAATATCAACTACATCATTAGCTAAAATACTAAATAAATCGTCATTCACATTAATCCTCGAGGAAGCAGTCAATGAACTTACAATTTGCTTAACACATTCAACAAAATCAGAAATATCAGCTACAGAGCGAACCCAGACTTGAGATCTAAAAGGACTCACTCCCACGCTCTCTCTACCGCTCACAAATCGGCCAGAGGTAAAAAGATAGCTGCTATCCGCACCAGGATCTAAGACATATTTCAAATCATTACCTAATAGCAGCTTACTATCAGCTTTCACATCCACCCTACGATGTACTCCTCCCAACCATAGACTACAGGCTCTCTTGCCTAAGCCAAGAGATTTTAAACGATGAGATTCAACGAATTTTAATTTTTTAGCAGGGAATGCCTGATTATTTACAAGAGCATTGATAACTGAACGCTTCTTGGAGTCTGAGAAATGTATAGCTAGTATGGACTTTGATTGACACAACACTACAACATGATGAGAGGAATCTTTTAAACTGTATTCGTCATTAGCCCAAGAAGGATTCTTCTCTTCTTTATAGTGCGATATACCCACTAACGTCTTCCCAACCTCCTTAATCTTACTCTCAATAAGAGTAGTTTCAGAGGCCTTCGACGAATCTATAGCACTATAAATAGTGCTGAGATAAGCTTTCAAAGTTTTTCTATCCAGTACTTTCTGTGACCCCAAATCAAGCAACACTAGCGAAGCATAAGGCTTAATCTGATCATGTATAGCCCCGGACATAATTACATTTTCTCACCAGAATGTTGTATAACGAGCAGCCGCTCCCTCGCCCGCGTAGCCGCCACATACCGCATGCACCGCTCCGCAAGATCACTTTCACCCAAATTATTCAGTGGATCGTTTTTATCAGCACAGGCAAGAGCCACAGCACGAAACTCCAGTCCTTTAATCCTTTCCATAGCCCCGATTCGAACCCCCGGCTCAAGCTCACCTAAATCCGGCTGTTGTGCGTAAAGCTGGCGACTTTGAATCTTTGATGCTTCAAGAGCCTGAACGATGACTTCAGATTCAGGCGTTATGCAGATCTCATGAGGAGCGATCCCTTCATCGAGTAACATCTGTATCCATTCAACAACTGTTTCAGCCTGTTCGCGCTCTGAACTGGCTGACCTTATTTCTGGGCCATACTCGCCGCGGTATAACGATCGATCTCCTCTAATATCTGCCGCCTCATCATCTAGATCGTCGATTTCAACTCCATCTAATACACCCTGAGCCCAGAGTCTTATCTGCTGCGTTGTCCTGTAGTTAATACGTAGACGAACAGATCTTCGGCCACGTACCGAGATCCCGGCATGACTGAGCGGAACCTTAAATCCGTAAACACGCTGATGTCCATCACCCGCTAACGTTAGAGGATTGGGCGCATCCTCTTTCCTGAGCCCCAGCGCCGCTATAAATTTAAGAGCCTCCAGGCCAAAATCCTGTACTTCATCTACCAGAACATGTGCATAATCTCGCGTAGGATTTTGTTCATACGCAAGCCTTGCTTGTTTGACAGCCCCATTAGGCGTAAGTATATCACGCTTCTTAATCTCCCGGCGCAATACCTCGATGTATCGCCAAACATCTCTACGTTTCTTCCGGGCTAAACGTGGGCGACCGGTCCTTCTCACTGTAAGGTACTCATCTTCCGATTCAATGCCAGATGGATCAATAACTGATAAGAATTCCTCAACCAGCTCCGCGCGAGTTTCTAGAGGATTCTCAGGAAGTCCCTCCTCGTGAAAGACCTCATCCCAGACCTCTTGAATGCCGTCAATCCGTTCGTCAGTGGGAAGTCTTACAACACCATTCCATCCGGCCTCCCTGCAAATAGAACGCGCTAATCGCGAGAGGTGCGTTACTTCTATTAACGCAGCAGCATCTTCATCTAACGTCTTAAAAAGCTTTTCGATATTATTGGCCAGATTAATTGTGAAGGTAAGAAATAGCGTCTTCTGCGCATCTTCCACATGCCCTTTCGCTAGATGCACCGCTCGATGGATGAGAGCGACAGTCTTACCGGTACCGGCAGCTCCCGTAATTTTCATCGGCCCCGTGGTCTCTCGCTCGACAATACGTCGCTGCTGTGGATGCAAGAATACGCGCCACTCATCTATAGGACCATCTAAAGCATCCTTTAAGAGATCATCCGACTCGAGCATTACAAGACCAAAAGAAGGAGCTTCGGTAAGATGAGAAAAGTCGCCCGTGCTTTCCGGCTTCTTCAAATCTTCTTTTTCCGCACCTAAAACGGACTCCAATGCCTCATCAAGGCTCATTCCGGCGGCAAGCCCGGTGAGCACTTCACGGCAATCTGGCGGCAAATAGTCAGCAATTTTATCAAAATCTTCATCAGAATTAAGCTCGCGTATCGAGGGGATAAGCACCCGTGGCAAACCGGCAGCAAAAAGCTCATCGTCAGAGAGCTTCTTTAATGGATACTCATCAGCTGCCGAAGTAGAAAAATCCTCTCTTTTCTCCTCTATGACTCCCTGTAATTCAGCCTCATCAAATACCTGCAGCACCCCGGTGCTTTCATGGACCTCAAAGCGCTTATTCTTTGCCCAATCATACGCTTTATCATGCGCATCAACTCGCACAAGAAGCCACGTGTTTCCTTTTTCTGGCTTAATTAGAATTGCTCTGTAGCCAGAAGACCCGATCTTGGCACCTCGCACCTTAGGATCGAGCATAGTTGCATCAAGCTTATGCACATAAAGACTCTCAGCCTCGGGATTACTCTGAAAGTCACGATGAAACTCTGCTACTTTCTTCTGGATCTTCTTGGGCAATTTATGAAAGTCCTTAAAGATCTCTCTACTAATTAAAAGATTCGCCTTTGTGCCCATTAAACTGATTCCTCAAGATAATTACTGAACATGTACTCATTCTCGCTAAGAACTTTAATAAAACTCTCCTCGGTATAGACACGGTAACCAGACTTTTCCCACCCATCACGAAAATCAGCCTGTGATCCGCATAAGACAACCACACGACTCGCCGCCCATCCTAGCTCGGCTACCTCATCAGATTCTTCCGGATGCTCTAACTCTATCTCCGGCACTCCACAGGCAAGATCGTTATAAGCAAGCTTCTCCAAATGAGGACGCAGTCTCGAAAGTGTTAGCTCTAGCGCATCCGACCACTCCTTTGAAACCATCTTGTCAGCCAGCATAAACATATCGACTTCAGGCGCCGTATTGTTGCTACATTCAGACGCAGCCCAGAAATAAAATTCAGGCTGAAACTGATAAAAATTCATAATTGCCAGAAATTGTCGCCATCTCTCTAAAAACGACTTCTCTCCAACACATTCATCACTATCAGGTAAACGCGCTACGAAACGTAGAGATTTGGGGTTCTTTGACTCTAGCCCCTCAGCATCAGAAAATACCAGAAAATCAGAACTCGGAGAAACACGAGCGGAATAAAAGCAATCTCCATCGTCTCTAACCTCTAGCTTATTAAGATCTGTTCCCTCGCGCCACTTCCAGATCTCTTCCTCAAAATCGGGCTTATACACCCTTCCCTTTTTCCTATCAGCTGTGAGCATCAAAACCCCGATACTACTAGAGAGCTGCCGCCACAGTTGCTCTCGCGGAGAAAGTAAGAATCCACAAAGCTGCATATACGGGTTAAGCCCCGCATACTTTGTAATGAATTTGCCGTTCAAACCATGAGCCGCGAGCACCTGGCCGAGATTGCCTTCGAGCTTTTTGTTATAGCCATAAAAGTTCTTCGTTGAATCATCCATAAGATCATTCCACGTAAGACTAAACACCCAGAACCCACTACTTTTAAGAATACTGCGCCTCTTCTCAAAATCCTTAGCCAGTATATTGTTCTCCCCCGGTTCAGCATGAAACCGCTTACCATCGGTAAACACCGCCACCGGACGCACCCCCGCCTCCTCTGGCCAGAAAATAAAATCCGGCCGAGACATTATAGAAACTCCATCCTTTTCATTAAGCGCCCGCTGTAGCTCAATCTCCCAGATCTGCTTTGTTCGCGGCAATTCAAGCCGGTATCCCCGCTTCCCACGCACAATCACATTTGAAAGCGTCCCCTCCTGCTCACGCGCAAATCCCCTGAGCGATTCGATAAATTCCTTTTCCAGATTACTCTCAAAAAGCGCATTTACTGAAATAGCTTCCAGATCTTTTTTCGCAGTCCTTCGCTCCCCCGCCGCAATCAACTCTTTAAGAATCTCAACACCGGCACTTCTCTTAATCTCCTCTGAGCGGTACTGAAGTCCATAGTTTCTAACACACCTGTAACACCCATCTGTCTCACTATCATCATGCGAGCTTCCTCCTAAATTACGGCAACGACAGGTTTCAAGTGCCTTAAGCGCCTCACGCAGCACATCCATAATACCAGCGCCTTTCTTTCCATCCGTCATTTCATCATACAGGGTCTTAAGGTATCCCGTACCTCCGGGCACACCATCAAGAAGCACGAGGTAATTTTTCGTAACACCGGTCTCTGCATCAACGGCAGCTTGCTGACGTATAAGAATATGGGCAGGATTTCCTTCAAACTTCTTCTTTAGCCCCAACTCGATGCATGCCTGAAGCGTTAATAAACTCGCCGCGTCGCTATACTTCACCAGCAGCCTGATAGCCTCAGATTTTATTTCGCGGTAAAGGTATACTCTTTCAAATGTATAAGCCTTATCAGTGTTTTTACCTGCTTTCTCAAGCTTTATAGCTTTCTTATTCCCAGCACACGTACGCGCATGCCGAACCTCAGCCCGCTTATCATTAGGCCCGACGATAACTCCGCAATCTTTACAGATAACAAACCCTTCCTCAGACGCCTCCTGCCCCGGCCCAAAGACCTCGCTCGTATCCGATTCATAAAATCCGGTATTCACCTCCCGCAGAGTGAGCTCAGAACGGTACTCAATTCCAAACGGTAGATCGTCATCACCCACAACACCGACTGACACCCCATCATCCGCCAGATCAAAACTGGAAACATGTCGATAATACGCCCGCTCACGTTCCTCACCACGATCTGCCGAATAGCTATCATAAAACTCCATCTGCGATAACGCATAGGTACGAGGAAACTCTACAAAATTATGTCGGTGTCCCCCCGGCGCACGCGGGCCACTGGTATGACACTGTGGACAGCGAGCAAGCTTTTCCGCTTTATTAATCCGCCCCATATAGCCACACGAAGCGCAAACACCAAATTCTTCAACAATTTCATCCTGAGCGCTCCCAAGTGGCACCCGCTGCACCTGAAACCTGCGGTTATGTGTATAAAAATGGTTATGCGGTGCTAACTCGCGAAGCGCCTGCGCAGGGCCGCGATAAAGCTCCACTGTCTTATCAGCCCGCTTATCATTTCGCCCGTATACTGAACCAAAAAACCTTACCCCCCGATCAGGAAAAGCATAGTTTGGCAAAAGCCCATTTTCACATAAAAACTCATAAGCTGTGCGGCGCTGTTCACGAAACTTTCTGCCATTTAGAAACCGTAAGTCTCGATCAAGCTCCAGTTTTTCATCCGGCTTGAGGCCTTCTTCCGCCAGACGTTTCGTAATATCCTGAATGCCATTTGTAATTGACTGTTGCTCAGCAGCATACGCCTTTAGAAGCTTCTCAAGAGTATTCCTGATCTCAAAAGCCTCTGAGATCATCAAAAAGCGTTCTCTTGTATCTGACTTTATCTCCTTATCAAATCGCTGCATAAAAGCAGCACGCAACTTCACCTGCTGAGATTCCATCCACTGGAAAAATACGCGAAGCACTCCTTCTTCTTTCGCATTATCCTCCACAAGCTTACCGGGGCTCCCCGGAAATTCCTTGATAATCCCTTTCGTAGCAGCCGTATCAAAACAAAAACCCAAATACTGCCGTACAAGAACAGCCGCCGCATCTATCCAGCAGCCCGGCGTGTCAATCTTGCCCTTTAAAAGCTCCTGCGGCCGCGCAAAAAAGAAGAGATCGTGTGGACGCTGATTAACAACAGATATAATGAACGAGCTCCCAGTCTGCCGACCAGCACGTCCGATACGTTGCAGGTAATTAGCAGTACTTGGCGGTATAGAACAAAGCATAGTACTTGAGAGATCTCCAATATCGATCCCCATCTCCAGCGTGCTTGTGCAGGTAAGCACATTCGGATCATCTCGGTGTTGTCCCTTAATGAAGTCATTTTCTAACTGCTCACGAGTCTCTGTCTCTAAGATCCCCGTATGCTCATGGGCCACCACACGCCGCAGCGCTCCCTTCTTATAACGCGCCCGGTAATAATTCTGCCGTGCATTAAAACTCGTCTCTTCATACACCCCACCGCTGCCGTGATACTCAAGACACGGCGCACCTCGCCAGTACTTAGCCTCAGTCACAGGCCGCACAACCATCTGCCGTGTGTGACTACACACAAGACTCACTGCATCTGTATAAAGCCGCGCAGCTTCAGATGAAATAGAATAATACTCTCGCCCCGCTTCGGTCTTAACATGCACAAGGAGCTCGGCCTCGACACCCTCTTTAAGAAAAGCACTCAACGCATCAATAATAGATTGGTCTGAGAGATGATCGGCAAAAACGCGCCTTGCCCAGACGATATGCCACGGCGCAGCCGAGTTCCCTACCCGCTCAGCCAGAATATGTATCCACTTACTGTCATTTTTAGGCTGCGTCACAAACATAGCAGGCTTATATCGCGACACCGGGGGAAATATCTCTCTCTCAGGCGGCACAAACCCTCGGCTACTCTTGCCCCACCAGCCTGAAGGCGCATAGTTCTCTAAAAAAGGATGATAAAGCGCGCCGCGCTCCCGGTAGCGGTGAAGCATGCCGAGCATCCAAATAGCGATATCCTGCTCGTTGACTCGCTCAAAATAAGGATCAACTCCCTCAAGTCTGGTGCGTAGCGAACGAAGGCAATTCTCAAACCGATCTGTATCCCACCCAAGCGCTGAACTCCCCATCCGTTCAAGCGTCCGCCCGTGAGTCTGCATTAGCCCAAATTCACTCACCGCCTCCCAATAAAGCCTCAGCTCAATATTTTCACGCAGCTTCGCAGGCGGCTCTTCCACATCAGCTCCACGAAACTCAAGATAATCAGGATACTCAAGAAGATCAGGTGGCAGTAAAGTTTCAATAGCTGCCCTTACAGATCCACCACCCGGTCGATGAGACTCCTTCCAATAATCAAGCAACTTACTTCCAACTTCAGAGAGCGGCACGCCATCACTCCCTGCCTCATCTATAACGTGCTGCAAAGCTGTACGAAGAGTAAACTGATACGTTCTTGAGGAAAAAAATCCGGCGCGGTGTGAAGCATCCTGCACAGAGTCAGTAAATGCTAAAAGCTTGGGGTCCGCATTTAGTGGCGACCCGTACAATTCATCAATTGCAACACTCGATAACACAGCTCCCCGTGCACCAATAAAGAAAATCCCTTCCCGTTCACCACAGTGCGGACATCCCTGATCCCCAACTGTAGCGCTGCCTGATGTTCTCGTGCGATCGTTAATCTTGACCCTAAACGATTGCTTACTATCAGTAAGCGGACAAACACCCCGACCACGTCGCACAACCAGAGAATCCGGATGGAGATAATACCGCTGCTGCTCCTCACCTAAAAGCTGCTGCCGTGTATCATACTCCGGGGGACTATCTTCCTCCTTCCACCTTGAAAAAAATACCAGCCTTCGATCTCGCTTCCCCTGAAACCCAATAGAAGCCCGATAGATACGAGTTGGATCAGACAGCAGTTCAAAGCCCTCAACACCCTGCTGCTGTATAGTGGTCTCCGTCTCAGGATTTTTCATAGAGGCCCAGCCACTTTCTCCGCACAAACTACAATGAAACGCTGGCAGCGCCTTAAATCCCGTTCCCTTTTCCTCAAGCCACGTAAAGCGCATCTCTTCAGACACCCGACGCCCAAGCCTTCTAAGCTCTCGCATCCAGAGCTGAACTCGTATTGATAAAAGCGGGAAAGCCCTTCCTGAACGCGCTTCTTTTGCATGAGAGATAAGTGCAAAAAAACTCGCAACAACTTTCTCACGCTCCTCCCTTGATGCTCCCTTAAACTCATCAGCAAAGTCAGCTGCCACATCCAGATCAGCGCCAATAGCACGCGCTGCAAGCGTTTCAAAATCAAGCGGCATCGCCTCGCGCTCCGCAGCTTCTGACACCTCAAGAAGTGTCTTAAAAAGCGGATGTTTCTTTAGCCACTCAGAAAGGGCAAGCTCCCAGAGAAGTACTTTAAGCTCATTCGCACCATCGGGCTTCTCAGAAACTTCAGCGATAAAGTCTTCATTTAACTTTTCTCTTAGTGCGCTGTGATCTTCAGTCACCAGCGGCGCAGCCCAGAGCTTAGCCTGCCGCACTGTATACTGAAGTGCATCTTCCCCGTCCTGCGGCTCTGTATTTCTTGGCCGGGGATAGACCACATCCTGTTCTTCAAGCGGATTATATGCAGTAAGTTTGGCCGTCGGTATACGCTCTTCACCAATTATAGAATCACGCGGTATATCTTCTTCAAATAACGTCCCCGCAAAGAGCGATAAAACATCTCCCGCTCCTTCAACTTCATCCGCCGCCCCCTTTCGCCGCCCTTTATCAGCCACCGGCCCTTCATCTATCGTAGCACTTGTACCGACAGTACAGAGTTCCCCCTTTTGAATTCCAAGCTTCGCCTTAAGACGCCTGATAAGACACGCCACATCCGCCCCCTGCGCCCCGTCATACGTATGAAGTTCATCAAGGATAAGGTACTTAAGCGTACCCGGTTCATTAAAGCTCCAGAGCCGTTGATCCTTTGGCCGCATTAAGAGGTAGTCAAGCATCTTATAGTTTGTAAGCAGAATATCAGGCGGAGATTCGCGAAGAGCTTCATGGTTACTGATACCGTGGTCTTTTCCCATCTCTTTAAAGCCGGAAGAAGATTTTCCATCGCCGCTATCTCGTCCGGTAAATATCCCAACTCTAAGGCCGGCATCTCTAAGCGCACTATTTTTAAATATATCTTTAGCAAACCTGCGCTCCTGATCACTTGCCAGGGCATTCATTGGATAAAGTACAATAGCCTTTATGCCATCTTTTCCTTCCTTCTTTGCTCTTAGTGCATAATCAAGTACTGGATAGAGAAAGCACTCTGTTTTACCTGAGCCTGTGCCAGTAGTAACAATCGTTGCCTGCGGCTTATGTCCGTCCTTAGTCGTAAGCCTTCGCCAGGCTAATATCTGGTGTTTAAAGGGGTGAAACGGGACTTCAATATCAAAGAGATTGTGATGTATGTCATCCGCTGTAACAAACGGACGTTGTATTTGAATCCAAGGGCCTTTAAAGAGGCCCTTTTCGGGGTCGGTGATAAATTTACTGAGCGACTCTTCGGCCTCGGCGATGCGAAACTCGAATGTGCCGCCGATATAGTGGAGCACCTGTTTCTTTACCGCTTCTGCAATATGAACTGGGAGCATATTAGAGACCTAGCCTTTTTTGAAAGTGTTCGTAGGCTATACGGTAATCTTCTTCGCGATCAACCTTAATAAAGGGTGGGTAGAAGGTCTTTGTGACTTCTTGTGTGCCGTTATCTATTTTCCAGGTGACAGTCAGTGGGGACTCGCCATCGTGGTTCTTTCTTGCTTCGCGTAGCTCTCTTGCCCCGGCTGATTTTCTGGTGGTGTTGGGGAGCCTTCTGCCTTTTTGGTCGTATTCGTCTGCCAGTTCATACTGGCGCATTACTGGGAATTGGACTCGATATATGGTCAGGAGTTCTTCTAGAGTTATATCGAGACCGAGAGCTGTTAGAACATCTATCTCAACTTGCGCTTGGCGACGACTGATATCTACACGCAAGGGAGACTTATAACTCCAGACCTCATAATGGAGCTCGCTCCAAGGAAGCTCGGTGCTATTAATATACGAGTCTCCGTAGGTAGCAGCGAATGCGTCGTTGGATATATTGCTGGCATTCGCCATTTGCCAAATCTCCTTATAGTGCGAACTAAGGCAATGAAGACGAAGACCTCGGTGGATTAATGGAGTTATGAATGGTTCCTCAAGCAAAGGCTGATTCATAATATCAAATTCATAAACATCCGACCTTCCCTTCGCACGCAAAAGAAAATCGAAAAGTATAGAACTCATAGGAATTGCCCATGACAAAAGGGAGGGTAACTCTTTGACTGCTAAGAACATCACTGTATTAACGCTCGTTATCCCTGTAGGCACTAGGGCTGAAGTTAAGGACCGTTCTGAGCTTGGCTGACACATTCTCCTAAACGCCATTCTTGGCAGCTCCACTATCGACTGCCCAAGCGCAGAACTCTTCCCCACCGACGCAACAGTCTTCTCAAACTTACCCCGATCTCCACTCTCATCCCCCGGCCGATAAACAGTCCGTGGTAAGAAATCCTCCGGCAGTTCTGTCAGATCAAGCTCATCATAGGCATTATTATGAGTACATTCAGTACGAGCATTTTTATAGTGAGGATTTCCGACAAAGAATAATGGGCCCGTGAGAATTACATCATCAGGTTTCTCTGGCTGGTAGCTGGGGGAATCCTGTCTGGTGATTTCGCCTGACTGTTGTGCGCCAGTCTCATCAAAGTAACGTGTTACACAATAACCTTCTCCTGAAGTAGCAAGAGTCTTAGGAGCACCTGCAAATTTGCGGAGCACCTCCATAATCTCAACACTATGCACCTGAGGAATCGGCGTAGACTTCCAACCACTTTCATCTCCTCTAAAGAGCTTAGAAAAAATCTTAAGCTCCTGCTCGCCCACATGCACCAGCCTATTCGGATGTCCTCTTGTCTCCCATTTATTATCATCTGTCTTAATACCGGGGCAGATTCCGTGTGTGTTGCCGGAAATGCATGAATCAATCGTGGTTGGATGAAATAGATTATAAATCGCATGAAATGATATTTTTTCTTTCTCTCTCCCGAATATATTAAGACTGAATGAAGTATGGTGATCTACATCTACAAACAGTACCAACTCATTCTTTAGTTGATAATGAGCAATAAGTCGCTTATAATAAGCCTCCCGTAAACTGATACCCTTCGTCTCATCATATACCCCCTCAGGGTGTAGCAATGCCCCAAGCCCAAAATCACCGATCAGTGAAAAGCAACGTACTATAAAATTCTTATAAAGATTTGTTTGCGATCCCTGAAGCGCGGCATAAAGCTTGCGACTGTTTAAAAATTTAGTGGAGCCAAGGCTGCTAGTAAGTTCCTTATTATAAATACTTCTATTGCGGTTATCTTCAATGAGTGCAGGTCTAGCCGAGTTATATTTACCACTCTTAACTTTCCTCACTCCCAGTGTTGGATCAAACTCATTAAGCACTACCGCATCATTCCAGGTGGCCTTAATCCAGGGTGGATTACCCACTACAAGATCAAATCCAGCATGTGCCGAAAACTCAGATAGCACCTCGGGATAATGAAGCTCCCAATGTAAAAACCGCTCATTTTGCGCAATGCTCTGAAGCTCTGAAAGCCAGGGAAGTATATCCGTAAGCTTCTCTGTGTCAGGCAGCTCTTCCATCGCTGCTTCATAAAGAAGCTCAACATCAATTCCAAGCCGCCACGATAAAAAAGCTCTATCTTGTGAAACCGAAGAACCACCTAAAAGCATCTTTGCCGTGGCCAGCCACGCTTCGCGTGTCGGAAGTTTTTCAGCACTCTTTACCGGATAAAACCAGAGCGCACACCACGCATCCATTAAAAGCTTAAGCCGCTGAAATGACCCTGAGCTTGCTTCAAGCGTGCGCTTTACTTCTTCCTGCTCAGATAAACTCGGGGCAGGTTTATCCCACTGAGGGGCTTCTGGCCATACACTCGCTGGAACTTCCGTTTTAGTAAGAGCTTCATTGCGCTCAGAAGTATAGTTCTTAAAATGCTCATCTACTAATCGCGAGAGCTCTAAAAGCTCAAGTAGCTGTTCATCGCCGTACTTTGGCTTCACCTCTTTCTTATGCCAGTCTGCAACAGCGCTGCATTGCTCTCGAAGGTGTTTCTTAATCTCTTTCTCTGCCGCCGCAGGCACCATTTCGTCATCAAAAACGAGAAAATGATAAATCTCATCGGCCGCACGTGCTTCGCCCGGTTTTAGCGTTCGTGGCTGAGCGCCACTTTTTCCAACATGCTTGCCTTTTTTTAGTGCATCTTTCTTAAAGACTGCGCGCTTAGCACCAATAATGCTATTTCCGGCCCTGAGCCTCAGGCCAAACCACGGCGTTGCACTTAAGCGATAATCGGTAGATTCATCTTCTTTATCAGTGTTGTTGTCTCGAAGCTGATGGATACTGCCCAGCCAGAGTGAGAGCTCTCCAAGTTCTACCGCAGTTGGGTTAAGATCCACCCCGTAAACATTTCGGCAGGCTATATAGTGCTTTACCCGAAGCTTTTCCTCGTTATACCGCGTCACTTCAATCTGACGGCCAATTTGCTTTTGTTTAAGCTCCAGATACTTATCAGCTAGCTGCCCAGTTGCTTCGTTTAGAAATGCGCCTGATCCCATTGCTGGCTCACAGAGCTTCAGATCTAAAATTTTATCAGCATCATCAGGCGTATAGTCTTTTAAAAGTTCACGCAGGGCTTCTTTTACCAGTGTTTCAGTTAAAACCTGCGGGGTGTAATAAGATGCGCTCTTTTCTCGGTCGATGCCTGAAAGATAAAGAATAAATGTTCCTTTTGCATATTCACGCACCTCGCCGTTTTTTGTGCGCACAATCTCATCTACTTTAAAGTCATCCTGCCTTGACTTTGATACAAACCAGGATGCTGTCTTTTTATCTTTGATATCTTCGTCTTTATTCTTAACTTGTATAAGAGTTTCTGTAGCAAACATCCCCTTATAAGAGAGCAACCCTTCATAAACGGCTCCAAGCTGATTTATGCCAAGTTCTGCATAGTTTACCCGACCCACCGATCGTGTTTTTTCATGACTGCTTAGCGAGAGGTTTCTTACCACTTTTTGTAAACACTCGTTTCTAAGATTCGCTCCTGATAGGAGCGGAGTCTGTCCCGGATCAAAGAGTGTCGCCGTCAGGGGCTTAATTTCAAATGTTTTTAGAGTTGCTGAGTGAATGAGCTGCGCCTGCGCTTTCACTCCTTCCGGGTGAAAGCCCTTGTGTATGAGGGCAAAGAGTCGATCAAGGTGTTCTTGAAAGTAAAAGCCTGCTTTGGCCTCTTCTGTAAGTGGCACATGCTCTAAGTCTCTAAGCGCTTCAAGGCTATAGCCCAGTCGATAGGCCTCATCCGCCATTGGCAAAATACCAAGCTCAAGTCTGGCTTCAGCAAAAAAACAAAAGAGAAGTCTATACACAAATACAAGTGATTCGTGACGCAGGTCTTCCGGGGTAACTTCTCTGACTATTCCGTCTATCTCAACTTTCGTGTAAGAGGCATTCTTTGATCTTCTGTAATCAACCCACTCATTTGCAATAAGTTCAATAGAATCACGCACCGCATACTGCAACGCATCACTCACGCCGTAGGCAAACTTATGCGAATTATCTTCCAGAGCATCATGAAGCACGCTGCCCTGATCGGCATCCGGGGCAAGTGTCTCCTTTGATAAGAGTGCCGCTGTTGCAAGCAGCGAATCGGTATCTTTTCTACTTAATAGCTCATCCAATTCAAACGAAAGATATCTGCCGCCGGCATACTTCTCTCTATCAAAAAGATGAATGACTGAGCCTGCAAGCATAATAACCCACCGGGGGGCATCGTCTTCAATAAAGAGCTTGCCAATTGCTTTACTCCAGACATCAGGAAAGAGTTTCACCTCATCGCTTTGCTGCTGGCTATCTTTAAGCGCGGGATAGAGTTCAAGCGCCATTTCCAGAGGGCTACCGTCTGGCAAATTTCCTTCTGGCAAACAAAATGGCGCTTCCACAATTGACAGCCACCGCTTATCGCCACGCCTAACTTCAGTTAGGACCGGGATTTGATACTTCCCC
The DNA here is from genome assembly GCA_030431715.1 of bacterium. Taxonomy (GTDB): domain Bacteria; phylum Bdellovibrionota_C; class UBA2361; order UBA2361; family RFPC01; genus JAUIIO01. The sequence continues at coordinate 142,254 of JAUIIO010000006.1, forward strand.
CCTGTTATCTCAGCAAGCTGCGGCGATATGTCATAACCTAGAGAAGTAAGTAACTTTTGATGCCATTCAGTGATAGCTTCAAAACGAGCATTGAGATTAAAGCGCTTTTGAGCATCTTGTATCTGCATCGCTTCCTCTTTCGCTCTAAAGTAAAGCGAAGAACAAGCTGCTAGTCTCTTAGCCGGGCTTCTTGAACCGAGGTCTTTCCAGCGATCTTTTACCTCTTTGAGATCTTTTTGAAAGGTGCTCTCAAGATAGTGCTCGCTATAAAAATCACCTTCATTTTTAATAACTGTGGCTAGACTCATACTGCTCTACACCCCCTCTATTGCAAGAATGAGCTGAGATGTAGGCGTATCAGCCGGGGTGAACTGGCGCCGCATCCACAGTTGTCTGCTTTTTAAGTGCGCTTCAATGTATTCTTCTTTAGATCGGAATTTACGGTAATGTGGGCTCTCTTCGGTTAGTGCTTCTTTTTTTTGCTCAATGTATTTTTTCCGTTTATCAGCCCATTCACGCAGACGACGTTCTTCTTTTCGAAGCTGCGAAGCCAGCCCTTCACTAAAATGCTTATGAGTTAGCGCCAGGAGGTGTTCAAGACTCGCCTGTACTGCAGATGCTCGCATGAGGTTAGCTGATTCTAGCTTTTGGTCACCGCCTAGATTCACCTGCGCTTCAAAGTCAGCTCGCGCTAGCGCTTCGCGAAGCGGAAAGACTTGCGGATCGGACGTGCTTCCGGGCAAAAACTGTACAGCGTGCGCGGAAGACACCAGTGGGCTTCCTGCTTTTGAGCTCAGCTGACCGATAAAGCAAAAGAGGAGCTCGCCTTTTGTAAGTGCAGATGAAGTAATATAGGGAGCTTCGTCACGACCGTGCAAAAGAAGCAGTCGCTCTGTAACCCACTGCAGTATCGGATGTTGATCTGTAAGCAATGTTTCCTGCGACCAGTAGCCTGACATATTACGCGCTGCTTCAATGGCACGATCGGCGCGGTGAGGATAGTCAGTAAGATGAAACTCTCCATCTGCTGGATACGCTTCAGGTGGAATGACGCTGGCGCCATATATAACATCGCTTTTTACACTTTCAGCGCCTAAATAACGTGCGAGTTCTTCTGGCGGTTGCAAAAGTAAGAGCTCGCCGCGATCTTCAATATCAGTATAGCCTTCCTGTTGCTCCTTAAAGAAACGATAACCTTTTAGAAGATAATCCTGATCGGAATATATCCGGAGACGAGAGAGTTCTTCACGTACCTCAGCTTCGTCCTCTTCATCTTCATCGCTTAGAAGCGCTACTAAATCATCATCTATCTCTACTCTAGCCTGTTGTAAGGTTGCTTCAAGTGAAGCGGCTGTATCATTCGCATCATCAGACGGAGCACCCTGTTCAAAAACCTCAGTATTTCCTTTTAGCACTCCTTCCTTTGCAACGTACTCTTCTTCTTTTTTTACATCATAGAGCTTAAGCACGCTCTCTTTTGAAGTCCGGGTATGGTTAATCTGCTCAACTTTGTCTATGAGCTTTTGGAATATCTGCATATCACCAGAAAAGTCTTCGTTCTCGCTGGCTGTCATCAGGTAGCGTATGTACGGTTTTTCCTTCTGTCCGAATCTGTCGATACGGCCATTTCGTTGTATGGTAGTGATAATCGACCAGGGGAGATCGTAATGAATAAGATGATGACACTGGTGGTGTAAATTTATGCCTTCAGATGCAACGTCAGTTGCTATGAGAATTCGCACCGGCGAGCTCCCGGTAGAAAATGACTCTACGAGCTCTGACAGACCTGCGTCGGTAAAAGAGCCGTGCATTACAGCAATTGGTTGTTGTGGCTGATCGGCTTCTTTAAAAGAGAGCTTTTTTATGCCGAACTCGGCTGCCAGCGCTTCGGCCAGCGCATTCTGTGTTTCTCTAAACTCGGTAAATATGACCACACGCGGCGCTTTTTTGCCGCCGTCTGCTCCTATTTCTTTAAGCTCTTTTAGCAGCGTGGTGTAGCGCGTGGAATCGGTGAGGCTCTGTTTGCCCAGTGCGTCCTGCAAAGTCTTAAGGAGTTTTACTTCATCTTCTTTGTTGTCATTTTTTGCAAGTTCTTTCAGCCGCTTTGCAAGCGAGGTGCGGCAAGCATCGGGGCTTGAGAGAAAGAGTTTGTATATGCCGAACTCAAGGAGTGAATTTGTTCTTTTTCCACTTTTAACAAAGTTACGAATACGAGAAAGCGCATCAAATACTTTCTCTTCTTCGGCTGATGCTTTCGCTGTGGTCTTTGCAATCGGAACAACCTCACGCTCTTGCAGGTGCTCACTCACCTGTTTTCTAATATCCTCTTTGTACCGCATCAGAAAATACGGCTTTATATCTTTCGCTGAATATTCCGCAAGATTCGGATCAGCAATTGCTGAAGGCTCAAGGAGGCTAATAAGCTGACCAAAGGTTCGAGCTTTTCCGTTATGGGGCGTGGCTGTCGTAAGTATCAGATTTTCAGCAGTGTTAGATAAGAGCTGCGCTAACTTATGGCTTAGATGTCGTTCGGGCACTGATGCGCCTGCCACGTTATGCGCTTCATCAATAACGACTACATCCCATTTTGTTTTCTCAAGGAAGTGCTTATACTGGCTGGTTTTTAGCGTATCTATACTAATGATAACGCGTTGAAAGATCTCAAAAGGATTTTTATTGAGCGGTATCCGTCGTCGCAGCCGGGCGATGCCGGGCGTATCCAGCCGAGTGAGTGGAATAGTAAACCTATTCCAGAGCTCTGACTGGAATTGATTAAGCATAGATTTTTTAGCCAGCACAAGTATTCGCGCCGCGCGGCCTCTTCTAGCAAGCTCTGAGAGAATCATACCTACCTGTACTGTCTTTCCGAGCCCCACGTCATCTGCCAGAAGCAGCCTTACCCTTGGCTGCTCGAGTGCTTTAGCTACTGCTTCTTTTTGGAACTGAAATGGTTCAAAGACACCCATATCATGAAGATCTGGTTTTGTTCCGGTGACTGGCTTTTGTCTGAGAGAGGCTTCAAGATAGAGCTTTGCTTTTTGAAATCCAGATGAGGTATCAACAATGAGTTTGGTGGTCTTGGGATCAACAGGTTTTATTTCATCTAGCGCTGAGAGGAATATCGCTTCGTGTCCTCTAACGAGCGAATCTGTGCCCACACAATGCACTGCTTTAAGATTTGAGTCTCCGTGACTTACATCTTTAACCTGTCGCACCCGCCATTCAGCCCCGCGACACTCTACTCGCATGCCGGGCGACAAAACCACTTCAGTCATAGTCCTCCGGAGCTATCACAAGATCTTTTCTTCCCGCATACAACAGGCACCCATTCAAGATCTCACAATCATCTTCAAACCCAAGAAGCGACTCAAAATCATTCTCCCCATCTTCAATCTGCGCAAAATAAAGAATCGCCGCTTTAAGCCAGGCCTTTGCATGCGAGGGAATCGAATCAAAATCCCTAACGACAATATCAACGACATCAAGAATCGCCTGTGCAAGCTTCACGTTAATAAGAGGCTTCGTCCTGGCCTGCTCCGCAGTCTCTTTAAAATGCCCCGCCGCACGCTCGTAACATTCCTTAGCTGAAAGCACCTGCGCTTCCGGTAATAGCTTATTTAGCGCCTGTAGTTGCTCCGCATTTAGTTCATCAGGCTCAAAGCCCAGCTGATTACTCATAAAAAAGGTCTTATAATATTAGAAAGTCTGGACCCAACAAATCACCCTATCCTAATGTAATAACTATGTCGTTTCAACAACTTATTACTCAAGCTCAGCAACAAAATTCGCAATTTAAAACTTAATATTCCCGGTATTCACATCAGCTAGAAATATCCCGACGCGCCCCATAAGCTCCCGTATCACTGCCTGCGCCTCTTCCCAATTTTCACCGAATTCTTCTTCTTTTTCCGAAAACCAATGTGAATCAAATCGAACATGCTCGGGATCTTCATCTAAGTAAGCACTTCCAAAGTCTAGTAAACAGGGTACATGAACAATACTCATCTCAATCGCTAGCAATTTATCATCAAATGCCACTAGCCGTGGCACCTGTAATCCCCTGATTACATGAATTTTTTCTTCTTTTAATCTTTGATAGACAGCTAGCTCACGCTGGTAACCCACTGGCATCGCATGAATTTTTAGAGCTGTATTCTTACCTGTAAGATATACACACCCCTGCGTGCCAAACCCCAAAACATCGACTATACTGGTGTTAGCATCTAAACAATACTTGGCAGCATTAGTATCTAAATCCAGTTTATTGTACGTAATAGTCATGAACCGAAACTACTCACCAGATATAAAAATCTTCTTAGACATAAACGGCCAAATAATCCGCCTCGCCGATCTGCTACACAATTCGGCAACTCTCTATAACAAAGCCACCGTAGCACCGGGAACGATGGCTGATCTAGTGATTTCGATTGATGGTAATGAGAAAAAGGAACAGGTCTGTTTGCACCTTGGTATAGCTGAGGATGCTGATACGATTGAATTCCAATATTTCCACGTGGACTCTACGGTGCATGCTGCTTGGTCAAAGCTAAACCAGACACTTTAGTGCAGTTTCACTCTACTACCTTTTATTCCCTGCTAGTTAGCACCCTTCCCCGGTGCAAACCCGTCCTCCCCGGTGCACCGTTCACACATTCTGGCCTCAATACCCACAATCCGCTCCGGTGCAATCCGCTCCGGTGCACCCCAGCTCTCCGGAGGGTTACTTTTCTTAGCGCTTCTTTCTGATGTGGGCGTAGTTTCTTTTTAGGCTTAAAGACTGCTTTTTTGCCCGGTGCATAAGCACCCCAGTCTATAGCACTTTCTTCTAAGTGACTTAGTGTCAGTGTATTACAATACTGCTGCTGGCCTTCCATGACAGAAGATACGTGATTACTAATCTCACCAGTGGTATGAACAATAAGCCTGCGCCCATAAAGTGATTTTCCTGAGGCCGCAAAAAATGAATCTACATGGCTTCTATATAACTTAGATCCCTCTTTATAAAATTTGCACTGTATAGCACAAATGACCCCATCTTCATCCTGCCCAACTAAATCAATCCCCGTATCCTGTCCATCCAACTCATTTAGCTTAGCCCACTCTTTCCTGGTCCATACCTTTACAAACCGCTGTTCTTTATCATTCTCAAGATAAAACTTTATCAGTCGCTCAAACGAGTCCCCCTTTCCACGCTCATCAAGGGCTTCTTTTCTGTATGTATCAAGTAATTTTCTAAGTGCTAACATGCCGGGGCAATCGAATATAAGTGGTTAGCCTCACTATATAATCATGTGATGCCAGGCTCCTCAATAGTAGAATTTCTTTTTGAAGTGGACGCTAGCTTATGCATCCATCCACGACGTGAAATCATGCTGTATATTAAAAATCTTTCTGACCTCAAAGTCTCGAGATAGGGCAACCACCCACCCTATGTTTAATTTTATTGCCCAGTCTGGATAATTCTTCTCAGTCGCCTCGAAAATATACTTATAGTGCCCAAGAGCCCAAAAAATTCTCTGATGCAATGTGTCAAGATTCTGATCAAGCGTCACGCTTAACACCCTCTTATATTTATCAGCAGCCCCACCCGCTACTGCCACGTGAAGAAGCTCAGCATCAACATGATCGCCTATATCCTTAAAATTTGGCATCTGTTGGACAATCAGGCGATAATATCTTCTTTCTTCTGCTTTAAGTTTCTCATTCTTAGCCATATTCTTGCTAAACATAAGAATATCCTTCTGCATTGCCCTATAAACAGACATGTCCTCACCTTCAGCGCGCTTTAACATCGCAAAATAGTATATATTAGGCAGTACTTCCTTAAATATCTTCTCAGTATATAACTCAGAGATTTGGACAAACTGAAACGCCCAGTGCTCAATTAGCGCGTTAATGAATGCTTCTGCTCTACTCTTGTCAGGCTCCTTAGGTTTGTGATCAAGCCATGTCCGTACTCGATCTGCCATTGGATTTGGCTTTAGCTTACTCTCCATTTCTTGAAATCGATTCTCAATATCATTAGGATCAAGGAATTCTCTATATATCTTCCTCGCGTGTCCAAATGCTGCATTGTATATCTCCTCACTACTTGCCTTAGGTCTTTTCCAACTTATCTGTGCATTAGGAGGCTTTAGCCCCATTAGCTCCGAAGTCTGTAATACCGACATAAGAGGACTAACCCCCTTACCCTGCGTTTTTCTATATCCACCAAACAAACTATAAAAGTTACGCCAGACCTCTTCAGTCTTATCAGCATATATAAGCCTATCTAAAGAGTTAGAATCAAAGTAAATTAAAGCCTGATCAGGATGCGTTTCAGGCCGCAAGCATGCGCGTTTTATTTTCTTAGATAATGAATTAGTTTTCATAATTGCTCAGCGCATATCACTCTCGGAGCGCCACAACTTCCTAACTCGCTAATTCCAATAACCTCTGCTGAGATAAAATTTTTAACGTACCTTTGATTTAAATTATTGATTAATTGCTTATACCATGCGCCTTACAAGCGGCTATAACATCAGAAAAGCAGTCCTTCATTGATTTATGGAACTTATCTCGTTCCTGAAGCCCCAAAAATGGGTTTTTGTTACCAGTATTCTCATCATAGGGGTGAGAACCCGGAAGCTTATTACGACGTCTGTTGAATTCACGCATTGCCTCAGTGGATATTGGATATGCTCGGTCTAATGGCTGCCCAGACTGGACAAGGACCCCGAACTTAACCAACCTTCCGCTGACCTCAACAAGTCGCCCTTTTCCACCCGGCAGCCCTCTATGATTAAGTGCCTTTTTAAAACCACGAACTACCATGTCGTTAAATGAGTTTTGATTGCGCATCCAGCCAGATCGATCCATATAGTAGCTTGCTCGGGCTTTTACAATCAGTTGAAGCCCATGATTATAGTCAGGACCAAGTATTTCATACCAACAATGGCATAATAGAACTCCATAAAGCTTGTGCAATTCTTCACCAATGTAGTCCTTGTTTTTCAGCCTCCTTCGCTGAATAAGGCCAATCTCTCTAAAAACGTTCTGAACATTATTGTTGAGGCCTGAGCTTTGCATCTTATAGTCTTTACTTAAACTTTGACCAAGGGTTGACATTACTCTCGCAAGAGCAAGTGAGGATTCAAGTTTCTTCTGCTTTAAAATCTTGTGAGCAATTCGATCTTTGGCGAACTCCTTGTCCGGAAGGTATTGGACCAAAAGTGCTTGGGTAAACTCGTGTTGTGATAGTAATCGATTAGTTCCTTTTCCAATCCCCTCTTTCTCGCAGCGTATTAAAAAATGTAACAAGCCCCACCTGTGAGCAATATCATCACTTATATCTCGAAGCTCCTTGATGGCCATAGGGCGTAAGGATAGAAGTGATTTCTTATCTGCGGCTCTGGCTAATGTATGCCATAACTGTGCTCGCAGGTATGGATAAGGGACACCCGTTTCTAATGCCGACTTGAAAGCCCTAACAATCCGGATACTCTTATTATATTGTGACAGATAAGCATTAATTGCATCGATATGTTCTGGGTGGGAAATAACAAATGAAAGTGCGCCACGTAATATCTTTTCTGATTTGGGTGCCCTATAGAGAACATACCTTGCCCTTGACTTATCCGAAATTCGTCTTGGCGACCCTTCTATGGACTCCCTGAACATTTTTTCTGCATTTTCCTTGGTAATTTCTTCTTGATCATCATTCTTCTCGGGGGGAATACTGGGGAGCTGACCAAGAACCTCATCAATGCTCTTTGCCTCACAGATGGCAAATTTTCTGCTTTGTGGAATCAAACCATGATTCTGACATTCTCGCTCAAGTCGAAGGGTAGCTTTTTGAACATCAAGTTGAGTCTTTCCAAACAATCTAATGTCATCAACGTATCGTGTATATTTTACTCCTAATTTTGACATGACATTGTCAATAGGTAAGAAAAATGCTTCGGATAAAAATGCAGAGGCTGCTGGCCCTTGAGGTATACCGTGATTCTTACGAGGGCTGCCGTCGTATGTTGTCCATGTTTCAAGCCATCCCTTAACTCTATCCCAAGTATCAGCATTTCCCCGCCTCGGCGATACTACTGCAACAAGTTGAGTATGAGAAATTGTGTCGTAGTATGCTGCTAGATCGAAGTGTGCAATCCAGCGGTAACCGTTCTGAAAATGCATCGTGTTGGCTTGTACAAATTTATGATAAGTCCTTTGCCACTGTTGTATAAAGAATATTGAATCTTTTTCCTTATTTAATACATGACTGAACACGGTGTCTAACTCTATTTTACTTCTCGGCGCTTTTAGCTTTTTGGCGAATATATTTGCTACTGCCTGAAGCACGATTTGGTCTTCAAGGTGAAGAAGTGTTATAGGTCTCTGTAGACCGTTTGGTTTGGGTAGGTATAGTCGAGTTGGTGATTTCGGTTGCCAGTTGTCCGCAATTAGATCTTCCCTAAGCCTCAAAAGATTTTCTTCTAGCCCCGTCTCATATGCTAGGTATATAGGGCGAAAGAACCGTTTGTATTGAATATTAGTTGCAGTGTTTATTCTACGCCAAGCCAATTTAAGGTTCTTGGTGCTGACTATTGTTCTAAAAAGTTTCACTTCTTTTTACCTACATCACACCATGCTGCGAACAGTGGGACCCGTCTCCCCGGTGCCGTCTCCCCGGTGCACCCCAGCTCTCCGGAGTTATCAAACCCTTACCTGTGCACCAACTGCATAATAAGATACAAAATACATACGATACCCACGGCCACCCTATTTTAGCTCTGGCGAAAAGAGAAGATTGACAAACGAAGCCCGGCACGAGGCAACTTCTAGAAGAAAATTGAGACATCTCCAGATTTACATTAAATAGTAATCTATCGTAATAACTGAAGAAAATGCGACTTTCTCTTTTTAAATGAAATAAGAAACGATAGAAGCTCAAGCGACAACCCCGTCCCCGGTGCACCCCAGCTCTTCGGAGTTCCAGCTCTTCGGAGGGATCGCCTGCCGTCTTCCCTGCTTCCCGAGTAATGTAATTCTCAACCTGAATTTCTGTTGTTATCTTTGATTTTGGGAAGAATAGTTGAGGTCTTTTGGCAAAAATTCCGGTAGTTGTCGGCGAAATCTGTCAGTAGATAGATCTGTGCACAGCAATCTATATTATCGACTGTTGGTTATGCTGCGAAGTGATTTACTGTTCTTGGTGGCGGTGGTTTGTATGCTCCGGGGGGCCATTCTACTGTCATGTCTCCCCTTCTCCATGCTTCATAGGCTTCGCAGCACAGGTTGCAGAAGTGTTTGAACTCTTCGAGGAGCATGAGTCTTAGATCTTTGTCCTGTGCGATGACGCACAGTGCCGGGCCTTTCTTCTTTGGTTTGTGAGGAGCCAGTACCGGTGTCTTTCTGAGTTTATTTCTGCCAATGACACGCTTACCTTTTTCTCTTCGTAGTTCTCTGGCCGCTGCTTCGTTGGCTCTTACTTCTTTGATGATTTTCTCTCTTATTGCCGGGAGTTCACTGTCCTCTATATGAAATGTTTTTGCCCAGGCATATGGCGAAATGGTGAGCGGGTGTGATGACTTTTTGGCTTTTTTAAGCATGCCTTTTGCGTAGAAGTTATCCTGAGCGAACGTGAGGGCTCGTCCAGGTAATTTCTCTATCATCGGGCGTCTTATCCATGGACACAGCTTCTTTACTGTCGCTTTGCGTTCTGGTCTGGCTTTCAGGAACTGCTGCCACGTGGAGACTCCGGGATAGCGTTCAATGGTGTCTTCCAGATCTGCTGTGGCTGGATTGGCGTAGATGTAACCGAGCTCTGTTACCAGATCGTCAACTGAGGCGATGAGGGTAACTTTGGGGGAGCCTTCCCAGATGTTTGCATATTCTAGGCCGGTGAGTTTTTTAATGGCTTCTGTCAGCTCTTTTTCTACGAGGTCATAAAAGCTCTTAAAGTCATCAGCGTCCAGTGGGATAGCCAGTATGTGGGGGTGATTTCCCATGAAGATAAAATGAGAGAGGATTACCGGGTATACCTGCTGAACACGCGCAACGATGCTTTCGAGTATACTGTTCATCGAGTGGGTTGGTGGCAGAGGTAGATCCTTTCTAGCTCTAAAGAGTATCTGATAGAGCTTGCCTGATATTACACGCTTTCGCTGGCGGGGCATGTAGTGTCCTGTTTACATAGTTTTCACAGGACATTTCGGTAATCAGGCTTAAAAGTTGCTTGTGGATGTAGGTGGTCTTGAAGTGCTGTGATTTTAGCTCTTTATAGAGCTGGGGTGTACCGGCCGCTTTTATACCGGCCGCTTTGGGCGCTTTTTTAGCTAGCGCTTTTTAAAGCGTTTTAAGGCAACATATAAACATATATATACATTGTTTCCGGACAGTGGTGCACCAAATTCGAGGACTGAATTTTGTTATGAAAATTAGCAAATTGCATTTCACAAAAATATTAGTTTGTAGTCTTTTCCCTATATTCCTTATTTCATGCTCTAATGAATGTGAACGTAAGTACCCCAATCTTTTGGGTCAAGAAATTGTGGTTGACTACCCTCTCTTTGTCTCTGTTTTTGAGCATAAGGAAAAGAAGAATAGATTATTAAGTTTTGGCAACTATGGATCATTGCTAGCTAACAATAACTATAAAGAAATTTATCAATTGAGTTGTGGCGAAAAATTTCAGTTGTCTAGTTTCGATAATGTCCGGGTGAGTAGTGGGGGATGGAGAGATGGTAGCGTCTGTACTGTTAATGGAACGGTTAGCACTCAGAACCTTGGTAAGATTACCTTTAGCTATCCTGAACTTGCTACGACTTTAGAAAGTAGGATCAATGCGGGGCGTCAATTGTCCCTCTTTGGTGGTGGTACATGTAGTGTAGGAAAGGAGGATGAACGTATAGAGCTCAACTTTGCTCCTCAAATTGAACTTGGTCAAAGTGTTAATATTAGGGCAAGCCATCACATACTTGACAGTAATGGCATAGACGTGTCTCCGCTAGTAGAGATTATTCCAAATGTCGTTGAAGGCGAAGTGGAGCGTCCATCTGTAAGAGTTGCTACGGGTGAATTCTACGATTCGAGCCTCCGAAGAAAACTTGGTGGTTTGAAGTATACAAAAAAAGGGGCACCTATCGATACGCTCTCAAACGGCGCTCATTTTAAAGCCGAAAGGATAGGCACTTCATGTTTTACAGGTATCTTCGAAAGCAAAATGGGGAATACTCTTGTAAGTACAAAATGCATGGACGTGGCTGAGACTGTTTATTCTCATAAATGTGTCTCAATATCTGTCGATAGATCTGGTCTAGCTCTTATCTCTATAGATGGAGAAAATATTGGTATGCAATTTTGCTTCGACTCAGATCAGAACGATATTATGAAAATCGACACAACTAAGGACTATTCACTTATAGAGCCATTAAAGAAGATCTCTCTTCACAGGCATAAAGTGCAATATCTAAGATTTGCTCATCCTGATCTTGGTCAAATATCTTTTAACATTTTACCTAAAGCTCTAATTAGAAATCGTAGTCGAGTTCTTGCTTTAAGTATAAAAGCTGTTCAGCTCTTTGACGGTGAATATAAAAATCGCGGAAAGATAAAGTACTTTGGCTCAGAAGCAGTACATTCGTTCTATAAGATTTCTCAAAACAAGAATGAATATTCCCTTCAAGACAAATACAAATATATGGATGAACTCCTCTTGCTGGCACGGGATGCAACTGAGCTTATCCCACCTCTATTAGATTTTCATCATCAGGGGGGTGGGCTTTTTTGGGGGAGGGAATATACTACTAAACTTTTGCGCAGAATCGGTCCCGGAGCTATCCCTATTTTAAAGAGTAAAGTGGTGAAAAATCAATATAAACCATTTGCAGAAAGTTGGTTAGCGATTCTCAAAAAGGATATCTCTGAATCTGAATCAGGTCAGGTACATAACGCACCTACTCCAACCAACCATCATTGAGCTACCGCTAGAGCCGCCCTCCGCACCCATGTCAAAAAGCACGTTAACGAGCTGGGGTCTACCGGACGTTAGTGCACGTCCCCGGTGCACCCCAGCTCTCCGGAGGTTACCGATCGGTTTTTTTAAAGTTCATGAACCATGACATTCCCAAAATCTTTATATGTCATGTAAGGCGTATTCACCAATTTCCCGAGTTGTTCAGTGTATTTATTTATACCGGCTACTAATTTCCTGACTTCTATTTGAGTGATAGTCCTATCGCCCACTTTAAACCTCAGTGTATCTCTTTTCGTAACAGGTTGATTGCCGGGCAGTAAACAACCCCGGCGATCTACTATTTGAAAAGTACATTCAGGCAAATACCCGTGAGTATAGTGAGTAAGGTGGAGATGCTTAAGAGCTGCCCAGACAAATCTGCGAAGATTAGCGGAAGTGGCTGTTGTATTTTGTGTATGTCCGAGGTGTAAAAACGCGGATTCATACGGACTGCCACCAGACCCTGATCTTGAAATATATTTATAACGTTCCAGATTATAGCAACGATAGTCACTGATAAGCCCGTCTACGGCGTAATGATACAGGGCATTAAACTGCGTCAGGGGCAAGGAATTCTTCCAGGCATACTCAAGAGCCTTTGCCATTTCACACAGTTCATTAACCACCAGGTGACGATAAAATGGATCCTCGTAAACTTCGTATTCTTTTAAATATTGAATGGCTTCCTTCCAGTGTGGCTCTCGGTGATACAGTCCTGTGTTCCTCCACACTCCCATCCCGATGCCGACTGATCTCGTCTCGCTTACTGGTGCAATACTCTGCTTATCGTATGCCAAGCATTCACTGTAGTCCCGGATGAGCTTTAACCTGTCTCCTTCCAATGCTGGAATTTCTTGATTTTGGATTTGATAGTCTTCCCCAGTTTTATCCACTTCCCCATGCAAGAGAGCCTGATAAATATCTTTTTCCCTACGGCCAAGACAATTTGTAATTACCACTGCTGACGGGGCAAGATGTGCAGCCCTGAGAGCTGACAGAAACTTATAAGAAAAGCCACCATGAAAATCCAGATTCAAAATAGTAATATCTTTCATAGTATCCAGAAACGATACGACGTCCTCGACATGCGGATTAATACCGAGCGCCTCGCAATTCGAGCGAAATTTTTCAGCATGCACACCCGAGGCATACTCTACCGCATGAATGTTCTGAGGCTGGACTCCTAATTCAATATACTTACGAACTTCAAGGTGCGCCTGAATGGACGGCATGCATACAACTTTTGCTCCATGTAATTGATCATCGCTTAAATGCTTTTTGATAAACTCTTTCCATTTATCCCGCCAGAGCTCTTTCAGGGAGTTATCATAATCAACCTCCCATTCAGATACATTTTTAGGTGCTGTGAGCTTTTCGAGGGCTGGCTCAATCTCTGTGATTTCTACTCTATGAGGTGCAGGTGGAGTTGATAAATGACTCAAATCATTTGTGTCTGAATTCTGTGACATATGAGTGCTTAAAGGTGAAGAGTCAGCAACATTACTACTCTTAGAAGATTGCTCAAGAAGTCCACCCGGGCGTCCTGAAAGTTTGTCTTCAAAGAGTTTGATCGCATTATCTAAAGTATCTGGATGCAGATCAAAGTCATCAGCATAAAGAGCCAGGTATTCTTTTCTATCTTCCGAAGATTCTTGTTGTATGAGAAACGCTGCCTCTATCAACTGATCGGGCGCAATCTCATTAAGTTCAGACATTTCAGATAAAACCTCAGTCGCGCTATATCTGATATATGCGCCAATTGAAGCGACCTGTCTTACTGAGCACTGATATTTATCGGCGAGCTTTTTTCTTAAAAGTTTGAGATCTGCTTCAGGCACCCCTGAAGCAATACTTTCAAAAAGAACAGACCTTATATCTGCTTTTTCGAAATCATCAGGATCTCGATATTTTACTGGATCACTCAACATAATAATCCATACTTTGCTTATGTTTCTTACCTGAGAGGATACAACGACAACACAACTAAGCAAATAAATTGGATTTCAACCTCGCTGGTGCGGGGCTCCTTTAGAATTCTTCCCATGGCTACCTGAGATGTGCTGCGAATTTCTTATTTTGAGGCAAAAGGCATACCCTCCGGGAGAAGGATATCGCACCTATTTCGATGGCAATAGCGCCTACAATCGTAATGAATCACCATTATAGCTGTATGTTAGTTGTGAATGATGCTACGCTTCCGGCTCAGAACAGGACCACAAAGAATATTTTTACTTACTTACGAAGGAAGCAAGAAATGAAGGCGAATCAAATACTAAAGCTTTTATGTATAATGGGTTTTTATGTATTGTGCTCAGGCTGCGGTCCTAAAATGAAGACCATGTATCACCTTACTCCTCCTGACAGTGCGGGTGGAGGTGTCTGTACCGGTCAGTGTGAAAACGCGAGATATCAGTGCGAACGCAACGATGACGAAGATTACAGACGTTGCAAAGACCGTGCAGAAGACGACTATGAAAGGTGCAAGGACAACAATGAGTATCGCAGAAAGAAAGACCAAGAATACTGCGTGAGGCAGTACTGTGCAAAGCCAAAAGAAGAGCACTGTCTCGACAGATATCATAGTTGCTATGAAAGTTGTGGCGGTCGCGTTACCTCAGAAACTGTTTGTGTTGCGAATTGCAATTAGTCCACTACGAGCAGATCTTGATACCCGCCTAAGTACCTCCTGAGAAGAAAAACGGGATATGGACACCGATAGATTTGCTTTTCTTGAAGCAGGACAAGATGATTTTCCTTTCTATAATGGCAGGCCAGTAAAGCTTTCTGGCAGGCAGTGGTTACTTGTACTGCTGTCTGTCATCGCTGCTTTTTTCTTAATCGTTACACCTTTCCGCTTCTTTTTAACTCCTTTCGGACAGTTTATTCCTGCGATCCTATTTCCTGTGATTCCAATTGCTGCCCTGGCTCATGTGTCTTCTGGACATTGGGCTTCGATCTTTCGTAAAGTTCGTTGGCGAGACGTCCTCTGGATGATAGTTTTTGCGATTCTCAACC
Organism: bacterium; assembly: GCA_030431715.1. Classification (GTDB taxonomy): domain Bacteria; phylum Bdellovibrionota_C; class UBA2361; order UBA2361; family RFPC01; genus JAUIIO01. The sequence continues at coordinate 157,255 of JAUIIO010000006.1, forward strand.
TGATCATCACCATACTTATTGGCTTACTGGTAATGAAAACCCACGGGGCCTCTTCTAATTTGGCGGTATCCGGTATAATCACCCTCGATTCGCCGGGGAAATTTCTTTTTTACTTAAAAACTATCCCTTCCCTGTTTGGGGAAGAAGTTATATCAGTGCTCCCATTTCTCGGACTTCTTACCCTTTTTTATTCTTCGCTTCATTTGTCTCGTATAAACTCGGTGATCCTTGCATGGCTTTTTACAGCATTTCTTTTTGGGATAGCTCACCTGAGTATGTATAACTGGGATATTCTTCAATGCGTCGTGGTCATTGGCAGCGCTCGCCTTGTTCTTCTTTTACCCTACATTATGACAAAGAACATACTCGTATCTACCGGTGCTCATATTATCAATGATTGGATAATTTTTAGCATAACCATTCTGGGGCATATGATAGCATTGCAACAACAGTGATACACTCTCCCCGGCGCCCCCAGCTCTTCGGAGAGATCACCTGCCGTCTTCCCACCTTCCTGAGTAATGCAATTCTCGACTTAGAATTGAATTGTAATTTTTATACTGTGCTGAAACTTTATAAAGCTGAGGTAAGCCGACCGCGGATCACACCGATCGCACGATCCGGGTAGGCTAAGCTATTTTACTTCACTAATCTTCATAGGACGATTGCTAAGATACGCTCGCTTAAGAACATGAAAAGCATTTCGAGACATACCTTCAGGAAGATCCACTGTACTATACTTGTCGTAAAGCTCGATCCTGCCGATTCGCTTTCCCTGTATTCCAGCTTTTTCTGCAATAGTGGCAACTATGCTGCCGGGGTTAACCCCATGTCGACGACCGACCTCTATACGGTAACTTCTCATTCCTGCCTCTGTGTTTCTTCCACGAGGCTCTGCTCGAGAAGTATGCCTGTCTCTTCGACGCTCACGACGGCCACCGCCCCGACGTCCACTCGGAGGTTCTCTATGATCCCTTTCAGATTTACCTTTTTTCTTTGACTTAATTTCTTTAACTACAAGTGGGCTCTCTTTCTGTGCGAGGAAACAAAGTCCTGCCGCAATCTCTTCTATCGATGCTGTTTCTTCCTCTTCGAGAAGCTGGTGAATAATATCGGCATAGAAACTTAAATTCTCTTGCCTCATTGTGGCCATGAGCTGCTTCTTAAAGACCTCAATGCGCTTTGAAGTAACGTCCTTTACACTTGGGAGTTGGAATTCTTTAATCGGCTGTCTTGTTGCTTTTTCAATAGACCGCAGCATTCCTCTTTCACGTGACGACACAAACAGAATGGCTGTCCCCTTCCTTCCGGCACGACCGGTCCGGCCGATTCTATGAACGTATGCTTCTGTATCAAACGGAATATCATAGTTAAAAACGTGACTGATCCGCTCAACGTCAAGTCCGCGAGCAGCAACATCTGTTGCAACTATAATATCAATACCACCATCTTTTAGTCGATTAATCGTTCGCTCACGCAGGTCCTGTGTCAAATCTCCATTCATTGCCGCACAAGCGTGCCCTTCCGCTTCTAATCTCTCTGCGAGTTCAAGTGTCGCATTTTTTGTGCGAACAAAAATGATAGCGGCATCAAATTGTTCAAACTCAAGAATACGCACCAAGGCATCCGTCTTTCCTGCTCCAGATGCGAACCAGTATTTTTGTTCAATACTTTCTACCGTCCTTGTCCTGGATTGTATCGTGATCTCTTCACTGTTTTTTAGGTAGGTATCAGCTACTTTTCTAATAGCTGACGGCATAGTGGCAGAAAAAAGTGCTACCTGCTTTTCCATGGGGGTATGTTCAAGTATCCATTCTATATCCTCGATAAACCCCATCTTTAACATCTCATCTGCTTCATCAAGTACTAATGACTTTAAGTCTGAAAGCTGCAGAGTGCTTCTTCGCAGATGGTCCATGATGCGCCCCGGAGTCCCAACAACAACATGCGCACCTTTTCGTAGTGCTTGCAGTTGCGTCGGCATTGATTGCCCTCCGTATATTGGCACAACCCTTAGCCCCTTGAGCTTTGCTGCGTAGGCTTGGAATGCTTCAGATACCTGTACTGCCAATTCCCGCGTTGGAACGAGAACTAATACTTGAGGCAGCTTCGTATTCACATTAATACTATTTAAAAGAGGTATGGCAAACGCCCCCGTCTTACCGGTGCCGGTTTGGGCCTGACCGAGCAGATCCCGACCCTCTAGGATTACAGGAATTGCTTTTTCCTGTATTGGAGTAGCTTCTTTATAACCAAGTGATTCGAGAACTTCAGTGATTTCTGGACGAAGACCGAGACTTTTAAATGAAGTTGGATTGGCAGACGGAGAAACAGAAGATGCAGACGCATCATTAGATGACCATGACATAGCAATTATACCTTGTAATATTCGTTTATATATTTTCTAAAAAAGCGCCATTCCGTATAGAAATTCCCAAGTTCAATTCAAGAACTGCTCTCCCTGTCTTTTATTCCAGTAATTCAATCCTGGTGACAGATCCTCAAGCCTCTGGCGCTTTCTAATCTGGATAGATTTTTTAATGTTGGGAGATTATAGTGTATTTCATTGTCTTATGGAAACACTGGTAAACAGTCTTAATAACTACCAATGGCTCCAGAGTCAGATTAGGAAGATGGTAGCTACTTTCTTTTAGGGCGTAGAAGTTACGGGACAGAGAAAGCTATGGTTATTTCGCGCTACGCTTAATTAACTGAATTTATAGATATATACGCCCGGATATGATACCAAACATATGGAGAGATCATAACAACATTTATGGTATTACACATGATCAGATTCTTAAATCTACACTTTCGTTCATCTTTTAAAAAATTCATCTTTGCCTTCTTGGCTGTGCCATTTTTTATTTTTTGTTCGCTCGCTCATGCTCAGTTCGACAGCTCGCTTCCCATATGTCCAGCTGGCGAGTATGAAAGTCTTGGATACCCCAGTCAGACATTTACGAACTATGGAGGCGGCCCCGGCGAGATGCAAGTGAGCACCGATGGTGCAAATGTGACACGTTCACTTCTCATAGGTGGGCTAGATGGTACCGGCTGCGCTAACCAAAACTGGGCAGGCTTAAGTGGATCTGATCGATCTTATCCACGTGCCGTCATCGGGTACGCTGAACCGAACTTAATACCTATAAACCCGCTTGGAGCAAATGTAACTTTTAAGATCAATGGTGCTGGCCACAGTGGTCCGTTTGATGCGAATATGCCTGAATGTTTTCCTGCAACGGATATCGAAAACATCGAAGTTGGCGGATGTAACTACCAAAGTACTGTTTCACTTGTTGCTTACCGCGTGGCGAACGGTGCTGGGACTTTCGACGGCCCCTGGACCATTGCCGGTGCTGGCACAAACTCGTGGTTTAAATTTACAAGAGAGTCAGACTGCCCTACTGGAGCTCCAGACGTTGTACATCCTTCTAATGGCGTCCCCTGTTCCTATAGACTCGAGTTCTTTCTTTCTCCAGAAGGAACACCAACTCTTCAACGCTCAATTCAGGTTGTGTTCTTTTCGTCAGTTGCCCGCAAAGAAAGTGATGGATTTTATCCACGAGCCGCATCACCAATATCGATGGTTTTCTATACCGGCGGCTCTATCGATATAGAGCTTAAAGTCTCTAACAATAGAGCTTTAAAGAGTGCTTCAACGCGCAATTCCACCTCTAGTCAGGTAAACTTTATCGCTCAAGTTACTGGTGACATTTCAACTCTCGGAAGCACAAAGATTTATCTCCAAAGTGCACCTATAGATGGTGGAGAATGGACAACCATCGCAAGTGGTGACCTCGATAGCTCTGGTCAAACTCTCTTTAACGACGTCGCTGTGAGCGATAGCTTAAGTTATCGTGCCGTGTTTGCTGAAACTGACACAAACGCAAGCATTTCTTCTCAACCGATTGCGCTCAGTAGCGACCAAGATCCTGATCCTACTGAGGACCCTACTAATGGCGACGAAGACCCGAAGGACACGGACGACAGCAATCTCTCTCCAAATGAACAGGTACTACAAAGTCTAGGTACGGTGAGCGGCATCATCAATCAGATAAAAAAGAAGATCAGCAAAAAGAACAAAGAAGAGCAGCTTTCACTTCGAACCTCACTCAAGGAATTGGCAAATGAGATCAGCGACCTGCTTAGCAACAACGTCAGCTCATTAGTGCTGTCTAAGAAAAAATTTAAGGTAGCCAAGCAGACAAAAAAGTTGAAACGAGCTCTTAGAAAACTCGCCTCGCGTAAGAAAAAAGGATACAGCAAACGCAAGAAACGAGCGAAAAGAACGATTAAGAAATTTGAGAAAGCGCTCGCTGCCGGTTAGCGTATCTAAGATGCTTGTGCTCCGGCACAACCCGGCGCTCCAAAGTTCAAGTACACTATCAGGCATTAAGAAGCTGCAGTACTAGCTCAGGTTGTACATTTGCTTGCGCGAGGACAGCAGCGCCGGCCTGTTGCAAAATCTGCAGCCTGACTAACTCGGCCGATAATTACCGTAGCGGTAATTTAAAAGAGTGCACAGAGAGAGGTTTAGATTGGGGAGGGGTACTGAGCTCTTTTCTTCTTTCAAACATAATTGATTAGGCGGGGACCTTTGCTATCATCTCTCTTAGAATAAAACTCTGGAGATAGAAATGATAACAGTTAAAGACACAGCTGCTGGTGTACAAATCGCTACTGATGAACATGATACTTTTCTCTGCGAGCAGGGCGCTGTGACCAGTGAACTTGAGGCTCGTGGCATTTCTGCTGGTGAGTTTGTCGACGGGAAAATGGTTCTTCCAAACGTTGAAGCCAGTGACCTTGGTGATGATTTTGCGAGCGCCACAACTGGTATAGCAAGAGATGCGTATACTCAGATAATAGCCAGATAGAACGGGCTTAAGATCACCCAAGCTTTTTGTATCTCTTCAATCCTCGTCAATAGTTACTAGTTTCTTATTGCTACGTGCCTGCTCTGTAGCGTTGCTTATTCTTTAAGAGCTCGAAGCTATTTTCTCTGGGCAATAATTAAAGAGCGCGGTATGCGCCGAAGCTTCACATCCCCAATACCATTTACCGCTATACAGGTACCGACGATGGCATGTGGTGAGAACGTAATATTGTTTGTCAGTGATTTTATCGCACATAGCTTGTTCGGCTTCTGTCCGTGTGGGGAAAGGTCCGGCGAGTAAGCTGTACTGTACGTTATTGGTGCAATCCAATCCGCCACCGGCAAATGAACATGGCTTTCTAACCTTTACTGCATCTTCCGTACCAATAAATAGAAAATCTGTATCAGCAGCGATTACGCCATAAATTCCAAAATCGCTTTCAGGAGTAGGTGTGGGTGTTGGCGTGGCGGATGGTGTGGGAGTCGGCTTTTCTGAGCCAACTATCGAGCCAATACCTCCGCAATGTTGTGTTTTATCACCAATTCGAGCGGCCGGCTTCCCTTCGATAAGGACTTCCGGATCACCTTCTGCAACTACGAACGTATTCGCGCCACAACATGCAACATGAGCGCCGGGGTCTCCTTGCCGCGCAGCAGGACGACCGTTTACCGTAACAAGTTTACTGCCAGCGAGTATAGGTCCGGTTGCGCTTACGGGATCACCAGAACATCCATGACCATCGGCTGGCACATGTGCTAGTGTTCCAACATGAGCATACTTAGAGGCAGCCTCTACTGTATCTACTTTAAAAATTCTTGTACGGACTCTTCCCTTATACTTTACTCTTAGCCGTATTCTGTTAATGCCCGATTTATTCTTAAATGTAGGGCGGCTTTGCTTGCCTCGTTTAGGAGAAAATTTTCCGGTGCCACTCCACCTCACGCGACGAGAGATGTCTCTTTGCTTCTTAGCGCCTTTCCGCACGAGGCATTCCGCTCCAAAGACCCAGCCTTCGTCAAAGACTTTTGGGCTCTCCCCCACAGGGTAGGTAAGCTCCAAACTAAAACGTTTCGACTTTCTCGTTTTCTTTCTGTTGTCCGCTGCAGTAAGGGGCTTTGAAGATAAGACACCCCACAACAAGAGAATCGAACTTATGGCTATAAGATATGCAGTAATTCGTCTTGAAGGCCTCATAGAAAAATACTCCTTATAATATAAGGACAAGTCAAGGCTTATCCTCGGAGGGGCTCTACCATCTCATTATACAGAGGAGATATTAAGGGACAGCTGCCATGGTCCAGCTACTACGTACATTCTTACATTCGTACAAGTTGAGAACGAAGAGCTGTACTCTGGTATTTTCCTGTAAGATCATGAAATACAAACTCTGCTCCTGAGAGTTTATGAATTAAGAACTGTGCATGAGGCATTGCGTAAAGAGTGGCTCCTACAGCCTCCGCAAAATGTACAACGAAAGGAAAGACTAGGGACGGCTCAAAATTTAGGGGATGCTCCCAGATACCGGGTCGAAAGTCATCGCCTCCGATCCAACCCCCTTCTTTTATTTTTGGATACATTTGTATCAGGTCAATGGTTATACCTCGAAGCGTGTGGTCTCCATCTATGTAAGCAAAATCCAGAGATCCATCTGGTATGTCATGAGATACTTCGGTTGTTTTCCCACGCAATACGACCCGTCGATCTCTTGCAAACTCCGTCACGCGCATAGCTTCATGAAAAAAGGACTCAAACATTTCATCCTCAGTATTTGCTGGCTTGTTCCAATCTGGTAGATGACGCCACGGATCAATCATTATATATCTCTGAATTTCAGGAAAACATTTAAGTATATGTTCGCTAAATTTTCCTTTATATACCCCAACTTCAGCCACTTGAGTGGGGCGATGATGCCTGAGTAAATTATCCCAGACTTCAAAGCGGTTAGTTGTATTTTTAATGAACTCTTGAATGGCTTTCACAACTTTACAATCTTACTTTATTTTCAACGCAATTGGCTTCTCATCTACTGCGATAGTATATCTTTAAAAAATTTATCTGCACTAGAGAATTATCTTGTATCTGCGGTACTGCCTCTTGGAGAAACGTTCTATGTCTAATATCAAACTATAATGACGTCGCATTTCATCTGACCTCTCCATCCTGTTTGCACGTGTAGCGCTTAACGGTTAGTTGTAATAGTTAGAGATTTTCTGTTCGCAGATTCAGACCTCTTTTTAAAAGGAAGATGGTCCCACTTATAGAGGTATGCCCCTGAAATAAGGGGCCATCCTTGATTTACTTGAATAGCTGCATCACAGAATGTATCTTAATGGGGACTGATACCCACTTTTAAAGAACTTAGTATGACTATTCGATACCTCCTCACCCTATTTTGCTTCACCACAGTCCTCGTGCTTAATACCCCCCTTAATTTACAGGCACAGCAATCAGAGATACTCCCCCTCTGTGGAATAGTTGCCGGGCCAGATGAGTGGAATAATCTTAATCCTGCCGTTTCCATAGCCGGCCAAGATCATCTTGCTGCCGATGTTGTTAAAAAAGGGCTTCATTATAATTGCGCTGAACAGCTTCGCATGGTGCTTCAGTACATCGAAGAAGAAGATCGCTCGTACTGGATTAGCTCGCACCTAACGACACTTCCTACCGGGCGTGCCGTGCCAGATACCTTTCATCCTGAAAATGGTGAATCACAGTTAGTACACCTCTCAGTTGATTCACCTGCAGAAACAAGCTTACAGCCGTGTTATCCCGGCTATAGCCACAATCCAAATCAGTATTGCACTGAGGAGCTCTACGGGGGCAAGCTTAGCACCGGCGTACTGCTCTATAGACAAAGACACGAAGATGGGACATTTGAGTCTTCACC